>CBDFGG010000003.1:0-681202 GCA_965247015.1 Flavobacteriales bacterium | reverse complement strand
ACCGATTACAGCCCCTTCGGCGTCTCCCTCACCGGACGAACGTTTACAACTACTGAGGGGTATCGGTATGGGTTTCAAAATCAAGAGACAGACAATGAGTTTTGGGATGGCGCTGTATCCTATAAATACTGCATAGAAGATGTGCGACTCGGAAGATTCTTTAGTGTGGATACACTCCATAATGAGTTTCCTTGGAACTCGAATTATGCCTTTAGTGAGAATCTTGTGATTTATATGATCGAACTTGAGGGACTTGAAGCTGCGTCGCCAGAATTACAAAATGATTATTGGAGGCAAAATAGAATTTAAAATTGGATTTGAAATTGTAAATTAACACCTATGAATTCTTACAACTTAATATTTGTTTTATTTTTTTCTTGTTTTAGTAAAAAAATATAGCTAAAAATTCAGATGAACAGAGATTCTAAAAAAGCCGAATTTATTGATGTCTTACTTTTAAGTGAGGACAGTACTTTTGTTGTGTACGGGTGCAAAAAAATAATAGGAGAAATTTGACTCTGGAGATAACAAGGTGGTTTTTCGATTCTGAGATAGCAGTCATATTTTTTCTGATCAGCCATTAGTAATTAGTTTTGTACATGAAAAGGATTTTGATGAATTGGAATTGGAGGAAGCTTTATTAAATATTAAATACGTTTCTGTCAATAATTTTTATTGTAATAACTGCCAAGATAGAGACTGTATTCCTGGGCGGCGAGTGCAAGCGGCTGGCTTTAAATTCTTCAATTTTAACAAAGAGCAAGGTACAAATGGAGTAATCTACATATTCAGATATAATGATAAAGTACTTTCTTACACAGTTCTCGCTTATGGTTTGAAAAGAGACGAGAATTTTTACAAGATACACGAATTTATTGCACTACACTTAGGGAATAGAAAGTAAAATTTTTTATATTCTGAATAGACTTTGATATCGGAGTTATGTCATATTGTGGTTGAAATGGACTTAAGAGTTATTTTTGGCTTTGTAATAAATCTTGGAGGGCAAAAGTCATCCACAAATTATTTTTTTTATTAGCTTGATCGTCCGAACGGACAAAGTTTTAGAATAAATAGATTTGTTGAAGTGAATTCGGGTGCTACGGTAGTTCTAATTAGTTGTTTTAAATAATATGATTTGATAAGGTGGTATTCTTGAAGAGAAGAGAATTAGTAATTTTTTATACCTTAAAAAAATGAAGTTGTTTGCAATTGTATTTCTTGGTTGTTCTATGCTAACATGCTCTGAAATGGTTCAAAATAGCGATACGCGTGATTCAACCAAATCAGAAGAGATTGGAAATAGTAGCATAGATTCTGGTTACATCTTAAATAAACGTATTCTCGGGAATAGTGGCTTTAGAATAGGAATTCCTAGTGATTGGAAAGAAGAGATTTACGATAATTCTCTGGTTCTCTTGGTTATCCATAAGCAGTGTGTAAAAGCTGATATATTTTGCCCAAATTTCGTTATTACAACCTATGATTTGGAACCAGGCAGAGGATTCAGTGATTATATTGCCGAGTATGAAGATATCATGAGCTTGGAAATGTCAAATATGAAAAGAAGTTCCAAAGAAGAATATATCCTCAAAGGACTTGAGACCTTTAGGCGCACATACACGGGAGTCAAAAATGGTGTGAAGTTGGACTTGATTAAAACATGGGTAAAAGTTAATAATAGACTATACATCATGGAAGGAGGGGAAAAATCACCCACGGACCCAAAAGATATGAGCTACAGAAATCTTTACATAGATATGATGAATAGTTTTGAGTTGAACTAACTTTAAAAGCAATTAAATAGTAGTGATGTTTTAATTGACCTTTATTTGGTTATAGTGTTGAGACAAATAAATATTTAGGAAGGATTTTTTGCCTAATTGTGGAAGAAGGCGCTAAACAAACTTTGCAAACTCGAGAAACAAAAAATATCAAGTACCACCTCACAGAGCGCCACATCTATGGTAGCGCGCGATTGGGGATGGATCGGACGATGGTGGAAATGGCGCCGACGTTAATACAAGCATATCCGCTCGAACCAGCGATTCCGGCAACAGAAGAAAGCGAGCGATATCTCGGAAGAAAATACTACGAGCTCAGCAACCACCTCGGCAATGTCCTCACAGTGATCACCGATGAAAAGCGGATGATCTTGGATGGCACTAATTATTCGCATTACGAATCCGTTGTTGTCTCCGTCACCGACTACAGCCCCTTCGGCGTCTCCCTCACCGAGCGAACGTTTACGACTACTGAGGGGTATCGGTATGGGTTTAATGGGAAGGAGGAAGACAATGAAGGAATGGGTGGAGGAAAGCAGACGTATGATTATGGATTCAGAATTTACAATCCTGCACTTGCGAAATTTTTGAGTGTGGATCCTTTGACTAAACAATACCCTGAGCTAACCACCTATCAGTTTGCTTCAAATACTCCGATTTGGGCGATAGATTTGGATGGGGCAGAAGCTCTAGTAATACAAGCATCTGTGCGAATTACTTGCTTGATTGCAACAGTTTCTGTTGGTGTAAGTCTTGCTTTTACTTCAACTAGTGTTACAATTTATATAACTCCTGAAGCTGGCTTGGGTACAGGAGTTTCGTTTACCGGAGGAGTCTCTGCCGCTTTTTACCCGAATGCAACCAATAGCGAACAATTTGAAGGTTGGGGGATGAATGTTGGTGGAAGTATTTTAGGAATTGGTGCTGATATTTCAGCTGAACTTGGTGCTAACGGTGTTGGCTTGGCCGGGTTTGGTGGTTCGGTACCTAAGATAGGAGGAGGGGCTGGCGCGGAGGCACACCTGTCTTTTGGATATTCATTTATTATAGAAACTGTGAAGTATGAAGATGCAATCAATACTTTTTATGAGTGTGCAGAAAGTTTAGGGATTACTAAATCGGAGGCGGAGGTTCTTTATAAACAAGGAAGGGAGGCCTTCGAAAATCTTTCAAAAAAGAATGATTTGTCACCAGAAACTATAGAGGAGCCTATAAATCAAAACCCCTCAGATTCTCAACCTCAAAGCCCTAAGAAAAGCGGTGAGAAAAGTGCACCGAAAACTAAGCCGAATGTTGAGCTAAAAAAACGATTTGAAGCACAACCCGAAATGAAGAAAATAGTGGAACAACGCAATTCAAACTCTGGAGTGGGATGATCTATTTAATTGTAGTTTGTATGGTTTCTTTTTCTTTTTGGGCCCAAATTACATTCATTGGATTGATGAATAAATCTGGCTTAAAAGGTTCTTCCTGGGTAAATTTGTATGATTTAAGCAGGTTACATGCTTTAAAAGAGGATCCAAAGTTCATTATTGAAGTAAGGCGTTGTAAACGAATCTATAAGTTCAGGTTGCTTTTCTTCTATATTTTTATAACATACTGTATTTTAAGTTTGTTTGCATGAATATTTAAATCAGTCTTAGAATTAATGGAGTTTTATTGTTTGAATTTGGATTTGAAGAAAATCCTAAGTATTGCTTTATTGCTAACTTTTTTTATTCATCTAGAAGGTCACAATCTGAACGGATACACTGTTATACGGACTCTACGGAAACTCCAAATGCCTGGAAGATTAAGATGTCTCTAATCAATTGGTTGGATAATAATTCAGGAGATGACTTGTCCCTACAAATTGAGTATTTTACGGATAATTAAGGTATTTGTTTAGACGTCAATTTTTATCAAAATTTATGGAGAGGTCGTTTCTGCTCGAATGGTGGTAACAGGACGAGTGTTGAAATAAGAAAATATAAACTAGTTTCCACTACTCTCGATAATAGGTCACAATTCAAATCTGTTGAATTGTCATTCAAAAATCAAGAGTATAGCACTTTGGGATACGTAGTTAATGATCGATTAGATACTAATTACTTCAGTGAATTAAATTTCAGAAAGAAAGTAGTCATGTGTCATTTTAAGCTTGGAGTTGGAGGAAAAATAAATAGTTACACAGAAATTGAGCTCGCTGTTGGGTTAGGTGTAAGATATCGACAAATGCAAATCGAGGGATTAAAGTTTGAAGGGGACAGAGTTGGAACGTGGACGAGGGAGCAGCACGGGACATATAGGTGGATGGATCATGAAAGGAGTGGTCTGTTTCCCTCGTTTGCAGTAAATCTTAGATTTGGGATTCATATTAATGATTTAATTTCCACTCTTAGACGCAGGAATACTATAAAAAAGGATGTATACTCTTCTGAATAGAAAAATGAATTACCGAAAATCAAGTCATGATCACATGTGGTGAGGATCTTCTAATGAAGCAATGAAATAGTGAAGCATTGAAGCAATTAAACAGTTTTTATTTATTTTTACATGAAGCTATTAAACAAACTTTGCAAACTCGAGAAACAAAAAATATCACCAACCACCTCGGTAATGTACTCACAGTGATCACCGATGAAAAGCGGATGGTGTTGAATGGCAGCAATTATTCGCATTACGAATCCGTCGTCCTCTCTGTCACCGATTACAGCCCCTTCGGCGTCTCCCTCACCGGACGAACGTTTACAACTACTGAGGGGTATCGGTATGGGTTCCAAAATCAAGAAACAGACAAAGAACTTTGGGATGGCGCCGTTACATACAAATACCGCATAGAAGACGTGCGACTTGGAAGATTCTTTAGTGTGGATCCACTCCATAATGAGTTTCCTTGGAACTCGAATTATGCCTTTAGTGAGAATCTTGTGATTTATATGATCGAACTTGAGGGACTTGAAGCTGCGTCGCCAGAATTACAAAATGATTATTGGAGGCAAAATAGAATTTAAAATTGTAAATTAACACCTATGAATTCTTACAACTTAATATTTGTTTTATTTTTTTCTTGTTTTAGTAAAAAAATATAGCTAAAAATTCAGATGAACAGAGATTCTAAAAAAGCCGAATTTATTGATGTCTTACTTTTAAGTGAGGACAGTACTTTTGTTGTGTACGGGTGCAAAGAAAATAATGGGAGAAATTTGACTCTGGAGATAACAAGGTGGTTTTTCGATTCTTAGATAGCAGTCATATTTTTTCTGATCAGCCATTAGTAATTAGTTTTGTACATGAAAAGGATTTTGATGAATTGGAATTGGAGGAAGCTTTATTAAATATTAAATACGTTTCTGTCAATAATTTTTATTGCAATAACTGCCAAGATAGAGACTGTATTCCTGGGCGGCGAGTGCAAGCGGCTGGCTTTAAATTCTTCAATTTTAACAAAGAGCAAGGTACAAATGGAGTAATCTACATATTCAGATATAATGATAAAGTACTTTCTTACACAGTTCTCGCTTATGGTTTGAAAAGAGACGAGAATTTTTACAAGATACACGAATTTATTGCACTACACTTAGGGAATAGAAAGTAAAATTTTTTATATTCTGAATAGACTTTGATATCGGAGTTATATCATATTGTGGTTGAAATGGACTTAAGAGTTATTTTTGGCTTTGTAATAAATCTTGGAGGGCAAAAGTCATCCACAAATTATTTTTTTTATTAGCTTGATCGTCCGAACGGAGAAAGTTTTAGAATAAATAGATTTGTTGAAGTGAATTCGGGTGCTACGGTAGTTCTAATTAGTTGTTTTAAATAATATGATTTGATAAGGTGGTATTCTTGAAGAGAAGAGAATTAGTAATTTTTTATACCTTAAAAAAATGAAGTTGTTTGCAATTGTATTTCTTGGTTGTTCTATGCTAACATGCTCTGAAATGGTTCAAAATAGCGATACGCGTGATTCAACCAAATCAGAAGAGATTGGAAATAGTAGCATAGATTCTGGTTACATCTTAAATAAACGTATTCTCGGGAATAGTGGCTTTAGAATAGGAATTCCTAGTGATTGGAAAGAAGAGATTTACGATAATTCTCTGGTTCTCTTGGTTATCCATAAGCAGTGTGTAAAAGCTGATATATTTTGCCCAAATTTCGTTATTACAACCTATGATTTGGAACCAGGCAGAGGATTCAGTGATTATATTGCCGAGTATGAAGATATCATGAGCTTGGAAATGTCAAATATGAAAAGAAGTTCCAAAGAAGAATATATCCTCAAAGGACTTGAGACCTTTAGGCGCACATACACGGGAGTCAAAAATGGTGTGAAGTTGGACTTGATTAAAACATGGGTAAAAGTTAATAATAGACTATACATCATGGAAGGAGGGGAAAAATCACCCACGGACCCAAAAGATATGAGTTACAGAAATCTTTACATAGATATGATGAATAGTTTTGAGTTGAACTAACTTTAAAAGCAATTAAATAGTAGTGATGTTTTAATTGACCTTTATTTGGTTATAGTGTTGAGACAAATAAATATTTAGGAAGGATTTTTTGCCTAATTGTGGAAGAAGGCGCTAAACAAACTTTGCAAACTCGAGAAACAAAAAATATCAAGTACCACCTCACAGAGCGCCACATTTATGGCAGCGCGCGATTGGGGATGGATCGGACGATGGTGGAAATGGCGCCGACGTTAATACAAGCATATCCGCTCGAACCAGCGATTCCGGCAACAGAAGAAAGCGAGCGATATCTCGGAAGAAAATACTACGAGCTCAGCAACCACCTCGGCAATGTTCTCACTGTGATCACCGATGAAAAGCGGATGATCTTGGATGGCAATAATTATTCGCATTACGAATCCGTTGTCGTCTCCGTCACCGATTACAGCCCCTTCGGCGTCTCCCTCACCGGACGAACGTTTACAACTACTGAGGAGTATCGGTATGGGTTTAATGGGCAAGAGAAGGAAAGAGTAATCACAGGAGCAGAAACACATACGAGTGCAGAGTTTTGGATGTATGATGCTAGAGTTGGTAGAAGGTGGGAGTTAGATCCAATTGCACAAATATTTACAAGTGACTATGCTGTAATGAATAATAACCCAGTTTTTAATTGTGATCCGCAAGGAGACAAACCTCTGCCAGGCCTTAATAGAAAGGAGTCACGTCATGTTCGAATGTTTATGCGTAAAGAAGAAAGATTAGCGAGAAAAAATGGTTTTGAAGTAGGTTCTATAGAATCTGGGGAAGCGATGGAAAATGAATACTCAAGCAAGAGATGGTATTGGAGTACGGCTGAAACAAAGGATGGGAACAATCATTCGGCTTCTGGGAATCACGCATGGAACTCTGCAAGATCGTTGGCTACTTTTTACAGATCCCTTACTGCTCCAAACACAAATAGTTCAACTACAATAGCTACTCCTACAATGGTAAATATTCCATTGGGTAGTTTTAATGCTCAACCTGATCCTAACAATCCTGGTTCTATGATGTTTTCTCTTCCGATTATCTCAAGTGGCACAGTGGTAGTTCAAGCAAGTTTTTCTCAA
Source organism: Flavobacteriales bacterium (assembly GCA_965247015.1). Lineage (GTDB taxonomy): Bacteria > Bacteroidota > Bacteroidia > Flavobacteriales_D > Sanyastnellaceae > JAIXWP01. The sequence continues at coordinate 673,867 of CBDFGG010000003.1, read as the reverse complement.
CTAGATCAAACAGCAAGAGTAAATTTATCTCAAGATATTTCGGCTTTTGGGACAAGTACGCCGCTCGTTTCATCAACATTAAATTCTACAAGTGCAAGTACCCCTCCTGTCAATGTGGATATCAATAGTGGAGGTAACCTTACATTTACCCGACAAACTACATCACCAACTGGAGGGAATATAAGTTTTACTCTTGTAATAAATGCAAGTATGGTTAATGTTAATGCGGTCGCATCTTTAAGCAGAGCAATTTTGTTACCAGCTCCGATTTTTATTGGTCAAACATTTCAAGCTAGATACTCAGGTAATTCTAAATCAAGTAGTAATAAACAGCGTTTAACTAGGGATGTGATCGAAAGACTTCAAAAGCACTTATGATGAGATATATTCACATACCAAAATCAATTTTATTCATTCAAATAATAATTGCACAGTATTGTTGCGCTCAATCAGATACTTTGATTTTTCAAATTGATTCTGCCAAAGTCAAGATAATTCAAAAAGAAGGGGGAGTATCATTAATGACTGAGCAAATTAAAACATGTGGCTATGATTTTGGACATGAAATTAATATGGACTTACAGGGAAGATTAAGAAGTATTTCTTTTCATGATAATTTTTGTGATTCAAGTCTTTCTCAATTTTACCCATATTTTAGAATAGATGGAAAACTTGATAGCGTTTTTTTGCCAATGTCATTAAATTACCTTTTGATTAATAATTCTGATAATCTAAGTGTTTTCAATATATTCGGACAAGATCTCACTGACTTCGTTAGAAAGGGAATTAATCAAAAGAGGAATTTAAAAAACAATAATGGAAAACCTTCTGATTTTTTAGGAACAGGGCGATTTTATAATGATTCTTTGACATGGTTTGCTGTTTCATATGATTCTAGGGGGGTAGTAAGTCTTTCAGAATTGAGTGGAAGTCTTCATCAATTGAATGGGATAAGGTTGTTTTGCCACGGTGATAGAGTGACAAGAATTACATTCTATAAATTTGATAACAAACATTTGGCAGAATTAATTTTTAATAAAAAGGGTAGACTAAAATATATTTTCATTTTAGAGGATGGAAAGTATGTCCATCGTTTAAAAAGACCTTTTAATGAATTGGATTAGCGTAAAATTTTTCTTTGCTGAATAAACTTTTCACTCAACTCGTTGCTGCTGGAAGAGACTGTTCGTACTAATTGATAATAATCACTTCCACTGTTACTCTGCTACACTGTTACACTGCTTATACTGTTAGACTGAAGTACCACATATCAAGTCACAATCACATGCAGTAATCATTTACTAGTTAAGCAATGAAATAATGAAGCGGTGAAGCAATGAAGCAGTTTATTTTTTTTCTTTATTTTTACCTGAAGCTATTAAGCAAACTTTGAAATGAAGAATGGGACTGTTGGTTAATTATGGCTACAACGAATCGAGACCAATTAATTAATTTTCACAAAATGGCATCTTCTTATCTATCAAACCCTGAACATAGAACAATAAATCTTAAAGTTGATCATTATGACTAGGATAACGTTATATATCATATTTTTCGTAGCCACTAACAATTTATTTTCACAAGTTGATTATAATAGATGCATGCTACATGCTGATAGCCTGTTTGATTTTCTTAAGAGTACTTGCGAATTGGAAGACGGTGATTATGAAAGATTTTTTTCACACTCTAGTGAGCACGAAGTCTCTTTTGATTTTTTGATAAGTGGCGATGCAGAGGGTGTAGGTTCTCAGTGCAATATTTCACAAGTGTCATATAGCTTAGTACTATTAAAATTGAAACTTGCAGTTCAGCTTAATGGAATTCATAATTTAAACATCAGTTCAATGAAACTTTTAGCTTGCACTGATTTATTTACGGACTATATTATTGAAATAAACGATAGTTTAAATTTAACGTTTCGATTTGACTTGAGAAGAAACGATATGGTAAAAATAATAGATGTATTTACAGAAGACAATAAATCTGTTTTTGATTTGACAAAATAGGGGTTTTCAATAAAAGCACCCTTGTTTTATCCTCTAATTATTCTGATTAATTGAGAATTAACTTGGCAGGGTCACTTCGATAGATATAAAACAAATGGTATCTGTAATCTGGTCTATAGAGGTTGAGAAGACCTGACAAGTGGAATGCCATCAACAAATCCATAAAGTTTCTATATTGAACTCGGTCGTCTCAAGGTGCTCCAAAAGATTACATATAGGGAATAAAGGACTATGAAAAAGATTAAAACAGTTTGGTTGTTAAATTCGATTATAGGAACCTCCATCCTTACTCCGCTTATTTACAAATACTATTTTGATTCGTCTAGTCCATTTGTTCTCAAGAGTGAAGACAAGATCTTAATTGCGCTAATCATTCTTATTCTCTCACTCGTGATAAACTTGGTTTTTTTCGTAATGGATAATATTCAAGTTAGGCGGGGTTGGCAGAATAGCTTTGTAAAGTCAAATCTTTTGTTCTTTATTTTTGCTCTAATAGGACAGTTTATTATAGGTTTGGGATTTACACATTTTGATTTTACCCATCTTCTAATTTTGATTTCCTATTTTGTTCCTGGTTTAGTTTTATGGAATTTGTACTTTGTCACAAGGAATGCGAAATGAGGGTGAGAGAGTATGTAAAATGAACGATTTGAATAAACAATACAAATCCATTTGTAGTCTTTCCTTATTTAGCTTTGATGAAATCTATCAATTTGTTTAGATGAAAAATTTAGGATTATTCTTTTTTCTTTCATTAATGCTCTTATGCTGTTCTCAAGGAAATGATAATGGAGAATTCGTGTGCTCGGATGAAAAAGTAATTTCAGAAGCCTTAAGAGAGGTCGGATATTTTAATAATCACTATAGGTATGTTGATTCAGTTGGAGTGGTGGTGACAAAACGACTACTACGAGCGGAATTATTAGCTTCTCCAGAATTCTTGAATAACCACTTCGAATTGAACAATGCTTATTATTCGATATGTGCTCATCAAAAAGGGAAAGATTGTAATTCCATTCGAATATCAGACGATTCAAAATTAAATGATGATTTTACTGTTCTGTCTTTTCGTAAATTGGATTCACTGGACGGGGTTATGGATGAGAATGTATCTTTTTCATTTATTGAACTTTCTCAGGTATATCGGGATGAACAAGGGAAGTTTTATTTTGAACTGACAGAGAAGGGTCACACTCATTCAAACACATCTTATTTCGGGACCATTGATAGTTGTCGAATAAAAGTTGACTCCACGCATTTGAATTTTATCAATTGATAAGATCCTCTTTGCGTATCTCCGCGTTCCATTGCGTCTTTGCGTTGAGAAAAGTTTGATCTGGTGAAGTAGCGGAAATTATTTCAACGCGGAGACGCAAAGGCTCGCAAAGGTTCGCGGGGAGAGTTGAGGAGTGAAGGAGTTAAGAAGTTAAGGAGTGGAGAAGTGAAATATTAGTGTGGTACTGTGATACTGCCGTTCTGTGAGAGTTTATCTTTATCGACGAGACTGATCTCTTTGCGTAACTCTGCGTTCCATTGCGTCTTTGCGGTAAAATAAGTTTGGTTTTGTGAATAGCGGTGATTTAATTTGGCAGGATAACACAGATAAATGAAGAAGTTTCAGCTATATTTCGGTACTGACGATGGGAAATAAATTTAAAACGTCCTTAGTAGGATTATTACTATTTATTCAATTTGGATGCGGTTACTTTGAAGCCGACAAAACAGATTTAGAAATTAAGATTGATGGTAAACTAACACTTTTTAAAAGTGAACTAGAACAGCTTCCATGTATTGGGTGTAAAACAAAGGATGGTTATGTTGTCCTATTGAATCATTGCCTTGAAATTTATTATAACCGTAGTGAAAGCAAGGTTTACATTAAACAATTCATAAACCCACATATTATTGATTATAAAATTATTGAAAAAAGGAAATACTATAGTGAATTGTGCACACATATAGTTTCAGAGGAGAGTATTGATTCATTGAAGTACTCTAGGTCAATTAAAGGATTAAGATGTGTGTACAAATTTGATGGATCAATTAAAAGTATCAGGTAATTATGTTATCAATGAGATTGATTTTGTTGTTTTTAGTTTATCTAAACGGCGTTAAAACATTTTCGCAGGGAAGTTTAGAAGTGGAGTCAATACTTCCTTCGGATGATACAGTTGAGTTACATCAACCTTGGTTGTTTGCAGTTCAAAAGGCCAAGCAATCTTATAATCCATTAGATTCCGGATTACCAACTTACGCTTCAGTTTATTCTCGTGATCCATTAAGAAATTATACACTTGTAGGCAGTCGCATAGTCTTGCCAGACTCTACTCAAATTATTGAGCATCGGAGTTTGTCTTCAAATAAAGTTCTTTCGAACAATGGGATTGTCGATATAATATTGACAAAATTTAGTGACACTCAGTTTTCTTTATGGTTTGACTCGACGGGTGTTTACAGATTGACCTGTACGAATAGTTCTGAGAAAGCTGATTATCACTCTCAAGATTATTTGATAATGGATATACAGTCTTCCAATTATTTTAAGTTTAAGGAGAATTGCTTTCATTATTTTAAAATAGATAAATATGGCCTTATAGGTTTGCAGTTTTTTGAAGGGGATAGATTAAAATCACTTGATATCCATTCTTTCAATATCTCAGATGGCAGTTGTCGTTTTGAGTTTGACACTAATTTGAGATTAATTGCATATGGAGCACTTAAAGGAGAAGTTGTCATTGGAGCAAATTTCTTATATCATGGAAATGGTTTATTGAAAGCCGTAATGGAACGGTCTGTAAATCCTGAAAAGAATCAAATTTTAGAAACAACGATAAGTGAATTCAATGAATATGGTGTTAAGTTGGAATGAGAATACTAGGATTAAAAAAGCTCTCGATTGAAGCATTATTAGAATTAATTTCTCATTAGCCAATACCACCCCTCTTTGCGTTCCTTCGCGTTCCTTTGCGACTTTGCGTTGAGAAAAGTTTGATCTTTTAGATTACCGTTAATTAATTCAACGCAAAGGCTCGCAAAGGTTCGCGGAGAGAGAATTAATGGTGAGACCGGAGTTTTTTGGATTTAAGTAGCGCTATTTTTATAAATTAGTTTAGTTGAAGTTGATGAAAGTTGATGTCATGAAAAGAAATTAAGCGATGCATTTAAGATTAATCGTTACAATCTGTTTGTTCTACACTAGCCATATTAGCATGGCTGTGAGCGATTATCAGCGAGTGGAAATTATATCTTCAGACTCGCTACGTGCCATTGTGGAGATGGCAAATAGCCTCGATTCTTCGATAAAGAAAGATGAATTTTTATATGCGTACGAGTGCATTAGAGGAAAAAGTACTGATGTGTTAATACAGTACGACTCACAGCTCAAGTCAATGATTTTTGCGGAAAATTTCTCTATTACAACTCTTAACAAAAGGAAAATAAAAAAGGTGTTTCGATTAATGCCTCTTGGATTTGCCTCGCAATATTTGAACTGTAGAAGAATGGATGATGCAAATGATCATTCAAAGTTGAAAAATTCGGAAGCAATAGTGCGAACTCTTGAAAATGCTATTTATCAGACAGGTGAGGGCAGCTGGGAGCAACCTTATGAGATGTTGTCGTTTTATGATGCTTATTTTTTCGTTATATTTCTATCTGGTCAATTGCCACAGAAAGGTGATTATTTTGTAGATGAAAGCAATAGATTGATAGGTGCGTTCCAATATTATCGCAGGGCAGATGATACGATACAATTAATTTATTTCAAGTTCAATCATCTCAAGGATTACTATGAACAAGGACGCAGCTTCTTTGATATAAGGGAGTTTGATTAGCTCTAAGGAGAGATTTGAAAATACTTCAATTATCTTTATCTAAGAGAAAAATTAATTGATTCAATGTTTGCTTGGAAGTCAGTGGAAGCGTGACAGGATAATTGTAATTTTCTTTATTTTTACTAGTTATTAAAGTTTGCAAACTCAAAGCAGAAGGATTCATTATCGAAATAAGAATATAACAAATTGATGTGTCAGAATTTGTAAAAAATAGACGGTCCAATATTTTAATGATAGTCCTCTTTATCGTGGCTATTATTATTCATCGAAGGGATAAAAACTTCTTTATCTGTTATCCAACGCAGTTATATTTTGTTCCAATAGTATTACTTCTTTTAGTGGTATATTTTAGATATAGAGGAGGTGCTTCATTGCAGAGGCAAATGAGCTCAATCAAATTCATCTATCCGATTATTATTGGCTTTTATATAATTATCATATGTTTTGAATGGCCAGGTTTCCTATTTCTGCATCGCTCGAAAGCCACCAATGTCGTTGATTTTAGCATAGAAAAGTGTAATAGGAAGGATGAATCTATGCAACTAAAAATATATAATGACTTTGATAAAAAGTATATTTTCATCGATATGGATGAAAAGGTTTGCGAAAATCCAGGGGATTTTAAAATTCAAGCATCATGTGCAAAATATTTATTTGGTGCTTATGTTGTTGGGAGTTATGACGTGGGTAACTCTAATCAGGGTATTGCTGATGTAAATGAATATTCAAATATTCACCAAGACATAATGCTTCGTGATTCTCTTTTCGGAATCTGCTTGTCAGGACTAGATGAAGTTGAATCTACCAAGAGTAATCTGATTATCGGAGTAGAGACAAATGGCATTAGAAAAACTATTGAGGTCAAAGACAATGATAGAGTGTTGCCAGATCTTGGTAGTTACGTTAAGTTTGCGAAGAACGGCTCAGCCAATCGAGATGAAATTGTTATTCCCAACCCAGCAATATTCACGAGGTACATGATGTTTGGCGAAATCAATGCTGAACTGAATGATAGGATAGTAGCCTGCGATAAAACGATTCGCTTGGAGGTGTTTCAAGGGAATAGGAATTCAGTTTATATGTTTGAAGGGCGACATTATTTTGTCGAACTAGAGAAGGAAAGTGACGCTACATTAGTTTTTTCGAGCACCGGTTATAAGACGAAGAAACTTTACCTTTCTCGCATGAATCATTCAGAAAATTATATATTCTCGGCAAATTGTGTTTTTGAAGAGGGTACAGACACAACGGAAAGGGCTATGAATTTGAGTGATTACATTGAATAGCTTTATTTAGGCAGTTTGAACGTATCTTGATAATCTATTTTGATATAATATGTTTTTATAGGGAAATTAAAGATAAGTTAGAAAATGGATAAAAGAGTAGTCGTAATGTTATTCATCTTCTTGAAATTTGTTCAGTACTGTGGGCAAGATCAAAATGGTTGCGTGAAGCATTTCGGGACTTATCCTTCAATGCAGAATAGCCGAGAAGTTGAACTATATGATGTGATATTTATTGATTCTTTTGCTGTTAATAAAAACATCTTCCAGTGGAATGAGGAATATGATGGAGAGTTTGATAAGATTATTGAGAAATAACAGGATTGAATTGGTGTTGGATTGAAGGACTAAATCAGCAGACAATAGTGAATTTTATACTAAAATCACTTGGGGACTTTAAATTATCTGAAACGAGGGGCCAAAATGAAAGGACTACTCATTATTTTAATATCACTATATTCAGTAATCGGAATTTATAAATAATTGATAAAAGGGGCTAGCTTTGAATGTGAAGTCAAGGTCATTCAAAAATCGATGGATGCTTTAGAGAGAGAAATAAAAGTACTTCAAGAAGAAAAGAATAGCTCAGAAAATGAATAATGTAAAAATAATATATTGGATTAGTGTAATGCTATTTATTGTCTCTATGCAAAGCTGCGCAGGAGATAAAGGCCAGAGCTCCTTACCACAGGACAACTTGTTAAATATAAAAGATTCAATTTCAAATGTTATTCCACCAGTGATCTTACCTGAGAAGGCTAATACATCGATATGGGATAAAATTGACAGAGTTGCTAATAATTTTAAGAGTAAGGCAAAGGCAAGTCAAGACCTAAGTGAGATAGACAAGGATTTTTTGATGTTTTATGAAAAGTTTCTTCAAGACAGCTTGTTTCAAGTTGAAAGGTGCGACTTCAATAATTTTTTGGGAGTTGTGTCCGAATGTGACACTACAATAATTCTAAACACATCAAATTGGAAATATACAGATTGGAACTTTACTGAGTTCTTTAATAGCCCTAGTGATACGACTTTGGTTTGGAAGAATTACTATTATTCGTCAGAAGATACATTCTATTACGAGTTTATATTAGAGGAAGTGGGAGTTATATACCAAGTAGGGTTTGAACGAATAAATAGTAGGTGGTATTTGGCTTTTTATTATATCAATGCTTGTTGACCAAGAGCCTTAATTTCTTTATTTATTGGTGGATAAATTAAAATGGTCTTATCTTTCCTATTTAATAAATGCTTTACAATTAAGGCACAGTTCTTAGATTTGTTGGAACTTTAGTTGAGCTAATAGTATTAGGAGGGGTGAAGTTTGTTTAATTACTTTATGAAATTTATTGTCTACACCATTTTACTATTCCTAATTGTTTCTTGTAACAATACAGACAATGGTTTTAATATTGTTGATCCATTGATTGTAGCAAGTGAAGAACGATTTTGGCGAGACGCGGACTCCAATGTTATGATATGTAATGACACAATTTATTATTATCTAAAGAATGAAAAGTACCATGGATATTTATCTCTCAAATTGCCGCAGGACATGACATGGCAGATGATTCCACGGGATAATACAATTAATATATTTAAGCAGGAGATACAATTTTTCCTTTGTGGTGACATAGTAGTTACCAATTTAGATGATTTCAAGATTCCATTAAGTAGTGCTGGTTACTATAGAGTCTTTCATAGTGAATTGTGGTTAGATAATTTTCAGGTTTTTGGTAATGACTCATTATTATTTTCAATATCTAGGAAAATTAGACTTTGAAGTGGTATAATTTATTTTTGATTTCTTGAGTATATTGTAGGATAATACTTTGAATGCTTAGTGCGCTCTGTAAAATATTTCGGTTCTGACATGAAATATAAACTAATCTTGATTGTTGTCATTGTTATTGGATTACTTTCTTCATGCATAGAGGAGAGAATTATGGAACCTGAATTTATAGATTGTACAAACATTCTTGACTCTGTATTCAAAGAAGCAAAGAATAATAGCATTTATAATCTTAGGAAACATGCGCGTTATGTTTTTGAAAATTGTTATGATGACTATGGGAATCTTGTAATTACCTTGGGTCAAATCAAGTTTCACGATAGAGAAGCGTTTTTGCCCTATTGGAAAATGACACTTTCTTGCGCTAGGAGTAGAGAACAATTCGAGCGTCTTTATTTGAATCTAGCTGACTATTTGGGACAAGACTCTTTGTCAAAGGAAGCTTCTATTCTTGTCAACCATTTCATGAAAGAGCCCCCAGAAGTTAAGTCAAGAAGTTTGGCATATTTATATCACGAAGTAGGTTTAATTTTATATTATTCTGGTCGACCGGCTGAAGCATTGCCTTATCAAAAGATCGGTCTAGAATGGCTAGAGTCAGATGGTGATCTGCCGGCAAATAATGTATTTTATTCGAATGTGTTCTTTTCTGCATTGGAACTTCGAGATTTCGAACTTTGTGAACGTATGATGAAAAAAGCAGAATTACCTTTTGAAGCGAAGTTAGATTCTGTGAGAAGTCTGACGAGAGAGGTTAATTAAATTATAACAAGAAAGGGATCTTAGTGTTGTTGAAATGTTTGGAAGTGTAATTGACCAGCTTGATTAGATCTAAAGGAGGGAGTTCATTATACTTCACTTATCTTTATGTCAAGAGAAATTTACTTGATTAAATAATGGCTATATAAGCTTTGTTCAATTTAATTCTCGAGAATTGGAGGATAAAATACTTTGGAAAGAATATTATGAAATGCGCGCTAATTCTAGTGTTATTTATGAGCTGCATCAATATTGGAGGGAGATTTAGAAATGATGAAGAACAATACTATCGTGATGTTCAATTTATTCAAGAAGATTCTTTAGTGGCTGACTATTGTTTGGAGAATTATAGTTATCTCGGTTATAATTGTGATAGTATAATTCGTATCAATAAACTTTCTGATTACTATTCAAATGATAATTTCAATCGAAAACATAAGAATAGATGCTATACCGTATCGTTCTTTCTAGAAGAAGATTATATTCATGCTAATGTGTTACTCTATGAGTTTAAGGGAGATTCCGTTTACTTCTATGAAAGCGCTCGTAAGGACATAGAGGAGTGTGACTTTCATTTTATTAATGCAAGACGACGAACAGAAAGTACTGAAAAATGATAAATGTATTGTTGAATTGTTAATTAGCTTGGGTAGTCTGTTAGTCATATATCTATTTGAAATCATTTTTTTATTTCTGCTTCGCAGAATACGTCGCCCCTTCGGGGCTCCGTGATGGGTGGGGGTGGGCATATTCCTGGAGCTATTGATATGTCGCCCCTACGGGGCTATTTAGCGCTGTCTGCTTTTCGGGGTGTTGGAATTTTACTGCTTAACTATTTCACTGCTTCATTATTTCACGGTTTAACTTCCACTGTTACACTGAAGTGCCGCATATCAAGTCATAATCACATGCGGTGATCATATTCCAGTTAAGCAGTGAAATAGTGAAGCATTGAAACAGTGAAACAGTTTAATTTAAGAGTTTGAGAGTTGAGGAGTTTGAGAAGTTTTATTTTAGTATGGAACTGTGATACTGTGATACTGTGGGACTGTGAGAGTTTTTTGGTCTTTTATTTTGAGACGTACCTCTTTGCATGTCTTCGCGTTCCGTTGCGCCTTTGCGGTGGGCCATTGCAGTGTTTGTTTTACAGACGTTAAATGTGAATACAATCAATTATTTAATTCGAGAAGCTTTGCTTTTAGTTCTGCTATGGTCAATTCAGTGAACTGCGGGGTAATTGCGGGTTGATCTTTTTGCACTGTGATTTCATCGAAATATGCATAGGCTTTTTTGTCTTCATATTTAAGTATCATAATGCTGAAAGCATTTCGAGCGGGGATATCTACTAATCGATAGTCTTTTGAAGATTTTAGAACTGGCATAATAATATTCTCATTCTTATAAATAATCTTGCAGTCGATGTTTGAAGCAGGTTTAAGATTCACTAAAATATCTTGTTTTGGTCCTCCTTTTAATCGATCGTAAATGTCACAATTTGCCCAGCCGAGGTTTGTTAATGACATGATATAATCATTTGTTGAACCTTTATCGAAACCATTTAATCCAAATTCCTCTTCGATGCTTGCAACTTTTTGAGCTTCTATTTTTTCATAAAGACTTTGAATGTTGGAAACGCCATACTTTTGAAGTACTTTATTGATCTCTGCCGCTTGAATTGCTTTTCTGTCTTCTTCTGAAAAACCATCTCGATAATCACAATGATTTCGAACTTGTACATACAGTCGTCTCAATTTCGTTTTGGGAAATAATTTATCAGTTATTCTGCACCAAAACGCATTACAAGCCCTTGAGCGCTGAATATAGTCCACTTGACAAGTTAGGTATTCTAAGGCCTCAACATCGTAAATCGGGGTTTTATTTTTCTTCCAAGTAATACCCTTCTTTTTTTGATGATTACCATCAAACAAAAATGCATCGTACGCTTTTTTCTTTGAAGGCATCATTATTTTAATTTCCTTATTATTCTGAATCGCTAGTGATGTGCCTACTTCATCTTGAGCCTCGGTGTGTACCATTCCAAGGGTGGCTAGGACTTCGTTTTGTGAAGTCATAGTGGTAAGATTGTTTGCAATCATGTCACTATAGTTGGAACATACCTTTATTTTGAAATTAACAGAATCGTTTTGAGCGTCTTCCGATATTGAAAAAGTGTTGCTGGGAATAAATACCTGAGCCCCATCTTTACATTTCAGAAAATTGTCAATCTTAGGATTTATTTTAAATGTTTCGGCGGAGTCTACTAGTAAGGCATAGAGTTCTTCAATATCATTAACAGGTTTTTCAAAAGGCTCCTCCTGTGTTGTAGTAGTTACAATTATGGGAGGGATACAGTAGATAATAATGTCTACTTTGCGATTAAGAGACAAGTCGGAAGACTGTTGTGGATTCTGTTCGCCATAGGACTGTTTGACTACTTCATTTTCCGGAAGTTGAAATTTATCTACAAGTACATTGAAAACCGCCTCCAACCTATTATCGGACAATATTTGATTACTCTGGACATCACCCAATGAATCAGCGTGGGCGAAAAGTTTTAGCTGAAATTTTTCACATTCTATTCTTTTTATTTCTTCAGAGAGTTTTGTCATTTCATTTTCACTGATGAAATAGCTTCCTGACTCAAAGAAGATGGTATGTATTAAATCTTGAGAATGTGCTCGGGAATTAAAAAGGAATAGAAGAAGGAATAATGTAAACGCGTAAGTTGTTTTAATCATAGCGATTGGTTTTAAGGTAAAGCAGCTAGGGTAACGGACGAATTAATAATAATGTTGTATTAAAATGAATTTCCCCCACACCAGAAAGCGTACCAATAAATTTTGTATAAATAACTTTTCGTCGCCCCTACGGGGCTATTGGGCGCTGTCTGCTTTGCAGTGGTAGTTGAATTTCGCTGTTTAATTTTTTCATTGCTTCAATATTTCACCGTTTCACTTCCACTGTTACACTGATTACACTGTCTACACTGAAGTGCCACATATCAAGTCATATTCATATGCGGTGATTATATTCCAGTTAAGCAGTGAAATAGTGAAGCATTGAAACAGTGTAGCAGTTTAATTTGAGAGTTTGAGAGTTGAGGAGTTTTATTTTAGTGTAGAACTGTGGTACTGCGAGAGTTTTAATCTTTTTCGACGAGACATACCTCTTTGCGTTCCTTCGCGTTCCGTTGCGCCTTTGCGTTGAGAAAAGTTTGATCTTGTGAGTAACCGAGGAAATTTTTAACGCAATGACGCAAAGATTCGCAAAGGTTCGCAAAGAGGTTTGGTATATGATTACAGTGTGTTATTCAGACGGTAAGCATTTTTTTTCTATGCAGCTTTTTTTGAAGAGAATTGTAGCCATAAATTATTTCTTATGACTGAAAATGAAATTGCCGCTGGAATTGTCGAATGCAGTTTTAACGTACATCGAATCTTAGGCCCAGGTTTACTCGAAAGCACTTATAAAGACTGTTTGCGGTATGAATTAGAACAAAAGGGAATGCTCGTAGAATGCGAAAAAGCTTTGCCTCTAATTTATAAGGGTGAAAAACTGAACAGCGGCTATCGGGTGGACTTATTGGTGGAAAATAAAGTCATTGTCGAGCTTAAGGCTGTTGAAGTTCTCATCCCTATTTACTTCGCTCAGCTTTTGACTTATTTAAAATTAAGCGATCGGAAACTAGGGTTGTTGATCAACTTCAATGAGTGCTTGATTAAAGATGGAATTAAGCGGGTAGTAAATAAACTATAGTTTTAAAACATACCTCTTTGCGTTCCTTCGCGTTCCGTTTCGACTTTGCGTTGAGAAAAGTTTGATCTCATTGATAGCCGCTAGTAATTTTAACGCAATGGCGCAAAGGTTCGCAAAGGTTCGCGGAGAGAGTTAGAGAGTTCAATAGCGAAGGAGTTATGGAGTTTTATTTTGTTACAGAGCCTTGAAAGTGACTTTTGAAAGTCAGCGAATACTTTTTATTAGTTATATCGAGGTCAATCCTGTTGCAAGCTTTAAGTCTTTTGATAAATATTTCATTTCTGATTATTTTTACGAGTTAATATAGAATATTAATTTGAAATCGTGATTAGCAAATATCCCATTTTACTTATTATCCTATTTTCATTGGTATTATCTTGTGAGGACAGACTGGCTTGTGACCCAAATCAATCTAGATTTTTATTAAATCTTGATTTGAATGACACACTAGAAGTTAAACGGGCTTTGGATAGCCTCTCTATATGTAACAATTTAGATGGGTTTTCTAGTTTTCTTTTATCGCAGGATTATCTTTTAATAGGTGAGTCGGCCAAAAGCCGTGAATGGGCATTTAGAGCAATGGAAAAAGATAGTTCTCAGATTGAAGGTAGTCTGCGTTGTATGTTTGAGTCCTATAGACAGGAGAAAATGCTTGATTCTTCTTTATATTATTTTCAAAAATACTTGGAGGTTGAGACGAGCACTTTTATTACTGATTCCTGTTCCGCTTATTACATGAAGGGCGAAATTTCATATTTATGTGAAAATTACCATTTAGCTTACACGTATTTTACTAAAGCAATAGAGTTATATCCGGAGAATGGAAATACACTTTCAAGTCTCTTAAATATTCATGTTTACCAGTCAAGTATTATAGCAGAATTATTTGGCGAGGAAGCAGCGGATCTCTATGCAAGGAAGTATTTGCCATAAATAAAGTTATATTAACGTGCACGAAGATTCTTTTAGTGAAAAAGTGAAAAAATGAAATATTATAACATGAAATTTTATAAGTATTTTTTTATTGGGGTAATTTCTTTTTCAAGTTTTTCATGCACTCAACTAATTAAATCACCTACAAGAAGAGTTACAGTTTCAGATCACAATAATCCAACACAATACGTTAATCACCATTATGACGGTGAGATTAGAGAAGTAATAGATACAAAAAAAAGGATATATAAGGAATTCTTTACAAATGGTAAATGTCGAAGGATGGGAAGGTTTGATTCCAAGTCACTTGAAATCCGCTTAGATTCTGCTACAAATCGCTGTCAAATTATTAAAATGACTCCTGTTGGAAAGTGGAAATATTATGATAGCTATGGGATACTTAGAAGAAAATGTAAATTGAAGCCTAATATTATTGTCACTATAGATTCGTGTGATATTGGTGATGGTTTTTTCGAGAAGTTTTATGTGAGTGATTTTGAAGTAGATTCATGTGAGTTGATGAACAATTAGGATTCAGAGCACCTCTTAATCCAAAGCTCAGGAAGGTATTTCAAAGCGTATTCATTTTTACTCAGAATTTGATGGATTTGATGGTGTGGCAAGTAGTAGTGAAAAGTATAACAACAAACACTTAGGAGAATATTTTCAAATGACTGTTGGGGCAATAATGGATAAAGTTGAAATGAATAAAACCATAGTGGAAGTTCCTTGCCGGCAAGTTCCATATTAAGAGTTAGTTGAATTTTCAAATCACTGTATATGAAAAGGTTAAAATTGATTTGGTTTTTGCTTTGTTTTAAAGGCTCACTTGCCTATTCATATTTTTGGTCAATATATATTCTATCACATAAAGGATTCGTACTTTCTTTTTTTGATTATGTTTTATTTTTTACTTTTTTCTTTACTGTTTCATTAATTGTTTTTTTACCCATACTCTTTTTTGATCGACTAATGGAAAAATTAAAGCTTTCTAAAAATTTATTTAATTTAAATATTTTATTTGGCCTATTGTCAGTATTGATACTTTTTGGATTGTACCTAGTGGGTATGAGAGGTAGCTTAGATTTTTTATATATTTTTTTATCGTATTCAACTCCAGGATTTATTTTTCTAAATTGGTTGGGTAAAGATCATCTATGAGTTTTATTTTAATATGTCGCCCCTCTGGGGCTATTTGGCGCTGTCTGCTTTTAGGGTAGTGGAATTTCATTGCTTCACAGTTTCACTACCACTGTTACACTAAATTCGCGGAAATAATTTGCTTGTGTTTCCACAGTACAGAAAACTCAATAACAATAAAAGCTACTATAAAATCCTATCGAACTCTGAATTCACGGAAATCGGAACGATGGGGAATTACTGGTGGGAAAATAGTATGTCCGCCAAAATCCTACCCGAGCGCGTCATGATCCAAGATATGCTCGATGGACTCGATGGAACTTACATCGAAATAAATGAATCGGAATACACAGAGTTTTTGAATATTTGTACGCTCCAAAAACAAAAAAGAGAAGTCTAGTATGGCTATTCGTATCGAAAATAATGTCTCTCTCAGAATGTACAATACATTCGGAATCGACGCTGCTGCTAAAACTTTCGCTGTTTTTTCGGATACTGAAGAATTAGCGGAACTTCTCCATGACAAAGCATACACCGCTGACACGCCCTTCATTCTGGGCGGAGGAAGTAATATTCTGCTCACAAAAGATATCGAACGTCCTGTTCTGCTCAATAGACTGAAAAGCATTTCTCTCATCGGTGAAGATGAAAACTTCTATTACGTAAAAGCTGCTGCAGGCGAAGTATGGCACGCTTTCGTACTTCACTGTATCAAAAATGAATATGCTGGGGTCGAAAACTTATCACTTATCCCCGGAAGCGTTGGCGCAAGCCCGATGCAGAATATCGGTGCTTATGGTGTCGAAATCAAAGATGTGTTCCACTCACTGGAGGCCTATCACATCAAAGATCATTTCATCAAGGAATTTAATGCTACCGAATGTTCATTCGGTTATCGCGAAAGTGTTTTCAAAAGAGAACAAAAAGATCAGTGGGTGATTCTTTCGGTAACATTCCGACTATTAAGGCGCGCGCAGTTCAGAACGGACTACGGGGCGATTCAAGAGGAACTCGACAAAATGAAGTTGGAGAAAATGACGATCAAGGCGGTGAGCCAAGCAGTCATTAACATCCGAACCTCGAAACTTCCTGATCCCAAAAAACTCGGCAACGCTGGAAGCTTCTTCAAGAACCCTGTCGTATCGATGGATGTGGTAAACAAGATAAAAGCGGATTATCCAAACCTTCCGGTATATCCTATCGATGAACATTCGGCCAAAATCCCCGCGGGATGGCTGATCGAACAAGCAGGATGGAAAGGTAAGAACCGCGGTACACACGGTGTTCACGATAAGCAAGCGCTGGTACTCGTCAACTACGGCGGAGCAACGGGCAAAGAAATCTATGACCTCAGCACGGATGTCCTCACGGATATCGAATCCAAATTCGGAGTAACGCTCGAACGCGAAGTCAACATACACTAGTCTCTAGAACTTGGCGCATGGCATGATGCGTTTCTTCATGGACTTTTGATTGTGCTTCGAAGCCCACTGATAAGAGACGGATAGCTCGTGTGAACCTGCAGAACTAGCAATGCTTAGTCTAGATACGGTGATATCATAACTGTATCCGAACTTGTACTTTCCAGCTTGGAAGCCTAGAAGAACAGCCAATGCGTCGTGATTCATATAACCGTAATTATTGCTCTTCGCTGGCAAACCACGATACCACAATCCCAAAATGATCGGACTTACTTCGTAGTAGAATCCAATGTCTAGTTGATCAAACTCGTCTTGCATTTGATAATTCGCTGCAATAACAACATAGTTGTCAAGCTTTGTAAGCGAATGACCTTTAATGCGTAAACGAAGTCCTCCATGCGCTGTAACGCGCATACCAAGCGGCGCTTCGTTATAGCCGTATAAAGATTCATTTGGTTTATTCAAGTGAAATGTAGAAACACCAAACCAAAACTTCGGACCATAGGTCAAGAAGCCGGCACCGAAATCGAAGTAGGAAATCGGCTCCATGATAGGAAATTCTACGGATGGAGTATTCGTTTCTCTGATCATTTGATCGTAGAAACGAAGTTTATTGAAGTCGATATTTTTTGAAACCAATGACATCTCCAATGCTGGTCTGAAAAACCAATTGCGCTTAATACGCGCTTCATAGGCATATTGGAAGCGAAGAGATGTTGATCGCAATGCACCACTGCCTGCGCGGTCGTGATTGACAATCATTCCCAATCCACTTTTGATGTTTGGAATGTATGTATCATAGGATACATTGTATGCTTGAAATGCACCAGGGATCGCAGACCACTGATTGCGGATTTGACTAGTGAGTCGATTCTGAACAGAGGCTCCGGCAAATGCGGGATTCATCTGAGTAGGTGAGGCATAGAACTGGGTGAATTGCTGATCTTGAGCAAAAGCACTTTGAACGAGGCCTAGTATAATGGTGAGGATGTATAATCTTTTCATGGCGCTGGGTGTTTAGGTGGTTTCACTATTTAACGATGAGTGTTACGTCTCCGGCTTGCTCGAAGCGTTGCCCATCGACAAATCGCGCGCGGACTTTCCAAACATATACATCTTGTTTGCAAAGTTGTCCTCTATAATATCCGTCCCATCCTTTGTTCACATCAGTGGTTTCGTATAGCAATTCACCCCATTTGTTGAAGATGAGTAATTGATATTCTGTCACCCCTGAATGAATCGGGAAGAAAACGTCGTTGTCATAACTATTCGGATTGTATGCTCCGCCATTCGCACCTGTTGGATCAGGGCTAAAAGCATTCGGGAAATCAATCAGACCGCCCTTCTTCGCATATACCGCATCGTATAGTTGCATGGTGTCAGGACAGTTGTACTGATTATTTGCAACTAAGGTTATAGTGTACAATCCTTCTTGTGTGTAGTAGTGAATTGGACTCACTTCGTTGCTGTAAGTGTCGTCACCAAAATCCCAAGAATAGGTAGTCGCATTTTCTGAAAGATTCAAGCAGTAGATAGGCTGACTCGGAATGCTAATTTCATTAGGTGTTACCGTAAATGCAGCTTGTGCATTTGGATATACCACAATGATTTGTTCTTGTGTCATGATATCTGTGCTACCATCAAATCCAGTGATGGTGAGTGTTACAGTGTATGTGCCGGGTGTGTAATAGGTGTACACAGGATTAGTAGCATTCGCTTGTCCGCCATCACCAAATTGCCAGTTGCTAATTGCTGCATATTGACTGAGGTTTTCAAATTGTACAGTCAATGGTACACAGCCTTGCGCAGGGCCTGTGAAGTTGGCCACAGGCACAGGAGGATTAATTACTACGGTGCGATATGCGGTATCGCTGCAGAAACTATTCGCCCCAATCAATCGAATAGTGTACGTGCCCCATTCACCATAGGTGTATGAACCTGGTTCTTCTTCGATTAATTCTGTTCCATCATCCATTCTCCATTCCCAATTCAAGTTACCTCCGATGCTGGTGTTATCAAGCTCGATGGTAGCAGATGGCCAAGTTTGCTCATCAGGTGTAGCAGTGAAATTCACTTGCGGAATCGGGAATACAGAAACAAATGCATCTGCAGTATCTACACAACCGAATTGATTTTGTACGATCAATGTTACATTGAAAGTAGTATCAGCATCTGTCCAGTTGAAGAAGGTATGTTGAGGTTCGTACAAATTACTGATATCACCATCACCAAAATTCCAGATGTATGACCAACCACCATCTGTGTTGTTGTCAAACTGTACTGTAAGTGGCGAACAACCTTGTGCGTTTATAGTGAAGTCTGCCACCAATTGTGGTGATACTTGCACGAGTACTTGATCGCTGCTTTGACATCCTTCTTCTGTATAAGCATAGAGTGTCACTGTGTAGTTAGCTTGCTCCGTCCCGAAGTTGTAGAAGGTATGTGTATGTAGTGAATCAGAAGTAGTAGATGTCTCTCCTGTTCCATAAACCCATGAATAAGAATCAGCACCGATACTGCTATTAGAGAAGGTCACGTTTTGTGGATAGCAACCGAAGAGGCTATCAACGTTTACGATCGCAACAGGTCTGTGATAAATATGCATATTCACAGTAGCTGTATCTGTACAACCATATAAGTTTTCTGCAACAAGTGTTACAGGATAGATAGCGTTTTCTGTATTGCTTGTGCTGAAGGTATGTGTTGGAGAAGGAAGAGATGAAACTCCGCCATCACCGAAATTCCAAGTGTACGAACTTGCACCAACACTTTGATTGATGAATGGTGCCGCATAAGGCGCACAATTCGTAGTGTCTGTGAAGAAGGCAGCAATCACTTCTGGGAAAAGATTGAACAGCACACTTGTAGTATCAGCACAACCAATCGCATTGTATGCGGTAAGTTGAATAACAAATGACTCAACATTATTGCCTGGCGCGGCATACACGTGCGAGTGAATGGTATCGGCATTCAAAGAAGAAGTGCCATCACCATAGTTCCACAAGTAGTTGGTGGCGTATTGCGATTGATTTGTAATTTCAACTGGAGCAGGCTCGCAAGCGGCAGATTCATCAATGATGAATTCAGCTACAGGTGAAGGATGAATCACAATGTCGTCGCTGTAGGTATCAGTACATCCATAAGAAGATGTAGCCATTACCTGGATGGTGTAAGTCACGGGTGTTGCACCGGCGTTGCCATAAAATACAGTTGGATCTTCTTGTGTAGATTGAATTCCATTTCCAAAATCCCAAGAGTAATTATCTGCATTGACAGATGTGTTATTCAATGTAACGTTGATAGGTCCGCATACTGCGCCTGGATCAACGAAGCTTGCTGTCACTGCTGGGAATACTTGCACTGGCAAACTGAATGTGTGCACACAACCATCCGCAGATGCTGCTGTCAATACCACATTGTATGTGATAACAGAAGATGAGTTGTTGATGAATGTATGCGCATGTAAATTATCATTGATGGCAGCAGAAGAATTGTCGCCATAATTCCAATCGTATTGTGCTCCATTAATCGAAAGATTAGTGAAGTTGACAGTGAGTGGGCTACAACCTGAAGCCACATCCATGCTGAATTGCGCGATGGGACCAGGATGCACAACGATCACGCTTGTAGCAGTATCTACGCAACCAAACGCGCTTGTACCAACAAGAGTAACAGTGTAGCTGATAGGATCCGTTGTGAAGTTGTTGAATGTATGCGTTGGAATAGGGAAGGTAGATGTTTGTCCATCTCCAAAATTCCATTGATACGTTTGAGCACCTGCCACATAAGGCATCGTAATATTAAGTGGTGAACATCCAGAAGAACCTGAAAGATCGAAACTAAAGTTGGCCACTGGATACACCACTACAGGATGTGAAGTGGTATCATTACATCCATTGACATTATATGCAATCAATGTTACATCGTAGGTCTGAATGAAGCCTGTGTTGTTATCATACAAGTGACTGGGTTCAGTAAGCGTTGATGTAGTGCCATCGCCTAAATCCCAGAAATAAGTAGCAGCATTCAAAGAATTATTTTCAAATGTTACATCAAATGGAGCGCAGCCTGGAGGGGTTCCGCCGTCATTGAAATCTGCAAATGCGCCTGCGAACACTGTTACATACATAGTGTCTGTAGCGGCGCATCCAAAGGCATTGTAGCCAGTGAGCACTACTCTATAAGTAGTATCGCTATTGGTAATATTGATAAATGTTTCTGTTGGATTTTCATCAATTGAATTGCTTCCATTTCCAAAATTCCATAGGTAGCTAACAGCTCCTGTTGAGTTATTGGTGAATTGTACTTCTAATGGCGAACATCCAGAATTGATATTCATATCTGCACTCACTGTTGGACGTGGTTCAACAGATACCGTGGTGGTAGTAGTGTTAGAGCAGTATGCAGTATTAACAGTAAGTGAAATAGTGAAAGTACCAGAGCCAGTGTATTGGTGCGTTGGATTTTGTTGTGTCGAAGTTTGTCCATCCCCAAAATCCCATAAGTATGATGTGATAGGTTGTCCAGGAACGGTAGTTGAAGCGCTGCTGAAATTAGCAACTTCGCCTTCGCAAAGATTGCTCACAGCGATACCTGCAACAGGAGATGAGTATACGGTGATAAAATCATTATCCGTCGTAGAACAGCCATTTGCATTTGTAACAGTAAGAGAAACAGGGTGGTTTCCTGGAGTGCTATAGTGCACCGGAGGAGGAGTAGCACCCGAATAAACGTTCGGTGCAACATCAAATGTCCATTCCCACTCTGTTACGTTATTGCTATTGGTAGAAGTGTAGGTCACGTCGAATTCATCACAACCGAAAGGTGGTGACTTCAGGATATTGACTGTTGGTCTTGGTAGCACCACAATCGTGACGGTAGCTTCATCAGTACAACCTCCTGTAGCACCATTGATACCGGTGCGGGTGGTGACAGTGAATGTACCAGCTTGATTGAATACATAAGTAATGTTACCACTACCTGTATTGATCCAAGTATTATTAGTGCCGAAATTCCATTGATAGTAATTACCACCAGAAGAAAGCTGTGTAAAGATTACTGACTCGCCTTGACAGATAGTATCTCTGTTAGCAGATAAACCTGCCACAGGAGGTGGCACAATTTCAATAGTGATAGAAGTAGGAGCAATACCGCAGAAATTACTATCTAGTAATTGCACGGTGTATGTTCCGATTCCAGGATAGTGCATAGTGTGTGGAAACGTTGGTGGCCAAGGCGTCCAGTCGATGATCGAGTCATGACCTAGGTTCCAATAATCACCAAAATTCCAATATTCATAACGCTGATAAATATTTCCTTGGAATAGACAGTTACGCTCTGTTGTATTAGTAAAAGTAACTGTTGTATCAGGATAGCATAATAGCGTTGCAGATGCACCGATGCCTGGATCATCAAGGTCCCAAATACGAATAGGGTTGAAAGTCGCTTCCGACTCTCCACCTTGAATAGTGTTACAATTATTTTCTGCTGTGAGTGTCACTACTGTTTCGCAGTCTACGGTTCCTACTTCATAGATGTGAGAAATCGTTTGTTGCCAGTTGGTGTGATCGAATGTCAATTGTGGAGAACCATCACCGAAATCCCATGTAAACATGGTCGTTGTGGAAACGTTGGTCGATGAGTTGATGAATTCCATGACTTGTGGAGCACACGCTTGTGTGAGTCCACCAACAGGAATTTGGATGGAAGCACTTGTGGCTTCTTCCATAACTAATGTACCATTCACCACACAACCAGTTGCGGTGTTGGTGATTGTGACATTAAAAATTTGAACGGCTTCTAGGTAGTTGTGACTAATAAATTGAGGCGGTGCCCAGTTGGTTCCTGATTGAATGGGCGACCCGTCTCCCCAATCGATGGTATAAGATGCCCACGTATTGGGCGAAGCGAGATTCAAGGTGTAATCTGCGCCAGAACATGCATACCAGGTGGGGGTTGTGCTTGTGGCTCCATTGAAATCAAAGACCGTACATTGTGCCATCACGGAAGAGGTGATCAATTGCACAAGCGCCAACAACAGACTAGTAAGAAGTATGCTCGGAGTCTTTTTCATACTCACGTCTTACGAGCCCTCGGAAGAAATGGGTACATATAAGCGCATTTTTTTAGACAAAAACCTTAAAATCAGCGCCGAATGGAAAACTTTGAAGCCTGAATAAAGACGATCAGGACTAGACTATTTCTCTTTTTATGCGTTCCACCATTTCAGCCACGGCGGGGCAAACCGTCGTGTTTCGGAAGGTGAGATCCATAATTTGCGACATGTTTTTTCGATCCGTGTGAGGATATTCCCGACAGGCTTTTGGTCGCACTTCGTAAATTTTGCAGTAGTTATCCTCGTCAAGAAATAGACAAGGGGAGGAATTTAGCACCCAATCACCGTCTTCATCAATATGTAGATTCTTGGAAGTAAATTCAGAGGGCTTCATTCGTAGATGACTCGCGATGCGATCGATGTCTACATCACGAAAAATAGGACTGGTGGTTTTACAACAGTTCGCGCATTTCAAACAATCAGCCTCTTCAAACAGCTCTTCATGCTTCGCATGAAAAAGCTGGTCCAAGTCTTTTCGCTTCGCCCAATTCAAAAGAAGTTTTTTATTCTCTTTCTTATTGTTCTTCCCACGCTCCAGATATTTTTTCAATAATTCATCCACGGTACTAAGTTACAAATTACAAATGACAAGTGACAAATGACAAATGACAAATACATTCAATGACAAGTGATCTCGGCGCAGCCGAGATTATTTGTCATTTGTCACTTGTCATTTGTCATTGATCTAGTGCGGATCTTGGAAGGCGGGGTTGGTGAGGAAAGAGGTGTCGGTGAGGCACTTTAGGAAAGCGAGAAGATCCGCTTTCTTTTGATCAGTGAGCTGAAGTCCGCCGGTGGTGAATTTCATGAATGGATCAATGGTGGATGAAGGGGTGCCGCCACCGTTATAATGTTCTATGACTTGTTCTAATGTGGTGAAACGACCATCGTGCATGTAGGGCGAGGTGAGTTCAATGTTACGCAATGATGGTGTCTTGAATTTGCCGCTGTCTAATTCATTCAATGTAACGAGGAAGCGACCGGGGTCATTTTCGAAGGTGGCATCTAATCCATTATTGTGAAATAAATAATCGGTCATTTGCATGGCACCAAATCCATGACAATGGAAACAGTCTGCACCGCCTTGAAAGGTGGGATTGTCTTCTGGATCGCCACCTTCGGTGATGAATAAATTAAAGCCACGTTGTTCTTCTTCTGTAAAGAAATATTGTCCGATACGCTGACGATCAAATTTAGAATCGGCACTGATCATCGTACGAAGAAATGATGCAATCGCTTTTGCAATTTTTTCTTTGGTTACTTCAGTGCTGCCGTAGGCACCTGCGAATTTGGACGGATAGAGTGGATCTGAGGCAATTTCTTGCACAACGTTGATCCAACTATCATTCATTTCAATAGGGTTCTCAATGGGCTCTAAAATTTGTTCTTCGAGGGTTTGGGCACGACCGTCCCAGAAGAAAGTGGTAGACCAACCCATATTCACCAATGGCATCGCTTGTCTTGTCCCGATGGCGCCCGTTTCTCCGATGGAAAATTGATTGGGATCGCTAAAGCCTTTGTCCGGTAAATGACAACTACCGCAAGACATGGTGTTGTTGCCACTGAGTTTTTTTTCCCAAAATAAATATCTACCCAATTCCACTCCTTCCACGGTGAGCGGATTATCGGCGGGAATATCCATGGGTGGAAAGAAAGGGGGAATCACCAATTCATACGGTGTTCCGTAATCCACCACTTCCTCACCTGGTGGTAGCACTTCTTCTTCGGGCAACGGATGTCTGCACGCAAACACACCTACCACCAAAAAGGTCAGTAGAATAATGTATGTGCTATTTCTTCCGGTGCTCATTGTTCCAAAGGTAAGAAGGTGTGGTTCTGAACAAAGTTCCAGTCGGTCAATGTTTTTAAAAAAGCCAATAAATAAGCCTTCTCTTCTTTCGTCCAATTCATCGGCTGAATTCTAAAATCTTTGTTCGGATGATTTTTTCCACCCATATTATAAAACTCAATAACCTCTTCCAATGTTCGCATAGAACCATCATGCATGTAGGGCGGCGTAAGCTCGATGTTGCGAAGCGTTGGTGTTTTGAATTTTCCGTTGTCTGATTTTTTATACGTTACCAATTCTTTCCCTGCATCAGCATAATTTTCATAAAGACCAATATTGTAAAATTGGTAATCTGTAAATTGAGGAATGGAATGACATTTCATACAAGCTGCTTTTTCACTGAAGAATATTTTTTTTCCTAATTCTTCTTCTGCTGTAAATGCTTTTGTGTCTTGCTGATAATACCATCTATCAAAACGTGAATCGGCGCTGATAAATGTTCGCTGATATGCTGCCAACGCACGAATGATGACATAAGAATCAATCGGTCGATTGTATGCGAGTTGACTTAGGTTTTGATACTTCTCTATTTTTTCTAATCGTTGAATCGCGTCGCGCATGGACATATCCATTTCAATGGAATCCTGAAGAGGGGCCAATGCTTGCAGTTCGAGGGTAGGCACGCCGCCCTCTGCCATGAAATACGGCATCCAAAGTAAATTGGCTAAGGTCGGAGCATTTCTTTTTCCCAATTTTCCATGTGCACCAGTGCTGCGCGCTTTGCCATCCGTAAAGGCCATCGATGGTACATGACAAGTGGCACAACTCATCGATTCCGTGCGAGATAATTTTTTCTCGAAAAATAATCTGCGTCCTAATTCAACTCGGGCAGTGGTGGCCTGATTGTCTTGGGGTATTGTTGGTTTTGGAAAAAATGAGGGTGTGCGATATTTATATGCCTGATCTTCCATTACACCTTGTTCTTGACACGCAATCAAAACAAGGATGATGGAAAAAAGGAATATCGAAATGCGCATTACTGTATTGAAAAAGCGGAAACAAAATTCTCAACTACTTTAGTCGCAAGCTCTGGATTGCCAGCTGTGTGTGTCACATCATCCACTTCGATGTCTAATGAATGAGGACCGCCATTGATAATTTGATCTGCTTGGATTATGATGGATAAATTTTGACTCTGTGTTGATTCGATGGTAAAAGACTTATCGAGTGTCACGGTGCGATACAAGAAATCATCCCCGGTATGATAAGAGAATGGAGATAGAAGCGCAGCGCCTTCTTGTCCTGTTAGGTCTCCTCGGCCTTCGAATTTTGAAAAAATATAGCCTGTGTTCCATGTCCAAAACATTCCTTCCGCACCTTGAATACTCAGTGGGCTGCTATTGGGATAAGTCGATGGATCGATGTCTTTGTTGATCGCTTCTGGAACACCAATTCCGAATTTAATTTGTGTGTAGGTGCCTGGCTCAACTTGTGTGCTGAATGCGTATCCTGCTCCGAGGTTGGCCAACGCAATTTCTTTCAAAATAATTTCTTCACCCAAATCATTTACCAATCGAATATTACTTAAATAAGATTGGAAATTTTCTACACGAATGCGATGTCCAAGTGCATCGTAATAAACTGCGCCAATTTGTAATGCATCGTCATTGTATTTCGAAGAAAAGCTAACGTTCACCGTGGGGTCAGTGGATGCGGGAGGAGTCACTACTTCTTTTTCTTCCTCAGGATCACATGAAGTGAAGATGAAAGAAGAAAGAAGGATGAATGTTAGATAGAAAAAGGGACTTCTCATGGCGATTACTTTGTACTCATACAACGAATAGACGTTGATACCCTAAAGATACGAATTAATCGTCAGATCGGGTCGACATCAATGCTGATTTTCGCGCTCTTGAACTCGGTCATAGCGAGTACATCGCGCATGGCTTGGGCGATCTGGGCTTTTTTCTCTTTCAGTTCTGTATTGCGAATCTGCTTTACCATTAATTGCTGTAAATAGTAATTGTTGATACGAGGGATGTGCGGCTTTTCGGGACCAAGCACGTGTGGGCCAACGATTTCGGCTAATAGCTTGCGCGCTTCTTGCGCTGCACGTTCTGCCTTGTCTTCTTCTTTATGCTTTACGGTGATTTTGATCATGCGCACATACGGCGGGTAGCCGAAATGTTGGCGCTCTGCAATCTCGTGATCGTATAATGCTTGATAATCGCCTCTTTTTACAAAATCAAAAAGCCAATGGGTTGGATTGAATGTTTGGATGATTACGCGTCCTTGTTTGCCGCGACGTCCCGCTCTGCCTGATACCTGCATCATCAATTGATAACTGCGTTCAATGCTGCGATAATCGGGATAGTTCATCATTTTATCTGCATTCAAAATTCCAACGAGTGAAACGTTGTCAAAGTCGAGTCCTTTGGTCACCATTTGTGTGCCAACTAGAATTTGAATTTTTCCTGTTTCAAAATCTTGAATGATTTTTTGATAGCTATTTTTATTTCGTGTCGTATCCAAATCCATTCGTTGGACCGTTGCTTCAGGAAAAATCAATTGGATATCTTCTTCTATTTTTTCCGTTCCAAAACCCAACATTCGTAAATCTGTGCTTCCGCAAGCATTGCAGCCTTTGGGCGGATCACAGCTGTATCCGCAATAATGACATTTTAATTGATGGACATTTTTGTGATACGTCAAACTCACGTCGCATCTAGTGCAGACTGGTATCCACGAACAAGAGTGACATTGCCAAATGGGGGAGTATCCTCTTCTATTTTGAAATAAAATAATTTGTTCTCCTGCCGCCATGCTGGCCTCCATCGCCTGAATTAATTCAGAAGATAAATTGCCTTGCATACTTTTTCCCTTCAATTCTTTTCGAATATCCGTGATATGAATTTCTGGTAAAGAAACTCCGCCATATCGTTGTGTGAGTTGCACCAATCCGTAGCGCTCTTTCTTCGCGTTCCAATATGTTTCAACTGCGGGAGTGGCGCTGCCGAGGAGCACTTTTGCTTTGAATGCACTCGCAAGTACAATTGCTGCATCCCTCGCATGATAACGCGGAGAAGGATCGTGTTGCTTAAAACTGTGTTCGTGTTCTTCATCCACAATCACCAAACCGAGGCGTGTGAAGGGAAGGAAAAGAGATGATCTTGCACCAAGAATGACATCACATTCTCCGGGCGAATCTGCTAATACTTTATTCCAAACCTCGGTGCGTTCATTATCACTATATCCACTGTGATAAATTCCCACGCGCTTACCGAAGTGCCTGCGCAATCGATGAATGATTTGCGTGGTTAATGCTATTTCTGGTAAAAGAAAAAGAACTTGTTTTTGATCGATTAATGCTTGTTCAATTAAGTGGATGTACACTTCTGTTTTACCACTCGAAGTGACACCTTCAAGAAGAACAACATCTTTGTTTTGAAAATGCTCTTGAATTTCTACAAGTGCCGTGTGCTGGGCTTCTGAGAGCGGTTTAGCATTTTCGCTCGCGAGCAAATGCGCAGGCAATCGTCCGATCTCGACCGTGCGAGATTGAAAAATATTTTTCTGAATTAAATTCTGAATAATAGACGCCGTGGTCTGTGATGCATTTTGTAATTTTAATCGATCTACTTCACCTCTCTGGTCTTCATCGTATCGACTCATTTGCAAAAACATCATCAACGCATCAATTTGTTTTTGTGCTTTCTTTTTTTCCAAAGCAGCAAAAACTTCTTTGAGTCCTGCGTCGGTATTGGTGCTGGCGCCGAGGCTCAGCATATCTGCGGTGCGCGGTTTGTATTTTTCTTTAATCTCATCTTCTGCTGCAATGATTCTTTTTTCCATCAGCGATTTGAGCACTTTCGATGGATTTTTTAATTGCAACGCAGTGGCAATTTCTTCCACTTTTAATGCGCCATTATTTTGAAGGCTTTCGATGAGAAGCACTTCTTTTTCGTTGAGTTGATGTGCGCCGAAATCAGCTTCAATCAAAACGAATTTGGTTTCACTGCTCAACTTCAAACCGCCGGGCAGTGCGGCGTTCATGACTTCACCGACGGTGCAGCAATAGTATTCAGCGATCCATCGCCAAAATTTTAATTGCAGCGGATAAATGAGCGGCTGTGTATCGAGAATGTCCTCGACGTATCGTGCTTCATATCCCGATGGAACGGTGGTGTGAATTCGCTCTACGATGCCGGTGTATCGCTTATGCTTTCCGATGGGTACTATGACACGCTGTCCCACTTGAATGTGCTCACTGAGAATTTGAGGAACGCGATAAGTAAGCACTCTTGGCAATGCCAAGGGCAAAATCACATCTGCAAAAAAAGTCTCGCGTTCCATGGCTGCAAATTAAAGCCAGCCATGGCACGCGAGACGAAAGAATAATCGAATATTTTATAAATGCTTATTCTAGCGAATAACAATGCGTTGGGTATGCACTCCTTGGCTGCCCTTCGCTTGCACCAAATACACGCCAGTAGCCATATTGCTGGTGTCTAATGGGAGATTATACATCGCGCCGCCAATGGTTTGTCCGGTATAAAGTGTCTTTACCAATTGACCTGCAATGTTATAAATCTGAATAGTGGTGAAATCCTCCAGATCTGACTGCCATTTTACGTTATAGTTTGCGTCCATCGTAGGATCTACGCGGAATACCACATTGAAGTCATTCACGAAAGTGATGGTTTGTGTATGACATACTTGATTGCCTGCGCAGTCTTCAGCACACCATGTGCGCTCAACAGTAGGGCAAGCAGAGATACCTACAAATTCTTCTTGGAAATCAACGGGTACATTTCCTCCGCAAGCATCCGTTGCAAGGATGATTGGAACAGCTGGCAAATCGAGTGAACAGCTGATGGAAATATTCTCAGGATAAGAACTGAGTTCCGGAGCTGTAGTGTCTTCAGCAGTGATTACCTGTGTGAATTCAGCAGTATTTCCGCAATCATCAGAAGTAATCCAAGTTCTTGTGAAAATATATCCGCATTCAGTTTCTTCGGTGAATGCGCCAAGACCTACCGGAGTAGCACCAGAGCAATTATCCAAAGCAAATACAAATACATCTGGAACAGGAGTGCCGCACTCAATGGTCAATGCCGGAGCAGGTGTATTGAAAATAGTAGGAGGTGTTTCATCGATCAACTCAATAGTTTGAGTGAATGTTGCGATGTTTCCGCACTGGTCAATAGCAGTGTAGAAACGCTCGAAAGTTGCACCACAGAATGGCGATGGATCGCTATCCTCAAAGAATATATCAACTGATGAACATTCATCCTGAACATTGATCAACGGCACTTGATTATTCGAACACGTGATTTGTGCGAATGGTTGTGGATTGATGAATTCAGGAGCTTCTGTATCTACGATGGTGATGGTTTGGAAATAGATAGCACCGTTTCCACAATCATCAAACGAACGGAAAACTCGTTGCACATAGCTTTCACCAACACAACTACCTGGAATTATATTTTCTGTTACAGAAATTTCAATTTCACCTTGGCACTCATCGTATCCATTTGGAAGCACGATTTCAGGCATTGCGTCGCCACAAGAGATCGTAATGTCTTCTGGGAAGGTGGTGAATACAGGGCCTTGCGTATCTTCTAGAGTGATTGTTTGTGTAGCAACGGCTTCATTTCCGCAATAGTCAATCGCTACCCATGTACGGATCACTTGACGGCCGCAGTCTAGAAGCACTTCTGTTTCTTCGAATTGTACAGGAATGAAATCATTTGCACAAAGATCAAATGCAGTAACGTTTTGATCATCGATATCTTCACCACACTCAATAGTAATATCAGCAGGTACATCAATGAATGTTGGAGGTGTATTGTCTGCGAACGTCACTGTCCATGCTGGGAAGATTCTATTTCCGCAACCATCCTCTACTTGCCAAACGCGACGAATAGAATAGGTTCCTGGGCAAACACCAAAGAGAAGGTCGTCTTCCAACTGCACCACTGTAAGATTATCGCAGTTGTCAATAAAGATAGGTGTAACGCCATCCATATTGTATTCTGTGCCGCATTCCACAGTGATGTCTTCTGGGAAGAATACAACAGTAGGAGGAGTTTCATCATAGAGTGTTACAGTGATCGTGTGTGTAACTGTATTTCCACACGCATCCGAGATAAAGTAAGTACGGTTGAAGCTACCAGCGCAATCGCCTGTTAGTTCATCAAAGAATGAAATATCAACTGCTCCACAGTTGTCAGTCGCAATAGGCATTGGGATTTCACCCACTGCACATTCAAATGATACATCCTCAGGAAGGAAGCTAACTTCTGGTTCAGTAAAGTCTGCGATGATAATGCTTTGTGTATAATCAGCGCTATTGCCACAAAGGTCGGTCGCTGTGAACACACGTGTGATGTAAGTGGCACATTCTGTTTCTTCAGTGAAGTCTTCAAATGTTATAGTGAAGTCAGAACAAGCATCTTCAGCAACAGGGTAAGTCAAAGGAATCTCTGTTGTACCACACTCTAGCTCTAGGTCCTCGGGGAACTCGATAAAGTTGGGTGCTGTATTGTCGATCACTGTGATCGATTGAGTTGCTTCTACAAAATTCCCACAACCGTCGGTAGCAGTCCATGTGCGAGTGAAGATGTAGCCACAGCCAATATTTTCAGTGCTTCCTGAAAGACTTACATTCACAAGTCCATCACAATTGTCAAGCGCAAATACATCTGCACCTGGTACAGGATCTCCGCATGAAATAGTAGTGTTCGTTGGAATATTGAAAATTTGAGGAGGAGTGTTGTCTACAAGAACTACGGTCCATACTTGTGATACGCTTTCGCCGCATTCATCTGTGATGGTGTAGGTACGGTTGAGCGTGTATGTATTACCACAATCTCCCGGAATAATTTCGTCTTCAAAGGTTAAAACAGCACCACCACAGCCATCTGTGAATTGAATGTTTGGTTGTGTGTTATCTGACCACAAACCGCATTCAGCAGTAATATTTTCTGGGAAAACAGTGAACTCTAATTCGGTATTTCCAAATAGCTCGATGATTTGAACAGTAGTAGTAGAATTACCGCAACCATCAGTTGCAGTGTATGTTCTCTCGATAGTGCCATTGCAACCTTCTTCAATGATCACATCTGAAAATGTAATTGAAACGCTAGAACAGTTGTCTGTTGCAGTAATCATAACAGTTGCTAAGTCGTCGCAAAAAACAGATAGGGGAGAAACAAATTCGTTGAATATTGGAGCTGCGGTGTCAACCGAACTCCACAACTGTGAAGCATAGGCAGTGTAGCCGCATGCATTGGTGTTGGATGAATATTGCGTGTAAGCAGTGCTTCCGCAATTGTCTGTGATATCGGTGCAAGCAGCATTCGCATTCAAGTCGCCATGACCTTGAATAAACTCGTTGTTTAAATATCCGTTGTAATAGAACCATCCGCTGATACCGTTGGCGCTATTCTTATTATTTGCAGCTTGTCCAATTTGGAAACCGAAATAGTAATTGCTTGGTTGGTGCGTCAACTGCAGTTGGCTTCCTTCTAGGCTTCCAGTGCCCTGTAGATAGCAAAAACCAGCTTCCATTTCATAGTAAGTCCAATCTTGGAAGGCATTGCCCGCTAGGTTGAGATCGTCTTTGTACGATCTGCCCAAGGCCGACCAATCTGCCCAGTTTCTTGCATTAGATAGAATGAAGAATACATCGAAACCTTGGCTAGGATCCGCAGCGCTGGTGATATGACCAGTGATGCGAGCGTGTCCGTCGGCATATTGCTCCAGTACACCTGGTGTGTCGAAGTGCCAAGAAACGTTGGCATCGTTTACTCCAGGTAGCCAAATAGACCAATCGGCGCCGGGTCCGAATGCGGTGGTCAAATTGCATGTGCTGGTCACCTGCCCGCTGCCGATCGTTACTTGATCAGAAGAAGCGAAGGCGCAGCACTCGTTGCTGAATTCCACTGCGTCAAATGTTGGTGTAGTTGCATCATTGCAATCCACGATTGTATTCTCAGGAGTAGAGAGAATAGTTGGATAGCATTGTGAGAAAGAGGAAGAAATTCCCGTGATCATAAGTAGGATCACGAAAATGAAAGAATAAACATGTTTCATGCGATAATCAAGGTTAGGGTTAAGCACTTAGACAAAGTAACAATCTAAGAGTGATGGGTTTTGGGTCCTAACTTGTCTTGTTATCAACCGATTTGTGAACGAAAAAGGGCGGCCAAAACTGGGCCGCCCTTTTTGTATTTTATACAATAAGTAAGCTTATTTCTTTCTTTCGAGCACTTCGTCGATCATGCCGTAAGCTTTTGCTTCATCAGCAATCATCCAGTAGTCGCGGTCGCTATCAGCCCATACTTTATCGTAAGTCTGGTTGCTGTGAGATGCGATGATTTCGTAAAGTTCTTTCTTCAATTTCGCAATTTCACGAGCAGTGATTTCGATATCGCTTGCTTGACCGCGCGCGCCACCTAGAGGTTGGTGAATCATCACACGTGAGTGCTTCAAACCAGTACGCTTACCTGCTTGGCCAGCGCAAAGAAGAACAGCACCCATTGAAGCAGCCATACCTGTGCAGATCGTTGCTACATCTGGGTTGATGTATTGCATGGTGTCATAAATTCCAAGACCTGCATACACGCTTCCACCTGGAGAGTTGATGTAGATCTGGATGTCTTTTTTGCTATCAGCACTTTCCAAGAAAAGAAGCTGTGCTTGGATAATGTTCGCGATATAATCGTCGATCTCTGTTCCAAGGAAAATGATACGGTCAGCCATCAAACGAGAGAATACATCTACTTCTCGGAAGGGCATGTTACGTTCTTCGATTACCGTACGGGTCATGTTTTCTGGGCCGTACATATGGCTTACTACATCGTCTACAACCGTGCTGCTGATGCCGCGATGGTTGACCGCGTAGTTCTTAAATTCTTTACGGGTTATCATGTGTTTATTTTTTTTATTCAAAGCGCCAATGTATAAACATCAATGCAATGTTTACCTATTTCAGAAATTTTGGCTTTCACCAAATGATTGTTAACTATTTGAAGAGAGTTGAAGAGCAAGGAGATTTTTCTCTACACATGCTGCAAGGGCTTCACGGAAACTTAACAAATCAGCACCAAAAATGTTGGCGATATCAATGAGATCATGCTCCCCGTCAGAGTAGTTGAGCAAATGCAGAACACGATCGATATACGCACGCGAGGAATCGTGAGTGAGGGAAGAAGGATACATCCCGCGAGAGCCTAATTGTGGCTCGCAAAACATGATCTGGTTGTAATACACCTCATTCAATTCGAGGATCGCTGCAATGTGAGCATAAGCCTCTACGGATGCGGCCATTTTCTCGAAATTAATAAATGACTTATTATCCAATGAGGTGTGGTAGTATGGGTACTCGTAATAGGGGGTTCGCATCAAAGAACCCACTGGAAGATTGAATCCGGGAGAACAGTACTGGCGCTCATCGCTACCATCCGGACGGTAATCGCGAAGATGGAAAGGATGGGGCTGTTGTGATAGATAATGAATCACCGCTTTGTCTGCAAGGCTATTTCCGCGTCTTGATTTTTTATAATGAAAATCTCCAGCATCGCCAACACATGTAATGACATAGCCCGCTTTTACGCGTTCTTTCATCGTCATGCCGTATTCCGATAAATAAGCGATGGCACCGATCGTTTCGGGGATGAACACAAAACGATAGGTGTATTTTCTATGGGGCAATGCTGCTATTTTTTGGTACAACAACGCTTGGACTAAGGGTCCAGAAAGCTCATTGTTGGCCATGCTCGGATGACATACATAGGTGGAGAAGAAAATCTCTTCTTGTGTAGCCCCCGGCAGAATAATTTCGCCATAAGTCATCGAGCCATCTTTCAATTCTGAATCGATAAAAACCTTGTAGCTACCCGATTTCGGGAGGCGATCATATTCATTTTTTGAAATACAAAAACCCCATCTTTTTTTATAATAAGAAGTCACGTAGGGAATAGCATCTGGGAGTTCACTATTAAAGTGTAAATGCCCTTTCAACTCCTCCCAATCCATCGTGCTGTCCACGGGTTCGCTATAGCTTACGAGATGAAGATTATTTACGTTTAGGTCTGCAATTTTTTCACCTGTTGGAGTGATGATATATGCAGATCGAACGTTCCATTCTTGCGGAACGGTCCAGTCAAATACTTTCTTTCCACTTGGCACTTCTTTGATTTCAATCGGTGCTATTTCTTTTAAAATAGAAAGTGTTTCTCTAACGCCATCGCCAGTGATAGAGCGGCAAATGGGCCAGAGCTTGTCAAAGTATTTTTCTAAAAGATCTTTCATTATTTACTTCACCTTGCGGTCTTCTTTCAAACTTTTTTGATAGCCTTCATTGATGACGCTTTCTTCGTTAATAGAAAGAAGATTTTTATTTTTATTTAAAAATTGAATGAGTTCTTCGATGGTAAAATCATTCCCCAATTCTTGAAAAACACGCTTTGATAATTCCATGTCCGCTGGAGTATCAACAGATAATTTGAATTGATAGTCATCGCTAAATTTTCTCCAAGCACATTTAAATAAACCAGAAGTTTTGATGTACGGAGTGACGTGCTCACGCTCGGAGAGCATGGTGGATTCTTTCCACGCTTTTTCTAAAGAATAGTATGAAAAAACTTCTGATGTGATTCCGTCTTGTGAATACTTCGGAGGTTGATTTCCGTTGGAAAAATAATCGACTTGATAGCGATAAAACTCTTGAATGGTGTAATCCACCACAGCTCCATGATGCGTGGGGTTGTCGCAACAAATGCGCACAATGGTGGTTGGTGTGAGATTGAAATATTGAATAGCTTGATAAAAGCGATCGAGTACATCCCATTCAGAACCTCTGTGGCATGAGATATTGTATTTTTTACAAAAAGTCTCTATAGCATCATCTGCAGGTTCTGTGGTAGTAGCCAAGATCCAGCGATCCACTTTTTTCGAATGTTGAAGTCTATTGTAACAATGTTCAAGCAATGTCAATTCACCAATGGGAAGAAGTACTTTTCCCGCAAGGCGAGAGCTTCCCATTCTAGCTTGAATTATTCCGACAATCATTCTTTGTGTTTTGATTGAAGCAGGTCTTGGTGCTTCGACATCGCGTCTTCGTTCTTGGTCAAGTTCGAATCATGCATTCTATAGCGATAGAGCGGAATGATGACGTTGTAAATGTTGTATTTTTTTGTCCAACGAATGCGTAACTCTTCTTCTTCTCTTGCACGGAATGTTTCATCGTACAAACCGACATTGTAAAGAAAATCCTTGCGGAACATAATACCACAAGCGATGGGCTCTTCCTCAGCATTCACATGACGTTGGCGAACTCCTTTTTCATTCACTAAATAATAGTCGGTCGATACAGCGTCTAACGAAGTATTTTCTTCAAGAAAAAGCTTTTGAACTTTTAATAAATCGCGATGGATGTAATCATCTGCATCGAGAAATACTATGAATTGTCCTTTTGCTTTTTGAATTCCAAAATTTCGGGCACCCGAAAGTCCGAGATTTTTTTCCAAATTAAATACTCGAACTTCTTCGGTATAATTTGAAAGTACATCTACTGTGCGGTCTGTAGAGCAATCGTTGATGACCAATATCTCATATTCTGATTTGCTCAATGATTGATCGAGTGCGCTTCTGATGGCGCGCTCAACATACTGTGCATAGTTGTATGAGGTAATGATTAATGATACCATGGTTATCTCGGTTTACGCTTTCCTTTTTTCTTTTCTCCTTTGTCAAAGTCACCATAGCCGCCGTAGTTGTAGCCGTAGCCATAACCATATCCGTAGCCGTAACCATAACCGTAACCATATTTATAGGCGTACTTACCGTAGTAGTATTTCCAACGCTTTTGCTTGATGTTATTCAACAACAATGAGCAATTAGAAATACCATTTTGAACCAACATTTCATCCAAGAAATTAACTCCTTGTTTGGTGGCCTTCTCGGTATTCATTACAAATATTCCAAGGTCCGTTTTATTCACGAGAACCAATGAGTCACTGATGAGTGACAGTGGCGGTGTATCGACGATGATGTATTCGTATGTTTTTCTCAGACTTTCTAGAAGTGTTTGAACACGTTCGTTCAATACAAGTTCAGATGCGTTGGGTGGCACCGGGCCCGCAGTGATGATGTCCAGATTTTCGATTTGTGTAGGGATCAAACTGTCCACATAATCTGTGCGACCAGATAAATATGATGAAATACCACTCACGTTTTCTACACCAAAGATTTTGTGCACTTTTGGTTTGTGCATGTCGAAGTCGAGAAGCACCACCTTTTTAGATGCTTTTGCAAGCACACAAGAAAGGTTTACAGATACGAAGGTTTTACCTTCACTTGGGTGGAGCGAAGAAACCATAATAGTTTTCGACTCTGCTGAGGTGAGGATGTATTGTAGGTTCGTACGAATAGACCTGAAGGCTTCAGACACGTTGCCTCGTGGATTGTTGACAAGAGCAAGCGGTTCGATGTCTATTTCCTGGTAGTTTGGAATTCCACCAATAACAGGAAGTTTTGTTAATGATTTTAATTCGGTTGTATTCTCAATTCTTTCGAAGAAAATGAGTCGCACGAATCCTGTGACAAGCGCTAGTAAAAGTCCTACGGCAAGTGAAAGATATATTGCTGATTTCTTATCAGGTCCTACGACACCAACAGAACGAGCCTTTTCAATTACCGATGTTTGCGGAATAAGACCTGCACGCGCGATAACTGTGTTTGCTTTTTTCTCTAAAAGGAAATTGTACAGGTTTTCATTCACGGTGAGCTTACGTTGATAGGAGAATAATTCACGTTCTGTGATTGGTAATTCTCTCAAAACAGCTTCGAACTCTGCAACGGATTCTTTTGCTTTTTGTAAATTTTTCGAAACGTATGCTCGTGTGTCCTTGATATAGCGATACACGTTGTTCACCGTTGTTTGAATCGTAGTATCGAGTTTCATGATACGACTATCTGACTCCGTATAGTCGAGTAGAAGTTCGGATCTTTTGATTTTGTGGTCGATCAAATCAAGAATCATTTTTCTTAAAAGATCATCTTCACCTGACAAATATGCAAGTGTCGGAATAGCCTTTGTGTTGCGCTCTTCGTACACGTATTTTTCTAAGTTATTCAGAGCTTCCAAACGAAGGGTGAGCATATTTTCATTTTGATCAGCCAAAGTCAATTTATTGTAGGCTTCGGTTTGCTCTTTATTTAGATCAAGAATGTCATTGGATTGCTTGAAATTATTGATTTTGTATTCTAGTGAATCAATAATCTTCGTGACTTCATCAATCTGAGCATCGATGAATTTTTCTGTGTTTTTATTGATTGCAAATTGGCTTTCCACAGTGTAATTGATGTATTCAGCCCCGAGTGTGTCTAGGAATCTAGTGGCACGAGCGGGTAGTTCATCTTGCACTGAGAGCGTTAGGATACTACTGTAATCGCTATTTTCAATGACAAGTCTTCCTTTATATTTATTGATAAGAAGCGTTGGTGACTCTACTTTAAATTGGAAATTTTGGTCTTGCACCGTTCTGAGCCAAGTCTCATCTAATTTTTTAGAAATGTTTACACGGAGTGCAAAATTCAAATTCGAATAGAGCGAATCAAATTCGTAAACATACGTTTGCTTTTTTCCTTTGTGCTCGAAGCTAAGCTCGTATTTCTTTAGGTCAATTACTTTAATATTAAAGGGCACACGGTAGAGGCTGGGCTCCATTCTTCTCCAATCGCAGTCGATATCGATTGCTTCGAATCGATCTACTTGATTGACACGAAGTCGTCCGATGAGGTAGTAGGAGATATTGAAGTCCAATTTGTCGATGACCTTTCCAATCATGTCATGTGAAACCAAAATTCTCTTTTGGTTGGTCAAATCTTGAATGATGGAATAGTAACCAACGTTGTTTAGAATCTTTGTTTGGTAGTCGTATGATTCATTAGACTTTAGGAGAATCTCAGTGCGTGCGCCGTAGATGTTAGGTTTACGGTAGTTGAGGGTATAGGCTATCACGAATGCTACCAAGCAAAAGGAGACCATTAAATACCAGTTTTTTCCAATGAACTTAATTATGGGACGTAAATCGTCGGCATCAAGGAAGCTCGTTTTTTGTTTGGACATAGCAAGATTTAGTAAACGAAGCAAATATAGTGTAGCCTTGCTTTTTTACACGGTATATGAGGAAATGTCCATCAAAATCATTTGGTAACCTAAAAAGATATACTTTTGTAGATAAGATAAAATGTTAAAGCGATGAGATTACTCCGCAGTGTATTAGTGATGGCCTTGTTGTTAGCCATGCCGTTATTATTCTCAGCACAGCCTCCAGATCCTCCCGGAGGATTCGGTCCGCCCCCATGTGGTGAGCCATTTGGCGCAGTATGTCCGATTGATGGTGGCGTAAGTCTTCTTATTGCTGCTGGTCTAGCGCTTGGCGGAAAAAAAGCGTATGATATGAATCGCAAACGCTCGTAATGCTTTCTTCTTTATTTAAGAATCCATTTTCAAGATTTCTAATAATAAGTACCATCCTCTATTTGAGTTGGTACTTTTTTTATGAGTTCTATTTAAAGGATCATTCACTGATCGATGAATGGGTCATAGATAGTCTCGTCAACCTCGGCGAAGGTTTTCTAAAATTAATCGGGTACCCCATCACCGATTACGCTGATGGGATGTATCGCGTTCACTTTGGTGTGGCAGGCTCTAAAGGCGTCACAATTGGCGCCCCTTGTGACGGAATAGTCCTTTTTGCGCTATTTAT
The DNA here is from genome assembly GCA_965247015.1 of Flavobacteriales bacterium. Lineage (GTDB taxonomy): Bacteria > Bacteroidota > Bacteroidia > Flavobacteriales_D > Sanyastnellaceae > JAIXWP01. The sequence goes on along the minus strand of CBDFGG010000003.1, from coordinate 634,260 downwards.
TGTCTTCATTATTTCTTACCCAGGGCCGATCAAACATAAGATGTGGTATCTGCCGGCTGGACTCATTTTTATTCATTTAATAAATGTGCTCAGGGTTTCAGCATTGGCGCTAATAGTTTATCATAAGCAAGACTGGTTTTCATTTAATCACGACTACACCTTCACATTGATTGTTTACGCCATTGTCTTTGGGCTTTGGTGGATTTGGATCACGAAGTTTTCAAAACCTAAAGTTGCGAATGAAGCTTAGATGGACGGTCCTCATTATAACTTTTGTTATTCTTGGTTTTTTTCAAGAACTAATAAAGGTGAATGTCAATTATGTGATTGAACAAGGGAGTTTGATAGGTGGCTTTTTTGAAATGGATTATGATGAGCGAATTACCTCGTTAGCCGAATCAAAAAGAAACAATCCTTTCGATTATTACCACAGTCATACCCCCATCAATGCCTTGCAATTCTTGGGTTTGGGTCAACTAAAAGCGTTGAAATGGGTGCTCACCATTTTGTTTGTGGTGATATTCTTTTTACTGAACAGAAAGGCATTGAGCTGGTTAATTAAGGATGAGCGCATGAACAAATGGTTGCTCTCCACTTACGTCATATCCTTTGGTTCTGCCTTTTTTATTTATGGATTGGGGTACGTGTTTGGGAGCATGGATTTGTTTTATAATATTAGTAGAAAAATGGTAGGTGCTTTACAGTCGCCCGTACCCGCAATGATGAATTGGGCGGCTTGGCAATTATATATTCAACAAACGAAACAATGAGATCAATTCAGCATTTAGCAGAGCACTCTAGAGTGTGGGTGTATCAAGCAAATCGATTTTTGACAGAACAAGAAGTAGAAATTATATCGGCATCCTTGAGCCAATTTATTGAAGGTTGGAATGCTCACGGGGCAGCCTTGTATGCCGGTTTTGAGATCGTCTCTAATCGTTTTGTGGTACTTGCAGTTGATGAAGAAAAAGCTTTAGCAAGTGGCTGTAGCATTGATAAATCGGTGCACTTTTTTCAGAAAATGGGAGAGCAGTTGAATATTGATTTTTTCAATCGAATGCAAGTGATGTATGAGATGGAAGGTGAATTAAAAGATGCACCGCTACATCAGTTTTGGGCCATGAGAAAAGCGAACCTGATCGGGGATGATGTTATAGTTTATGACAACTTGGTGAAAAACATCGCTGAGTTTCAAGCCAAATGGCGTGTTACGTTCGACAAAAGCTGGCATGCCGAGATGTGGGGGAAAAATTAAAGAGGTCGAAGAAAAAAGCATTTTGAAATACTTGTGAATAAGAGGGTTATCCAAAGGTGCCCTCTTTTTTTTTCCACATTTTTCGAATGAACAGAACAATGTCATATTTTTAGCCTGCTTTTAAGAGGAGGATATGCTTAACCGGCGACGTGCGATTCTAAAAAAGCAAGCACTTTCTAATAGTGCTACCACGTTGAAATACTGTTTATTAACCAAAACCAAAACAAATGATCCAAAAGTTTACTAAGCTTTCGGTGATTGCGTCGATTCTTACTGTCTGTTGTGGGCTTTTTGCTTCCACTGCATTTTCGCAGACCTATAGTAATCCGGCAGCAATTACGATCAATGCTGTAGGTGCCGCTACGCCGAGCCCTGCAGTTATCAATGTAACGGGTGGCCCTGCTACCGTTGCTATTGTTTCTGTCACTCTCAATGGAATGAGCCACACTTGGCAGAATGACATTGATGTTATGCTTCAAGCTCCAAACGGAGAGACATTCGTAATTATGTCTGACGTTGGAATTGGTGCTGCTTTCACAAATCAAACCTTCACTTTTGGTGATTTTGGAGCTGCTGAGATGACTCAAGCAGCAGTTCAATTGGGTGGTACATATAGACCAACTAACTTCGGTGTTGGTGATGTGTTCACTGGTTATACTGGTCCTATTAATAACGCTGCTCCAGGTGGAACTTCAACATTTGCTTCTGTATTCGGTGGCGATGCTGCAGATGGTAACTGGTCACTTTGGATTCAAGATGACGTAGGCGGTGATGCAGGATCTGTTTCAGGTGGATGGAGCATTACATTCTCAGCTCCTGTAGCTGGTTGTACTGATGCTACAGCTTGTAACTTCGATCCAAACGCAAACGAAAACGATGGTTCTTGCGTGTACCCTGGTTGTACAGACTCAGGTGCTATCAACTTCGATCCAGCTGCTGGTTGTGATGACGGTTCTTGCTGCTTCTCAAACGTAGTTACTTTTAACATGTTCGATGGATTCGGTGACGGATGGAACGGTGCTGTTGCAACAATTACTGATGCTGGTGGTAACACAGTAGCTTCAGGAACAGTTGGAGTTGGTCTTGACTTCGGTACGTTTGAGTTCTGTGCTGATCAAGGTTGTTACTTCGTTACGGTAACTCCAGGTACATTCCCTGCTGAGGTTACTTGGGAAGTTGTAACATCTGAAGGCACAGTATTAGAAGGTGGTGCTCCAACTAACAACGCAGTATTTGGTGTTGGTGGTGAAGTGTGTATCGCTGGATGTCTTGATCCTTTGGCTACTAACTTTGATCCAAACGCAACAATCGACAATGCTTCTTGTATCTACTGTGCTCCAGGCGAACAAGTAGCAGTAATTAATATGTTCGATACATTCGGTGACGGATGGAACGGTGCTCAGTACTTCTTGTCTGATGACGCTGGTAACATCGTTGCTCAAGGTAGCTTGAACACAGCTGAAGTAGGAGATGGTACTTCTGAAGGTACTGACGCTCTTTGCTTAGGTGCAGGTTGCTACACTTTCACAGTAACTCCAGGTACTTTCCCATTGGAAATCGACTGGAACATCACAACAGGTGATGGCACTGTAATCGCTAGTGGTGCTGACCCAGATGGTTCAGGTCAAGCTTTTGCTTGGGCTGGTGCTACAGGTTGTGTAATTCCAGGTTGTACTGACCCAGGATGTAACAACTTCAACCCACAAGCTTCTGAAGACGATGGTTCTTGCGAATGTCCTCCAGCAAACGATGGTTGCGCTAACGCAGTAGCAATCGGTTGTGGTGTGACTGTTTCAGGTACTACTACATTCTCTAATACTGACGGTGTTCCAAACTGTCTTGGTATCGCTCAAACTTCTGGTGGTGTATGGTATACATTCATTGGAACAGGTGACCAAATCAGCCTTTCTACTTGTGCATCTGCAGTAGATACAAAACTTCAAGTGTTCGCTGGTACTTGCAACGCTCTTGTTTGCGTAGCAGCTAACGATGATGATCCAAACTGTGCAGGTTTCGCTTCTTCAGTTCTATTCACTTCTCAGCCAGCTGTTCAGTACTTTGTATTGGTTTCAGAATTCGGTGCGGGTGTAGGAATTGACTTCGATCTTACAATGGAATGTATCGCTTGTGGTGGTGCTCCATTTAACGATGATTGCGGCCAAGCTCTTCAACTTCCAGATGGTGCTGAAGTAGGTGGCTCACTATGTTGTACAAACCCTGATGACATTGCTGCTGTAAACCCATTCGCTAGCGGATACGGTGTATGGTATACAATGAACTCAGCTGACTTCGATAGCTTCGACTTCAACCTTACAAACGTTTCTGGTACTAACGCAGGTCTTATCGTTTACTCTTCACCAACAGCAAACTGTGGTGATCTAGACGTAGTAGCTGTGTGTGGTCCAGTAACTGGAACATGCGCTGGAAGCTTATATGAAGCTAACATCGCGGTTACTCAAAATACTCAATACTATTTCTTAGTATACACTAACGCTCCAGCTGATTGTGGTGACTTTACATTCATGGCAGATCTTATCTACGTAGGATGTACTGACCCATTTGCAAGCAACTACAACCCAGATGCAACTGTTGAAGATGGTTCATGTGCTTATGATGGACCTCCTGCAAACGACCTTTGTGCTAACGCGTTTACATTAAACTGTAACGAAGTTATCGCTGGAACAACTGCACTTTCAACTGCAGCTGGTGCTCCAACAGGATGTGGCGTATCTAACGGCGACAATGGCGTTTGGTACACATTCGTAGGTGATGGTCAGTTCCACACTCTAAGCACTTGCGGATCTGCTATCGATACGCGTATCGAAGTATTCTCTGCTGTTGCTTGTGGTGGTCCTTACACTTGCGTTGTATCTGCTGATGACGATGCTACTGACGCTGGTTGCGGATTCTTCTCTGGAGATGATGCAGTTGTAGAATTCATTTCTACAGTAGGCACAAACTATTATGTATACATTTCTGCTGGTGCAGCTGATACAAATGGTGACTTCCAAGATGATCTATTTGATGGTGCATTCTCAATCGACTTCCAGTGTTCTCCAGTGGTTGAAGGTTGTACTGACCCATGTGCTTGTAACTACAATGACGTGGCTAACGTGGAAGATGATTCTTGCGAATTCTTCTCTTGCGTAACTTGTACTTCAGGTCAAGCTGTTATCATGAACATGAACGATTCATTCGGTGACGGATGGAATGATGCTACTTATACTATCGAAGACCTTGCTGGTAACGTTGTTGCTACTGGTTCTATCGATGACGCACAGTGTTCAACTGACGCTAACAACTTCCCTGGTCCAGAAACTGGATTCGATGTATTCTGTCTAGAAGATGGTTGCTACAACATCACTGTGGGTGGTGGTGTATGGGATGCTGAAATTTCATGGTCATTGGAAGATGCAAACGGAAACGTTATCATCGCTGGTGATGCTGAAACTCTTGGCTTCACTGTAGGTGCAGGTGTTTGTGGTTGTACTGATGCTGGTGCTTGTAACTTCGACCCAGCTGCAACTGATGATGACGGTTCTTGCGAATTCGATTCATGTGCTGGTTGTACAGACAACACTGCTTGTAACTTCGATCCTAACGCTACTATTGCTAACCCAGTAGAATGCTGCTATGACAACTGTGTAACTCTTATCATGAACGATTCTTTCGGTGATGGTTGGAATGGTAACACAGCAGTTATTACTAATGAAGTAACTGGCGCTATTGTAGGCACTGGTACTATCGCTACAGGTGCTACTGCAACAGCTACTTTCTGCTTGCCAGATGGTTGCTACAGAATTACTGTAGGTGGTGGTGCATTCCCAGGTGAGGTTAGCTATATCCTTACTGGAACAAACAACGGTATCATCACAGGTGGCGTGAGCGCTGCAGGTGTTCAGTTCAGCACCGGTTCAGGTAACTGTACTCCAGGTTGTACAGAGCCATTGGCTTGTAACTATACTCCAGACGCTGGATTCAGCGACTGTACTCTTTGCGAATACGATTCTTGCCAAGGATGTACTTACTCTCAAGCAGAGAACTACGATCCAGCAGCTCTAATCGACGACGGTTCATGTATCATCAACGCAGTTGATGACACTTGCCCAGAAGACCTTAACAACGATGGTATCATCGGTGTAGCTGACTTAATTCAGCTTCTAGGAGCCTTCGGTTCGAACTGTTAAAATCAGGTATAAACAGTAAAAAAAAGGTTATGTCATGCAAATGGCATAACCTTTTTTCGTTTCTATACGTATCAATGTCACTTACCCATTAAAAGAGTGACATGAAGGCGTTGATTACCCCTATTATTATTTTACTATTTTCCTTGAATACTCAAGCCTCTGGCTTGTTTCAGTTTTCTTGGGAAATGGAAAATAGAATATCCTCCAATTCCTTGGAAGGAGGCTGCACAGATATGAGTGCATGCAATTATGACCCATTGGCTTCTTTCAATGATGGCTCGTGTTGTTATGATAACTGCGTGCAGATCGAAATATCTGATTGTAATTTCCCAGGAGAAGTAGCCTACTCATTGAAAGATGAAAGCGGTACCGAGATCTTTGGACTCTATTCAGATGCTGCGCCTTCTTCAAACATTGTGTGCGTTCCAAATGGCTGCTATGTCATCGAATTATATGATGCATATGGTGACGGATGGGATGAAGGAACTTATACAATCACACATCTCAATTCAAGTATAATTCTAGGTTCTGGAACTTTTCCCAATGAGCCTGTATTTGAAGCATTCCAACGTGATGTGCATTTCCTATTAGGGCCTGGACAACTTGGTTGTAATGACCCTGGTGCGTGCAACTATGATTCTAATGCAACATGTAATGATGGGTCATGTGACTACACCACTTGTATTGGATGCACTGATGCAATGGCATGTAATTACAAACCGGAGGCAACTATTGATGATGCATCGTGTTGTTCTGAAAATTGTCTGACACTTGAACTGGTTGACTACGTAGGTGATGGATGGGATGAGGGAACTTATGAGATTAGAGACCAAGAAATGGTACTTATCACATCGGGAACACTTGGTTATCCACTTTCATATGAATTACAAAACCTATGTCTTCCTGACGGCTGCTACTATTTTAGTGTTCAAGGATCCGGATATCCAGAAGAAATAGAATGGACAATCAATGGAACAGCTACAGGAAGTATTTTTGGTGATGGTCTATCTGTAACATCAACTTATTTCTCTATCGGTGGCGGGTTCTGTTTCGGTTGTACCGACCCAGATGCATGTACCTACAATCCTTTTGCGTTTATCGATGACGGTTCGTGTATTGAAGGCCCATGCGTAGCGTACGATAACCCATGGACTGCACGACCTATCACACTCGCGGCTTTCCCGTTGAATGCAAATACTGCAGGCACGCTTGTAGGTGCTACTTCAACTCAAGTAACTCAAAGTGCTGACGTGACTGGAGAAGATATTTGGTTCAGATTCACAGCTCCTACGAATGGCGCAACCTTCCAAGTAACTACTTCCGCGTTTGATGCAATCATTGAATTAGTGGATGCGACGTATCATTCGATTACAAGTGTCAACTTGGTGAGTGGAGTAGGAGGTGAGCGATTCAATACCGACGATTTAACTGCTGGTGCTGTTTATTATATCGGAGTAAGAAATTACAATAGCGCTTTAGGAACGGGAGCATTTACCATCAATAGCCAATTCTTAAGAAGAACGAGTTGCCCAACCAACCTAGGTCCTTATGCTGTGTGTTCTGTATTAAAAGCTCCACATGCTGGAACGGCAAATTATAATTTCATCTTTACAAATAATGCAACGAGCGAAGTAAATAACTATCAAAGTTTCGGCTCTACAAATATTCCATTGGAGAATGTAGAAGGAATCGAATATGGTGGTTCATACAATTTAGAAATTGAATCTATTTTCTTACTACCTAATTCATTGGGAGTAGACGAAATGCTGACTGTTCCACCTCTAGCTGGATGTACCGTAACAATGGGTAATCCTCCTGCCGTTTCAGTTAATTCAAATTTTAATTGTGCAAACTATGGAGCGGTGCCAAGAAATGTTTGGATTGCATTCAATCCACGCGTGTGCACTGCGATTGGTTACGAAATTCAATTCACTAACCAGAATGGAATTCAAGCTCCATTTACATTGGAAAGTATGTCTGTCAGCAGATATTTCCGATTTGCTCAAGTGCCTCAAGCACAAAACGGAGCATTCTACGATGTAAGAATACGCCCCATTTTTAGCTACGAATACGCGGGACCATGGGGCCCACCTGTATGCGTCAGAGTGGCGGGCACAAGTTCATTCTTCACCATCACAAACAACTTGATGGACGAGCCTGCAGTGAGCAAAGAAGAAGTGACAACAGTGACTTCTTATACGGCGAGTGTTTATCCTAATCCAGCAAATGGATCAGATTTGAACTTACTGGTTAATTCAGATGAACAAACACTACTTCATGTAAGCATGTTTGATATGATGGGAAAATTGGTTTACTCTAACCAAGTTCAAGTGGATGCAGAATTAAATGCTCCGATGCTTGTCGATAGACAATTAGCAGCAGGCGTCTATACAATAGTATTTGAATCCAAAGGCGAACACACAACACAACGGTTGATTATTGAGAATAGATAACTGAATTTATTTTCAGAAATGAAAGGGATTAAAAATGAAAATCAAGGTTTTCATTTTTAATCCCTTTCTTGATTTATTTGGAAGTTTCGTGCTGATCGATCAGATAAACCAAAGCAGCCATGGCTGCCGCTCCCAGCGTATGTTCTCGTTTATTTACATTTTCAAAAACATCATTATTTGAATGATGAAAATCGAAATATCTCTGACTGTCCACCGATAGACCATATAATCCAATGGTATCATTTTTTAATGGACCAATATCTACTCCGCTCCAACCCGGTTTGAATCGAAATAATTGATATGGTTCGAAGAGCGGAGCCCATGATTGTAGCTGTGCTAATTGTTTTTCGTTACCTTGAATATTGAATCCTTGAGGAGTGAGTCCGCCGCCATCACTTTCAATTGCTGCTACATGCTCTTCTTTCATTTCCTTCACTACACGAGCATAGGTTTCTCCACCATCATTCCCAAATTCTTCGTTCATAAATAGCACCGCACGAATCGTATATTTAGGTTTATATCCGATGGCTTTCAATACGCGCAAAACTTCAATGCTTTGAGTTACGCCGGTTCCATCATCATGTGCGCCCTCGCCAACATCCCACGAATCAAGGTGTCCGCCTACTACGATTATTTTTTCAGGATGAATACTTCCACGAATTTCTCCAATCACATTGCCTTGGATCACGCGGGGAAATAATTTGCAAGTAAGGTGCAAAGTGAAAAGCAATTCGTTGTCCTTAACCAAAGCCTGACTAAGTAATCTTGCGTCAACGCTGCTAAGAGCGGCTGCTGGAATTTTAGTTACGCCTTCCTGATATTGGGTTCCCCCAGTATGTGCGAATTTATCATCTGCGAGGGTGAGCGATCTGATCAAGCAACCTACTGCACCTTTTTTAGCAGCCTCGCTCGGACCGTCAGATCTAATATCATAAGCTCCACCATACGCAGCCCCCGTATTGATGAGCATTGGATCCATTGCTTTATTGAAAAAAACAATTTTACCTTTTACTTTTTCTTCTGGTAAATCCCTTAGTTGTTGAATGGATTTTACTTCAATAACATTTGTGATGATGGGCTTTTCAGTGCCAACAGAACCACCGAGAGCAACGATGTCGAAACACTCATTACTCTTAGAGGATTCATAGCAACCCACTTCTTTTTTGCCTCGCTCCCAATGAGGCACTTCAACGGGCATGGTATAAACACTATCAAAAGCATATCCCTTCATCACCCGAATGCCCCAGTCCATGGCTTTTTCAGCGTTTTCAGATCCCGCAATTCTATTGCCGACATCTTTACATAAGACACGTAAATTTTCATAGCATTCGCCATTGACCAATGCCTCGCGATAAATGGATGCAATCATCGCTGAGTCGCTTTGTGCCGATAGACCTGCGCTGATAACTAGAAAAAAGAAAAGGATGCTTTTTTTCATGATTAAATCATGTAAGAACCATTATTAATATCAATGCCTTGGCCGGTCATGCTTGTTTGCAAGCCAGAAAGAAGAAACTTCACGAGCTCTGCAATTTCTTCTGGTTGAGAAATACGTTGAAGCGGGACAATGCTCATTTGCTCATCAAATGTTTTTTGATATTCCATTCCAATTTTATCCGCTAGCATTTGAATTCCTGCACGCGCCATATCCGTTTCAACCCAACCTGGACAGATGGCATTTACCAATATTCTTTCGCTGCCTAATTCAACAGCCAAGCTCTTTGTAAGACCTAGCAAACCTGTTTTTGCTGTGCAATAGGCTGTGTAATTTGGAACACCAAATCTTCCTAAACACGATGAAGTGATCACGATATGACGGAAGTTTTGTTTTGATTTTCGAATGAAGGGCAATGCCTCCATAATGGTCACATATGTTCCAGTTAGATTGATAGAAATGATTTCATCCCAGCGATCATTTTCACCATAATGATTTTCACCACCAACGCCAGCGTTGGCAAATACTCCTTCAATGGTGAAGTCTGGACCTTGGGCCGCATAGAATTTTTTCCAAGCATCCGCATCACGAACATCAATCGGAGCGATAAGATGTTGGTCCGCATTTTCAAGAGAAGCTAATGTGTCTTGCAGATTATTCGCGCTTCTGCTAACCAGTACGAGCCTGTTTGATGGGTCCTTTGAAAGCGTTTGTGCTGTAGCCTTTCCCATTCCGGTGCCGGCGCCTGTTATAATAATTGTCTTCATTGTCATAATATTGCCCAAAAGTAAGGTCAACGCTAATTTGAAATGTAGCTTTGCACCATTAATTCGACAATCTTCTTATGAAATATAATTTGAGCGAAATCACTGAGGTGATTAAGAACCGCCGCTCCATAGCTCCAGAAAAATTTAGCTCCAGACAAGTGCATCGTGAGCAAATAGAATTATTGCTTAATAATGCGATCTGGGCGCCAACTCACGGAATGACACAGCCTTGGAGATTTAAGGTTTTTATGGGGGATGGACGCAAGAGAATTGCGGAATTTTTGCCCGAACTCTACAAGACTAAAACATCTCCTGAAACGTTCAAACAAGCTAAATTTGATAAGATGTCTCAACGCCCGATGTTGGCATCTGCTGTTATTGCCATTTGTATGGAGCGCGATCCAGCTTTGAAGATTGCAGAAATTGAAGAGGTAGAAGCGGTGGCTTGTGCCGTTCAAAACATCCACTTGACGTGCACTGCCTATGGACTCGCAGGATTTTGGGCGACACCCGCTTTGATTTACACGAAGGAAATGAATTCGTTCTTAAACCTTGGTGAAAATGACAAATGCCTCGGATTGTTTTATGTTGGATATACCAATGAAGAATGGCCAAAGAGCCATCGAAAGCCAATTGAATACGTGAGTGAATGGATTTCAGAGTAGTTAGGAAAATAAGCTTTGTCTTAGCGGTGCTGTTATCGGCTTGGACTGCTGTTGCCCAAGAAAATGTAACTACACTCGGTATTCAAATCAAGCCGATCATTACAAGTAAATTTTTCGGTACTGGAGAAATCACGACATCTAGCAAAGATCTTTCTGTGACCAATAAACCCAATCTCGGTGTCACTATGGGGATGGTGATTAGACGCGGGCTGAATAAGAATTGGAGTTTTGAAACGGGTATTAATCTGGTTCAAAGAAATTATACCCTGACCTTCGACCATCCAATTTTAGATGAACCACAAGAATTAGATTTTCGTTTCATTGGTTACGAAATTCCACTTCAAGGGATGATCTATGTTCGACTTGGAGATAAGCTCTACATGAATGCGAGCGGCGGTGTATCTATTGATTTATATCCAACAGATGTTCAGAGTCAAGTCAGTTCAAGAAGAGATACGCTACGTTTTGATTTTTATCAAAGAACATTTAAAAACAGTTGGGTCCAAGTCGCGTTGCTTGCTAACTATGGATTTGAGTATCGTACAAAAGAGGATGGGTATTTTTATTTTGGAGCATCTTTCCATCGCCCATTTGCTGATATTGCTCAAACTGCAACGCAGTTTGATATTAATACCAGTCCCACCCGGATCAACTATGCTCTCTCAGGAAGCTATTTGACACTTGACTTCAGATATTTTTTCCACGAGGATCCGGATCGAAAACGAATGTTGAAGAATAAAAAATAGGACAAAAAAAAACCCGAGCAACGCTCGGGTTTTTTCATTTTCTACTGAAAATTATTTTTTGTTAGCGATCAAATTCACTACCAATTTCATGTCGTTGCTGATTGCTTTGTCACCAAGACTTCCGAAGAATGTCTCAGAACCAAAACGGATATCAAACTTTGAACGGTCAAGTACCAATGTACCATTGATGGTCAAAGAAGCATCAGTTCCAGTAACTTTCGCTGGGAAAGAAACTTCTTGAGCAATTCCTTTGATAGTCATTTTACCGTTTACAACGTGTGTGTTACCAGTTGCTTTGTCAGCTTTAGCTGTTACTGAAGTTACTTCGAAGTTTGCATCTGGGAATTTAGCTACTTCAAAAAAATCTGGGCTTTTCAAGTGATTCACCAAGTTTGCATTTGTTTCTGCATCCTTGATATCTGTAACAGCGATGCTGTTCATGTCTACTTTCACTTTACCAGCTGTAACGTTTCCACCAGCAACCGTTACTTGGCCGCTTGATACACGTACAGTACCATCATGCTTACCAGTAGCTTTTGTAGCGTACCAGTTGATAGTTGAAGTTTTGTAGTCGATGTTGAATTTACCATCTTTCAATTGAGCGAATGCTCCAGTTGCGCTAAGTGCAACTACTGCTAAGGCTAAGATTACTTTTTTCATTTTTTATTTATTAATTGTTGTATGTGTGCTTATAAACTATTTCTCATTTTATCTAGAAGTCGGTTAAGCGTTGCGGCTTCTTCCAAAGACAGTGCCTTAATCTGAGCATCTAACTTGCTCATAGGCTCGTCCAACTGTCCGATGAAGTCTAGACCATTTTCTGTGATGGCTACATGCACTTGTCTTCGATCACTTGGACAAGTTTTGCGTTCAACATAACCCTTATCTTCTAACTTATCTACCAAGCGCGACACGTTGCTGCTTTTATCAATCATCCGCTCAATCAAACAATTCACAGAGAGAGGTGCTCCTTTCTGACCTCTCAATATTCTCAAAATATTGAATTGCTGAGGGGTCAATTTGAAAGGTTTCATGATCTGCAAATGCTGATCACTGAGCCAACTTGCACTGTAAAAGATATTCACCGCGAGCTTATGGTACTCACTACTAAACTTCGTTTGTTTGATGTCGTTTTCGATAGACATGATGCAAATATATGTATATACATATAATGTAGATACATGTATTTTCAAAAATCTGTTAAAATCGTCTGAAATAGGATGTAACCATTATTTGAGTTTCTAAGTATAAAGTCCAAATAGTTTATTCCATGAAAAGCGTCATTACCCTATTGATTCTATTATGGTCGTCTTATTTGATGGCTCAAGCGCCTGCTGGTGAGATGATTAATTTTTACGGGAAAATTACCAAGATGAACTTAACAGATTCGGTTGAAAAGCCATTGGATGGTGTTAAAGTTGAGTTTTGGTCTGATAATAAAATGCTCGGAGAAGTTTATTCTGCTGGTAAAGGGAAGTATTCCTGTAATCTCCCTTATAGAAAGGTTTATCTTGTTAAATACGGCACAGAAGAATATGTCCAAAAGCTCATTGAGGTAGATGTGACTAAATTCTATGAAGACGCTGAAGATATGAAGTCCCTCAAAATGCAAGTCGATGTGGCGCTATTCAAAGACACGGGTCTAATTGGTTTGGATTTTATGAATCAATTACCTATGGCAAAAGCTCATTACGTTCCAAGAAAAAAGACATTGGTTTGGGATGAGAAATACACCGCTCAGATGCGCAATCGCATCATATCAGTTTTAAGTGCATACGGATATTAATAATCAAGCAATATGAAAACGCTATTATTAGGAATGCTGGCTCTTCTTTCATTCGGAGCTCAAGCGAAAAAAGAAATTGAAGGTGATAAATTCATTCTTCAAGGAAAAATTTACGAAATCGATGTATTCAAAGAAGGCGCTGCTGAGGCACCAAACGTGAATATTGTAGTCTATCAAGACCAAGAAATCTATGTTTCGTTTTTCGGACAAGAAAATGGTTCGTATGAATTCATCTTACCCGTCGGACACGAATATGAAGTTTGGTTTGGTGGAAAATCATACGTCAACAAAAAGGTCTATGTGGATGCTCGAAAAATGCCAAAGAGAAAAGTAGGCTACGAATGCAATATCGACATGGGACTTTTCAAGCCCATTGAAAATGCAGAATTCCCGCTATTAGTAGATCACTATGTAAAGGTGAGATGGGATTCTGAGTATAAAGAACTAACTCCAGATATCGAATATACCGAGTTAAAAGCGCGTGAACTTGAAAAGGCGCTGAAAAAAATTAAGAAGACACACGGCGGATATTAATCCAATTGTGACAATAGTATTGCTGTTGTCCAAAAAGTAAAAGTACTTTCGTCCCGGCTATCTCATTAGCCGGGATTTTTATTTTGGAAAAAGACGAAAAAAAAGAAAAGAAGAAAATCTCCAAAGAAGCGCTAAAGCGCAGTTGGGGCGTATTTAAATATCTAAAAAAAGACAAGTACCTCTTCTTACTTGGAAATTTACTACTTGTAGTATCGGGCCTATTGGTCATTGTAATTACCGCTCTTCTTGGCAGACTTGTTACTCCGGTGGAGCAAAGTGCGATGCCTGGAGGTCAGTTCATGACCAATGCGCTTCATGCTATCGGAGTGGATGAATCCATGGGAGATACCGGTATGACGCTCGCTGCGCTCGTGGCTCTGCTCATTATCCAAGGTATCTTTTCATTCTTCCGCGTGTACATATTCGCATATGTCACCGAAAATGCAATGTTTGAATTGCGAAAAGATGCGTTTAGCACTATCATCAGAATGCCGATGCAGTTCTTCAATGAACGCAGAGTTGGAGATCTAGCAAGCCGTCTTTCTAGCGACATCAGCACTATTCAAGAAACACTCACAGTTACACTCGCAGAATTCTTGCGTCAAACGGTCATTATCCTTGTTGGTATTGGATGGTTGATCAGTTACTCCTACAAGCTTACGCTGGTGATGCTTCTCACACTTCCGGTCATGATTGTTGTGATGGTTTTGTTTGGTAAATTCATTCGCAAACTCGGAAAAGAAACACAGGATAAAGTCGCTGAAAGTGGCGTCATTGTCAACGAATCACTCACTGGGATTGTCAATGTAAAATCATTTACCAGCGAGCGCTTTGAGGCCAATCGTTTTGTTACCGGTATTCAAGCGATTCGTAAAGTGGCCATGAAAGGCGCCATTTGGCGCGGTGTCTTCGGAACATTTATAATCATTTTCCTATTTGGAGCGCTCGGAATTGTGATGGGCGTCGGTGCCTACTTGAGAGATCAAGGTGAAATTCCAGGCAATGTTATTTCTGAATTCGTTTTCGTTACAGGCCTTGTTGCCGGCTCGATTGGCGGACTCGCTGCACAGATGGGATCGCTCAGTAGAAGCATTGGTGTAATCGAAAATGTCATGGAGATTTTATCCATGAAAACAGAAGAAATTTCCCTGGAGACTGCTCCAAAAGAAGATATGATTCACGGTAATGTGAAATTCAACGACGTTGAATTCCATTATGCATCACGTCCAGATATTCAAGTTTTAAAGAAGGTGTCTTTCGAAGTAAAGGCCGGTCAACAAATAGCATTGGTAGGCTCATCTGGTTCGGGAAAATCAACCATTGCTTCACTAGTACAGAAGTTTTACGAACCCATTGCTGGTGCTATTCAATTTGATGGTCGTGATGCTTCAAGTTTCGAACTTTCCGCACTGAGAAGTCAAATGGCCTATGTGCCACAAGAGGTCATTCTCTTTGGAGGAACGATCCGTGAAAACATTGCCTACGGCAAGCCGAACGCTACGGAAGAAGAAATTATTTCTGCTGCAAAAAAGGCAAACGCACTTCAATTCATTGAGTCGTTCCCAGAAGGACTAAACACTGTGGTGGGGGAGCGTGGTATTCAATTGAGTGGTGGTCAACGTCAGCGCATCGCTATCGCTCGCGCTGTGCTGCGAAATCCTACGATTCTTATTCTTGATGAGGCAACATCTGCGCTCGATAGTGAAAGCGAAAAACTCGTGCAGGCCGCATTGGATGATCTAATGAAAGACCGCACGTCTATCGTGATTGCGCACCGATTATCTACCATTATCGCTGCGGATAAGATCATTGTTTTGGAAGGTGGAAGAGTGGTGGAGTCGGGTACACACCAAGAATTGATCGCAAATGCGGATGGGGTCTACAAGCGACTCAGCGAAATCCAATTTAAGACTGAGGCAGATTTGGGCTAATCGTTGTAAATTGCGGCCTTAACTATTACGAATGATGGAAAGAAAGAAGGCGCTAATCACTGGTATCACAGGTCAGGATGGTGCATACCTTGCGGAATTACTTCTCAGCAAAGGATATGAAGTTCATGGTATTAAACGAAGAAGTTCTTTGTTTAACACTGATCGCATTGACCACTTGTATCAAGACCAACATGAAGAAGGTGTGAAAATGACCCTTCATTATGGCGACCTTACTGATTCTACCAATCTTATTCGTCTTGTGCAACAAATCGAGCCAGACGAAATCTACAACCTCGCGGCGATGAGCCACGTCCACGTATCGTTTGAAACACCTGAATATACTGCTAATGCAGATGGTACAGGTACCCTTCGTCTTCTAGAGGCGATTCGTATTTTAGGTCGTGAAAAAAAGACCAAAATCTATCAAGCTTCTACCAGCGAATTGTATGGAAAAGTGCAAGAGGTTCCGCAAAGTGAAACCACGCCTTTTTATCCAAGAAGCCCTTATGCAGTAGCAAAACTGTACGCATTCTGGATCACCAAGAATTATCGCGAGGCATACGGTATGTACGCATGCAACGGAATTCTCTTCAATCACGAATCACCATTGAGAGGTGAAACATTCGTTACTCGAAAAATCACCAGAGCTGCAGCGAAAATTTCGCTCGGTCTTCAAGATAAACTATACCTCGGAAACCTCGATGCACAGCGCGATTGGGGACATGCAAAAGACTACGTAGAAGGTATGTGGTTGATGATGCAACAAGAAGAGGCGGACGATTATGTACTTGCTACGGGAAAGACATATTCAGTTAAGTATTTCTGCGAGCTCGCTTTCAAACATGTCAATATCGAACTTGAATGGAAGGGTGAAGGAGTCGATGAAAAGGGAATCGATAAGAAGACAGGAAAAGTCCTTATCGAAGTTGATCCAAAATACTTCCGTCCAACAGAAGTTGATTTGCTCATCGGTGACCCATCAAAAGCAAAAGCAAAATTAGGCTGGGAAAACAAACACAGCCTTGAGCAACTCGTAGAGGAAATGATGGCTGCGGATGTGGCTTTATTCAAAAAAGATAAATACCTAATGGCAGGTGGTCATAAAGTGATTAACTATCACGAATAAGGATTTAGTCGTTGCCAAAAACAGGATCCATACTTTATTTAGCCTTACGCCCCTTTCTTCGACAAGGGGCGAAGGTATTCGTGCGCAGACATGAGATTACGGGCTTGGAGAATTTTCCCATGCATAAGCCGGTATTGCTGATTTCGAATCACCAGAATGCAATGTTAGATCCAGTGCTCATTTGTTTTTTTGCACCGAAGCAATTGCATTGGTTGACACGCGCCGATATTTTTAAAAATGGTCTGGTAAAAAAGCTTCTTCATAATTTTAATATGATGCCCGTTTATCGCGAACGCGATGGATTGGGCAATATGCGCGATGCAAATACGAAGATATTTGAAGAGTGCTACGACAGATTAGAGCATCATGCGGTGATATCCATGTTTCCAGAAGGTACACACCGCGGAAAGAAGCAATTGATGCCATTTAAAAAAGGGTTAGGTCGACTCGCATTCGGAGCTCTAGAAAGCAAACCGAATATGCATGATTTGGTGATCCTTCCCGTGGGATTGGACTACTCTGATTTTTATGATTATCATCCAGACTTGCTGATCAAATTTGGTAAACCCATAGAGGTAGATAAATGGAGAAGTGTACACCAGCAAGATCCTGCAAAGGCTATTGCTGGCCTCATGGAAGAGGCAAGGGCAGCTTTAAGCGACTTGATGGTGGATGTACAAAAAGATGAATTGTATGATGCCATTTTTCAAAGCAGAGCGCTTTGTTTTGAATTGAGTGGCAACCGAAAGCTTTCTAAGCAATTTGATTTTTATCAGAAGTTCATCAAGGGATTTGAGGCAGATAGTCGAGCATTAGAAATGAATGCCAAATTGATAGAATTAAATTCAATGTGTGCGGAGCATGGTTTCTCGACATCATCCATGTCTGCGTCAAAAGCGAAAGCCAATTTCATGGCATTGATCTTAGGCTTTTTCACACCTATTTATCTTCTTGCAAGAATTTTATTTTTGCCCATTGAGAAGCCTGTCGAGATTTTTATAAAAAATAAAATCAAAGACCCACTCTTCAAAAACTCCCTTAGAATGGCACTTTGGACGTTTTTGGTGCCGATTTATTTAGGGCTTATTTCTATCCCAATTAAATTATTTATACCATGCACATGGATGCAATGGATCATTGGATTATTGGCAATATTGATAGGCGGACGTATTGCTATTGGATGGATAAGAGCGTACAGAAAATTCCAATCAACGAATCGTTGGTTAGCTTTTCAAGCAAAGCATTCAGAGAAAAAAAATAAATTAGAATCCTTGAAAAAAGAATGTTCGGATTACATTCTTTCAATATCAAAATAAGCGCATGTACAAGAGAATAAACGGGCTTCAGCACATTGGAGTGGCTGTGAGCAAAATGGACGAATCACTAGCTTTTTACAGAAAATTTTTTGGTTTAAATATTCCTTTTTTTGATAGTGTCGCGCAAGCTCCATTGATGCGAGTCTATTGCAATGGTGAAAATATTACGAAGCGCGCAAGTATGGTGGTCAATCTTCAAGGTGGTTGTGCTATCGAGGTGATTCAGCCGACATCGTTTGTTGCGAAACCCGCTCCATCCGAAGTAAAAGTGGGCGATTTAGGAATCTGTATTACCCAAGTGAAGTGCCTCGATATAAATAAGTCTTATGCTTTTTGCAAAGAAAATAATGCACCAGGACTCACGCCGTTGGCAATGGATCCGATGGGGCGCAAGACTTTTTATATTCAAGATCCTGATAAAAATATTTGGCAGTTTCTTCAAGGAAGTGGCTGGTACACAGACCAAAAGCACCACAGTGGTGGAGTAGTAGGATGCAGTACCGGTGTGAGTGATATGGAAAAAGCACTTGAGTTATATGCTGGAGTTTTGGGCTTTGATGAAATTGTTTACGACAGTACTGGTGTTTTCGAAGATTGGAAAGCATTGGGTGGCGGCGAAACTAAATATCGTCGTGTATTGCTAACGCAATCAGCACAGCCAGGCGGTGGATTCGCCAAGGTGACAGGAAAGACATACATTGAATTGATTCAATCGCTCGAGCGCACTCCAGAGTTTATTTTTAAAGATCGTATTTGGGGTGATACAGGCTTTGCACACATTGGCTTTGATGTAAAAGGAATGAAGGCCTTGGGTGAAGATCTAGCGAAGGTTGGATATGGGTTTACATGCGATAGTAATGATGCTTTGAGTATGGGAAACACCAAAGTTCACTGCACGTATATTCACGATAAAGATCGAACGCTCATCGAAATGATTGAGGTCTATAAAGTTCCTATTATCGAAAAATGGGGAGTGTTTTTGAATGTTGAAAAACGTGATCCATTGAAGCCACTACCTGATTTTATGTTGAAAGCTTTGCGTTTCAGCAAAATCAAGGATTAGTGCATGCAGCCTTGATATAGCTTGGTTTTAATGAGACGTGCACTCGGTAAAACGGTCTTCAATTTAGCAAGAGCACTATCAGCGGATGCTTCCATGTCGTAGATTCCAGACACGATGACAATGGTAGAATCTCCCGCGTTTTCCTCATAATAATCGAGGTATTCCAGGCTCATGTGAGATGAAGTGAATCGACGAGGATAATAATCTCCTGCCCACATTTCGTCTTCTGAATCAAGCGGAAGGGCGATAAGATTTTTTTCAGAATTAAATTCTCTGCCCATTGTATCCACTTCTTGCTGTAGCTTTTCTGCTGAAGAAAACATGATGGAACGGAGGTCGTAATAGTTGTTTCCAGTATCTGCTACGAGCACAAACATGTCAACATAGTCGGAGTATTCATTGAGCACCTCACCTGTTCCTATCGAATCCAAATCAGGATGCACAGGCTCATCCACAACAATATAATCTGCTTTGGTCGGCGCTACAATTGCTACAGCAGCGGGCTTTTCGCTGCATGCGATGATGCTGAATGCAAATAAGGTGAAGTAAAAAATTCGAGCGACCATTATTAGGGATGGATGACGCATCAAACTTACAACTAAATTGAATAGCTATGTGACTAATTTTTATTCAATTATCGAGCACTCCACTTTCTGACAAGACGATGGAAAAGCGATGGAAAAAATCTTCGAATAACAAGACCGAGCGCCTCTGTTCGACCTACAGAAATCTCATATTTTTTCTTGGCAACACCATCTAATATTTTTTGTGCGACAAATGCTGGATCTAAACCAGAAGACTGGTTGTTGTCTAGTTCGTTGCTAGATGTTCCATCTCCTTTGAGAGCGTGTTTTGAAATATTTGTGTGTGTAAAGCCCGGCAGCACTAGGGAAATAGCAACACCATTTTTTTCGACTTCCATTCTCATCGATTCATAATAGCCGTGCAAGGCATGCTTGGATCCGGCATAAGAAGAGCGCAAATAGAAGCCCCATTTTCCGACAAGACTCGATGTAATGATGAGTTGTCCTTTTTTATTGGCAACCATTTGTCGGCCCACCATTTTTGAGAGGAGAATATTTCCAAAAAAATTCACTTCAAAAATTCTACGATCCACTTCTAAAGCCGTGTCTACAGCTTCTCCGCGCTGACTTATTCCTCCATTATTAAATAGAATATCGATGGATGGAAAATCAGCTAAGACTTTTTCTGCGGTTGATTTCACACTGTTTTCATTTCCCAAATCGAGGGTGTAAATGAATACATCGGTACCATTACAATTCTTCTTTACTCGCTCGAGCTCTTCTTCGCGGCGCGCGCTGAGAATAAGCTTACTGCCCGCAGCAGCGAGTAAATAGGTCAATTCTTCACCAATGCCACTGGAGGCTCCTGTGATCCAAATTGTCTTGCCATTGTAATAGTTATTCTTCATGCAGCGAAATAAGCAACTATTTTCCGATATTGCTACAAAGTTTAACGATTTCCATAGCCTAGCATTAAGGGTTTATTAACCTTAGCTTAACGATACAATGGTAGCTTTGCATCGTTATAAAAAGCGAAAAATTACCGCATGAACAAACAGAAAGTACTTCTCGTAGATGACGAACAGGACATTCTAGATTTAATTGGATTTAATCTGGAAAAGGAAGGGTTTGAAGTATTCACTGCTAATAACGGGCGCGACGGTCTAGAGTTGGCTCGAAAGAATAATCCCGATTTAGTTTTATTGGATGTGATGATGCCAGGAATGGACGGGATGGAAACATGCAGAGAGTTGAGAGATGATGAGAACTTGAAAAATGTACTTATCGCTTTCTTGACTGCACGAAATGAAGATTACTCTCAAATAGCAGGATTTGATGCAGGAGCGGATGATTATATCGCAAAACCCATCAAGCCACGCGTGCTCGTATCAAGAGTAAAAGCCTTGTTGAGAAGAAATAGCGGAGCAGAAATCGAAGTGAAAGAAGCTCCATCTCACGGAATCGTGATCGATAAAGAGAGATATGTTGTTTTTAAAGAAGGTGTCCAACTCAATTTGCCTAAAAAGGAATTTGAATTGCTTGCCCTTCTAACTTCCGCTCCAGGACGCGTTTTTACAAGAGAAACGATCCTAGCAAACGTTTGGGGAAACGACGTAATCGTGGGTGATCGAACCATCGATGTTCATATCCGCAAGCTTCGTGAAAAACTTGGTGATGATAATTTTAAAACAGTTAAGGGTGTAGGCTATAAATTTGAGCCTTAATGACCCAAAACTCACCAAAGAGCGTATCCATTGTTTCAGCGTCCCTCATCACGGGATTGTTGGCTATCACTTATTTCTTGGTCGTATACTTTCTCGAAAGAGAATTTGAATGGCTTTGGGTGCTTGTTTTTGTAACACTCGGTTTTGCCATTTCCTATTTCGTTACGTTTTATTTCATTGAACGATTCCTCTACAGTAAGGTAAAGATTATTTATAAAACCATCCACGCACTCAAAGTGACGGGAGGCGACATCAAGCCGAGCATTCGTATGAGTTCGGATGTGCTCGGACTGGTCAATAAGCAAGTGGCAGATTGGGCAAATGAAAAAATCCAAGAAGTAAAAGACCTTCGTGCAACAGAAAACTTTCGAAAAGAATTTATCGGGAATCTCGCACATGAATTGAAAACCCCAATTTTCAATATTCAAGGTTATGTCGATACACTTCTTGAAAGTGAACTCGACGATAAAGAACTGACCAAAAAATTTTTACAAAAAGCATCTAATAACTGCGATCGAATCACGGATCTGCTGCAGGATCTAGACCAGATTACGCGATTTGAAAGTGATGGAATGCAGTTCGAAATGACACGTTTTGATATTGTAGAAATGGCGCGTCAGATGATGGATTCACTTGAACAACAAGCACGCGAAAAGAATATCACTTTGCGATTGAAAAACGCGAATGAAAAGTCGATTTGGGTAGAAGCAGACCCCAAGAGAATTCAGCAGGTGTACACCAATTTATTAGTCAATAGCATCAACTATGGGCGTGACGGTGGTGAGACACGTATTCGCTTCTATGATATGGATGATAATATTTTGATTGAAGTCGCTGATAATGGAGTGGGTATCGCTAAGGAACACATTCCACGAATTTTCGAACGTTTCTATCGTGTCGATAAAAGCAGATCGCGCAATGAAGGTGGCTCTGGTCTAGGACTCGCTATTTGCAAGCATATCATCGAAGGACACAAACAAACAATCTCTGTTCGGAGCTCTGAGTTGGTGGGAAGTACTTTTGCTTTTACGTTAAAGAAAGCTCGCTAATTAAAAGCGACTATAATTTTCTCCGATAAAATAATTGGTCTTCTTTTCTTTTCCAATAGTAGTTGCGCCTCCGTGGCCAGGGTGTACCACATAGTGATCAGGAAGGGCATACATTTTTTTCTGCACGGAGTCTACTAAATCCTGCGCATTGCAGCCAGGTAAATCTACTCGACCGACACTGCCGTCAAAAAGAACGTCGCCTGAAATAACTTGCTCATGCTGATGATCGATAAAGGCAACGTGACCTGGTGCGTGTCCGGGTACGAAAATCACATCTAAGCTGTGCTCTCCAAATTCGATACGGTCGCCTTCATCAATGAAATGTGTTGGCATCGGGCTTTCGCGGTAGGGGATGTCCCAACGCAGAGAGGCCGCCCCAGCTCTTTCGAGCACCGCAATTTCATTTTTATGCGCATAAAATGGAACACCATATTTTTTTACCACCGCTGCATTACCGAGGATATGATCGATATGACAATGGGTGTTGAGCAAATAAACAGGCGTCAATCCATTTTTTTCAATAAAATCGAATAGTACCACATCCTCCGATTCATCGGTCATTCCAGGGTCAATGATGATAGCTTGTTTCGCTGCATTCACCAAAACGTAGGTATTTTCCTGAAATGCATTGAATGTGAAAAGATGGATAGACATGTAATTTTTTTGGCAAAAATAGCGCATTTCAATAGCCCGAAAATGAAAGGCTTTCGCCTCTTTTCACCCTAAAACCGTTAAACTTTCTGGTATTTGCAGAGTTATTAGTATGATTGGTTAAATTAGCTGAATTGGAAGGTCGGTTCAATATGAAGTCTAAAGCTCTCATTCTCATACTTGGTATTATCCTCATGGGGCAGCTATGCTCATGGGCACAGTTTTACCAAGGTTCAAATATGGAGTTTGGGAAAAATAGAGTTCAGTACCGAGAGTTCGAATGGCTCTACTATCCAACAGATCACTTCGAAGTGTATTATTATTTCGGAGGTGAAAAATTAGCGCAATACACCCTCGTCTCATCAGAGAAGAATCTTCAAGATCTACAGAAGTTTTACGACTACACATTGGATGACAAGGTGCAGGTGCTTGTGTATTCGAAGCAAAGTGAATTTCGTCAAAGCAATATTGGAATTTCCAATGACGACCAATACAACATTGGCGGAGCAGCTCGCATCATGGGCAATAAAATGTTTGTGTACTATGAGGGCGACCACGCTTCATTGGAAAAACAAATCAGAGACAATATCTCAAGAGTACTTTTCAATAACATGATGTACGGCGGCGATTGGAAGGATGTGTTGAAAAGCAATACGCTCCTCAATATGCCGAAGTGGTATGAAGATGGAATCATTTCATATTCTGCCTCTCCATTTTCTGCGGAGTCGGAATTATTCATGCGCGACTTGGTTCAGAAAAAGAAAGTAGGAACCATGAATAGATTCGAAGGCAAGTCGGCGCAATATGCAGGACACGCTTTTTGGAAATTTATTTCAGAGGTATATGGAGAAAATGTAATTCCGAATGTTCTCTACATGACGCGTCTGAGTAGGAATGTAGAAAGTGGATTTCTATTTGTTCTCGGACTTTCTACTGAAGAGATCACAAAAGAGTTTATCAATTATTACAAAGAAAAATATTCAAAAACCCGTGATGTATTAATTCCTGGTACACGCCCTCAACCTGCGAAAGAGGCTCCACGCGCGGAAAAGAGAGCGTGGAAGAAATCAGAGAAGAAATTGGGTCAGTTACCTGTTAAGTACAAAAAGAAATACAATTACTCTCAATTTAAACTTTCGCCAGACAGTACCAAACTTGCATTTGTAACGCATGAAATGGGGCAGTCGAAGATTTGGGTGTATGACTATACGACCCAAAAACTCAAACGGATTATTAAAAAGGATTATCGCCTCGACCGTATCGCTGATGAGTCATATCCTATATTGACTTGGCACCCGACGTCGGAAATCCTTACGTATATCTTCGAAGCACGAGGACGAGCATTTATCGGGAATTACGAATTAGCAGAAAAGAAGAAGGTCGAAAAGGAATTGTTCCGTCTGGAAAAGGTGGTAGATATGCAATACAGTCAAGACGGAAAGAAGATTGTATTCAGTGGCTCCAACAAAGGACAAACAGATATTTTCGTCTATCAAGTTTTGGGAAATAACCAAGAGCAAATCACTTTCGACGCGTTTGATGATATCAATCCTCGCTTCATTGAAAATGATACACGAATCATTTTTGCTTCCAATAGACAGGATGACACATTGCGCAGGGATGAAGACGAAGAGATCATTGCTTTGAATAAAGATATTTTCATTTTAAATTATGAGAATCGTGGGAAAATATTGGAGCGTGTTACGAATACTCCAGAGGCCGACGAGCATCACCCTGCGGAATACAAGTCCAAACATTTTACTTATCTGAGTAATGAGAAGGAAATCGATAACCGTTTTCTTGCGACAATAGACAGTACAATTGCGAGTATTGATACCACTATCAATTATCGCTACTTCACTAGCGCGAAGCTGCTTTCCAATTTCCCGCGCCGACCGATAGATTACCAGTTTAATTCACAAACGGGTGATTATACTTTGGTGTTTAAGAAAAATTCTCGACCAATTCTTTACAAGAATAATCGTTCGAATGACAGCACATTTGATAACGTTTACTCAGAAGAAACCGCGTCGGATGAAAAGGAATCGAATCTACTAGAGATTATAGCTATCAAGCCGGACAGCATTGCTCCTGATGAAGTTGACACTGATAATTATGTGTTTGAAGATGAAAAATTGAATTACACATACGAGAAAGAATCGGTGCGTATTCAAGAGATAACAGAAGACGGAGAAGTAGCGGCATCAGATTCTGTAGCACAAGAATTCACGATTCCGAAATCACGAAACTATCGCCTCAACTTTGCTACAGACTTTGTGCTGAGTCAGGTGGATAATAGTTTTACGAATTCATTCTACCAACGATTTACAAGTCCTACTTCTATCAATCCGGGTATTTCGGGATTGGTGAAATTTGGATTGAGCGATTTGTTTGAAGATTATAAATTAGTTGGTGGGGCGCGTCTTGCGTTCGATTTACAAAACAATGATTTTGGAATTAGTCTAGAAAATTTGCGCAGTCGTTGGGATAAAAAAATCATGCTTCAACGCCAAGCACAAGAGTCGTTCGACAATTTCAGATTTTATAAAATTCACACGCATTCCATCGCGTACCAAGTGAAGTATCCTTTCACCGAGTTGTCGAGTTTACGTATGACAGTTATTGGTCGACAGGATAGAACCGTTACTTCGAGCATTGATCCAACCAGTCTTGTAGTACCAACGAGATTTACCTATCAATTGGGATTACGCGCTGAGTATGTATTTGACAACACTGTAAATCGCGGGCTCAATCTTTATAACGGTACACGTTATAAAATGTGGGTAGAGCGCTATCAACAACCTAATGTAACGGGCACTCGAACCGACTTTAATATTCTAGGTTTCGACTTTAGACATTATCAGAAAATACATCGCGATTTGATTGCAGCGGTGCGCTTCTCTGGATCTACTTCAATTGGTCGATACAAGCTTGCCCATTATCTTGGAGGTGTAGACAACTGGTTGTTCCAAAAAGTGGATAATTCATTGCCTCCTTTAGACACTGCAGTATTCCAGCACCAAACATTCATTGGTCCATTAAGAGGGTTTTATGTCAATTCGAGAAATGGAAATTCGTTTGCTTTGATGAATGCAGAATTACGTTGGCCAGTGTTCAAATACTTGATGAGAAAACCAATCAAGAGTGATTTCGTAGAGAATTTTCAAATCGTTGGATTCTTTGATGCGGGCTCTGCTTGGACGGGAAAAACACCGTATTCTACAGAGAATTTATTCAATCAAACAACGGTTTATCAGAATCCGATTACCGTTCAGATTCAGAATAACAAAGAGCCTATCATTTATGGCTATGGCTTTGGTCTTCGCTCTCGCGTGCTCGGATATTTTATGCGTGCCGACTGGGCGTGGGGTGTGGATGATGGAAGGGTGTTGCCTCGTGTATTCTACCTTTCTCTTAACTTAGATTTTTAAGTTTTTTCTTAAAGCCTTTTACTATGAAAACTTTGCTACTCGCACTTTTTACATTTTGCTGCTATTCTTTATTTTCTCAAAACCTAAAACCAGGATTCGATAAAGAGGAGTACATTCAAATTATGCGAATGACTTCGCGATTTGGTGATAGCACATTTTATAAAAATATCCCAGAACCAGAAGGTTATAAAAGAGCATATCGCTCACCTGTTACAGGTTTGGATAATCTATGGGATCTTTGGATTTCTGAAAAAGGTTATGCTGTGATCAACGTTCGTGGCACTACAGCCAAGACGGTCAGTTGGCTAGAGAATTTTTATGCGGCGATGGTTCCTGCGCAAGGAGAAATTCAAGTAAAACCTGATAAGATTTTCAAGTATCAATTGGCCCGCAATCCGAAAGCTGCGGTACATCCCGGTTGGCTGGTTGGGCTAGCTTCGATTGCGGATGATGTTATTTTAAAAATTGATTCTTGTTATGGTGCGGGAATTCGAGAGTTCGTTCTTACCGGACATAGTCAAGGAGGAGCGATCAATTATTTATTGACGGCGCATTTATTCGACCTACAATCGAAGGGAATGATTTCACAAGATATTCGATTTAAATCGATTTGCAGCGCCGCTCCAAAGCCAGGAAACTTACACTTTGCCTATGATTATGAAGATCGCACAAAGGGCGGTTGGTGCATGGCTGTGGTCAATTCAGCGGATTGGGTTCCAGAGGTTCCTATCACCATTCAAACATTGAATGATTTTAATACGACCAATCCTTTCACAAATGCGGAAGAAATGATTAAAAAGCAAAAGTTGATGACGCGTTTGGTGATGAAGAAAATTTACAATGATCTTAACGGAGCAACACAAGATGCACACGAAACCTATAAAGAAATTTTAGGAGAAAAGACATATCCTCTCATTCAGAAAGAATTGCCTTTTTATAAAATGCCAGAGTTTATCGATGGAGGAAACTACTCACGTGTGGGTCCATTCGTGATTCTTAGAGCTGACGAGGAATATTTTCAAAAATATCCTGAGAGCACTACCAATAATTTCATACATCACATGATGGCGCCGTACATCTTTCTTGCAGAGAGATATCAGCCTTAGTACTTGTAGACGAAGTGAGATACAGTTGTGCCCACAGCCTCAAGGGTTTTGGTATCGATGATGCTCATGTTGTCATTATGCGTATGATGGAATGATCCGAAACCGTAGCCGCTTAATCCCATAGCTTGTGTTTCCTGGCGCATATCAATGATATCAATCGTTGGTACTCCTGCAAGGATCATGAATTGGTGATCGTCTACAATTTCTTGAGCAGTTCTATCTTGGAAATAACTGCCATAGCCTAGACTTTCAGCAATGCTCCAAACGCGACCAACGGTGCCAATTGCGACCTCCATCGATTTTCCCTCTTTGTTGAAGGTAGCGTCTTTTGCACCTACCATGTCCAACAAGATTCCGCATTGAGAATTGTAGTTAACCTTGTGTGGTTGACGCGCCCAATATTGTGAGCCTAAACACCACGTGTAAATATCCGCATCTGTTTGCTCAGCGAATTCTGGGGTGCCATAATCTTCTACGTCGAAGAAAATAATATCTACTCCCACTTTCGGGGCCTGAGCAGAAAATAGTCGTGCCATTTCGAGAAGCACACCTACTCCAGAACCGCCGTCATTTGCGCCATCGATAGGCTTTTTCCACATGCCTTCATTGGAGTCCTTATCACCGAATGGACGAGTGTCCCAGTGAGCTGCTAGCGTAATTCTTTTTTTCGAAGCAGGATTAAATTCAGCAATGATATTTCGAAGTGGAACAGACTTTCCATCATAGGTAGTGGTAGTTCCTTTTTGTTCGATCACATTCGCTCCATATGATTTCAATTTTGCAACCATCCAATCTCCGCATGCTGTATGTGGAGCAGAACCTGGAACGCGTGGGCCAAAATCGACTTGCTCTTTTATAAAAGCATATGCACTGTCTGCTTGAAACTTCGGCACATTGACCGCTTCGTTCGTTGGCTTATCCTCAGGCTTTGTTGGAGGTGGGTTATCAGTGCAGCTTTCACAAGCTGTCAACACCAACAGGGCTAATGCGAATGCAAATCGAAATGGCTGCTTGAATTTTTTGTACATCATTATTCATTTATAGACCAAGTAGCACCTTCTTTCGTGTCCTTGATTTGAATATTTAATTTGGCTAAAGAGTCTCTGATCAAATCACTTGTTGCAAAATCTTTGTTAGACTTTGCATTTGATCTCATCTCCAAAATGAAATTCATCAATTGCTCAGTCAGAGCGTCATTCGCACCAGCATCTTCAATATTTAAACCTAACACTTGATGGAAGAATTCATCCATTGTTTTTGAAAGCAATGCGATATCTGAGGCAGTCAATTTGAGCTTACCATCTTTCACAGAATTGATGATGCGTACTCCTTCAAATAAATGTGAAATCAAAATAGGTGTATTGAAATCATCATTCATAGCTGCATAGCAAGCATCTGCAATCGCTTGAATATTTTCATCGCTTGAATCTGATGGAGTCAATTTTTCCATCAACTTCATGGCAGCGGTCATACGCTTATAACCTCTCTCGGCCGCTTGCAGCGCTTCATTGCTGAAATCGAGTGTTGAGGTGTAATGTCCTTGAAGCATGAAGAAACGAACGGTCATTGGACTGTATCCTTTCTCAAGTAATTTGTGATTTCCTGTTACGAGTTCTTCCGGAGTGAAGCCATTGCCTTCGCTCTTGGCCATCTTTCTTCCATTCACTGTAAGCATGTTTCCATGCATCCAATAGCGCACTGGTTCGTGTCCTGTTGCACCAACATTTTGTGCAATTTCACATTCGTGGTGAGGGAATTTCAAATCCATTCCACCGCCGTGAATGTCAAATGTTTTTCCAAGATACTTGGTGCTCATTACTGAGCACTCCAGGTGCCACCCCGGGAAACCCTTGCCCCACGGGCTGTTCCACTGCATAATGTGCGATGGTTCTGCTTGTTTCCAAATCGCAAAATCAAGTGCATCACGCTTTTCATCTTGACCGTCCAACTCGCGGGTGTTGGTATACAAATCATCGATGATACGACCACTCAATTTTCCATAAGGATATTTTTCATTGAATTTTCTGACATCAAAATAAACAGAGCCGTTACTTTCATAAGCATATCCATTTTGAATAATGTCTTGGATCATTTCAATCTGCTCTACGATATGTCCTGTAGCAGTAGGCTCGATGGATGGATTGAGAATATTGAACAAACGCATTACATCGTGGAAACCATTGGTGTACTTCTGCACAATTTCCATGGGCTCCAATTTTTCGAGCTTCGCTTTTTTAGCAATCTTATCTTCTCCTTCATCACCATCACCTACCAAGTGTCCTACGTCTGTGATATTGCGAACGTATCTCACTTTATATCCTAGAAATTGCAAATAGCGATAAACAATATCAAACGTTAGAAACGTACGTACGTTTCCTAAGTGCACATCACTGTAGACGGTTGGACCGCATACATACATGCCCACGTTGCCTTCAACGATTGGTTCGAAGAGTTCTTTTTTTCTCGAAAGACTGTTATAGATATATAGCTTTTGCTCCATGTTGCAAAGTAAAGAAGGGTTGAGGTAACTATTGAAAAAAAAAGAGGTCTTCTTTCGTCGAAAGAAGACCTCTAAAATATGTATAGAATTATTTATTTTTCATCTTGGATGCCTTCACCAATATAACGTCCTTTTTGATAAAGGTCGATTTTAGTGAGTATTCCGGAGCTATTGTAGCGATACCATTTTCCAGAATAAAGTTTGCCATTTTTGAATTCTCCACTCTGCACGATATTTCCATTGCCATCGTACAAAGTATTGAATCCGTTTGCTCTAAAGTTTTGTGCATCATTTGGGGTGCCTACAGCCTTTGTGGCTTCTTTACCAATAGTAGGATTGTGTGGATCGGCTTTTACGACAGCTTCTTTCACTGGTTCAGCTTTAGAAGAAACAACCTTGCTCACTTTTCCATTTTCAAAAATCTTTTCTTCAATCAATTCTCCGGCTTCATTATATCGCTTCATGGAACCTGATTCCATGCCGTTGCTAATTTCTACAACCAGCGCTGGACGGCCATTTTCATGAAAATAATATTGAATGCCATTGCGCTTTCCGTTTGTTCCGAAATAGAAGTGCTGGTTCATATTTCCATTCGAATAGAAACGCTTGAATTCGCCAGTATTTTTTCCGTCATCCCAAAATCCTAATTCTTCCATTTGACCGGTTTGGTAGTAAACGCGATAAGGGCCAAGTGGCTTGCCTGAATTATAGGTGATTTCCGAACGGAGCTTTCCATTCGGCCAATATTTTTTCCAAAGACCTTCTCTGCGATCGTCTTTGTACATGCCTTCTTCAACAGTAGCTTGGGGGGGGAATTGTCGATCAGAAATCATTTCTCCAGTAATGATCCAATACCCTTGGCGGTTGCCAGTGGCATCTTTTTCATTATGGCCAGTACCTACTCCAGGAATAGCTGAAGCAGCAAAGCCTATCAATACGAGAGAAAGACCTAATATAGTTTTGTAAAAACACTTCATAACGACACTCAAGTTAGGTTCAACACAGGGAGATGTTGTGCCTATTTACGTGAGGTGTCAGATGGAAGTTTCAATAATCACCGCTTTTTTTTTACGAATTTCTGTAATCATTGTCGATACGAGTTTGCTCATATCATATTCATGATTCCAGCCCCAGTCCTGTCTTGCACTTGAATCATCGATGCTGTTTGGCCAAGAATCAGCGAGCGACTGACGGAAGTCGGGAGCGTAATCTATTTCGAAGGAAGGGATGTGTTTTTTGATTTCTGCTGCCAGCTCTTTCGGTGTAAAACTCACTCCTGCCAGGTTGTAGCTACTGCGAATTTTTACTCGCTCCGCTGGGGCTTCCATGATGCCTATGGTCGCTTTAATAGCGTCTTCCATCATCATCATTGGCAACATCGTGTTCTCGCTCAAGAAGCTGGTGTATTTACCGCTTTCAAGTGCATGGTAGAAAATATCTACCGCATAATCTGTAGTACCTCCGCCTGGTTCCGAGCGATAGCCGATCAGACCTGGGTAGCGAATGCTGCGAACATCTACTCCATATTTTTGGAAATAATATTCACACCAACGCTCACCTGCAAGTTTACTAATTCCGTAAACACTCGAAGGCTCCATGATGGTGTATTGCGGAGTATTGTCTGCTGGAGTGTTTGGTCCAAACGCCGCAATAGAACTTGGCCAAAACACTTTTATATTTTTCTTCTCTTTTGCAATGTCGAGAATATGAAATAGGCCGTTCATATTCAAATCCCAAGCGAATGCTGGGTTCTTTTCTGAAGTAGCAGATAGTAACGCTGCCAATTGATATACTTCAGTAATGTGATGTTGAGCAATGACTTCCTCGAGGCGAGCTTTGTCTAGCACATTCAATATTTCAAATGGCCCTTCATTGAATAATTCCAAATCTGGTTTGCGAATGTCCGAAGGAATGACGCGGTCTACGCCATGTTTCGTTCGTAATGCCATCGTGAGTTCAATGCCTATTTGTCCAGAGGCACCAATGATAAGAATGTTTCCTTGCATGTCTATGTGGTTTGCTCGCTTTCATTGAACGAGATGGACAAATGTAAATAAAGCCCTCTTTTATTTCAGGGCATTTTTTCATTCTAATTCTCAAATTTTGTAAACAGACTATCGAATCGTCTTGCGTAACCATTCTTCCATTTCTGTGAGCACATCCAATTCAAAACAGCCTTGAATGGTGGTATACTCCTGCAATGAACAGGTTTCACAATATTGAAAAAGGTGATTCATTTTTGGAAAAATAACCATTTGATAGTTACTATTTCCGCCGCTGTCTAACGCCGCGGAAATCGCAGGCATGTTCTGATCGGCAATGACTTGAATATCATCCGAACCATTTAAAATGAGGACGGGGCATTTTACTTTTTTCCAATCATCTGCAGGATTGTACATTACAAAAAAGCGCATCCAAGGACTACTCATTTGCGCAACTTGCGCTGCGCGCATTTCATCATAATTGGGGATAAATTCTTTTTGAGGTCCGTACTGCTCATCGAAAGCTACCGCTATTTTTTGTTTTGCCAATGCTGTATCCGGCTCAGACTCGATGATGCTAATGAAGCGCATTACATTATCCTGTTGTGTTTTCGCTTGCTCATCATTTAATCCCATTTTTTTTGCAATCAATAAATTTTGAAGAAACAAAACATCCTTACCTGATACTCCGGTTCCTGCCAGTGAAATAACAAATGCAACTGATGGTCGCATTACCGCTGCCATCGCGGCAATCATCCCTCCCTCACTGTGACCGGCTAGACCAATTTGTGCAGAGTTTAATCTTTTATCTTTTGATAAATAATCATAGATCGCAACGACATCAGTAGCAAAATCAGCACTTGTTGCTTTATCATGATCACCAGTACTTTGAGCAATACCACGATCATCAAAGCGAAACACTGCTGTTCCCGTTTTCGATAAGTGGTCTGAGATAACTCGAAATGGTTTGTGTCCCAAAAGTTCCTCGTCTCTATTTTGCGGCCCACTACCAGAAATTAATATCACGCACTTGAATGGACCATTGCCGCTTGGCAATACAAGAGTTCCTGCTAGCGAATGCCCATCGGGATGCGGAATGAAGAGTTCTTCTTGCGCGGTTAGCGTCATAAGAATACAAGAAAAAAGTAGGGTTATTCCTAGCTTGTGCATAGTATTGGTTTTTAGCCAAAGTAAAAGTTTAAACCATATTCGCCACCTAAAATGTGACAATCGGTATACTTTTGACAATAATGCCATAAACCGATTTACCAATTGACTAGTACATTGTGTTATTAAGCCTGTTTCGTCCAGATAAAAAATTAGAGCAACTCACGGATGCCGAATACCATCAGGCGTTCAAGGAGTTCTTCAAACCTATTCGATCGTTTGTTTACTATCGATGTGGGGATGTCGACATGGCCGAAGATATCACGCAAGATGTATTTGTAAAGCTTTGGGAAACAAGAGATAGAATAGACAAACGAACGATCAAGGCATATCTCTACACGATCGCTCAGAATGTGACAATCAATCAACTCAAGAGACAACAACTGCTATATAAATTTCAGAAAAAACCAGGACTCGATAGAGAATATGATTCTCCTGAAAAGCTCCTTCAGATGTCGGAGTATCACGATAAAATCAGCGAAGTCATCGCCGCTCTTCCCGAGGGCGGTCGCGAAGTTTTCCTGATGAATCGAATGGAAGATCTCACTTATGTGGAGATTGCAGAGCGCCTTGGGCTTTCGGTAAAAGCGGTGGAGAAGCGTATGAGCAAAGTATTGCGTATATTGCGTGAAAAGCTTGAACCGAGTTGTGAGATTTACTTTCATTTTTCGAACGATCATTTTTCTTGTTTTTATTGCCTTCAGCAGTACGAATCTCCTCGCTCAAAAACTTCCTATTCTCATCACTTATTCTTGCGAAAACAAGCCGATAGCGGATGTTCTAAAAGCAATTAAAAACTCTTATGATGTACGATTCGCTTATGATGCGGCGGCGTTAGATAAAGAGAAAGTTACCATCAATGTGGTAAGTGAAGAGTTGGAGAATGTTCTTTTTCTTTTATTAGAAAATAAAAATCTCGGCTATAGAAAAGTTGGAACCACGTATGTCATCATCCCACTTGTGGCAGCGGAGCCGGTTGTGGACTCCACACAGACTGTCACGATAGAAGGGACGGTGATGGATCGAGAATCCAGTGAGCCTTTGCCATTTTCCAATATTCGTCTTTTAAATCCTGCAAAATATTATCAGTGCGATGCACAAGGAAATTTCTCAATCCTTGATTTACCAAGCGATACATGCACACTTATTTTTATTATGTAGGTTATGAAGTAGCTTTTCATTCTGTGAAAAAATTAAAGCGCGAGCGAAAACCAACGGTTCTCCTCGGCGTCAAAAAAGATTTTTTACCTACCGCAGAAGTAGTTGCAAAAGGGAAGTCCTCTGTAGAAAGCGGATCCGTTGCAGGGATTCAATCGCTGAACCCACAAGTCATAGGATCGATCAATGGTCCTGGAGAAGCGGATGTGCTGCGCAGTGCGCAATTGCTCCCCGGTGTGAATGCGACAAATGAATCGAGCAATGGATTGATCATTCGAGGAAGCGCAGGAGATCAAAGTTTGCTAAGTTTTGATGGATTTACCATCTATCACATGGATCACCTTTTTGGTGTGATCAGCGCTATCAATCCTCTCGCGGTAAAGAATATGCGAATCAGTAAAAGCGCAGCAGAAGGCCGCGTCGATTCGCGCGTGGGAGGCTTGGTTCAAATCACAGGGAAGGAAGGGAATCGCTATCAGTCTGGTGCAAGAATCGATCTCGGACCGCTCGCTGCAGGACTCTATTTGGAAACACCTCTGGGTACAAAAAATAATTCATCACTGATGATCGCTGCACGCAGATCGATCAACGATATCTGGAACTCACCAAGCTACAACGAGCTATTTAATACGGTTTACAATAGTTCGGTGCTTATCGAAAATCAAAACGACGCAAGTCAAAGTGCTGACTATAGTTTTTCTGATGCCATCACAAAATTGACCTTTCGTCCCACCGATAAAGATATCTTCTTTATTAGCGGTTACTACAGCCAGGATAGACTCGGAATTCTCTACAACTCACAAACAACCAGCGGCAACTATTCTTATTTCTACTCGGACGAAAGCGAATGGGGGAATAGAGGTTTGGGCATGGGATGGACAAGAAATTGGAGTACTAAATGGAAACACGATTTGAAAATTGGTCGAAGTAGTTACGTTGCTTCTTTGAATGCAATTGATACCCTTTTCGATAATTTATTTCAAGATTCTCAACGATTTTTTAGAGAAGGAAATAGCAGACTCAATGATTTTAAAGCAGACTACCAACTTAAATATTTGAGCAATGATGCTACATATTACGGCGGAGCCCACTTCAACGGAATCTCAATAAATTCAGGTAGTTCAGATGATATTGTAAAAGATACAATAAGTACCTCCGCAAATGTGACCACCCTTTATTTTGAGCGTGTAGATGAATGGCAAGAACTACGTTGGAGTATTGGAGGACGTCTCAATCATTATTCAAAAACGAATAAATTTTATCCAGAGTGGCGAGCAAATGCGAGCTGGGGAAATCCAGATAGTATTTTATTTAAAATATCCGTTGGCAGGGTTTATCAATTCGTGCATCGCTTGAGCCAACAAAGTCTTTTCCTCAATCAACCCGACGCTTGGATGCTTAGTGGTGATGATCAAATTCCTGTTTTGTATTCTGATCAGTTTGTAGTGGGAGTGCTGGTGCCACTTAATGAATGGCAGTTTGATGTAGAAGGCTATTTGAAAAAGAACACCGGCACGGCCATGGATCTTTCGCAAATTCTTTGGATTGAAAATAATGCAAGAAGAAATATTCAATCAGGTACAGGTTACTCTTTGGGAGTAGATATTCTTTTGCGCAGAGAGTGGAAGCGCCATGAAATGTGGGTGAGTTATTCCTTGGCTCATTCACGGATGGATATTCCAGGCTTAGATCAACCAGGTGCGATAGCACCATCTTTCGATCAATTGCATGAGGCGAAGATGAACTATGAGTTCAAATGGAAGAAGTGGAATTTCTGGGGTACTTGGATATTCGGCAGCGGCAGACCTTTCACGCAGTACTACGGCAATACCTTGTTGACGCTACAAGATGGCACCCAGATTAGCTATCCTGTATATGGCGACATAAACGGCGCTCGTATCAAACCATATCATCGCCTTGATATTGGAGCGACATACACTATTGAGCGTGAGAAGGCAAGCTTCGAATGGAAGGCAAGTATTTCGAATGTTTACAATCGCAAGAATATTCGCGATAAGCAGTATGTTTTAATCGTTAATGATCAAGGTGGAACAGTGGCAAGTCTTCGAGAAATTCAAATGAATGGATTTATTCCATCACTTCAATTGAGCATTATATTTTGAGAAAAATAATTTACATAGCGCTCGTAGTCGTCGGCTTCTCAAGCTGTGAGCCTGAGGTGCCACGAAACATGGTCTTGATGAATGGTTATGTCTTAGCCAATTCAGACAGCGTATTTGTTAAGTATTTTGAAATGGATCAAGACGGCTATCAAATACCTGTGGATGACGCAGAGTTAAGAATAGAAGGAGATGAGATCTCTTGGCTGTTATCCAAAAATAGCAATGGAATTTATTATGCAGATGCGCTGCCAGTGGCATTCAATGCTGGAGAAATCGTGGTGCTAGAGGCTCGAGGAAATACGTTCAGCCAAGCATCTGCTCTCATTCCGCCAAATATTCAAATATTAGACGCTAGTTCGCCGACCGTGAATGTCAATCCTGACAATCCGTTTGAGGAGGTTTATAATACAACCTGGTTGAATCAGGAGGGCTATTCTTATTTGCTTAAGCTCGAATGCTTAGAATCGGATCCCGTTGAAATTCCATTTGGGGTTCCCTCGGGGTTGTTTCAAAATACATTCACCGGCCCTATTGAGGAGAGTAACCTTATCATTTTTGCCAGTGATTTCAAGTATTTCGGGGCACATCGACTAACCATTTACATTATTGAAGAAGACTATAGTTCACTGTTCTTCCTGCGGAATCAATCACTTGGACTCACGATCACGGAAAGAGTGGACAATGTGAACGGAGCCAAGGGCTTTTGGACGGGTATCAATGCGATTGAAATTAATTTGAATGTAGAATAAAAATATTTTAATAGTTGGTAGGGGGGAATGCCTAGAGCGTGTATAAGCCTTCGATCGACTTAATAACGAGATGATGGATCAGCCTGAGTATAACAAGTTTTGGGGGGGAGTGGAGATACCTTTTAAGAAATCCGAAGAGGATGCTTGGAAGGATATTAACAGTCGTATAGACGCTATGCCTGTTGAGGAAAAGAAAGTAGTGCGTATGTGGCCGGCAATCAGCGCTGCCGCAGCAATTGCTCTTCTAGTCGGATTGCTCATATTTTGGCCAAGCAACAACGAACCTATAGTCGTAGCGACGCTCAAAGGAAGTTCTCAATTAGTTGAATTACCTGATCATTCGAAAGTGACGCTTGCACCCGATGCGGAAATCACATTTAGCAACGATTGGTCTGAAGAAAGAAAACTCACACTTAAAGGAGAAGCGTTCTTCGAGGTGCAGAAAGGAAGCACATTCACTGTAGAGACTGCTCTTGGAAACGTGCAAGTACTCGGAACTAGCTTCGATGTAAGTGACCGCAACAATGAACTCTCAGTTATTTGTGAGACAGGTCGCGTGAAAGTGACTTCTGGTAAACAAGAAGTAATAATCACTCCAGGAATGATGGCTAGAGCTTCGAAAGGAGTCTTGGTAGCATTCAAAGCATACAAGAAGGGAAATCAATGGATGGACGGCAAATTTGTCTACGAAAATGAACCGCTAGTAAATGTCTTGGATGAAATTGAAAGGCAATTTAACGTTGAAATTCAATACAATAATTTGGATTCTAAAGTGTATGTAGGTGAATTTAACTCTAAAAAT
Organism: Flavobacteriales bacterium; assembly: GCA_965247015.1. GTDB lineage: Bacteria > Bacteroidota > Bacteroidia > Flavobacteriales_D > Sanyastnellaceae > JAIXWP01. The sequence goes on along the minus strand of CBDFGG010000003.1, from coordinate 596,030 downwards.
TTAGAGGAAGCACTTATCGCGGTTTGCGCACCTTTTGGGCTAAACTACACGATTAAGGATAACATGATTGTAGAAATTAAATAGTCTTTTTTTAGGTTTTTTTGGTAAAAATAAAACGAGAATAAAAGAATAAATTTAAATATTCGCGTTGTGTAATTAATACAACGAGTGTTCTCAAAAAATATAGAGGTAGATGCGATATCTACACAAATCGATAAGTAACACACAATGGAGCATCCTTCAGAGATGCATCAGATAGTATAGTTAGTTTTAGTTAAGGTTTAGAATTGAAGCTGGAAACGTCCAGCTTCGATTTTTTTATACCCTTCCGTTTGTAGCTTCGCACCATGTTAGATCCTAAAAAAATCGAAATAGAAGATTATTCTTATCATCTTCCAGAAGAACTTATAGCAAAGTTCCCTCGCTCTAAAAGAGAGGAAGCGCGGTTAATGGTTTTCGTTAAAGGCGAGATCATTCCTTCTCATTTTACCCAGATATCAGACTACCTCAATGCGAATGATACCTTAGTTTTAAATGAAACCAAGGTGATTCCTGCACGACTTCATTTTCAGAAAGAAACAGGCGCTGAAATAGAAATATTCTGCCTTTCTCCACACAAAATGGAACACCAACAGGCCATGGATCAACGTGCGCAAGTGCGCTGGGATGCCCTGATCGGCGGAGCAAAGAAGTGGAAAGAAGGAAAGCTCTTCAAGCAGATTGCGGTGAGTGGGCAAGAGATAGTTTTATCTGTAGAAAAAATTGCAACAGACCCTCACTTCGTTGTGGAGTTTGAATGGAATGGAGGAGTGAGTTTTTCGGAAATCATGCAGCACATCGGAGAACTACCGTTGCCGCCGTACTTCGAACGAAAAGCTACACAAGAAGACCTTGATCGCTACCAAACGGTATTCGCGAAGAATGAAGGCTCGGTGGCCGCGCCCACTGCTGGATTGCATTTTACATCAGAAGTACTATTTGACCTCCAATTAAAGGGCGTGAAGCATGAAAAGCTAACGCTCCATGTGGGCTCGGGAACTTTCAAGCCGGTGTCTTCCAAAACCATTGAAGGACACGATATGCACGCGGAATATTTCGATGTGCCGTTAGATGTAATCGAAAGATTGAAAAGCACAACGGGCAGAATTATTCCCGTCGGCACCACTAGTATGAGAACGCTAGAAAGTGTTTACTGGCTCGGAGTAAAACTGATCGCAACTGATTACCAACTCACAGAGCTTTATTTGAAGCAATGGGATGCATACGAATTGCCCCAGGATGTAACGTTAGTGGCTGCTTTTGATGCAATATTGAAATGGTGTGAAAACACACAGCGAAATAGAGTGGTGGGGGCTACGGCTCTTTTAATGGCTCCTGGATATAAAGTTCGAGTCGCAACAGGACTCGTTACTAATTTCCATTTACCTCAAAGCACACTCATTCTTCTCGTAGCTGCCTTGATTGGCGACAAATGGAAGGAGGTCTATCAGAAAGCGATCGATGAAAAATTCCATTTTCTCAGCTACGGTGATAGTTCGATTTTAATTCCATAAAAAAAGGCTTTCTCTATTGAGAAAGCCTTTTTCTTTTTCCTTAATTCAAGGATTATCTTTCAAATCGATTGTCCTCGATTTTAGCTTCTTCTTTGAATGAATTGAATACCGCCATTGGCGCACGGTTTTGAAGGTTGGTCATCAAACCATCACGATCAGCAGTGTAGTTGTCAGTGCTAACACCTTCAACAACATCTGAAGTCTTTTGGATGACATAAACACCGCCCTTGCCTTGAATTGGAGAAGAGATGAAATCTTTCTTCAAACCAAATGCAATACCGATCACTTCATATTCTTGTTGGCTAACTCCACTGTTTGGAATGTTACCGCTACGAAGTGTAATGTTCTCAGCATTCTTTACTGTAGATGAAACAGCAGTAGCGATTTCTTGAAGGCTACCAGACTTCATCATTTCCATGTACTTCTCAGCCTTCTTTTCTTTGATTACTTCCACTTTCATCTTCTCACGAACGTTTTCAAGTGTTGGTACACCGCGCTCTTTCACTTCTGTCAAAGCTGCGATGATGTAATCAGTGCCGATCAACATTGGCTGAGAAACCTCACCCAATTCTGCTGAATAAGCCCATGATACCACTGAATATCCATCTTGCAATCCGCTAACAGTGGTGCTGTTAGGACGAATGTTTTGAGCTGGTATAACAGGAGTTCCACCGTTCAATGTATCTGCAGCTGCTCTGAATGCCGCAGTGTCAGCAAAGTTGATAGAGAATTCACTTGCCAAGCTGTAAGCACCTTTGCGTGTACCAGCACTAGGCTCGATACGACGGTCGATGATAGCAACTTTAGCTACAGCACTCTTCTGATCTGTAATTTCCAATACGTGTACACCGAAGTCTGTAGTTACAGTTTGCAATTGCTTCAACTTACCATTGAATGAAGCGTCTTCGAATTCTTTAACCATCGCGCCGCGTGCAAACCAACCAAGATCACCACCGGTGTTCTTCGTTCCGTCTGAACCGAACTGCGCAGCCATTGCTTCGAAGTTGTTTTCTTTAGCGATTACATTCTTGATTGAATCTGCTTTTGCTTTCGCGATTGCCAAAGCACCAGCATCTTTACGATCAGCTTTAATCAAAATGTGACGAGCTTTTACTGAGTCAACTTCGCTCATACGCTTAGTAACCTTAGCGATGCTCATTTTGCCATTGAAAGCAAAAGGACCAATCACTTTACCCATTGAGTCGTTCAATACTTGAGTGTTGAATGGCTCTGGGAAAGCACCTGGGTGATATTTCATAGTTGGTATAGATCCAACAGAAGTATTTTCCGCAGCATAAGCTGAGTCATTAGTTGCCGTTCTGAAGGTAGTAGCAAGCGTATTCAAGCTCTCGCGAATAGAAACGCTATCCATAGAGCTTGGCTGTACTGGGAACTTAATGTATTCCACCGAACGGCTAGTCTCTTGCTTGTATTCACGGTCGTTTTTGTGCTTGTTGTAGTAGCTCTTAATATCGCTTTCAGTCCAAGTGATAGTGCTATCTGGAATTTCAGCGTACGTCTTAACAACATAAGAGATATTCACTTTGTCAGCTTGTTGTTTGAATGCCCACTTACCATCAAGGTTGTTTGCATACAAACCACGCTTCACCATCAAGTCATACTTCTCTTTCAAACGCTTTTGTGTGATAAGCTTCTTCCAACCTTCAGCACGTGCAGGCTCCATACCGTCGAAATTGGTACGCATCTGCTCCTTAATAGAAGCTGAGTCCTGTCCGCCATAAATCGTTTGCTTAACAAATGGAGAAAGCATGCTACCAAATACGATTTCATCGTACTCTTCTTCTGTAACAGTCAATCCAATTGCATCAAACTCATCTTTCATGAGCTTGCTTTCCACAAGATTGTTCCAAGTGTCATTGCTCAAGCTGCTTTCATTACCTGAATAGTTGAACAATACTTTCTGCTGCTCTACAGCAGCCATCCACTCTTGTGCAGAGATTTCATCACCATCAATTTCTCCAATAGAATCAGATGATAATTTATCAATGTTCTGGATTAGTCCCGTTACCAAAAATAGGATGAGACCTAAACCTACTACTGTGATCACGAGCCATTTCTGGTTCCTGATTTTTTCGATCATTGCCATATAGTCTAGCTTAATAAAAATTTGGGATGCGAATATCGTAAATTGATAGACACAAAACACATCTTAATCGAATATCCTTTTAAGACGTTGAAAATAAATGAATTGAATCCTAGTTGATGGTCAATTTTACCAATTCCACGCGTGTTTCACTGACCTTAGACACCGTTAGAGTAAAGTTCTCGACATCAATGATATCCCCCTCTTCAGGAATATCTTCATATAAATAGAGAATCAAGCCCCCTAAAGTGTCGTATTCCTCGACATTCGTTGGGAGGTTAAATTGATATTTGTCGTTTAAATAATCAATTTCCAATCGAGCAGAAAACTCGTAGTTCTGTTCGTCTATTTTTTTCTCTGTGGTTTCATCTTTATCGTGCTCGTCTTCGATCTCTCCGAATATTTCCTCCACGATATCTTCCATCGTAATAATCCCCGCAGTTCCGCCGTATTCATCAACGACTACCGCTAAACTTTTTTTCTTGGAAATAAATAATTCTAAGATCTCATTTGCAGCCATCGGCTCCGGGATAATGGCAACAGGTCGAAGAACGTGCTGAATGTGCGCTGGCTTTTTGAAAATCTCAAAACTGTGCACATAACCAATGATGTGATCGATGTTTTCTTTAAATACAAGAATTTTAGACAGTCGTGTTTCGATAAAGAGCTGACGCAATTTTTCAACGCTATCAGTAATTTCTACTGCTACAATTTCATTTCGAGGAATGAGGCAGTCGCGCGCCTTCACTTTGGAAAAATCAAGCGCATTTTGAAAGATCTGAATTTCATGATCAAATTCTTTGGATCTGTCAATATTCCCAGTCGCTTCAGTAAGGAAGTGGTCTAAATCGATGCGGCCAAATTCTACTTTTTCACTTTCAGATTTTGTCTTCAAAAACACTCTCAAAAACACATCACTAATCTTAGCAACAAACCATGCAAATACATACAAGATTCCATACCATAAAAGCATGGGTACAGCAAAGAAATTGAGCCAACGATTGGGGTTGATTTGAAAAATAGCCTTTGGAATAAACTCACCAAAAATCAATACAATAATGGTAGAAATCAATGTCTGAGTGATAAGCATTCCAGCATCACCAAGCCAAAGCGAGAAATCAGGGAGGTTTTGTGTGAAAATATTGGTCACCGCCTCACCCATGTACAAACCGTAAATGACAAGGGCGATATTATTTCCCACAAGCATGGCTGCTATAAACATCTTTGGATGCCTTGTGAAATGACCAATAATTTCTGCCCCGAAAACGCCTTGCTTTCGATCGAGCTCTATTTTAAGTTTATTGGAAGTAATGAATGCGATTTCCATTCCGCTTGAAAAAGCGGAGGCTACTAAAGAGAGTAAGACAATTAATATCCAATAGGAATCCATTCAAGCGAAATTAGAGGCTAGGTACGATCCTGGTTTTGTGCGTTCATACGCTTGTACATCATTCTTCTGAACAGATACCACACAAAAGAAATTACAGGAACGAAAAAGTACTTCTGACCCACTTCCCATCCATGAGCTGCTGTCATGTAAATGGCAAAAATGGTAGAGGCAATAGCTACTGCCAACCAAAAATGAATCAGAAATTTATTAGCCTTCTCCATGCTGCGAAGATACAGCGGAATTATTTATTCCTCGACATAGATGTCGCCGGTCGGCTGGAGGATGCGATATTTCGTGAAACTACCGTTGCTCTCAAGGCCTTTTCCATAAAACTTACCATCTCCGCTGGTGATGGTAACAAATTGATCGGTGTAAATACGAGAGCTGTCTTGTTCGAAGATCAACTTGGAAGTTTCAAGCATTTCGCCTTGAGTATTGACCAATACTACGTTTTCTTCAGCGATGAGTTTATTTTGCTTTTCGAAGTAAGTACCACGCACTGCGCTCATGCTCGCTGTTTCAACTTCAGTAGAATCGTAAAAAGTCATTTTAAACCCACCCGATGCGACGATGTAAGTGGAGTCTCCGCCATATTGATCGAGTTGTTTAGCCTCTAATAGATTGCGTAGTCTACCATTCTCTGTATATCTGTATGACGCATCGATATTGGTCTGCAAAGGCACTACACGATCTTCGGTGATCGCTTTGATATCCGCAATTTCATTTTTACAAGAAAATAAAAAGAGGGTGCTAAGCGCACTCAACACAAGATGGAATATGTAACGCGTATTAATCATACTGACGCTGCACGAACCATGGGTTTAAGAAATACGGTGTAAGGCTGAGGCCAACTTGGAAGTTGACAAAATTTTCCTTGATAAGCTCTCCATCTAATGTACCTGAAGTACCGTACTCGATTCCAAAATTGAATTTGCTAGAAGATCGCGAAGCTAAAATAGGCATGCTGAAACCAGCAGATATAGCGCGCTGATTGATTTGTGTTTCACCCAGAGTAATATAGGTGTCTGTATTTCTAACCCCTACGCGGTAGGTGGTACGCTCGAATAAATTGTTGGCGTTTTCAGATCCTTTCGGAGTCAATTCAATTCCGAATCCTAAATGCTGATACTTTGAAAGTGATTCTACTCCCAATGCATCAGAAAAAGTGCTTTCAAAGGAAGTCCAATCTTGTACTCGGTACTCTGCACTATACTGCCAAAGGCGTCCTTCTGTTCCAACACGCATGATGCCAGCGCCGAGAGATATTCTTTGAGGAATGGAGAATGTGCCTGACTGTTCTAAAATTTGATAGCTGGTATCCACAACAGTCTCTCTCGCATTTGCATAAAGATACAACTCTCCCAATTCGTCAAACGTGGAGTTGAGATCCGAGCCCATCATATAGTCTGCTGCCAACAATAAGTAGGTGCCTGATTTAATTTTCTTTTGATCCCATGTCAATTGAAGAGGCATGTAATAATGCAAACCTGCTTCTAATAATACGTCTGATATGCTTGTTCTGGAGGTAATTCTTGTTCCGAAATAGCGGGTGTTGTTGTATTCTACTTTGCGTTCATTTCTAACCGAACCAAAGAGATAATTAATGTTTAATCCCACTGAAAGTTTTGGAGATACAAGTTCTAATGAATCCTTGATTTCTTTCCAACGATTATCCGAATTAAATCTAGCTGTACCTCTTAAAGTAGTATCCTGCGCAGGATTCTTGTAAAGTTTGAAAGAGCGAGAAACACCAACAACGAATCGATTGATCCCGCCAGTTCCATCGTTTTTATATTTCACGGTAGTGGAATCATTGACTACTCCAGTGCTTGTGAGGTTGAAACCAACAGCGCTGTAAGGTGTAACTCCCATAGCGAATCCCCACGGGCTGCCTGTCTTTTTTAATCCAAGTCCGATTTCTTGTATTTGTCCACCACGGTAGCGCGTAGTTGACTCGCCATTGTTTAAGGATGATTGAATGCCTTTACCTGTTAACTGCAATACGGTGCGAGAAAGATGAGAATAGCTTGCAGGGTTAAATAAATTGAGAGCGTTGTTGTCAAAGCTCACTGTCGATATACCGCCCATTCCTAGGCTGTTTGCATTGCCTGGCTGTTCTAATAATCCTATACCAAGTCGAGAGTACACATTGCTGATGCTAGATTGTGTCCAAGCCGCAAAAGTGACCGATAATAAGGCAATAACTAAGGAAAGTTTCTTCACGTTAATTGATAAAGATAAATTTGATTCAACCCCTCAAGGGTCAAATTTTCGTTGGCAAAAATGGGACTTTTAAGGCGGCTGCCCAAATAACTTCCATCTCCTCCCGTCAGTATGACGTTCAAAGGGCCGTTTTCACTACAAAAAGAATCAATCATTCCATCGATTTCTTTCACAATGCCGATTTCAACTCCACTCGAAATAGATTCATTTGTTGATTTTCCTGTGGTGTGTTGGGCTTCATCGACTGCAGAAAGCAATGGTAATCGTCCCGTGAAATGGTGGAGCGACTTGAATCTCATCTGCAATCCAGGAGAAATAGCCCCGCCGACAAAGGTTCTATTTTTTATCACAGAGTAGGTCACACAAGTGCCCGCATCTACAATCAAACAATTTTGTTGAGGGAAAAGAAAATGAGCGGCGCACGCATTGGCAATCCGATCAAGCCCTAGTGTGTCAAAGGTTTTATAATCAAATGCCATCGGCAACTTCATACTTCTATCAAAAAGCGTTACCTGAAGTTTTGACTTTAATAATTCGATGCTATCTCCCACTGAAGCGCGCACGGTAGAGACAAACGCAGTATGAATCGAAGGAGATAATTCAGATAAATAAGCAGAAAGCTGATGGTCATCAAATCGAAAAAATTCGCGGATTTGCGCACCTTCAAATTGGGCCACTTTCGTGTATGAATTTCCTTGATCGATAATGAGGTGCATGGACATCTTATTGGTCTCTTGCTGTAAGCAAGGTAACTGTTCCTCTGCGTTCCTCCAGTCGTCCCTTACCGTCCTTGATCTGGATGTAGTAGACATAAACTCCTTCTTGAACAGGCTCGCCATTCATGAAACCATCCCATGGAGCTGCGATATCATTGGTGTCATAGATGACATCGCCCCAACGACTGTAAATCAACATGCGGTAATTGTCATAATCCGCAAAACGAATCACAGGACCGAACGTTTTATTAAATCCATCGACCACGAAGGCATTGGGTACCCAAATAACAGGCTCTAGAGAGAGTCTAATTTCATTACTCCATGCTGTATAAATATCGGGGTAGTCGCTACTAGGGGCTGACACTGCTTCAATGCGATAAATAAAATCCCCAGGACTAAATTCTAATCCGCTCACATCGTCTTCATAATAGTTGGTGCTGCCGGAGACAGCTCCTACCACCATGTCGACACCGTCGGTACCCATTTTTCTATGGATGCGATATTCACTCACACCTTGATCAAAGCCTACGTAATCGGTCCATTGCAGCGCATTAGCCAAACGATCGTTGTATGCAAAACCGTTGAGTAAACAACTGATGGCTAGATTTGATGTATCCACAATATCCTCACAGACGTTCTCTACGATCAAACGATATTCATAAGTGAAAAAATCAGCATTGATGTTTTCACCATCTTCAAAAAATAAATCTTGCGCTCCTAAATTGTTGACGGTGATCATTTCGTCCCAATCGTTTGTTCCCGTGCGCTGACGTTCTAATGTGTAGAAATGATCACTGCCGACTGCTTCTGTAATTACAGATATATGAAGGGTGTCATTATTCCAAACAGATACAGATGTGATATATGTGAAGCTAGGTGCCACGGGATATGTCACTTGTACATTTTGAAGATTGGAGATTGCAGTGTAGCCGCCGGTATTTGAAACACCTCTGATGTAATATGAATTCACTCCTCCAACGGTCACGTTGTGCGTGTATGTCAATTGGTCTCCAGGCACGGATTCAATTAACACATAAGGATCGGTTCCAAAGCGGTGGTAGATTTCGTAGGCAGCCACGCCATCTTCCCATCCGATATAAGGCGTCCAATTTATATCTACGGTTTCAGAACAAACCGCATAACCAATAGGACTTATGTAAATTGATTCATTGCATACATCGCCCGCCGGACTTGTGTTTGGAGAGGGTGGTGTACCGCTATAACAGGTGTCAATAGCAGCAAGCAAATAACTTACTGGACCAGTTGATGTAGGTGCGAGTAAGTCGATAAACTGAGTATTATTGATTCCAAAAATGGTATCAATCAAAGAAACACTTCCATTGCTATTGCAGTTGTAGAGAATGTATCCTTGACAGTCCGCAGACTGTGAGGCATTCCATGAGATGACTGCATCATTGGTGGTGTGATCAATAGACACAGATGTCACTACTGGGATTGCAGGTGGTGTGAGATCGGTCAATAATTCTCCATCCATATTGCTCACAAAGTCGCACCCGACGGCAGTTTCATACACCACTTGAAAATTCAAAACTTCGTTGCAAGTGGAAATTTCATGATTATACGAGGTGATGTCTTGAGGCAAATAGGCAATCTCCGTCCAAGTACCAGCAGGATATTCCATGCTAATCACATATTCACCGCTAATTTGTGCGTTGGGGCTTGGATTATTCCAGTCCAAAAATGCAAAGCCTTGCGGGGCCGCGCTTGGTGATACATTGAGGAAAATGGAACAGAACACCTCTCCTGCGGGGGACAGCGTTGGAATGCCTCCGACGAGGTTTTCAGCTTGAATGTAAAAGCATCGGTCACCTCCAAGAGGAGTGGGGGACAACACCAAGTAGTTATTGGCATTGACGTTATTGATTACTGCGATTTCTACGAACGGTCCTCCAGAATTGGTTGCTTGATAAATATGGTAACCGATAAAGTTTCCACTAGGATCATTGCCAGCTTGCCAACTTATGCTCAAATCAGTGGTGTTAACCGACTGGATACATTGAATATCTGGAGATAACACAGGTTGTGCAAACGAAGATTTCGAAAATAGCACAGAAAGCCCTGTCAGAAGGGCGATCAGAAGTAAGCTATGTAATCGTTTATTCAATTCGCTGCAAAGATAAGGGCGAGGGCACGCTACAACGGAACGTGACTCTTTATATTTCACGTTCTTTAGTACTAAAAGGTTGCATGGTGCAACTAAAATTGAAGTCGATTTAGCGATTCAACTTGAAGGAGTTGTCTGTATTCGTCGATGATTTCTTTTACGATTTCTGCAGCTGGCTTGATTTCCTTGATAGTCGATGACACTTGGCCAATTTCTAATTCACCATTGACCATGTCTCCTTCATACATGCCTTTTTTAGCTCTGCCGCGACCTAAGATTTCGTTTAATTCTTCACTGCTCGCATCGCGAGCGTAAGCTTCCATCACTTGATTGAAAAATTCATTGCGAAGAAGTCTCACGGGTGTCAATTCTTTCAGGGTAAGCAAAGTATCTCCTTCATTAGCCTCAATCACGCGTTGCTTAAAGGCTTGGTGGGCGCTGGATTCAGGCGTGGCAACGAATCGCGAGCCGATTTGCACACCATCTGCACCAAGTACCATGGCTGCAAGCATTGCTTTCCCAGATCCAATTCCGCCTGCCGCAATAACTGGAATCGATACTGCCTCGCACACAGCTGGTATCAAGCAAAGGGTGGTTGTCTCTTCGCGACCATTGTGTCCGCCGGCCTCAAAACCTTCAGCAACTAGAGCATCCACTCCTGCATCTTCAGATTTTTTTGCAAACTTGCTGCTGGAAACCACATGCACCACGGTGATTCCCGCTTTCTTGAAAGTTTCGGTCCACGTTTTCGGATTGCCGGCTGAGGTAAATACTATTGGTACCTTCAGCTCAATTATCGTTTGAACATGCTTCTCTATATCGGGATAGAGCAGGGGAAGATTCACTCCGAAAGGCTTGGAAGTTGCTGCTTGACATTTCAAGATTTGATCGCTTAGTACCTCTGGATACATCGAGCCAGCGCCCAAAATACCGAGACCGCCGGCATTGCTAACAGCAGACGCGAGTTCCCAACCACTGCACCAAATCATACCCGCTTGAATGATGGGATATTCTATTCCGAAAAGTGTACAAACGCTGTTTTTCATGGCGTACCAATTTTTTTGCAAAGAAGCGAAAACCTATTAATTTTTCCATCGTAAAATTAGATTTGGTTAGAACAAGGCGAAAATCTATCTTAGCGCATTGTTTTAGAGCCTTAAAGAGAACTCGTTGCGAATGAAAAAATATCTACTCATACTCGCTTTGCTTGCAAGCATCAGCTCACAAGCCCAATATAGTTGGGATTATGGGGTCAAGGTGGGCGCAGCTAATTACCTCGGAGATATCGGTGGAAAGCAATTGACCCGCCGCGATTTTGTGTGGGATATGCACTTACTTTCTACACGTTACGCTGCCGGTGCCTATGGCCGATACAAGTTTTCGAAAAGACTTGCTGTTGCTGCAAATACAGACTTCATCAGAATTACAGATAGAGATAATCTTACTACCAATCCTGCACGTCGCGGACGTAACATGAACTTCCGTAACAATATCATCGAATTGGGTGTTCGTGCAGAATTGACGGTGTGGTACGATAACGACGTTGGAAACAGAGGTTACTACAACCCAGATTTTAAAATGTATTTATTCGGAGGTGTTGCTGGTTATTATCATAATCCGCAAGGCCAGATCTACAAAGAAGGCGTACTTCAATACGATGGATTTTGGTTTGATCTCCGCGATTGGAGAACTGAAGGCCAAGAAGAAAAATATTCTGCATTCGGTTTGGCAATCCCAGCAGGTATGGGATTCTATTTCACATTCAACAAACAGTGGAGAGTGGGATGGGAGTTCAGCTGGAGAACCACCTTCACAGATTATCTAGATGATATCTCAACCACATTTGCATTGCCGAATACTGAAGATCCGTTGGCTCTAGAATTCTACAGTCAAACTTACCAGTCTCTCGTAAACGACATCAACGCAAATAGCGCACCTGATGATCCAAAAGTGAGTGTCAATGACTTTAGATATTACGACGAAAACCAGCGTTCAAAACGTGGCGATCCTACAAACAACGATAGCTATCTTACAGCACAGTTCACAGTAGGTAAAGTGATTCGCGGTAGAAGTAATTTCTACAAATCAAAATACAGCTACTTGAAAAACAGAGCTGGTGTGAGAAGATCAAAAGCGAAGTTCTAAGAAATAAAGAATTCCATCATATTAAAAAGCCTCTTCAATCGAAGAGGCTTTTATTTTTTACCTATAAATTGAAATATCTTGGAAATAGGCTTCAGCGCTAAGGTGTAGAAACGAGGCTTCAACCCATTCATTTCCCAGGCGCGCTTATCTTCTCTATTGGCGCGCCATCTATTTTTCAATGTCACATTACTTGTTCCTCCTACGCGCATATTGGTAATCACTCTGGGCAAATATCCAACTTTGATTTTGTGCTTATGAATCAAGCGAAGCATAAACTCATAATCCGCGGCACTTTTCAATTCTAAAGAATATCCTCCATATTGCTGATACACTTCTTTTCGAACAAAGAAAGTGGGGTGTGGAGGCATCCATCCACGCATGAATAGACCTTCTCTGTACGCCCCCGACTTCCAATAGCGCGTGACCTGATCAAGCGCGTCTCGTTTTACATATTGTAAATCGGCGTACACTCCATCCACATCTGATGCATCGAATATTTTGACAATATCCGATATCACATTTTTATCTGCATATACATCGTCTGAGTTGAGAATGCCAATGATGTCGCCCGTCGCAGCGTGCACACCTTTATTCATCGCATCGTAAATGCCTTTATCTTTTTCTGAAATGACAATAGAAATTCGATCGCGATACTCATTCACAATGTCCATCGTCGCATCCTTTGAAGCCCCATCAATAATGATGTATTCAACATTGGAGTAGTCTTGTGAAACCACCGATTCGATGGTGTCTCTGATCGTCTCTGCACTGTTGTAACAAATGGTGATGATGCTAATTTTTTTCATCATGCAGAGATTATTCTTTCCTTCACTTTTACTGCTGGATTGCCAGTGTAAATGCCAAATGCCTCAAGGGATTTTGTAGCAATGCTACCAACAGTAAGTAATGCATGCGAATGCATGACAACACCAGGACATACCGTGCTTTTAGCACCGACCCATGCACCGTCTTCTAGCGTGATATTTCCGATAATAAGATCAAAACTAGATTTTTTATAGTTGTGATTTCCTGTCAATAGAAATGATCCTTGTGATAGACAACAGTGCGCTCCAATTTTTACATCCGCCAAATTATCGATCCAAACTTTTTCTCCAATCCATGTATAGTCTCCCACTTCAAGTTTCCAAGGATATTTTATTTTCACATGTGGTTTAACCACCACGCCCGTTCCAATCGATGCGCCGAATAATTTTAGAAGCATCACTTTAAAACCATTCAAAGGAAAGCCGCTTTCAAAGAAAACGAGCGAGGTCATATACCATAGCACACGCTTTACGGCACTGCCCGGATGATACCAGTCGTTGTTGAAAGTATTTAGTTGGGTTTTGCTCACTACCGATTAGCACTAATAATTACCGCAAGTGTAAGGTTTACATCGTTTCGTATGATGCAAATCTATTGATAATAGTTATAGTTTACATTTGATTATTCTGTAATGCTTATGAAAAAAAATCTTTGTCTATTTCTATTTGCCTGTTCTAGTGTTTGGAGCATAGCGCAATCTAATCTGCCAACGCATCTTCTGGAAAACATGAATGTGCGCTCTATTGGACCGGCAACTACAAGCGGACGTGTTACCGCAATTGACGCGGTAGATACACCATCTGGCTATATCCTTGCCGGTGCAGCAAGTGGTGGTTTATGGAAAAGCTATAGCGGTGGTCTTACCTGGGAACCTATCTTCGATGAAGAAGCGGTCATCGGAATTGGTGCTGTGAAAATCGACCCACAAACGAGTGATATCATTTGGGTGGGAACAGGAGAAGGCAATCCGAGAAATTCGCAAACCAGTGGAAAAGGAATTTATAAAAGCATGGATGGTGGAAAATCTTGGACGCTCAAAGGCCTAGATCAAACACGAATTATCCATCGCATTTGTGTAGATAATAAAAATAGCAACGTAGTCTTTGCCGGCGCGGGCGGTTCTCCTTGGGGACCAACTCCTGATCGAGGAGTGTACAAAACAACGGACGGCGGAGATACATGGACGAAAAGTCTCTTCGTAAATGACTCTGTGGGTTGTGCTGATCTTGTGATGGATCCATCAAATCCAAACAAACTATTTGCTGCGATGTGGCAATACCAACGCCAACCATGGTTTTTTAAAAGCGGTGGAAAGGGTAGTGGGCTTTACAGAACAACTGATAGCGGAAAGACTTGGAGGCTTCTCGGAGAAAAAGAAGGGCTGCCCGAAGGACCACTCGGTCGTATCGGAATTGCAATTGCACCAAGCAATCCTCAAGTAGTGTACGCAATGATTGAATGTGCAAAGACGGGTCTCTATAAATCAACCGACGGTGGTTTTAATTGGCAGTTAGTCACCACAGAAGGTGTTGATGATCGTCCGTTCTATTATCATGAATTTTACGTGGACCCTTCTAATGAAAATCATTTGATCTATCTCCATAGTACCGTCACTGAAAGTATCGATGGTGGAAAGAATTGGTCAACCTTACTTCCTTATTGGGGCGTGCACCCTGATCACCACGCATTTTGGTGGAGCAAGAGCAACGCTAAATTTATGTTGGAAGGAAATGATGGTGGAATGAATATTTCGCACGATGGTGGCCGTAATTGGAGATTTGTAAATAATCTCCCGCTCGGTCAATTCTATCACATTCACTACGACATGGATATACCTTACCATGTTTATGGTGGAATGCAAGATAATGGCTCATGGAAAGGTGTAGGCTATACCTGGCATGAGGAGGGAATTATAGATGCAGATTGGAAAGAAGTTCTCTTCGGAGATGGATTTGACGTGGTTCCAAACCCAGCAAATTCAAGATACCTCTATGCCATGTATCAAGGTGGTGAACTTTATTACATCGATAGCGAAACAGGCTATAGCACTTACATCAAGCCTGTGGCAGAGGATACCATAAAACTGCGCTTTAACTGGAATGCTGGTATTGCCGTAAATAAAAAAGGACTTTATTATGGCTCTCAGTTTTTACATTACTCAAAGGATAATGGAATGTCTTGGGAAAAGATCTCGACGGATTTGACTACCAATGATGCGTCACGCCAAAAGGGAAGTGAAAGCGGAGGATTAACCATTGATGCTACCAGCGCGGAGAACTATTGTACTATTCTATCCATCACTCCTAGTGAGGTAAATAACCAAGTGATATGGGTAGGAACTGATGATGGAAATGTACAATTGACCAAGGATCATGGAAAGTCTTGGACCAATGTGACTGCAACTATTCCAGGCTTTCCAAAGAATGGTTGGGTGCCCTCCATTGTAGCTGGAAATAGATCGGAAGGAGAGGCTTTTGTGGTGGTAAATAATTATCGTCAGAATGACTGGAAGCCTTACTTATTCCATACAACTGATTTCGGAAAGACATGGAAGAATCTTGTAAATGAAAAATCTGTGCAAGGTCATTGTTTGAGTGTGGTGCAAGATCCAATTGTTGCTGGACTTCTTTTCCTTGGAACAGAACACGGTTTGTATGTTAGCATTGATTACGGCAAGTCATGGACGAAATGGGCGAAAAATTATCCGAGTGTCGCTACCCAAGATTTGAAAATACATCCACGTGAAGGTGATTTGATTATCGGAACATTCGGTCGTGCAGCTTATGTAATCGATGATCTGCGTCCACTGCGAGATCTCGCAATGAATCAAAAAGATTGGAGCAGTAAAAAACTCATAGCGGTGGATAGTCCAGATGCCTATCAAGTGTTTAAGGAAAGACCGCGAGGGCAGCGCTTCCCAGCAGATGCAAAATATGAAGGTGATGATAAGCCAACCTCTGCGAACTTGAATTATTACATTCAATTACCGAAAGAGAAATCAAAAGAAAAACCTGAAGTGAAAGTGAGCATCCTCAATTCGAAAGGGGATACGGTGCGTTGGTTTATGCACGAACCGGACTCTGGATTTAACCAGGTGCGATGGGGATTTGATTCAAACGGCATCGATTGGCCATCACGTCACAAACGAGAAGAAAAAAAATCGCCTCCTGGCGGTGGTTTCGAAGTGATGCCGGGAACATACAAAGTAGTATTCACATGGGGTACAGAGAAAGATTCTTCTGAGGTGAAAATGATGTACGACCCACGCTTTGCGTTCGATCCAGCAAAGTATGAAAATGCGAAAAAACAAAATGCAGAATTCGTTGATGTGGTTAAATCAACCAACCAATTGCTCGAGGACATTCGTGCAAAGCGAAAGTCCATAGAAATTGCGAAAACCGCATGGACCTTTGTTGAAGATACATTGAAAAAATCGCTCATTGCAGAAGCAGATTCTATGCTGACTAATTTGCAATCAATTGAGGATATGATCTATGCACCAGAAGGAGAGAAGGGAATTAGAGATGATTCTAAATATCTGATGTCGGATATTTATATGCTTTCTGGTTATGTTGGAACCGCAGTCGAAGAGACCAGCGCTAATTTCCTACTTGCAAAGAATGCCGCTTTGAGAAAACTTAGCACCATTCAAAAGAGATTAGAGCGTGTAACTGCTGAACAATGGAAACCTTGGATCGAAAAGGCCAAAAAGATGGAATGGAAAATTGAAAAATAGATTTTAGGAAAAATAAAAAAGGCCCCATTCGGGGCCTTTTTCTTTTAGCTATTCAATGTGAATCGCAATGCTATTCCGGCGTTGATATTCGACGTCGGGAATGAAGTCGAAATCTTCGGCTTGTTCAACTGATGATCGTAGAAGAATCGAATATTCAATTTATCATTTACAACATAATCGATACTTGATTTAATACTGAACAGACGCTGACCAGCCGTAGGCTGATTCTGACGCTCTTCGATCTTTCTGATCAACGTAGTGTTGTCACGAATGGTTAAGTCTGCACGCAGATTGATGTTGGTCTTAGATGGTGTCTTAAATGGAAGTTTCTTCGCACTCTTTCTACCAAATAGATTTCTTACCTCTGTCAACTTATAACCGACTCCAAGAACTAAGCTATTGCTCTTGGTCTCTGTGATCTGAAGGTTACTCAATCCAAGAGCTATGGTGCGGTCGCGCTTCAATTCCACCTTCACTTGAGGATCATTGCTCTTCGCTGTTTTAATTGTCATGTCGAATCCAATCAACGGAGACAATTGTTCAGAAATGGTGACAGTGTTGATCTGATTTCGAGGAATGTAATTCGCTTGTTCGCTTGCGTCAACAGCTGATGGCAACCCAGATCCATTATCCAAATAATTCAAGTTACGGACATAACTAGTCGTCATCGTAGACTTATACTGGTGAGTGATGTTGAATTGCTTGAAGTATTTTTTAACGGCTGCAATTTTTGTCAATCCATCATAAGTTACTCGCCAGTTTGGCTGTGCTCTTGTTTGGAAAGGATCCAATGCAACTTCTCCTACTTCCTTTCCGCTATATGCTGCGATGAAGGCAGGAATAACTACAGACGCATTGGTAGATCCCCAACCATTGTAATAACCATTTGGATTAGCTGCGCTTTCACCGTAGGTGGCTTCGTTCCAAAGACTCGATGCCTCTAATCTGTTTTGAAGGAAGGTCTCGAAAGTTGATGATGTCCAACCATTGTCTGGTTGATCTCTCACAAATGCTGTAGCCCATGTATTGATAGAGGCACTGAAATTACCCGTTTCCATTGGTGATTGGAATGCATAATCCTGCAGCGTTTCATCAAAACGGAAGAATGCATTTTCATTTCGACCTTCTGTTCTATTACCGGTAATTTCAATTTTTAGATAACGAATAGGTTCAAGATTTACCTTATAGTTCCAAGTCTCAGAATAGGTTTGAGAATATTGGTTATTCAAGAATGGTGCTTGTACCAACCACTCATTTTCCGCTGCTTCCAACGCAAAGTTTCCACCGTTTGGATTCCCCCAAATATCTGTTCCCTGACCACCTACTAAGAAGTCTATACCCGGCCCCTCAAACGACTCGTCAAATCCAACAATCTTGGTTTTGCGATTATAACCGGGCAATAAAATACCTTCATTGCGTGTATACGTTCCGCTCACGCTGCGAAGCATCATCAAGAATCGAAGAGTTGCATCTCCCACACTTAATTTATCTTCTTTTTTATCCTTGTCTTTTTCATCAGGATCATTTCCAAATCCGTCTTTCTTGGTATTGTCCGTTTTGTTTTTTGACTTGCTGTCCTTCGGCTTTTTACCCTGATTGATTTCTTTTAATTTCTTAGACTTATTGTACAAGGTCTCAAAATTCGCTTGTGCATTCAACTGCAACTGACGGCTGTTTTGAATGGTGTTACCCAAGGAGTCCTGAGTAAACGGAGCACGATCCCAACGGAATGTCCCTGCATATCGAGCATCCGCGCTCATGAAGTCAATCAATGGGAACTTATCGAAAGGTAATTTATAAGATGCTCCAACATTGTGATTGAACATGGTGGTTTGACCGAGGTTCTGAATGTTGGTCAATACAGTGTCACGATAAGCATTATACCAGTCGACATTATTTCTGTCAATCACTCCGCGAGGTTCGCCAACAAGTGCAGTGTTGCTTGCAGAATAATCTAATTTAATACTCTTGGTCAAATCATATTTGAAATCATAAGTACGATTCCAGTTCCAAGTTTTTTGAACTTGTGTAGTGATGAGCATATCGCTGAATACGCCTGTCAATTCCGCGGTATTATTTCTAATACGGCTGGTCTCATAGGTACGATTCATCTCTGTGTGGAAACCTAGAGATTTGATACCAGGATAGAAATTGAATTCTTTAATCCACTTCAAATATGGCGAAGTTTTGATTCCTGGAATTTGTGCGAATGGTTTGATTTCTTTTGGCTTATTCGTAAACGCATAATCAAATGCTCCACGATATTGCTTATTCAATCTCCAATCAGTATTAATATCTCTGAAGTAAAGTTCATTGTATGAATACGAAACAGAGAAGTTCTTAATATCATAGAAATGATCTTTGTCTGGCTTGGTTGAACCGCCTGTAGGAGCAGGAGATTTAGCACCGGGGTCTAATCCAGGATCTTTTCCTTCTTCTGGTTTTGGCGCACCTTCCTCTTTTTTCGGACTAATCCTTACTTCATTGAAGTTGATACTTCGACGTTTGGTGTAGGTCTGAGATTTCGTTTTTAACCTTCGATCCACATTCGGTAAATCTGCTAAAACGACGTCTGGCTGAAGCGGACTATACTTCGGTGTTTGAACAGTTTCAGAATATCCTAGATACATCGGTAATTGAACACCCCAATTTTCTGGGAAAAACTTACCCATTTGTACGGTAGAGTTCGCATCGAATCCAAGTTTGGTTTCTTGCTGACGCTCTTGGACTCTTTGCTCTACAGTTCCCCAACCAGGTGTGCTGATATTACCGGCCACTGCAACGGTTGCAAAATCTGCAAGGTTAGCATTCAAGCGTGCGATTGCTGCCCATCCGCCTTTCTCATTGAATTCTGAAAGTCGCAATTCATTCACCCAAATGATACCGCACTTGGCACGACCATCATCTGTTGAACTAAACTTGTTGTCTCGTCTGTTCGGATTTCGTACACCGATCATCAAGACAGTGACGTTGGCCAAGTTTGGATTACCCTTTACTGAAACACGAGCGCTGCCTATCATCTTGCTATATTCAGTAAGAAGTGATGCAGAGGAACCTCTTTCAATTTTTAACTGTTGTAAATCTTCTAGCTGAATATCGAAATTGTTTTCTTCTGGCCAAACTTCATCATCATCATTGGTATACCAAGGCGTTACAGTCATCGGCAATTCATATTCATAATAGTTCTGATCGAAGTCAGATCCCAAACGAACAAATACCGTTAAATCTTTATCTTTTAAATCATCTGGTCCGGTTAAGCCTTCTGCGTGAGCAAACATTCTCAAACGCTTGTACTGACGCATATCGAAGTTGACGTTTCTGTAGGCTGCACGTGCATTACCATCTTGAAGATTACATACTTCAAATGACAATGATTGCTCGTTCATATTTCTCAAGTTTGCACTTGCTACGTCTTGTTCACGGATAATCCCAGGAGGAACGATATATGGCACTGGCTCTCTGTTACCATTCTCTTCAATGTTAACTGCTGCAATATTGAAGATGGTTTCAGGATCATCATTTGGTTCAATTTCTTGCTGTGTTGCAAGATTATCATAGTACTTTCTCCATTCTCCACGAACCAATTCTAGTCGTGCAAATCGCAAGGTGATTTCTTCGTTGAATCCTTTCATGAACATTCTCATGTAACGAATCGAACGGAAGTCAGGAATACTACCGTAACGACTTTCCCAATCGCGAATCGGAATTTTGAATTGATACCAACGAATTTGTCTTTCCTCTCCGTTGGCGGTAGTCTTCGTTGTAACAAAGCTGTCAGTGATGTAGTTGCTACCAATGTTTTGCTCACCTAAATCACCAGGACGAAGACTCACTTTGTATTGGAAATAACTCTCAATAGTGTTGAGGGTAATGTCTTGGTTGATGTCTTCAGTATTTGGAATAGTGGTCGCTGTGATCGGATATCCATCAGGCGTAGACGTATCAGCGTTGCCTTCATAACCATTAAAATTCTTATAACGTTCCAAAGTGTTCAATGAAGCCGCGTCAGCCGCAGAACTTCTGAAGTATTGGAAATTATCTGCTGATGGATCTTGTGCATACTGCGTGTAGGCATCGGCGTTCAAGCTTCCTTGAATTTCGCTTAGCCATGTGCCAAAATAACTTTGTTCGTTCTGGCTATTCAATCCATCAATACCAATGTCTTGCTGTGAGTAGTTTCCAGTTGAGTTGTCAAATGCATTGACAACGTTAAATGTTGCTGGATCTGGATATTGACCCCATGTGCTTTGAAGAATAGGAAGGGCATTGTTATCATTTGGATAACCGTTTTCAAAACTCAATTGTGAGTCGTTCAATACGTCTTCTGATACATTACCTAAGTTGAAGTATAGATCTCCACCGGTCAAGTTTGGCGAATCTGCATTGAATGGATCCATCAACCAGAATTGAATGAACTCGATGTTACTTGTCTCAAAGTCTGTCGTAGTCAAGCTTCTCTGAATACCACCCCATCTTGTTTCTGGAGCAACGAGCCTGCCGTCTGCTGTCAAACCTTCTGAAACGCTTGTTCCATTTGGACGCTCGTAATTATAAGGCCCTCTTTCAGAAGGGTAATAAGTCAAGTCAAGCGTTGAAATGTTTGGTGGTGTTCCAGGTGGCAATTCTCTGTTAGGGAATACTTCACTCTCCAATACTTCGCGCATTCTGTGATCACTTTGTAGATCGGCATCATTCGCGATATTCGAAGGAGTAATGGAACTAATTCGGAAGAACAATGGATCGATTACATACCAGCTCAATTTTGCCCGGTTGTAGCCATAAATCAAACTGTCTTCAAACGCTCCCTCTGGGAAAAGCCCGCCTGGTGTGTTCTGTAGCTTTGGTGTGCTCGCTAGGAACCATTGGTTTAATGATCGCAAATCGATGACGCTTTGGCTGCCTTCAAAGTCATCAACGTATGCATTACCAACTTTAGAAATCGCTCTCGAGTGACCAGGGAAAAGTTTTGCTGCCTCCCCATTAAATGTTATCGTCGATTTTTCTTTAGTATCAATCAATGGAATGCGGTCCACCAATTGTGTCAAGAATGGAGCTTCTTTTTGGAAGTTGAAATCCATTCCAACGATGGTATTATTTACTGGTTCGTCACCAGCGTTTACTTTTTGTGTAATGGGTCGCTCTCGTAAATTCAATATCGTGGCACCCACCGCAAAGTTTTCATTGAAGGTGTAGTCAAACCTACTTGCCAATAATGTCTTAAACTGCATGTTGAAGAGCGAGTTGCTCTCAACAGAAATATTAATGGGCTGACCACTCGATAGAACACCTTCGTTCAAGATTCTTACACGACCCAAGTTATAGTCAACGGTATAGTCAACGCCTTCAGACAATTGAATTCCACCAGCCGTTACACTCACAGAACCTTGAGGAATGTTCAACGAGTTTAATGAAATCTCAGACCCTGAAGCGCTTTGATATTGCCCCTTGATTTTGAAACGGTTCAAATTCGGGAACTGCACAGTTGCTGCGGTCTTCGTAGAGTCATAAAGTGGTTGATAAACGATTTGTGATATCAACTGAGCTGCCTCAGGCGTATTACCTAATCCTTCAATGATTTTTCCGGACAAGTGACTACCAAAAGGCTCGACGACAGGGAAGAAGATCCTTCCCGATTGAGCATCCACCAAACCGCCACTTGTGGCTGCATTCGGGATAAAGTCAAAAAATCCATCCGCCCCAGACATCTGCTGGGCATCAATCCTATCGAGATTCAGTACTTGTATTAAAAGCTGTCCATCCAACGGCGCACGCGCGATGAAGTTTTGGTCGATACCCGTACTTGGGTTATTGTAAAATACATCTAGTCTAAAGTTCTCAGGCGACACACCAAATGCTCCCAAGTTGTAGACGTTTTTCATCATGTTCTGCCAAAGTGGGGCAGGGGCTCCGTCTGTCAGACGAACTGCTGTAATAGAGCTCTTCAACATTTTCAATACCAGAGCCTGAGGAGCTGCAATACCATCTTGCGACAATGTACCCACTTGATAGGTCTGTCCATTAAGGGTGTATTCGTAGGCTACTGCAAGGACTTCGGCATTATTCAATGCTTGACGAAGGGAGATGAAACCAAGTCGAGTGTTAAAGGTGTACTCGGAAGTAGTAAGCTTTCTTGCGTTACCAATTCTTTCGTAGTGCACACCTTGTCTAATGTTTGCTACCGAATTCGTGATGGCTTGATTGGCGTTCGTGAAATTCAGAACGTCCTGATTTCCCATCATGATTTCATAAAGTCTGTTGTTTTCGTTATCCGGGTTAGGTAATTCTTGCGGATCAAACAAAGGCCCAATATCATAATCACTCGACATATAAGAACCTCTTTCCCCAAGGTCGGAGAATGCGATCACGTTACGTACATCTTGTGTGTTGGCCTGTTGGTTGACCACCCATACTTCGATTCGGGTAATGTTTGCTCCGCTATTTACTACCGGCAAAGAGGCAAGCGCTTGATCGTACGTTTCTCTCCAATAGCTAGAAAGGAAGTAGTGTCTGTTGGCCTCGTAATTATCACCTGTAATCGAAAAATTCTGTGTTTGTGCACCACCTTGAACGGTGATATTTCTTCTCTCACTTTTTTGTTGAGAGAAAACTGTGGTGTTTTTTAATTTACCCCATTGTGTTTCAATCTTACCACCAAAAAGACCTGAACTACCCTGAATCAATGAGCCTTTTAGCGGTAGGCTCACGTTACCCAATTCTATCTTTCGTACAATTTGGTCTTCATCACCAGTGTACTCTAGCTTCATTTGGTTTTCAAATTCAAAGGTGCTTTCGGTGTTGTAGTTCACCATCAATTTTAGCTTCGTTCCAATATTACCAACTACGTTTAATTGGATTTTCTGATCGAAGTCAAAAGTGGTAATTCTACGCTGACGCTCAGGAATACGAGGGTTATCAGTTTTTGAAATGTTCACACCAAAGGTTAATTCTGCCGAACCTTGTGGTCTGATTTCAATTTCGTTTGAACCGAACAAATTCTCAAAGCCTTGACCTCCGACTTTGATGAAAGGTGCGAACTCTTTGCTCTTTTCGGCATCAGTTTGCTGCTGCTGAAGCCAAAACTCAGAGATATTATTTTCAAGATTAAATTCTAGGTATTCATCCAACGACATCGTAGTACGCGGACGGAAATCGATATTGTCACCAATCTTTTGGACTACTTCATACTCACCCGTTTCAGGATTGTATTCAATGGTGTATTCGATATTATCAGGCAACGGAACTTCAATCCCATTTCCTCCTTCGGACGGATTGGGATTGTCTTCATTTGGCCATATAGGTTTCTGTGTGGTATCAGCAATAGCCGGGCGAGCGGTATACTGAATCCCACTTTTGTAAACTGAAGATGAGGCCCAAGAGAGCCAAACTAACATCGACAGGGCAACAAAGAAACTGATCCGGGCAGCAACGGAATTCCAGTTATTCTTCACGTATTTCTAAAGTTGTTTCAAAACCTGCTTGATCAACTCTTCCAGGGAGAGGTCTTTTTGGCCCTGTAGTATTCTGTCCAGCAGTTTTTCGGTTTTGGTTTTGTCTAGTCCCAACGAGGACAGCGCCGCTAACGCCTCTATCTTCGTTGTATTGTGTGAAACACTAATTTTTTCTAAAACGGCTTCTCCAGCCTTGTAAATCTTGTCGTGCAAATCTACAATCATCCGCTCGGCGGTCTTTTCGCCGATTCCTTTAATTCTCTTCAAACTTCCAACATCCTTAGTAGCAATTACGTGACGAATCTCATCCACGGTCATGCCGCTCAAGATCATGCGAGCTGTATTTGGTCCTACTCCGCTCACACTGATTAGTTTGCGGAAAATATCACGCTCCACTTCATCGTGAAAACCATACAGAACAAAGGAAAAATCATTTCCATTTACATGAAAATGAGCGTAAAGCGTACAGTCAGGATGATCCGGAATCTTGCTGAAAGTATTTAAACTGATATTCAGAAAATATGCAATCCCACCGCTGTCAATGATAGCATGGACAGGGCTCTTTTCTATCAGTTTTCCTTTAACGTAATGAATCATAGGGTATTAATCTTCTTTCTTCAATTGAGCATCTACTACAGCGATACGCACCATGTTGATGATTTCACGCACAGAACAGCCCATTTGTAATATGTGGTAGCTTTTCTTCATTCCCAATAATACCGGTCCTGTCACTTCCAATCCTGCAATTTCTTGCAAAAGCTTGTAAGAGATATTTCCCGATGCAAGGTTTGGGAAGATCAAGGTGTTCACCTTCATATCCTTCAAGCGAGAGAAAGGGAAGTTTTCAGCAAGCATTTCTCCATTCAGAGCAAAATTCGCTTGAACCTCTCCATCAACTATCAAGTTAGGATGATCGCGGTGGAGTATAGACACAGCTTTTGATACTTTGGCTGCATCTTCTCCCTCAGAAGATCCAAAATTGCTGTAGCTCAGCAGAGCAATGCGAGGAGTAATCTTCATCTTACCGATAGATTCTGCTACGCGCAATGTGATTTCAACCAAGTCCTCAGCGGTTGGATTGACATTCACTGTTGTATCCGCAAGGAACAACGGACCTTGTTTGGTCTGTACAATGTACATACCGCACACTTTCTTCACATGCTTTTCTGTACCCAAGCATTGCAATGCTGGACGAATCACACGACCATAATTTCTGGTCATCCCAGAAATAACAGCGTCAGCTGCACCTGTTGCTACCATCATGGCAGCGAAATAATTGCGCTCGCGCATCATTCGGCTTGCTTCAAGCAAGGTCATGCCCTTACGCATTCTCTTTTCGAAGAAGCATTGACCATAGTTTTCGCGCATCTCTGTATACTTATCGATGCGAGGATCCATGATCACGGCGTCTTTCAAATCCAATTCTAGCTCATCAATCAATTGATGAATACGATCTTCTGGACCCAACAGAATAGGGAAGGCGATGCCTTCGTCTTTTGCCAATTGAGCAGCCTTCAAAACTTTAATGTTATCTCCTTCAGCAAATACTACTCGCTTTGGAGATTTCCTAGCTCTTTCGGCAATTCCACGACTCAAGACGTTATCGCGACCCATGCGATTTTCAAGCTCTGTCTTATAGCGCGACCAGTCTTTGATAGGCTGCTTCGCAACTCCACTTTCAATCGCAGCCTTAGCTACAGCCATCGACACTACAGATATCAAGCGAGGGTCTAGTGGCTTGGGAATAATATAATCAGGTCCAAAACTTAAGTGTTGAAGATTATATGCTTCTGTCACTTCTTCTGGTACGATTTCTTTAGCAAGCTCAGCAATGGCGCGCACTGCGGCTAATTTCATTTCGTCATTGATGCAAGTAGCTCGCACATCCAAAGCCCCTCTAAATATGAATGGGAATCCAAGGACGTTGTTCACTTGGTTGGGGTGATCGCTGCGTCCAGTGGCCATAATGATGTCCTTACGAGCATCGATAGCGACTTGATATTCAATCTCTGGGTCTGGATTAGCCATAGCAAATACTATTGGATTCCCACCCATTGATTTTACCATTTCGGAGGTCATGATATTTCCTTGAGAAAGACCAAGGAAAACATCTGCACCCACTAAGGCCTCAGCCAAATCAGCAAACTTTGCTTTGGTAGCAAATCTTCTCTTGCGATGATCAAGATCCTGACGTTCTTCCGTCATGAGACCCTTGCTGTCAAAAACAAAGATGTTATCTTTGTTAGCACCCAATTGGATCATGAGTGAAATGCAAGAAAGCGCTGCCGCTCCGGCACCGCTCACTACAATTTTCACATCACCAATGTTTTTTTCTGCAATCTCCAATGCGTTGAGCAATGCAGCACTCGAGATGATAGCTGTACCATGCTGGTCGTCATGCATGATTGGAATATCAAGCTCAGCTTTTAATCGCTCTTCGATCTCAAAGGCTTCAGGAGCCTTGATATCTTCGAGGTTGATACCACCAAATGAAGGCGCAATATTTTTTACAGTATTCACAAACTCATCTACATCGGTAGCTTTCACTTCGATGTCGATACTATCAATATCTGCGAAGATTTTGAATAGCATACACTTTCCTTCCATCACAGGTTTGCTGGCTTCTGGACCAAGGTTTCCTAATCCAAGAATGGCGGTACCGTTAGAAATTACCGCTACCATGTTTCCTTTGGCAGTGTACTTATATACATCGTCCGGATTAGCGGCGATGGCGAGCACGGGCTCTGCTACTCCTGGAGAGTAAGCCAATGCGAGATCTCTCTGAGAGCTATGGGGTTTCGTTGGAACAATCTCCAGCTTTCCTCTTCTGCCTTGTTCGTGATAGTCTAAGGCTTCTCCTTTGCGAATGTGGTCCATACAGTTTTTTAAATGAGCGGCTAAAATACACCGACAAATGGTTCGTCACGAAAAGAAAATGTGGTAATAAAATGGAGTGGATTCCATTCTATTACCACACTTCAATATTATAGGCGTATTTGAATTACTTCGCTACAACCATGCGCTTTGTAGAAAGCGTACGTCCGTTTGAAATAACTGAATACAAATAAATTCCACTTTCAAAATCTTCACCGTTAACAATCAAGATTCCGTCTTTCGCATTGATTGCTGTTTCTTTAACGATTTTACCTACCATGTTGTAAATAACAAGTTTGGTATCGTTAGCAGGAGCATTTGCAAAACTGTACTTTATTGTTCCAAGACCTTTTAGTGGGTTAGGAGACAAGTCACTGATTTCAAACTCTGCTGTTGGCTCAGCAACGCTTACCAAACATTCAGCATCTACGCAGAAGCGAACTGTTTGACAAGCTCTGTCTGCAGAATTAGCTGCATTGAAGAAGCAATATTCGATATCTGTTATCCCTGGGTTTTCATTCGAAATGTAGTGTGCATAGAATGTAGTGTTGATATCTCCAGGATTCATATCTTGGTTTACAGACACTGGAGAAACGTTGGTTTCTTCTCCGAAACAAACACCCCAACAAAAATAATTGGCACTACCTGAAACGGCTGTGATCACATTGCGGCTAGCGCGCACTTCAATAAAGTTGTCAGAAATGTTTTGAACGTTCCATGCAGCAACTAATTCCTCTCCAGGACTCATTTCTGCTAAGTTTCCAGCAACTGTGCTTACTGGCTCAATAATACCGACGCTTTGGCCGAAAGATGTCGTGGATACAAGTGCGATA
The DNA here is from genome assembly GCA_965247015.1 of Flavobacteriales bacterium. GTDB lineage: Bacteria > Bacteroidota > Bacteroidia > Flavobacteriales_D > Sanyastnellaceae > JAIXWP01. The sequence continues at coordinate 568,058 of CBDFGG010000003.1, read as the reverse complement.
GAAGCAAAAAGTAGATTTTTTTTCATCGAGATTTCTTTAATAGTTTCAAAAATACAAAAAATCATACCTCCACAAGCCTTTTAACCCTCCCTATTTGAAATTTGAAAATCGATGATTATGGAAAAGCTAAAGTTAGGTTTACTATTTTGTGTGTTTTTGTTGCTTTGTTCATCAAAAGGAAATCCTATCTTAGCAACTCCAAAAGAAAAATAACACAAACCTTTTAATCAAATGAAGAGAATTTTACTCGCAATTAGTGCAGCATTCACATTTGCTACTGCAAGCGCTCAGTTGCCAAGTGGTTCCCTAGCTCCAAACTTCACAGCTACGGATATCAATGGTACTACTCACAATCTTTATGAATACCTACAACAAGGTTACACTGTAGTAATGGACGTTTCTGCTGCTTGGTGTGGACCATGTTGGAGCTACCACCAAAGCGGTGCTCTTGAAACTCTTCACGAAGAACACGGTGTTGCAAACGGTGGTGACGTTATCGTTATCTACGTTGAAGGTGAGTCTACAAACTCTCTAGCACAAATCCAAGGTTCTTCAACTGGTAATACTTATGCTACTTTCACTCAAGGTGACTGGACAGCGGGTACTAACTACGCGATCATTGACAATGCGTCAATTGCAAACCTTTACGAAATCACTTACTTCCCAACAGTTTTCACTATCTGTCCAACAGGTATCGTAACTGAAACAGGAACTCTTTCTGCTGCTGCTCACTACCAATTCATCCAAGAAATGGAGTGTCAGACTGTAGCTGAAGTTGATGCTTCTGCAATCGCTTACACTGGTGACAACGTTACTTGTGACCAAGCTTCTTTCTCTATCGAACTTGGTAACTTGGGTTCAACTACACTTACTGCAGCTACTATTTCTGTATCAGGTGTAACTCCAGCAATCTCTTACGAGTGGTCTGGATCATTGAACCAATTCGAATCAGAAAACGTTGAATTGGGTTCTGCGGCTGTAACTGGTGATGTATCTATCACTGTTACTACTAACAACGACGGTGTTGCAACAAACAACACAATCGCTGCAAACGTTTCTCTTGCTACTGAGTCTACAACTCACATCAGAATGAATCTTCACTTCGACAACTGGCCTGAAGAAACGTCATGGGAAATCCGTAACGAAAACGGAACTGTAGTTGCTTCTAGCCCAAGCTATGCTAACCAAGCTGACGGTTCTTACAAGACAGAAAACATCTACCTTCCATCAACTGGTTGCTACTCTGTAGTTGCTGAAGATGCTTATGGTGATGGTATGAACGGTGGTGATCTATGGCAGGGTACTGCTGGTAACGGTTACATGTATGTTTATTCTGTAACTGATGCTGGTGAGCAAGGTGAGTATATCTACTACTATGATGGTTCTTATTCTTTCTCTGAAGAAGTAAGCGGAGCTAACGTTAACTCTGTAGTAGGTGTTGAAGAAGTAACAAACCTTCTTTCTATCAATGCTTATCCAAACCCAACATCTGATTTGACAACTGTTGCTTATTCTATCAAGGAAAGCGCAAATGTTACTTTCGATGTAATCAACCTAGTTGGTGAAAAAGTAATGTCAATCAACAAAGGAAACGTTGCTGCAGGTAACTACACACAACAAATCGACTTCAGCAATCTTAGCGCTGGTGTTTACATGTTGAACGTTACTTCAAATGGTTCAGTTAGCACGCTTCGTGTGACTGTTGCTAAGTAATTTTTCTCTAGAAAAAATATCAAAAACTCCGGCTTGTCCGGAGTTTTTGCTTTTAAGAAATCAAGAATTCAATAATACTGTGCTCTTGGTATAATGGTTGTTATACGCACTTCATTAAATTCGTACACCAAAAGAAAACATCATGAAAAAATTTCTGGCCATTGCCGTTTTATTCTTTAGCATCGCTAGCCTTTCTGCTCAAGTAGCAAAACTTCCAAGTACACAACTCAAAGACCTCGAAGGAAATACTATCGATACTGGTCAGCTTAGCAATGATGGGAAACCAATTATCATTTCGTTCTGGGCCACTTGGTGCAGCCCTTGCAAAAAAGAACTCAACAACTACGCTGACCTTTATGCAGATTGGCAAAAGGAAACAGGTGTGAAAATCATCGCTGTTTCCATAGATGATCAAAGAAGCGTCAGCCGCGTAGCACCCTATATCAATAGTGTTTCTTGGGATTATCAAATCCTCCTCGATGCGAACAAACAATTCGCTCAAGCGATGGGCGTAAACAACGTTCCTCATACTTTCCTAGTAGATGGAAAGGGAAATATCGTCTGGCAGCATAACAATTATGCTGAAGGTGATGAAGAAGAGCTGTACAAGGAGCTTTTAAAAATTAAATCTTAAAAGAATTTTATTCAGGATTCATATAGCCCTCCGTCAAATCGGGGGGCTTTTTATTGCTATTTTGGCTCCCACAAACTTTTTACCAATACCTGTTACAAGGATTCATGAAATCTCATTTGCATTCCATTGGATGGATTATCCTACTATTCATCTCTTCTACGTCGCTATTCGCCCAAGAAACACCAAGCACACCAACACAAGGACAACTGCACGGTAATTTCCAAATGCTTTGGCAACAGTACAATGAGGATAGCCTTATTGGCGCGACTGTACCTCCAGCAAAGACAGGACTCAATGCGTTCGGTAATTTCACTTACACCTACGGAAAGTTCACCGCAGGTATGCGATTCGAATCATATCTCAACGCAATTCAAGGCTATTCAGTCGGTGCTCGCTACCAAGGAACTGGAATAGGCTATCGCTATGCTCAATACAACAATGATGGTCTCGATATTACCGTAGGTAATTTCTATGAGCAATTTGGAAGTGGTCTAGCGCTAAGAACCTATTGGGAACCAAATCTCGGTATCGACAACGCAATTGATGGAGCACGTGTGGTGTATTCACCTATTCAAGGTGTGAAGATGAAGGCTATCTATGGACACCAACGCCTTGCTTTTGATTCAAGACTCATCAATAGCGAGTCACTCATCCGCGGAGCGGATGGAGAAATTCACTTGAATGAGCTATTCGGATCAGTGAAAAAAATCAGCAACGATACAGCTGTTTCCAATTTTGCGGATGCAAAATTGAAAGTCATCTTAGGTGGAAGCTTCGTAAGCAAATTTGAAGAGGGCGGAATTCTAGAAAAAGACACATTACTCCTTGCATATCCACAAAACGTTGGTGTGGCTGCTGGTCGTATTAATATTATTTACGGACCTCTAACATTCTTTGGAGAGTACGCTCAAAAAGCAAACGACCCATCAAAAGATAATGGCGAGATCTATCAAAAAGGAGAAGCAATTTTCTTGAATGCTACATATAGCAAAAAAGGCTTCGGTGTCAACGTTGCTGCAAAAAACGTCGACAATATGAGCTTTCGTTCGAACAGAGACTTAACGCTTTTTGATGTGCCAATCAACTTTAACCCGGCAATCACCAAGCAACACACCTACAACCTTGCTGCTACACTTTATCCCTACGCAACGCCTGTTGCAGGGGAATCTAGCTTCTCTGCGGAAGTGTTTTACACGTTGAAAAAAGGAAGCAAATTAGGTGGCACCTACGGCACGCAAATCAGTGTGAACTTCTCTGCTGCGAACAGCTTAGATAAAACCAATCTTGAAGGTGCAGAAGGTCTCATCTATGGTTATAGAAGAAACACACTTGGTTTCGGAAATGAAAAGTATGTACGTGACTTGAATGTTGAATTCAAACGCAAACTCAATAAGAAATGGTCGATGGCTGCTACTTATTATTACTTAGAATTCAATACCACAGCTACGCCAGTTTCTGCGGACTTCAAAGGTCTTGTCTTTGCAGATATTGAAGTTTTAGAATTGAATTATAAGGTAACTCCCAAAAACAACATTCACCTTGAATTGCAAGCGATGCAAACCAAGCAGGATAAGGGAGATTGGGCTACTGCATTGGTGGAATATACTTACAGCCCACACTGGACGGTTGCCATCATTGATCAATATAATTATGGAAATAAGAAAGCAGACTCGCGCGTTCACTATCTTTTTGGAACTGTTGGCTATATCAATGGCGCAAATCGCGTAACTTTAGGTTATGGAAAAAGAAGAGAAGGGGTGTTCTGTATCGGTGGTGTTTGCCGAACAGTTCCTGCAACAAATGGTTTTGAATTAACGATTACAAGTACTTTCTAAAAAATAAAGAAGAATAAAATGAAAAAGTTAATCATACTAAGCTGTGCCATCGCACTAGTTTTTTCTTCATGCAGTGACAAGGAAGATCCGATTTTAAAATTGGACAATCGCTACTTGGAAAGTGTTTATGGTCCTGTACCAGAGTTTGAACTTTTAGCGACTCCAGTTAAAAATGTTTATCTCGAAGAATTCACAGGTCACAAGTGCACCAATTGTCCTCCAGCTACTGAAAAAGTAAATATTTGGGAAGAAGAATTAGGTGGAAGATTAGTGCCTATTAGCATTCATGCGGGAACATTTGCCAATCCAAGTGCCGCTCCGTACAACATTGATTATCGCACAAGCGATGGTGACATTTATTGGGGCCAGTTAGAAGTAGGTTTTGCCCCAGGGGCAAGAGTCGATAGAGTAGGCGGTACTTCTGCATTGTACCTCGATTCTGAATGGAGAGATTTGATCGATGACCAACTGGTAAAGGCTCCAGAGGCAGCGTTACAATTAGCGACCTCTTATGTCGCTAATGATGGTTTCTTAAATATTCACGTGCACGGACAATTCCTTAAAGCATCCACTGATGGATTTAATTTGGTAGTATTGATTACTGAATCACACATCATAAGCCCACAAAAGAATGTGGATGGAACGGATATCCTCGACTATGAACATAATCACATGCTTCGTGACGCAGTGACCCTTCCACAAGGACAACCAGTGGCTTCTTCTCCTAGAATTGATGATGTTTTCGTAAGTTCTTTTTCTTATGAATTCAACCCAGCTTGGGTGCCGAATAATTGTTACGTGATTGCATACCTCGTAAATAATACGACAGGTGAAATTGTCAATGTGGTGGATCAAGAAATTACTGAATGAGAAAATTAATCTTCATTATTGCCATCTTTTTTTCTTTAAAATCAATTGGTCAAATTGATTTTACTGGAGGAGCCATGATTGGGATTAACGCGACGCAAATGAGCGGTGACGGTCTTGCTGGATGGGATAAATTAGGTCTCGTCGGTGGAGGTTGGATTCACATGGACTTCAATGGCAATTTCGGTACGTGGCTCGGCATGCATTATACCTCGAAAGGCTCCATGAAACAAGCTGATCCGGATAATGGAGATTATAATGAGTTCGCCTTCGACTTAGAATACATTGACGTGCCTGTTCTGGCAACATATTCAAAAGGAAAATTCAGATTCGGCTTGGGCCCCGCTGTTGGAGTATTGATCAATCAGACGATTGATTATAATGGAGCGAAATACGAACCAACTCCATCATTTAAAACATTAGATATTACTGGAAATGCTAGTGTATGGTGGTTAGCCACAGATCACTCAAGTCTTGAATTCCGGGGCTATTCAAGTATCATCCCCATTCGCCCGGCCCCAGCTGTAATAAACCCTGCTAGTTTTTACGAGCAAGGCAATTACAATCAAGGATTATTATTCGCTTGGCATTATCGCTTTTAGGATTTTAATCCATCCTCATTGAAATAGAGTGGGAGTAAATTCTTGACACCTTCCATTCTATATATTTTACCGGTGCTTCCTTGCATAATGATGGTGATGTTCTCGTCTTGATTCATTTCGTATTCCAACATTGACTGACGACAAGCTCCGCAAGGAGTGATGGGATGGTCTGTCTTTACTTTTTCTGAATGTGCAGTAATCGCAACAGCTTTAATTTTTTTGCCGGGATGATTGGCACCCGCCCAAAAAAAAGCAACGCGCTCTGCGCAAAGTCCGCTCGGATATGCCGCATTTTCTTGATTGTTTCCTTTAATGACTTCACCATTTTCTAAAAGCAAAGCAGCGCCTACAGAGAATCCGCTGTATGGCGCATAGGCATGCTTTACCGCTTCAAACGCGGCATCGAGAAGTTGTGCGTCGGAGGTAGGGAGATCCTCTTTTCGATCGTACACTTCCCATTCAACAGAAAGTACTTTTTTATTCATTGCGCTAAACCTAATCAATTTTTGTTCGTCTTTGTTCAATCCACTTAACATTCCGATTACATTTGTAAAGACACTATGAGCCAATTATCTGAAATTTTATCTGCCTTTCCACCTATTTCTTTGAAAGAAATGGATGGCGTTGCTTTGATGAATAGAACGGATACCAAATTCATGTTGTCACTCACGGAGCTTGAAGAAATTCTCTCTCTGCTTTCTGATAAATATCGTGTCTTAGAAATCAATGGTCTTCGCAAGAATAGCTATGAAACGCTTTACTACGACACTACAGATTTTCTTTTCTATCGACGACACCACAGCGGAAAGAAAAACCGATACAAAATTCGCAAGAGAAAATACGTTGAAAGTAATCTTACTTTTTTAGAAGTAAAATTCAAAACGAATAAGGATCGAACCGAAAAAGATCGTGTCAAGTTGCCACTGGTTTCTGAAGTATTATTGGAAAATGAAAAGGCGTTCATCGAAGATGAAACGCATTTAGGCCTGGAGTTTGAACCCAAGCTTTGGAACAATTTTCAGAGAATTACTTTGGTAAATAATGAAATGCCTGAACGATTAACCATCGATCTTGGCCTAGGTTTTTCTGCTAATGGTAAAGAGATTAAATTGAACAACTTTGTCATAGCAGAAGTAAAACAAGAAAGAAGAAATCGATATTCGCCTTTCATGATCGAATTGAAGAAGCGAATGATTCGTGAAGATAGTATTAGTAAATATTGTTTAGGGGTAGCGATGCTTTTCCCCGAAATGAAATCAAATAGTTTTAAGTCGAAAATTTTTAAATTAAAGAAAATAGAGAATGGAATGGTTGCATAATTTCATTGACTTTGTCAATGTTCAAGCTCAAGATATAGTTCCGACGGTAGTCGAAGAAGCAGAGAAAGGGGACAAGTTTAATCCGCTTGGTGGTGTTAAACTTGTTAAGTGGGAAGACCTTGTAGGACTGATCATCCGATTGAGTGTTCACCTTTCATTCATATTCATCTTGGTACGTTTGATTTATTATCCAATTGCAAAACGCAAAGACTTTCTTTTCACCTATTTCCTTTTCAGCGTTTCTATTTTCTTAATGTGTTTCCTGTTGGAATCCGTTAAATTGGAAATGGGATTTGCTCTTGGTCTCTTTGCTGTATTCGGAATCATCCGTTATCGCACCGACGCTATTCCAATTAAGGAAATGACCTATCTCTTCATCATCATCGGTATGTCGGTGATGAATGCATTGATCAATAAAAAGATTTCATTAGTAGAGCTTGTTTTCGCAAACATGGTCATTATCGGATTGACTTATGGTTTGGAAAAAATTTGGCTTATGCGCCACGAGTCACAAAAGATTGTGGTGTATGATAATATCCAACTCATTCAGTTAGGTCGCAGACCAGAATTGATTGCAGATTTAGAAAAGAGAACAGGTATTCGTATCACAAGAATTGAAATCGGAAAAATCGATTTCTTGAAGGATACTGTTTTGATTAAAATGCACTTCTATGAGGACGAACAACCAGGTCAAATGGATGACTCGTTCACCGGAATTAACTAAAGAAATTATTTCTTGTAAATAAGGGCGACGGCGTATGCATTTACGCCTTCCTCTCTTCCCACAAAGCCCATCTTTTCGCTAGTGGTAGCCTTGATTGAAATTTGATCTGGGGCAATGCCGGCAACTTCAGAAATTGCTGCCTTCATTTTATCTGCGTGCTTCATCACCTTAGGTCTCTCAAGACATAGGGTGCTATCAATGTTAGAAATCTCCCAACCGTGTGAGCGCAAAAGTTCGCAAGTACGAGCTAATAAGATTTTCGAATCGATGCCTTTGAAATCCGCTGATGTATCAGGGAAATGTTGTCCAATATCGCCAAGGGCTGCAGCACCTAAAATGGCATCACAGATGGCGTGAAGCAATACATCCGCATCGCTGTGTCCTAAAGCTCCTTTTTCATGAGGGATAAGAACTCCACCAAGCCATAAATCACGACCTTCTACCAACTGGTGAACGTCGTAGCCAAAACCAACACGTATGTTCATTATTCTTCTGTAGCGTCGTCAGACGACTTGTTGGTCTTGCCACCCAAAGCAAACTTCAATGAGAAGCGAAGCGTGTTAGCAAGTGGATTCTGTTGGGTAGTGCTGATTAGATATGAAATATCGATGGTCAATACTTGATAGCGAAGACCCGCTCCAAGTGTAATAAACTGACGATTTCCTTTTGAGAAGTGCTCGTAGAAATATCCTGTTCTGAAAGCAAATTGCTTGTCGTACCAATATTCAAAACCACCACCAATATTCACCTCACGAAGTTCTTCTCTGAATACACTTCCTCCCTCAACTTGTCCTGTTTCTGGATTGTAGTTACCAGGAGCGTCAGTAAACGACTGCACGATACCTGTTGCAGTTCCTACGTTTGGATCTTTCCCTGCAATGATGTTTTCATCATTATCATAGATAGGAGGTGTAGGAACCAAAAGTTTATTGAAGTCAACAGTGAAACCTAAATCATTGTAATCATCAAGATTTAGAACGAATGCGGTACCCAGTTTTAAATTGGTTGGGATAAAATCTCTTTGATCTGTGTTGGTGTAACGCATCTTAGCTCCAATGTTTGAAACGTTGAAACCAAAATTCCAAACCGCAGGAATACCACCTAATTCAACATCATCATTGGTGTAGAAACCAGAAACATCTACTGCGAATGAACGACCCGGTTTGCTATCTGCTCCGAGCACGCTTGTTCCACCCGTTAAATTCGAGTTTACAAAACGAGCAACAATACCTCCACTAAAACGCTCTGATAGTTTTTGACTAAATGCCGCATCAAGTGCTAATTCGGCCGGCTTAAAATCTCTAATTGCAGTTCCAACTTCATCAGTAAATGAAATTTTACCAAGAGTGAAATAACGCAATGATCCACCGATAGCTTGAGTTTTATTTAAGCGCTTGTAACCGCTCAAATAGCTTATGCTCATGTCATTCACCAGCGCACGTAACCATGGAGAATAGGAAACCCCAAGCTCCATGTCTTCTTCAACGAATGCGAGTTTCGCTGCGTTCCAGTGAATACTTGATACGTCTGGACTGATAGCGACACCAGCATCTCCCATAGCACCAGATCTAGAATCTGGAGCAATCATTAAGAAAGGAACTGCGGTAGTAATCGTATTCAATTGCACTTGTTGTGCTCTTTCAGACTGATTATTTAATTGCGCATTAGCATTGATTCCCAAAATCGAGAATCCAACTACTAATACTAAAATGAGCGATTTATACATTATTGCCTTGTTTGAAGGGACCGCAAATATACGGAATACAAACTTTCTACGGTTTTCCCTCTGTTTTGGTTATTATTTTAAAATGACGAGTTTTTCAAATTTATCTGCACGCTGTCCTGCTTCGTTTTTAACCTCTAAGCGATAAACGTAAACTCCTTTGCCGATGCGGTCTCCAAAGTCATCCGTACCATCCCATGAAATGCTGTCCGAACGGAATCCATTTTGCTTCACACGTTCATTAATTGTTTTTACCAATTTCCCCCCCACCGTGAATACTTGGATACGCACATCTAAAAATTCACAGGGTTGGTTGTGCTCAAAGAAAAATGCTGTATTTGTGGTAAATGGATTGGGGTAGTTCAGCACATGATCCAAAGCAATGCCCGCATCATCTGCTACGAGAAAATCAAGGGTGCGTTCGCTTGAATTGTTGTGCACATCCCAGGCTTTGAATGTGATGCGGTGCTCTCCAGGAGTCATATCATTCATCTGATAGCGCACTTGTCCGCTTTGATAAGTATCTAAGTCTGATTCATAGTAGTCATTCAAACGAATGGCATTCTGAGAGTCACCATCAACAGATGCCACAAGATCATGGCCAATGCCGCTTCCCGCAGTGTTGATTCCGTTTTCATCTCTCAACTTTGCAATGAAAATGGGGGTGGTATTCGTAACACCTCCAGAAACAAAAGTGGTATCGTTCATGAATAATTCAATCTCGGGTCCTACGGTATTAAGCTCTGCTCCTGTGAGCGAACCTCCGATCTTAAATCGCTGACTATTACCGTGTGCATCCAAGTCGCCGTCTACGGCATAATAGCTCACACGTGCTGTATCAATAGTGTAGTTGATGTCATAAGGAACTACAAATTTGAAGGTGAAATCACCATTCACAACGCTTGCCTTTCCTTTGTAAATGGTGTTGTTATATGCTTTGAAAGGAACCCCAGATGTTGCCCCGTCATTGTTGAGGGTGACGTTGCTCGCTTCTTTGTCATAAATGGTGGGGTAAACAAATCCATTGAAATCGGTCAACTTTGTGCCGGTTTCATCTCCAACATAACCTGTAAATGTAACCTCTTGTAAAGCTTTTAAAGTATCGATAGCAGTAGTCACATCAATGCCATTCACAGCGGTGGTATAGACATATTCTTTAGGGTAAACCATCTTCAAGCAAGGATCTCCCAAGAGACTAAAGTTCTGCTTGCTCGTGTTGTTTGACTCCAATTCGTTTTTCGTCAATTGATTGATCTTTCCTAATGTAAGATTGGCGAATGTTTCTTTTTCAAAAGCAAATTTGAAGAATGCCTCATCCAGTTCTCTGTTGTCGCCGCCTGTTACGACGCGAGTGGTGGTCAACATCACTATGGCACCGCCATTAGGATTCATGATCAATAATTCTCCTGCCGATTTAAAGGATGGATCATCAAAACGAGCGAGTTCGCAGGTTGCAGTTAGGAAAACGGGAAGTCTATTTTTATTTGTCCAGCCATTGATGGTAGGGATAGTAAGAATACGTTCGTGAGCGAATCCTCTTTCGCCTCCGTGACCAACATAACTCACCAACAAACTTCCTAGCTCCACACGCTGACGAATTGCTTCTTCCCCCGTAGGATAGCGCTCACCGCCAGGAGTCACCACTTGTTGGAATGCATCCATGTAGAGCTTGGTAATATCATATTGAGGATGTCTTGCTTTCATGTAATTCGCCAAAAGTTCGCTGGTAGTGGTATGCTGCGATTCTCCAGGACCGAAGCTCCCGTCAAGGTCATCGCACACAAACGTGAGCATATTTCTCCAAGTGCCAAACGTGGACTGTGTTTCATCACCCACGCAAAATGCACCGCCATCCACACTTGTGTTTGACGCGAGATATGTTCTAACCTTAGAAATATAATTGGCAGCCTCAGAAATATCTGCTGTTGGTATTCTTCCGATACCACAGTCTAGCTTATCACTTGGATTGGCACTATTGCCTGTGTCATTGTCATCCAACAACACAAAATAGTCATCACTAACATAAGAGTTAAGTTGTGATACGCTATTGTCGCTTTCAAATACAAGAACTGTTGCTCCAGTTTGTGAACTCAGCCCCTTGTTATTCAAATAATTTCCATCTCCAAAAATGACCAAATTCTCCGGCTGATCTGCTTCCACACCGTTCGCACGGTTATAGAACATTTTCATCAACATGCGGAAGGCAATAGGGTCCGGATTTCCAGAAGAAAATTCATTGTAAATATCGAATGCATTGGTTACCAAAACACTCTTGCCGCGAGCAATATGAATATCTGCAAGTTCTTGCGCATAGGTTACCAAACGAGGTGCGCTGATGATTACGATATCCGGATTGGCCACCGCATGTAAATCCTGATTAGCAACTTTGCCTTTAGCAGTTGGAATCAAGAATCCGCCGTTATTAAAAGCAATGTATTCACGAAGACTTGATGTGTTGGCCTTAAACGTATAGGTGTTCGATGCATTCACTCCACTGATAGCTTCTGGCTGAAGTGGATTGGTGATATCCCAAATGCTGATATTGGGCTGCACCTGGCTCAATAGAAATTCTGTTACATTTCCAACGCCCACGCTACGCACATCTCTAAAATTCATTTGTGCACCGCTCATGATCAGAGCACGTGTCACATTTACCCTCAAGAAATCAAGCCAACCTTGAGCCTCTGGATTGGCTTTTTGAAAATTTATCGCAATATTGATAGGTGAGCCAGTAGGGTTGAAAGTGAGATTACCAGAAGCAACACGAGCAAGATCTGCTCCTGCACCCGTCGATGTGACGCTTGGTGTTACGGTTAATGTATTTCCTTGAACATTAAAATTAAAGGAAGATGCGGCAGTAATTGATCTTGTAACGACTGTGGTTTCAAAATACGCTGGCTCAGGTAGGACGTTTGGTACAGAGAAGTTATAGGTTCCTGAAGTGTTGTTTTCAAATGCATCACCATAAAACTCACGACCTGATTTTGCCACGTTGAATTGATCTGTTTCGATGTAGGCAAAGTCTTGAAAACTTGTAGAGGTGTAATTGACCGCCCCGTCTGGTATGGGCTGCGTGGGAACGCGAAGTGGATTGGTGAGGTCATCGGTGCGAATAAAGTAGTAGGCCGAATCGCTGTAGTAATGCTTGGTATGACGCCACACCGTTGGCTCTGCCGCAATGTTACTATTGTTCCATGTGTCAGGACCTTTTCCGTAAAATAGAATGTAGTCGTTGTTGTCGAAACTACCGTTGTTGTTTTGATCGACCACTGAAATAGCGTTTTTCTGTAAATCAGTGAAGCGATCTACCGCATTCGATTCCGGAAGAAGTTCTCCACCATTTCCATAAATATTCAGCTGATTCAAGTTTAGAGTGGTTAGATCTACTCCAAGCGAAGTGAGCAGATTAGCATCCACACGGTACACACCATCTTTAGAAATGGCGATTTTGTACCAAGATCCTTCTGCCAATACGCTGTGATCAGCAAAAGTGATCGCTCGATTGGCTGGTTTTGTAGCTGGAGTGGTCGAAACCTCTATGTTGAAAGAAGTTAGCCTTTCAATAGTGCCATTATTTTTTCTAAAAGGAACTAATTCCAAAATGAGGTAGGCAATAGACCCTCCCGTCTTGACCTCGGTCTGAATTTGCCAGTCGTTTGAAATACTTGATTTTTGAGTATCTGAGAGAAAATTTTCAGGAACCGATGTAACCTCTTGGGCCGTTATGCGGTATTGAGAGACGGATTCAAACCGATCCAATCGCTTTTGAGTGATGAAAAGTGGCAAGGAAATACCATCTTGGGAGTACGATTCTTTCTTGAAAAAGACCGTCCCATCATCGTTGGAAGAGGCTGTTGCAAGGTCTTTCCATTCAATTAAACCATTGAATGTGAAAGTGTTTTGCGATAAGGCAGCACCACCAATAAGAATGAAAAATGCACCAGCAATGGTGCTAAAAAAGTATTTTGTCATGACTTTTCAAAGGGATAAAGCAACGGGTCAAACTTAATATGAGTCTAATTATTGTCACCATTTAATATTTTTTGTGGCCAAAAATGTTGTAATATTGCTAATTCATTTTTTACCCCAAGTAAAAATCGTGCGAATGAAAAAAAGTTTATTCTGTCTTTTCGCAGCCCTTACAGTCTCTACCCAACTGTTGGCGCAGGATCCTGAGTTCACTCAGTTCTATGCCAATCCTCTGTATTTGAACCCTGCTTTCGCGGGAACGGCTCGCTGTCCTCGTTTGGTTATGAATTACCGAAACCAATGGCCTTCATTGTCTGGTTCGTTTGTCACTACCAGTGCCAGCTACGACCAACACGTTGAAACCATCCAAGGTGGTCTCGGTCTTATCGTAATGAATGACCGTGCTGCTCAAAGTACACTCAACACTACCACGTTCAGTGGTATCTACTCGTACCAACAACCTATCACCCGTAAGTTCTCCATCAAGGCGGGCTTTCAAGCCACCTACTTCCAAAAATCTTTGGATTGGAGCAAGCTTACCTTCGGTGATATGATCGATCCTCGCAAAGGATTCATCTACGAAACTCAAGATATTCCAAGAGGTGGCAACGTGAAAGCGGTTGACTTCTCTGCAGGTATCCTCGGTTTCTCGGATGTACTTTACGCAGGTGTTGCTGTTCACCACTTGAATGAGCCAAATGAGTCGCTTATTGTTGGAACAAGCCGACTACCAATGAAGTTCACTGCTCACGCAGGTGCTGTTATTCCAATTCAGAAAAAGAGAAGAGACGCTGATGCGAATCTTTCACCCAATATCCTTTATCGTCGTCAAGGGGAGTTCCAGCAACTTAACCTTGGTATGTACGTAAACAAAGGACCTATCGTAGCAGGTGTATGGTTTAGAGGTTTGTTATTTGGAGAAACTTACCGCGACGCTTTCATTGCTACTCTAGGTGTACAAACAGATGTGATTAAATTTGGATACAGCTATGACGTCACCATTTCGGAATTGACGCCAGCAACAGGTGGTTCTCACGAAGTTTCGATGACGATTAATTTCGAATGTCGTAAAACAAAGAAGAGCTTCCGTGCGTTAGCTTGTCCATCTTTCTAATAAGAAGACCTACTTTAGCCAGTATATAATCATAGGAAAATCAGGAAAATCATGAAATCATTAGCAAGCAAATTAACAGCGGTAGCCCTCATTGCAGCGGCAGTTGTGCTTAACTCTTGCGAAAAATCAGGCTCTGGTGCTACCGGTTGGAACTACAACGATCCAAAGAACGGTGGTTACGAAAGACCCGATTACGTTGAGCAAGAGACTGGTCCTGGACTTGTTCTCGTGGAAGGTGGTACTTTCACAATGGGTCGAGTAGAAGACGATGTCAACTTCGCTTGGGATAATATTCCTCGCCGTGTGACTGTTTCTTCTTTCTACATGGACGAAACTGAAGTTACCAACCAATACTGGAGAGACTACCTTTACTGGTTAGGCCTCGTGTATGGTGACTCTTATCCTGAAATCATCAATAAAGCTTTGCCAGATACTCTAGTATGGCGTGAGAAAATGGAATACAACGAACCTCTCGTTGAATATTACCTTCGTCACCCTGCTTACAGCGACTACCCAGTGGTAGGTGTTAACTGGCTTCAATCAAATGACTATTGCGCTTGGAGAACAGACCGTGTAAACGAGTTGATTCTTATCCGTGAAGGTCTTTTGGTACACAACCCAACTGCACAATCTGACGGTGACCACTTCACTACTGATGCTTACCTCAACGGTCAGTACGAAGGTGAAAAGGCTGCTGATGGTGTTACTAACCTCAATCCAAAAGCTGGTTCTGAATTCCGTAACGTACGCATCGAAGATGGGGTACTTCTACCTCGTTACCGCCTGCCTACCGAAGCTGAATGGGAATATGCTGCTTTGGGTCTTATCGGTAACTCTTACCAAGAATTGATCACAGATCGCCGTACCTATCCATGGAATGGACACTATGTTCGTAATGACGACAATGGTGGTAAGTTCTTCGGTACTATCCGCGCTAACTTCGTTCGTGGCGGTGGTGACTATATGGGTACTGCAGGATACTTAAACGATGCTGCGGAAATCACGGCACTTGTTTATGCTTATCCTCCAAACGACTACGGTTTGTATAACATGGCTGGTAACGTTTCAGAGTGGGTAATGGACGTTTATCGTCCGCTTTCTCACGAAGATAAATCTGACTTCCGACCATTCCGTGGTAACGTTTACCAAACAAAAGTGTTGAACGCTGACGGTTCGGTAGCTGAGAAATATGACTACACTGTTTATGATATTGAAGGTGTACAATACTTCATCGCTGAATACCAAAAGGCTGCAACTGGTAAGTTGACTGAAGCGGATATGACATTGATCGATCAAAGCATCGCTAAAATTGATCAAGCGAAAGAGAAAGAAAAAGAACGTAAAATCGACGAAGCACAAGCTTTGATGCAAGAAGTAATGGACTTGGTGACCAACTCTGAATCGCCAGTTGCTCCGGACCTTCGTGATGGTATCGCTGACTACATTGAAAACACTGCTGGTGATATGCGTATGCGTGATGTGAACGTGGAAGAGAATATCGACCGTCGTAACTATCGCAAAGCGGATAACATCGACTACCGTGATGGTGACTTCGCAAGCAGCAATTTCTATGGTGATACATCATACGAAACAGATAACAACCGTATGTATGAGTGGGGACAAACTACTCTGATCAACAACAGAGCACGCGTTTACAAAGGCGGCAACTGGAGAGATCGTGCATACTATACCATCCCAGGTACACGTCGATTCCTCGATGAGCGCCGCTCGATGGCAACGCTTGGTTTCCGTTGCGCTATGACCCGTGTGGGTAGCCCAACAGGTCTCGGAGCGCGTGATACACGCTAATTCGTGAATAAGAATATTGAAAACGCCCCTTCACGGGGCGTTTTTTTTTGACCAAACCGCCCACCATCCGATTATTTTTGAAACATGATCCAAGAAGTATTTAGTCATTTTTTAAAATATAAAGCGGTCACCACTGACACGCGTCAAATCGTGCCGCACGCGATCTACTTCGCATTAAAAGGAGAGCGTTTCAACGGCAATCAATTCGCATTGCAAGCCTTGGATGCTGGTTGCGATTGGGCGGTGGTAGATGAAGATATCGACTCCAATGATGGGCGATTGGTACGTGTGGACAATGCTCTTGATGCATTGCAGCAATTAAGTGCCATGTATCGCCAATCGTTGGATATTCCTTTTTTGGCCATCACTGGAAGCAATGGCAAGACCACCACAAAAGAATTGTTGACAGCGGTGCTTTCGAAAAAGTATAAGGTTCATGCGACGAAGGGCAATCTCAATAATCATATTGGAGTGCCACTCACGTTGCTCGCTATTCCTGATTCTGCGGAGTTTGCAGTGATTGAAATGGGGGCGAATCACCAACGAGAAATACATGGCTACTGTCAATATGCAGATCCAGAATTCGGACTCATCACCAATATTGGTAAAGCCCATTTGGAAGGATTCGGAGGAGTGGAAGGCGTGAAAAAAGGGAAGCGTGAATTGTATGATTACGTTCACTCAAAAGGTGGAAAAGTATTCGTGAATGTGGAGCTACCCGCGTTGGATGAAGTATCGCAAGGAATGGATCGCATCGTTTACGGATTTGAGACAGGCGATTTTTCAATGAAGGTGTTGAGCGAAACACCATTTTTGACTTTTGAATACAAAGTGGGAGAAACCGCTTATGTTGTAGAAAGCAAGCTGAGTGGGGCTTACAACCTCTATAATTTCGCTTCTGCTGCCGCAGTGGGAAATTATTTCGGTGTACCGATTCAAGATCAAATCGAGGCCATGTCGAGTTATGATCCCGATAACAATCGCTCGCAAATTGTAGTAACAGCAAAGAATACATTGATCATGGATGCCTACAATGCCAATCCATCCAGCATGGAACATGCATTGGTGAATTTGAGCAGACAAAAAGGCGATACTTTTTTTGTGATGGGGGATATGCGCGAGTTGGGCGATGAAGCCCCGGCAGAACACGAAGCGATGCTTCGCAAAGCGCAAGAGCTCGGATTGAAAGGAGTGACCGTGGGCGAAGTATATTTATCGATACCAGGCTACTCGGAGTATAAGCGATTTGCCACCAACGTCGAGGCTAAGGAAGCCCTTGCGACGATGCAATTACAACAACACACCATCTTGATCAAGGGATCACGAGGGATTCGACTAGAAGAAATCAAAGAAATATTTTAATAGCCTATTTTCGCGCCATGAACGGGAAGAAAAATTTTATTGAGGAATTGAAATGGCGTCGCATGTTACAAGATGTGATGCCCGGAACAGAAGAATTACTTCAGAAAGAAGTCGTGTCGGGCTATATCGGATTTGATCCTACGGCAGATTCATTGGGAGTGGGCAACATGGTGCAGATCATGACCCTTCTTCATTTTCAACAATGCGGACATCGTCCGATTGCCTTGATTGGTGGTGCTACTGGAATGATCGGTGATCCATCTGGAAAATCAGCAGAGCGCAATTTGTTGGGAGAAGACCAACTTCGTCACAATCAAGCTTGTCAGAAAAAACAACTCGAGAAATTTTTGGATTTCTCTGGAGAGAATGCTGCACGCATCGTGAATAATTACGATTGGTTTAAGGAGTTTACATTCCTTGATTTTATTCGTGATGTGGGCAAGCGTTTGACCGTTAATTATATGATGGCAAAAGATTCTGTAAAGAATCGTATTAGCGGTGAAGACCGCGAAGGGATGAGCTTTACAGAGTTTACTTACCAATTGATCCAAGGATATGATTTTTACTATTTATGGAAAAATCAAGGGGTAAAATTGCAGATGGGCGGCAGCGATCAGTGGGGAAATATTACCACCGGTACAGAATTGATTCGCCGCATGGACCAAGGAGAAGCATTTGCTTTGACCACGCCGTTGATCAAAAAGGCCGATGGAACCAAGTTTGGAAAATCAGAAGGCGGCAATGTGTGGTTGGATCCAGCGCGCACGAGCCCATATAAATTCTACCAATTCTGGTTGAACGCAACCGACGCTGATGTGAGCAATTTCATCCGCATTTTCACTTTGAAGACACAAGAAGAAGTGGAAGCATTGGAAGCAGAGCACGCCATCGATCCAGGCAAGCGTGTATTGCAAAAAGCATTGGCAGATGATATTACCACGCGCGTGCACAGTGCAGAAGACTTGGAGACTGCAAAGGCTGCGAGTGAAATATTATTTGGCAGATCGACAGCAGATGATTTGATGAAATTGAGCGAAGGCGATTTCTTGGATATTTTCGAAGGTGTGCCGCAGGGCGAATTTGCAAAGACTGAGATCGAAGCAGGAGTGGGAATCATTGAATTGCTCGTGAAGTCAGGTTTCTTGAGCAGCAATGGCGAAGCACGCCGTGCATTGCAAGAGAACAGCATCAGCATCAATAAAAATAAAGTGACTTTAGAAACCACTGTGGGAGCCGATCAACTATTGAAAGGCAAATACCTCTTGTTGCAACGCGGCAAGAAGAATTATTTCGTGGTGAAGACAGCGTAAAGCGCTTTCAAACGAGATCTAAATAAAAAGCCCTCCTGCGATCAGGGGGGCTTTCTATTTGTTTAGGAAATCATGAAATCTTGACCTTGGTACCTTCAACTTTGGAGAAGCAGGCAGTACCTCCGTCAATATTTTATCGTTTGGTTTTGGTGTGTTTTCTAATAATAAGACTCGATTCTTGGAGAGGGGTTGCTCGAAACTCTCGAAAAAATAATGGCTTTTTGTGTAGCCTTTTTTTGTGTTGCAAAAATCGCAACTGACAGTATCATTTTGCGACATGGATTAGCTAGTAATGTTGTGAAAAGCAAGTTTTTCGTTCGAAAAATTCGAAATTGAAGTAGTTTTTTGTGACAACTAAATTTCGGAACATTCTGGCGCCTATTTTTGGAATACACAAATAGATTTTTAGCCTAAACCAATTTTATATGACCGATCGACTCTCCAATTTTCGATTGGGTGAACGACTCACGTATCCTACTTGGAAATCGCTGGTGAATGCGCTTTATTCTACGGAAGAGAGCAAGCATTCGAAAGTGTACCAAGGACATGAGAAAATCGCCAAGACCTTTGAACGCTTAGATGCTATTCGCTCGAAGCACGATGGATTTCATCCAGAGCTAGCTTTGCAATTTGTAGAAGAAGCTGAAGGCACTTATCACACGGGGCTGCCGCTGCGCGATGTGAAAGAAAGCATGGATCGCTTCCACTTTGGCTCGAATGAATTTCATTCGGTGTATCACATCCCTACGGCATCCTATTCTTATATATCTCCACGCATTGAGAATATTCTTGGAATAAAACCGGAAGATTTTACCCTCGAGCGCATTTATTCAATGATGCCAGAAGGAGGCCTACATCATCCGGAGGATATTCACCACGTGCTACGCTGGGGAAATTTGGCCTATGTAGTGTTAGCTATCCCTGGATTTGTATTCAGAGCGAATGATGATCACTATCTCGTGCGCCACCGAATGAACGTTCGGTCTTCTTCGATCAAAGAAATAAGAGACGCCGAATATATGCTGATGGAAAAGCGTGCCTACCTCTGTCACGATTCTGAAACAGGAGCGGACTTAAAACCTTCCATGCACCTCGATCGCTGGACGGTGTTGGATGATGTGAAAGCACATTATGTGCGACCACAATTTGTGACATCACCGAATCAATCCATGTTGATGAATAGCATTCTCTACTTGCTGAATGCCACGCTCATCAATGTTCCTGTGAAGTTTTTGCTTTTGCTCAACGAGCGAATTGATCACGATAGAAACAAGGCGATTGCAAATAATGTCTGTGACAAGATTCAATTTCACACCGGTATTCAATGTGATCTGGATGATCAAAAAGTAGCGGATTGTTTTGCAAAAACCATTCGCTCTCGTATGAAAGAAGCCATCAATACATGGGAACCAAAAGAAGGTGGACATCAAATTAAAACAGACACCGACGCCGTAAAAGCAGCTATGAAGCTAGGACTCCTCCCCATCCCACCCATGGTGGAGAAGTTGATTTATCGCGGGATAACGGATGTGTAACAATTTTCGATTCTCGATTTTCGATTCTCGATTTGAATATTGAGAATCGAGAATCGAGAATTTTTTAGCTTTCCATAATGATAGTGACGGGGCCTTCGTTTAGGAGGGTGATTTTCATGTCGGCGCCGAATTGGCCGGTGGATGCGGGATAGGGAATGAGGGTGGAAATTTTTTCTACAAAATAATTATAGAGCGGCATGGCCTGCTCAGGGCGAGCGGCGCGAATGAAAGATGGACGATTGCCTTTTTTAGTTTCAGCAAATAAGGTGAATTGACTCACCACCATCACTTCGCCTTGAATATCATTTACCGATAAATTCATCTTGCCATTTTCATCATTGAATATTCTCATTTGAGAAATTTTTGATGCGAGGTAGTCGGCTTCTTTTTCCGTATCAGATTCTTCTACTCCCAACAATACTAAAAGTCCTTCTCCGATACGACTGAATTCTTTTTCATCGATGACTAAACTGCAATGGGCCACACGTTGTATTACTGCTCTCATATAGCGAAGGTAAAGAAGTGATTTGAAATATTTTTATTATCTTGCTGATATGAAATGGATACTAATGATTTTCGGAGGGCTGATCTCTATGGTTTCTACAGCACAGATCAGTGCAGGTATTGCAAGTTATTATGCCAACAAATTTAATGGTCGAAAAACGAGCAGTGGCGAGATTTTTCGCCAGGATAGCTTAACAGCAGCGCATAAAAATTTGCCCTTCGGCACCATGTTGAAAGTAACAAATCTCAGCAATGATAGTGTTGTGTATGTGAAGATCAATGATCGA
The DNA here is from genome assembly GCA_965247015.1 of Flavobacteriales bacterium. Lineage (GTDB taxonomy): Bacteria > Bacteroidota > Bacteroidia > Flavobacteriales_D > Sanyastnellaceae > JAIXWP01. The sequence goes on along the minus strand of CBDFGG010000003.1, from coordinate 546,751 downwards.
TTGCCGCAATCATCGAAGCGCACCATTGATTTATCTCTTGCAGCTGCGAAGCAATTGAATTTTATCAAGGCGGGATTGACCAAGGTAACCCTCCAAGAGGTGCGTAGACATGGAGATGAATGGGTGGATGAAAGTGATTATTTTTTCCACAAGGATCGATTATCTACACTTTCATGTGGTATCGTAGATACATCGGTAGTGCTGTCAGAGCGAGAGAAGTTGATGATATTCGATACTACCATCGTCAAAACGAATATTGCACAATACTACCGGGATTTGTCCTGGAATTACTACACTCATTATGTTTATGTGCAACGTAAAGAAGGAAATTATCCTTATATTATTCTAGATAAAGCTGTTTATTATGGTTATAAATGCGTAGCCTTAAGAAGCGAGGAAACTGATATGCATGATTTAGTGCATATGTTGTTTTTGGCTAAGGAATGTGAGAAGGGTAAGATTGAATTAGAGAAGTTTAAACGAGCATTTCCTACCTCCGATTTGCTTTCAGGTTTGGAGAGCTGGGCAGCGGAATGCACCCCTCAAAATTAAATAGCCTATCTTTGTAATTGGATGCGGTTTGGGATAACGTAATCTCAACTTATTAGTATCCATTTTTTTAATATGTCATTTCATTCAATGAACATCGTGGAGCCTATCCTCAAAGCGTTGCAGGAAGAGGGTTACACGAAGCCAACTCCGATTCAGGAGCAATCTATTCCCATCATTTTAGAAGGAACCGATTTACTTGGTTGTGCGCAAACAGGTACAGGAAAAACAGCAGCATTTGCTATTCCCATCATACAACTTCTTAGCGCCGAGCGCAGCAACGAAAAGAAGAGAAAAATTCGCAGTTTAATTGTTACTCCAACAAGAGAGTTAGCCATTCAAATTGGTGATAGTTTTAAGTCTTATGGCCGCCATACTTCTTTGAAGTACACGGTCATTTTTGGAGGTGTCAATCAGAACCCACAAGTGAATACACTTCGTCAAGGAGTGGATATTCTCATAGCTACACCCGGTCGCTTGTTAGACCTGATGAATCAAGGTCATTTGACTTTGAGAGATGTAGAAATCTTTGTGTTGGATGAAGCGGATCGCATGCTAGACATGGGATTCATTCATGATGTAAAACGCCTTTTGGCTGTGTTGCCAAAGAAGAGACAGTCATTATTCTTCTCTGCAACGATGCCACCGGAGATTGTGAAATTATCCAATACGATTTTATTTGAACCGAAGAAAGTTACCGTAACTCCTGTTTCGTCTACGGCGGAAATTATTCAGCAGTATATCTACTTCGTTGACAAAGGCAACAAGAACAATCTTTTGATTGATATTTTGAAAGAGCCTAAAATCAAAACAGCATTGGTATTCACACGAACCAAACACGGTGCTGATAAGATCGTGAAGGTGTTGCAAAAAGTAAATATCAAAGCAGAAGCGATTCACGGAAATAAAGCACAGAACGCGCGTCAGCGTGCGTTGAGCAATTTTAAAGACCAAAGTACACGAGTACTCGTAGCTACAGACATTGCGGCACGAGGTATTGATGTGGATGAATTGGAATATGTCATCAATTATGATCTTTCGAATATTCCTGAGACTTATGTTCACCGTATTGGTAGAACAGGTAGAGCTGGAGCAAAAGGCACAGCATACTCATTCTGTGATCAAGAGGAGAAAGCTTATTTGAAGGATATCGAAAAATTGATCGCAAAGAAAATTCCCGTGATCGATAATCATCCTTTCCCATTGATGGATTTTAATCCGATACCAGAAGCGAAGCCACAACGCGGCGGCCGTCCAGGCGGAAGAAGCGGTGGTGGTGGAAATGGTGGAAGACCTCCACAAGGTGGTGGCGGTAATCGTCGCAAACCTACCAGTGGTGGACGACCAGGCGGCAAGCCCGGAGGAAAGGCAAGTGGTCAGGGGGGAGAGAAGAAATCATCAGGCAATGCTGCACCAAAAGCACATTGGGGCAAGCGCGGATAATATTTATTCTAGAAGAATGATTCAATGGAACTAGAAAGCTATATCATTCATCATTTTGGAATTGCACCATCAGAATTGGACGCCATTGTTCAGCTTTTTCAAGTGGAGAAGCTGAACAAAGGCGACTATTATCTTAAGCAAGATGGACGCTGTGATAAATTGAGTTTTATCAAAACAGGAATTCTTCGCGTGTACTGCACCACGCATGATAAAGAGGTCACACAGTGGATTTCAACAAAAGGTTCGTTCATTGCAGAATTATCTAGTCTCATATTTGAAACGCCCGCGCGCTGGAATATTCAAGCGATCACAGATGCGGAGCTGTACACCATTTCAAGAGAAAATTATAGAGCCATTGGACAGCTCGTACCATCGTGGCACGAATTGGAAAAGCTATTTATCGCGAAATGCTTTGGGATGTTGGAAGATCGGGTCTTTACCCATTTAGCAATGACGGCAGAGGAGCGATACGAACAATTTTTTCAAAATAATAAAGAGTTATTTCATCAGGTGCCGTTACAGTACATCGCTTCGATGCTGGGCATGACGCCAGAAACATTCAGCCGTATTCGCAAAAGATCGCTCGGATGATTTCTTGACAAATATCAAGAGGGAAGGGGATCAACGGTTGGAACATTTGTGTCATAAAATTGATCGTTATGACACATGCAATTAGCACAGAAATTTTAATCAATGCACGTCCAGAAAAAGTATGGGACGTCCTCATGGATTTTGAAGGTCATTCTTCTTGGAATCCTTTTATATTATCCATTTCAGGTTCGCCAGCGGTAGGTGACAAAATCCAAGTTTTTCTTAAGCCAGAAGGTTCTAAAGGAATGAAATTCGAGCCCGAGGTACAGATAGTAGAGCGCAACAAATGCTTTCAATGGCAAGGAAAATTATTTGTGAAAGGCTTATTTGACGGTCAACACCGCTTTGAACTTGAAGCAGTGGGTGAGCATCAAACACGATTTATTCAATCGGAAAAATTTGGGGGAATACTTGTGGGCATGCTTAAAAAAATGTTGGATAATGGGACAGTTCAAGGCTTTCGTAAAATGAATGAGGCCCTAAAGAAAGGTGTTGAAAATAACTGAGTCGTGAGTAAATTTGAGCCACTATGAAGTGGCTCAAATTCTTTAAGGCTAAGCGTGTTCGACGCATTTTGTTATCGGTGCTATCGGTGCCGGTATTATTATTTGCAGTGGTGGTAGGAGTGGTGTATGCCAAGCAAGATGCTATCGTGCAAGAATTACTCGTGAAAATGAACGCGGATTTTGTGGGTGCCGTGGAATTACAAGACTCGCACATTTCTCTTTTTGAGAATTTCCCTTACATCTCCATTGATTTCGAAGAAACAAAGGTTTACGAGTCAAAAGATCTCAAATCAAATCCAATACTTGATGTGCATGATATCTATGTGGGCTTTGATTTGTGGTCTGTGATCAATGGACAGATGCAAATCAAGCGTATAAAGCTCAAGGACGGCGTTATTCGACTGGTGCAGCATGTTGACGGGGAATTCAATATCGCGAAGGCCTTGGCCTCTATAAAGCCCGTAGAGGACACTGCAGAGGAGTTTCACCTCGATCTCAGTCGTATCGAGTTGGAGAATGTGGATATTTCTAAACTTAATGAAGCTAATAATGTATTGGTGGATTTGTTGGTGGAAGAAGCGGTGTCGAAGTTTAAAACAGAAGATGATCACATCTATGCTTCGCTCTTTGCGAAGTTTGAATCCAACCTTGTACTCAACGGCGATACCAGTTATGTGAAGCATAAACATCTGGTGATTGACACTGAATTGGATTATGTGGGTTCGGAAGAAGTGCTCGTAATTCAACCATCGACTATTAAATTGGAGGATTCTTTTTTCAATGCTGAAGGGAAATTGGATTTTAATGATGATCTCTACATTGATTTAGATTTTGAGGGTAATAAACCCAATTTCGATTTATTCATAGCGATGGCTCCCGAGGAGCTTATTCCAACACTGAAGAAATATGATAACGCTGGAAAAATATTTTTCGAAGTGGGTATTCATGGTAAATCGATCAATGGCCATACACCGGCTATCAATGCCCGTTTTGGATGTGAGCAAGCGTATATCAATAATTATAAAGTCAACAAACAAATCAACGATCTCAACTTCGTGGGATATTTCACCAATGGTGAATTGCACAGTCCTGAAACAATGGAGTTTGGCATCCAAAATTTTTCAGCACGACCGGAGGCAGGATTATTCAGTGGAAACTTATCAGTCAAAAATTTTAATTCTCCAGATATCAATCTGCAATTAAAATCGGATTTTCAATTGGATTTTCTTGCGAAGTTTTTTGAACTCGAAGACTTGAGTGATTTGCAAGGAAAGGTCGAATTGACAATGAATTTCAGAGATATCATTGATTTGGAACATCCCGAAAAGAGTATTGAAAAATTAAATGAATCCTATTTCACTCAATTAAAAATCGATAATCTATCATTTGCAAAATCAAATGTGAATTTACCGATCAAGGATATTGATTTATATGCAGAGTTGAATGGGCATGAGGCGTGTATTGATTACTTCAATGTCGTTGTTGGAAGCTCGGATATTCAATTGAGCGGAACTGTTTCTGATTTACCCGCCATTCTGCACCATACCGATATACCAGTGACATCTAAGTTGAAAGTTTCGAGCAGGCTGCTCAACTTGTATGAGCTAACCGGAAAGGATTCTTTGAAATCAGTAAATGAGCAAATCGAAAACTTTTCTGTAGATGCTGAATTTACAAGCAGTGCGCGCGCGATGACGGAATCCCCTAATTTACCAATGGGTGAATTTTTTGTAAAAAATCTTTATGCGAAAATGAAGAATTATCCGCATACCCTTCACGATTTTCACGCGGATGTATTCATTGAAGAAGAAGATTTTCGTGTGATCGATTTTAAGGGAATGATTGATAAGAGCGATTTCTTTTTTTCAGGAAAATTGAAGCACTATGATTTGTGGTTCCAAGAGAATCCAGCTGGTGACACACGTGTCGAATTTGATTGGACTTCGAATGTTTTGCAATTGCATGATGTGTTTTCTTATAACGGTGAGAACTATGTGCCAGAAGACTACAGGCATGAGGAGTTTGATCAGTTGAAGTTTCATGGCGTTGCAGATTTACACTTTAATAATGGACTACGTTCAGTAGACTTGGACCTCGATCATTTTGGAGCAAAAATGAAAGTACACCATCAGCGATTAGAGAATTTTAATGGTCGAATTCATTATGAAGATGATCACATCATGGTGCAAAATTTTAGTGGTAAAATTGGTTCTTCAGATTTTAAGACATCCCTGAATTATTATTTGGGAGATGATGAGAGCATCAAGAAGCGAGACAATCATTTTGAGCTCACGTCGAATCGATTGAATTTTGATGAATTATTTTTCCAAGAAACTAAATCAACAACGACTGCGGCAAATGCAGGTACTGCAAATGTTTCAGAGCATGATGCTGGATTTAATTTGTACGAATTGCCGTTTACGGATATGACTTTTGATATCAAGATTGCGCATTTGAATTATCATAAATATTTGATCGATCGAATTGATTGGAAATTGCGAACTACACCTAATCATTATATCTATGTTGAGAAAGCCCATTTGGAAGCGGCTGATGGCATTTGGGATTTGAAAGGTTATTTTAATGGTTCAAATCCTAAAGCAATTTATTTCTCTCCCGACATGACAGTGCAGCATGTTGATTTAGATAAGTTGCTTTTGAAATTTGACAATTTTGGTCAGGATCATTTGGTGTCGGAGAATTTACATGGAAAATTGTCGGGGAAGATTACGGGGAAAATTCACATGCACAAGGATCTTGTGCCTATTATAGATGATTCGGAGATTCACATTGACATGGAAGTAGTGGATGGTCGATTGGAAAATTATGCGATGCTTGAAGCGATGGCAGATTATTTCGCCGATAAGAATGTGAAGAAAGTCGCTTTTGATACGCTATCCAATCATATTGATTTGACCCAAGGAAAATTGACGATTCCTAAAATGACCATTAATTCGACGTTAGGATTTATGGAAATATCTGGATCGCAGGATTTGAATATGAACATGGATTACTATGTGAGCGTGCCTTGGAAGATGGTGACGCAAGCAGCTTCTAGCAAGCTTTTCGGAGGTAAGAAGAAAGAAGAAGTTGATCCAGAGCAGGTAGATGAAATACAATCTGCTGATCCTAGTAAGCGCACCCGATTCGTAAACATCCGTATTCAAGGAACGCCGGAGGAGTATAAGATTACGATGCGGAAAAAAAAGGACTAGTCATGAGTTACTAGATACTAGCTACTAGTGACTAGAGTAGATACTAGAGAGATAATTAAATAGTGAGGAATATTTTATTATTATTGTATCACTAGTACCTACTCTCGTCACTAGTAGCTAGTCGTTAGTAACTGAATTTATTATGACAAAAAGAGAATTTTTTATTGTGATGTTGCGCTTGTTTGCGTTGTACATCATTTGTGTGGATTTGCTTGGAATTTTTGTGACAGTCCCATTGGGTGGGCTGCATATTGAGGCCTTAAAGCAATTTACCGTAGGTATTTTTGCTATTGCTCTTTTAGTGTTAGTCATTATTAATGCAGCTAAAATTGTCGATGCGTTTAAAATGACTTCGGGATTAAATGAAGAGTTCAGTGGTCCAAGTATATCAGGCAGGAATTTAGTTCAAATAGGAATTATTATTTTGGGATTGAATATGTCATTGACCATGATCGTCGACCTCCTTTTAGGAATCTTGGATTTATTTAGAGAGGAGGTAAATAATGATTATGAATACGGACTAGAACCACTTACGCCTAATGCAACAGTATATCTTCCAATTATCTTGATCAAGGTAGCTTTCGGTTTATTGTTGGTATGGAAGAGCGGATGGTTGACTAGTTTAATTATGATGAAAAGTGAGATAGAGCGTTAAAGAGTTTGGGGTTAGGAGAAAGGGGTTAGGGGTTAGGAGTTTGGGGTTTGGAGTTTGGGGAAATTAAAACTGTTTCAATGTTTAACTGCTACATTGCTTCATTGGTTAACTGAATTTTTGAATTCAGTGCAATCCTAGAATTCATTTCATTTGTTCTCGGCTTCGCCGAGATCACTTATAATTTGCTTTTGTCACTTGTAATTTGTCTCTTGTCCCTTGTCCCTTGTCATTTGTCATTGAAATCGTTATCTCGTGCTTTGGTCTTCCATCTTTAGGTCGGTATCGAGGGGACTTTTGGTGAAGGGGTGAATCATTTGTTTTACGTAGCCTTTTGGATAGCTAGCTTCTTTGACTCCCGTGCCTGATGGCCATTCGTTGCCGGGTAAATAATAAGTGCCGAAAATTCTATCGATGAATGGGAAAATTGTCGCGAAGTTTTTTCCATAATATTCCGGCTCCACGCAATGATGCCAGTGATGGTATTGAGGTGTAGCAATAATATATTTTAAAACACCAAAATTAATCCGCGTGTTTGCATGGATCAACACTGCATGAATAGCCATGAATAATATATAGATATTAAATACTAGGGGCGTGAATCCGAATACGTATAATGGTGCGAATGCCGCACAACGTGTTACGAAGATATCGATGAAGTGTGTGCGGCTTCCCGCCAGCCAATCCATGTTGTGGGTGGAATGATGGATGGAGTGGAAACGCCAGAAATAGGCGTAAGAATGGAAGAAACGGTGTGCCCAATACTGACAAAAATCTGCTACGAAAAACGCAAGAAATAATTGAACAAAAAATGGTAGGTCTTGCACCCAATCTTGAAAGCCACCTAATGTAAATCTTCCAAATGTTTTAGTGACGGTCGTGGTGACGAGCACGCTGAAGAATTGAATGAATAGGTGACTTATTACGAAATAAAATAAATCAGTGCGCCATTCTTCATGAAAGCGATCTTGCTCGGGACGCTTGGGCCAAACCATTTCAATGGGGATAAAAATAATGGCCATCAATAATAGGTCTAGTAGAAGCCAGTCGAGTCCTAAATACCACTTACTAGGCCCTACAACACTCGGCTCAACATTGAGTCCTCCCATGAATATTGTGGCAATCAGTATGATAATGCCAATCAATGCAGAAGCTTTTTTCTTGCTCAGAATAAAACTTAAGATTGCGAAAAAAAGCGAAGCAATGATTGTTCCTACAAGTAGCATTTTCATTTGCTCCCCTGTATAGATTTCACGGAATTCTGGAGAGGTAAGAATGCGTGGGTATTTAAAACAGAATACAGCAAGGAATGCGAGTGAACCAAGAAAAATGGAAGTATATCCCGCAATTTTTCCTTCCCCAAATTTAAAACTAGGAGTAGTTGACATAGAAAATTTTCGTTTTGGTAAAAATAGGGAAGATATCGATTCTCGATTCTCGATTTTCGATTCTTGATTCGAGTTATTTTACTACCAATTCCGAACTTCGAACTTCGAACTTCGAACTTCGAACTTCGAACTTCGAACTTCGAACTTCGAACTTCGAACTTCGAACTCTGGACTCAAAAAGAAAGTTAGACCCGTAATCAATCGTTGATTGTGTGGGGTCTATTAAGGGGCTTTTTGAGTAAAGGAATTATATTCGTTTAAAACTAAAACATGAATAAACTTTACTCCTTTTTCTTTTGCACCGCATTTTTATTCAATAGTCACTTAGCTTCAGCACAGCTGAACTCGTCATTTGAAGGTGCATTGCCATTAATTAATGGCGATGATATTTGGCCTTTAGAGTATTTAAAGGGCGAAACGACTGACATGATTGTTTATCAAGATACATTATACGCAGTAGGAACTTTTGGGGATTTCAACGGACTTGCATTAAATGGAATCTTGAAATGGGATGGTACTCATGTTCACGCTATGAATTCACCATTCGATATCGATGCTAGTGATTTCGCGGTGTATAACGGCGTAATGGCAATTAATGTATTTCAAGATCATTTGGTGGTGGCGGTTAATGTTGAGGAAGGGTCATCGAGAGTGTATACTTATAATGGGGCAGAATGGACAGTCTTAGGTGATGAACTTGGTGATTATCTCATTTATGATCTCATCGAATGGAATGGGCAGCTATATTGTTCTGGACAAAGTGGTAATCCTTTAAATGTCCTAAATGAGAGTAACGAATGGGTTTCAGCGAATTTTCCTGGAAATGTTGTTGTTGTTGATATGGAAGTTTTTAATGGGGCGTTTTACTGTGTCACTGGCACCTCTGAGCGAAAAATATGGAAGAATGAAGGTGATGGATTTGTCCAAATCCTGACGGACTTCCAATCGAATACTACATACTCACTTACTGTAGATAATAACGAACTTTATGCTTTAGGTAATTATGAAGATGCCTCGACATCAAGTAAACTTTTAAAATTAAGTGATGCATTTCCTCAGTTCATTGAAACTTTGGGATTTAATAATGTAAGTGGTTATTTTTCATTTGGGGGTGTTCAATATTTTTGTGAAGAATATCAGTCCTCAAGTATGTTCATATATGATGAGCAACGAAGAGCTCACTGTTTCCTGAAAAAATCTCCTGACTTAGGACCGGACAATAACAGTAAAACTATAGTTTACAAAAACGAAATTTATATTACTGAAACCCTATGGAACCAGGATCAGGGTTGGGATCAGGAGTTTGCAGCTGCAATGGTTGTTTTTAAACCAAATGAATTTACTACTATCAGTAATGATCAGCAATATTTTTCAAAGCGTACGAATTTTGGGATCGTAAATAATGTTGGCGCGACCGGAGGAGTGGGTGAGGCGAATATTCTATTTGATCCTAATTTGATGAATGCGAGTCCTTTCTATGTCAGCGGAATGTTGTTATCAGGAAAATCACAAAGCGAGCAAAGGGCTAGTGCACATTTTTATAATGGGTATTTGAGCAATTTTTTTCCAGGACCGTATACAGAAAACTATAATATTGAGACGTTGGTAAAGTATAACAGGGCTTGGAGTGTTACTCAAGAAGAAATCGATAATCACATTAGTCAAGGAGGTTCGTCATCATATATTATTCCTCTATCCATTCTAGAATGGCCAGGCAATGGTGATGCTGCCAATGGTGAATCGCACATGTTAGCACCTTTTGTCGATGTCAATCAGAACTCTTGGTATGAACCTGAGCAAGGTGACTATCCCATGATTAGAGGGAGAGAAGCTATGTTTTGGGTACAGCATGGTAGAGAAACTACAAGACTGACTTCACCAATGAGGGTAGACATGCATTTAATGGCCTATGTCACAGAGGACGAAGGACACAATGATTTATGTCTGTTCTTGCACACCACAGTGATTAATAGATCAAATGAGACTTATGACTCTTTGCGTGTTGGGCTATTTAATGATTTTGATTTGGGAAATGGTATGGATGACCATATTGGATGCGACTCATTGCTTTCAGTAGCGTATGTTTATAATGGTGATAATTTGGATGAAGATGGTCCCTCTGTTAGTGGCTACGGCTCGGAAGTTCCAGCTTTTGGAGCCGTTTTTTTAAGTGAAAATATGGAGTCCAATATGTTGTATTGGAACGGTTCAAATCCCATTTCTGGAACCCCAGAGAATACAAGCGACTTATATAATTATATGCAGGGGAAATTTCGAAATGGAGAATATGAAGATCCTTTCAGTATTGGTTCCTCTGGTCCTATGATGTATGGTGATTCTCCATGTGGTTTGGGTCAAGATAATGAGATTGATTTCGGTATTCCTACTGGCAGTCGCAGATTAATTAGTGCGGGGGAGCTGCATACATTGTTGCCTGATGAATCGCTTTGTTTTGATTTTGCTTACTATTTCAAGCCTTCGTCGGGGGATAATATCGAAACACTATGCGCGATGTTGGAGGATATTCCTGCGATTCATGCTTTCTACGAAGAGCAAAATTTTAATTGTTCTTATATCAATCGTATTGATGAAAATACTCAAGAACTAAATTGGAATATTTATCCTAATCCTACTTCCGATATGATTAATATCGAGATAGAAGGTGTACAACAAAGAAATGATGTGCGCGTCACCGTAATCGATATGCAAGGCCGCAATGCGATGATTCCATCACCAATCACTCAATCTGGCCTGATCACATTAAATCTCACTTCATTAAGCACTGGTGCTTATATGTTGAAGGTGGAAGTGGATGGTAGAATGTATTCGAAGGTGGTGACAAGGAATTAGTTCTTGGTTCTATGTTCTTGGTTCTTGGTTGTCGATTTGTCCATGCCTAAATGACGTTGACTAAATATTAAAACCCCTGAACCAAGAACTAAGAACCAAGAACCAAGAACTAAGAACTAAGAACGAATATCAAAACGTTCGCTACTTCAAGATATTATTGAGGTCTTGGACTTCGAAGTAGGGATGCATGCTGAAGAAGTATTTTAGAATGGGGATATGGGATGACCCATAAATGATTAAATAGCAATCATCCTTCTCGTATTCTACATTGCGCAACACATTGTTGAAGTTTCGAAGATTGGTGCCGTACCAAAATGTGCCGACATAATCTGTAACAGTGATGTCTGTGCCGGTACCTACGCTGTAGAGGTAATTCCAGTTTACATATTCATCACGCATTAATTTTTTATCTGAATTTAAATAGAGTAGAAATTCACTCATTGTTGATTTTTGCAAGAGTGAATCTAACTTCGGTAATTTCTCTGGGAATGGTAGGTCGTAGAACGCTGCGTTCGTTCTAGTAGTATCACCATATTCTCCAAGAGCTTTGTACAATTCTAGCATCGCTTGCTCCACGGTGTTGCGAGGTTTGAATGTTGAATCACTCATTTCATCTGGCTGATAGTTCATGCCATACACTTTTTGATGTCCTAGATTTTTGGCTGTTTTCATGCCCAATTGAAAAATCTCATTTGCTTTAGTTCTTTCTTTCTCGGGCTCATTGCCGGCGAGGTATTGATTGTAAAGGCTATCGTAATAGGCTTGATTGGACTCAGTAAATTCTAGAAATATTTTATCTGGTTTTTGTGCTGTTAGATTTTCAACGATATCGTTCAATTCTTTTTGACGTTTATCAGAAAAAATATTTGAGTGCAATCGACTTGCGCTGTCAAGGCTTTGATTGAAGTGAAAAGTGCCTAATAGTATGATCTTAATTTTCTTTGGTGCTTGTTGGGCGGATAGAGATAGTGTTGCAACAGTAATAAGTATACTGAAGATCGTTTTCATCATAAAAGTGGTATAAGTGTAGGCGGCGAAAGTAATTGAAACGACTCAGTATTCGAGTTTCGAAATTCGATATTTTTTATTGATTGAAATTCATACTTCTTATCATTCTTATATTCTGAGTTGTAGCAATCGAGTTCTCTTTATGTCGAAAATGATTTATTTAATTCTGCGAACCAATAGACCACATATTACCAGCGAAGTCTTTGAAGGTTGCTCGGCGGTCTGGATCGCCTTCTCTTTGTTTTGGTGGTTCGATGATCTCACAGCCTGCTTCCACAACCTTTTGAAAAGTGGCATCTAGATCTGAGACGTAGACATGCATTACAATTGGAATAGCTGGGAATTTTTCGGAAGCTTCTCCTAACATGATTACAGAGTCGTCAATTTTTATTTCTGCATGCATAACTGATCCATCGGGCATTTCATATCGACGGAGTTCTGTAGCATTGAAAATTGTTTGCATGAGTTTAATGAAGTCTTCCGCGCCTTTTATGATGAAATAGGGAGAAACTGAATTGTATCCTTCTGGTTTGAAATTGGGGTTCATTTTAATATTATTTGATTAGTAGATGATCATTTTAAGTTTATTCATTCAACTTATACTTCGTTGTCTAATTTTCCTTTTCATTGAATTGGCCCGTCTGTCTATTGTACAAGAATATAACTTCAATTGAAGATTCATGAGAAATATTTGACATGATAGAATATAGCATCTAGATTTAAATCATAGAACTCAAATAAGTTAGAAACGGTCGTACTATCTGGAGAATTATTTCCCTCGATTAAATATGCTACATTATTATAGCAAGCGCTGAAGTTGCGATCAATGGGAATGAAATTCTCTTTTCTCACTTTCATTCCCGTCCCGCACGAATAAAAAATTATTAGAGCTAGAAGAGCCAAGTATCTCGATAACGCGCCTTTATAATTCATGCAGTTTAAAATTAGGACAAATATTTGTAAAATGAAAAAGCCGAAGGATTTTCTTCGGCTTTTTCATGAAATGATGTAGGTTATGAGATCTACCCCGAATTTCTAGTTCGGTGAATTTAATGCCAGTTTGTTGCCTTCAGAGTCTAAGAATATCGCGAAGAAGCCACTGCCATCGGCATGTGCTGTTTTTGGAGCAATAATTTTCCCTCCACTTTTTTCAACTTTGTCGAGTATGATTTGAAGATTATCTCCACCGTTTAAGTAAATGGTTACCCCATCTGCTGATGGCTTATATCCGTCGCCTTTTATAATTACGCCTGTTATTAATTGGCCCTCATAAGGCAATATTCCCATTTCCATTCCAGGGACATCCATTCTTTCAATTTTGATATCTAAGATGGATTGATAGAAATTTATGGCTCGCGAAATGTCCAATGCTGGAATTTCGAACATTGCGATGTAGCGTTGGGGATAGGGGATAGGAGTTAGGGGTTTGGGGTTTGGGGTTTGGTGAAAATTGTATAGCTAGTGAGAAACGTATTTTGTTGGAAGGTGTGGCTATTTAATTTTGGTCTTAAGAAAATTGATAAGTTCGGTTGTGCCGATATATGTCCCTTCGAAGAATTGGTTTTTTTTGAAATAAGGGATGAAGTGTTTATTTATTATTTCTGCTGTTTCATTATTGGAGAGAATCTTTTCAATACCGATACCATTATTTATTCTCAATTTCCTGAGACCTGCTGATAAGCCTATAAGTATTCCATCATCTCTCTCTTTATCTCCAACTCCCCAGAGATTTGCGATCCTTAGAGTAAACTCATCAAATTTTTCTTTAGTGGTAGAAAGCGAATCGAGTGTAATAATGGCTATCGTTATTCCTGTTTCCTTTTTGAATTGTCTGACTAAACTATCAAGGGTATTTACTTCACTGCTAGTAAATATACCCTCATAATCACTGATGATGCCAAGAGGTCTATAATATTTTCCAAATTGTGATTCATCGTCCAATTTGTCAAGTTCTATTTTGAGGCTTTCATTATTTGTGGTGTCTATTGTTTGACCGTAAGCGTTCGTAAGAATAAGTAAAAAGATGATGATTGTGATTGTCGTTTTCAAAATATGTAGCTTAGATTTTCCAAACCTAAAGTTAGTTTATAGTTTGAATAAAATTTCTCCCTCCCAATAATATCGATATTTTATTTCGTTAAAGTAAATGTAGGTGACGTTTTTTTTATAGTTGCCTTTTTTATTTAGATGCCTTCTAGGTTTGTAAGCGTGGCCGCTTTTCACTTCTGATTGAGAGCTTTTTAACTTCATCGGGACTTCATATTCCGCTCCATTCACGATTAGATAAATGAAGTGTGGAGGTGGAAGATATGCAGTGCCGGATTCCTGTACATCAACCATGTAGGGTGTATCTGCTAAACTTCCATTGATGACTTTGGTAAAGGTTGTGGTTGTAAAAGTGCTATCGGGGACTATTGTTTGTAAGATTTCCAATTTGGATATTTGAATCGTATCCTTCTTTTGAGAAAATAGATTTTTAATCATTATGTGGCTGCCATTCCGATCAATGGGGACAGCGAGCATATCATTTTCGCTATTTAAGCTGATTTTATATTTACAAGATAAATTGCCATTGATAGACAAGGTTTGATAGGAAGCGATATCATTTTTAATCCACATATTCTCATCGCTTAAAACTTGAAGTTCAGGCCCAATTAAAGTTTTAAAAGAAGTACTAATGGTGTCGATAATGACAATGAGTTCTCTTGATTGCGATGAAGCGCTATCAGCAATAAGTGATGGTAAAATCAGTAATACACTTCTGATTAAATAAAAGCTTTTCATTTTCATTCCTCAATAACATCCATCACATATCGAAAGCCGATGGTGGGGTGGGGGGTGGTGTAGGATGAGAATTTACCGGTGCTTCCAATGATCATGGCTTCGGCTTCGTCGAGCCAACTGCCGCCCATTGTTTTGCCTTTTTCTGAAATCATCTCTGCCACGTTGCCGCTCATGTTGTACAGCCCATATCCATTGGGGGAATAGGACTTTACATTTGCTGTTAGATCTGCCCCATCATTATTTATTCCCGCAGTTCCCATAATGTCATCGGCCGCTCGAATAAAATTGCAACGAAGGAAACCGTTTTTGTCTTTTAATGTACTTCCTTCCCAAGGATAGATTGCAGAAGGATTGCCGCCCTTTGCTGCAGTGATCCATTCTTCTTGTGTTGGCAAACGAAATTTAACTTTCTTGAATTTTCTCTTTTCGTTCGCATTGTATTGATCGGTCATCCAATCACAGAATAGTGTCGCTCCTTCAAAGCTGATATTGACTACAGGATAAGACCCGTAAGCTGGATGGGAATTATAAAAATCCGCTATCGGTTCGGTATTAGGGTATAAACGCGTCCATTTGGCGGAGTCAATTTGTGCAGATTGTAATTCCGAAGTTTTATTGTTCGTTTTTAAATCCTTTAGGAAAATAGAATACTGGGCATTCGAGACCTCGTACTTCGAGAAATAAAGCTTATCATTTATTTTAGCCAAGCTCTTTTGTGTTGCTTTGAGATCCAATGTGCTTTGTGCATTCAATACGAAACTTAAGAGCAAGATCATTCCGATCAGTGAAAGTGTTTTCATGGTGCTTTTTAAAATTAAAAGTCGGAGGACTATTCGAAGATAATAATTTTTGGGTATGGAATGTTATTTCAAGCGGTAGTTTGTTTTATTCATCTCTCCGAAGCTTTTGAAGATTTCGAGGTTTAATAGTAGTTCTGGAGCATTGATGGTATCATTTGATACTATCATGATAAATCTTTTGGAGAAAATGATTTAATCGCTATGGTGAAGGATTATCACCCTTGTTGCTTATTTATGGCGTTTTTGGAGTAATGTGTGAAGTAGCCTTTAGATAGACTACAGAATCTTGAGTGTAATCGGTGCCATTTTCCTCGTAGTGCCATCTGGCATTCGTACATTAATTTCTTCAAAGTAAATACTATCTCCCGATTTCATTTTTTTTAGTTGTCGTTTCATTTGATTAGTGAGATGGCTATTATTACTAGTCATGCTTTTTCTTGCATGAAGAGTGAATGAGTCGATTGATATTTCTTGTATTGAACATCTTAAGCTATCAATACTGAGCAATGTTTCCAGAGGGATATGGCTATGTTCCATTCCTGGTATGACAAGTTTGGGACTGTTTTGAATTTGATTGATTTTTCTTTGGTAATTAATTGAACTTAATTCATTCTTTGATTTAGCATCTAATGTCTTTTGCATGCATTCGCGAACATTATAGGATATTCCTTGAGAAACTCTGCTAAGAAGGTATTCTAGTGTGTCGTTCTCATGTAATTGAAGGATCTGATTTAATAGAGTTAAATCGTCTGTTTTTTGCGCTAGATCATTGAATATTTTACATCTGATGTTTGGAATAGTGTCGAAGATAAATTTTTGAAGTTCTTGGGTTGTGCAATTCAATGCAACTAAGCAATGCGATAGAGTGGTTTCATCGTCCCATACTATTGCGCCATTATTGTACTCTAACTCAACTAGGATGTGGAATCTAAAGTCTTGAAAAAGGGAGTCGCAATTGGTCTGCCCATGAAATTTTGGTATAATGATTAAATCAAATATTGATATCAAGATAACAATGATCCGTTTGTATTTATAAATCATTCTCATGAGGTTGAGTGGTAAGGGTCTGAAATCGATTAAGATTATGAACTCAGATATGACCAAGAAAATTATATATAACTGCTTTTCTTGATAATGAGATTGTTTTCTAAGCCATCATGATCAATTGCACCTTCATGCATGTAAAATATTCTATATTCTTCTGAAGGTGGTACTAAACAGTTTTAAATTAGATCTATTGGAAACGAGAATGCATCCTGAGTGAAAAATACAACTAACGAACCTCATCCTTCTTCTATTTATCCTCTTTACTAAATGAAATATTGAGAACATAGGTTGGATTTGAGTTATTGTCAGGAATAAAATCTATTTGTGATACCGAAACTCGGTAGTAGGGTTCAAAGTGGTCGAATATTTTACCAAGGCATTTTTGAGTTCCTTTCTGTGCGCCTTTATTATATGTGCTTTCCCATTTGTCGTCCATGATAGATGTGGTATCAATATACAAGGGCTTAATTAAATTTAGAATCCGCTCATATTCAGTTTGAGCATCTTTTTTATTGGAAAAGTAATAGGTAGATTCTATAATCATAGGGTGTTTAGAACTGTCTGGTTCCCCTCCTTTCACGGTAGTCAAAATAGCATTGCCATAGATCAGCATGATTTGGACAGAATCAGTTTTCGTTTGAATGATCCCTTGATCTGTTGCAATTCCTTTGAAAAAAGTCGGAGGGGGGAAGTCGTTGAAAGTACTATCCGTCAAAACAAATCGCTTATCGTTTAGCATTACTTCGCGTAGGTCTAAACGTGATTTTTCGAGCGGAAGATTGTATAATATTTTTTTGATAATTGGATGAACAGTATCGCTCTGAAGAGAAATACCCATCTGGTTTTTGTCTTCTATTTGTGAGTGTTTATTCCCAGCGTTGCAGCCCGTTATCTCAAATAATACTGACCATGTCGTTACTGTTAAAATAATGAGTGTTTTCTTCATGGTCTTGTCAGTTTTGTATTCAGTATTTCGTGTGGTATAGGTACTAGGGTTTTACAAATTTCACTTTTGTTCGTGTTGTTCGTCTTCCCATAGAACAGAGCTAATTTTCCATCCATTTGTTGTCCTTACATACTGAAATAATTTATTGCCTTTTTCCTCAAAATAGGTTTTGTTCAAATATCCTTGCTTTTGAAAATAGGAGTATCGTTTTGCAATGTTATCAAGTATTCTTGTTTCTTCAACTGTTTCGTACTCTTCAAATTCGGTAAGCGTTCCGTCTGATAGTATTTTTTTTCTTGGTTCTACAAAAGTGTTGAGGTTATACACTTCTTCTTTGTTGGAGCTTTTTATTATTATCGTTTCAGGCAAACAGATAGTGTGAAGTAAACTCCAATCAGGCTTTTGATTATTGCTATTTGTGAAAATACTATAGAATGATTTAGTTAATTGGTCAATGTTAAATTTATCGGCTGAAATGGAGTAGACCATTAATTGTTCGTTTTCGTTTTCAATTTCCTTGTCGAATTGTAAACCCAGTTTCTTCAAAAGTTTTATAGACCTATTATTTGATGCTACTGTAGTAGCGAGAATATTGTTGTAATTGAAATGCTTTATTGCGTCTTGTAAAACGATATATGAGGCTTCATAAGCATACCCTTTATTGGTATGCTCAGACAGAAAGGCAAATCCAATATCATAATAATCCAAATAATCTTTTTTAATGAAAGTAATAATGCCAATTGCTAATTGATGGTTTTTAGTTCTTACAACCCAAATATTACTTTTCGGATTACTAATTATTTTATCGATGTAGTCATTTGCCTCTGCAGTGTTTCCAATATTTCTTTTTCCAATAAATTTTATCCATTCGGGTGTGTTTACTAGTTCCAAAATAAACTCAGCATCACTTGGCTTTATTTCACTTAATACAAGTCGCTGTGTTTCGTAATTGTGCTGCATTCTTAGTTATTTTGATTTAGTCTGTCAATGGGGTATCAGAATTCTATTAGGTTTAGGTGAATTGCTCATTCCTTATAAATGCACTGTTACCTTCTTATTTTTCTTCTCTTTTTGTCTATGTACTTTTCTATTTCGTCTAAATCTTCAATGTTATAAGTTTTGTTTTTTCTTTTGTGAGCTCGTATTGCTTGGCACTGAACGCATGCACTGAGGGAGGAATGTCTCGGTATTATTTCTATAGTCCTAGACTCGTTACTTGCAGCATGCACTAGTTCGTAGTACAATAGGGGCCGACAATTAAATTGATTTTTTGTATCACAATAAGAACAGCGTCGAAGAACAAAGAGGTTGGATTCAGATATCAGTTTCGTGTTTGCTGCTGTTTTCGATAGGATGAATACGGGGTTACTGTTAGTTGGATTTAAATCTGAATTGAAAAAAACAGTGTCTATTTCTACCTGAAATATGGAAACGTCTTTTTGCCTTGAATGATATTTCATCTTGATCGGATTGCCCTGAACAATTAAATTCTCAAAACAATTACAGTTGTACTTGTAACGGTTTGCCAAAGTATCATAGCTCAGTTGCGCCAATAATAATTTCGGGATCAAGAAGAGTATGATCAAGTATGTTTTCATCTGAGGTTGTGTAATGGATGCAAACAAACTTAAGTTTAATTATTGAACTGTCCATTGTCGGAGGATGTCGTCCGTATTAATATTCCTTTGTACTTGTGAGCTGACCGTTTTCGTAGAACTCCTCCTTTATCAGCTCACCATTTGAATTGTAGTATTTCCAAGTATTGATTGGTTCATTATTTTCGAAGTATAATTCCGACTCAAGGTTTCCATTTTCGTACCAGCTGGTCATCTTTCCCTCGGCTCCAATGCCTTCATGAAAATACTCGATTTTCTTATTGCCGCTACAGTAATAAGAAATGATGTGATTTTTACCAGGTTGATTGGGTGAGGGGCCTTTATAAATTGTTGCCCCTTTTTCGCAATAAATTTCATCCGACCACCAAACTGGAAAGTCGTTAGCATTTTGCAAGTACACTGTCCTTTTTTTGAGCTGTCCGCTGCGCCAATAATTATAAGTGATGCATGAATCTCCAACCCTTTCAGATTTATATGCCAAATGTTGAAAATGATCGTCAAAATAAACCTCATACGAATCACAAAATGGGGGATTTCCGTTTGATAAAATGAATACGACACTATCAATCTCCTCCCATTCGCAGGTAGAGTAAATAAGATGATTGGTATCTGAAACGACTAATCTTGTTTGAGCGACAGAGTACCCTGCGAGATGCATCAGTAATAGGAGTGTGGTGAATTTCATTTTGATGGGGTTGAACTTTTGAAGCAGTTCGAAGATAACTATTCCGGAGTACTTCAAATCATTGATCAATAACTTTGATGAAAGTAAAAACCTTGCTGAAACGACTGAGGCTCCATTTGGAGTTAGATAGTTTTGGGTTTTGCCGTTCTTTCGTCCTTGTTTAATAATTGCTCTATTCCTTGTGGGAATAAAATGGTTCTGCGATTCTAAATTTTAGTTCAATCGCTGTCGTACCTTCTTTGTCAATATAACCTGAGTAGATTGTATCACGCTCTTCACAGATACCAATTAGGCCACAAGAAAACTTCGGAAACTGTTCTGTAAAGAATAGTCCTTTGTCGCCAATCGTTCGCCAAATACGTCTTTGGTATTTGAAGTCAATTTTAATTTTGTTATTCTCGTCAATTACTCCCCACAGCGCATCCTTCCTAGCAACAGCTAGGCCTTCCGAATATTGTAATACTTCGTCAAATGGTCTCTGATGGATTTCCATTTCTTTTTTTACATTTTTAGAAGTGTACGTATTGGAAATTTCAAATTCTCCTTCTTCATTAATGTAACCTTTCTTACCATTTTTGGTCTCTACGAATAGTTTTCCGTTGGTAAATTGACCAGTATCAAATAGGCTGTCGGATGTAGTGTAGAACTGAGGCGTTGATTTAATTTTTCCTTGCAGGTCCATGAATCCATAGATCCTTTCTCCCGGATATTCGCTTGTCGTACCGATTAAAATTAGCTTTTCAGAGACAGGTTTGAACCAAGACCATTCTTTGGGAAGATCAATTATTTTATTTCCATTCGAGTCTATGATAAAGTTATGATGCTCTTTGGATTTTAATCCATTTTTAGTAGAGGCCACAGCAAGACCAAAGTTAAAGCTGGATAAACTCTCAAATATGTTTTCAAGTTTCCATTTTCCGTTTCTATCAATCAGTCCCCACTTATTGTTGAGTGATACGATACAACCTTCTTGTTGAAACGAATGAACGTTATCAAATTGAAATGGAATTACTAGTTGTCCATTCTTATCAATGAAACCCCACTTTTTATTTTTGTTCACCGCAGCAAGTCCGAGGGAAAAGTCATTTGCATAACCAAAGGAGAAGTCAGTAATCATTGTTCCGTTGGCGTTTATAAAGCCATATTCTCCATTGTAGTGATTTGTCCAATCGCCGCCAATATCAATATTGGTAGAAACTTTTTCAAGTCGAGCTATACCATCTTTCCAGTCTGAAATGGTATGACAGATGGGATCGAGAACATAATTCCCATGGAGGTCAATGAGCCCCCAAAAGTCCCAGTTAGGTTTAACTTTCGCAATGCCGATATGTTGAATTTCTTTCGTCATTTGTTAGCATTCATTCTTTATTCTAATGGTTGAATTACCATTAGTTCTGCTTTCTGTAAACGTTTTGCCGCTTTGCGAAGGCGGGGATTTTTAGCACTAAACTTCATTAGAAGCACAAAGCTTGAATTTAGCACTTCACTGCCATAGAAGCACGAAACCCTGCTTTTGTAAAACGGCTGTTATAGGGCGTTTTTTATTGTTTTTCATCGTCAAATTTGAAGATTTCTTCTTCATTGTCAATCATATATTTTAAGCACTTTTCAAAGTCTCCTTTAACCGTCTTGCTTAGAAACATTTTCCATTCAGGTTCTTCTTCATGTCTACTAAATGCGAACAAAGCCAACGCATATGCCCATTCGTCAATTTTTAAATATCCCAGTTTGCTGTGTCCCCAACGATCAATCTGATTGTAAAATTGATAAGCACAATTTGCATTGAAAATTCCAAGCCCGAAAAAGACTGTCGTAAAGTCGGTTAGCATTTCATCGTTTTGATCTAGCTTTTCTTCGCCAAGCAATTTTACGTGAGAAAGTTCATGAGCAATTGTTGCTATCAAACTGTCAGGCCTTTCTAACAATGCTTCATCAAGTGAAATGCTGTACTTGCCATCAACTTTTTTAGGATGATATAATCCTGCGGCCTCTGGATTTTCGGGGTCTGATTCCAGAAATATCACAGATGTTCCCATGTTAATTTCCTTTAGCCCATTGTTAAAGAAGTCAACCTTGATTTCATTTGGGTCAAGGTTCATATTGCTACAAATAATTTTAAGAGCGTCAATGGCATTGTCTCTGCTTTTATTCCATTTAATTGGAAAGTCTGAAATTGTTGGAGTCAGGATTCTATGCTCTTCTATTTTTACTTCAGGAAACTCCTGCATTAGCCAAAGAAAATTGTTCTCAAAGTACTTTCTCAGCTCTTTGTCAAGTGGCTCGTATTTTTTATTTGATTTCAAAAAGTTGAACATGGTGGTCTTTTTAAAATGCCCTTTAACGGTTTATGGTAGGGTTTCGTGCCCGATTTCGAAGCACAAAACTGTCTGACAGCACTAAACTGGATACGAAGCACAGCTTCATTTAAGCGCTGAACCTCCACTTTTGGGTAGGTGCTGTTATCGGGGTTTTTCATTTGCATTTATCAAGTTTTAGTGGCAACATTTTCCCAACGTCTTCTTGTTTTTCATATTCTTGATGGTAGTCAATGTAATACCATTGACCGTTTTTCTTTTCCAAAAAATCCTTTATTTCATAAAAAACAGGGGGCTTGTCACCTGAAAAATCAAATGATTCTTCATAAATATCGAAATCTTTCAATATTACCCATTTGCCTTTACACAAAGAATATATTTTACAACTGTTAACTCTACTAAAATCTAATTCGTCAATCACAAGAGCAATTTCGTCCTTACCGTCCTTATTATTGTCTCCAATATTCATTAAGCAATAGAGTCCTTGAGCTGTTCCTAAACTCAATGTATCTTGATTGTATTTATTGATTGTCAAATATAAATCTGCCTCTTGATCATAAAACCATTTTACGACTGTGTCCCACTCATGTTGACTAGGGTCTGCTGAAAATTCAATTTCTGTTTTGGTTAGTCTGGAGTAATTATGTTCAAATACCGTGTCCTGTTTTCCGTCTCCGTCAAAGTCTCCAATTACAAATAAATTCTCCAGTTTATGAAGTTTGATTTTGTTATCAGTAGTTTTGGGAATAGTTGAGGTCTCAACCGGTTTTTCTGTCCGACTGCTACAACTTAAAAGCCCAAAAATTAAAGTCAATATGTAAAATATCTGTTTCACGCTTGTCTTTTTATATGCCTGACAACGGTTTGCAGCTTGCCAAAGGCGGGGTTTTTGAAGCACCATCTGTCAAGCTACCACTAATGTTTATTCGGAGCTGAAAAGTTCCTGCCACCAAGAACGCCCCGCTTTTGGCAAGGTGCTGTTATGTGTAGTATTTTCTGTCAGCCGATTTATTTGTCTGACGAAATTTGAATACTTCAACTCGTCTTTTTTTATTGAGTCAATGTTTGTCCAGTCGCCTTTGGTTTTGGTTTGAAATATTAGCCAAGAGTCTTTGCCGTCATAGACCAATCGCTTGTCTTGACTTTCGATGAACCAAGAACCAAATGCTTTATCATTATATTCCTTGTTCTTAATGTCTTTGTCGGATAATTTCTGACCAGCAAGGTCATAAAGAAATAAATTCCAGTTTTGTGAGATTTGTTTTTCAATATCAAATGCGTCTTCTATTGCTCTTTCAATTGTTTCATCAGTTGCGCTGTCTATGATTTCAGCTTGTCGTCCATAAACATCTGTCAACGTCACTTTAAACACGCCTTTAGAAATTTCGTCAATATTTATTGTCCAACCTGGAATTGATTTCTTTTTCATATGGTCGTCTTAACATTACACATAACGGTTTGCGGCTTGGCGTAGTGGCGGATTTTGTAGCAAAACACTATCAATACACCACAAAAGTTGATGGGAGGTAGAATGTTCAATTAACCACGTCAACCGCTATTGTGCCAAACGCCTGTTACCTGCTGCCTTTTTTTTATTTGTCATTTACATTGTCAATTTATTTGAGTTTATACAAGAAATAACAAAGATTGCTTTTTGCTTCTTTTCTTTGCTTGACAAGTCCTTCATATAGTTTGTATAAAACATTCGCACCAGTTATCAAAAATGGATATTGTTCTGTTGTTGTCAGCATAGTCGCTATGTCTAGACCTGTAGGAAAAACGTCAATACCAGAAATATTAAATTTGAACTTTATCTTACCTTCAATTTCCTTAATAGTCGCCTCATATTTCTTTTCGAGTTCTTTTGAAAATTCTCCAAGCTGTTTTTCGTCCTGAACCTGTTGTAAGTATATGATGTCGTTCTTTAATTGATCTCGAAAGTTTTCAAATGTTTCGTCAAAATATTGTCTAACTTCCATAACCTTGTCAAAAGATGTCGAAGCAAGAGAAGGTAATTTTAGTTTGGTTAAAACTTTTAGAACTTTGGCATCTGTCGTACTTGTCGGTGTTTTTAAAATTGAGTTTAAAAAATGGAACTCAAACTCTGATTCTGTCGAAACAATTGCTCCAAATTTTATTCTGAATTCATTTTTTTTAAGCAATTCAAGATGCCGGTCTCTTATAGATTTTATTATTTCATCTTCTTTCCATTTTTGATAATACGGAAGTGGTGGAACAACATTTTGCATTTGCATATTTAAAAATGCAGGAAGGAAAACACCTGTGCCATCATTTTGAAAAGAAATAGCAAGCTGCTTGCAAGGTTCAACTAAATCAATAATTTTTTGATTGTCGTCAACAGTTCTTATAACAATATGTTTTAAATACCATTCGTAAACTTCAGGGAATTCACTTGGAAAACTTAGGTCGGGAATATTAATAAAATTCAAAAGCTCATTTGTCGGTTCTTTGGAAAGAGGGTAGAACTTTATGTATTGAACATTAGCGTGAATTCCTGGAAGTAATCCTTTCATATATTGAACCCTGTCCCATAATTTTTCCTTTGCTTCGTTTTCGGTGATTGTCCTGTAGCCTCTGGTGTGTCTGTCCCTGTTTATCAGCTCAAAATTTTTGAAAGAAAAAGAATGTATGGGGTCGTCAATAACAAAACGGTTAAGAAAAAGTGATTTTTGAAAAATCTCGTCTTGTTTAGGTAGTTTTTGTAGAATTCTAAAATCTGAAATTTCAACAGAGTCTTCATTGTCGGTTATACATTCTTTATCTAAGTTGTTTTTGTTAGAATTTAGAAAACTTCTATAACTGTCTAATTCTTGTTCGATTTCTACAAGTGATTTTTTTAAAAAGGTGTCCTTGCTATCTTTTGTCAAATGGCTGTCAGATAAAAAATTAAAGGCGGTGTTTGACATATTTTCTCATTTAAATCTCTTTTCGTTGCGGTTGTCTAAGGTTGCAGGTAACGTTTTGGCGCTTGGCGCAGTGGCGGATTTCGGAGCGCAAAACTTTCATTTAACCACAAAAGTTGATGCGAGGTAGAATGCTCAATTAACCACTTTACCCGCCATTGCGCCAAACGCCTTTTACCAGCTGCCGTTTTAGTCATTTGTCAAGTTAATTTTATATGTTGTCGGAAACTCGCATAAGTTTGTCAAGTCGCCCTTAATTATCAAAATTTCCGCAGTGTCGTTATCTTCGTTAAAGTTATAAAGTCTATACAAATAGAAATTTTCTTTATCAATTTTACTCCTTTCAAGTTCAGTTCTTGTGATGTAGAATGGTGAATTTTTTCCACCCTTTGTTGTCTTTACTTCAATATAAATTTTTTGTCCATTTTCGTCAAATGATTGGATGTCGTAACCCGTTCCGTCTCCTTCGTCTTTTGCTGTATGTTTGATTTTGCTAACTAATTTCTGAAGTCCACTTTGCCTTAATTTCTCTATTTCGTATTTCAAAACCCAAAGTTCGCCTAAGTCTCCTATTCGTTTATTGTCAATGTTGTTTTGAATGAAGTTTATTGTCCTGCCCCTAAAGGTCAATTGGTCTGATGAAGTGGAAAGATTAGTTGCAGAAACTTCGTTTGCCGTTTGGTAAGTTGAAGTTACAGGAACTGTTGTCTGTTGGTTTAGGTGTCGTGAAACAGCATAGATAAAATCTTGTGTGAGTATGTTTAGACTGATGTCGTTGTAACATTCTGCTGTTATTCTGCCTTTGTGAAGCTGTAAAAGTTCTTGGTTATTGGAAAGTTCATACCTTACGATTTCACATAAACTATTGAAATGTCCAATGTTTTCAATTCGTCCTTTTATTGGTCTGTAAGTTAACTCAAGTCGTTCGGAAAACTGTTTAAACATTTCAAATTTATAGAAGAAATATCGTTCAGGATAACGTAATGTCAAATAAACTATAATTGCCCTAGGGTCTTGGTATGTATTCAAATCTCTACCTGAAAAAATACTGTTGTGTATTGATTCGGTTCCGTTCTGGAAGTCTTTAATTCTTTGATAAATGTCGTTTTCTTCATCATACAGATTTCTAAACAACTGTCGCAGCTCTTCTGGTCTTTGTGTTGCATAATGCACTAACATTCTCAAAGGGAAATACTGTCCTGATTTTAACAAGTTTTGAGTAAGACGAATTGATTGAGAAAGCATTTCGAGGAAATTTGTTGCTTCTATATTCCAATTGTCTTGGAAACATTTCACGGCTTTCCACTTGTAAATTTCTTGTTGGTTTACTCGTTGAAATTCAAGTTTGTATTCTTCAATATATTGTCTTAAAATCTGTCTGTTCATTTCTTGCGTTGTGTCGTTTTACGGTTGCTGGTAACGGTTTGCAGCTTGGTGCAGTGCCGCAAAAAGACAAACCTAAGCGTTTGCGGAATCACTTCGGCGCGGCATTGCTTCAAGGTGCTCTTATGGGTAGTTTTCTTTTTTAATAGGGAAAATGTACACTGTCTTCACTTTTAGATTTCCCTCATCAAACTTGTCTACTTCTTCTACTGTATTTATGTCCTCAGGCTCTTCTTCAATATCTAATCCTAATCCCTCAATTTCTGAACATGCGTTGATATAATTATCATAGATGAATTTTGCATTCATTTCACGTTCCCAAGATTTTAGAGTGTCGCCAATACCGCAAATGCCGGCAAGCTTGGCATTTTGATTATTGCTAATTGAAATTTGCGTGATCTTTTCACCTTCAATCCAAAAGCAGTAATCTTCACTTCTAATAATTAGTACGGATCCTAAGGGAGAAATCTCAAAATTTAGATTCAATCGTTTAATAAGATCCAGTAGCTCAATACAGGACATGGAAAGACGAAAGTCACCAATGCTTACTCCAGGAACAATGTTTATGAATGATGGTGGCATTTGATTCGTATTGGTAATTACACATAACGTTTTCGGGCTTTGCGTTCGGGCGGGTTTCGAAGTACTAAACTGTCTGCCAGCACAGAACTTGATACGAAGCACAAAGCTTCATTTAAGCACTGAACCCGCTTTTTTGCCAAACGCCTGTTATATGCCGCTTTTCTCATTTCTTTAATGGTATTGGTTTTGGTCGTCCGAGTTCTCTATATTTTTTTACTGCTTCATTCCAATGCCAAACCATTCCGCTGTCCGCTGGTGCAACTCGTCTATTACCTTTAACTTGTCCATCGAAGTGTCCGTTGTCATCAAATTCAAAAGGTTGTGAAGCACTCAAAATGTCTGATAGGTCAAATTCTCCACCTGCCAACTCATAATGTCCGTCTAAGAAATACCACATAACCCAAAATGCTTCTTCTTCTGTCAAGTTGTTATAAGCAAAGTTGTTGTCGGAAATTTCGGTTGGCATTTTTACTCCGAGTTCTATTTGTTCACAATGAATTCGTATTAGTTGTCCGTTTTCAAAAAAGTAAAGAATGTCGTCTCCGTCATTTGGTTTTGGTCGAGGACTAATGCTGTCATTAATTTCTCTTGCTGTCGATGGAAAAAAGGTAATTTCGCCTAAACAACAATCGTCCTCATAAACGCTTTTTTCATCTTGTTCCATAACTTTTAAAAAGGTCACATCTTTATGTGTCAAAACCAAACTTGAAAATTCTTTTTTGTCAACCCATTCACCACTTGCTTTTTTCCAATGAAGTTTAATTTCTCTGTCAGCAACATTGTAGTCAAAACCAACGAAGTCGAAATTGTTATGTAGGTCGATATGTCGTCCTGCAATTTCAATAGCGTGATTGTCTTTTATGTCGAAGTTTACTTTCATTGTCATGTCGGCCTAAAGTGGCATATAACGGTTTGCCGCTTTGCGAAGGCGGGGAGTTTCAGCACTAAATTTCATTAGATGCACAAAACTTAAATCTAGAACTTCATTGTTATAGATACATGATAGCCCCGCTATTTTAAAAATATTGTTGGTTTTATTTGTTTTAGAATGGTGATAAATATTCATCATTTAATATACTAGTAAAATCCGCAATATTTAGTTGTGAATTTTCTTGGTTGATGAAAGCCTCATACTCAATATCAGATATGCCTTTTTGCAAAGCCTTAAATGCTTCACGAGTATCCCATTTATCCGAATCTTCTTTTATATCAGCAATCTCCTCAATTATTGACTTCATTACATTTAAATGTGCGTTATAATATGGTTTAGATTTACTTAAATATAGGTTCATTTTGTCAATAATTCCTCGTGATGCGTAACTATATAAATTTTGATTAATCGAATAAGATTGGCAAATTCCTAAACAAGAATATAGATACACTAGAATAGTATTTTTACTCTCTTCGGAATAATAAAGGTCTAATTTATCTCCAAACAATTCAAATAATTTTTCAGCCTGTACCTTACTTCCATTAGTTATTTCAGGCTCAATTTTAAGAACGTATGATTTAATAGTGTTATCTGAGACAAACGTCTCCAGTTTTTCAATACCAAAATGGACAAAATCTCTATCTGAATAATCAACATTATCATTATTAATGTAGTAGGAAATAAATTTTTGGTACAATAAATCTATTTCATTTTGATTCATTTTGTTCAGAAGGAAATTAAGTATTTTTCGAGAATGAGCGTCAGTATGTAATTTTGTGAACACATCCTCTGCTTTGTTACCATATAATTTTGGATGGTTTTCTTTTACATTCCCTATCACCATATTTACCAATCTAGAGGCAATAATTGCTTTGTCCTCATTTATTTCTGATTCAGACCTTAACTCTTTACTTGGATGAATAAAATTTCTGTATTCACGAATAACTGAACTTAAATCCTTCGTTGTCGTTGATATTAAATCTATTGTTTCAGACAAATCAATTAGTTCAAAAAACCTTAATTTATCAATCTTATTTTTAGTATATCCATCCGGTGGATTATTTGTCAAAAATTCTAAAAGCAAAGCTTCGATAATTGACCCGGATAAAACTATTACCGATTTATACGCTTTTGCCTCAATACAATTATTCATTTCTACATAGTCACGAATTAAAATTCGTTTGAATTTATGGTCTTGGATAAAAGCAAAGTCTTGATTCATAATCTTCAGTTTATATGTTTGGTTAAATTGCCGCTAATTAGTTCACTCGCGCACCAAACCACAACAGTCTGCTTAAAAGTAACCCAATTAATTAAATGGACAAATAAAATATCATAGTACAGTTGAGAAATTATTCCTCCGAGCCGTGGCTGGGGCGCTAGGGATAGTAGTGGAAAGCCCGGAGTGAAGCAATTACGGGTTTGGGGAGAGGAGTTTGGAGTTTGGGGTTTGGGGAAACTTGAGGAGTTGAAGAGTTAGAGAGTGGAGGAGTTTAGGAGTTTTTTTAGAACTGCTTCACTGGTTAATTGCTTCACTGGTTCATTGATTAACTGGATTTAAAAAGTGAACCACCGAAAGAGTTAAGCAGTGAAACATTTAAGCAGTGAAGCAATGAAACAGTGCGAGCCGTGGCTGGGGCGCTAGGGATAGTAGTGGAAAGCCCGCAGTGAAGCGAAGCGGAGCGAGGACTTGGAACGGATAGCCCGGACCGTTAGGTAGCGCGAAAAAAAGAGTTTAGGAGTTAAGTAGTTTGGGCAAAAAAAAAAGCGCCCTCGTCAACGACGAGGGCGCTTTCTGTATTAAGAGTTTGATCTTAGTATCTGTATGCGTCGTTTTTGAACGGACCGTCTACTTGTACTCCGATATACTCGGCTTGAGATGGTGTCAATACATCCAACTCTACACCGATTTTCTCGAGGTGCAACATCGCTACTTTCTCATCCAAATGCTTTGGAAGAACGTATACTTTGTTCTCGTAGTTCTTATAATTAGCCCATAGCTCCAACTGCGCTAGTGTCTGGTTTGTGAATGAGTTACTCATCACGAATGATGGGTGACCTGTTGCACAACCTAAATTCACCAAACGACCTTCTGCAAGAACGATGATGTCTTTGCCTTCAATAGTGTACTTATCAACCTGTGGCTTGATAGTATCCATTGTGTCGCCGTAGTTGTCATTCAACCAAGCCATATCGATTTCGTTATCGAAGTGACCGATGTTGCAAACTACTGCATTGTGCTTCATCGCACGGAAATGACGCTCTACGATAATGTTGAAGTTACCAGTTGCTGTAACTACGATATCTGCTTCTTTAATTGCAGTATCCATCTTCTTTACTTCATAACCTTCCATCGCTGCTTGAAGCGCGCAGATAGGGTCAATTTCAGTAACGATTACACGAACACCTGCATTGCGAAGTGAATCAGCAGATCCTTTTCCTACGTCGCCATAACCAGCAACAACAGCTACTTTACCAGCCATCATCAAATCTGTAGCACGACGAAGTGCATCTACCAATGATTCACGACAACCGTATTTGTTATCGAATTTGCTCTTTGTAACGCTATCGTTGATGTTGATCGCTGGAAGAAGGAGGGTGCCGTTCTTCTCACGCTCATACAAACGAAGTACGCCTGTAGTAGTCTCTTCAGAGATACCACGGATATTTGCAACGAGTTCTGGATACTTGTCAAACACCATGTTTGTCAAGTCACCACCGTCATCCAAAATCATGTTCAATGGTTGACCATCTGAGAACGCGTGAAGCGTTTGCTCGATGCACCAGTCAAACTCTTCAGCGTTCATGCCTTTCCAAGCAAAAACTGGGATACCAGCAGCAGCAATAGCAGCAGCAGCGTGGTCCTGAGTTGAGAAGATGTTGCAAGAGCTCCAAGATACTTCAGCACCTAGCTCAACAAGGGTTTCAATCAAAACCGCTGTTTGAATAGTCATGTGAAGACAACCCGCTACGCGAGCGCCTTGCAATGGCTTAGATGGTCCGTACTCTTTACGGAGTGACATCAAACCTGGCATTTCTGCTTCAGCAAGTTTGATCTCTTTACGGCCCCATTCCGCGAGGCTCATGTCTTTCACTTTGTAATTCATCACTTTGGCAGTGGTTGCAGTACTCATTTTATTCTGTTAAAATTAAATAATCGTTTGAAAACGAGGTGCAAAGGTACAAAAAATCTTGATTTGCACGTTCGTTACTTTAACCATACACTTGCGCCCTCTTATTTGTTCATATGCCGCTGCTTATTTACCAAAGTAATATTACCAATACAGGCCGCCTTTTGGTCTGGAAAACCACCGAAAACCTCGGTGAATTGGAGGCTATGATCAAATGGACGGATGATTTGGCGGGGCAATATGAATTGGTGAGATTGGAGAAAAGAAAGCGGGAATGGCTCACGGCTCGTATTTTATTACAACTGCTCCTTCCTGGGGCGAACCTCCAATTTGCGTCCACGGGCAAGCCTCATCTTAACGGCAACCGATATATTTCAATCTCCCATTGCGGCGACCTCGCCGGAATCGTGGTGGCGGATCATGAAGTGGGGCTCGATATTCAAGGGACGGACGAAAAACTCGAAAAGATCGCGGCTCGTTTTTGCCACCCCAAAGAATTAAATCGCGCCATGGAGCAACGCGATTATCTCCAATATATCACCATTATTTGGAGCGCAAAGGAAGCGGTATTTAAATATTTCGGCGAACAAGTGACCTTTAATGAGGACATGATTATTCGACCATTTGCGCTCACACAAGAGGAATTAATTTGCGACTACGCTGGAGTCCACGGCGAGCGCCTGTTTCAATTGCAGCACATACAACTCCGAGGCTATCACATTGTAATGACGGTGGGAGCTTAGATCTGGACGAGTTCGTTTTTTATCGCGAAGAGTACTAGTCCGATGCGACTTCTCATATTTAATTTATCAAAAAGCGATTCTCTGTATCCATCAACTGTGCGCGGACTTACATTCATTTTATCGGCGATTTCTTTATAGCTTAAATCAGTGCACGCCCACTGCAAAAATTCTTGTTCGCGCGCGGTGATATGCTCTTTTTCGAAAATGGGCTGTGTCGATTTTTCATGGTCTAATGAGTGAATGATACTGCCCGTGACACGCTCGGTATAATGATATCCTTTTTCGTGTACTTCATCGATGGCTAATTTGAGCTCGGCAGGCGTCGCGCCTTTGAGGATGTATCCGCGCGCTCCGGCTTTGATCATTCGGATGATAGATAGGTCATCATCATTCATGGTCAATGCAAGTACTTTTATATCGGGGAAATTTTCGGTGAGGAATGTCGTGACTTCCACACCATCCATCTCGGGCATGGCATAATCCATGAGCACTACATCTGGCTCTACTTCTGGCAAATGAGCAATGAGCTCTTCGCCATTATCCGTATCCAATACGCAATCATACCCCAATTCTTCGAGGATGGCTATGAGCCCTTTTCTAACGAGTGTATGGTCATCCGTGAGTGCTAGCTTGATCATGGTTTTGGGATTTAAGAATAAAAATAATCGTAGTGCCTTTATTGGGCGAAGAGGTGATCTGAATATTTCCTTTTAATAAGGCGATGCGTTCGCGAATGCTACGCAGGCCAATATTTTCAGTGATGGTAGTGGCGTCAAAACCTTTCCCATTGTCTTTGATTTGAATGGTGTAATGCAATGCAGATTCGTCCACTTCAACCGTAATTTCTGTGGCAGCAGCGTGTTTGATAGTATTGCTGAGTGCTTCTTGAATGCACCGAAATAAAATTAATTCTTCTTTGCTGGTGAGCGAGTATTCGCTTTCGTGTTGACGTTCGGAGAAGGAGGTGCTGCAGGTATTGGTGTCTTGAATTAATTTTAATTCTCGTTTAATTCCCGCATGTAATCCCAGGTCGAGTTGATAGGAGTCGTTGAGTGATTTACTAAGATCGCGAATGTCTTGAAGTGATTGTTGGATGAGGTATTTGCTATTTTCTAGGGTGTCAGATGTTAGGGGACTGGCATTTAATTGCATGGAAGCAAGAGCCATTTTTTGTCCGATATTATCATGAATTTCTTGGGATAATCTTCGGAGGGTAATTTCAGTCATCTCCATTTGTGCCTTGGCACTTTCGTTTTGAAATGCTAACTGCATTTGCGTTTTTTCGAATTCAAATTCCGCTTGTCTTTTTTTGTACTGAACCACAAACAACACGATAAATAAACATATCGAGAAGAATACCAAAAAGCTTGATACTACAAGTGTATTAAAGTCTTGCTGGGTTTGAAGGAGATGTATAGTGGCGGTCAAGGTAGAGCGTATAAGCGAGTCCAAGATAATATAAAATACCTAGAACATTGTGTACATCAAGATAGGGTTCAATATTAAATTCTGATTTAATCGCTAGATTATAAGATCCGAAGAATACGATGGTAGATGACCAATAAAATAGATTGAGAGTGTTGAGCCAGAAGTTGCTTGAAACAACCAGTTTGGTGCGTGATGGAAAGAGCAACATTTCGTAGAAACTTATGAGAGCATTTAAAATAAGCAGGCTCACACATACAAAAATGGGGAGCGAAGGGAAGACAGAGTTTTCTTCGAAGGTGATGGGAGCGACACAAGACACCAGGAAGGCGCTGAGAATGGAGAGTAGACTAAAGGTGCGGGAGAATGATTTTTTAAATAATTTAAAATAGATGGAATAATACAATGTGAATGCTACCACTGTGTAAATACGATAGACGATCAATGACTGATCTGGTAATAGATTAAATGCGTGAAGTAAAAACTCTTCAATGAATGTGAAGCACATGAGTGCCCACAATAGTTTAAAAGGACTTGTAAGATGTTTCCATCTCACAAGTCCTACAAAAGAGCCTGCACATAATGCAGTCAGATAGATATAAGTGATAGTCTGCAATCGTATTTTTGGCGGTTATCTTATTGACGAGATAAATTATTTATGTGATTAGCCGTTCCACAATTTTTTGGACATGGCAAGTGGTACTCAATTCCTTCAGGAAATTGAGCTGGATTCGCTCTTCCATTATTTCGTCTTATAACGTTACCTTCCGAGTCAGCAGGCATACACACCAATGTATAACCGAGTTCTCCTCGTTGTGGGTCTTTATTGAATCCAATGTAGCATCGCATGCTTTGTACGTCTTTTTCCATGTCTTCGTATTCCTCTATCCCTAGTAATCTTAAGACGTAGTCTTTATCCATAAGCCAAGATTTTATGGCTAATCTGTTTACTACATCGAGTGTATACACTGCTTTAGAGTTTAGAAGAGCGTCTACTTCTTGATTTCTAACCATACTGAGAGCAGTGGTAAAGTCAAGGGGTTTGGTATCCAATAGAGGCTTGGCTATTTCTAGAGTTATTTTTTTGTCAAGATTTGTGGAGCTTGAATCCGTCAGTTCTTTTTGCTCGGAACTTTCTACTGCTGTGGCGGTAGTTTGCTTCATCACCAAAGCGCCAATCGCAGCACCTAGTAGAAGGGCGATTAAAAGTTTAATGTTTGTACTCATAGTGTTAAGGTTTTATTTGAGGTTTGCATCACAAAGAAAGCAGAAGTTTCATCACTAAAAAAGGGTATTTTTACCCTCTATGAATATGGGGTTAAAACTTCTGATCACGTGCATCGCGATAGCGGCTATTGCAGGGTCTGCTTCGGCATTGTTTCTCGCGGTGCTCGATTTGGTGACCAATACGAGGGAGCAACATATCGAGTTGATGCTATTGTTGCCATTGGCGGGATTACTGATCACCTATATCTATCAGCGATGGAACAATGAGAAAGAAGGAATTGGTCCGAAATCATTTTTGCTGATACTCTTCGGTACTTGGATCACACATCTTTTCGGCGGCAGCGCCGGCCGCGAGGGAACTGCTGTTCAAATGGGAAGGTCGGTCGCGCATCAATGGAAGTCGTGGGATGCGTGGTGGAAAGATCAAGGTGAGTTTCTTTCGATGCTCGGTATCAGCGCAGGATTCGCTGCAGTGTTTGGAACTCCTCTCGCAGGTGCGGTGTACGCTATAGAACATGGACGCAGAAATAAACATACGCCGCCTTTGCAAATCATTGCTGCGGTATTTACTGCGGTTGCGGCCGACTTGGTGTGTTCGCTCTGGGGAATAGAACACACCGTTTATCAAGTGAATCCTTTCACCGATTGGTCGCTGATTGCAGTGGTGTTCTTCTTTTTATTGGGAGTGTTTTTCATGCAGGTGGCATATATCTATCGTGCCTTGCTGCGACATTTCAAAGAGACATTTAATTATTTTTTTAAAAATAATTATGTCGCTATTTTCATTGCAGCGATACTCATAGTATTCACCGTATTCATGCTCAACGATTCGCGCCACATTGGACTGGGCGTGCCTTATATTCAATCAGCATTTCACACTGCTAGTCCATTTCAAGATGGTTGGATAAAATTATTACTCACTGCATTCACGCTTGCTGCGGGTTTTAAGGGCGGAGAGGTCACTCCCTTATTTTATATCGGTGCCACCATCGGCAGCGCCGCATCCCTTTTCTTTCCTGTAGAAATTTCTGTACTCGCTTCGATTGGATTCATCCTCGTCTTCGCCGCAGTCTCGCAAGCTCCCATCGCATGCTTCCTCTTAGCCATCGAACTCTTCGGCTTCCAAGGAGCGTTGCCAGTGGGGGTGGCGTTGATGGCGGTTTCCGCGTTGCGGATTTAGTTCATGGTTCTTGGTTCTTGGTTCTTTGTTCTTTGTTTTTAGTTCGAAAATGGTTGCTCCACGGATTGGCACCGCCCCTCGACTTCACTTCGCTGACGCTTCGTTTCGCTCGGGGAACGGGACGTGTCGCTCTTATGAGAAAAAACCAAAAAGTTAAAAAGCCTGTGGCTTTTTAACTTTTTGGTTTTTTCTCATTTAACGAGGCGCCATCGTTCCCTGAGCGTAGTTCAAAATGAGCGAAGCGTAAATTTTGAACGCAGTCGAAGGGTGGTGCCAATCCACGGACCGCCCCTATTAGAAAGAAGAACCAAGAACTAAGAACCAAGAACCAATCCCCCCCACTACCACAAAAAAGGTATTTTAACCCTTACTCTTGGGAATACCATTTTTATGGTAGGACGTGAGTGAGGAATGTACTTGTTATTTGCGTTGTCAATAATCAATCTAAATAACAAGGTCATGAAAAAATATTTACCGAGCGTTCATTCGGTTTTAGTTGTAGCTATTCTACTTATCTCACTTACTTCACCTGCACAGATGGTGCAAGATATTGTGTCTCAAGGTGCGGGATATGCTAATCAGGTGTGGTATTCTATGGAAAATGGGGAGATGGCGTCGGCGCCGAAAACGGAATGGGATATTGCGTTTAGCATCGGAACATTTTCATCTTCGATTCATATCAATGCAGCGGCGGGAAACATCGCGAAGGTCTATCCAAATGGTACGATCAACGATTGGGAATCGGTGGATGTAAGTGGTTTCGACGGATGGCCAACACTCAATAATAGCGCTACTTCGTGGGAGCTCGGAGCGTTTGATCAGAACAACAGCGGTTCTTCGCTCGATTTTGGTTGGGGAATGTATAATCCGGTCACGCACTTTGTTACGGGTGATAGCATTTATGTCGTTCAGACCACGGCTGGTGATCTAAAGAAATTGAAGCTCGTTAATCTCACGTTGGCAGGTGTGTACAATTTTGAAATAGCCGATATCAATGGCGAAAACACACAAGTACTTACACTTGATAAGGCTAATTACACAGATAAAGTATTCGGTTATTATTCCATTATAAATAATGAGTTTTTGGATCGCGAACCAGCGTCGGCATCATGGGATTTGCTCTTCACCCAATACACAGACTATGTGCCTACTGCCTACACTGTAGCAGGTGTCCTTCATCATCCTGATGTAACCGTGATTCAAGCGGATGGCGTAGATCAAGAGACATTTGTGGATTATACTTCTTATTCTTTTTCAGAAGAAATAAATACCATCGGATACGATTGGAAAACCTTTACAGGTATGGGCTTCGAAGTGGCGGGTGATGTGGTTTACTTCGTTCAAGAACAAGATGGTGATGTTTGGAAAGTAGTGTTCACGGGTTTCGGAGGAAGCGCGAATGGAGACTATATGTTTAACAAAGAAAAGTTAGGCGTGTCTAACATTTCTGAATTGGATGCCGCACAAATTGTAGGTGTTTATCCGAATCCTGCGGATGATTTCATTCAAGTGATTATCCATTCCAACACGAATAACCATGCACTTTATCAAATCTATGATATGCAAGGCAGAATGGTGATGCAGGATAATTTGAATATCACTGCACAGCTTCAAACACAGCACATAGATGTTTCGGCGCTTAATGCGGGTATTTACATTCTTTCACTTCAATCAAACGGTGCGATTTCACAGCATAAAATTCAAGTGAAATAATGAATAAATTATTCTTAGCCTTTCTCTTTGCGACGTTGCTATTTTCTTGCAACGATGCTACTAAGCCTGCTGAGCAAGAATCATCGCAAGCGCGTGTGATTTCTTTAAATGGATCCATTACCGAAACGCTCTTTATGCTTGGCTGGGGCGATCGTTTAGTGAGAGTGGATGTGACATCTACTTACCCAAGCGTGGTATTGAAACTCCCTGTGTTGGGCCATGTGCGCTCTATTCAAACGGAGGCTGTGCTCGCATTAAAGCCCTCACATATTTTTCTTGTAAAAAATGAAGTGAAACCAGAAATGATTGCTCAATGGAAAAATGCTGGAATCACGATCATAGAAATAACGAAGGAGTACTCTATCGAAGGGAGTAAAAATTCGATTACTGAAATCGCCAAAGCGTTGAATCAAGAAGAAGAATCGAAAGAGTTGATTGCAGATATCGAATTGCAGTATCGCACCTTGAAAGACACCATGACAGACGAGCGTGTATTATTCATTTACGCTCGCGGCGGCGGAAATCTGATGGTGTCAGGCGCGAACACTCCAGTAGCAAATATGATACACTTGGCAGGCGCACAAAATGCAATTACCGAATTTGAGGATTATAAACCACTTTCGATCGAGTACTTGGTAAAGTCCAATCCACAAGCTATTCTCATGTTCGATACAGGACTGGATGCTATTGGTGGAGTAGAAGGTTTAGGGAAAATTCCTGGCATTGCTGAAACAGATGCATATAAAAACAAACGCATCATCGCGATGGATGGTCAGTTGCTTTCAGGCTTCGGTCCGCGCGTGGTGCAAGGTGTTTCAGAATTGAGAGCAAAATTATTTTCAAAGAATTGAAATCATATTTAGGGATATCGCTTTCTGTAATGGTGCTCATCATGGTGATGATGTGGGCCTTCACGGTGGGTGCATATCCTATCGCTTGGAGTGATTTATTAAATTCTTTTTTAGGAAAAAATGAAAGTGCGTTTGTGCTCTTCGATATACGTGTACCACGTGTGATAGGCGCTGCCGCAGTAGGAGCAATTCTAGGGATGTCTGGATTATCGTTGCAGGCATTGATGAGAAATGATTTGGCAGAACCTTCACTGCTCGGGATTTCTTCGGGAGCTGCGCTGATGGCGGGCATTGCAATTATTCTCATGCCATTGATTCACTGGAGTGCATCGTTAGATGTACGCGGAATAATGATGGCGCTATTCGCCTTTATCGGAGCGCTCAGTGCAGTGTTTGCAGTGCAACGTTTATCGCGAATTCAAGAACGTGTAGATATGCAACAACTGATTCTGACGGGTGTCGCCATCAATGCCATTTGTGGCGCCGGTGCGGGAGTGCTTTCGTATCTCAGCAATGATGAACAATTGCGTTCGATTACGTTTTGGACCCTCGGAAGTTTTGGTGGTCTAAATCCATATAAAGTTTATGTCCTCTTGTGTTTGGCTATCCTTCTGTTCATTTCCATGCGATGGAAGGCGAAGCAATTAAACTTGATGACATTGGGCGAATATGAGGCGATGCATCTTGGTGTTTCGGTAGAAAAGTTAAAGCGACGCATGATCTTGTTGGTAAGCTTGTGCGTTGGCGTTGCAGTAGCCTTTTGCGGAGTCATTGGTTTTATCGGCTTGGTGATTCCGCATATCGTTCGCCTGATCGTTGGTAGCAATCATGAATGGACGGTGCCGTATGTGGCCATCATTGGTGCACTGGTGATGGTGCTTGCCGATATGATTTCAAGAACATTGGTGCTGCCTTCGGAATTGCCTGTGGGTATTGTAACAGCCATGTTGGGCGCTCCATTTTTTATCCATTTACTTAGAAAAAATCAAAGGAGGAATCAGATATGCTAACTGTTTCAAACTTGTCCTATCGTGTGAATGGTAGAGTATTGGTCAATAATGTTTCATTCAATATTCGACCTGGAAAATTGGTGGGTATCATCGGAGCCAATGGTGCGGGCAAATCAACATTGATGAAGCTGCTTAGTATGGAGCTTTTGCCCACAAGTGGTCGGGTGACATGGAATGACCGCTGCATTCAAAGCTATGCCGTGGAGGATTTAGCCAAGGAGCGTGCTGCGCTCCGCCAATCAAGCGCTACAGCGCATCAATTCAATGTGCAAGAAGTGGTGATGATGGGGAGGTATCCACATTTTAAATCACGACCACAATTGAACGATTCGATAATTGTGGAAGATGAATTAGATATGGCGGAGTTGGACCACATGGCGTTTCAACCCTATCAGCAATTGTCGGGAGGTGAGCAGCAGCGGGTATCCATGAGTAGAACCTTTGTTCAACTCAAGGATATCAACGGAGTTAGGCAAGCAAAATGTTTATTGTTAGACGAGCCATTAAATCATTTGGATATCAAATACGCACATGATTTATTGAGTCGAGTAGTCTCATTTGTCGAGCAAGGAAATACGGCGGTAGTGGTATTACACGATATTCAAAAGGCAGCACAATTTTGCGATGAGGTAATAGTACTCAGCAACGGAGAGATCTACGCACAGGGCACGCCGGATAAGGTTTTTACAGAAAAAATGATGAAGGATTGCTTTGATGTGGAGGCAGAAATAATCCCATTCAAGGATCAATTGATTATCCACATCGCATCAGAATTATCACGAACTATATAAAGAGATATTATTATGGAATTAATGGAAAAAACATTGAAAGAACGCTGGGCGGATCTTTTGAAAGAACAACCAAAAATGCGCATTAGAAATGCGGCTGAACTATTGGGAGCAACAGAATTGGAGTTGCTCGCTACAAGAGATTCGGCAGAAGTCATTTTCTTGAAACCAGCATTTATAGATATACTAAAAGGCGTTGGATCCATTGGTCGTGTGATGGCGCTAACCCGCAATGATAGCGTGGTACATGAGGTGAAGGGAGAGTATGATCGTCCTGAATTTAATGGTCCGATGGTGGGGATGTTCTTAGGTGAATGGATTGACTTAAGAATTTTTTTCAGTGTATGGAAATATGCGTTGGCCGTTTCTGAGGGTGATCGAAAGAGCCTTCAGTTTTTTGATAAAAGCGGAAATGCGAT
Organism: Flavobacteriales bacterium; assembly: GCA_965247015.1. GTDB lineage: Bacteria > Bacteroidota > Bacteroidia > Flavobacteriales_D > Sanyastnellaceae > JAIXWP01. Next base: position 506,049 of record CBDFGG010000003.1, on the reverse strand, counting down.
TCATAAAATATACTTGACAGACCAATCGAATGACAGTGCTTACCACGAATTAGTCAATGCTTATACATCGAATGATCGTTCGGTTTCGTTGGAGGAGGTTGCAGATGCTCCTGTGTTCTCAAATCCTGAAAGCATTGACAGGTATGCGTTTCAACAGGGATGGTTGGAAATGAAAGACACGCATGAGTTTTTTGGTTTGGTAAAAAAGTACAATCTCTCTCGTCAGGATGCACTAAGAAATGCACCGGAAGGTGAGTTTGCAATTTCCGTGAAACCAGAAGCTGTCGCGGCTATGCTTAAGGCATGTTCAGATAGAAAAGTTCCAATCATGTCATTTGTTGGAAATCACGGGATGATTCAGATTTTTTCAGGAGAAGTGAATCGCATTATAGAGATGGATGAATGGCTAAATGTGATGGATCCACGATTCAATCTCCATATCAAGTCTGCTTCATTGGTGGATGTTTGGGTGGTGAGAAAGCCATCGGTGGATGGAATCGTAACATCGGTGGAATGCTTCGATAGTAAAAGGGAATTGATTGTACAATTTTTTGGAAAAAGAAAGCCAGGCATTCCTGAATTGGAAGGTTGGAGAGATATAGTTAGAAATATTCAAGATGCATATAAAGTGTAATTTTCTTGTGTTTGTGTTTTGCAGTCTGTTCTCGCTTATGCGAGGACAGACTGAACTTGTTTTTATTGATAGCAATGATAGCTTGCCCTTGCCGGGGGTAGTGATTACGCTGCCCAACTACGGCACTATCAATGCGGATGCAGAGGGAAAGGTGATGGTGCCAGCACTTTGCTTTCAGGATAAAGATTCGTTGCTCTTGGAGCTACGATTGGTCGGATATGAAACACGTCCGGTGTACATTCAAAAAGGTAAGAATGTGGTTGGATTAATGTCGAAAGACCATACGATGAATGCCGTGGTGATTACAGCACAGCATGATGCAGTGCGCGCAGATCAAAGCATTCATCGCATGCGCGTGATTGATCGCAAAAGAATAGACCAACTCGCGGCTGTCAATCTAGAAGATGTATTGGTGCAGGAGATGAATATCCGCATCGGACAGGATGCTATTCTCGGAAGTTCGCTTACCATTCAAGGCATGGGTGGATCTAATGTGAAGATTTTGATGGATGGTGTTCCAGTGATTGGAAGAACAGATGGCAACATTGATTTGCGTCAAATTAATTTGGCGAATGTTGAGCGTATAGAAGTGGTTCAGGGTCCGCTGAGCGTGCAATTTGGAAGTGATGCCATCGCTGGAACTATCAATATTATTACCAAGAAGGAAGGCAGATCGAAGTGGGATGTGCTTGCAAAAAGCTATGCGGAGTCGGTGGGTACGTTGAATAACCAAGTGAGTGTGCAACGCAATTTCAAATTCGGATATGTAGCAGTGGATGGATTCAGAAATCAGTTTGATGGATGGACATCCGGTGAAGAGTGGCAGGGGACCTTCAAAGATTGGAGAGCAGACAGCAGTCGTGTGCGCACCTGGAAGCCGCGTCTGCAGCACGGCGTGACTGCCCGAGCAGGTTGGAATAAGAAAGGTTGGAGAATGGATGGAGCTTATCAATTGTTTGATGAGCTCATCATTAACCGAGGTGCTCCGCGCGCTCCATTCGGAGAAAGCGCATTTGATGATACTTACAAGACACTGAGGAGCGATGCACGTTTGACCATGATTAAAAAATGGAACGAGCGTTGGGAAAGCAATCAAGTATTTGGATACAATCAGTACAATAGAAGAAAGAATACTTACGTCACCGATTTGACCTCCTTGGATCAAACGCTTGTAACGCAAGAAGGAGCGCAGGATACAGCACGCTTTGATCTATGGATGTCGCGAGGAGCGGCGTATTACAATTCAAAGACTAAAAAATGGAGCACGGAAATGGGATATGACGTGTCCTATGAATCCACCATCGGGAGAAGAATTTCAGATAGAGAGCAATCGATTCTAGACGCAGCAATTTTTGCTTCAGCAATGTATCATGTCAATGCGCATTGGACATTGAAACCAGGTCTGCGCGCGGGTTATAACAGTGCTTATGAAATGCCCGTGATTCCATCGTTTCAAGCGATGTGGAATAATGGTTGGTGGTCATGGAGAGCTTCGTATGCCAATGGATTTAGAGCGCCATCCTTGAAGGAATTGTATTTCTTCTTCGTAGATGTCAATCACAATATTCAAGGGAGTCAAGAACTTTCTGCAGAACGCAGTCATCAATTTCAAACGGCATTTTCCAAGAAAACAGAATTGAAAAATTGGTTTGGAAAAACAGAGTTAGTGCTCTTCTATAATCGTATTCAAGATTTGATTTCACTCGCACAGGTTGATGCAACATTATATTCTTATGTGAATATCGGTAGATATGAGACGGCGGGGTTTAATATCGAACAGACGATCTACAAAGGCAATTGGAAAGGAACACTTGCATACGGCGGAAACGTGCGAGAGAGCAGTGATTTCGACGGATCGCTCTTCACGCAAGAGGGAAGTGCTTCGCTGGGTTGGTACAATGATTCACGTACATGGAATGTGCAAGCATTCGCTCGATGGCTCGGAGGTAATCCAAATTTTATTTTAAATGAAAATGATGAAGTGGAACTAGCGCGAGGTGAAGGTTATACGATGATCGATGCGAATGTTCAACGTTATTTTTTGGAAAAAGCTTTGAGTTTATCCGTTGGTGTAAAGAATGCGTTAGATGTTCAAGCAGTAAATCTCGCTGCTGGAGGCGGCGCCCATTCAAGTGGAGCGGGTCAATCACTCGTGGCCATGGGACGTTATTATTTTATTTCTCTGCAATACAATTTTAAGAAATGAGAATTTTTCTGACTTCTATTTTTATTTCCATTTTCTTTTCTTCTTGTTGGAAAGAAGAAGTTCCGATCGACAAGGCAGAGCGACGAGGGACGATCTATCAAACCATCGAAATGGGGAGTTCTTACAACGATGTGATCTGGTTTGATTTATCAGAAGGTCGCGTGGTGAAGACGATGCAAAAGGATGCGTGGGAATTATTGATTTCGAGAAAAGATGGACTGTATTATTTGCAGCTAAACACTGCGCTTTTCGGCCAAGCGGCCCGCACTGATAGTTCCGATTGGCTGGCGGTAATGAGTGAGGCAGGCCTAACATTTAAGACCGATGCTCCATCGGGGGGAATCGATAGTTTGAGCATTGGCGATTGGATGCGTGAACAAAAAATTTGGATACTTGATAGAGGTTATAACACACAAGGATTGCCCTATCCTAAATTGAAAATACGTTGTTATGATTTTCAGGAAAATGGATTCACGTTAGAATATGGTGCAGTGAATTCTTCTGAGGGTGAAATAATGTTTGTCCCCATCGCTGAAGGTGAATTGGGATTGGGAATTAAATTGAGTTCTGACGAAATTATTCAGGTCTATCCGAGCGAATGGGATTTGTGTTTTACACAGTACGTGCATCTATTCTACGATCCATACACTCCTTATCTAGTAACGGGTGTGCTTATCAATGACAAGTCCGGTGTTCGCGCTCAGCGCATATTCCAAGCATATGACGAGGTTGATTTTAATTCTATTCAAGAAAATAATTACAGTGCAAGTAGCAATGTGATTGGATATGATTGGAAATTCTTCGATCTCGATGCGGGGCAATACACGGTTTATTCGGAATATGTCTACGCGATCAAGACTCCTGATGAAAGGGTATATAAGCTTCATTTCTTAGATTTCTACAACAACCAGGGCGAGCGAGGCTACCCTCTGTTCGCCTTCGGCGAGTAGGGTACCTGCGGTGACTGGTACCTTCGGTGCTTGGTACCTTTGGTGACGGGTACTTCGTGACGGGTACCTTCGGTGACGGGTATTCGCTGCGCTCATGGTGTTCCGCTAGCGCGGAATATGATTTAATCGATTTCGCATATGCTAAAATTTATTCCGCTTTAGCGGAACACCATGAGCGCAGCGAATACCAGTCACGAAGTACCCGCCACCGCAGGTACCCGTCACGAAGTACCCGCCACCGCAGGTACCAAGCTTGTCATCGACAATGGTAGTGATGCAGTGTAGAAGTTAGGCGACAAAAATTTGTTGCGCAAACTTGGCGGTTACTAGGGCTTTTTTGCCATTGATTTCTAGCTCGTGAGAATCGTCGAACGCGTGTCTTTGGATGACCTTGATTTTTGCTCCGATTTTACATCCTACTTTGTCTACATATTGAAGGAATTCTGCGTGATCGTCATTTACTCCCATTACGATATGCGAAGTCTTGATTGGTGCTTCGGCGAGCGTTATTCGTGGTTTTACTTTGAGTTCTCCTTTCGAGCTTGGGATGGGCTCTCCGTGAGGATCTACGGATGGAAAGCCGAGTAGGCGATCTAACTCATCTATCAATTTTTTACTTTGAATGTGTTCGAGTTGCTCTGCAACTTCGTGTACTTCATCCCAGGAGAAATGAAGTTTTTCGAAGAGGAATGTTTCCCATAGTCGGTGTTTTCTGATGACCTCGATGGCATGTTTTCGACCGGCGGCAGTGATGGTGATGCGACCATATTTTTTATAGTCTACCAATTTCTTGGTCTTCAATTTCTTGAGCATGTCTGTAGCCGTGGCAGGCTTCACTCCTAGAAGCTGCGCTAATTCATTGGTTCCGGCATCCTTGAGACCTTTTTCGATGGTCAAGTGCACGAGTGCTTTGAGATAATTTTCTTCGGTATTGGATAGCATAAGCACGAAGATATGTCATGGTTAGCAAAAGATAAAAAGTTAGATGAGTCTAACTTTTATATATTTGTGCCCCAAACTATCCTTTGGGTAAGAATGAAACATATTATTATTGTCATATTGTTATTGTTGTTTTCTTGGGATGTAATGTCCCAGGAGGCGCCGCCACCGGGGTTTCCCAGCGCGGATACCCTTGGTGTTTTGCGCGAGTTAGTGATCAGCGCGACGATGAAACCGATCAGTCGAGAAAACTGTACGGTGCCGGTGGAGATTTATCATTCATCTTATTTTTCAAAAAATCCAACTCCGAATATTTTCGAAGCATTGGCTAATGTGAACGGAGTGAGGCCTCAGGTGAATTGCAATATTTGCAATACAGGAGACATTCATATCAATGGATTAGAAGGACCATATACGATGATTCTAATTGATGGAATGCCAATAGTATCCGCGCTTTCCACGGTTTATGGTTTGTCAGGAATTCCAACTTCGATGATTGATCGTATAGAAGTGGTGAAAGGTCCGGCGTCTGCGCTTTATGGCAGTGAGGCGGTCGGCGGACTGATCAATGTGATCACAAAAAAAGTTTCAGATGCGCCGTTGCTTTCATTGGAGTCCAATATCAATTCTTGGGGAGAATGGAATAATGATGTGATGTTTAAAGTTTCGCCATCAAAGCGATTGGGTGTTTTATCAGGTATTAATTATTTCAATTATCAGCAACCTCGCGATGACAATAATGATGGTTTTACAGATGTGACATTGCAAGATCGATGGTCTATTTTTCAAAAATGGTCATTGAGTCGAAAGTCAAATAAATTATTGCAATGGGGTGCGCGATATGTGCAAGAGGATCGTTGGGGTGGAGAGCTGGATTGGACGCCTGAATTCAGAGGAGGGGATAGTATTTATGGTGAAAGTATTTACACTCGCCGATGGGAGATTATTGGGAATTATGAATTGCCGTTTTCAAAGAAGATTCTTTTGTCTTTTTCCTATAATAATCATGAGCAGGATAGCCGCTATGGCACCATGTCGTATATAGCAGACCAAGAGGTTTTGTTTGGTCAATTGACATGGGACGAAAAGTATCGAGGTCATGATCTACTTACTGGAATAGCCTACCGATTTACGCGCTATGATGATAATACACCCGCAACAGAATATGTTACCGACCAAAGGACCATCAATCAGGAATCTCGCATTGTCTTGCCAGGGCTTTTTGTGCAAGATGAATGGACATTGAATGAGCGAAATAAAATGCTCTTGGGTTATCGTATTGATAAGAGCAACGAACATGGCTGGATTCACACGCCGCGGATTGGCTACAAGTGGTCGCGCAACATGAGATCCATCTTGCGGTGGAATGCGGGAACAGGATTTAGAAATGTGAATGTTTTTGCTGAAGATCATGCGGCATTGACAGGAGCTAGGACTGTCATCATTGAAGAGAATTTAAAACCAGAGAGAAGTTGGAATTCCAATATCAATTGGATTCAAAAATTTTATGGAGAACACTGGAGACTCACCCTCGACGCAAGTATTTTCTATACCCATTTTACGGATCGCATTTTCACAGACTATGAACGCAACGTCGATCAGATTTTATATCGAAATGTGGCCGGCTATTCTTATAGTCGAGGTGGAAGTTTAAATCTTGATTTGAATATTTCGGCTTGGTCGTTCAATGCGGGAATCACAGCCATGGATGTGGGTATTCAAGAGGGAGAGGTAACTACAAGACCCTTATTGACCGAGCGATTTTCTGGAACTTATGCCTTGACTTATGATTGGGAAAAATATCATTTGAAATTTGATTACACCGGTAATGTTTACAGTCCAATGTTGCTACCGCTGGCAGGTCCGTTAGATCCGCGTCCAGATCAATCCCCTTGGTGGAGCATTCAAAATTTGCAAGTGAAGTGGACGGGTTCTAAGCAATGGGAGATATATGGCGGAGTAAAGAATATTTTGGATTGGACACCTTGGAAGCACACCCCATTCTTGATAGCGCGATCGAACGATCCATTTGACAAAGAGATTGATATCAATAATCCCTATCAATTGAGCTTTGACCCGACCTATGTCTATGGGCCAAATCAGGGGCGCCGTTTTTTCTTCGGAATACGCTATACTTTCTTACATTCGTAGTACAACTACTAATGTCATGAAAGCAATTTTACTTCTTCCCGTTTTTTGTGCAATCACTATATCGAGCTTTTCTCAGGTGAATGATTTGGCACTGGATAGCTCTACGTATGGCGACTTTGATTTTTATGCCATGGAGCATCCAACAGGATTTGAGGAGATGGAATATTCAAAATATCCAACTCCCCTAGCACCACTGCTTAAGTTTAGTGGGATATGTCATAACATCGGTACGGCTATTCAAACGGATGTATTATTAAAAGTGCGCGTGCGCAATGCAGAGACGAATGCTGTTCTCTTAAATTCAATCAGTGAAGAAGCATTTAATATTCAACCTGGTTCAGAGTTGGAATTGCGAGCGGGTACTTTTCAAATGCCGAACGAAAACGGAATGTTTGAAGTGACCTATGATGTTCAGCAAGATCAAATAGATGAGAACCTTGATAACACCAAGGATACACTTTCATTTGAGATCAATGATTATATCTATGCAAGAGACCGCGATGGTTTGTTTTCTGAATCTGTGATTTGGTCCGAATACACAGGCAGACCTTGTGAGATGGGAAATGTATTCTATATCCCTGAAAGTGGTTTTACATTCGAAGGTGTGGATGTCGCTTTAAGCAACAGCACTCTGTTACCATGTGCGGTGTATGCTAAGATTTATCAAATTCAGTTTGGTAAAGGAATTACGCTTTCAGAAGTAGCAGTATCACAACCAATGCTAGTAACCAATAATATGTTAAATGCCTTTGGTGAAGAAAATTTCAGTACCATTCCCTTCACTGCGCCAGTAGATTTAGTTGGAGGAAAGGCTTATTTGGTGGTAGTTGGAAGCAATGATGGAATTGCTGTGATGCGAATGGGGATGTCGCAGTTTTCCGAGGAGCTCTCGGCTTGGACTGTTTTTCCTGAGTTTCAAAATTCAACTCAAGAAGCATTCGAGAATAATCGAGTAGCCATGGTTCGTTTGAATAGAGATGTGCTTTCATCGGTAGATGAATTAAATACACTCACTACACTATCGTTGTTCCCAAGTCCGGGGACGGATCGAGTAAATCTTAAGACAGCAAAAGGAAACATCGACGAGTTAAGAATCCTGAGTGGAGAAGGTCGAACAATTTTTTCCAAAAAAATAAATTCAAATAGCACCAGCATCGATACTAAAGATTTGGCAGCGGGTGTATATATTTTTGCGGTATTAACCGACGGGCAGTGGACAAGCCAGAAGTGGGTGAAAGAATAAGCTATGAGTATTAAATCAAAATTGAGCGTACCCATTGCGAAATGGGCCATTAAGAGACTGATGAAGTCTTTTTCGGATCCAGTGAGATCGCAACAAAAAGTGCTGAAAGAATTAGTGAAAAAGGCGGAAAATACGGCCTTCGGACGCGATCATCATTTCTCGAAAATTAGTAGCTCAAGTGATTTTAGTGCAAGTGTTCCGGTGCGAGATTATGAGCAATTGACTGATTACATTCAACGTGTAAAGTCGGGAGAGCGTGATGTATTGTGGCCTGGATTGCCACTTTATTTTTGTAAAACATCCGGTACCACATCTGGTACTAAATATATTCCGTTAACAAAGGATAGTTTACCCAACCACATAGGCAGCGCGCGCAATGCACTTTTCGCATATATCGCGGAAACTGGAAAAGCAGATTTCGTTTCGGGTAAAATGATTTTTCTCCAAGGAAGCCCTGAATTAGATCGTTTACCGAGCGGGATACCTGTGGGTCGATTGAGTGGAATTGTGGCGAACCACGTTCCGAAATATTTGCAAAAGAATCGTATGCCATCTTATGAAACCAATTGTATTGAGGATTGGGAAACGAAAGTGAATGCCATTGCAGATGAGACGATCCCTGCTGATATGACCTTGATTAGCGGCATTCCGAGTTGGGTGCAAATGTATTTTGAAGTGCTATTGAAAAGAACAAACCGAACGAACATTCGGGAGATATTTCCAAATTTTAATTTGTTTGTTTACGGCGGAGTAAATTTTGAGCCCTATCGTGCTCGCTTCGAACAACTGATTGGTAAGGCTTTGCCGACTATTGAATTATATCCGGCGAGTGAAGGTTTTATTGCATTTCAGAATTCACAAGAAGACAATGGTTTGCTTTTGAATGTAGATTCTGGAATTTATTTCGAGTTCATCAAAGCCGATGAGTACTTCCAAGAAAATCCGCGCCGTTATCATTTAGGTGAAGTAGAACTGGGAGTGAACTATGCGCTCATCCTTAGCAATAATGCAGGATTGTGGGGTTATAGTATTGGTGACACAGTGAAGTTTGTTTCATTAGATCCACCGAAAATTCGAGTGACGGGTCGCATCAAACATTACACAAGTGCATTTGGCGAACACGTGATAGGTGAAGAAGTAGATGATGTAATGTCTAAAGCAGTGGAGCGATTTAATTTGAAAGTGAATGAATTTCACTTGGCACCACAGGTTACCCCAAAAGAAGGATTGCCTTATCATGAGTGGTTTGTAGAGTGGGAAGAGCAGCCCAATAATTTGGAAGAAATCGCACAATACATGGACGATTTAATGGTTAGCAAGAATTCATATTATAAAGACAACATCAAAGGCGGAGTGATGAGAAGGCTTGTCATTACGAGTGTCGCGCGTGGTGGATTTGCAGAATATATGCGTTCACAAGGAAAGCTCGGAGGCCAAAATAAGATTCCGCGATTGGCGAATGATCGTAAGATCGCGGATTTATTGGCGTAAAGCCGAGCTGCAGCTCGGCTGTGCGAGAGCTTTGCGTTCCGTGCTCTCTTCTGCGTGGCCTTGCAAAGCCGAGCTGCAGCTCGGCTGTGCGAGAGCTTTGCGTTCCGTGCTCTCTTCTGCGTGGCCCTGCAAAGCCGAGCTGCAGCTCGGCTGTGCGAAGGCTCCGCGCTCTGTGCGCTCTTCTGCGTGGCCCTGCACAGCCGAGCTGCAGCTCGGCTGTGCGAAGGCTCCCCTGTGTCCCCCCGCCCGCCTCTCCGCCCCGAAGGGGCGGAGAGGCGGGCGGCAGAATATTCCCGAATATTCAGACGTTAAACAACGAGCGGGATTCTATCAATTTCTGTGGGCAGATTTCTAGATTTGTTTTCTAAACTGATCAAAATGAAATCTATTAATGAATCGAATTCAAAGAAAAAATTTATTAAAAAGGGAAAGGAATATTGTTCGCAAACTCGCCGCAAGAAGGATTGGGATTACAATGGAAGGGGAACTTATTTTATTACGATTTCTTGCGAGAATATGACCTGTTTCTTTGGGGATGTTTCAGAGGGAAAACTTGTTTTAAATGATATTGGAAAAATTGCTGAAGAGGAATGGCTTAAGACTATAGAGATAAGAAAAGATATAAATTTGAGATCACATAATTTTGTGATCATGCCAAACCATGTTCATTTTTTATTCTCTTTGGATAAAACGACTAAGATGGTGAGTGGAGCTAAGAAGTTTATTACGCAAAAAGGAAACATGGCTTCTTTTTTAGGTAAATTTAAAGGCGCTGTAACAAGACGAGCAAGAGTGATTAATTCAGAATTTGCTTGGCACAGTAATTACTATGATATAATCGTTACCGAACAAGAAAAGTTTGATCGCATCAATACATATATTTCTAATAATCCTCGTGTTTGGATAGAAGATAGATTCTATGATGGAAGAAAAAAGAAAGGGAAATAGTTTAGATATAAAGAAGCGGGTATTAAGAATCGCGTTTCTAATTTTTCATTTTATTTTTTTAATGAGTGGTGGAGCGAATGCGCAATTGGCGGTGAATCCACAAAAATTGAATTTTGGTGAGGTGACGAAGGACACCGATATGGTGGTGGATATTATTGTAGAGAATAAATCTGGGAAACCTGATCTATTGTTGCGGTCGACGTTTAGCAATGAGTTTGAAGTGAAATTTTCTACAAAACAATTGGAGCCGAATGGTCAATTGGTAGTTCGATTAAAATTTAATCCAAGAAAGAAAGGTATTTTTCAAGAGGTGGGAGAATTGTATTTCGCATCGATGACGACTCCTATTCAAATACCTATTACTGCGAAGGTTCTTTATGTCAATGTCAATGGAAATACTCCTTGTCCGGATTTCAGCACACGTGCTGCGGACTGTTGTTCGAAGAATTTTTTCCTTGTGGAAGTATATGATGCTGAGACCAACAAGCCGATTGAGGGGGCGTTTGTGCGTTTGGAAGAAGAGGGCTATTTGCATTTACGGCTTAAGACCAATAAAGAAGGAAAGGTTTCGAATGAAGCGCGAATTGGTTTCTATGAATTAAGCGCGGAAAAGGAGGGATATGAAAAGAAGATGGTTTCATCTTATGTCAATAATGCGAATGCAAAATTTGTTTTCTATTTAAAACGAAATTCTTCATTCAAAGAGGAAACGAGAGAGGAAGTGGTGATTAAAGAAGAGCCTATTACCGACCCAGAAGTTGTTGAGGAGGTGGTGGTTTCTGAGGTGAGTGTGGAATTACCGGTGGATCGTTTTGCACCGAATAATGTGGTGTTCTTATTAGATATTTCTGGAAGTATGGGAGTGGGGGATAAGCTCGAGTTGATGCAGTATTCTCTTCAAGAATTAGTATCAGTACTTCGTGGTGTAGATCAAATGGCACTGGTAAGTTATGCCGGAGATGCTACGGTATTGCAGGCTACAACTAGTGGTTCGAATAAACAAGCTTTAAGAGAAATAGTCGCAGGAATAAGAACAGGTGGTAAAACAAGCGGTGCAAAGGGGTTCAAGAAGGCTTACCAATTGCTTCAAAAATCGAAGATTCAAGGGGGTAACAACCAATTGATCGTTATTACCGATGGGGCCTTCGCTGTGGAAGATCAAAAAGATATCGAAAAGATGGTGAAACGCTACGCAGCCAAGGGTTATGAGACAACGGTAGTGGCTATTGAGGCAAATAATTTTGCAAAAGATAAGCTTGGACTTGTTTCGCAACTAGGGAATGGCTCATTTTTGCAAGTAGAAGACAAGACCTCCGCTGAGCGTGTGCTCATCGAGGAATTGAAGAAACAATCGGCCAAGTGAACAAATCAAACCATATTCTAATAGGCATTGCTGGCGGCAGTGGCTCAGGCAAGACTACCTTTCTCCGTGCTATTCTTGATCGTTTTGATAAGACCCAAATTGCTTTGGTGAGTCAGGATAATTACTACTTACCAAAGAGTGCTCAATTTGTCGATGAGAATGGTGTTACCAATTTTGATCTCCCTACATCCATTGACCGCGCTCATTTCTATCGCGACATGGTTGATCTTGTAGAAGGCAAACCAATTGAAATTTTAGAATATAATTTCAACAATCCTGATTGGGTTCCACAACCGATCTTCATTCATCCTGCCCCAATCATTATCATGGAAGGCCTTTTCGTATTTCACTATGAGGAGATTCGAAAGAACCTAGACATGATGGTCTATATCGACGCTCACCACGAGAGTCGTCTCGAGCGCCGTATACGAAGAGATGCTGAGGAAAGGGGCTATCCAGAACACGAAGTGCGCTATCAATGGGCGAATCATGTTAGGCCTTCCGAACTTCAATTTTTGGAGCCTTACAAATCAGAGTGTCAGTTAGTAGTAGATAATAATCACAGCTTTGATGATGGGTTGAATCAACTCATTGATTTCATTAATAAGAAGTTGGGCTGAACTTTTTTCACCGAGCCATTGTTATTGAATCTCAAAGCACATAACAATGAAGAAAATTTATCATCTCGCAAGCTGTGGTACATGCCAGCAGATCTTGGATGAATTCGGAGCTAAGGGAAAGGATTTTGAGAAGCAGGATATTAAGACTTCAAAAATCACCCCAGAGCAGCTAGAAGAAATGAAAGAGCTTGCTGGGAGTTATGAGGCATTGTTTAGTCGTCGCGCTCTCAAATACCGCGAATGGGGCTTAAATGAAAAGCAGTTGTCGGAAAAGGAATACCGTCAGTATATCCTAGATGAATACACTTTCTTGAAGCGACCTGTAGTTATCAATGGTAAAGATATTTTCATTGGTAATGCACCTAAAGTGGTAGCAGCAGCGAAAGCCTCTATGTAATTGACATCTTTCGTTCCCTCTCTTCACCACGTATATTTGCGCCATGGATGCTAAGTTAAAAGCCCATTTCGCACTTGCTGCTGTGGCCTTGATTTACGGTGCGAATTACATCATTGCAAAATCTGTTATGCCGGACCCTATCGGTCCGAATAGTTTTATTACTCTTCGAGTCGGAGGTGCGCTGCTATTGTTTTGGATGATCGCTGCGCGCCACTTTCAAATTCCATCCAAGGAGGATTGGGGACGTTTTATTCTTTGTGGTCTTACTGGTGTTGCTATTAACCAATTATGTTTTTTCAATGGTCTAGCACTCACTTCTCCCATCAACAGTTCTATTATAATGACCAGCAATCCAATTATGGTGTTGGTGATTTCGGCCTTTTTATTACGATCATCTATTTCTACCACAAAAATCATAGGTGTGGTAATTGGCGCTATTGGCGCGGTAAGCCTGCTTGTACTAAGTAATCAAACCGATAGCACTGGCCTACATTTTCAAGGCGATATTTTTATTCTTGTCAACTCTCTATCCTACGCCTTTTATCTGGTTCTCGTCAAACCACTGATGTCGAAATACCATCCGATGTTGGTTATCGCGTGGGTGTTTACTATTGGATTCATCGCAGTGCTTCCTTTCGGAGGTTCGAGTCTCACGGAGGTGAATTGGTCGGTGTTAACTTCTTGGCAGTGGTTCAGTGTTTTTTACGTGATTGTATTCGTCACTTTCCTCACCTATTTATTCAACATAATAGCGCTATCAATTCTCACTCCGACAATTGCGAGTGCGTATATCTATCTACAACCGCTATTGGCGGGGGTGTTTTCGTTCATTTTTTCGTTCTACTTAACGCAGGATTACTCGGGGGATATCACGCTGGCAAAACTAATCTGCACGCTCCTCATCTTCCTCGGCATCTACCTCACCACGCGGTAGTCGCTTCGCTCCTGTCGGGTACCTTGCGGTGACGGGTACTTCGTGACGGGTAGTCGCTGACGCTCCTGACGGGTACTCGCTTCGCTCGTGCTTTTTTTGCTTTGCTCGCTGTTTGCTCGCTTTTGCTTCGCTTTGCTCGCTGTTGGCTCGCTTTGCTCGCTGTATTTTTTGGTATTTTTTATGCGGGGGAGGTTTGGTTTTTTTTTGGCAAACTGCTGTTATTGTGGGGGGAGGGGTGGAGGTCTTGAATAGTTGGAGGGGTGTTAACGTTGGAATAAATTATAGCTTTTATCTACGAAAAAGTCTTGAGAGTTTTGTGATTATGTACAATTACCACAAACTGAAAGTCTACGGACTTGCGAAGGAAATAAATGTCGAAATGCTGAAGTATATCACTCATTCGAGAGTTGAGTTTTATATAAAAAATCAACTGGGAAGAGCCACCCTCAGCGTGATGTTAAACATTGCGGAAGGCAGTGGTCGTTTGACTGATCCGGATAAAAAAAGATTCTATGTAATTTCTCGAAGTTCTTTATTCGAAGTGAGTTCGGTTTTGGAACTATTGAAGGAAACGCTATCTATCACGGATGAGCAATACAAATGGTTCGATCGAAAACTTCAAACCCTCTCCCGCATGCTCAACTCCCTCATCGAGTCGCTTCGCTCCTGACTGGTACCTGCGGTGACTGGTACTTCGTGACGGGTAGTCGCTTCGCTCCTGACGGGTACCTGTGGTGACGAGTACTTCGTGACGGGTAGTCGCTGACGCTCCTGGCGGGTACCTGCGGTGACTGGTACTTCGTGACGGGTAGTCGCTGACGCTCCTGACTGGTACCTGCGGTGACGGGTACTTCGTGACGGGTAGTCGCTGACGCTCCTGGCGGGTATTCGCGTTGCGAATGGCGTTCCGCTGGCGCGGAATAGGATTGGGGTTGTCCTATTTCTGCGAAGCAGAAAAACCATGAGCAAAGCGAATACCCGTCAGGAGCGATAGCGACTACCAGACACGAAGTACCAGTCACCGCAAGGTACCTGACGCGAGCGCAGCGAGCTAGATGGTGAGTTGGAGGGAGGTGAGGTAGAAGCGGCCTGCTTGTGGGTAGAGGAGCTTCTCCGTAATTCTCGATCCTACAATGTAACTGTATGTATAGCCATTGCTGCTATACATCGCGTCTAGCGCATTGTTGACCATACATTGAATGGTTACACTCGAATTGTTTTTGAATGTGTGTTTCCATTGAACAGAAACATCATTTACAAAATAGGCATCCAAACTTAAGTACTCACTTTGCGTATTATCTAAGTATTGCTTACCCACGTAGCGTGGCATCCAATTGAAGTAAAAACTTTTCCAGAAATTATATTCTACTCTTCCGCCTGCAATCACAGATGGAGAAAAAGAAATATCTGTGTTGGTGTAGTTATTATTTACGATTGCGAAATCAACGGTGTAATCGTAGAGTGTTTCTGTGAAGTTTTGAATTTTATTTTGACTCAATGTTACATTGGCCTCAGCGTAAAGTCTTTTGTGGATTTGAGCATTGGCCTCAATTTCAATACCTCTTCTGAAACTCTTGTCTACATTGGTTCTTAGATATGCACCTACATCATTTAGTTCACCTGTGATGACTAACTGATTTTTGTAACTCATGTAATAAATATTGGCTTTAACACCGAATTTATTTCCAGTGAATTTATAACCTGCTTCGATGTCTAACATGCTTTCAGGTTTTGGCGTGGTGCCTTCTAATGCATCTACGTAGTCATTTCGATTCGGCTCTTTGTTTCCAATTGCAGCAGACGCATATGTACTGTGACGATTGTTGATCAAGTAAGAAACACCAATTTTAGGATTGAAGAAAAACAATTGATCATCCACGTCATAAGCTCGAAGATCATTGTCGATTCCTTTGGTGCTGTAGTCAACTAGACGACCTTGTAAATCGATGTAGGTATGTAATTTTTCTGTGAAATTAATTGCGCTGCGGAAATAAATGTTTCCATCATTCTTGGTGCTATTTCCTTCATAGTATCTATTGTCTTTGATAGCATCGAAGGCGTATTGCATCCAAATTAATTCACCAAAGTGTTCACCTACATATTGATTTGCGGCACCTCCTAGAGTGAATTCATTACGGCCTTTGCGATGGGTGATCGAAAATGTGGTACCGTAAAAATCATTGCGCAACCATCTTCTGCGCACTACATCTGTAGAGGTAATGCTATCATTCGGAGGTGTCAATCCATATCGTTCAAAATCCTCTGCAGCTTTAAACTCTTCAAAGAATCCTGCACCTTTCGTGTAATGCGCAGCAAGATTTAGTACCCAGCGTGCGTTGAAATTGTGTGCGAGATGAAGTTGGTACTGGCTCTGCTTGTAATCATCAACCTGATTAGCATAAGTGTAATAATTATAAGTTCGGCCGCTGGTCAAGAGATTTTGTGTCTCTGCTTCAGTAAGTCCGTTATTCGCAGCGTACGTGAGCATTGAGTCACGGTTATTGATCAAACGTGAATGCGGCGTTCCGTACCAAGATTGGTAGGTTCTTTCTTGTCCAGAAAATACAGTCGCTTTTAAACTAGTCTTATTTTTAATATATGATCCACTAAGAAAATAAGAACCCAACCGAGCGTTCGCTCGGTCGATGTAACCATCAGAAGCAATACGTGAGAGACGGCCTTCGACTACAAAATGCTCACTGATTTTTCCAGTACCAAAAGCCACCGTGTTTTTAAGTGTGTTGAATGAGCCAACAGTGTTGCTCAAACGAACATACGGGGTGAAATTAATTTTGTTGGTACCGAGTCGAATCGAACCGCCAAAGGAAGCAGTACCATTCGTACTCGTGCCGACACCTCGTTGAACCTGAATGTCATCTGTGGTAGATGCAAAGTCGGGGAGATTTACCCAAAAGACTTGCTGACTTTCTGGGTCATTGAGAGGAATGTCGTTGATGGTGACATTAATGCGAGAAGGGTCGCTACCGCGCAGCCAAAGGCCAGTGTAGCCGATTCCTGTTCCGCCATCAGAAGTGAAAACCAAGGATGGAACCGATCGAAGCAGGTAGGGAATGTCTTGCCCAAGATTCAATTTTTCAATCTGCTCTTTGGAAAGATTATTAAACGTCATCGGTGTGCGATCTTCTGCACGGGTTGAAATGATGACGAGTTCGGATAGGGTTTGCGTAGTCGTATCGATAGACGACGCAGGAGTTTGGGTGAATGCCGTCATTGCAGCACAACCCAACATTGCCGTGAAGGCAAATTTGTGTAACATGTTAATTAATAAAATTAAAAACGGTTAATCAATTCCACGCCCAAGGGTCAGACGCGGCTTAACTAACAACCTATTTCCCTTGGCGGCATAACCCGCCCAGGTTCCACCTCGCGTGAACGAGGTAAGGGTATAATCTCAGTCTCGCAATCCGCGAGACACCCCTGAGAACGATGCAAATGTAATATTAATTCTCGATTCTCGATTCTCGATTTTCGATTCTCGATTCGAGATTATTTCTCCCAAGACTAAACTCTTCCCCCATTAGCATTGGGGGCTAGTACAAGAAGGCATGCTCCGCATACAGCCTTATCAATTTCGCAAAGTCTTCTTTACAACAAGTTGAGAATCGAGAATTTTTTGTCATTTGTTCTCGGCGAAGCCGAGATTATTTGTCTCTTGTCTCTTGGCATTGAACTCAGCATCCTAGGATATTTAAATGAAATTTTCCGAATTTGAAATCGTCGGAGTAATAGACCTCCCCGCTTTTTGTAAAAATCAGATTGCGCATATTGTTGCTGGGAATACCTGTGCTTTTATCATATTCCACAAGAACGCTTTTTTTGAGCATCGGATCGAATGGTGTAAATCGGAATAAACCTCCTTCGATTCCATCATAAGGAATAGCAGTAAACCACATCACACCGCTTGGGGTGACGTGTTGCAAGCGCAAAGCGCGCTTATTAACTACTTCTTCTTCCATTTTGTACTCTACAAATTGATCGAGAGAGTCTGATTTATTTTCTTGAAATACATATTGAAATACTTTGTAGGGTTCGCTGGCAATCCATACGTTTCCACGAGAATCTGTTTGAATGCCGCTCGACCATTCTTCTGAGTTCAGTGCCACGCGATGAAGTGTTTTGTCTTCTAATCGAAAGACACCATCCGCCCACGTATTGAACCAAATTTTACCTTCTTTGTCCTGAACGATTTGTGAAACGGTGCGGGGATATTTATCAGAATCGTTTGTGATGTCGTCGCCATGAAGAACATGCGTAAACTTTTTTCCATCAAAATGATAAATACCGCTTGAAGTGCCCATCCAGAGGAGGCCGGTACGATCAACCAATAGCGAGAGTATGTCCATTGCATTACATGTAGGAAGATCCTTCCCTAGATTATTGTCTTTACCCGACCCGTTAATATCGATCATAGAATAATTGGTGAATTTATTTCCATCAAATCGTGAGAGTCCCTTGGCGGTTCCGAACCAAATATGACCAAACCAATCCTGCGTCATTGAGAAAACGCAATTACTGATGAGTCCATCAGTCTCAGTTAGATGATAGTACTTTTCCTGACGATACACATAAACGCCCTCACCAGAAGTGGCAATCCAAATCTGTCCGTTGTTATCTTCCATGGTTTTTTCAATGGTGACATTTTTTTCAGTGAAATCACCCATACTGGTCATGTAATGATAAGACTTCCCTGTTGGCAGCATGCTATCTTGAGGTTCCGGCCACTTCAGTGTTTTTATTTCTGGTCGTTGGGCTGTGGAATTGTCTTGTCCAGAACAAGAGGTTAGGGCGATGACAAGCATCGATGCTACTAAAATAAAGAAGTGCATAGGGCTGAATTTTGGAAATTGAAGCGGATTCATATCTTGAATGATTTAAGTGTTTACTATGGACGCGATGTTTCATTTAAATGAACACGACAATAGTAGACCCCTTGATTGTAGCGGTAGTAAATGAAGTGTAAAAAAGTGTAAAAGCTTAGAAATCAGATTTATTTTCTTTCACTATTAGGGTTACTTTGCACCATGAAGTGGTCTGGAGTCATCGCCATCTGGTCAGTCATCACATTGATGGTGTCGGTTGGATTTTTACAAAATGAAGAGGAGGTTTCTCAAAAACACCTCGAAGTAGTGCTTCGTGAAATTGGTCACGAATTGCTACTTGCGGGCGGAGATTCAGTGTCTCATGTTTTGCCTGTAAAGATGGTGAAGCAAAATACCTATCAGATTTCTTTTGAGTCTCCATTTCGGTTTTGGCCCGATAGTCTCATTAAACTGACCACCGGTAAACTCGATAAATATGGATTTTCACAAGACTATATTGTGAATGTAAAGGAATGTAAAAAGCAAGAGACCATTTATGCTTTTGAAATTCGAACGGAAGAAGAGAATATTCTTCCGTGCACGGGAAGGGAGCAAGAGCTCGGGTGTTATAACATCCAAATTGAATTTATCCAAAAAGAGCAGAATCGAATACCCATGTTTATGCTCATGGGATTGCCTGTGATATTGGCTGGAATAATTATTCGTAAAAAGTATCAGAAGAAGGATAGGCCGACGTCCGAAATGGGTGAGGAGCCTTTTATCGCGATAGGCGAACTAAAGCTTTATCCAGAACGCTTTAAAATTGTTTATTTAGATCATGCAGTGGAGTTGACGGAGAATGAGTCAAAGGCTTTGAAGGTTTTTAGTGAGAATGTCAATTCGGTGGTCGAACGTGAACAATTGATGAAAGAAATTTGGGAGGACCGCGGCTTAGTAGTCATCAGCAGAAATGTTGATGTGCTTGTATCTAAGCTCCGGAAAAAACTGAGTTTTTATCCCGTCCTTAAAATCACCAATGTTCACGGTCGAGGCTACCGATTGACTATCGAGCACTAGTCTCGATTGGTCTGAATATTATACCAGTCAATTTTTCTGGAAGTGTACATCACGATCGCTAGGATGAGGAATATTCCAATACTTCCGATAAGGAGTGAATAGTCTTGCATTTGTATAATCACAAAGTTGAACACATATAGGATCGTTAGTATTCCAACCAACAGTCCTGTAAGTCGATTAGACTTGAGGATGGTTTTTGTGTATCCAGCTATAAGTCCAATGGTCAAGACCATAGAGATGAGGAATGACCAATTAAACGGCAAGTATTCAGAAATGGATAAGAGTAGTGAGTAGAAGATAACTAGTGCTACCCCTACCAAAAGGTATTGTATCGGGTGAATGAATACCTTGTTCATTATCTCGATGAAGAAGAAAACAAGGAAAGTGAAAACGATGAATAGTATTGCATACGTGACCGAGCGATACGACTTCTGATAGTTGTCTACTGGAAGTAGCAAGTCGAGTCCGAAAGAAGAGGATGATATATCGAGGCTTCCAGTGAATATTTGAGGGTAGTTTCGGTTGAGGTGAAGGATATTCCAATTGGCGGTAAAGCCCGCTTCAGTTACGTCTCTTGTATCTGGCAGAAACGCTCCTTCGAAACTAGGGTTTGCCCAAGTGGAATTTAGTTTGACATCTGTTTCTTTACCTACTGGAGTGAAATATAATTTTTGACTTCCTTTGAGAGCCAAATCAAAATTGAAATTAACTAAATCTGATCGAGTGGTATCGATGTTGATACCTGCATTAATTCCTGATTGAACAAGGTCGTAATTGGGGACACCCGGGTCGAATAGAATTTTATTTCCATTCCAATTTAATTCGATTTGTTTTTCTAAGCCTCTTAAATCATCAATTCCAACGATGAATTTTGCCTGATCAAATTGAACTTTTTCTTTTTTTATTCCCAAATTTTTTATCTCGCTTAGATCAAAGCTTCCTGATAGTTTAGTGTTGGAATTATAAACTACAATTTCGAAAATTCCTCGCTGACGTTTTTCTGGTTGTATGTTTCCTTCTACATTCAGTTTGGATGGTAAGACGTGAAGGTATTCAATCACTTCTATTGGTTTTGACGAGGAGTCTTTTCCAATTTCTTTTAAATAGGGAATCATCAGTGCGGGTCCCGTGATGGTTTGTTCGCGTGCCCATTTGGAACTTACCTCTTCAATAGCCTCATATTGTCGTGATTCGCGCTCTAGAACAAGGCTGCGAATCATGGCTGCAGGAATTAAAAGTAGAAATACCAAGACAAGGATAATTCCTATCTTGATGTAGATGTTGTTTTTTAGTGATGACATGGAGTATTTGGTTTTGACGTCGCATTAACTTTAGAATTTTATGAATATTGTTATAACGTGCGAATAAAGAGGGTCAAAATGTGATGCAAGCGGTTTCTCTATATTTGGTGCATGAATTCTCCTTCGAAAAGAACGTTTTTGAAAGTGGCTTTACTGGCTGCACCTCTGCAAGCGCTAGTTACTACAACGCCGGTCTTTTTAGTATTAGATAATGATCTGAGAGTCCTTCCTGTCATTTGGTTTATGGTGAGCATTTGGATTTTCGCGATGTGGTGGATTAATATGGTGCTCTACAATAAATTTCAAGGAACTTGGAAATATTATTTTATCACTTTCGTGGTGGTGATAGGTGTGAGCATGTCGCTTCGTTGGTGGGTGGATGAAAATGTCAATTTCATTCATCTTATCGATGAGACAGTTGGCATCAATAGAAAGCCGCCACTCCTCACGGGTAGTCTTGTTGCAGTATTAAATAATGCACTGATCATCGTTTTTCAAATGTTGCTGAGATATCGAGAAAATCAAATTAGCATAGTAAAGGATTTAGCCGCAGCGCGGGTTTCACAGGTTGAGGCACAATACCAAAATCTTAGAAATCAAGTTCACCCTCACTTCTTGTTCAATTCTCTCAATACCTTGAAAGTACTGGTAAAGCGAGATCCCAATAAGGCCGAAGGCTATATTTTGAAACTATCCCAATTCTTGCGCACTACGTTGCAAGCGGAAAAAGATGATCTAGTATCAGTGGAGAATGATTTGGCTGTTGGACTGAATTATCTGGAGATTCAAGGTATTCGTTTTGAAGGAGGTTTTAAGGTGGACAACAGACTAAAGTTAGACTCGTCTAACACGGATCAAGTACCGATTCTAACATTTCAAACATTGTTTGAGAATATTTTGAAGCATAATAAGGTTAGTGAAGAAGATCCAATCCTGATAACTATCTATCAAAATGAAAAGGGATATCTTGTGGTAGAAAACTCAGTCCATTCTAATTGGACTCAATCAGAAGATAGCACCGGTTTGGGACTTGAAAACTTGCGCAAGCGCTTTACTTTGAAGGGCGGAGAGGATATTCTTATCGATCGCACAGAGACTACTTTTTCAGTGCAATTTAAAGCGTTAAAGGCATGAGAATTTTAATCATTGAAGACGAGAAATTAACGGCTGAAGACCTCGCGGAATCTATTCAATCGGCATTGCCTCAGGCTGAGATAGTAGGAGTCATTCCTTCTATTGAACGAGCTTTGGCTTTCTTTTCAAACAAACCTGAAATTGATTTGATCTTTAGTGATATTCAATTGCAGGACGGTGTAAGTTTTGAAATTTTTCATCAAATAGAAATTCGCTGCCCTATTATTTTTTGTACTGCATTTAATGAATACGCATTGCAAGCCATCAAGGCCAATGGAATTGACTACATCTTAAAGCCTTTTGCATCAGATGATGTGAAGGGTGCATTGATGAAGTATTTGTCTTGGAAGACCATGATGACCGGAGCGGGTGAGCAAATCGAGCAACAACTTTCGGGACTTTTGAAGACAATAGGTGGCTCGAAGAAACAGTCATTGTTAGTGCATTATCAGGGGCGCATCATCCCTGTGAGTCAAGACGATGTCGCTATCTTTTTTAAAGAAAATGACGTGACTTATCTCATCACCAAGCAATCGAAGAAATATGTCTATGAACGCACACTCGAACAACTCGAGGAAGAGTTGAGTAGTCAGTTTTTTCGGATCAATCGGCAGTGTATTATTCAGAGAGCTGTAGTAGTAGAAACAATACAACTGTTCAATCGAAGACTAGAGGTTCTTATTACCCTTACCCTTCCTTTCAAATTAGAAGTGAGTCGAAATAGAGTTGCTAATTTCTTGAATTGGTTGAAAGAAGAGTAGACTGACCACTCAAGGGAGTATATGTACCATTGACCCAGCCTATTCAGTATTACCGCTTAGGCCCTCTATAATTTCGCATCGTTAAATTAGAACGATATGCGATTTTTATTACTATTTCTTCTTTTGATAGGCTATGGAGCAGGGCTTCAGGCGCAAGTGGAGATCTCGTCGTTTGATCAACTTAAAGCCATTGCTGATACTTCTGCAAATGCCCAAAAGCAGTGGTTGAAGCAGCAAGATCTCGCAAGATTAACCACTCAGTCAGCATTTGGCAATGTTCTCAATCCAAGAGTGCCTGTAGCTGCATCGATCACCAACAATACCAACCTTGCAGTGAACTTTATTCCAGCCGAAATTTTCGGTGGTCCAGCTGGAACTTTTAATCAAGTCCAATTCGGTCAACAATACGTCACTGTTCTCAACATCGCTCCACAGTTTGATATTCTGCAGCCAAAGCATATTGGAGAAGTAAAAAGCGCAAGATTGAACGAAGAGCTTCAAGACAAAGCCATAGCTATAAATAAGAAGAGCTACTATGAGCAATTAAATGCGGTCTATCACAACATTCTTTCTATTAAAGCCCAACAAGACATCCTTCGGGAAAGTGTTGATATCGCTGAACGAATCAGCAAGGTGGTGAATGATAAGTTTGAAAAAGGAATTGCGAGCCGAAGTGATAAAAATGATGCGGAGGTCAATTATCTCAACCTTTCAAATTCATTGAAACAATCAGAGATCACATTACAACAAGAATACCTCAAGGCTCAAGGCTTAATGGATATCGATAGGGAATTGTCATTCAACGAAAGCATATGGAGCTTAGAAGTGGAGTTGATGAGTGCCGCTGCAAGTGGTGAATTGACGACGAAATATTATAAAACCAAAGAGCTTTTTCAAGCACAAGAATTTAAAAATACGAAGTTCGATCACCTGCCAACACTATCTTTTTTCTCATCATTTAATTGGCAAAATAATAGTAATGCAAGTTTTATAGATAGTGAGCAACCATGGATAAATAGTTCGTTTTTTGGACTTCGCTTGACCTACGAATTTCCAACCAATGTAAACAAGCTTGCTGCATTTGGAACGAGTCGAATCAATTTAGATATCGCTAAGTTGGAAGCGGACCATCAAATGCTTTTAGCGAAGGTAGAGAATCAAAAACTGACCAATAATTATTTGCAAGCGGTTCAAAATTTTCAGAATGCTCAATCTGTTTTTGCCTTAGAGCAAAATTCTTTTACATCTTCTCAAGATAAATATGAGGCGGATATATTGCCGTTGTATCGTTTGCTAGAAGCTCAAAATAAGATGATCAATAGCAAATTGAAAGTGGCTACTGAGAAGGCTACATGCGCATTCCAATTACAAAACATTCAAATTAATAATTCTGTAAAATGAGGAAGATTCATTTTTTCTCTCAGGTCTTCTTAGGCCTCATCGTTCTGGCTTCATGTTCATCAAACAAGGGAGAAATTTCTCCGATAAAAAAGGATATTACGGAAACGGTCTTTGCTTCTGGAAGCCTCGCTGCTGAAGATCAATATCAGCTAATTGCTCAAACGGAAGGGTATATAAAGGATATGCTTTTCGATGAAGGGGATTCTGTGAGATTAGGACAAGAGCTTGCAATGATTGAGAACATTGCTTTTGATGCCAATCGCACTGCTAGTGCTGAACAATTGCGCATTGCAGAATTTAATCTAACTACGAATGCGCCGGCTATTCAAGAAGCTAAAGCCAATCTGGATTATGCACAGTCCAAAAAGGAGCAAGATGAAAAACAGGTTCAACGCTATAGAGATTTATATAAAAAAGAAAGTGTTTCTGCTCTTGAATTAGAAAATATTGAATTGACCTACGAGCAGTCTGTTGCCAATGTGAAGGCTTTGGAGAAAAAGTTGGAGCTCTTGAAACAACAAGCAAAATTGAATGAAATCAGTCAACGTGCTCAACAAGATATTGCGAGTTATAATAGTGCATTCAATAGTCTGAAAGCATTGAGTAACGGGCGAATCGTGAAACGCTACAAGCAACGTGGAGACTACGTCAGAAAGGGAGATGTCATATTTTCTATAGCAAATGAATCAACCATTATAGGGAAATTAAATGTGGATGAGAGCAGCGTAGAAAAACTAATCATTGGACAAGAGGGTGTGGTGAAATTAAATACGAATAGTTCGAAGTTATACAAGGTCAAACTCACCAAGATTAATCCCATGTATGATGACGCTTCGCAATCTTTCTTATGTGAAGTGATGTTTCTTGAACCGCTCGAATTCATGGTGTTGGGAACACGTCTAGAATCGAATATAAATGTTGCTTTCAAAAAGCAGGCATTGCTTATTCCTCGAGGTTATTTAAGTTATTCGAATACTGTGCAATTGAAAGGAGAAGAGGAAGAACGTAAGGTAGATGTGGGGATTAAAAGTACTGAATGGGTGGAAGTAACAAATGGTCTGGCGATTACTGATGTTTTAATTCCATTAAAGAAGTAGCATGAAAAGAGGGATTAATACTGACATTGCTGTCACTTATACTATAACGAGTCGGAGACAAACGTTTGTGGCAGTTTTAGGGGTGCTCCTGGGTATGTCCGTTTATATTTTTATGAACTCGATGAATAAAGGGTTTGATCGCTCTGCAAATGCCTCGTTCTTTAAGTCTACTCCTCATATTCGTTTGTACAAAGATGATGTGCTCAGTGAGCCACTGAATAAAGACACTACATCGACTACCATTATCGTCAATCCTAAGATTGTTCCATCGAGCAAGAAGATGAACGATCCGTCTTCTATAGTGGCTCAATTGCGCGCTGACAAAGAGGTTGCGTTGGTTTTGCCTCAAGTAAGTGTAAGCGGTTTTTATAGCATTGGAGAGTCTCAAATCAGTGGAAGAATCATTGGACTCAAGCCGGAGGCCGGCGACAGTATGTTTGATATTAGTTCGTTTATGGTGCAAGGTCAGTTTAAAGATCTTTCCAAATCACCGAATGGAGTAGTGATTGGTTCTGGTATAGCCGCAAAATTCAATATCGAATCAGGAGATCGAATTTCTTTTTTAAGTTCAAAAGGAGTAACTGAAAGTCTTGAAATTATTGGGATTTTTGAAACGAGCAACGCTGCAGAGGATAAAAGTAAAGCCTATGTGAATTTGTCTAAAGCACAGCAATTAATGCGTGAAAGCAGTTCTTACGTTAGTGATATTAATATCAATCTCATTGACTATAAACGAGCAACGAAGAAAGCTGAAGAAATAACCAAGGTCATAGGGTACAAAGCAGAAGGTTGGGAGGAGGCTTTCTCTAGTTATGTAGCTGGTTCACGCATGCGTACCATTGTAATCACTTTTGTTTCTCTCACTCTCTTGCTGGTTTCATGCTTCGGTATATATACTATTCTAAACATGACGGTGAGTCAAAAAATTAATGATATCGCCATCTTGAAAGCAATGGGATTCAATGGTGCTGATGTTGTAAGAATTTTTGTAACACAAGCAATGATCGTTGGCGTGTTGGGAGTGATTGGTGGAGTGGGCATCGCGCTTGTGCTTGTCAACTTGATGAAGCATGTATATATCGGGGGTGATATTGGATATTTTCCCATTCGTTTCGAGCCGATCCAATTCGCTAAAGGAATTACCATCGGATTATTTATCACATTTCTCGCAGGGTACATCCCTGCTCGTAAAGCGGCTAAGGTGGATCCGGTAACCATATTCAGAAAATAGAATGACACATATTCTTCAAACAAAAGATATTCGAAAGAAATTCTATAACCCTACAGAATTCGAGGTTCTGAAGGGGATAAGTATAGACGTCAATAAAGGTGAATTTCTCACCCTCATTGGTAAATCAGGAAGTGGAAAGTCAACACTACTTTATATTCTTTCGACGATGGATACGGATTATACAGGAAAGATGACCATCGATGGCGAAGACCTTACCGGATACAATCAAGATAAACTAGCAAAAATCAGGAATGAAAAAATAGGCTTTGTATTTCAGTTTCATTACTTACTTGCTGAATTTACATGCTTGAAAAATGTGATGATTCCAGCTTTAAGACTAGGTAAATATTCAGAAGAAGAAATTGAATTTCGTGCGATGGAAAAATTGAAGATGCTAGGTCTCGAAGATCAGGCCCTTAAGCAAGCCTCTAAACTCTCTGGAGGGCAGCAACAACGAGTGGCCATTGCAAGGGCGCTTATTAATGATCCATTGATTATTATGGGTGATGAACCAACGGGAAATCTTGATTCTAAAAACTCACAGATTGTATTTGATATTCTGCAAGAGCTAGCACATCACCAGCATCAAACCATCATAGCGGTAACGCATGATCTTGATTTTGCCAAGGCAAGTGATCGCACTATTGAAATGATAGATGGTTTGATACTCCCGTCTTAAAAAAAGACTAACTGATTTTACTCCAATCGCTCTTGTGCTGTGCAATGAGTGACAAGTGCTCTGTGATGCATCGGTTTTTTTCTTGTGACAAGGTCGGATCATCATCTATAATTTCAAGCGCCATTTCTCGTGCATAGGAAAGCATTTGCTGGTCTTTCGCCAAGTCTGCAATTCGCAGGTTCATCAAGCCGCTTTGCTGCGTACCAGTGATATCTCCTGGACCTCTCAACTCTAAATCTACTTCTGCGATTTTAAAACCATCATTCGTTTCGACCATCGTCTCTAATCGCTTGCGCGCATCAGCACTCAATTTGTGTCCGGTCATGAGAATGCAATAACTTTGATCTGCGCCTCTACCAACACGTCCACGCAATTGGTGCAATTGCGACAGACCAAATCGTTCGGCACTTTCAATCACCATCACTGAAGCATTTGGAACGTTTACGCCTACTTCAATAACAGTAGTGGCGACCATGATTTGTGTTTGCCCTTCTACAAAGAGTTTCATTTCATGCTCTTTGTTTTCATTTTTCATCTGCCCATGTACAATGCTGATGCGGTATTCAGGAAGTGGAAACCTACGTGCGATAGATTCATATCCATCCATGAGGTCTTTGTAATCCATCACTTCACTTTCTTCAATCAATGGATACACTACATAGATTTGTCGGCCTTTTTTAATTTCGTTTTCCATGAATTGAAAAACTTCCAATCGCTTTGCGTCGGATTTGTGTAATGTCTGAATGGGCTTCCTACCGGGCGGTAGCTCATCGATAACACTTATATCCAAATCGCCATACAAGGTCATTGCCAATGTGCGAGGGATTGGTGTTGCTGTCATTACCAAGACGTGTGGAGGCAGCGCTGCTTTCTTCCACAGTGCTGCGCGCTGTGCCACACCAAAGCGATGTTGCTCGTCAATAATTACAAGTCCTAAATTTTGAAATTGCACCACGGGTTCGATCAACGCGTGCGTTCCAATCAATAATTTAATCTCACCTGAGAGCAAACGTTCATGAATAATTTTTCGCTCTGATTTTTTTGTCGATCCAGTGAGCAAAGTGACATTCAAATTCAATGGCGCAAGCAATTCTGCTATGCCGTGAAAGTGCTGTTGGGCAAGGATTTCAGTGGGTGCCATCAAACAAACTTGATAGCCATTATCTATCGCTAACAGCGCACTCAAGACAGCTACAATCGTTTTACCACTACCCACATCTCCTTGTATCAAACGATTCATGTGATATCCGCGAGCGACATCCGAGCGTATTTCTTTGATCACTCGTTTCTGAGCATTGGTCAATTCAAAAGGAAGATGCTTCTCATAGAATGTATTGAAGACTTCGCCGACTTTTTGAAAAACTACGCCTCGCTCCAACTTGGTGTTGAGCAATTTCTGCTTCACCAATTGCATTTGAATGAAAAATAATTCCTCAAACTTCAATCGTCTCCGCGCAGCTTCTAATGCTGCCGCGTTTGATGGAACGTGCACTTGCATCAAGGCTTCCGCACGAGGCATCAACTTGAATTTTGACAATACTTCTTCAGACAAGTTCTCAGGAACACGACCGTTGACTTCTTCTATTAATTGTCGTGTCAGTTTTGCAATACCATTGCTGTTAAGTCCTTTCGCACTGAGCTTTTCGGTGGTGCTGTAGACCGGCTTTAATTCGTTACCATTGGTAATTCTTGCTTGCTCTAGAATTTCAATTTCGGGATGTGCGATGTTGTATTTTCCCTTGAACTCCGTAGGCTTGCCATAAATGATATACGTCTGATTCAACTGTATCGCCGCTTTCGCCCATTTGATTCCTTTAAACCAAACGAGCTCCATGCTTCCAGAATCATCACGAAAAACGGCGGTAAGACGTTTTGCCCTTCCATCTCCTAGTTCTTTCACACTCACAAACTGTCCCATGATTTGCACCGCAACGGAATCGCTAGCGATATCACAAATTTTCATCACTTTCGAACGATCCACATAACGAAAAGGATAATGCAATAGAAGTTGACCCCAAGTATAAATACCGAGCTCCTTCTGCAATGACTCCGCACGTTGCGGACCCACGCCTTTTAGATATGATATGTCGTTGTGAAGTGACAACATGCTGCGAAAGTAATTCGAAGCAACGAATCTTATACGCCTCTGAATAGAATGGGAATAAACTCCTTTTTCGTTTCTTTGTGCTATGGATTTGAATCTAAATGGAAAGGTAGCCGTGGTATGCGGCTCTACACAAGGCATTGGCTATGCTGCTGCATTGGAATTAGCACAACTCGGAGCGCAAGTTTTTTTAATGGCGCGCAATGAAGATAAATTGAAAGAAGCAGTCGCTACTTTGCCCAGCCCAGCCGGCGCCGAGCACGGATATCTCGTAGCTGATTTTGCACATCCAACAAGTGTTGAAGAATGCATAAAAGGTTTTACAGCCAAGCATAAAGCGAATATTCTAATCAACAATACAGGCGGCCCAAATCCAGGCCCAGCAATTGATTCTGATATTGAATCTTTTCGAATGGCCTTCAATTCTCATTTGATCAATAATCATATCCTCGCACAAGCTTTGGTTCCTGGTATGAAAGAATTGGGATATGGCCGAATTATCAATGTTATCAGTACGAGTGTGAAACAACCCCTTCCAAATTTGGGCGTCAGCAATACGATTCGCGGAGCAGTAGCCAATTGGTCTAAAACGTTGGCGATGGAGCTTGGTGCATTTAATATCACAGTTAATAATGTCTTACCAGGTGCTACGGAGACGGGGCGTTTGGATCAAATTATAAAGAATAAAGCTGCGAAAGTAGGTGTGCAAAGTGAGGATGTAAGACACGAGATGGCGAGCGAAGTGCCGATGAAAAGATTGGGTCAACCACAAGAAATTGCCGCTGCTATCGCATTCCTCGCATCCCCAGCTGCTTCATATATCAACGGAATCAATGTTCCCGTAGATGGTGGACGCACATTATGTCTCTAACTTCGCAATATGCTCAAAGGTCTTGTTTTAAAATCTACAGGTAAAAATTACGAAGTAAAAGGCGAGGACGGACAGTTTTACAATTGTCAAATTCGTGGTAAACTTCGCTTGAAAGGCTTGGTAACTACCAATCCTATCGCAGCTGGCGATATCGTAGAATTTGAAATTGACACAGAAGGAAACGGTCAAATAAAGGATATTACAGAACGAAAGAATTACATCATTCGTAAATCTGTTAATCTTTCGAAGGAGGCTCAAATTGTAGCTTCAAATATTGATAACGCCTTTTTAATTGTCACTACTACAAGACCTCAAACGACTCCAGGTTTCATAGATCGTTTTTTAATCACTGCAGAAGCATATGGAATTCCAACCACTTTGGTGTTTCATAAAATTGATCAGTACACACAAGATGAATTGTATGATGTAGATGATCTAATCGACACCTACATGAAAGCGGGTTATCCTATTCTTGTCACTTCACTCGTTAACGGACAGAATTTGGATGTGATGCAAGAGAAAATGAAAGGAGGAATCAATTTGTTGAGCGGACACTCCGGGGCAGGTAAATCATCACTCGTGAATTATTTTATTCCTGGAAAGGATATTCGCATCGGAGATATTTCTGAGTCGAGTAATAAAGGTCAACATACTACCACTTTTGCAGAAATGCATGAATTACCTTTTGGAGGCTATATCGTAGACACTCCTGGTATCAAGGGTTTTGGACTGGTAGATATTCCCAAAGAAGAAATTCCAAATTATTTTATTGAGTTCTTCAAACTCCTACCCGAATGTAAGTTCGGTAATTGCAAACACATCAATGAGCCGGGCTGCGCTGTCATCAAAGGCCTAGAGACAGGCGATATCGCCGAATCGCGCTACCGTTCCTATCGTTCGATGATGAACGACGAAGAGGAGAGGAGTATTTATAGGTAGAGACGGGCCGCAGAGCCGACCTGAAGAGCCGCGCCGCAGAGCCGAGCTGCAGCTCGGCTTCGCCACACCCCGAGCATTACCCCACACCTAACTGCGCGCGCTTCGCAGGCGCCATTTTATCGAGTGTACGCACCATCATGGAGAGTCTGGGGTTTTTTAAAAAGAAGTCGCGGTGTTTGTCAATGAATCTCCAGAATAAACCATCCCATTCATCGCACCACGCACCTGCAGGGTAGTGGCTCATTTTGCGGATATAATTACTTCCACTGATATAAGGCTTGGTGCTCATAATTCCTCCATCAGCAAATTGAGACATGCCATAGACATTAGGCACCATCACCCAATCGTAAGCATCGATAAACATTTCCATGAACCAACGATATACTTCATCGGGATCAAATTCTTGAAGTGCCATGAAATTGCCGATCACCATCAATCGCTGAATGTGATGGGCATAAGCGCTTTCATTGATTCGTTTTATCGCATCGTCAATTGGTGGAATGCCTGTAGTTCCTGTCCAATAGGATGCTGGGATTTTTTTGGTGTGTTGAAAGAAATTTTTCTTCCGCTCATCGACTCCTTTCATCACATACACTGCTCGAATGTATTCTCGCCAACCGAGTACTTGTCTCACAAAACCCTCGAGTGAATTGATGGGAATATCATTTTGTAAAGCATACTGAATAGAACGATCAAGGATATCTTGTGGTTGAATCAACCCAATATTGAGCATCGGTGTCAAAATGCTATGAAACAATGTCCCCTGACCTTGCACGATAGCGTCTTGATAAACACCATAATTTTTAAATCTTTTTTGTAAAAAATCGTCTAGCCACACGAGGGATGTCGCTCTATCTATGGGATAGTACCACTCATTTAGTTCCCCGTAGTTGTCACGAAACTTGGTTTGTACATAGTCGATAGCTTCATCAATGTATGGATCCCGTACAACCTTCGGAACAGCCGGTGCCACCACGTTTTTGGGCATTTTGGCTCTGTTCTCGGTGTCAAAGGTCCACTTGCCACCCATCGGCTCGCCCATGGCATCCAACATGACGCTGTGACGTTTACGCTCATCAATATAAAAGGCAGTGAAAAAATATTTCTTCTTCTTCTCAAAGTAATTTTTAATGTAATTTTCTGTACATAAAAATTGAGGAGAATTTAATTTCTCGGAAGAGATATTGTATTTTTTACAAAAACGAACAAGGCGTCGCTCTAGGAGATAATCGACGGGGTCAAAAAATTCTACACTAGTTATTTTTTCCTGAAATAAAAATTCAAAAAGCTTTTCTGTCCGATGCCTTGGATCTTGCGCTTCGATGTAAATTTTGTTTTTTACATCAAGCAAATCAAAATATCGCTTCATCGTAGCGCGATGGTATGCGAGCTTTTGCTTATGAAATTTATACTGGGTGAAGAATAATTCATCTTCCACCATTAGATATAAATCTGACTTGATTTCTGGTAATGGCTCAAACAGTTGATGAGGATAGATCAGAAAAGCTTTCATAAAAAATTATCGCTTGCTGATCTTATTATTCGAAATGGAGCGTTGACGAGAACAACGATGTCTATTTACATCATCCGTTCGCAAAGCCGCGTGCTTTGTGCCTCTTCCCGTAACTCTCTTGCGCCACATCCGAAAGCTCGATGCCTTCATTTCGCGTCGCATGATTTCAATGACTTGAGATTCGTTTACTCCAAATTGCATTTCAATAGCATCGAAAGGCGTACGGTCTTCCCACGCCATCTCCACGATGCGATCGATGTCTTGTTCTGTTAGTTGTGTAGTCATGATGCGATAGGATTTAACCAGAGATTTCTAAATGCTCTGTTTTTATCGTAGTCGTTTGCTTGTTTCTGTGTGTTGAATTTACGATCCGGTCTGGGATCATTGCCCACACCTGCGAGGTAGGCCCAGTTGCCCCAATTGCTCGCTGGATCGTAGTCTATTAATGCGTGCTCGAAATACATCGCGCCCCATCTCCAGTCTACACCCATCTCATGTATTAAATAACTCGCTACGTTTTGTCTTCCGCGATTGCTCATCCAGCCACTCGCTTTTAGCTCGCGCATATTAGCGTCGACAAATTCATCTCCGGTATAACCGTCGATCCACTTTTCCAAAGTGCGCAGATCCTTTCTCCACTTTCTTTCGGGATGCTCACTAAATCCTTGGATATGGAATAATTTATTTCCTTGTTTGTACGCTGTGAAGCGAAAGAAATCGCGCCACAATAATTCAAATATCATCCAATACGTACTATCGTTTTTTACGCGCTCATCTTCGTAAGCGTAGATTTCATCTACGATATACTTTGCACTGATACTGCCCGTGCAGAGCCATGGAGAGAACTTAGAGCTGTAATTTTTTCCGACCAAACCATTGCGCGTCTCTTTATATGTAGCGATGTGATCGCCATCCCATAAATATTCCTTCACTCGTGCAATGGCTGCGCTTTCTCCACCCTCAAATTTGATAGCAGAGCGCTGATCGAACTCGGGAAGTTGATATCCGCATTGCTCAAGTGTTGGAATATCGGTGTCAAATTCTGGTGAGATAATTTCTTCAGGAGCATCAAGCGGAATGGCATAATTGCACTCACGCTCTACCTTATTTCTAAATTTCGTAAAGACATCTGGAAGCTGACTGATGGAGAAGGGCAGATCATTTTTATCTACTAATGTGGATGACCAGAAAATTTTCCAATCAATGCCAGCCTTAGAAAGTGAGCGTTGTAATTTATTTTCTTGCGAAATTTCTTCACTACAAACATCTTGGCTGTAGTACACACTTTGCACACCGTGCGCGATGGCAAGCTCTGCAACTTTTTCCTCTGGTATACCCACTCCAACATACAAATCGCCTCCGAGAGCCTTGATAGACTTTTTCAGATCTGTAATGGATTCTAGAAGAAAGTTGATGCGATGTGCACCTGCTTTTGGCAAACCAATTTCTGTCTTTTCGAATAGACGTTGATCGATAATAAATACCGGAACGATTTCCTCTGCTCGCTGCGTCGCCTCTAGCAATGCAGGCTGATCATGCAGACGCAAATCATTTCTAAACCATACAAGGATTTTCTTGTTTCTCATCTTCACTGTTGCTTTACAATTGTTGCAACAGAAAAGAAGCGCGAAAGTTCTTAGAATTAGGAATTAAAGAGCACTCGCAATCGACTTTAACTCAGAGCGGATATGCAATAATCTGCTTTGGATCGTGCTCTCGCTGTCCATCAATACCACCTTATTGCGTAGTGCATTCTTGGCACCTTCTAGAGTGAATCCTTTTTCCTTCACCAAATGATGGATTTTTTGAAAAAGCTCAAGGTCCTTCTTGGTGTACACACGATTACCTCTATTGTTTTTCTTCGGCTGAAGTTGAGGAAATTCTTTTTCCCAAAATCGAATGAGAGATGAGTTTACATCAAACATATCCGCTACTTCTCCAATGGAAAAATATCTTTTTTCGATTTCGTTGGTTTTGGTCAACATGGTAAGTCCTCGGTTTAGTCGAAGCTTTGGTTCGCGTTAGCAGCGCGTTGCAATAGGTCTTCGTATTGTTCAGGTGTAATATCGCTGTAAAAATAGAAAGCTGGGTCCACTTTTTCACCATTTCTCCAAACTTCGTAGTGTAAGTGAGGCCCCGTTGAGGCTCCGGTGTTACCTACATAGCCGATGATCTGGCCTCTTTTCACTTTTTCTCCAGGACGCACTGTCACTCTACTCATGTGAGCGTAAAGTGTTTGAAAGCCATAGCCGTGCTTAATAATAACGTGGTGACCATATCCACTTAGTTTGCTATCTACCGCCTCAATAGCTCCATCTCCTGTTGCATAGATCTCTGTGCCCACATCAGCAGTGAAATCGAGGCCGGTGTGCATTTTGGCAATCTTATAAATCGGGTGAATACGCATACCGAAACCAGAGGCAATTCGCTTCAAGTCGGCATTGGCCACTGGCTGAATCGCTGGAATGGATTGCAACATCGCACTCTGTGCTTTTGCAAATTCAAATACATCTTGATAACTCTTGCTTTGCTCTACAAACATGCGCTGTAGGCGTGCAATGCGCTTTTTTGTTTCGATAATTTCTTGGCTGGATTCGTATCCTTTCAAAGCCTTATATCGATCGCTTCCTCCAATACCCCCGCGGCGTTGGTGTTCCGGATAAGGCGCAGCTCCAAAAATGCTTCGATAAACTTTATCGTCTTTGTCCTGAAGGTCTACGGCAAAAGTTTCTAAGGTATCAATCTCGCTGTTCAAATCCTCTACTTGGGTCTTGAGATAGGAGATTTCTCTTTCCAATCGCGCTGTGTCGGGATCCTTGAAGAATGAGGCATAGAGCGTAACGCCTATGGCTCCTATGACAAGTCCAGCAAATAAGTAGCGCAACCCCTGTACGAAATAATCGCGTACAGTAAAACTGATCTTTTCGAAGCTCAGTGTAGTGGGGTTGAATTTATACTTAAGTCTTGCCATAGTAGGGTGCTAAAATAAGCCAGACACGTCTTACTTTTGCACTCATTATGACATCAAAAGAAATTCGTCAACAATTCCTTGACTTTTTTGCCTCGAAAGGCCACCATATTGTACCCTCTGCTCCAATGGTAGTAAAGGGGGATCCTACATTGATGTTTACCAATGCGGGAATGAACCAGTTCAAAGACCTATTCCTCGGGAATAGTGAAATCAAATATCCTCGTATAGCCAATACTCAGAAGTGTCTACGCGTAAGCGGAAAGCACAACGATCTTGAGGAAGTGGGAGTGGACACCTACCACCACACGATGTTTGAAATGCTTGGTAACTGGTCGTTTGGTGACTACTTCAAAAAAGAAGCTATCGAGTGGGCATGGGAACTTTTGACGGAGGTCTATAAGATTCCAAAAGATCGCCTTTATGTGACGGTATTCGAAGGAGATGCGAAAGAGAACTTAGCGTTCGACCAAGAGGCTTATGATATTTGGGCCGAGCGCATCGATAAGGATCGTATCATCAACGGAAATAAGAAAGATAATTTCTGGGAAATGGGCGACACCGGACCCTGCGGACCCTGCTCCGAAATTCACGTGGACATTCGTCCAGACAGTGAGCGTGCGAAGCTGGATGGTAAGGCATTGGTAAACGATAGCCACCCTCAAGTCATTGAGATCTGGAACAATGTATTCATGCAATTCAATCGCAAAGCGGATGGTTCTTTGGAATCATTACCTGCGAAGCACGTGGATACAGGGATGGGATTCGAGCGCCTCTGCATGGTACTGCAAGGTGTTCTATCCAACTACGATACAGATGTATTCACTCCAACCATCGAGGCCATCGAGAAGTTGAGTGGTAAAAAATATGAGCGCACAGACTCAAAGAAGGATATCGCAATGCGCGTTATTTCAGATCACGTGCGTGCTGTTTCTTTCGCAATCGCTGATGGACAGCTGCCTTCAAGCGGTGGAGCGGGCTATGTGATTCGACGCATTCTTCGTCGTGCCATCCGCTATGGATATAGCTTCTTAGATTTGAGAGATCCATTTATCTACACGTTGGTGGATGTATTGGCCAAAGAAATGGGAACGTTCTTCCCAGAAATTAAATCAAGCAAAGACCTCGTAGCGAAGGTGATTAAAGAAGAAGAGGAAAGCTTCTTGCGCACACTGGACAAAGGAATCGCTTTGCTTGAAGATATTTTAAAGAAAACAACAGGAGATAAAATAGAAGGAAAGGTAGTTTTCGAATTATATGACACCTTCGGTTTCCCTGTGGATTTAACAGCACTTATTGCAGGCGAGAGCAATAAGATGATTGATCAACTTGGATTTGAAGAAGAACTTCAAAAACAAAAAGAGAGAAGCCGCGCAGCCACGAAATTAGAGACAGATGACTGGGTTGATTTAGCAGCAGGTGACACCACATTTGTAGGATACGATCAACTCGAGGCTTCAGCTAAAATTCTAAAATACCGTCGTATTAAATCAAAAGGAAAAGAACAATATCAATTGGTATTGGATATTACTCCTTTCTATGCGGAAAGCGGCGGACAAGTTGGAGATCAGGGTACTTTGATCTCAGCGAATGATAGAATTGAAATCACAGATTGTAAGAAAGAAAATAATTTGATTGTTCATTTCTGTGACGCACTTCCTGAAAATCCAAGCGCAACATTCATTGCGAAAGTAGATGTTCAGAAGCGCGACGATTCGATGTCAAATCACAGTGCTACTCACTTACTACACCAAGCGTTACGCGAGGTGTTAGGAACACACGTAGAACAAAAAGGCTCGCTAGTCAATCCTGAATACTTGCGTTTCGACTTTTCTCATTTTTCTAAAATGACAGATGAGGAAATCGAACAGGTAGAGACATTGGTAAACGATCGCATTCGTCAGCAATTGGATTTGATTGAGCGCAGAGATATGGCTATCGATGACGCACGCGCGACAGGTGCGATGATGTTGTTCGGAGAAAAGTACGGAGACAAAGTTCGTGTGATCCAATTTGGAGAAAGCATCGAATTGTGTGGAGGTACACACGTGAAAAATACCGGTCACATTCGCCTTTTCAAGATTACATCAGAAGGTGCAGTGGCAGCGGGTGTTAGACGTATCGAAGCCATTTCAGGAAATGGTGCATTTGCATTAATCCAAAATGAAATGGAAGAATTAGAAAAAGTACGTCAGTTGCTCAAGGCAAAGGATGTATTGAAATCGATTTCTGATCTTCAAAGTAAAAATGCTGAATTGACGAAGCAGTTGGAGAAATTGAATAAAGAAAAAGCAGCTCAAGTGAAACAACAGCTTGCTTCTAAATTCGAGTCTTTCAATGGCATTCAATTATTAGTAGAACGCATCGATTTGGAAGCGGCGGAAATTAAAGATATGGCTTTCCAGTGGAAGGGTGAAAAGTCTGATATGATTGCCATTTTGGGCAGTGAATCAGGTGGAAAACCGACAGTAACTTGCGTAATAAGTGATGCGCTTGTTGCAGATAAAAAATTAAATGCATCCAATATCGTTCGTGAGCTTGCAAAAGACATTAATGGTGGAGGCGGAGGACAAGCATTCTTCGCAACTGCCGGTGGTTCCAAGCCAGAAGGCTTGTCGTCTGCACTTGCTAGAGCGAAAGATGTAATTGCTGCGGCAATGAATTGAGTCGGGAAGAAAGCTTGAGATAAAGAATAATTTTAAAGCACTGCTATTTCAAGCAGTGCTTTTTTTGTAGTTCTAATACATCATTACCATAATTCTTGGTAAACTGTAATTCCAATGCTTTATTAATGTCCTCACACGCTTTATCCATTTTTTCTTGAGCGATATAAATCATTGCGCGATTGCGGAATGCGTACGAATTATCAGGATATAGCTGCAGAGATTTATTTACATCAGAAAGTGCCCCTTTAGTATCGCCAAGCATCAGTTTTGCATAACTGCGATTGCTATATCCCAAAGCTTGTTTTGGATCGAGCTCTACTACCTTGTTGTAGAACTCAAGTGACTCTTGGTATTTCCCAGCAACCTGACACTGAAAACCTAAGTTTGCAATGATGCCTATTTCAGTCGGATTTAATTCATAAGCTTTATATAGCGTTTTGAAAGCATCATCAGATCTGCCCATGCGACCATAGACGGTGCTAAGATTAATAAGAGCGGCCTCATCTTTTGGATTGAATGCAACTGCTGACTCGAGATCTGCCGCAGCATTTTGAAGGTCGCTTTTCAAGAGATAAGCAACGCCTCTGTTAACTATGATTCCGAACTTAAGAGTATCATCAGTGCAATATTGAACAGCGGAGTTATAATCAAGAATAGCTTCATCATTGGCTTGAATGGAGGTTAAAAAATTACCACGAGAATTATATGCACTACTAGATTTGGGATCAATAAAAAGTGCGTAAGTGTAGTCATCATAGGCCTTTTGATAATCTTGAAGTTGATAATAGCAATCAGCGCGCCCACAGAAGTAATCTGTTTTTTGAGCATCAAGCTCGATCGCTTTTTCCATTTTTTTCAATGCTTCTTGAGGCTTTCCACTCATGAGAAGTTCCATGCCTTGATCATAGAATTCTTGAGCTGTTTGAGCGAAAGAGTACGAGTAGAGAGCAAGAGTAAGCGTCAGGGTAATTACAATTTTTAATTTCATAAGAACAGGTTGCTTTATTCAAAAATAATAAAAAAGCCCCGTCCGATGACGAGGCTTTTTCCTTCAGATTATGAAACCAAAAATCTAAACAAGTGCTGGCTTGCGGGCCAACACATCTTTTACGTCGACGCCATAAACTGGGCCGTAGTACAACTCATTATATGCTAAACCAAGGTTTAGAACATAGAATACATTGAAGAAGCAAACGAAGATGGCATCAATCATTGATACTTTACCGAATGACTGAGCGATTTCAATCAAAAGTTTGAAACCAAAGTAGATGTTGAATCCTGGAATCAACAAAAACACAGCATGCCAGAGAGGACGACCTACCATTCGAAGTACCACCACTAGGTCCCAAACAGGAACTAATGCCGCTACCCACGGTTGATCTGCTTTGGCGAAAAGCTTAGCTTTACCAACAGCCCCAATAAAAAAAATGAAGAGAACTAAGATGAAAATCCCCGGATTTTCCTCCATGATGTTTTGAATAATGCTTGTCATGGTTTTTCCGAATTATGTGGTTAGTATTTGTTCTTTGTAGCAGAGCAGTCAATAGTAAGACGCCCGAAGATTCGAATGGTTGCCATTCATTTTCAGAATTTTAATCGAGAGAAGTGAACAAATCACAGTTCAAAACCATCAAAAAAAACGCCCGACTCTTAGGGAGACGGGCGAATTGACTAGGTATTTCGTCCACTATTGTGGCTTAATAATCTCACTTGTGATGATGGTATTACTTTCTTGCATATCTCTGTCTACCACTTTTATTTCGAATCTACAAGTGTCGTACTCAGAGGGCAAGTAATAGGTAATCATATCTAGTGTAATGGTGCCCTGCTGGCTTTGATCCTGCCCCGTAGGCTTTGCCCAAGGCACGCGATAATAGAAGGGGGCTGCATTTGGATTAAAGCATGGGTCAATCACTGTTCGCACCCATTCTCCATTCTGCTTTTCGTAGTATTCGGCATAGAGATTATACGTGCGTAGACAATCGTCAAAGACTCCAGATGTGTCGCCTTGCTCAAGTCCGAAGTTACCGTCGCCATCTTTGAAGTCGATCAAAACCTCAATAGAATCGCCAAAATTGCGGATGCTATTGAAGGTAATGCTAGGTGTTGGCGGGATTTCATTGTCCTTCAAACAACCCGTTGCCACGGCCACTATGGATAACAGTATGAGAAAGTTCTTTTTCATTCGTTCAAATCTATTCAATTTATCCAATTTCTTTGCACTCGAATGGAGCGCGATTTATTTAAACAACAAATTTTCACAATTACAAGCCCTGAATCCTTTGAGGAAAAGGCCTTAGAACTATTCCGCTATCAGGCGACTAATTGTATTATTTACAAAAACTACATCGAGCTCATAAAGGTTGATGCTACTACTATACATTCTTTAGAAAAAATTCCCTTTCTACCCATTGAGTTTTTTAAGAGTCATACTGTAAAATCAGGCGATTGGAAGGAGGTGATTACGTTTACAAGTAGCGGAACTACTAATCAGACCAACCCTTCTAAGCATTTTGTGCGAGATCTTGGCATTTATGAAAGGTCTTTTACCGAGGCTTTTGATTTGTTTTATGGTAAAGCTTCAGATATGGTCATCCTTGCGCTGTTGCCCTCCTACTTGGAACGCACCGGCTCGTCGTTGATCTACATGGCCGATCATCTCATTAAAAGTAGCAACGACCCGCGAAGTGGCTTTTTTCTAAATGAATTTGAAAAACTCGCTCATATTCTGAAAGAAGTCAAGCAAGAAGGAAAGCCATGCTTGCTATTGGGTGTGACTTTTGGGCTGCTTGATTTTGCAGAGCAATTTTCGTTGGATTTATCAGGTATTACCATCATGGAAACGGGCGGTATGAAAGGCCGACGCGAAGAATGGACCCGTCAGCAAGTGCATTCTTTTTTACACGAAAAATGGAAGGTAGAAAAGATTCATAGCGAATACGGAATGACAGAACTCTTGAGCCAAGCATATTCAAAAGGCGACGGCATTTTCAACTGCCCACCTTGGATGAAAGTGCTGCACCGCGAAACAACCGACCCATTCGCCATCTCTAGCACAGCAGGCAGCGGCGGACTCAACGTCATCGATCTTGCGAATATTGATAGCTGTGCGTTCATCGCCACACAAGATCTCGTAAGACTCCACCCGGATCAATCCTTCGAGGTCCTAGGACGCTTCGACCATGCCGAAGTGCGCGGTTGCAATTTGCTGGTGAGTTAATTCAGTGACGAGATACTAACGACTAGTGACTAGTCACTACTCTAGTCACTAGTCGTTAGTAACTAAAAAAGGCTCCCGAATCGAAAGCCTTTTTTTATATTTAGTTGTTGTTAAAGTCTAGGACAACAAGCGTTGTCTCAGAATAAATTCAAACTGTTGGTTCTGTCTGGTGAGTTGCTGAATTTGGCGTTCTTTCTCGAACAAATCTTTACACTGATCCCATGCTTCAGAAACCATCTTGGCAATTTCTTTCGTGTTGAAAGGTTTTGTCAAGATTCTAAAAACTTTCCCCTTATTCACCGCTTCCACTACAGGCACAAGGTCTGTGAAGCCGGTTAAAAGGATGCGCTGCACGTATGGGAAATCTTTAGAGATGCTCTCTAAAAATTCTACTCCGGACATACTTGGCATATTAT
This sequence comes from Flavobacteriales bacterium, assembly GCA_965247015.1. Lineage (GTDB taxonomy): Bacteria > Bacteroidota > Bacteroidia > Flavobacteriales_D > Sanyastnellaceae > JAIXWP01. The sequence goes on along the minus strand of CBDFGG010000003.1, from coordinate 463,975 downwards.
GGTCTGTAATTACAATCTGTATTCTTTCTGAGTCAATAAGATTATACGCCTCCACAGGATTAGTTGCTGTGAAAACTTCAAAGTCTTGTCTGAAATTCGCTTTGAACGAATCTAAGTTCCCCTGATCATCATCAAGATATAGGACACGAGGTATCTGGTCTAACTCAGAGCCGGGATTACCTGGAGAATAATGCATTGTCATAAATCGGGTATTTGTTCTGTTTTAACGACAGGGTTTCTCTTAGGTTACAATTTTTGAGTAGAACTAGAATCTTCATTGACGGGTGAGAAAGAGGTGAATTCTCTGTATAGTCTATCTGGTGCGGGTTTGCTCTCAATAAAGCTCATGAGTTTTTCGATCAGTCGCTCTGATTTTTGTTGCTGCTCCAGCACAGTCTTTAACAAATCACTATTATTATTAATCAGTTTATCTACGATATCTCTAGGAATCGCATCACTTCTGCGAAAAGGACGTGACACACCAGAATGAATTTCTGTCGAAATCTCTTGCTGCATGATTTGATCAGAACGAACACCATAGAGGGCTGCTAGTTGCTGAATCTCTGCGGCGCGCGGCGAACGAGCCCCGGTTTCGAGTCTGCTGTACTCGGGTTGACTCATTCCTAAATATTCAGCGACATATTCTTGTTTGAAATCACGAATCATTCGGAGGTTCTTTATTTGTGGATAGGCCATGTGTTTTGGTTATTAAGGTTTGGTGTTGCAAATGTGCGCGTGCCTTTCCTACGGCAATGGTCGATTTCGACTTTATCGACTTCGAAAAAAACGAGGGATGTAAAAAACAAAAGGCCGCCCGTTGGCAGCCTTAAGTCACTAAACCTTTAACCAAAACCTCCTCTCAAGACTAGAGAGGATTCTTAATACCACTATGAAAACCGTCTCTTTAGATTATTGTTCTAAATGACTCTACAAATTTCCGATGCATGCACAGTATTTTATGCTAAATGGTTGTTAATGGTGTGCTAACGAATGTTAATCACTCTGCCGTTCATCATTATTTGTCACGGCAAGGTCACGCTCAAGGGTACTTTTGCTAACGAAACACACTTTACCATTTTATGAAACTAATTTTCACTTTGTCTCTTGCTCTGCTTTCTCTTTTTTCAATAGCACAAGAACCTAGTATTAACGGCACTATCAAGGACGAGAAAAATACTCCAATGGAGTTCGTCAATGTTATTCTCCAAAATGTATCCGATTCTGTGATGGTTAAAACCGCCGCTACAGATCAAAACGGATATTATGAATTGATTGGAGTTCCATCTGGAAATTACACCTTGCTCTACAAGCAAGTTGGATTTGCAGATTTTCTTTCTAAGCCCTTTGATTATACCGCAGGAACGAACTTATCGATGCCAGAGGTGAATATCACTTCTGCATTGAAAGAATTAGATGCGGTTGAATATGTTTATGTAAAACCTCTAGTTGAGATTAAAGCAGATAAAACGGTCTTCAATGTCGAAGGAACCACCAACGCTACTGGTTTAAATGCGATGGAGTTGTTGAGAAAGGCTCCTGGCGTAATGATCGACAATAACGAAAACATCATGGTAAAGGGCAAAGGCGGCATCGTGGTGTACATTGATGGTAAGCTCAGTCCGTTGGATGGCGATGGTCTTAAGGATATGCTCAAGAACATGCAAAGTAGCAATATCGAGAGCATTGAAATCATCACAAATCCTTCTGCAAAGTTTGATGCTGCTGGTAATGCGGGCATCATCAACATTAAACTAAAAAAGAATAAAAACTTTGGAACGAATGGAAATCTTGCTCTAGGGTATGGTGTTCAACGCTATTCAAAATACAATACAAGTTTTGCCATTAATCATAGAAACGCGAAGTTTAATTACTACGCAAACTATGGCAATAACTGGGGAGAATATTGGAGTTTTATGAAATCTGACAGAGAGCAAAACGGATCTCGGTACAATCAAGTCACTGATAACAGTTCTGATGGATTAAAGCACAATTTCAAAGGTGGTGTAGATTATTTTATCAATGATAAACACACTATTGGTGTGATGGTGAATGGTAATGTTGGCGAGAACTTTTGGTATAGCAATAGTCGCACGGAAATTACAGATGTGCTTCCAGGCAATGATCGTACACTCATCGCAAACGCTGCCAATAGTGGACGCAGGGATAACCTCGCGGGTAACGTCAACTACCGCTTCACCGATACATTGGGTCACTTTTTAAATGTGGATTTGGACTATGGTAACTACGATATGTACAATGACAGCTACCAGCCCAACACTTATTACAATCCTGCGGAGAATGTTATTCTTTATGAGAATAATTTCAGAAACAATACTTCAACCCTCATCAATTTGATGACTGCCAAGGCGGATTACGAGCAAGACCTTTTCAAAGGCAAGCTGGGTGCTGGTTTCAAAACCTCTTATGTTGAAACCGATAATCAGTTGGATTTTTTCAATGTTATCGCCAATCAAGATTTCATTGATACGACTCGTTCGAACACATTTGAATATTTGGAAAATATTAATGCTGGTTATATTAATTACAATCGACAAATCAAGAAGATCGGTATTCAAGTCGGCTTGCGCGCAGAGCATACGGTGAGTAAAGGCGAATTGGTTTCACAGACCACTACTGCTTACGAGAAGATTGATCGTAATTACATCAATTTTTTCCCAAGCGCAGCCTTGACATACAACCGCAATGAAAAGCACACATATAATTTAACTTATAGCCGACGTATTGATCGTCCGAGTTATCAGGATTTAAATCCTTTTGAATATCGATTGGATGAGTTGAGCTATCAGAAAGGTAATGTGAATTTGCGTCCGCAATTGACAGACGCATTTGAACTAACGCATACTTACAAGTATGCCTTCAATACCTCGTTGTCTTACAGCAGAACTAATGATTTCTTCACAGAGATTACGGACACAACCGAAGTCGCGAGATCATTTATCAGCCCGCGCAACTTGGGATATCAGGAATATTTTGGATTGAATATCGGAAGTCCATTTAAGATCAGCAAGTGGTGGGGTGGATACGCAAACGTGTCCGTTTATCAGATTCACAACCGCGCTGATTTCGGCGAGGGTAAGGTTATTGACATCCGAGCAAATTCGTATAGTCTTTACATGAACAACAGTTTTACTGTAACAAAGACATGGGGCTTCGAACTTTCAGGTTGGTATAGTGGCCCTGGAATTTGGGGTGGAACTTTCCAAAATGATCCGATGTGGAGTTTGGATGCAGGGATGAAAAAGACCTTCTGGAATGATAAGGCTGCGTTGCGTTTGAGCATCGGCGACATCTTCTGGGCATCACAATGGAGAGGCGTTTCACAATTTGGAGGTCTATACATGACTGCTACTGGTGGTTGGGAATCACGCCAGTTCCGTGTCAATTTCTCTTACAGTTTTGGTAACCAGAATGTGAAAGGTAGAGACCGCAAGACAGGAAGTGACGACATTACCAACCGCGTGAAGTAATTCACGAGTTTCTTCACATTGGGTGTTGAATAAGTTCTCTTTTTTGTCACCGAATGGTCTTGTAAAAAGCTAGTTCTTAGTAGGATTAAAGTGGAGGGTATTCCCTCCGTGGCGATCCTCGTGAATAACTACTTCGAAAATACCGACCCAAAACCTCAAGCAGAGACTCCAGAAGTCAACGCCGGCGCGCCTTCTAAGAAGAAGCGTAGAGGCCGTCGTATTTTTATAAATGTACTTGCGGGTCTTGCAGCAGCAGCTATTCTCACTCTCATCGTTTTTTCAGGAAACAAGCAAAATGCTGAAGTGTGTTGGAAAGTGGAAGTTGAAATTCAAAAAGACGCTGAGGGAAATTCTTTTATTTCAGAACGAGAGATTTTGTCTGCGATCCAATCCAGAAACGACAGTTTAGTTGGAAAGAAGATCGTGAATATTCCAATTCAAAAAATTCATTCGACCATTACGAAGAATGCTTGTGTCAAAGAGGCGCAGGTGTACACCACTGTAGACGGGCGTTTGATGATTAAAATCGATCAACGTACTCCTATTGCTCGTGCATTTAATAATGATGGCACGAGTTTTTATATCGACAAAGACGGCTTTGTGTTTCCGGTCACTGGAAGCAATGCCTTGAAACTACCGGTATTTGTAGGGAATATTCAAGAGAAGATGATTTCTGAATCGGTAGTGGAAAAGCGCAAAGACGAGAAATGGGCTTTCCATTCGATGTTGGATGATATGTATTATTTGACCATGCATCTAAGAACTGATGAGTTTTTGATGGCGCAAGTGGATCATGTTTTTATTGATGCATCACGCAATGTTCAAATCATACCACGCGTTGGAGATCACCGCATCTATGTGGGAGCTGTGAAGGATTTGAATAAGAAGTTTAAGAAACTGAAAAAGTTTTATGCAAGCGCGCTCGAGACACAAGATCTCAACGCGTTTAGCTCTATCCACTTGGAATATGAAGGTCAAGTGGTTTGTGAAAAGAAATTGTATTAGAAACCAGAATAGAAAACGATACCAGATGAACTCAGATCTAGTTGTTGGATTAGACATCGGAACCACCAAGATTGCATGTCTTGTTGGTCGACGCACAGAAAACGGAAAAATTGAATTGCTCGGCATTGGAAAGAGCGAGAGCGTAGGTGTTAGCCGCGGTGTTGTGGCTAATATCGAAAAGACCGTTGCAAGTATTAAGGCAGCCGTTGCCGAAGCTTCTGAAAAGAGCGGCGTAAATATCAAGGTTGTAAACGTTGGTATCGCTGGTCAGCATATCAAGAGTTTACAATACAACGGTATGCGCACTCGTAAAAACTCAGAGGACGAAATTACTCAAACGGATATCGATGCGCTTATCGAGGATATGTACAACTTGGCAATGTTGCCAGGTGAGGAGATCATCCACGTATTGCCACAAGAATATACAGTAGATGCTGAGGCTGGTATCAAAGAACCAATCGGCATGTGTGGAGCGCGCCTTCAGGCTAACTTCCACATCATCACTGGTCAGATGACAGCGATTCGCAACATCTATAAGTGTGTCACCAAAGCAGGGTTGGAAGTGGATCAGCTAACGCTTGAGCCATTGGCTTCTAGCGCCGCAGCTTTGACCGCTGAAGAGAAAGAAGCAGGTATTGCACTCATTGATATCGGGGGTGGAACTACAGACATCGCTATCTTCCAAGAGGGCATCATTCGTCACACTGCAGTGATTCCTTTCGGTGGTAATATTATTACTGAGGATATCAAGCAAGGCTGCACGATTATGAAAAACCAAGCAGAACTTTTGAAAGTGAAGTTCGGTAGTGCGTTGGCCGTAGAAAATAAAGAAACAGATATCGTTGTAATTCCTGGATTAAAGGGTCGCGAGCCTAAGGAAATCAGCATTCGTAATTTGGCGCATATCATCGAGGCACGTATGACTGAGATCTTGGAGCACGTGCACTACGAGATCAAGAATAGCGGCTTCGAAAAGCAATTGATCGGCGGTATTGTTATCACCGGTGGTGGTGCTCAATTAAAGCACATGAAGCAGTTGGTGGAGTATGTTACTGGTATGAGCTGCCGTGTAGGTTATCCAAACGAGCACGTTTCTAAGGCTCCAAGCGAAGATATGTTGATGCCAACATTGTCTACTGGCGTAGGTCTTGTGATCAACGGATTAGAGAAAGGTTCGAAGTACGAAGCAAAGGTGATTGAAACAGAAATCACTGATACTGTTGAGCCACAAATTGAAGAGCAATCAGAGCCAAAGGCGCCAGAGAAGGCACCGAAGGCGAAAGATAGAGGTATTGGTTTTCTTCAGAGATTCAAAGAGTTCTTTGAGACTGAAGAAGATTAATGGTTATTTAGGGTTAATTAAAAAAAAAACCGAGCATTCGCTCGGTTTTTTTTTGTTCGGGGTTCTCAATTCTCGATTCTCAATTCTCGACGAGTAATTGCTGCGGCTTGAGATCCGTCCAAACCCGCGGAGCGACCTAATTCCAAGCACTATTCAAAACTCCAATTTCAGAGTCAATCCGGTGAATAGATGCTGTTGATGTTGTAGAAGGGTGGGATTTAGATGGAGTGAGGCTTTTGCGTCCTGCACGTTGCCATTTTTTGATTTTGCTATTTGTACTGCGTCTACAACTGACCACACTAGTATGCCGGCGGCTGTGGTGAATCCTGTAACGAATACGATGGGTCCAAGGAGGCTATTCGGATTGGTATAGGATTGCACAAGCCAAATAATGCCTCCGGTTCCCATAATTGCAGCGCCACCAAGATATGCTCCTGCGAATTTCAAACCTCGCTCGAGTTCGTCACAATAGACTTGACCAAGTCCAGGAACCATAAGGGATAATGAGCCAGCGAGCCATGGCTTGAAAGGTTGATCGGAAGTTTTGGATTCTCTGCTAGAGGAGTTATAATCATCATTTGGCCTTGACTGTGCACGTGATACAAATGTTAGTAGACAAAAGAGTAGTGTTAGTTGAAGGATTTTTATCATGATAGTTCACTTACTATTTAATCACATAAATCAAACCCGCTCCAATAGATAGGGTGAGGATATTTTTGTTGTAGCTGATTGTTTCAGAATTAATTTCTTCAGTTAAAAAATCCTCTGTTGATTTTATATAAGAAAATGAGGTTTGAAAATAGGAGAGCATTATTTCAGTGTGCAAGTAAAGTCTTCTCGTCAGCGTATAACCAACAATTACTGAAGGAGCGATCGTGAAGGGGTCTTGTACACTTTTAGTTGGTGTGTATTGCACTTCTGCTCGTCGATTGCTATTGCGTTGTTTGAGATCTACATTTCCCCAGTCTGTATAGAAAGAAGTAACGCCTAGGGCGAGTTTGGGTTGAATAAAAAACTTGTTTTTTTCTATTCTATAAACGATTCCAAGAAGTCCGCGCTCAAAATTTCTCGAGAAAAAATTGAATTGATCTGATTGCGCACCGGAGCTGACATCAACGAAATACTCCTCTGAAAATTCGGGGGTGATTTTATTCGAGAAATCCTCGTGTCTATTTCGAAGATTTGGTGATGATATTCCTTGATAATTAAATTCAATTCCCCATTTTCGATTGAAGAAATAGGTGGCTGAGAGGAGTTGAAGAAATTGAGAATGGTTGCTGTATTCGATAAGACTAGCGCTAGGATCTGAACTCGGTAATAAGGTGATAGGGATATTTACTCCTGCTTGCACGCGCGTTTGCCAAATATCGCGATAGCTCGAATCTAACTGACTGAGCAACTGAATCGGGATTAGAAGCAATATGCAAATCAGAATGCGCATTCGAAGTATCAGTTGAGAATGATGGGTGAGGTGATGGCTTCAATTGTTCTTCCGTCCGAAAGTGTCAATACTACTTTGAAAGAATGTGTTTCATTCAAAGTCGGAGGGGTCATCAGCAGTAGTTCAGTGGTTATAACTGATTCAAGTTCGTAATAGTAGGTGCGAGAGAGATTTGGAATAAGATCATCAATGCTCGCATAGGTTGATCCTACGAAAATTTTAAAATAGTCAGACACATCAGTATTCGCAGGGTGAGTTTCATCAAAGTCATTTGTGGTGAATATTTCAAGATTGGTTACACTGTCTCTAGCGATTGTTTCGGGAGGGGGGCAATCACATTGGAAGGCATATGAGGTCGAGATGAAATGTGTTCTGGATGCTGGATTACAAGCTACTTTTTCGAGTCCTAATCTCATTTGAATTCCATATGCTTGTTTTGGAACGGATGGTCCGTTTGTGATTATCGCATCGCTTCCGCTATTATCGAGATGATCGATTTCTAAAAATTGATTCGAATAAAATTCTGTTGTTACTTCAGGGCAATCACAGCAGGACACGAAGAGCTCTGCGATTAGAGGGAAGAGAAGGAGTAATAGAATTTTTATGGGTTTCATCTAATGGGTTAGGGGATGGGGGTTAGGGGTTTGGGGTTCTTGGTTCTTGGTTCTTGGTTCTTGGTTTGTCCATGCCTAAATGACGTTGACCGTTTTATTGGAACCTAATCTTGGATTTCCAGAGATAGATTTAGATTCTGAGGTCTTGTTTTGGCTCAGATAGAAACGGGCTCAATGCCCTTTCTATCTGATCTTTCCTTCGATGAGTTTTTCATCTTCGGTCTGTTTTGGCTTTGTAAAGAAAATAGTTTTTTCTCAAAGTTTACAGGAGTTTCTAATTTCAAACTCGAATGAGGTTTTCCTGAGTTGTAGGATTGCACTGCGCGGTCAACAGATTTGGTTAGTTCAGTCGTGGTGTTGATGGACCAATATTTTAAATAGCTGTTTTTTATTACCCCATTTATTCGCTCGGCTTTACTGTTTTCATAAACTGTCTCAGCCATACTGCTCTTGATCGACAGCGCTCGAAGCAGTTTGATAAATCCTTTAAAATAGTATTGACCACCACCATCTGAGTGAAAGATCAAATCAATCGGTTTGTTCTTGCTGCCATATTTCCTTTGTTTTAAAGCCATTTGTAGTGCTGGTATGGTCGTATCCTCTGTTCTAAGTGTCTCCGATACAGAATGCCCTACTATCAGCCTTGTATACGCATCCAAAATGAAGGTGATGTAGTAGAACTCATCGTTTATTTCAAAATAGGTTATATCGCTTACCCAAAGCTGATCATATCGAACTAACCTCAGGCCCTGTGTTAGATTATCAAACTTGGTAACACCTCGGCTATCTGTTGTTCGTGTATACTTTCGCTCAATCTTCACTCCATATCCCATCGATTTAAAATGTTGTTCAAAACGATCGCGTCCAATGAGCTTTTCAGGTAGCTTATGAAAGATATAGCGCAACGCCATTCCTGGATGATCCTCCCTGATATCTCGTACAATTAGTTCTAGTTGTGCTAGGATCTCACATTCTTGATCTTGTCTAGCAGTCCATTGACTGATTGCTTGCTTGGATGTTCCTAATGCTTTGTACACGCTATTGTAGGACATTCCAGCGACTTTGTACTTTTCTTTTAGCCTCAAGACGGTTTGGTACCAAGTTTTTTTTTGATGTCGATTTTATAGATTTCCTCGGCCAAATCGATCATGGTGTCTTTGAAGTCCAATTGAACTTGCTTTTGACCCAAACGCCGCTCCAGATCAGCGATTTGTTTCTTGAGTTCAATGATCGTTTGAGTGTCACTTTTTGACTCAACAACCATCTTTTCGGTCTTCTTTTTCATAGTGGAATATTTTAAAATCCATTTTCGAACAGCAGTGCCGGAGACTTCATACTCCTTACAGATCTCTGCAATTTTACTGATTCCTCGTTCGATTTCTTGAACTTTTTTGACTTTAAATGATTCCGAAAAATAACGATTTTGACGCTCCTGTCGCGTCATTTTTGTGCTTTTGATACTTGTCATCCTATTACCATTTTTAAAGTTGTTTTTACTTCAAAAACGGTCAACTTATTTCAGGCATAGACAGTTCTTGGTTCTTGGTTCTTGGTTCGATTAGAATGTTGCCTATAAAATTAAGGGTTTTCTTAGTGTTTGAAGCTTGAAAATATTTCGTGCAGAGCTTATTACTCCTTAGAAACAGGCTTTTCACAAAATATTGTATGGGATGCTATAAGAATAGGTAGAAGTACATAAGAAAACGCACCGGAAAGAATGTTAAAATCAGGAGATGGAAAAGCTATCAAAGATATTGAACCTAGAAATTGAAGGGCGCTCAGAACAATCAGTGACCATCGAGTGATTTTGTAAGGACGAATTAAATTAATTAACCAAAGAGTAGTTAAACATAAATAAAGGGCTAGAAGAATGGGGTCCTCCCATAAATAAATTTTCGACCAATCTGAGGGAGATGATAATTCAGCTATTGGGTCGAAAACCTCGAAAAGGGGAAAACTCACAGTGGTAATTATAACTACTGCAACTACTATTCTAAGTGCTTTTCTCAAATGTTTTATTTCTGTAGGGATTCTTTAAAATTCAAATTTAATTTAGTTCCAATTTTTTAGCAAATGCAAGAGAACTTATAATTAATCCTAGCATTATACCAGTGATTGAGGTTACGACTAGGTTTCCGAGTTGGAATGTTGTTGGAACTAGAATCGCTCGGGCTGCGACTGTTGCTATAGCTATGATAAGAATTGTAGACCAATATTTTAGACTAATTGGATTTTTAGCAATATTCGAAATAGGCAATTTATATAGTGAAATGGTGATAATCATAGCACCGATGATAGTAGACGAATGTTGTAGTATTTTGAACTTTGAAATGGAACTTCCAAAGAACTGAATTTGGCCTTGAAGAAGAGAACTTATTTCAATGAAATAACCATTTTCATGGGTGAAGCTATCCCATAGAAGATGTGAAGCTGCTCCGATCAGGGTGGAAATGACAATCACCAGCCAATGCGTTATAAAATATTTATTCCATTCAAATTTGATATAGTCGATTAATCGCGACTGTAGCAAAAAGGGTAAATTATGGAACAAGGTATTTCTAATGACATTATGAAAGAGAAAGGCTAGTAGAATGCCAAGAGGTAAATCAAACCAAAATAGTCCTGCGATGGTGTGACTGTATTGACTTTCAATTTTCATCCTAAAGAAATATTCGAAATCAGGAGTGAGACTACCAATAATTAAACCGGTTACCGATACCCATTGACGAGGTAAAAATGTTAATGGAATAACGATGGCAGGATGTGAAAAAGTGAATGGCATTTGTTCCTAGTTCTTGACTTGGGGCTTTCGTTTATAAATTTATAGAAAATTTTCTAGATGCTGCAGAGAATAAGAAGGCTAATGCAGAATGAGATCGAGAATGAGATAGAAAATGAATTTTCCAAGAATCAAGAACTATAAACAAAGAACCACGGTTCTAGTTTGAATCAATCAAGTGCATAACTGGACTTACGCCGGGTTCATTTTTACATGAGAAGAAAGCGATAGGTTTATATACCACGATGTTGCTGAAGTCTGGATCAGGTCTGCTGGCTGACCCGAATTTAATTGTGTCGTTATTGCTTAAAATAAGTTCATAGGAAATGGCATAATCAGAATATGTATAAGAGTTGAATTTGGTAATTTTATAGCTTACCATTTGATTATTTCTTCTAAAGATTATGTAATCGTTATCTGTAATTTCCATGGTGTAAGCCGATTCTCGAATGGAGTCATTCGGACACCACACTTTTGACGAACAACGCCAAGTACCGTAAGCATAACTATCATAATTAGTGAAGATTTCTGCGGTACATGAGGTAATGATTACGATGGTGCAGAAAAAGAGCAAAAACTTTTTCATCGTTTTAATTTTTCTTTGATATTGCTAAACCACTCATTTTTGAGAATGCTCAGAACGATGCTATCACGACGATCGCCGTTGGGTTTGTACATGTTGCTTCGCAAAACACCTTCTACTACACAGCCTATGCTTTTCATTGCATTGATACTTCTCAAATTATCATTATCAGCGCGAAACTCAACACGCTCCATTTTTAGTTTTTCAAATGCAAATTCAAGCAATAGATATTTGCAGTTTTTATTTAAGCCTGTTCCCTGAAACTCTTTTCCGTACCAAGTGTAGCCGAGTTGTAATGAGGCATTCTCGATTTGAATATCATAAAAACGAGTACTTCCTGCGTATTGATTGGTGCGTTTATCGAAAACAATAAAGGCATAAGATTTTCGAGAAGCCTTTTCTTCAACTGCTTTCTGAATATAGTTTTTCATATTCTCCGGCGAGTTAGCTTGAACCAACGAATAGCGCCACAGATCTGGTTCGTCAATAGAAAAATGGACGAGTCGATCATAGTCACTCTCTTGAAGTGGCGATAATCTAACAACATCATTTTCCAGAATATACTCTTCGTTGAAATTGAACATCGGTTATTGGCTAAGGGCTTGGGGTTCGGGGTTCGGGGTTAACCAAATATAAAGTTACAAATTATTTTTTTCCCCAAACCCCAATCCCCAAACTCCTAACTCCAATCCCCAATCCCTATACCCTTAACCCGCAGCTCTTTTTCATCCGATGATTCTTTTGTCTTTTGCCACATACTTTGCGAAGGCTAGTAATGCGCCTGTGACCATGATATTTCGAAAAATGTTGATCATCTCAAGTTCTTTTTCTCGGGCTATATCATTCATCATTGCACCTGGCAGTGGATCGCTTTCCATAACTCTTGGCAGATGCACAAGCACAGCCATCAACAAAACATACAAGGCCATCAGAGTGTATGCAAGTTTATCATACTTGCCAATCAACGCGCTGATGATAAATAACACGATACAAACCAGTGTAAAGTAATTCCAGAAATAAGGTGCCGGTAGAAATGAAGGTACAAAAGAAGCTCCGACATCAGGCTTACCTAAATGAAGTCCTACATACAGCAAAAAGGATAATGGAAAAATGTATTTTCCAAGATTTAGAATTTTGTCCATTAATTTAATTATTAGTTTGTAGGAAAAGGAATAAGTGGTCTGATCTCAACAGAACTTTCAGGATACTTCAAGATGGGGCATGTTTTGCTCCATTCTTGCACTTCCTCTATATCATCTGATTTGCAAATAAGGAAACCAGAGATTAACACACTGTTGTTTTCTTTGTGAGGTCCAGGTACGATTTTATCTGTACTGACAATTATCGCATCATAGCGCATTGGTGCAGTATGCAATAGCTTTCCTTGCATTGCGATGTTGCCAATCCATGCTTGCCACTTAGGCATGTCCTCTGCCATGTCTTCTGATGTTGCTAGATAACCATCGTTATTGCTAGCATTGCGGAATAGTAATAAGTACTCAATCATTTTATTTAATTTTTAATGTGATTTATATCTGCAAGATTCAGCATTAAAAATTTGGCGAATGATGACAAAAGTCTATGTTTTACAGCTTGGCCTTAAGCCTGCTAAAAACATCTTTATTTATTCCGAGATAAGATGCAATTAATTTACTTGAAACCCTTGTCATTAAGGTAGGGCGATGAGACATCAACCATTTTATTCTTTCTAAGGAGCTCAATGAGACAAACGTATTTATTCTGTAGATAGAATTGGCATACGAAGCTTCAAGTATTTGTTTATATACTTTGTCAAATTGTGGAACGGTTTCCATCAATAAATGAAAGCCTTCTTTGTCAATGGCTAGGAGTTCGCATGGTTCGACGCATCTGATATTTTCCGCAGCTGGTTGCCCGCTTCCAAAACTTAATAATTCTGTACACCAATTATCTTCAATAACAATATCACGCGTGGTTTCATTGAAATCTTTGTCGTACACATATACTTGAAGACAACCCTTAGCAATGAAATAGACATTTTTACAAACCTCTCCTTGCTCAAGTAACTGCTCGTTTCTTTTAGTGGTGATGTGTTTAAAAGAATCAAGAACGGTATTTAAATTCTGAATGTCATCCCCAAGCCTCTTTGTGATATGATTTCGTAGTATTTCAATCATTGATTTTAGCGGTGTTAGTGGCTTGCGGCTTGCGGCTTGCGGCTTGCGGCTTGTGGCTTGTGGCTTGTGGCTTGCGGCTTGCGGCTTGCGGCTTGCGGCTTGCGGTAAATTAGCTTTAAAGTTACAAATTATTTTTTTCCCCAAACCCCAAACTCCAAACTCCAAACTCCTAACTCCTAACTCTAATCTCTGTTCGCCTCACCCGCAAAGTCTTCTCAAAAAAAAAACTCTTTCAACTTAAATCTTGTGATGAAGACTTAAGTTGAAAGAGTTGGTTTTGAGGACAAGAAGAGCTATTACTCCACTGCTTTTTTAAGAAGTTCAAGTCCTTGCTGATTGGTTTTTGCTATATCTGCTTTAGCTCCAAAAAGCCACATAAAAAAGGCATCTACTAGACCTGACTCGAGTTTAAAATCTTGTGTTACCTGAATTGCATCTCCAGTCTCTTTGAATGAATATTCAAATATTGGTTTAGCAACGAATGGTTTTTGGATATCACATTTCATGGTGATCGATTTTAGTTCGTCGATTTTTATTATTTCTTGGAAACCGAGATCTTTACCTTTATTACCTTCCCAATGAAACTGCGCTCCAATGGTGCCATCTACCCCTTTCACTTCATATTTCTGTGTCGGGTCTTGAGCTAGAAATGGCGACCATTTTGGGAAATTGTTATAATATTTCACCATGTTAAACACCTCTTCTTGTGAGCCATTGATGGTTACTGTGCTCAGGATATTGATGCTTTTTAAGTCGCTAGCCTTATATAAACCGAATCCGATAAAGGCAAGAACTACTACTCCGATTATTGCTGGGATCATTTTTTTATTCATTTTAATTGAGTTTCGAATGGATTACATTGGAAGAGTTTCTCTCACTTCAACAGATCCCCCCATGTAAAGGATAGGGCAATTTTTTGCGAGTTCTGTTGCTGATTCTAAGTTGTCAGCTTTCAGAACCATATTTCCTGCAATCATTTGTCCTTCGGCAACATGAAAACCTGCTTCAGTTTGTAGTTGAGAATTAATTTGTACTCCTTCAAAGCCCAATTGATGGGTATTTACTAGTTTACCCTGCATAGCAATGTCTCCAATGAACTTGCCCCATTGAATAGACATTTCTTGAATTTGTTCTTGCGTTGGTACTTCGTTGCTTGGTTGAAATCTAAATAGCAACATAAATTCTTTCATTTCGCTCATCGTTTTGTTTTTTAATTGTTTGTTTTGACACTGCAAACATCTATCAATCAAAAAGCATAAAACTTGGCATATGACAAGAAATACTATTCGCTAGCAATTTCTTTTCTAATCCGACTTAGAGAGGTATCTGTTATACCAAGTAATGTCGCAATGTGCTTAAGTGAAACATTCTGAACTATCTGAGGCTTATCCTTCATTAGCTTTAAATAGCGGTCTTTTGCTTGGTCTGCGATTAGCGAAATGCTATGTTCTTTCAGAGCGAAATAACTACCTACTAATAATCCTCGTTGTTGTTCTCTATAGTTTGGGATATTACTAAACATTTCTTGGAAACTTGAGAATGGAATTTCCCAACAAACGACTTCTGTCAAAGCTTGTATATTTTCTCTTGTTGGAGCAAAAAAGAACATGGATGGATAGTCGATGACAACGTCCTCCGGTCCGTATAAGTTGAATGTTATATCATTGCCCTCGGTGTCAACAACGTAGGATCTGATGTAACCACTTTCCACAAACCAATATGCTTTTTCTACTTGACCTTGCTGAAGTAGGTATTCATTTTTTTTGAAAGTGACCTGTTTGTAGTGTGGGATGATTTGTTTGAGTTCTTCTTGTGTAATGCCACTCAATGCAAATATTTTGTTCAAGAAATGTTCTTCAATCATTAGTAATAGTGTTTTTAAATGTGATATTAGAGTTGGGGATGAATGGCCTTTGATCTTATATCACAACTAATCTAAGTCATGGCTTCTTAAACAAAATCATTTCAATCTACATTGCTGTTGTTAGGCGCAACTAGATTCAGATCATCTTATTGGAATGAATTGATTACCAAATAGACGCTGGCTAAAAATATCAATGTAAAGTTTTAGTGAAATTTTTACAACGTTCTTGCAATCACTCGCTCTTTCAACTCAGGGAAACGAAGGAATGCTGCGATCCATAGTGCAATTTGAAATGCGACTGCCATCATAATTGGTTGGCCATGTTGAAGGTGCGTGGCTATAGCTCCGCCCATATAGGCAATCAATAGAAGTGAGCCAATGACTCCGGTTCTTGGTATTAGAAAGAGCACCATCGCTATTATTTCTACAATTCCGATATACATATAAGTAGTGGCATCTATACCAACGGATGTGGCTTGTGCTACTGCGGTTTCATTTTGAGTTAATTTCATAACTGCACTCATTGTGAACATGAATGCTAAAAGGATCGACAATGTCCATCCTGTGATTTTGCTTGCTTTTTGTGACATGTTAAATATTTTATTGATGTCGCAAAGTTGAAGCTGACTGATATACTTTTGTTATCTGTTACAAATAGGATAGTACTTACAAAAAGAATAGTATATGCCAAAACATACAACGGAATCTTGTGCAAAAGCCAAGCTAGCCATAAGAGATACACTGGATGTAGTAGGAGGGAAATGGAAGCTTGTGATCATATCGCTGCTGCGAAGTGGAAAAAAGGGATTTAATGAACTATCAAGAGAAGCAAGTATTTCACCTAGAATTTTATCTAAAGAGTTACAAGAGTTAGAAATGAACGGTCTTGTTACTCGCGAGGTTCTCAATACTAAACCTGTCACCGTTCAATACGGTCTTACTGAGTACAGCCATTCATTGAATGATGTGCTGAAGGCAATGGAAAAATGGGGACATCAACACAGAGAGAGAATTATCTCAAGCAATTAATCCAATTTAATTATCAGTATTCTTATCCCATAGGGGTACAAATTTCAATAAGAAAGCCATCTGTGTCTCTTATGTACGCCACTACTTGACCCCACGGTTTTGTCTTAGGCTGTTCCACAAGTGTTGCTCCTGCATTCATGGCTTGTTCAATGGTAGCTTCTACATTGTCTGTAGTGAAGCCGATCTCGATACCAAAAGGTTTATTGAATAGTGAACTTTGAATAAATCCATCTCTCAGATTGGATTCAGCTAGTGAAATTGATGCAAATGAAAGAGTGGTTTCTCCGACCAGTAACTCGCCGTAATCATTTTCTGGTGAAACGAATTTTCTAGAAAACCCAAAAGCTTTTTCATAAAATTCTATTGATTTAGTGACGTCTTGAACATATAATATGGTATAGGCGAATTTAATCATGACTTATTTTTTTTGAAGATTCTAGAAATGAAGTAAAGCAAACTTGATATTAGGAAAATTACATTTACGGTTTTTGCAAATGGAGGAGCTCCTGCTGGATATAATTGTCCTAGTAATACAACGGTATTCATTAGAATTAGTAGGATGAGAATTATTTTCATACTTGGATAGCGTTTTATTTTAAATGAAGCGATATGAGATGTATGAGTTTCATATTAATGTGATACAGCTTTGAGTCCGATGATGGAAGCGATAAGTGTGAAAAGGAAGAATAGTCTCAACAAAGTCGCTGGTTCTTTAAAAATAAATATACCTACTAGGGCCGTTCCGACGGCGCCGATTCCTGTCCACACGGCATATGCTGTTCCAATAGGAAGTGATTGTGTTGCCTTCACGAGCAATACCATACTAATGCAAAGTGCAACTAGAAAACCGATGTACCACCAGTACATTTCACGGCCTGTAGTTTCTTTAGCTTTTCCTAAACAGAAAGCAAAAGTAACTTCAAAGAGCCCTGCTATAATTAGAAATACCCAGTTCATTTTTGAATCTTGAAAGCACTAAACTAAATCAATTTATTTCTTTCAATTCTTTTTTATTTACATCAATTCAGCTTTCTATATTCCAACGGTGTTTGTCCGGTCTTTTGCTTGAAGAGTTTACTGAAATACTGTGGATATTCAAAACCCAGGGAATAGGCTATTTCACTGACTGAATGATCTGTATTGTTGAGAATGTTCTTAGCGGTCTCGATGAGGTGATAATGGATGTGATCCTGTGTGGTCATTCCAGTCTCCTTCTTCAATAAATCGCTCAGATAACTTGGAGATAGATTTACAGCGTCAGCCAGATATTTCACACTCGGTAAACCTGTTTCTTTTAAGTCTTGGGAATGGAAGTGTGATTTAATTAATTGCTCAACTTTACCGATAGTATCATGGTTACTGACCTTTCTGGTCAGGAATTGTCGGCCATAATAACGCATACAATAATTGAGGAATAATTCAATATTTGAAACGATAAGATTTTGACTGTGGTGGTCAATATTTTCTTGAAGCTCTATTTCTATTTTTTGAATACAGTCAAATAAGATATTTTTTTCTTTATCGGACAGATGCAGTGCCTCCGATGTCTCGTAATTGAAGAAAGTATATTCATGAATCTTTTCTCCAAGGGAAGTCCCTCGGAGTAGATCGGGGTGAAAGAAGAGTCCCCATCCCATCATGTCAGCTCTTTTTTCTATTTCATTGTCCATGGTCAAGACTTGTTTTGGAGCAATGCAAATCAAACTTCCTTCTTGAAAATCGTACGACTGTCTGCCATATCTCAGTTTATTGACGCAGTAGTTTTTAAACATGATGGAATAGAAGTCGGCACTGATTCTTGTGCCGTCTTCTATGTATTCGTCTGCCTTGCTAAAATCAACAACTGCAACTAATGGATGATTCGTTTTTGTACGAACGAAATTGGTGATATCAGAGATATTGTGTAGTTGAATGATTGGTTTCATGCTAGACTTGGCTCATTACGATTTTATCAAACAATTTATCGCCAAGATATATGCGAAGCCATACCATTGGTTTTGCGTACAGTCCAACGCGGTAGCGTGTTCTGGGATTCGCTGTATTGACGATTTTTGAAACGGTATCCGCAATAACTGCTGGCTTAGAGCCTGTGCCTTTATCGTACATTTTTTTGGTAGCTGCCATTAATTTTTCTGTGATGCCTGCGTATACCCCTTTTGCAGAGTGCTTGCTAATATTTTCAAGCATTACGTCACCAAATTCTGTTGCGATAATGCCAGGTTCTAAAATGACGACTTTTATGTTGAATTGTTTTAATTCTAATCGGAGGCAATCGCTAAAACCTTCAAGGGCGTGCTTTGTGGCGTGATACCAAGCTCCCATGGGAGTGTACATTTTGCCTCCCATAGAGGATGTGTTGATAATTGTGCCGGTGTTCGCTTTGCGCATGTACGGAACAACCTTTTGTGTAATGGCAGCTAGACCAAATAGATTTACTTCGAACTGCTGTCTTGCATCTTTCACAGGAACATCTTCGACCGAACCAAATAGCCCGTATCCTGCATTATTCCAAAGCACATCTATTTTTCCTTCCTTTTGAATAATGGTATCCACGACATTTTGTATATCCTCCTCATTTGTGATATCCATTTGAATAGGATGACCTCCAAGAGCTTTAAGATCTTGCATTTGGTCGATCCGACGCGCTACCGTATATACAACGTGACCTTGAAGAATGAGTTTCTTAGCGGTTTCTTTGCCCATTCCTGAACTTGCACCAGTTATAAGAATTACTTTTTTATTCATTTCATTTTTATTTATGATGCAAATGTCCATTAATACCGAACCTTGTATTTTATACTTTTTAGGGCATGTTGTATACTTTTTCAAGTCTTATGGACTTCAATTCAGTTTACACTTCCTGTATTTCAATCTCGAATCGAGAATCTATTCCGCTTCGCAAATTTCCTTAAGCTTCTCAAGGGCACTGGGATAGGCTTCATTCATGTACTCCACGAATTCAACAGTGGTGTCGAGATCCACGATGATATTGGTGATTCCGTTATTTTCTTCGAAAGTGTAGTTTTCAAAACCATTCGCCCACTTTTCTACTTCGGGTCCTTCGGTAACTTCTACATTTCCTTGAACCAGGCCGTAGTGTTGTATAGAAACGAATTTGTTAGGTGTGTTTTCTATGATGCGAGAAACCATGCCGCCTTTATCTCCATTTTCATCTTGGCCGACAAAGAGCATTTTACTTCCCTTTTCCCATGTCCCTTCAAATGAAGAGGTCGGATTGAAGAGTGCCGTCCAAGCTTCATAGTTTGATTTATCAGATAACCCAAGCATCACATCATAGGCTTTTGAAGCAGAAGCATTGATGCTAATTTTGAATTGTAACTTTTCCATAATTGAAGTAGTGATCTAATTTGTGTTGTAATGGTAATCGAAGGTAGCTATTTATTTTTTAGTACATTTTAATTCAGGGAATGATGAGTCGAATCAATGCATAAATAGGTAACAGGATTAATCCTAGAATAAATATTCTTTTTCCTTCTCTTCTATCGTTTTCATTGTATGAGTAAACACTCTGGCCGTTAGGGAGAGTTTTTTTAGCTTTCCAAATAGAGTATCCTATTGCAATTCCAATGAGGCCGCCAAAGAGCGCTGTTATGTATCCAACGATAATCCATGGAGTTTGACTTTCTTCTGGTTTAGCGAGTACTTGCAGTCGCTCCTTTTTCAGAACATTGAGCATTTCGGTATCCACCGCTTTCCCTCTTTTTTGAAGGATTTGAACAGCGAGTTTATTGTCTAGTTCACTCCATTCGTCTGATTTTAGGAGAATTTCATAAAGTTCTTCATCCGAAAAATCGAAGAGGTAGTAGTTCTCGTCAAGTTGAGAGATCAATAGCTCAGCATTTTGTTCTAAAATTTTTTCCGCTTTTTCAAAGTCACTGGATTCAATTTTTATTTCGAATTGAATATTCAAGTTATCCCCTGAAAAAGATGCGTCTAATCTAGATTTGTTATCTGTGATAATAGTCGGGATATTATTTTCGTTGAGAAGTTTCGCTACTTCTTTTGCTTGTTCAATGCTAGCATATTTGCGGAATGTGGTCTGTTTCTGCATGTTTTGGAATTTCAGAATGGATGTCTTTATTAGGTTGTGAGGTTTTCTTCCTCGGTAGGTATATAGATTATTCTAATGTAGTTATACGCTTTCCTAGCACCAAAATAGTCATTTCTCGCTTTTGAGAGCTTGTATAATTAGGGTGATTTGGATTTATTATTAAATCTCTATCTCATTTTTATTGAGAACATTTTTGAATTTCCTATCTATAGGTAGAAAATCAAACAAGTATTTGTTAGATAATAGAACATTAGGTACTTTTGTAATGATATAGAAAACTAATGAAATCTTATGAAAACTAAATTAACCTCAAAGCAAATAGGTCGAAGAATAAGTAAGCTTCGAAAGATGAAAGGTTTATCGCAGGAGGATTTAGCGAAAGACTTAAAAATTTCTCGTTCGGCTTTAACTCAAATAGAGTTGGGCAATAGAGGGATTGATGTTATCGAGTTTCAGCAACTTTCATGGCGGTTGGGATTTTCAATGGATGAATTTGTTTCAAAAAACTTTGATTCAAAAGAGCCATCCAGTTATTATGTTACTGAAAGGCCTGAGATAGTTCAAGAGCGTGTTTCTGTGCCCTATTTTAATGCTGCAAAGTTTAGGAATGTCTTGCTATATATTCTCGAAAAGTGTGCAGGGAAGCCTAATGTGGGAGAGACTGTTCTGTATAAGCTCCTGTATTTTGCTGACTTCAATTATTATGAGAAATATGAAGAGCACCTGACAGGAGCGGTGTATAAAAAGCTGCCGTTTGGACCTGTACCTCAAAGAATAGATTCAATTATCGCTCAGATGATTGAAAAGAAAATGATTCAAAGAATTAGGACGGAGTATTTCAAGAAGAATCAAGTTCGTTTTATTCCATTGATTAAGGCAGATCTCAAGCAACTAATGGCTAGCGAAAAGGAAGTGTTAGATAGAGTGCTCGATCAGATGAGTGATTGGTCTGCGTCAGCCATCAGTAATTACTCGCATAAGGACATGCCTTGGTTGGCTTCAAAAGAAGGAGAGGAGATCTCCTATGAATTGGCTTTTTATCGTGAGGCGCCGTTTTCTGTAAGGCAGTACACTTCTGAATTAGACGAGTCATGATATTTGAAGAGTTGGAGGAGTTTAAAGGCGATGTAAAAACTTTGATCAAGCGATACAAAACATTACAGGAGGATTTAGGTATTATTAAGCAGGTACTCGCGGTTTATCCGGATGCAAGGCCTGCTTTCAGTTTTCGGATCAATGGATTAACAAGCGAAACAACAATAGTAAAAGTGAAGAAAATTGCTTGTAAGTCAATAAAAGGAAAGGGTGTGAATTCTGGGTTGAGACTAATCTATGCCTACATTATTAAAGATAAGCGTATAGTATTGGTAGAACAATATCATAAAAGTGATAAGGCAGGCGAGGACAGGAAGAGAATTTTGAAGTATTTTGAATAGTGATTAAACGAAATATTTTTTCTTGAACAAAGTTGTGTGACTTTTTCATGAGAAATTTGATGCCTTTTAAGGTACCCCCCCTCAATCCCGATAATAAAGAAAATAATACGCCTCTACATTGTCTAAATAAGCTCCGTCGAATCCGGCGTGGATGATTTTTTTCATGTAGGAATTGTCATTGCCATATATAATTTCCTGCCAGTCTTTTTTCCAAAACTTTACCCAAAATTCATCGTCATAGCCATCATATTTACGCTTCAACCAAAGCGGGTGATGCAATCCCCACCCATCTTTCCAATAGTATCTAAATTTCTCTGCTGAACCTATATTGATATAAGAGATAACAAGTCTTTTACCACCATTTGACTTTGTTTTTAATTGCTCAACTTCCGATGAGGTCAATTCTACTTCATTAAAAAATAAATCAATCAATACTTCATCGAAATTGGTTTCTGAAATCGCATTAATCATTTCTTCTTTTGAGGCATAATTATCGGTGCTGATGAGATACAAATAATTCTGGGCTTGCGATAAACTCGTTATATCGTTTTCATTGGAATGTGGAACACTGTCGGGAATGGTCGTATAGTGATAGTTATTACTCGTTCTTGGAAAGCAAATGAATCCTTCGTTATAGTTTCGATTCAAGGCATCAGTAATGTTGTTTTGATCTCCGACATATTCTGCTACCATTATTTTCTTCGCATCATCAATATCTCTTAACATTGAAAGCCGCTCATTATCCAACGAATAACCATCATTGTAAAATAATTCTTCTACTCCGAGTCCATCAATAGCTGACATGTAGGAGGAGTTTAATCCTTCTGTAGGGTCAATATTGTTGAATGCGAGCTCTGTTCCATTTTGAGAAATAATGATGAAGTCGGGGTCGAAGCCGCGAGCGTAATTCGAAATGTCAATCACAAAGTCCTGCATTTTCTCTGCAGCCTTATCAGAACGTCTTTCTTTGAAACAACCTACCAATGCAGCTGTCAGAATTAATGCTAGAATAAATTGTTTCATAAATGTTTATTTCGACTTTTATGTTTAGCCAACGATAAATACTTTATTCTGTTTTATCGTCAAGAAATTTGTCCGTGAAATGTCCTTTTTGTTTTGGCTTTGAAAATTTGTTTTGATTATAAGAGGCTGAGTTACCTTTTGGGATAGAAAGGGAATTCCAGTTGTTCTGCGCTTGCATTTTTCCAATAAATACAATTTGTCCAATGTGATAGGGATAGTGGGCTAGTTGTCGGTTAATGGCTTCCAGAACGGTGTGGCCTTGATTTCTAATGTAGACTATTTTTTCAAGGTCATGACTCTCCAATGCTCTCAATGCACCAAACAGACAATTCCATCCTTCATTCCATTTTTCGAGAAGTTCTTGTCTACTTGCTATATCATTTTCAAATTCAGCATCTCTATTTCGAAACTCTTTTTCGCCGTCTGTAGTCAAAAAATCAGTCCACCTTGAAAGCATGTTGCCCCAAAGATGTTTTACAATGGTTGCTATGCTATTGCTATCTGAATTGTACTGCCATAGCAGGGCTTCATCCGAGATTTGGTCGAAGGTTTTTTCTCCAAGAAGTTTGTAATACTCGAATTGCTTGATAGCACTATCGATATAATTGTCATTCATGGTAATTATTTTCTTTTATGATATTCATTCAATGTTTCACCGATATGATATCCCTCAATCAGCAATGGTAGACTATCGGAAACTGGCTCGAAAAAGGGAATTTTACCTGAGGCGAATCCTTTATCTAAGTCTTCTTTGGATGCATATTCTTTTGCAACATCTAAATAAGTTCCATTCATCAAATGTTTGAATTCATGCTGGAATATCACGGCAGCAAATCCTTCCAACCTGCCGTGGATGAGCGTGCCCTCTTGGTTTCGACATGTATATTCTAGCCATTCGTAGGTGGCTACATTTCCTCTTTTTTCTCCTTGAGCACTCAGACACCCGTGCCAGAAGTTTTTTTTCGTTTCGGAAACTTTGGTGATAATGGGATTGATGAATACTTGTTTTTCGACCGGACCCAGAACCTTGTAGCGTGGATTATCAGACTTTGCTTCGATGATAAAAACTTGAAGTCTTTTACCGACTTGATTGGCCGCTATGCCTACTCCTGATTTGCGAACCATCACTTGATACATGCTGTCGATGAGTGAGTTCAACATTGGACTATTGAATTCGTCATCACGGATAGGGCGCGGAGGTACATATAGGGGGCTTTCACTTCGTTCGTTAAGATTTGAGGGAATGTGTTGGACTACGTCCAATGGTCCCTTTGAAACATCCAAGGATAAGGATTGGTCTTTGGTTTTACAGCATGCCAGGCTAGCAATTGTGAATAGAGATAGGAAGATAGCCGCGGTTCGCATGGGGATTATTTTGTTCAATATTAGCTGAATTACTCCACATCGTGGGTACTCAAGGAGGTTGATTTTTCAACGTCCTAGAACATTCATCTGTAAAGTCTTGTTATGCTCCTTTAACCTCCCCTGGGTATTTGAATCATTCGTAAACTATGACGAGAGCGATTATTGTTGGTGCTGGAATTGCTGGAATTGCTTCAGCACTGCGACTGCGTGCTTTAGGAATGGACGTGGAGGTGTTTGAAGCTAACGATTATCCGGGAGGCAAGCTTCACGCTTTTGAACTTAAGGGTTATCGATTTGATGCCGGACCATCGCTCTTTACGATGCCTGAGTTGGTCACAGAACTCTTCGATTTGTTTGGAGAGAAATCAGATCAGCATTTCGAGTACAGTCGCAAATCGACTGTTTGCAATTATTTCTGGGAAGACGGAATTCAGTTCACCGCACACGCCGATCGTGAGGTATTTATTGAAACTGCCTCTAAGTCCTTTGGGACGGATCCGCAAAAGCTTTCAAGTTATTTAGATAACAGTCAGAAGAAGTATGAGCTCACTGCTCCACTTTTTCTGGAGAAGTCATTGCACAAGCTGAATACATATCTATCACGAGACACGATCAAGGCCGTTGTGAAGGTTTCGGACATGGGGATTTTCAAAAGTTTGAATGACGTGAATGTGGCGGAAATAAAGGAGCCTCACTTGGTCCAGCTTTTTAATCGCTATGCGACGTATAATGGATCTTCTCCATATAGAACACCAGGCATCATGAGCATGATACCTCATTTGGAGATGCACTTAGGGACTTATTTTCCAAAAGAGGGAATGCATAGCATCACCACTAGTTTGTATCAATTGGCATGTCGGCAAGGTGTTCAATTCCATTTTGGAAAAAAAGTGGATGAGATTGTTTTGGATAAAAACAAAGCGAAGGGTGTTCGTGTAGGAGATGTCCATCATATTGCCGATGTGATTATATCCAATATGGATATTTATTCGACTTATAAAAGGCTTCTTCCAAGAGCAATTCATCCTACACGCACGCTGGAGCAGGAGCGTTCGAGTTCTGCTATTATTTTCTATTGGGGAGTAAGAAAAGAATTCTCGCAACTAGATCTGCACAATATATTTTTTAGTAAAAATTATTCTGAAGAATTCGCTCACATCTTTGATAAGAAATCACTGTTTGATGACCCCACGATTTATATCAATATTACAAGCAAAGAAAAAGCGAACGATGCTCCAGAGGGTTGTGAAAACTGGTTTGTGATGATCAATGCTCCGGGTGATTATGGACAAAATTGGTCTGACCTCGTTGCACAAGCTCGACAAAATATTATACAAAAATTAAATCGCCTCTTGCAGGTTGATTTGAACGAGCATATTGAGACTGAAGATGTATTGACACCTCCTCTTATTGAACAACGCACGAGTAGCTACCGTGGAGCTTTATATGGTGCAGCAAGCAATTCAAAGTTTGCTGCCTTTTTAAGACATCCGAATTTCTCCAGAAAATTGAAGAACCTCTATTTTGTTGGAGGTTCTGTGCATCCGGGTGGAGGAATTCCTCTTTGTCTTCTTTCTGCTAAAATCACTTCTGAATTAATTGATGCTGAAAAATGATTGATCTGTTAAATTCAAAAAATTGGTGGTCTATTTTTTCTATTTGGCTCGTAACAATCGCTGGTATGATAGGTATTTACTTGGGTTATGTGGATTGGTTTGTTTCAAAAACACCAATGAATTTAATCTTGGGAATGCTATTATTATATTGGAATTTTCCGCCGAAAAATGGTTGGTTAAGTGTGATGATTTGGATAGTAGTTTATCTTATCGGAATGGGAGTGGAAGTAGTAGGAGTGAATACAGCTATGCTATTTGGGAGTTATCAATACGGAGAAAACTTAGGATACAAGATTTTTGGAGTTCCTGTATTGATTGGTATCAATTGGGTGGTACTCACTTTTTTGACAGCAAGTATTTCAAAAAGATTTATTTCAAATAAATGGTTCGCTGTTTTTTGTGGTGCGGCTTTGATGGTGCTACTTGATTTTTTTATCGAACCGATCGCCCCCATATTTGATTTTTGGAGTTGGGAACTTGGATACGCACCTATCAGAAATTTTGTAGATTGGTTTATTGTCTCTTTGGTGATGCAGATAATCGTGAGAAATGAATTGCCAGATGAATCGGCATCGTTTCCCATCCATCACTTGGCTTCCCAATTTGTATTTTTTATCTTCTTCTGCTTGTTGTTTTAAGCAAATTTTATTTCCCTTCAAGCAATTGCTTGATCGGTGCAACGAGCACATCGATATCTCCTGCGCCAAGCGTGAGAAGGATGCTTGGTTGATGTTGAGCTAGAAATGGAAGCAGTTCCGATTTTTCCAAGAGGTGTTTTTCATGACTTGTAACATCCGCTAGCAACATTTCTGAACTAACGCCTTCAATGGGCAACTCTCTTGCAGGATAAATTGGAATCAGGATACACGTATCTAATAAGGATAGGCTTGCTGAAAAGTCTGATGCAAAATCTCTTGTTCTAGTGTATAAGTGAGGCTGAAATATTCCTGTTATTTTTTTATTAGGATATAATTCTTTGACGCTTTCAATACAGGCTTTTAATTCCGTGGGATGATGCGCGTAGTCATCGATGAAAACGAGATTGTCGGATTTAATCACATGTTCAAATCTTCGGTGTACTCCTTTAAATGAAGCCAATCCTGCGGCCAATGCTTCAAGTGGAATACCTGATAGAAGCGCCATTCCGCATGCGGCTACAGCATTTTCCACATTATGTCTTCCAGGTTGACCAATCGTTAAATCGCGGGCAATACCTTGCGGTGTAATTAAATCGAAATGGTAAGCTCCTTTTTCTACACGAATATTTTCTGCATAATAGTCTGAGGTGCCTTCAATGCTATAGCGCAGCAATGTACAAGAGGAGTTTAATCTACTCCCATCAATAGGTAGGCCTGCCTTTACGAGGATAGTGCCATTTGGCTGCAAGCGTTCTGCAAATAATTGAAATCCTTCGCGCACATGATCAGCATCTCCATAAATATCAAGGTGATCGGCATCCATACTTGTGATCACTGATAAGTTAGGACTCAACGTAAGAAAGCTGCGGTCGAATTCATCCGCCTCTACAACTGTCCAATCTGTGGTGTCACCAAGAAGCAAATTAGTTTGATAGTTAGAAGTGATGCCTCCTAAAAAAGCGTTGCAATTTTTTCCTGCTGCTTTTATCAAATGTGCTGTAAGACTACTGGTGGTAGTCTTACCGTGAGTTCCGGCTATGGCAATGGTATTCGAACTCGCGGTAATAAGACCTAATATTTCGCTTCGTTTTTTTAACTCAAATCCATTTTCCAAAAACCAATTTTTTTCATTGCTGTCTTTTGGAATAGCGGGAGTGTAAATGACCAATATTTTTTCGCGAGGGGTTACTTTTATTAAGTGAGGAATCTCGAGGGCTGTATCATCGTAATGGATAGAAATACCGCTCATTTCGAGTTCTGAGGTTAGGGCTGTGGGTGTTTTGTCATAACCAAGAACAATCTTTCCATGATGATGGAAGTATCGCGCAAGCGCTGACATGCCAATGCCTCCAATACCAAGGAAGTAAACGATTTCGATTTGAGGGATATGCATACGAGGGTTTATTTTACCCCGCAAATATGCAGCACTTCTTTCGCTATTGTACTATCCGCATCGGGTTTCGCCAGTGTTCCGATGTTGCGGGCTAGCTCCACGCATTGTGCAGGGTTCTTTAATAATGCGATGGTCTGCTTCGAAAGACTAGTGCTGGCCTCGCTATCTTTAACCAATAAGGCACCGTTCACATTTACGAGTGCCATTGCATTTTTGGTCTGGTGATCTTCTGCAACGTTAGGTGAGGGCACAAGTATCGTCGGCTTTTTTACGAGACATAGCTCAGAGATCGACATTGCACCAGCTCTGCTGATGATAATATCCGCTGCAGCATAGGCCAGATCCATTTCTTTAATAAAGGTATGGACATGTACATGGTCATGCTTAGTGGTGGCTACGTAATTTTTCCCAGTTTGCCAAATGATCTGAAACCCTGCTTCAACTAAGGCGAGCGCGTCTTTATCTAATGCTTGATTGATGGTGCGAGCTCCCAAACTACCGCCTATCACTAGTAATACAGGACGAGAGGGGTCTAATTGAAAATGTGAAAGGCCTCGCTCTTTTTTACCTTCAATCTGCCACACATCTGAACGTACTGGATTTCCGGTGAGGATAATTTTTTCGGCGGGAAAAAATTTATCGAGATTCGGATAAGCAACACAAATGCGTTCAGCTTTTTTAGCTAATATTTTATTGGTTACTCCAGGATAGGAGTTCTGTTCTTGGATCAATGTTTTTACTCCGCACATGGAAGCCATGCGTAGAAGCGGTCCGCTGGCGTATCCACCCACTCCAATTGCAATGTCGGGTCGGAAGGTCTTGATGATTTTTCGTGCCTTTAAAAGGCTCGCAATGACTTTAAAGGGGACTTTGAGATTTTGAAGTGTCAGTCTTCGTTGAATTCCCATGATCGGCAATCCAATAATTTCATATCCTGCTTGCGGCACTTTTTCCATTTCCATGCGGCCCTCGGCTCCAACAAAGAGGATGGCAGCATCTGGATGTTGTTTTTTTATTGCATTAGCGATGGCGATGGCGGGGAAAATATGTCCTCCTGTGCCACCTCCGGATATGATCACCTTTAATGCCATTATACCGATGTAAATTGATTCGTTTTAGTATCAACCGAATGATCATTCGGTTGAGTGTTTTCTTCAATTAAGACTTCCTCGTCGATTTCATCATCCACTGCGGGAGAGGCGAGGTAAGCTTCTGGATTATATACACTGCGACTTACTGAAAGAATAATGCCTATACTGATACATGTAAGAATCGTACTGGTTCCTCCTAGGCTGACCAGTGGCAAAGGCTGTCCGGTCGTAGGGAATAGGTTCACCGATACCCCCATATTGATGAGGGCTTGCACCACTAAGAGCAGTGAAAGTCCAATGGCGACAAGTCGCCCAAATTGATGATCGCACTTCGAGGTAAATCGAACGGTGCGGAAGAATAAAATGATATAAATCAAAAGTAGACCAGCACCTCCCAAAATGGATCCGTACTCCTCGATGACGAAGGCATAGACCATGTCTGAATAAGGGTGTGGTAGAAAATTTCTGGTGGTGCTAGTTCCTGGACCTTTAGGAATTACTCCGCCTTGATAGATGGCGTATTGTGCGAGATTCGATTGATAATTTCCTTCGCTGTCAGCATCTACTTTATTTAGAATACGATTTTTCCAAGTGTCGTAACGTGGCAGTATACCTTTAGGACCAAACTCTCCGAGCATAATAATAAGCACTAGAAAACCCACTCCGAAGCCTATTATTTTGAAGAGGTGTCGCCAAGGTACACCGGCAATATACATGAGCACGAAACATACGAGGGCGAGCATTGCTGCCGTCGAAAAGTTAGACGGAAGAATCAATAAACAAATAATTCCGATGAATCCAAGTAGCGGCGTGATGGTACCATTGAAATCATCGAGTTTTTCTCTTCGTTTGTGAAGCCAACTTGCTGTAAAAATGATTAAAGCAATTTTCGCAATGTCGCTCGACTGAAAACTAATTCCGATTCCCGGAATGCGAATCCAACGGCCAGCATTATTGATGTTGGTTCCAAAAAAGATAGTGATAACGAGCAGCGCTGCGGCTATCAAATAGAAGTACGCAGATTTATTTAAAAAGAATTTAAATCGGCGTTTATGTACGAAGTACATGATGCCAAAACCAACGGACAACATACCAACGTGTTTCAAGAATTGGCCATACCCGCCGTTCTTTACCGCCAATGTAGTCATCGCACTGAACACCGCCAATATAGACAGCAGCCCAAGGAAGAACGCTGCCATCCAAATGACACGATCTCCTTCGAGTTTCTGATATATTGCTTTAATGCGGGTTTGCATATTTCAATTCTAAATTCTCAATTCTCAATTCTAATTTCTAGTCACTAGTCACTAGTATCTAGTCACTACAATGATTTCACTGCTGCTTTGAATTGGCGGCCGCGGTCTTCGTAGTTTTCGAATAAATCGAAAGAGGCACAAGCTGGCGATAGAAGCACTGAATCTCCATCTTTACCCAAGTCATATGCTACGCGAACAGCTTGTTCTGCGCTGTCTGTATCGATGATGGTATCAACAACTCCAGAGAACGCTGCGCGAATTTTAGAGCTATCTTTTGTCAAACAAATGATGGCCTTTACTTTCATCTTTACGAGGTCCATCAATTCGTTGTAATCATTTCCTTTATCTGTTCCACCCGCAACCCAGATCACAGGCTTGTCCATGCTTTCAAGAGCATACCATGCTGAGTTTACGTTTGTTGCTTTGCTATCGTTGATGAATGTAATTCCGTGTACACGTGCAACGAATTCAAGGCGGTGTTCGATGTTCTCGAAATTTTCAAGGCTTTCGCGAACGATTTCTTTTCTCAAATCGAGAATGCGAGAAGCCATTCCAGCAGCCATGCTGTTAGACAAATTGTGCTTGCCTTGCAAAGCGAGTTCAGTGATCTTCATAATGAGTGGGTTATTATTGATTAATAAGGTGAACGAATCTTGGTGGGTGAATGCACCCTGTGGAAGTTGCTTTTCAGTGATGGTGAAAGGATATTGCTGCGCTACAATCGTGCGGTTTGCAAGCTCTTTCATCGTTGCTGGATCATCTAGGCTATAGATGAATGCATCCTCTGAAGTTTGGTTTTGAATGATGCGAAACTTTGAATTCACATATTGTTGGAAATCGTAGTTGTAACGATCCAAGTGGTCAGGTGTGATATTCGTGAGTATCGCGATATCGGCTTTGAAATCGTACATGTTGTCCAATTGGAAACTGCTGATTTCAAGAACATAGAAATCGAAATTATTTTCTGCTACTTGCAATGCGAAGCTCTTGCCTACATTACCCGCAAGGCCTACATTCAAACCTGCACTCTTCAAAATATGATAGGTGAGAAGTGTTGTAGTAGTCTTTCCGTTTGAACCTGTGATACAGATTTTTTTAGCATTGGTATATCTGCCCGCAAATTCAATCTCAGAAAGAATGGGTGTGCCTTGCGCGATGAGAGT
Source organism: Flavobacteriales bacterium (assembly GCA_965247015.1). Taxonomy (GTDB): domain Bacteria; phylum Bacteroidota; class Bacteroidia; order Flavobacteriales_D; family Sanyastnellaceae; genus JAIXWP01. The sequence goes on along the minus strand of CBDFGG010000003.1, from coordinate 432,621 downwards.
TTGAATCAGTGGAGCCTTGTCTGGAATTCCAGGACTCTTGATGATTTCATCGGCATTGAGGATAAGTGATTCAGTATGCTGACCTTCTTCGAATGGAATGTTTTTTTTCATAAGAAGTGTCTTGTACTTGTCTTTTAAAAGTCCTTTATCTGACAAGAAGACATCGTACCCTTGCTTCTGTGCAAGGATAGCCGCGCCATAGCCGCTTTCACCACCACCTAATATGACGATTCTTTTGTTCATCGTGTCTTAAGGGTGATGATGGTTACAACTGCGAGCATGATACCGATGATCCAGAATCGTGATACGATTTTGGACTCGTGCATTCCCTTCTTCTGATAGTGGTGGTGAAGTGGTGACATTAAGAACACGCGTCGACCTTCACCATACTTTTTCTTGGTGTATTTGAAATAAGACACCTGAATCATCACCGATAAATTCTCGATCAAGAAGATTCCGCACAGAACTGGAATCAATAATTCTTTGCGGATGGCAATAGCGAATGTGGCGATGATACCACCCAATGCTAAGCTTCCTGTATCTCCCATGAATACCTGTGCAGGGTAGGAGTTGTACCACAAGAATCCTACACAAGCACCAACGAATGCCGCGATGAAAATGGTTAGCTCACCACTTCGCGGGATATACATGATGTTGAGATAATCAGAGAAAATGTAGTTACCCGAAACGTATGCGAGAATTGCTAGGGTAACACCGATGATAGCGCTTGTTCCTGTTGCTAATCCATCGATGCCATCTGTAATGTTGGCGCCATTCGAAACAGCGGTAACAATAATGACTACAATCAATGTGAAAACGATGAACAATGTCATGGGTGATTCCCAGCTATCTGGAACGAGCCATGCATAGTCGAATTCATTATCCTTTACAAAAGGAATAGTGGTCTTCAATGATTTTTCCTCTTCCCACAAAGCAGGATTGTTGGCTTGATTTGCGGAGTTGAAAGAAATAGGAGCATCGCTAATTTTTTCTTTGATCGTCACCCCATCATTCCAATACAACATGCTTGCAACGATGACGCCTACACCGATTTGACCGATGATTTTAGATGTGCCCGCGAGTCCTTTTTTGTCCTTCTTAAATACCTTGATATAATCATCCAAGAATCCTACAAAACCTAACCAGATCGTGGCAATGATCATCGTGAGGATGTAGATATTGGTGAGGTCGGCGAAAAGAATAGTAGGAATAATAATCGCAGCGATGATGATAAGTCCACCCATTGTAGGTGTTCCTGCTTTTTGTGTTTGGCCTTCCAAACCAAGGTCGCGGATGGTTTCTCCCACTTGCTTATTGCGCAACCAGTTGATGAGTCTTTTACCGAAAATCAAAGAAATCACCAGTGATAAAATCACGCTCATTGCAGCACGAAACGATATGTATTGGAACAAACCTGCTCCCACTACATCGTAGTGCTTATCGAGATATGTGAATAGATGATATAGCATTATTAAGCTTGGCTTTGTAAGGTTTCAAGTACTATTTGGAAATCATCGAATGGGTGTTTCACTCCGTTGATCTCTTGATATTTTTCGTGTCCTTTTCCTGCGATAAGAATGATATCGCCGGGTTGTGCTAGGGAACATGCTGTGCGAATGGCTTCTCTGCGATCTGTGATGGAAAGTGACTTTCTCATCAAAATAGGATCGAGACCAGCCTTCATATCTTCAATGATGGCCTCTGGCATTTCACTGCGTGGATTATCGCTGGTGAGAATGGCGCGGTCGCTCTGATCAGCAGCGATCATCGCCATGATCGGACGCTTTGTTTTATCGCGATCTCCCCCGCATCCTACCAAAGTGATGACTTTCTCATTTCCAGTGCGGATATCATTGATGGTACTCAACACATTTTTCAAAGCGTCTGGAGTGTGCGCGTAATCGACGATTGCGGTGATGTTGTTATTGCTTGTATAATATTGAAAACGTCCTTCTGGAGCTTCAATCGTAGACAGAGCAGTGAGCGTGTCGATTTTATCAAAGCCTAACTCAACACATGTAGCATACACTACCAAGATGTTGTAGGCATTGAATCCACCAATTAAGCGTGTATATAATTCTTGATTGTCGACATTCAGGTGTAATCCTCCGAATGAGTTTTCAATCATCTTCGCTCTATATGTAGCAAGCGATTGCAAAGCATAAGTCAAGTGCTTTGCCTTGCAGTTTTGCAACATGATTTCACCATGACGGTCATCAAGGTTTACAAGAGCAAATGCATTCGAAGGAAGCGTATCAAAGAGAATTTTTTTCGCTTTGATATATTCATTGAATGTGCCGTGATAGTCGAGGTGATCGTGAGTGATATTGGTAAATAATCCAGCCGCGAGATGTGTTCCAGTCAAACGGTGCTGATGCAGCGCGTGTGAAGAAGCTTCCATGAAGCAATGCGTACAACCTGCTGCGAGCATTTCTGCGAAAAGCTTTTGCAAATTCACTGCATCGGGTGTCGTATGCGTTGCTGGAATATCTGTATCTAAAATTTTATTTACGACGGTCGAAATCAATCCTGCTTTCACTCCAAGCTTGCGAGCAATACGGAATAGGAGAGTAGCTGTGGTTGTTTTGCCATTGGTTCCTGTAACTGCGATAACCTTTAACTTTTCAGTGGGGTTATCGAAATAATTTGCCGCGATATATCCAAGCGCTTCTGAAGAATTGGATACTTTCACGTATGTGATGTGATCCAATTTTTCTGCTGGAAAATCTTCGCAAACAATGGCTACGGCGCCGTTTGAAATCGCTTTCTCGATATAGTCATGGCCATCGACCGTCACTCCTCTTACAGCAACGAATAAGCTGAATGGCTTCATCGCGCGTGAGTCCATCGTGATATTCTCAACGGCAATATTGGTAGATCCGATTACATCAGTAATACGGGCACGGTATAATATGTCCTTTAATAATTTCACGAAAGTTCGATGGTTATATATTTCTGATTTTTCGATGGTGTGCCGGCTGGAACAGATTGTCTTTTCACAGTGCCAACACCTTGAATCTGTACTTTGAGTCCTTGCTTTTCTAATAGGAAAAGAGCATCTTGAAGGCCCATTCCAACTACGTTTGGTACTTTTCCGCTTTCTATAGGAGCATTGGAAATTTCTACTTCTTTGTGCTTTGCATTGGTGCGCACATATTCTCCAGTACCATCTCCTTTCATTGGAATGTTCAATGCGGAGAATACAGTTTGTAGATCTTTTGAATTTCCATTTTTGGAAATAGGAATAAGCGCATTCGCTACAGCAATGGAATCGACAACTGATTTTTCTTCATGAAAATCCATGCGAGTAGAGTACACCTTATCTGCCAGGTCTTTCACTACGGGAGCAGCAACAGCACCTCCGTAGTAAGCGCCATTCTTCGGATTGTGTATTACCACAATGCACGAGTACTTTGGATTTTCTGCAGGGAAGAATCCAACGAAGGATGCGCGGTACTTGAGGTTTTCTACGCCTTGCGCGTAATCCACGCGAGCGGTACCAGTTTTGCCCGCAATTTTGTAAGGAGAACTTTTGAATACAGTAGCAACGGTGCCGCCATCTTCAGCCACTCCCTTCATCATCTCCATGCACTTATCAAGCGTTGCGTCAGAACAAATTTTCTTGTTGAGAACAACAGGAAGTTTTTTCTCAATGGTTCTTCCATTCTTCTGAATTTCTTGAACGAACAACGGACGAACCATGGTGCCTTTGTTGGCTACAGCATTATAGAAGGCAAGGATTTGCAATGGTGTGAATGAAGTAGCATAACCATATGAAGTAGTATAGAGTGAGAAACCATCCCACACATTCTTTTTATACTTCGCCTCTTTCGCAAGACGAGGTTTTGCTTCACGCTCTAGTTCTACACCAAGAGGTTTTCCCAACCCAAATGAATTCAATCGATCGAGATAGACTTGTTGCTTTTCTTTAAAAATGCGTTGTACAAGCTGCGCCGTACCTACGTTAGATGACTTTTGGAAAATCTCTTTTACAGTGTAAAAAAGATTCGGGTCGTTGCCAGGGTGTGAATCGTGAACTTGAAGTCCATCGATCGTTTTTACTCCCATCCCGATATGCACACTGTCTGAAAGTGAAAGTTTACTTTCTTCAAACATGGCCATCATACTCATCAATTTGAAAGTCGATCCAGGTTCGCCGGTAGATTCCACCGCGTTGTTGAGCAATTCTAAATAGGTCTGCGACTTCGGTTCGTAGGTGAGATTGGCAATCGCACGAACATATCCTGTTTCAACTTCCATAACTACTGCGCAACCCCAGTCTGCTTGGGTTTCGTTGAGTTGACGAAGTAGTGCAGTGTGCGCTACATCTTGTAAGTGCACATCGATGGTTGCTATAATATCCATTCCAGGTTCTGGCTCTACGATGTATTCATCGTTGATCGGACGCCATTGACCACCCGCCATTTTTTCGACGCGTTGTCTTCCTGCTTTTCCTTTTAAAATCTCATCATAGCAAAGTTCAAGACCAACTTTATTAGCATCACGCTCGAGTCCAATGGTACGCGCAGCGAGGCTTCCAAAAGGTTTTTTACGCTCTTGTTTGCTTGGGAAGTAAAATCCACTCTTGTATTTTCCTCTTTTTACAAAAGGCAATGCGAGGATTGCTTTCTTCTGATTGTAGTCAATGTTTTTAGCAATGACATTGAAAGTACCCTTCGCAGATTTGATGCGTTTTTTATACGTAGCAACACCTTCAGATTTTTCACCAAGAATTTTATGGATGCCTTGGGCGATAGAATCTGTTGCTGATTTTAAAGCACCTTTTTCAATGGGAGCTTTTGCATCAAAACACATTTCATAGATCGGAACGCTCGTTGCGAGAAGGCTTCCATCAGATGAAAGAATTTGTCCACGTGCTGGTAAAATTTCTTTTTCGCTAAATGCAAGTTGTTCACCTTGTTCCAAAATTTCTGGTTTTGGAAAAGCTTGAAGCATGATAATTTTTCCGAAGATGATAAGTGCAATGAGTCCGAGGATCATTGCTACACCATACGCTTTTTTCGAAACGTCTTTTCCTAGTTGTTCGTTCATTTCTCCTCCTCGAAATAACCAGGTTCAACTTCTATGAATTGCGGAGGAGTGCGCAGCTCCTTCAGTCCAAGCGCTTCGATATCGCGAGCTACATTGCTTTGTTGCTTGCGCGTTTCGAGAATCGAAAGTGTGGTATTGTATTCCGAACGAATTTCTTCGATGCGATCTTTTTGTTTTGAAATTTGGCGATGTGTGTTTTCGAAGTAGTACATCAAAGCGATGTGTGATAGGAAAAGCACCGTTAGAAAACCGATAAATGGAAGGTGATTGATGAGTGAGTCCTTGGTAAGAAATTCTCCACTTAGAACGGTGCGCACCGAGCGAGCAACTTTGCCCGATTTGCGGGGAGGAGTAGCGGTTGGCTCCGTTTCTTGGGGCACAACAATTACTTCTTCCACTGGTGTGTTAGGTTCTTTGTAAGTATTCATTTCTTAGGTCTGCCTTAGATGTAGTTCTATGGCGGTTTGGGTGTCACGCCAAACTGTTTTCATTTATCTTTTAGAGTTTTATAGCTACTCTCAGCTTTGCGCTTCTGGCGCGGGTATTTTGTTGGATTTCTTCTTCGCTTGGAATGATGGGTTTGCTTTGCAGCGGAGCCATCGGACGAATGAGGTTTCCGTAAAAATCTTTCTCTGGTGTTCCTGAAAAATTACCGGTCTTCATGAAGTCCTTTACGAGTCGGTCTTCGAGTGAGTGGTAACTGATTACAGAAAGTCTTCCTTCGGGATTTAGAATTTCACTTGCTTGTTCTAGGAATGCTTTTAGTACTTCGAGTTCTTCATTTACTTCGATGCGAAGCGCTTGAAAAACTTGTGCGTAGAACTTGTGTTCTTTTCCTTTTTGTGCAAATGGTTCGAGCACATTCATTAGTTCGCCACTGGTGCGAATAGGGCGATTTGCGATAATTCTTTTTGCTACTTTGTAGGCTCCATCTACTTCACCGTAATTTCTGAGAATGTTGGTGAGTGCTTGATCTTCTAGATCATTGATGAGGTCTTCTGCAGTGCGTTTTCTTTTTTGATCCATTCGCATATCAAGCGGTGCATCAAATCGAATAGAGAATCCACGCGAATCAGAATCGAATTGATGGCTACTTACTCCGAGGTCTCCGAGGATTCCATCTACTTTTTTATAGCCACTTAGTCGAACCCAATTTTTCATGAATTGAAAATTTTGATCGACCATTATGAATCGAGGATCTTTGATGGCATTGGCAATAGCATCAGGATCTTGATCAAAGGCAATCAGTTTTCCGTTAGGTCCCAGTCTTTTCAAAATTTCTCGTGAGTGCCCTCCACCACCGAAGGTCACATCGACGTAAACCCCGTCGGGTTTAATTGCGAGTCCATCTACCGATTCATGTAACAGCACAGGTTGGTGGTACAGCGTCACTGGCGATGGATGTTTAGTTATTTAATGCTCCGAGGTCGCGCTGCACTTGCTCAGCAAGCGATGCGAAATCGGTTTGGTTATCGTCTACTAATTGCTTGTGGTTATCGGTACTCCAGATCTCCATTTTCTCAAGCGCTCCCACGAGTACCAACTCATTGTTTTTCTTCAAATCAATCTCTGCGTAATCCAAAAGCGTAGCAGGGAGCATTAAGCGACCTGCAGCATCAAGTTCAAGAACCGTTGCTCCATTGAGGAAGCGACGCTGGAATTCGATGTGATTGCGATTGTATCGATTGAGTCTGCTGAAGTCTGCTTGAATGCGATCCCATTCTGGTTTTGGATAAAGCACCAAGCACTTCGAATAGATGTCACGATTTAGCACCATGCCATGATGGATCACCTCCTCCAATTGCTTGCGCAGCTTGGATGGGAAGAGCATTCGGCCCTTGTTGTCCACCTTACATATATGTTCCCCTAAAAGGTTTAGCATGGTTGCGTGATCGTCCTTAATCAGGCACGAAAATAGGTCAATTTTCCCACTTTTTACCACAAAACTACTTTTTGGGTTCAATTGTTAATAAAATCGAATTTTCATTCGGTTTTGTAAAAATGCTAAAGCGCCTGTAAATAAAGGTTTTTAATGGTGTTTTTTGGGTAAAAAGTAGTGGTGGTAAAAAGTGGGAAGCTATTGGTGATATGTGGGAGGAATCGGAAACGCGTTGCTTGAAAAAATGCCTACATTCGCAATCAACGATTTGTTACATACCCTATGGATTATCAGATAAAAGAAGAAGGACAGTTCAAGTACATTGAAGCAGGTGAGGGTAAGCCTCTTATCTTACTTCATGGACTATTCGGAGCGTTGAGCAACTTCCGTGATGTGGTGGATCATTTTTCAAAGGAGTACACGGTAGTCATCCCAATGTTGCCACTTTACACCATGCCTCTATTGACGACTGGTGTGAAAAGCCTCGCGCATTTTCTTCATGATTTTATTAATTATAAAAAATGGGACAAAGTGAATCTCCTGGGCAATTCGCTAGGCGGTCACGTGGCTCTCGTTTATACAAGAGAACATCCAGAAAAGGTGAGCTCACTCATACTCACTGCGAGCAGTGGATTGTATGAAAATGCATTCGGCTCTTCTTTCCCACGTCGTGAAGACAAAGAATTTATTCGTCAAAAAGTAGCGGTTACTTTCTTCGATCCAAAGCACGCCACTGACGAACTCGTAAACGAATGTTTCGAAGTAGTGAATGATCGCAATCGCGTATTGCGAATTCTTGCACTTGCAAAAAGTGCAATTCGTCACAACATGGCGAAGGATCTTCCAGACATGAAAATGCCTGCATGTTTAATATGGGGAAAAAATGATACCATCACTCCACCTGAAGTGGCGGAGGAGTTTCATCAATTACTCCCCAACTCATCGCTCTTCTGGATCGATGAATGCGGCCACGCCCCCATGATGGAACATCCACAAACGTTTAATAGGATCTTGGATGAATGGATGAGAACAAGTGACAAATTACAAGTGACAAATGACAAATGATCTCGGCGAAGCCGAGATTTAAATAACATAAATAAATGAGACAGCATGCGTAGCATGCCTCTATAAATAGCCCCCCATGCTAATGGGGGGAGAAGTTAGAGTTTGGAGTTAGAGAGTTGAGGAGTTGAATTTCGAATTTCGAATTGAGAATCGAGAATCGAGAATCGAGAATTGTGAATCGAGAATTATTAGTTAGATATGATAGTAAGTGCGGAGTTTGTGACTTCATCGGTTGATTGGACTAAGTGTCCCAAACCTATTTATTGGGAAGTTGCTTTTATTGGCCGCAGTAATGTGGGGAAGTCGAGTTTGATCAATCGTTTGGTCAATAAGAAAGGTCTTGCGAAAACTTCTGGTAAACCTGGAAAGACGCAAACCATCAATCACTTTATTATCAATGAGCAGGTCCACAAAACTTGGTACTTGGTGGATTTGCCAGGATATGGCTATGCGAAGGTGTCAAAGACCTCGCGTGATAAGTGGGAAAAATTTATTGCTGATTATCTTCAGAATAGGGAGACGATCTACTGCACCATGATCCTCATTGATAGCAGACACGAACCTCAAAAAATAGATGTGGAATTTGTGAATCAAATGGGACAGTGGGGACTCCCATTCTCTATTGTATTTACAAAAGCTGATAAACCGAAACCGGGAGCACTTAATAATAATATCGAAGCATTCAAGAATGCACTTCTCGAAACGTTTACAGAGCTGCCTAATATATTCATTACCTCTGCCGAGAATGGCCTAGGAAAGGACGAACTCCTTTCCTTCTTGCTAGATGTGCCGAAGCATAAGTTGCCCGGAGAATTCTAAGGCTTTATTTAATCTCTAATTTTTCTGCGTAGTAATCGCAAAAGTCGCGCATGGTCGCGGCCATCTTTGTTTCGCCTGTAGCTTTTTCAAAGCTGTCAGCAAGCGTCAAGATGGTTTGGTGAACAAAGCGTTTCATTTCTTCTACTTCCATTTCTTTATTCCAAAGATCAATACGCAATGTGTTGCGTTCTTCTTTATCCCATACGGAAAGGATCATAGCTTTTGCTTCTGCAGTCTTTCCGTTGTCCTTAGCGTCCCACACGATTTTCTCGGGAACGTTGTTGTCGTCTAATTCTATCTCGAAGTGTATGGCGGTCTTTTTCATCGTCAATCTTTTTTAGGCTTATAGGCCTTCAATATTTTTTGTGCGTCCTTCTCTTGTAATAACTGCTGCAAAGTAACATCAGGATTTGCCTTCATGTATGCGCGGACCATATTCCAACCCATCCAAATTCCTAACTGTGGTGGTGAGTCTTGCGGAACCCCATCGGCATTGGTAAATGGAGCGAAGTCGATCCATTTTTTATTCATATTATAATTGCTTCTGAATAAAATTTCTTGTTGTGCCAAGGTCTTCCACACGTTGAACTCATTGGCAACCGCCCATTCTGCTTGTGTTGCGCTCCAATTCATTTTGGTGGAATCTTCTACATTCGGTAGCAAGGCATCCAACATGTACATCACTTTTCCTTGGTGCACAAGGATATTCAATAACTCGCTTTTATTATTAGTCGCATCAAGCTTGTTGCATTGTGCCCAGGCAAAGTCCTTCATAGCGTTGGTGACCATATAGTCTTCACGCATGTCGTCTTTGAAGTATTGTGGAAAAATGTCGTTGGGAAAAAGCTGCACGATGCTGTCCTTCGGTCCGAGGAAAAATTCTAATCCCACAGCAATGACAGAATCCGTGCTATATGCACTGAAGTTGAGTCCTGAGTTCATGAATACAATGCGTGGAGCAATGCTATCGGGGAAGAAGTGATTCCAGCGGCGAATGGATTCTGTGAATTCATTTTGAAATGGGATCAATGCGTCATTGGTGAATTTTTTATCGACTTGGCGTTGTAATGCAGACATATCGCGATGCTCTACAAAACCTCGGAGTGCAAGGATATTAGAGTCAGGCATACATGGAGCGGCCTGCATGATTGCCTCCATATAATCGCAATAAAATGAGCCATACTTTTGGTATAGTGTTTGGCCGGTGCGCGCCGGATCTGAGAAGTCGGCCTGAAAAAGATCGTGATCGAGTCGGTCGAAGCGCACTTCGAGCTTCGATTCAGATACGTCCACTTTTTTCAAAGGATCGTCTTCACAAGATGTAAACACTATTAATGTGCAAATCAATACATAACTGATTTTCCGCATGTCAAAAAAGGTTTGTTACTTTGCTCCGCTGCAAAGAAGATTTTGCAAGTTTAACGCAGTAAACTATAGGATATGAAAAAAATTACGCTATTTACCCTCGTTCTCCTGTCTACAATTATTGGAAACGCACAGGATTTTCAAAAATTTAAAATCGCTGCACTTGTACAGCCAAGCGTGTCTTGGATCAAGCCAGACTCTAAGTATATTACCAACGAAGGCAATACATTGCGCTTCGGATTCGGTCTATCAATGGACATTCATTTTACAGAAAATTATGCTTTCGGCACAGGGTTGTTCATCTCTCGCCAAGGCGGTAATTTGACTTACTTGGAAACTGGTAAAAAGGAAAACGTAGAGTATATCTGGACCAAAACACGCGAATACAGAACGCAGTATGCTGAGATTCCATTGTCTATCAAGCTTCGCACAAATGAAATTGGCTACATCACGTATTGGGGTCAGTTTGGTATCATCCCAGGAATTAATGTGAATGCAAAAGCAAATGATGAAATTGATTACTTACTTCAAAAGGTAGCAACAGATGGTTCTATCAATTGGGTGTTGGCTGATCGTGTTTCTGAAAGTTTGGAAGATGAAGATATCAAGGATGATATCAAAATTTTCCGTGTAGGACTTTTGATCGGTGCAGGTATCGAGTATAGCTTGAGTGGCAATACTGCAGTAGTTGCAGGTTTGATGTATAACAATGGATTCACTAACATTCTTAATAATGAATTGGTGACAACCAATGAAAAAGACGCACCTGTATTTGAAGGAACAGCCCCAAAAACAAATGATTTGAAAGCAATGAGCAATTCACTTTCGCTTGTTGTTGGTGTTAAGTTCTAGTAGAATTTTAGCTTTATAAAAACAAGTCTCGGATGGCAAAGGTTTTACCTTTGAATCCGAGACTTTTTATTTACAGAAAAAATGAATCATCAAAAAGTAGTAGATCAAATCGTGAATTGGTTGAATGACTATGCAACGAAAGCGCGTGTGAATGGATTTGTAGTTGGAGTAAGCGGTGGTATTGACAGCGCCCTCACCAGTACCCTTTGTGCTATGACAGGAAAGGATACACTTCTTCTTGAAATGCCCATTTACCAAGCGGAATCACAAGTAAATCGTGCGCAAGAGCACATGAAGTGGCTTGCGGAAAAATATCCGAATGTTCGCACACATCGCGTCGAGTTGACTCCTGTTTTTGATCAATTCATGGAGAGTGTTCCAGTAATTGAGGAAGAGAATTTACTACACTTATCATTAGCGAATACAAGATCTCGTCTGCGCATGACCACGCTTTATTATTTCGCAGGAATACATCGTTTGTTGGTGGCGGGAACAGGAAATAAGGTAGAAGATTTCGGAGTAGGATTTTATACCAAATATGGTGATGGTGGAGTAGATGTTTCTCCGATCGCAGATTTGATGAAGACCGAAGTATATGCCCTTTGCGAGCATCTTGGTGTTGCGCAAAGCATACAAGTAGCCAAGCCCACAGACGGTCTCTGGGGCGACGATCGCAGTGATGAAGATCAAATAGGAGCGAGTTATCCCGAGTTAGAATGGGCAATGAATTACATCGATTCACTCCCCACAAAAACGCCTGATTTAAATGACGCAAGTCTCACAGATCGTCAAAAAGAAGTCTTAGCGATTTATTGGCGAATGAACCGCGCCAACCAACATAAAATGAATCCCATTCCGGTGTGTGTGATCGAACGCTGACGCGTTTGTTCTTGGTTCATGGTTCTTGGTTCTTTGTTCTTTGTTCTTGGTGAAGTCGCTCCACGGATGGGCCTCTCGCTCCGTTCATGTTTGTAATTGCAAAGCAATTACAACATTCTCTACGCTCGAGGACCCAGCTTGCCGCGTATAAATGCGAAAAAGTCTAAAAATTGGAAAGCAATTGCTTTCCAATTTTTAGACTTTTTCGCGTCTGAGCGAAGCTGTTTGGGTCCCCGAGCGTTATGAACTTTCTAATTGCGAAGCAATTTGAAAAGTGAATATAGCGAGGGGCTGGTCCCAATCCGTGGCCCGCCCTCATCCAAGAACCAAGAACAATGAACTAAGAACCCCCCTTGACCCGAAATTTATCCCAACATTTCATCGCATTAATTCCCATTGTTTTTCTATCTTTAATTTCAATTAAATTCTGAAGGAACTGAGAAATATCTACCCCATGAAATACGTAATTTTATTTTTTCTCTTTTTCTGTTTTCTAGGGGCAAACAGTCAGCTGCCTACTTTTAATAGAATTCATCCAATCAATTTTCAAAGTCCTCCCTTTGATTATTTGGCAAGTGGTACTTTTCATGATGTTTTTGAGATAAATAGGCCGGGTGTAGTTTTCGATGGTTATTTACTTTTTGGAAGCGGGATTTTGGAAAACCCATTTAACACCCAATTTTATGTGAAAGCTTATTCCTATAAAGTGAATACCATCGGGGATGGGATGTGGTCCAATAGATTTGAGAATAGTGATGATACGAGTACAACCTATTTCAGTGCTATTACGACAAGTTCATTGTTTAGAAATCACCAAGGAATAATCACAGGCCCTTATTTCAAAAGAAAACAGGAAAATGATGGTATTAAAGAATTGCGAAGTTTGGTTCAATTTGATGAGGATGGAATTCTAGTAAGCTCTATCCCCTATGATTCTAGTTTTAATGATATTAGAATTGTTAAGGGATTGGAGGATTTTTCTGACTCTTCCTATTTATTCATTGGAGGATTTATTGATTCTTTGGGAGTTGTAAATCAACAAAGACCCGATGCTTTTGTAATTAAATTGGATACGAGTGGAAGCGTAGTGTGGAGCAAAACCTATCAAGATACTTATCTTACGCTTGATTTGGTGTCGGCGCAAAATGGAGGTTATTCGACTTTTGTAAATGAAGTATATAACCTCTGTTCTAGTTCAACAGCCTATGATAATGATGTCAAAATACTTAGATTAGATAATAATGGTGAGGAGTTAGATCGCTGGGAAGCAAATTATCATTGTGGTGGCGAAAGTCTATTATTGGGTGAGTTATCAAATGGGGATTTGCTAGTTGTAGGAAAAATTAATGAAGGTTTTGAATCTCAAGATTCTGATTTTGCAGGCAAATTCTTTTCTACTGTATTTAGTTATTCAAATGGTGTAATTCAAGAATCAAGTGAAAGGTTTTATTATCATACAGACTCATTGGAGTCCTCACTTACTGATTTACAAAAAGTCACTAACAATTCGGGATTTGTTAGTGTTGGTTGGATTTGGAATTCGGAAAATGCCCAATATCTTGGTTTAATGATGAAAATAGATAATTCAAGAAATCTCCTTTGGAAAAGAACCTATAATTATTTTCCAATTGTGGAAAATTCATTTAATGGATGGAATTTCATTGAATCTATAAATGAGGCATCTGATGGAGGGTTTATTTGTTCAGGACGAATTAGAGAACACGCAGTACATCCTAATCCTCAACTTATTGTTCCCTGGGTATTTAAGACGGACGAATACGGCTGTCTTGAGCCGGGTTGTCAGTTTGTGGGAACGGAAGATATATTGGTGGGATTAGAAAATACGATGACGGTATTTCCCAATCCTGTAGAGGACATTGCGACGATTTCTTTTGGTAAAGAAAATCTATCACAACTATCCGACTTGCTCTCCATAGGCGAACTAATCGTTTTTGATATCCATGGAAAAGAAATCTACCGAACGAACACTCGGTCGGTGGTCTCAGAAGGTCAACTTCAAATCAACACACAATCCTGGCCCTCCGGCATCTACCTCGCCCAACTCATCAGCGGCAGCAAATGGATGGATGGGGTGAAGATAATTAAGGGTTAGGAGTTTGGGGTTAGGGGACATTTAAACTGTTTCAATGTTTGACTGCTACATTGTTTCATTGGTTAACTGAAATTTGAAATCTCAGTTAAGTAGTGAAATGGTGAAGCATTTAAAGAGTCAAGCAGTTGTGGGGTTTGGAGTAAGGAGTTTGGGGTTCTTTGATAAGGGCAGTCCCAACCCGTGGCCCGCCCTCATCTAAGAACCAAGAACCAAGAACTAAGAACTATGAACCAAGAACCCCCTTGACCCGAAATTTATCCCAACATTTCTCCCTGTTCATTTCCATTATTTTTCTATCTTTAATTTCAATTAAATTCTGAATGAACTGAGAAATGTCTACCCCATGAAATACACAACTATATTTTTTCTTTTATTCTGTTTTCTGAGGGCGGACAGTCAGCTACCTACTTTTAATAGAATTCATCCAATCAATTTTCAAAGCCCCCCTTATGATTACTTGGCTATTGGTGCTCTTAATGATGTCTTTGAGATTAATGAATTAGGATTAAATTTCGACGGCTATCTTCTCTTTGGGACAGGAATTCTTGAGAATCCAACACTGGTCTCTAACTACCAAAGAGCACTATCGATTAAAGTGAATAATATCGGTGATGGTATGTGGTCCAATAGATATAGTGCTGAAACTGATACCCTTTCTAGTGCTTTTGGCAGCTACACTAAAGGAACCCTTTTTATAAACCACAATGGGATTATCACTGGCCCGTTATCATATGCGGGATATGAAGGTGATTTTCTTCGGTTCTTCCGGAATTTAGCGCAATTTGATAATAGCGGCTTGCTGACTAATGAAATATTTATTGATTCAAGCTATAACGATCTTCGATATGTTTCGGCGATTGAAGATTTCAGAGATTCTAGTTATTTACTTATCGGGGGATTCCGAGACTCTCTGGATTTTACCAATGGGATAAGACCAGATGCATACGCTTCTAAGCTTGATACGCTAGGACATATTATTTGGGAGAAATATTATGAAAATACATACTTGGCAATGCAAATAATACCGTCTCTTATGGGGGGGTATTGGATTTACGCAATGGAATATGAAGGGTTCTGCTCAGGAACATCGGAATATGAAGATTCAATCGTAATTATAAAGATTGACAGTGAAGGTGACGAAGAAGCGAGATGGGAATTGGATAATTACTGCGGTGGTGAAACAGCTACCATAATTGAAAAAGAGAATGGTGAGTTACTTCTAATTGGTAAGGTCAATGAAGTTGAACTTATCGCTCAAGATTATTATTCTGGATATTTTTTCTCAACAATCCTTGAATATACCGATGGTGTAATTAATGAAGTGGCTCAGAGAATCACATACCATCATGATACGATTAGCTCTTACATTTCAGCATCTAAGCAGGTAAGTGATCAAAGTGGATATGTGTCGGCAGGAGGGATATGGAACGTGGAGTGGGCGCAGTACTTAGGATATGTGATGAAAATTAACAACGAAAGGGAACTAGTTTGGAAAAGAACATACAACTACTTTCCCTTGGTTGAAAATGTTTTTAATGGTTGGAATTACATAAAAGAAATCAAAGAGACCTCGGACGGTGGCTTTGTTTGCGTTGGAGAAATCCGCGAGCATGCTGTTCATCCTAATCCTCAATTATATGTTCCCTGGGTATTTAAGACGGACGAATACGGCTGCCTTGAACCGGGTTGTCAGTTTGTGGGAACGGAAGATATATTGGTGGGATTAGAAAATACGATGACGGTATTTCCCAATCCTGTAGAGGACATTGCGACGATTTCTTTTGGTAAAGAAAATCTATCACAATTATCAGACTTACTCTCCACGGGAGAGCTTATCGTTTTTGATATCAATGGAAAAGAAATATTCCGAACGAACACTCGGTCGGTGGTCTCAGAAGGTCAACTTCAAATCAACACGCAATCCTGGCCCTCCGGCATCTACCTCGCCCAACTCATTAGCGGGAGTAAGTGGATGGATGGGGTGAAGATTGTGAAACGCTGACGCGTTTGTTCTTGGTTCATGGTTCATGGTTCTCGAAGGGGTCGCTCCACGGATGGGCCTATCGCTCCGTTCATGTTTGTAATTGCAAAGCAATTTGAAAAGTGAATATAGCGAGGGGCTGGTCCCAATCCGTGGAGCGACTTCATCCAAGAACTATGAACCAAGCGCCGCCCTGAGCGTTACGTAGCGTCAGCGAAGTTTAGCGAAGGGAACCAAGAATTCCGAATAAGCGAAGCGGAATTTCCCCAAACCCCAAACCCCTAACCCCTAACCCTTAACTCATATCTCTTATCTTCGATGACCAGCGTGTACTGGCCTTCTGGGAGGTAGAGGTTTTGATCGTCGGAGAGTTTGAAACCTTCTGCTTTATCGATGAGGTCGATACATTTTTCTTTGTCTAATTTTCTCGGTAATGTCATGCGCATCCATTTGCCATCGGTTGAACGAATGGGAATGGTTTGGATAACAATGCTGTCTTGATACATCAACTTTGCCTCGAGGGCCTTATCGCTGCGCAGCATGAATTCTATTTCAGGAGATGTTTCATTGAACCAATTGGTGCGCTTCTTTCCGGGATTGGCATACGCATATTCATTTTCCAAAATAATATTGAATGATGCCCTGCGGTTGGGGATATCGCTACGGATCGTACGAACATCGCCGATCCAAATCGAACGACCATGCGTGCCGATCACTATTTCCTCTGCTTGATTTTGTATCACTAAATCATGAATGGGAACATGTGGTAATTGACCAAATTGGAAGAATGTTTTTCCAATGTCATTGCTCACAAACAAACCGTCATCGGTTCCAACATAAATGATATGCGGATCGGTGGCATCTTCGCGAACTACGTTTATAGGACTCATTGGAAGGGTCTTGCCTGAATTGGTCCATGTCTTTCCTGCATCACCGCTTACAAATAAATATGCTGTGAAATCATCTTCTCTGTAACCGTTGAGTGCAACCCAAATAGTTTCTTTTTTATGCGAAGAAAAAATAACACGACTCACATATTTCGCGGGAAGTCCTTTTGAAATATCGGTCCACGTTTCTCCACCGTTTTTTGTGATATGAAGACTTCCATCATCTGCACCTGCTACTATCCATCCGAATTGAAGTTTTGATTCATCGATGGCAGTGAGGGTGCCGAATGGTACATCTCCTGCTTTTGGACCCTTTGTCAAATCGCCGCTGATGGCTGTGAAGTGATCGCCACGATCCATCGAACGATGAACTTTATTTGAACACATATAAAGAATATCTGCGTTGTGTGATGACAATAAAATGGGAGTCTGCCAATTGAAGCGCAACGGGCGTTCACCGAGCGTATGTTCGGGATGAAAATCTACGTATTCGTTGTTTGCAAGATTAATGCGCGAATAATATCCAAATTGATAACCGGTATAAACAATATCATTGTTTCTCGGGTCTATTTGTACCTGCATTCCATCACCGCCCATGATGTTTTTAAAGGGATACTGTCCTTCATAAGTCCAATTGCGGTTGGGTGTATTGGTGCTTGGTCCATACCAAACACCGTTGTCTTGAAGTCCGCCGTATACGTTGTATGGTGTGCGCTGATCTACTTGCACACTGTAGAATTGACCAACTGCAGGGGTGTTACAATTGACGAATATCTTTCCTCCATCATAAGAAATCTGCACGCCACCATCACTTCCGTTGATGATGTAATTTGAATTTCGAGGATGTATTTTAATGACGTGGTGATCAACGTGAACATTCGCTGGGTTGATTCCGTACCATGTTTTTCCGCCATCATCACTGGTAATGATTGGAACTCCTGCAGAGTATAATTTTTGTGGATTAGAAGGGTCTATCTCCATTACCCCGAAATAATAACCATAGGAATACACGACATCATCGAGGAAGTCTTCATGTGTTTTTTTCCAAGAGTTATTTTCAAAATTGTATTGATAAATCTCAAGACTCACGACTGGTGAATTGAACAAGTCTTCATTGGCATCATAGAGATAATCATAAATAGCAGAGGGTGTGATTTTGTCAAGCTTTACAAGGGTTGTAAGACTATCTCTAGAAAATGCTTCTGGGAAATATTGTTCTTTTAAAAAGGCGGTAAATTGTGCGCTGTCGAGTGCCAGGAATTGCTCCTTGGTCATTTTTTCAAAATCATTTTTTTTGATGACCGAACGTTCGCTCGGTTTTTCTGGACGTCGATTTTGATTGTCGATAGACGCGTAGAGGTATTTATTTTTTCCATCACTGCTAAATGCCAATCCGATTCTGCCCGTTCCTTCATTGGTAGGGAAGGGTGCGGAGTTTATTTTTTTCCAAGTCTTACCGCCGTCGATTGAATGATAAACACCGCTATTTTTTCCACCATCTTCGAAATTCCAAGCGCGACGCGAGCGCTGCCACATTGCTGCGAAGAGTTCTGAAGAATCGTTTGGATTTATTTCGAGATCAATACATCCTGTATTTTCATCGATAAATAATTGCTGTGTCCATGATTCACCGCCATTTTCAGAATAGTAAACTCCTCTTTCCTGATTGGCTGAATAAAGATGTCCAAGCACGCCGATCCATATTTTATTGCCGTCTGATGGGTGTAGTGTAATTTTTCCAATATGATGAGATTCTGGTAATCCCTTGTAGGTCCATGTTTGACCATTATTGGTGGTGCAATAAATACCAACGCCGCTGTAGCTCGAACGACTGGAGTTATTTTCTCCCGTGCCGACCCATATTTTTTGATTCAACCAATCGACGGCAATGGCACCGATGGTCATGGCTTGCAGGTGGTCCATGATAGGGTGGAAGCTTGTTCCATTATTGGTTGTTTCCCATAATCCGCCTGACGCGTAGGCCACATAGAAGTGATGATCGTTTTGAGGATCCCAAGCGATATCCACCACACGTCCGCTCATTACGGTAGGGCCAACGCAGCGGAAGGGAATGCTGTCATACGGCGAAGGGAGAGATCGACTTAGCGATTGAAAACGCTCGGTGCCTTTCGTTTGAGCTTGTGAAGCGATACAACTTAGGGTAATCAGAATGATGGAAAAGATTTTGGTCATGTCGAGAATTTCGAGGGTAATGATTTAGGATGAAAGCTTGGGATTCTCCTTGTGTCTATTGATGTCGCGGATATTCTTTTTTTCGAGATTTTTTTCAAAAGCCTCGGTAAGGTTGATTCCGGTCTGATTTGCTAGACAGAGTAATACCCATAGTACATCGGCCATTTCATCACCGAGATCTTTATTTTTATCACTTTCCTTCTCGCTTTGTTCGCCATAGCGACGGGCAATGATGCGGGCCACTTCGCCCACCTCTTCGGTGAGGATGGCCATGTTGGTGAGTTCGTTGAAATAGCGCACTCCCACTGTGTTTATCCAATGGTCTACGGTCTTTTGGGCTTCTTCTAGGGTCATGTTCGGTTTTTTAACGAAACAAAAATGGTGTATTTCAACGTATATAGGGGATTTGAATGTAAATTTGTATTACTAACAATCAAACCTAACTGTTTACTAATCAATTGGCAAACACCCTTTTGATTGGTTGTATTTTGATTATGAAAGTTATTCGCCACCTCATTATGTCCGTTTGGATGCTGGGATCTCTAGCGTCCTATGCTTCTTTTAACCTTCTGAATGGCGCACCCATCGCGGTTGACGATGATAATTTTGCTTATGAAGGGAACAATATTTCAGGGAACGTAGCACTCAATGATTCTGATCCTGATGGAGACGTGTTGACTTATTCGGTGGTAAGCGGACCAAGCATCGGAACATTCACATTACAATCGAATGGGCAGTACTTATATGTTCCAGATCCAGAATACAACGGGTTTATCTTCATTACCTATCAAGTTTGTGATCCAAGTGGATTGTGCGACCAAGGCCTTCTTGAGCTTGCAATGCTTTTCTTGAATGATAATCCTCAAGCGTACGATGATGTGTTTTATATGAGTCAAAATACGACACTCACGGGGAATGTGAGCTTGAATGATATTGAAATCGATGATGAACCCAACTTCTTCACTGTTCAGATAGCTCCATCCGTTGGAACGATAAACATGAATCTCAATGGGACTTTCACGTACACACCTCCGCTCAATTATATCGGTACTGTTACATTTAACTACAAAGCTTGCGATCCATGCGAGGTTTGTGATCAAGCAGTAGCAACCATTTACGTGACGCTTCCCAATGTGGGGCCGACCGCAAATGACGATGATACTTTTACAGCAGAAGATGGAAATGTCAGTGGAACCGTAGCGAATAACGATAGTGATCCGGAGGGTATGATCTTAACATACTCCCTAGTCACACAACCACAATACGGCGATATTACATTCAACGCGAATGGAACATATATCTACACTCCTGATCCAAATTATTTCGGATGGGAGGTAATTACTTATCAGGCTTGCGATCCTTATGGAGCATGTGATCAAGCTACACTGACGATAGAGGTATTGTTTGTGAATGATCCACCAACAGCCAATGATGATGTATACAACGGACAAGAGGACCAAATCATAAATGGATTTTTGGGTGCCAATGATTTTGAATTAGATGATGAGTTTGTATTCTATCAAGTGTTCACCTATCCGAGTAGCGGAACACTCAACTTGTTCAATGATGGGTATTTCACCTACACTCCGGCAGCCAATGCCTTTGGCACTTTCACTGCGGTGTATTATGTCGTTGACCCATGTGGTGTTTTAGATTTTGCAAATATTACTTTCAATATCGCCCCAGTCAATGATGCGCCAATGGCCTTCGAAGATGAAGTGGGAACGATGGAAGATGAGCCAGTGACGGGCAGTGTGGCTGGTAATGATTATGACGTGGAGAATGATCCGCTCACTTATACACTTCTCGGTACCGCACCAAGTGGCACTTTGACCATGCAGGCAAACGGTGATTTTACATACACCCCAGGGGCAAACTACTTTGGATATTTTAGTGTGGCTTATGAAGTGTGTGATGCTGGGGCATGCGTTCAAAGTGTTTTGAGTATTGAAGTGGTGGGAGTAAATGATATTCCAGTAGCGAATAATGATAGTTTCACCACACAAGAAGACGTGGCCATCAGCGGCACCGTAGCCACCAATGATAGCGATGCGGATGGAAATACACTAGTGTATTCTATTGTTGTAAATCCAGCTTCAGGAACACTCGCGCTCAATACAAATGGAACGTTTACTTACACTCCTGGTCTCAATGTGAATGGCGTATTCACCGCAACATACCAAGTAAACGATGGCAATGGAGGAACAGACACTGCTGTGATGACCTTTATTGTTAATGGTGTAAATGATGCTTTGACCGCTTTGGATGATTCTTTTGTCATGAATGAAGATGGTGTGCTTACAGGCACTGTAGCTACTAATGATTCAGATCCTGATGGAGATGTTTTGACATACACAATTGTTGTTCAGCCAACGCAAGGAACGATCAATATGTCAACCAATGGAGGTTTCACTTATACTCCTCCAGCAAATTATTTCGGAACACAAATTATTTCAGTACAGGTATGTGACGCTCCATCAAGTTGCGAAGTGACGACCCTTACGATTACTGTAAATGCTGTGAACGACGCGCCAGTGGCAAACAATGATAGTTTCTCAGGAAATGAGGATGTGACGCTGAGCGGAAACGTTTCGACCAACGATAGTGATATCGACAATTCCAACCTCACTTATACACTTCAGTCTGTTGCGAGCAATGGCACACTGACATTTAACAGCAACGGTACATTTACATTTGTACCTGTGTTGAATTATTTCGGTAGTCAAACATTGAACTATCAAGTTTGTGATGCAGGAGGACTTTGTGCGAATGCATCCTTTACGCTTCAAGTGAATGCTGTGAATGATGCGCCTGTGGCGATAGATGATATTCTCAACATTCAAGAAGATAATACTGGATCCGGCTCTGTAGCAGGTAATGACACCGATGTTGACAATACTAATTTGACTTTTACCGTTGTGACTGGACCAAGTTCAGGCACCTTCAATATGACTACCGCTGGAGCTTTCACGTACAATCCAGCAGCTAATTTCTTCGGCACCGTTACTATCAATTACAACGTTTGTGATGCTGGCAATCTCTGTGATCAAGGATTATTGACCATCAATGTGACCAATGTGAATGACGCACCAGTTGCGATGTCTGATAACTACAATGTACTTGAAGATGGAGTGCTTGGTGGAAATGTAGGAACAAATGATTCCGATGTAGAAACTGGAACGCTCACCTACACGATAGTTACTCCGGCGCAGAATGGTACGTTCACATTGAATACAAATGGAGCCTTCGTTTATACACCTAATGCTAATTTCCATGGAAGTGAGCAAATCGTATATCAAGTATGCGATGCTCAGGGATTGTGTGATCAAACCAATGCATTCATCAGTGTTGTATCGGTGAATGATGCCCCAGTGGCATTGAATGATGTGCTTGGTTTACTAGTGAATACAAGCGCTAATGGAAATGTAGCTTTGAATGATACTGATGTCGATAGCCCCGGTCTCCTTTGGACTTTGGTCGATGATGCAAACAACGGTACACTGGTGTTTAATTCGAATGGTAGCTACACGTACACACCGTTTGAATTGTATAGTGGTTCAGATCAATTTGAATATCAGGTATGCGATGGCAACGGGGCGTGTGACAATGCTTTCGTGAATATTAATATCATTAATAATAACGTACCTCCAGTAGCTGTTGATGATGCATATACTACGCTTGAAGAAAATGCATTCACGACAAATGTTGGGGGAAATGATTCCGATGAAAATGAAGGTCAGGTACTGACATTTTCGATCCTTCAAAGTGCAATGCACGGAGAGTTGACAATGGATATTGACGGAAATATTTTCTACAATCCTGATATCAATTTCTGGGGAGAAGATTCATTTACCTATGAAGTTTGCGATCCTTTCGGTGATTGCGACCAGGCTACAGTGACTATCACCGTTGAGTTTGGAAATGATTTACCAATTCTTGTCGATGAAGAATACAATATGTTGGAAGATGAAGTGCTGAACGGAAATGTAGGAGCTAACGATATTGAATTAGACTTTGAATTTATTCTCTACACTGTTGTAGAAGGTCCATTCCACGGAGAGTTGACGCTTTTCAATGACGGATACTTCACCTATACACCGGATCCAAATTTCTATGGAACGGATTACTTTATTTATTCAGGTTGTGATCCTTGTTTGGTGTGTGATGAAGGAATGGCCACCATCGATGTGCAGTTCATCAATGATCCACCTGTAGCGGGTGATGATGCTTTCAGCACGATGAGAGATCAGCAGATTGAAGGCAGTGTGTTTGAGAATGACTATGATTTGGATGAGGAAATTCTCCTTTACTCAGTTGTTACAGACGCGCAGAACGGCCTATTCACGATGTATAACGACGGATACTTCTCCTATATTCCTAACGATGGTTGGGTGGGTACTGAATACATCGAATACACCGTATGCGATCCCTGTGGTGTTTGTACAAATGCATGGATCGCGATTGAAGTCATCGCTCCGAATACACCGCCAACTGCGGCAAGCACTTCTCTAGATATGTGTGCTGATGATATAGTTGAAATTGATTTGGCATCTCTTTTATTCGATGCTGAGGAAGAGGTGATGCAGCTTCAATTAGTGGATGCAAGCGTTGCCTCTGGATTGGTGGTGATCGACAATGCGAATAAAATTTTGACTTACACTCCCGATCTAGGTTTTGAAGGTCTTTCAGAAATCACGTATCAAATTTGTGATAATGGTAGTCCTACAGAATGCGCCACAGCCTTGATTACGGTGGATGTACAAATACACGATGCTCCAGCTGTTTTATCTGCTGTCATTAACAACGAAACGTGTTTTGGAGAAAATGACGGAAGTATTTTTGTGACAGCGATGGGTGACGGTGAGCTCACTTACACTTGGAATATTGAGGCTAATGGAAATACTATTGAAGGTCTTGCTCCGGGTGAGTATGTAGTATCTATTGAAGACCAGGCAGCTTGCGGTTCTATTATGATGGCAACATACATCGTAGAAGGTCCAGCAGCTCCATTGTACATTGGTGAAATTCTAGAGAATCCTATTGATGAGGATGATGGTGGATCATCAACTTATGATGTGACCGGTGGAACAGAACCTTATGCTTTCCAATGGTTCAATGCCGCAGGCGATTTGATATCAGAAGAACAAATCCTCACAGGATTAAATGACGCATCAGAAATTGGTAATTATTCATTGATAGTTACTGACGCTAATAATTGTACTGCCGAGTCTTCTGTTGTGGTAACGAATATTGGAGAGGTATCTCTGAATACCACGTCGTTCAAGGCTTATCCTAACCCTGTAGTAGATCAACTTATCATTGAATGCCAACCGAATGATTATTCGGTATTGGAAATATTCAACTCGATTGGTGAATTGGTGTATACAGGTAGACCAAATACTTCAATGATGCAGATAGACTTTTCGAAATGGACCAGTGGTATTTATCATGTCAAAATGATGAAAACGAATGGAACCATCGAATCACAAAGTGTATCTCACTTTAGCCGATAATTGGTTTTTTCTTTAATCCATATTGGAAAATTACTCCAGTAGAGATAAGATGCCTTCTGAAATAGGGAGCGTCATTTAAGCCGTCATTGGAGCCTGTTAAATGAATATTGCTTGTGTATTGAGCGAATAGTCTCCAATGGGGAAAACCATAGGTTATTCGAGCTGTGAGGGCCATGAATTGCTTATTGCTCAAATCGTCTTGATAGAATTCTTCTTTCGTTTCTTGAGAATAAGAATAGAAGTTGGTTCTTCGTGAATAATAATCAAGCGCCGTGTAATCAGCTATAGTGTATTTCGCGCCCATCGATGCGCTAAAATTTTCAATACGAAACGTTCCATTCAATTGAAGAGCAGAAATGTTGTATGCATGATTCATACGGTCCTCAGAATACACCGTGTAAGGGGAGAAGTTGTATTCTGTGGTGTCAAACCTCACTTGACTCAAACGACTTTTACCAAAACTACCATAGAGTTCGATGAGGAATTTTTCATTCAACGAATAATAAGTTCCCAGTCCTAATTCACGGGTGAAAAAATCATTTCCTTGATAGGTGTTGCCTATAATTCCGAGATGTTTGATGGGAGAAACGGCTGCTTGTAATTCGACATGCTTGAGGCCAACCGCGGCCATTCCAGAGATATCACCTTGTTCGGCTAGCTCTGCAATTTGTGGTGTGGTGGTTCTGTATCCAATGGGCTGATAAGTAGCACAGGATTGGAGCAGAAATAATAGGATCGCAAACGAGAATAGTTTTTTCATAAAAAAATGGTTTCCGTTTAGTTATCCGAAGATACTAAAAGAAACCATTTTTTGTGTTTGCAGGAATATTTTATTTGCTCAAATACAAATTGCGCTCGTTATATATCTGTCTGAAGAACGGATCGCGTAGGTCTTTGATAAAACGAATCGCTTCACCGGTGCTCTTCATCTCAGGTCCTAATTCTTTGTTCACCTCTGGGAATTTCTCATAGCTGAACACTGGAATTTTAATAGCATAACCCGAACGCTTTGGATTGAATTTAAAGTCTTTTACTTTTTTCTCACCCAACATCACCTTCGTCGCAAAGTTGACATACGGTTCGTCATAAGCCTTTGCAATGAATGGAACCGTGCGGCTTGCACGAGGGTTCGCCTCGATGATATACACGGTGTCATTTTTAATTGCAAACTGAATATTGATGAGACCAACTGTACCTAGTGCTACCGCGATAGCCTTGGTGTGCTCTTCAATTTGTGTAATCAGGAAGTCGCCCAAATTATAGGGAGGAAGCACTGCGTAAGAGTCACCGCTGTGGATACCTGCAGGCTCAATGTGCTGCATAATTCCAATGATGTAAACATCTTTACCATCACAAATAGCATCAGCTTCTGCTTCAATGGCACCTTCTAAGAAGTGGTCGAGCAATATCTGATTATCGGGCATATCACGTAGAATATTTACCACGTGTTGCTCTAGTTCATTCTCATTGATCACAATCTTCATTTTCTGTCCACCAAGAACATAGCTAGGGCGCACCAATAGCGGGAATCCGAGGTCTTTTGAAAGTTCGATTGCTTGCTCTGCACTTTCAACCACTCCAAACTTTGGATAAGGAATATTCATTTCCTTTAACAAGTTGGAGAAACGTCCACGATCCTCTGCAAGGTCGAGTGAATCGTAACTTGTACCAATAATTTTGATACCGAATTTTTGAAGTTTAGCAGCGAGCTTGAGAGCAGTTTGACCCCCCAACTGTACGATTACACCTTCGGGCTTTTCGTGTTGGATGATGTCATAAATATGTTCCCAGAATACGGGTTCGAAATAAAGTTTGTCTGCCGTATCAAAATCCGTAGATACAGTTTCAGGATTGCAGTTGATCATGATGGTTTCATAACCACATTCTTTCGCTGCAAGCACTCCGTGTACACAAGAGTAATCAAACTCAATTCCCTGTCCGATACGGTTGGGGCCGCTTCCAAGCACAACTACTTTTTTGCGATCAGAAACAATTGATTCATTTTCGAATTCAAATGTGCTGTAGTAGTAAGGTGTTTTTGCTTCGAATTCTGCAGCGCAAGTGTCTACTAATTTGTAGACACGCTTAATGCCATGCTCTGCACGCTTCTTATAAACTTCACTTTCAAGGCAGCGAAGCAAATGTGCGATTTGTCTGTCCGCATAACCTTTTTGTTTTGCTTCAAAGAACAATTCGCGTGGAAGTGATTCGAGATTATATTTTTCAATCTTGCGTTCGAGCATAATGAGCTCTTCGATTTGACGCAAGAACCAAAAATCAATTTTTGTTTTTTCTTGAATAGTCTTGAAAGGAATACCAAGTTTGATCGCATCATAGATATGGAACAAACGATTCCAGCTTGGACGCTCAAGTGAGTTGAGGATTTGATCCTGATCTCTCAATTCTTTGCCATCAGCGCCAAGACCATTTCTGTTGATTTCGAGCGACTGACAAGCCTTTTGAAGGGCTTCTTGGAAACTGCGACCGATACCCATTACTTCACCAACGCTCTTCATTTGAAGACCGATTTCACGGTTGCTTCCTGGGAATTTATCGAAGTTCCAACGAGGGATTTTTACAATCACATAATCCAATGTTGGTTCGAAGAACGCTGAAGTAGATTTTGTGATTTGATTTTGTAGTTCGTCGAGGTGGTAACCGATAGCGAGCTTTGAAGCAATCTTTGCAATAGGATATCCTGTTGCTTTCGATGCAAGGGCAGAGCTTCTCGATACACGAGGGTTGATTTCAATCGCGATGATATCTTCTTTATCATCTGGACTAACAGCGAACTGAACGTTGCAACCACCAGCGAAATTTCCGATGGCACGCATCATTTTAATGGCCATATCGCGCATGCGCTGATAGGTAGTATCGCTGAGCGTCATCGCAGGAGCGACGGTGATACTATCTCCTGTATGGATACCAATAGGATCGAAGTTTTCGATGCTACAAATGATCGTCACGTTATCGTTCTTATCACGCAGCAATTCCAACTCATATTCTTTCCAACCCATGAGTGCTTTATCAATCATTACCTCGTGAATCGGAGATAAGTGAAGACCGCGGGTGAGGAGTTTATCGTATTCAGCTTGAGTATGTACAAGCGCGGCGCCGCTTCCACCTAGGGTGTAAGAAGGGCGAATGCAAAGAGGGAAACCGAATTTCTGTGCAATCTCTTTTCCTTCGAGGAAGCTCTTTGCTGTTTCTTGTGGTGCCATCGGTACACCGATTTCTCCCATCAAGTTTCGGAATGCTTCACGATTCTCAGTGATTTCGATGGCTTGGATATCGACGCCGACCATGCGTACACCAAACTCTTCCCACATGCCCATTTCCTGACATTGAATCGCAAGGTTGAGAGCGGTTTGTCCTCCCATGGTAGGTAGTACCGCGTCGATGTTATGTTTCTCGAGGATTTGTTGAATAGAAGCGGGCTCCAATGGAAGCAAATACACGTTGTCGGCCACTACCTTATCGGTCATGATCGTCGCGGGATTGCTATTGATGAGGGTAACTTCTATTCCTTCTTCGCGAAGGGAACGTGCTGCCTGGGATCCAGAGTAGTCGAATTCGCACGCTTGGCCTATTACAATGGGACCAGAACCGATGATCAGTACCGATCGAATGCTTTTGTCTCTTGGCATTTTTTTTTTATCCGCCCGGAATCCCCAATTTCTTCGGGATCGAGCAGAGGATGAAAGCCTAATTCGGCCGCGAAAGTAATTCAACTTCCTTGTAAACGAAAATCAAAGTTGATAACAACTTTTCAAAATAGCTTTTGAAACCTATGTGGGACAGGGGTTTCAAGTGCATTGATGTTTTTTTTCTGCATCAAAATTGAATTCTAGGGATAACCCTTAGAAGCCGCCAAGTCTATCGGAACACTTTTGCATCATTGAATTTTTAATGTTTCAATTTAAGAAATGATGATGAAAAAGATGGTTTGGAAATATCGCATGTTGGTGGCAATCCTTTCGTGCGTGTTTGGTTTCGCCATCAATGGTACCGCACAGCTAGCTGTAACAAGCGCGAGCGATGCGGTATCTATTGATGGTAATGTTTATGAATATGTTATTGGGGAAATGGTGTTGGTGAATACCGCGGCCACCCCTGAATTCGTGCTTACACAGGGCTTTCTTCAACCTGAAGAAACAGTGATTTTTTCCGTAGCGGAGGCCATGAATAATTTATCAATGAATGTTTATCCCAATCCCTTTAGAAACACTATTCAATTGGAATTATCCGGAACGGATGCTGGTAATTATCAAGTAGACATGATGGATGCAAGCGGACGAATAGTGAAGCAATGGAACCTTGTATTCTCTGGCAATGGGTCTTATCAAACGCTTGATCTATCGAGCTTTTCAACAGGATGTTACTTTTTAAAAGTAACAGGAAATACGACAACTGAAAATAGTACATATATAACCCGCATTTTAAAGAATTAATTTCAAGATGAAAACGAGAGCATTTTTTCAATTGTGCTTTTTATGGATGGCATTGTCATTTTCAACGATGGCCATTGCACAAGCACCAGAACGATTTAATTACCAAGGCGTAGCGCGAAACAGCTCGGGCAACCCTATCGCGAATCAGAATATTTCACTCAGAATTTCTATTCACAGTGGAAGTGCTGATGGACAAGTTCAATATCAAGAAGTACACAACGTGACCACTAGTGCGCAAGGTTTGTATTCATTGGCTATCGGTGGTGGCACTGCGGAAGTTGGTTCAATGAGCACCGTGACTTGGTCGAGTGAAGACAAGTTCATCGAAGTAGAAATTGATCCTGCTGGAGGCAATGCATTTGTTGCTGCAGGTACAAATGAATTACTCAGTGTGCCATACGCGCTTTATGCTGCGAATGGAACTCCAGGTCCACAAGGTCCTGCGGGTGCAACAGGTCCTGCTGGTCCTCAAGGCCCTGCTGGTGCTATGGGTGCAACTGGTCCTGCTGGTCCTCAAGGTCCTGCTGGTGCGATGGGAGCAACTGGTCCTGCTGGTCCTCAAGGTCCTGCTGGTAATAATGGTGCAACTGGTCCTGCTGGTCCACAAGGTCCTGCTGGAAATAATGGAGCGACTGGTCCTGCTGGTCCTCAAGGTCCTGTCGGTCCTGCGGGAACATACACTGCAGGAACAGGTATATCGATCACTGGTAATACTATTTCTGCAAGTGGAATCACGGGTACTGGAACAGCAAACTATTTGAGCAAATTCGCAACGGCTTCTACACTAGGCGCTTCTCAAATTTATGAGAACGGAACATTTCTAGGAATTGGAACAACGAGCGCTTATGGCTCTGAGCGCTTCAGACTCAATCAAACGGTAACGGGTTCGGCGTATGGTGGTATGTATATTTCTACCACAAGTAGTACAGGTAAACCCTTCCTAGGTTTTACCAATGGAGGAATTGCATCTTCATGGCTTTACATGGACGGTAATGATGCAAATAAATTGAAATTTAGTGTGAATGGTTTCGATCGAATGACGGTAACTGGCGGTGGTTATGTTGGTATTGGAACGATGGCACCAACCACTGCATTACAAGTAACTAATATTGATAATAATACTACTGCTGTTAAAGTTACAAGCAATTCCACAACCATCATTACTGACGGTATTATTGATGTTGACTATGTAGGAACTAGTCTTTCGTCTGATCACGTTGGAGTTAATTCAAATGTCAATTTCAGTGGAACTTCTGATTATGGTATAGGATCGCAAGGAGGTGGCGGGTATATTGGAGTAAGAGGTAATGGTGCGAATAGTTCTTCTTTTTCTGCAACTGGTGGAAGTTTTCTAGGGACTAGTAACGGCAATTGTTATGGAGTTTATGCAGTAGCGAGTAATTTCTCGTCTGGTTCCGGTGGAGAAAAATATGGTGTTTTTGGTTCAGCTTCAGGAGGTCTATTTAACTATGGGGTTTTCTGCTCTGGCAACGGCTCTTATACTGGAACTTGGACGCAGGTTTCGGATAGAAAGTTGAAGAAAAATATTCGTCCACTTGAAAGTGCTCTGGACAAAGTAAAGCAATTGAATGTGTACTCATACGAATTCAAAACAGACGACGCACAATTCGAAGCTATGCACCTTGATAAAGGAATTCACCATGGATTCATCTCACAAGAATTGGAGACTGTTATGCCAGAACTCGTGCGCAACGATGTAATGGTGGCTCCTGGTAAGAATAGAGGAGAGGAAACGACGATTGAATACAAAGGGGTAAATTATATCGAAATGATTCCTGTGCTTACAAAAGCAATGCAGGAGCAACAACAACTTATCGAAACACAACAACTATTGATAGAGCAATTACAACAGCGTATTTCAGCACTTGAAAACAAGTAAGAAATATGTTGGAAGATGCAAAAACGGAGGGTACGAAAGTGCCTTCCGTTTTTATTTTCTCACTAAATTTAATTCATAAGCTCTTTTCACCAAACCCGCTAGATTCTTGGCACCTAGCTTAGCATAAAGATTGGTTTTGTGGATCTCAACGGTCTTTTCTGTTATGAATAAAGCTGCTGCAATCTCTTTATTGGTGCGCTCTTTTACTGCCTCATTTAATACTTCTAGTTCACGTTTTGTCAAACGTATATTTTGCCAATCCTGCTCGTATTTTTTCAACTTGCGTTGCATATCATCACTGATATAAATGCCATTGGCTTCGACTGCACGCAAGGCTTCTACAAGTTCATCTAAATTTTCTGATTTCGAAACAAAGGCTTTTACTCCCTTGTCCAATAAGGTTTTTACAAGATTAGGGTTGTCATCTGTAGAAATCGCAATGATGGGAATACCAGACTTTGCTGATACTTCTTCAATGAAATCTCTTGCATCCTTATCTCCAAAATAAACATCTTGAATCAGAAGATCGTGTCTTTTTTCTGCAAGTAAAAATTGAAGTTCCTGATAGTTGGCAGCAAAGGAAATATGAATGCCGGTTCTGTATTTATTTACAAAACTTTCAATCCCTACGCGTACTATCGGGTGATCGTCGGCGATAATGATATTTTTGAACAACATATTTCTTTCGAATTAATTAAAAAATGAAAGGCTAAAAGATGTGCCCGATCCGATGCTGGAATCTCCGTTCACCTCTTTAACCACTCCACTAGGTCCCCACTGTGCTTTGATTTTATTAATCACTTCTGATAAAGCGAGTTCATTCATTCCTTTTCCATCATCTTCAATGGAAAGTCTAATTTCTTTATCTAGGAAAATTTGAACATCTATTTCACCTGCTTCTCCATGTTTGAGAGTATTTTGAATCAATTCTTGTGCACAGCGGTATATCACTTGCGCATAAGCAGGGGCAATTTGTACATCTCCCATGGAGTAAAAATGAATATTACTTTTAGAGGAAGAGTTTTCAATACAGAAAATTTTCAATGCCTCAATCAATCCAAACTGCTCGATTTTAAACGGAGATAGATTGTGTGAAATACGACGTACTTCTTGGTGAATGCTTGCAAGATTTTCACGCCAAGAAGTTTCAATATTATTCTCTTCTGCTTTCAATTTTAACCCAAGCAATTCAGAAGCGATGCCGTCATGTAACTCACGGCTGAGGCGCAAACGCTCGCGTTGCTCGCCATTCAAATTCGCTTTGATCAATTCGGTTTCTTTTTCTTTTTCCATACGAAGGAGTTGCTCTTTTCTATTTTTCAAATAGAAAATGACAATTACTCCAGCTACTAAAATGGCAATCACCAAAAGCGTAATGTAAAATCTGCTTCTATTGATTGTAGCCTCATCTTCCAGAATTTTAATTCTATTCTCTGAAATCTCTTTATCTTTTTTCTCCGATTCATATTGAATCAATAAATCATGAATGATACTCTTGTTTTCTTTCGAAGAAATTTCTTCCTTCAATTGATAAGCAGTGTCCATGTGATAGAAGGCTTTGCTTGCATCATTTATTCCTGCATAAGCTCTGGACAAATTTTTATGAATGGAAAGTTGTATGTTTTCGTTTTGAGTCAGCTCTGAAAGAGCCAACGCTTCTGTACCATAGCTAACTCCCGACTTAAAATCTTCGGTTCTTACAGAGACATTGAGCAATGCAGTTTTATTGATCAAAACATAGGGTAGGAGTTTATATGCTTCGCAAATACCCAAAGACTTCTCGTAATATTCTTTTGCTCTAATAAGTGAATCTTGACTCACAGCAATATCACCTAGCGCGTATAAACTCAGTGCGTATGGAACGATATTCGGGGTATTCTCGGTAAGTGAAAGCGCTAGGCTAGCGTGGGTTTTAGCAGATTCAATTTTGTCAACGAATGCTTCAGATATGGCCAGAATACTCAGTATAGAACTGTAATATGGATTTTGGGGATAGTTCTGAATTATATCGAAAGAAGCCTTGGAATGCTTGTAAGCGGTGCTGTAATCGGTAAGTGAAAAGAAGATGTTGGCGATATTGTTATTGATATAAGCAATATTCAAACTATCATTTGCTTTCTCAAATAAGGCCAATGATTTCTTGAATGACGCAATTGCGGCAGGATTGTTTTTGGTAAAACTAAAAACGTGCCCTTGGATGTTATAGAATTTAGCTCGTTGAACCGAAAGACTATCGGCATTGAATTTTAGTCCTTCTTCTGCGGTTTTCATCGCATTGTCAAACTCT
Source organism: Flavobacteriales bacterium (assembly GCA_965247015.1). Lineage (GTDB taxonomy): Bacteria > Bacteroidota > Bacteroidia > Flavobacteriales_D > Sanyastnellaceae > JAIXWP01. Next base: position 399,385 of record CBDFGG010000003.1, on the reverse strand, counting down.
CCTCTTTTCAATTGAAATGTGGCGAGTTGCGCAAGATATAAGTCTTGACTTCTAACTGAATCTTGTGCTTCGGTCACGATCACCTTAGCAGAATCAATATATGTAGCAGCATTCGGAGAAGTCAGCGCTGCGCTAAATAAGGAAGTAATTCGAATAGAATCTTGCTCAAAAGGAAGTGCAGTAGAAGAGCTTGTAGATACATCACTTTTGTCACCACACGAAATCAATGCAAGAATGAAAATAAACAGACTGAGTAACCGATATTTTTTCATAAAGCAAAGATAAGGGTAGCCTCAAAACCTTGAGTGAAACGAATCAGTTCAAGGTGAAGTTGAGTTCTCCTGTTTTCATTTTCTTATAATGGTCGGAGAGGCGCGCTAGGAGCTGAGAAAACGTTTGTATTGCTGATACTGTTTCGTCGGATACAGGCTCTTTTTTTAATCTTAGTACCAATAAACCATATAGCGCTGTCATACACGTTTCGATGTCATTGGTAGACTTGCCATCGCTGCGCTGCAAATAGTCTTGAATATTGGGTTGTGCTACATTGTAAGCGTCGATATACGCCTTGTCCTTAACAATGTTGAGCATGGTGTTATGCAAATAATTCAATTCAAAAATCAATTCATGAACCTCCGAAATATGACCGCGTTGTTCGACGCGCTCTGATTTCATGCTGCGAATTAAATTCTTAAACCAAGTCAACTCTTCTTGAAATGTTGCTTCGTCGGGGGTGAAGTTTTTTACAAATTCAGTAATCGCTTCCATGTTGAAATACATGGCGCGGACCAGATCTTCCATTTGCCATACAAATAGAATGTACTCTGCAATATTCTGTTGTTTTTTTTGAGAAGCTAAAGACATTTATTTCTGCTCTCCTTTTTCCTTTAAATATTCTTCATTCAAGCCTTTCAACACATCATTGGTCACGTCATACGCACCATTTCCGTAAAGTATAAACTGTGTAGTTGGCTGATAGTTCACCACGAAGTCAATGCCTTTTTGTTTTGCGTATGCGTCCAAATATTTCTGAACACGAGATTGTAATTCTTTCTGCATTTCTGCTTCTTTCTCCATCACAGCATTCGATTCTTTCGCTTGGATTTGTTCCATCTCCACTTGCAATTGTTGCAATCTGCTTTCAATAGTAGCGGCCTCATCATCTGGAAGCTGCTTGCTCTGTGCGTATTGCATCAATTCCTGAACTTCTGCCTGACGTCTCTGATATTCCTTTCTTACTTTTTCATCAGACGCTCTATACTTCGCCTCAAGTGATTTAGTTCTATCGAGAATGAATTCATATTTCGCATTCAAGGTATCGCCGTTGATATATGCAAGAATGGGAGCCTTTGGCCCTTCTGATGAAGTAAATGCTGAATTGGCAGGAAGCTCTGAAGTGGCTGGCACAACGCCTCCATTCTTCAATTTGTTTACTTGTACAAAAAGCACAATCACTGCAATTGCCAATGCGATTGTTAGTCCGATAGAAAGTTTATTGATCATGTTTTAATTATGCGTTTTTATATGCTTGAAATGCTTTTCCAAAATCGGTATGCATCCCATTGAAGCGATCCATGCAGCCTTGAAGTAAATCTTCCGTAACCAGTTTCTTCACTTCTTCTTCTGATGGAATGGCTTCATGACTAATTTTAAATGCCTGCTTGTATGCTCCGCCCTCGATCTCGATGATCCATTTGTCCATGAAGGACAGGATAGAAATCTTCAATTTCGGGTGAGGAATATTTGCTACCAATCTCATGTTGCAAATGTAGGATTTCGTTTCTTCGCAAACTAAGAATGTTAAAATGTTTAGAAAACCGCCCCATTTCCGTCATCCTGCTGTGCGAGACCTCGCCTGGGTGATAGGCTCTGTGCCGCTTCTAGACAATTCGGCATCAAAACTCCGACTCAATTTATTGGATGAGGAATGGATGTCTGACCGATTTTCTCGCCACCTCGAATGGCTTGAAAAACTGGACAAAGACCCACAACCACTGCATGATTTCCTCAATTTGCAAGTTTCCAAACTCATCGGAAAGCGATTTGAAACCTTGTTGCAATTCTGGTTTGAAAACAGTGAATGGTTTGAATTAGTGAAGCATAATGTGCAATTACGGGATCGCGATCAAACAGTGGGAGAGATTGATTTTATTGTTTATGATAAATATTCCGAAGAGCTCTTGCACATCGAAGCGGCATGCAAATACTATTGGTCATCGGCTCAAAGCAGCCAATGGGAAACATGGCTAGGTCCCAATCGACAAGATAGGTTGTCGCTGAAGATGGATAAGCTAAAAATGCAGTCGCGAATTTGTGATTCGAAAATCGGAAAGACTTTTTTACAAGAAAATAATATTGAACGACCTATCAGCGTAGTGTACTTGAAAGGTTATTTATTTTACCCTTTCAATGAATTAGGAAGAAGTGTATTACCCGCCCTCGGTCACCGCCATCATCAAGCTGGATGGTATATTCATCAAAATACGTTAGATCGTTTTATCGATACACCTCGTCAATGGGTTATTCTTCCACGTACACACTGGATCAGCCCTTATCACTCGGAATTAAATGATCTCGATATTCTGACGGGGGCTGAAATGATCGCTCGTGTGCGAGAACACATGAATCGCACCACCAAGGCGATGTTGATTGCACAAACAGTAGAAGAGGGGCAATTCTACAGAGAAATTTCACGAGGTTTAATTCTTACAGACTAACCTTCTTTCGAAAGACTTTTTATTCTTCTTAGAATTAAAAGTGATATCAATGTTGCGCCAATGGCAACATATCCCACGATGTTATAATTCTCCAAAGGGCTGTGTTCGTCTGCTTGACTAATGATCATTCCTGCAATGGCCGCTGATGAGCCTGATGCAAGTGATTGTGCGGATGAATTCAAACTCATGAATCCAGCGCGATACTTTGGATTAACGACAGCAGATATAATCGTGTTTGCCGGGATCATTCGACCACTAATAACCATGAAGAAAAATCCAGCATTCATCAATACCACCCACAAGGGCACCTCGCCGATGTGTGTCGCGATGAAAATAGGAATCATCGACATGAAAGCGAAGATGGTAAACACTCGGAATCGACCATATTTATCTACAAATTTCCCAATAAAAAATCCGCTGATCACAGTGCTGATTCCGCCCACGAGATAGATGTATTTTACATCGTTTTGCTCAAGTCCAACATTATTGATGTTGTATGGTGTCAAGAAACTAATTACCGTGAATTGTCCAAGCACCAGCATCACTGTAAAAAGCAATGCGTTTCTTTGACCCACATTCGAAATGGTAGCCTTGAGTGTATCCAATCTATTGTAAGCTTCTGTTCGATTTTGCATGTGTGCATTCATCGCAGGGATGCCTTTGAATGCAAGGATCCAAATCGGCAAACTCAATCCACTCACTACATAAAACGGCACATGCCAGTTTTGATCAAATGCATCTACAAGCCCCAGCGAGAGCGGCATTCCGACAATAGAAGCAAGTGAGAAGGCAATAGTAATCGTTGCCATGGCTCGTCCACGGCGCTCCAGCGGAATCACATCCGCAATGATGCTCATAACCAAACCGCCCAACAACCCGCCTGTTACTCCTGTAAACACACGCGTGCCGATGAAGAGATAATAATTTAAATCAACATTGTCTGTGGTCGGCACAATGGCACTTGAAAGTGTGCCCAACATAAAGCCGAGATAGGCTCCGAGTAATGCTTTTTTTCTATCAAGATTATCAAGATAAAAAACGCCAAGAAATGATGTGACACCTGCTGCAAGACCATACGAACTCACCAGCCAGCCATAGGCGCCCGGGCCGATTTGTAAACTCTTCTTGAGAATGTCGCCCATCGGCATCATAATCATGAAGTCAACGATATTGGTAAACTGAATAGCTGCTAGGATGAATAGCAGCAGTTTTTCATTGATAGGTTTCATTAGTAGTGATATCCTAACTCTTGGATTTTTTTGAAAGTAGTTTCTTTATACGGATTACGCGTTGGAAAAGAGGAGGGCTCTACGTATTTAAAAATAATATTCAATAACACATTAGGGAGTCTACCTGGATGACGAATACAGCATTTCAGTTGAATAGGAAAAGCTCCCACCGTTGATTTAATTTCGCCTGCTGTTCGACCGAAAACAATTTTATTTTTTCTTCGAGAAATTGCTGTGTCAATGTAGTCGTATAGCATCCGAGAATACAGTGCGTAGGTCGTATTCACTTTATAATCGATGCCCACAATAAACGCCTCTAATTGATCAGGAGCATCCAGCGCAATTGAAAAACCAATGATTTTTTCTTCTAAAAAATAAGCTCGAAAAATCATATCATCGCCCAATCGTTCCTTCATTCCAGCGAGGATGTTGGAATTGAGATGGCCAATTTTAAAATCGGCCTTATCATGTACCGCATCATACAACTCTTGGATTTTTTCCTGATGTTCTATGATTTGTTTATTAGTTAAAAACTCAACGGTAAGTGGCTCTGATTTTTTAAACGCACCGTTTGCTTTGGTGCGGAACTTTGAATTTAAATCTTTTAAATAATCATCAAATGAATGCCAGTTTTCGAGGATAGGCATTTCCATATTGTGATCTACATCAAAACTTCTGAAACCGCATTTCTCTAGTGCTTTGGCTTCATTAAATTTGTTTTGATAAAAATCTTTAATGAGCATCGCAGAAATGCTTTGCTCTGGCGTGTCTTCTTTGCGAATGATCTCTGTGAGTGCTTCACAAAGTCCATTCATGGACTTTTGTGATGGAATGATCGGATTAAATGAATACCCATGTTCACCTGTAGCGAAAGCGCTTCCGCAAATGAGGATATATGGTAAGCCATTTTTTGGTGCGAATTTTCGACCTAGCATTTCTGCAAATCGACCTTTACCGATGCGTTCGTGAAGATTATCCGCTTCCAACCGAGCGATTTGAAACACTGCAATTCCAACAGATGTCTCTTCATTTACGAATTTGGCAAAGATGAATTTTACATCCGTGTGTTCACTAGCACTGAGGGCAACAAGATGTTTGTAATCGAGAAATGTACTTCTTCCAAAATTCAAACTATTCCATTCTTTTTCCGAAATATCCGAAATGGAGTAGTGGAGCTCGTAATCGAGTGAATTTCTAAAATACTTAGGAACAGCCTCTAGGCCGGAGCGCAGAGCATTTCGAAAGGAATGGACAGAGGTACAGTTCATGAACATCACAAATGTACAACCTTTGATTACCAAGTAAAGTTTAAAAAAGTGTAATGTCTTTTTTTGGGGTTGAACTAATTCTCATTCTTTGCGTATATTAGTAAACGAAAATTATTTACCCAGTGGATATCCCTAATCGCGTAGTATTCTTTGATGGCGTTTGTGGCCTTTGCAACAAAACCGTTGATTTCCTTATCAAATGGGATGAGGACAGAGTTTTGCGTTATGCTCCTTTACAGGGTTATACGGCAAGACGCCTGCTTACCAAGCTTCAAGTGGAAGATTTGGATAGTGTGGTCTACTATCGTGATGGTAAATACCTCGTTCGTTCCACTGCTGTCCTGCGACTTCTACTCGATGTTGGTGGCTGGTGGAAACTCCTCAGCATTTTCCTCATCATGCCCGCATTCGTGCGCGATGCCGTGTATTATTTCGTCGCCAACCGCCGCTACAAATGGTTCGGCAAATCCGACTCCTGCCGCATGCCAACCCCCGAAGAGCGAACGCTGTTTTTGGATTGAACTCGATTCTTAGTTCTTAGTTCTTGGTTCTTGGTTCTTGGTTCTTGGTTCTTAGTTCTTGGTTCGAAAATTTTCTCCAAACCCCGAACCCCCAACCCCAACCCCTATCTCTTTTGTAATTTGTCATTTGTCACTTGTCATTTGTCACTTGTCATTTGTCATTTGTCACTTGTCATTTGTCATTGTTCCGCTTTCTTTGTAGAAAATAAATTTCATGCTCGATCAGATTCCGTTTTGGCTTGTGGCCATGTTTATTGGTATCACCTTGGCTACTTACATTGGACTATTAATGTCGTTGATGTTTGGTGGGGAGCGCGTACAGCGCCGATTACATATTGTGGCGCTCGTCGTCCTTGCATGGCTTATTTTTCAAAGCACGCTATCTCTAAATCGTTGGTACATGGATCGTGAGGCGATGCCGCCTCATTTGGTGTTTCCTGTCGCAACAATGATCATCATCATATCATTGCTATTCCTTACAAGCCGCGGTAAACGCTTTGTTGATGGTTTATCACCCATGGTGCTTACACTCATTCATGTCATCAGAATTCCGGTGGAGATTTCCCTTTATTGGTTGGCGTTCTACAAACAAGTGCCTTGGAGCATGACGTTCTACGGTCACAATTTTGATATCATTTTCGGAATTACCGCACCACTCATCGCGTATTTCGGCGTTTACAAAAAGAAGCTAAGTCCCGCTATTATCAAGGGATGGAATGTCCTTGGATTAATTTCACTCTTGATCATTGTGGTCACCGCCTTCGGCGCTGCACCATCACCTCTTCAAGCATGGGACTTCGATCGACCAAACTATGCGGTCCTTCACTTCCCATTCACATGGCTCCCAAGCTTCATCGTCCCCATCGTGTTCTTCGCACATTTGAAGGCGATATTGCGTAAATAATTCTCGATTCTCGATTCTCAATGGGGTTTGGCCACGGATTGGGATCGCCCCCTTCGACTGCACTCCGCTAACGCTACGTTCCGCTCAGGGAACGAGCTACGCGAAAAAAATGGGAAAAAAATCAAAAAATCAGCGCACTATGTGCGCTGATTTTTTGATTTTTTTCCCATCTGAGCGAGGCACCGCCGTTCCCTGAGCGGAGCATTTAATCAAGCGAAGCGCAAATTAAATGCGGAGTCGAAGGGGGCGCCTTTCTACAACCACCCCCATCTCAATTCGAGAATCAAGAATCGAAAATCGAGAATTAGTCCTTCCTCACCAACCCTTTCACTTCCATCGCCAACGCGCCTAGTACTAATGCGAAGAGGAGGAATGAGCCGGCTAAACTGTAAGTGCTTCCTTTTTTGAAGGACTCCGGAGAATAAACCCACTCGATGGTGTGTTCGCCTGCCGGAACCATCACGCCGCGGAAAATATAATTTGCGCGGAAGTCGCTTGCTGGCTTGCCATCGATGCTACATGTCCAACCCGCTGGATAATATATCTCACTGAAAATAACTGGAGCCTCTGCATTGCAATTGCTCTGATAAACCAATTTGTTGGTGTGATATTCAATCAGTGAAATATTCGCGGTAGAGTCAATCGGTGCGGATGCATTCTTCACTCTGTCTGCAAACTCTTTGCTTACTACTGCCTTGTTTGCATAGTCAAGTCCTTTGACCATGGTGATTTCTTCATTCGCTGAATTTGCAGTTGCAATTTCATTCACAAACCACGCATTGCCCATCGAATAAGGGTTTGAAAGCGCTGGAGCCTCAGGGTTGTAAATAAAATAACGAGTGTTCAACATGTTGAGCACGGTCATTTCTTTCAAAATGGAAAGATCTTCGATGCTCTTCAAACTATCTGCAAGCAATTTCAATTCTGGTTGAATATGAAACTCTATCATTTCTTGATAACGCTTCAATTTTGCACCATGATAACCACCTATGCTCTTATGGAAATAACTCGTATTGGCATCAGAGAATGGATTGCCCAATGCTGCCACGCGGAAGTCTGTAGTCAAACCTAACGCCCCAAATTCTGCAATCGACTTCACCAATTCTTTGTCTTTTACTGCTGCATATTCTGCATTGTCATTCATAGCAGATAGTAGTGCGCTGTATGTTTTATCAAAGTCTTTCGCCATCGGACGCTCGGTCTCCATGATGCTCAAATCCGCTGTAGCAGGCTTCATCGGAATAACCTTTTCTGAAACTTTTACATAAGACTTCAATTTGCCTTTTTCCATATCCTGATTCAGATATCGCTGGCAAACTCCATACTGATCAAACAATACTATCACTGCGATACCGCCTGCCATGGCAAGTCCTGGGATTTTTTTCAAGTATGTCAATACAACCAACACTGCTGCAACAATCACAAATAACAAGCTTCTTGTTGCATCGCCTTGATAGATTTCAGTGCGCACATCTTGCAGTGCTGTTTTGTATTCATCATACATCGCGAGCTGCTGCGGATTGATGTTTGGCTGTTGTTCAATCTCAGCAAATTGCTGCACTTCTGCATTGCTCAAAAGTGGACCAGTAATGCTTGGTGACGCTACAAGTGCGATCGCTATCACAAGCAACGCCCCTGTTCCAATCAAGAAATATTTTTTCTCACCAATAATTCCTTCGCCTTTGATCAAACGGTCGATCAGTAGCACCGCCATTGCTGATGCCATTACTTGTACAATCGAAAGAATCATTTTCGAATCTCTGAACTTATTGTACAATGGAAATTTCGAAATGAAGAAATCATTTAGTCCACCAGGATCATTCGAAGCAAGACCAATGGCAATAATAAATAGCAACAAGAATGGCCATTTGATCCAGTCTTTAATAAAGATTAATCCAAGGATAAATAGGAACATGATGATCGCACCGAAATAAAATGCGCCACCAGTATAGCGTTGTTCGCCCCAGTAGCGGTTGCTTTGACCTATCTGCTCGCGATACTCACGAGGAATGCTTTGAAGCAATTCTTTGTCTTCGCCAATCGCTCCCGTTTGACCTCCCTTCGCATTTGGAATGAACATCGACCAGACTTCGCCTTTTCCGAAGTTGTATTCAAGAATGTAGTCAGTATCTAAACCTTGAATGTCTGAAGTTTCTTTTTGTGAACCATCTGCTTCAATGGTAAGTTCGCTGGTTCCTCTAGTAGTGAATTTGCTGTATTCGTAGGTCGTCAACAAATTACTCATTGCTGGTAAAATGCCTATCACCGCCGCGATTGCGAGGGCTGCCGTAACTTTTATCAAATATTTAAATTGCTTTTCTACAATCAAGCGAATGCCTTCTGTCACTGCTACTGCTCCTAATAGGAATGCTAAGTAGTAGGTCATTTGCAAGTGATTCGCTGAAATATTCAATGCGAAGAACAAAGCAAAAATGGCAGAACCCAAAATCCATTTTCCACGCGTAGCGAGCAGCAAGCCGCCCAACGCCGGAGCCATATACGCAATAGCATTCACTTTTGAAACGTGACCCGCACCGAGATAAAGAATATTAATAGTGGCAAGACCAAAACCGATTCCTCCGATAATACCCACCCATGGATTTACACGCACACACAATGCAAAAATGTAAAAGCCTAGCATGGCAATAAACATTACACCAATAGGACCAGGCAAGTACAATTTGTATAATTGATCCACGTGACGCAGCAAGTTGCTTTCATGCACCGTTGAAATCTGATACGAAGGCATTCCACCAAACATAGAGTTGGTCCAAAGTGGCTCTTCGCCATTCACCAAACGATAGTCAGCAAGCTCTTTCGACATGCCTCTCCATTGTTCGATATCATGTTGCTTCAAACTATATCCATCATTGATGGGTGAGAAGTAAACAGATGAAATAATTGCAAATAATACGATTGCAATCACGTGTGGTAATGCTTTAAGCAAAATCGATTTCATGTATGGTGTTGGGTTTGGTCTAGTCTTTTATCTCTACGTAGTCAACATATTCACCCTCTTGGGAGGACTTGTTTTTAGTGTCTTTTTTCTCAATCTTAACATCACCTTCAGGTCGCTGTGGTGCCTGACGCTGCTGATACTCATTCGCACGTTGGCGCATCTTATCTTCTGCACGCTTCACTACAATGGGCAACGCCAACCGAGCGATCACTCGAATAATGAATGAAAATAATATGAAGTAGAAAATGATTTTAATTACTCCTGAAAGGGAGGCTTCGTATATCATTGGTCAGATCAGTTTTGACTGTTTGCGGTGGTCAATTCTTTAAATATCTCTTCGAGCTTCAACTCTTTTTTCGACATGCTGATAACTGCAATGCTTTGCTGCATGGCCATTTCAGCGATTTCTTTTCTCAAATCTCCATTGCCTACGATGCTGATTGTCCAGCTATTGCCGCCATCATTGACAGCATTGCTTACGCCTTCAATCTTCAATAATGCAGATCTTGAAATCGCTCCGCTGAATTCAACGGCAAGCTCATGACCCGCTCCGCCAATTCCACTGCGCAATTCTGAAGTGGCCTTGTCGGCAACAATATTTCCTTTATTGATAATGATCGTGCGATTGCAAATGGCTTCTACTTCTTGCATGATGTGAGTAGATAGCATCACTGTTTTTTCCTTGCCGATTTCTTTAATCAACGAACGAATCTCAACCAATTGATTCGGGTCAAGTCCAGAGGTCGGTTCATCTAGAATAAGCACTTTTGGATCGTGAATCATCGCTTGTGCTAGTCCTACACGCTGGCGATATCCTTTTGATAACGCTTCAATTTTCTTGTGAGCCTCCGGACCTAAACCTACTCGGTCGATCATTTCGGCCACACGCTTATTCAATTGAGGTACTCCGTAAATATCTCCAATGAAATGAAGGTATTCACGCACATACATGTCCAAATACAAAGGATTGTGTTCTGGTAGATAGCCGATCAAACGACGCACTTCGATGGAACTTTTCATCACATCGAGTCCGCATACACTCACTTTGCCTTCGGTGGGAGGGAGGAAGCAAGTGATGATTTTCATCATTGTGCTTTTTCCCGCACCGTTTGGTCCTAGGAATCCAACGACTTCACTGCTCGGAATAGAGAAACTTACCCCGTTCAGCGCACGCTGGGTACCGTATACCTTGGCTACATTTTCAACAATTATCGACATATCCTTGTGTTGGCTTTGGGACAAAAGTAAGCAATGTGGCTTTTTTATTTTGTATTCTCACGTTACCTTGCACTCGCATAAACCTAATTAACACATGTCTACGGAGAAAAAAGTTCCTACAGCCTTACCCAACTGTCTGAAATGTACGGTGGGAATCAAGATAATGTAAAGAAAACAGTCGAGATATTTTGTGAGCAATTAGCACAAGATATGGTAATGCTTCGTCAAAAATTTGAAGAGTCAGACTTGGCGTCTGTCAAGGCTTTCGCGCATAGAATGAAGCCAAATCTGAAGCTATTGGGTGTGATGGATATGCATGAATTGGTATTGCAAATTGAGGTCTCTTCGTTAGCTGGTGACAAAGTTGTTTTGGAGCCGCAATTGGAAGAACTTTACACACGATCGAAGGCGCTCATAGCCCTCATGAAAAAAGAGGTAATCGAAGCATAAATTTTGTGAACGTGAAAAAAAAGCTCGCTATCCTCTCTTCTGGCGGAGGTTCAAACGCAGACAATATTCTTCATTATTTCCAAAACAGCGATAAGGTGGAAGTGGTCCTGCTGGCTTGTAACAAGCCTGGCGCAGGCGCTTTCGGAGTAGCGAATAAATGGGGAGTGCCTTCTTATGCGCTCACCAAAGAAAACTTCAAAGAATCCAATGACTTTTTGTACTTTTTACAAAAACTAAACGTCGACTGGGTCATCCTTGCAGGATTTTTATGGAAGGTGCCAGCCAATCTTGTTGAAGCTTTTCCCCAACGAATAATCAATATCCATCCAGCACTACTTCCAAAGTATGGTGGCAAAGGAATGTATGGCCATTTCGTTCACGAGGCGGTACATGCCGCAGGTGAAAAGGAATCGGGAATCACGATCCATTTCGTCAACGAACACTATGATGAAGGTGCGGTGATATTTCAAGCAAAAGCAAGCATTGATCCAACCGACGGACCTCACGAAATCGAAATGAAAGTGCGCCGATTGGAAATCGAACATTTTCCCAAAGTAATCGACGCAATACTCTAATTTTGTCCCATGAATGTTAATGGGACAGAAATTCTATCTTGTTTTATGGTCTTGTTTGCCGTGATTGATATCTTCGGTAGCATCCCTGTAATCCTTGATATCAAAAGAAAAACGGGCAATATCCAGCCTTACACTACCACCTCAGTGTCGCTGCTTTTGATGCTGATTTTTCTTTTTGTAGGTGAAAAATTCTTGAGCTTTTTTGGCGTGGATGTCTACTCATTTGCAGTGGCAGGTTCGTTTATTCTGTTCTTCATCGCCATGGAAATGATTCTCGGTATCAAGCTTTTCAAACAAAAAGAAGGAAGCGAGAAAGCCGCGTCCATCGTGCCTTTGGCGTTCCCCATCATCGCAGGAGCGGGTACTTTTTCAACCCTCATTTCATTGCGTGCGGAATATGAACCCATCAACATCGCGATCGCGATTGTTTTAAATATGCCTGTTATTTTCTTGGTACTCAAACTCACCAATCGCATCGAACGCCTTTTGGGAGTAGGAGGAATTGCAGTTTTGGAAAAAGTTTTTGGTATCATTCTTTTGGCCATCGCTCTCAAGCTGTTCACTAAGAATGTTCAATTCCTTTTCCCATGAGTGCTGCGCCAGTCATTACAGTTTATACAGATGGTGCGGCCAAGGGCAATCCTGGTCCCGGTGGCTACGGCATCGTATTGATGTCGGGCAAGCACTATAAGGAATTGTCTCAAGGCTTTCGCCTTACTACGAATAATCGCATGGAACTTATGAGTGTTTGCGTGGCTTTGGAGTCGCTCAAAACCTCGGGCTGTGTGGTTACAGTTTACTCCGATTCGCGATATGTAGTGGACGCGGTGGAGAAAGATTGGATCGGGGGGTGGGTGAAACGCAATTGGAAAAATGTCAAGAATCCGGATCTCTGGTCGCGCTATTTACGTATAGCTCGCGAACACCAAGTAAAATTCCAATGGGTGAGAGGACATGCGGGAAATAAATACAATGAAGTTTGCGACCAATTGGCAGTGGCAGCAAGCAATAGCAGAGATTTATTGGTCGACGACTGGTATGAAAAATACGGTCAAGATCAACAAACCCTGACATAATGTTGTTTAAGCAGAAAGCAATACATTTGCCCCGCATTTTAATAGAAACTTGCAAATCATAATACATGCGTACAGATCTTTTTCAAGGACACGACTACTATCTAATGGATGAGTTGTTGACGGACGAACACAAATTGGTTCGTGATACAGCACGTGCTTGGGTGAAAAAAGAAGTGTCTCCCATCATTGAACAAGCATGGGAAAAAGGCGAATTTCCTCGCCATCTGCTCAATGGACTAGCAGAAATCGGAGGCTTCGGACCTTATATTCCAACGGAATACGGAGGAGCTGGACTCGATCAAATCTCTTACGGATTGATCATGCAAGAATTGGAGCGTTGCGATAGCGGCCTTCGTTCTACATCTTCCGTTCAAAGCTCTCTTGTAATGTACCCTATCTGGAAATATGGTACGGAAGAGCAACGTCAGAAATTCCTTCCAAAACTCGCTTCTGGTGAGTGGGTAGGTTGTTTCGGGTTGACAGAGCCAGACCACGGTTCAAACCCAGGTGGTATGACTACAAACTTCAAAGACATGGGCGACCATTATCTTTTGAATGGTGCGAAAATGTGGATATCTAATGCTCCATTCGCACAAGTAGCTGTAGTTTGGGCAAAGAACGAAGAAGGTCGTATTCACGGTATCATCGTAGAACGTGGAATGGAAGGTTTTACTACTCCAACCATGCACGGCAAATGGAGCTTGAGAGCTTCTGATACTGGTGAGTTGGTATTCAACAATGTGAAAGTTCCAAAAGAAAATCTATTGCCAGGCCGCAGCGGACTAGGTGCTCCATTGAGCTGCCTTGATAGCGCGCGTTATGGTATCGCTTGGGGTGCTATCGGTGCTGCCTTGGATTGTTATGATGTGGCTTTGCGTTACAGCAAAGAGCGTCAACAATTCGGTAAGCCAATCGGTGCTTTCCAAATTCAACAGAAGAAATTAGCTGAGATGATCACTGAAATCACGAAGGCTCAACTTCTCACTTACCGTCTAGGTCAATTGAGAAATGAGGGTCGTGCTACATCTGCAATGATCTCTATGGCGAAAAGAAATAACGTACACATGGCCATCACCATCGCACGCGACGCTCGTCAAATGCTAGGTGGAATGGGTATCACCAATGAATATCCATTGATGCGTCACATGTGCAACCTCGAAAGCGTAATCACTTACGAAGGAACGCACGATATCCACTTGTTGATTACAGGTATGGACGTGACGGGCTTTGATGCGTTTAAATAGAGACAAACGACAAGGGACAAATTACAAGTGACAAGGTCGAATCTTGAATCTCGAATTTCGAATCCCGAATTTCGAATCCCGAATCGAGAATTGAGAATCCCGAATCGAGAATTGAGAATCGAGAATCGAGAATTGAGAATCGAGAATCGAGAATTGAGAATCGAGAATTGAGAATTGAGAATCGAGAATTGAGAATCGAGAATTGAGAATCGAGAATATTAAAACTAGCGATGGGGGTGCTCATCGCTAGTTTTTTTTATGGCTAAGTTGTTGTCCTATCGGATAACTTCGCGTTCTTTGTATTACAATAACTAGATTATGAAAAGTAAAGTAAAGAGCCTGGATGGTTTTATTGAAGAGCGGTATGGTAAGAAAGGGAGTGTAAAACGAGAGAAATTTGAAGAAGGATACCAAGATTTCAAAGTAGGTTTTATGTTGCAACAAGCAAGATTGAAAAAGGGATTAACCCAAGAAGAATTGGCAGCGAAATGCGGCACCAATAAAGGTTATATATCCAAAGTAGAAAATGATCTCAAAGAGGTTCGTATCTCCACGTTGCAAAGAATCATTGAAGTTGGTTTAGGAGGGAAACTCAATTTGAGTATCAAACTTTAATCTATCCCAACACAGGGAATTTTGCTCGGAAATCTTGGAGGGCGCTATAGTCTAGTGTTTCGATAAGAATGGATTCTTGTCCGCCTGCACCATCTTGCATCACTTGTCCGCGAGGATCGATGATGAGTGAGTCACCAGAATGATAGATGCGTTGGTCGTCATCACCAACGCGATTTGCTCCCACGACGTATGCTTGATTTTCGATAGCACGTGCTTGCAACAACGTGCGCCATGGATGCCTTCGCACTTCTGGCCAATTCGCACTGTAGATCAATAAGTCATAATTCGCTTGTTGATCTGTCATTCCATTGCGCGCCCACTCAGGGAAACGCAAGTCATAACAGATGAGCGGAGCAATGCGCCAACCGCGCCATTCAAAGATCAATCGATTATTTCCCTTTGAATAATGATTGTTCTCTTCTCCCATTTTGAATAGATTCGCTTTATCATAAAATTCATATCTCCCATCAGGAAATACTACGTACATGCGGTTTTTATAGGCTCCACCATCAGCAACCGAAACCGTTCCCATCAGCAAAGCACCAAGACGTGATGCATGAAATCGCATCCACTGAAGCGTTTCCATTTCATCATGATGTGCCTCGGCAACGACTTCCGGACGCATACTGAATCCGGTAGTAAACATTTCAGGCAATACTATCACATCAAGATTCGTCAAATCCTGAAGTAATTCATCCAAACGAAAAAAATTCGCTGATCTATTTTCCCAAACTATATCAAACTGCACCGCAGCGATTCGAAGATTGTTCATTGCTTTCTAGATAAAAAATTCTCGATTCTCGATTTTCGATTCTCAATTCATTATTTAGAATCGAGAATCGAGAATTGAGAATCTTTTCTCGTAAATCGAGAAACCCTCGCATTCGAGTCAAAGGTATGTTCTTCCACGGGTGGGCCAAATTCTTTTTCGATTTTTGCGCGCAAGCCATTGTTGGGGTAGACGTATTCGGAATGTCCGTCTACAAAAACAAGTTCGCTACACATAGAGAGATCTAGGTCGAGAAGGCTGGTATCATTAGCGATGAAGATGCCCTCGCTTCTGAGTTGACGTCGAATGCCTTCTTTGTGTACGGTATAACCTTCTTCTCTTACAATGCGCGTCCCCAAAGTATCTGCAGCTTGCCATTGCGCATTCTCAAAGATTTCTCGGTTATAGTAATAGGTCCAAATTAAATCACAATATCCAGGTGCCCATATCGCAGGTGTATCCATCTTTTTGAATTTCTTAAACTGCGCCATGATTTGATCGGGATGCGTAGGACGCTCTACATAAAATTGAAAATTGATCAACGCAAATACAGCAACGCTCGCAATGGTGAATGAATACGCAGGACGCGGAAGTCCTCGGAAGATCAGCGGAATCAATAAGATGATGGAAGGAGAAATAAAACTCAAATAGCGGTCAACGAACATCGGGATTTTGAACGATGCAAAAAACATAATCGAGAAAGGGACCACCAACCACAGCACGATGATTTTAGAGGCCCAAGAATCGGTGCTTTTTCGAATCCACACCCAAAGGGTCACCCACGTCCAAATAAAGAAAGCATAGAGGATTATTTTATTTTGTAAAAAAGCTTTTACGCTTTCATTGTCGAGTGTGAATGCCCAGCTGAGAGCGGTGAATAGACTTATTGTAAAAAATACAAAAACGATCTTCTTTTTTAATCCAAAGGTGTAACTGAAGATACTTGTAAGAATTGCCCATGTGGCGAAGAGGATGAGCAAGCGCAACATATACACACTCGAACCAACCATCTTAAAGAGTTCGCGAAATACTTCACCGAGGTGTTCGGTGGGTTGTATGTATGTTCCTTCCGATGCGGTGAGTAATAATCTTTTAATTAAATAAAAAAGAATAGGGCTTGAAATTGCGAGTAATATCACAAAAGATAAAGCAACTTTCTTTAGATCTTCTTTTTTGAATAATCCGGGAATAGTAAGCCAGGCAAGGCCTTGCGTAAATATGATGAGCCAAGATAAATAGTGCGCCGATGCTGCAATGAAGGAGAAGAAGATCCATCCTGCAAGCGAATTATTTTTTTTATTTTCTAAAAATGAAATGAAAAAATACATCGACCATGAAGCGCCCATGATCATCATGCTGTAGCTTCGAAGTAAGTGAGCCCATTCCATTTGAAAGGGTGAGAGCAAAAAGAAAAATGCGGCCCAACCTCCAATGAAATAACCGCCCATTTTTTTTCCAATCAAAAAAATAGCTGGCACAGCCGCAGCACTAAATATGACAGGCAATATGCGCAATACAAATGCATCGGTGCTAAAGGCTTGCAGCCAATGATGCAGCAAGTATTCAAACGTAGGAGGGATGTTGTTGTGCTCAAAAAGTATCGGCACCAAGTCACGCACCTTCCACTGAGAAAAATAAATCGTAAACAACTCATCACCACTCAACACTTCCCCATCACACCCCACCCCAAACACAGCCAAGGCGATGATAAAAAGTACATAGGGCAGGAGCTTGTGGTTCATGAAAAAAATTCTCGATTCTCGATTCTCGATTCGAGATTATCGAGTGAGCTAATTTATGTAATAAATATTAGCAATCGATTTCTTGAATACTTTATCAAACTTACACATCGGATATCTGATGTAATAGCATTACAAATTTCGAATTCCGAATCTCGAATCTGAATTCCGAATCAAGAATCGAGAATCGAGAATTGAGAATCCCTAGACAAAATGCCTGTCAGTACTCACATGCGATTCGGGGCAGGCGAAGACTAGGACGAGTGTTTCGTCTGATTCGTTGAGAATTTGATGGACAATGTATGGCTCGATGTGAAAGCAATCACCCTCGATGGCGGTGAATTTTTCGGTCCATTCAAAATTACCTTCCACGAATGGACCCGTCTTCATCGTTCCTATTCCTTTGAGAATTTGGTACGCATCAATTCCTGCCGTATGATAGTGCGGAGTAAGTTGTGTGTGCGGCGCAATATCCGCAACGTACACCGACAAGTCTTTATCTCCTGTCAACTTCACAATCTTTATCCCCGCAGATTCATCCATCGGTGCAGATTCAAGCGCAGAGAAAATGTTTGTTTTGTTCATGGAATTAATTCTCGATTCTCGATTCTCGATTCTCGATTCGAAATTCGAAGTTCGAGATTGTCGAGTGAGCTAATTTATGTAATAAATGTTAGCAACCGATTTCTTGAGCACTTTATCAAACCTGCACATCGGACATCCAATGTAATAGCATTACAAATTCCGAATTCCGAATCCCGAATCAAAAATCGAGAATCGAAAATCGAGAATCAAGATTCTATCTTCCTCGCGAAGTTATCTAGAATCGCTTGCCATCCTGCTTGTTGCATTTCGATGGGGTTTTCGGTTTCGGCGTCGAAGATGGTCGTGATGATTACTTCTTCACCTTGTTGTGAAAATGTGGTCACTACCGTGCGGTTGTCAGACATGGTGTATTTAAACATTTTTCCAATTTCTACTTCATCATAGATCGCTTCGAAATCGAAACCAAAGCTTCCATCTTTTGCTTCCATGCGCGCAGCATATTTTCCGCCCGGACGAAGATCATTCGATGCACTTGGACATTGCCATTCATCATTGGCAAAATTCCATTTTACAATGTGTTCTGGATTGGTGTAAAAGTCCCACGCCTTTTCAATAGTGCTTTGGACAGTTGTGGTGATGGTGAGTTTCATTTTTATATAGTATTTGTTCGATGACTTTCGGTTATAGGTTATCGGCTTATGGCTTGCGGCTTTTGGTTTTTTTGCTTTCTTTTTTTGGCTTAAGACCTGCGGTGAATGGTCATTTGCCGCTGGCCACATACCGCTAGCTATAAGCCAATAGCCACAGGCCGTCAGCCCTGTAGCAATTGATCCAAGTTTCCAAGTGCCATCGTGAATCCTTCACGGAAGCCTAGAGAAATGATCTGTTCAAGGTCTTCTAGTTTTTCGTAGGTCAATAGTATATCGACAGTAGTCGTTTCTTCATTGGCATTGAACATTGCATTCCATTTTGTTCTTGGAAAAGCCTCATTGATTTTTCCCTCTTCGTCACAAAAGGCATCCATGCCTTCGAAAGATTTTTGTGCTTCTACTTTCGAATAGTCTGCACGACACCAATGTGTATCGTTTTCTGGACCAATCATGGCATAAAGCCAATGACCACCCGCACGAAAATCCATGTGCTTGGTCACAGTGCGATAAGGCTTAGGAGCCCACCACTGATCTAACAGTTCAGCTTCGGTCCATGCAGACCATACCGTATCCACAGGTGCATCAAACTCCCGCTGCACGCTGATGGTGTTGTTTTCTTTGTTGACAGTAAAGTCAAAGAATAAGGCACGATTCATTTTTTATTTTTTTTAATAGTGTTGAGGACATTGTCAAGTTGATTAAATCTATTTTCCCAGAGCTTTCTAAATTGCTCTAGCCATTTATCAATTTCTTTCATTTTTTTAATTTCTAGCTCATAATAAATTTCTCTTCCTTCTTGTCGCGAACGTACAAGTTCACACTCAGAAAGAATTTTCAAATGTTTTGATACGGCTTGTCTTGTCGTATCAAAATGTTCTGCAAGGGCATTGGGAGTCATGGCCTGTGCAGCGATCAAGGTAATAATTGCACGTCGCGTCGGATCGGCAATAGCCTGAAATACATCTCGTCTCATCTTGCAAATATAAACAAGAAACCAAACGGTTGCAAGTTTTTTGCTGCGCAAAAAGTCAGGTACTCGCTAGCGCTCGTGTCGGGTACTGCGTGTCTGGTACTTCGTGACGGGTACTGCGTGCTTGGTATTCGCTTCGCTCATGGTTTTCCGCTAACGCGGAATCGGAGCCGTTTGAGCGCTGTTGGCGCTACCTTACAAGGCTAGTATTCCCATTTGCGCTTAGACATTCGCGCCAGCGAATACCAGTCACGAAGTACCAGCCACGAAGTACCCGCCACGAGCGCTAGCGAGTACCAGACACGAGCGGCACGCGAGTACTAGAGTTCGAGGAGGAGGATTAGGTCTTGGACCGATATTACCCCATCATTGTTTAGATCGTAGATCATACATTGCATCGTCGTGCATCCAATATTTTGATTAAGCAGGTTGAGATCATCCGCATCGATGAAACCATCGTTATCGAAATCACCCACTAGATTTTCGGTTGGGAGATTCGTGAAAGAAACGAACGCAGTTTCTTTATACGCCGGATGATTCGTCGAACCACTATAGATGAATCGTCCATCGTTCGCTCTTTTGATATCGTGGATGGCATTGAGTCCTGTCCCGCTATTGTCGAGAAGTGTGGTGCTAATTATTTGACCACTTGTATTGATCTCATATAAATTACTTGATCCATTTACATCACTTGTAGAGGTAGTGTTAATCGATAGCCAAAGATTATTTGATGAAGTATCGAAATAGAATGCGCCCGCTGAGCAAGAGGTACACGATTGAATATTGGTACTACTCCAAAGTAGTGCTCCGTCTGCTGCATTGATGGCTGCTAAGCGATAACCCTGCTGGTAATAGAGCATGTAAAGTACAGTGGTATCGGCATTCGGAATGACATCAAAAAAATTGGTGGCATTGATAGATCTCGACCAAAGGGTATCACTTGTTGATGGCTGATAGCTGCACACACGAGCATAGGTAGTGGCCTCGCTTGCATATCCGCCGTAGTAAAAGTGATCAGGATTATTTGTAGTTATCACTTTCTCTACTCGTGCCATTCCCATGTTGGGGTTACCGGCAAGTTGGAAATTGGTGAAAGCTAAATTCGATTTATTTACTCTCCGCATTGCAAAGCTTGTAGAAGGACCATACACTATAAATTGCGTGTCGGTGTACAAAGTAGACATGATCGTTTCAGGGTTGGAGGTAGGGGTAGTGAAACTCAATGAAGCGCTATTCCAATTCGTCCAATTGGATGTGCGATAGAACGAGACTGTTCCGCTGCCTGTGTTTTCTACAGTTACACAGTGGTTAGTGCCGTCGGTGATTAAATCGTACACAGCAATTCCTCCATTGGAAACATTCAAACTTCCTGCGAGGTAATTAATTTGATTGGCAGACCAATCAAATTCATAAAGAGCAAAATTTCCATTATTTAAATTAGGAACATCTCCTCCCGTTTCAGTAGAAGTATAACTGATGCCCGCCATCAAAAAATTGCCGTTGGGAAGGGCTTTTAATTTGCGAGGAATTAAATTGAGATTCAATCGCAAATATTTCTGTGCAATCACATCATTATTCTCATCATAAATGCGAATCAATCCGTATCGCCCCTCGGCAGAAGCTACTGCCACCTTGTTATCAGGTCCTTCGAGAATCACCGTGGATTGAGAATCGAGTTGATAGGTGCCACCAAATTTTCTGACCAAAGAGTGCGAAGTATTTTGCACGTTTACTTTGATGAGAGAAAGAGCAGATTTATATCCACCTGATTTATAAGCATGGTTATAATTTCCAAAAATAAGAAGTCCATTTCCTATCACAAAAATTTCATTGTGGTTAAAGGCATTAGAAACGGGAGTGCCTGATGGCTGTAGCAATTGATGATTGATATAATCCCCAGTGGTGGCATTGCATTTTACCACTGCATGTTTATTCGTAGTGGTAAAAACTTCTCCGAGAATATACAAGTTGTTATTGTTGTCTAAAGCAATTCGTCGTGCGTCGCCACTGCTAGAGAGAACAGGATCAGCAAGAACATACGTTTTTTGCCACACCATTTGTTTAGTAATCATATCAAAACAATCATACGTGTAAACCTCTGGATTACCTTGACTACCTGTAGTGGTCCAAGCAACGTAAAGTTTGTTGTTTTTCAGAACATGGTGCATGGCAGCATTTTGAATTCTACCCGTATTGATAGAGCCGGTCAAGGCACCAGTACTTTTATTAATGAAATTAATTCGTTCTTCATTATTCGCTGAAACCCTACCTAGTAGTGCTATTTCGGTACCTAAATCAATGATGTCATATAAATAACTCATCCCTTGAATTTCCGTCGCCCAGTTAGTAGTGAGGTTGGTACCGTTGGGTGTTTTTTTATATACCGTGTCACTACTTGTATAGTACACCGAAGAAGAAATACCCACCAGATCACCCGTTGCCATCGTTTTATTAAAGGTCGCAGTCACCGCACCAGTGCTCTTAGAGATCACCGCATATCGTTCGGTAGATGCCACCACATAATTTAATAAAATAGAATTCGAATTAAAATCGAAGATATCTCTGATCTCCGCCACAAAATCAGTAGTAAACTCCGTTCTCCAAATAATAGCCCCCGTATTTGGATGGAGCTTTATTACTTCCTTCTTCAAACCCAGCGAAACACGGGTAGTTTGAGCACTGGCATAAATAAAGCTTCCATCATGACAAATCGAATAAACGCTATTGGTTCCCGCAGTATAATTCGCTGCATCAGCAATGGCCATATCCCAAATGGTATTGCCATTCGCTGACATCTTAATCACCGCCGGAGCATCCACTCCTTCATGATTAGTGCTTCCTACAAAAAATAGATGATTCGGAACATTCGGTAAGTAAACGACTTCTTTGTTCTGACTCAACAAAGAGGAAGGAGGTTCGCTATCGAAAGCATAAGAAATATCCACCTGCCCAAAACAAAAGTTCACAAACAAAATTGAGCAAAGCATGAAGAGAGGAGTGACGCGCATACTGATATGTGTTTACGCTAATGTACAAAACTCCTTGTACTCGCTGACGCTCGTGTCTGGTACTGCGTGGCGGGTACTCGCTGCGCTCGTGCTTGGTATTCGCTGGCGCGAATGGATATGCGCAATCGGGAAAGTCTCGCCTTTCGTGCGACTGTATAGCTCTGTCTGTATGGCAGTAGCGCCAACAGCGCTAACACGTCTCCGATTCCGCGTCAGCGGAAAACCATGAGCGAAGATCATACCCGTCATTCGCGCCAGCGAATACCAGCCACGAGCGCTAGCGAGTACCAGTCACGAGCGGCACGCGAGTACTACGGTCTTTTGAGTTTGTAGGTTTCTTTGCGGGAGAGAGAGCCGTTTGTGTTTCTATCCACCGTGAACCATTCCATACTATTCGATCTTAATTTATCTACCGTTAAAGCAATAATTTGAGTCGTGTAATTTGTATTTGGATCCAGAACACCAAAATTTATTTGATTCGCAGTCACCGCCACATCCCAACGATTGCATTGCCCTATAGCGTAAGCAATCGTGCTCGATATATTGAAATCTTCGTTTTCCGCTTTGAAAGAATACGACATCGCATTTCCAGCCAAAGTCCCTTCATTGTAAGTAAGCATGATGTAACCGCGTTCCGAAAAAGTTTTTTGTGTTGTAGCAGTGCCCAGCGAATCAAAATATTCGATGGTCACTTCTTCAATTTTCCAAGCTCCACCGACTTTCGAAAACTCGGTAGTAGGAACGTCCTTAAAGCAAGATGTAAAAGCGATGAGAACGAAAAATAAAAGGATATTTATTTTCATGGTAAATCGGAGTTTAATTAATAAAAATTGATTTGATATGCAACACCGAGTACTGCATGAATGAAACGAAAGTCTTCGGAAAGACTATTCTCTATGCCCCATGGGAGGCTGAAGTCAGCGGGGAACACATCTCCAGCAGAAGTGAATCCGGAAGAATAAGCATAACCAGCGCTGCCCACTTTTTTCTTTTGTAGTGGGAATTTGGTATTTAAAAAGAACTTCCAATTGCCGGTAGGATCCATGTAGCTCAATTTTAAAACAAGCGGCGTATTTCCTCTCCAGCTGGTCCACACACCATTGAGACGTGTTTCGTTGCCATAGCTTCGAGTGTCATCATATTCTAAGAACGATAGAATTTGAGTGGACTGCAAAGTAATGCCGAGTCCTACAGAGAGGCGCACGGCATATTCTTCAGGAATCACATAAAAACCCGCATCCATATCGAATAAATAACTTTTGATTTGAAAGCCGCGGTTAAATCCAGTTGCCCATTCAGCGCGGGACACACCCGTTTTAATTCTGCTGAAATCTATCGCACCATTGAACGCACTAGTAAAATTAAACATCGTTCCCACTTGATAGCCCGTTGCGAAAGTTTGCATTTCAATCGGGGTGATGAGGTCGGGATCATTCGCGTAAAAAGTATTGTATGATTCTCCGAATTTTACGTAATCAGGATAATTAAACTTTCCCGCGAGCGCACCGGCGTGGAGATCCATTGTGAATTGTGCGCAGGATATAATACTCAGTATTGAGAAAAATAGACTGTATAAATATTTCATATCAGAACGATTTAGAGAGGATGATGCTAAGAGCAGTATTATTTAAATTGTAGCTAAACGGAAGAAAATCGATCAGATCCGTTTGCACCATCTTGTTCCAAACAAGTGTGTGCATCGCCCGCACTTTCAGAGAAAGCCCGCTTTCTTCTAAGGAAATAACCTTAGCTGTGAGACCAACAGGAAAAGAAAGCGTAAGATCTCTATCGCCCACTTTTATGTCACCCGATAGCGGTCTAGAGCGGAGACCAAACATTTGATTTTTGATACTAGTTGCTCCCGTCCAAGAGTAGAATGCTTTGAAAGTACTTGTACCAATGCCCAGATTCACGCTAAGGCGAGAAGTGATATTCGGGCAAAACAAAAACTGAATGGTTCCAAATTTTGTTTTTAAAGTCAATTCTTCCTCCACGTTAGTGGTAAGATTGATGCGCGATCCAGAAGATTTATTCGTGCATCCAACAAAGTTTAATTCGTAGCTAATATCCTCCTCCTCATTAAATCCCAATCCAACATGCCATCCACGAGTGCTTCTGTCCCATTCGATAGGATCGAGCACACTGTATGCAGATCCATTGGGAAAAAAACCAAGTGTATAGCCTGGCATAGTAGAATCAAAGTCCCATCCGATATTAAACTCAGTGGATAGATTGGCTTGTTTACTTTCGATATAGGTATTATGACCTAAATTATATCCAATATTCACGGAGACCTGAGAAAAGATTGGAGAAGTAAAGACAAAAAAAGACACGGCAAGCAGCGTCGCTCTCATAGTATAATTATGTATTAGAAAAGTGTTTGGTTGCAATATAAGGCAAATGTTTCGCTGCGCGAAAGACGGGTGCTTCGCGGCGGGTACTGCGTGCTTGGTATTCGCTAGCGCGAATGGCGGGTATTCGCT
The DNA here is from genome assembly GCA_965247015.1 of Flavobacteriales bacterium. GTDB lineage: Bacteria > Bacteroidota > Bacteroidia > Flavobacteriales_D > Sanyastnellaceae > JAIXWP01. The sequence goes on along the minus strand of CBDFGG010000003.1, from coordinate 374,444 downwards.
TCGCTCATGGTTTTCCGCTGACGCGGAATCGGAGCCGTTTGAGCGCTGATGGCGCTATTATACAAGGCTAGTATTCCCATTTACGCATAGACATTCGCGCCAGCGAATACCAGCCACGAAGTACCAAGCACGCAGTACCAGTCGCGAAGCACCAGTCACGAGCGAAGCGAGTACATAGCGCTGCCTGACGGCCCGGGCTATTCGTTCCAAGTCCTCGCTGCGCTCCGGGCTTTCCACTGCTATCCCTAGCGCCCAGGCCACGGCCGTGAAGCTTTTTCCCCAAACTCCAAACCCCGAACCGATAACTGTTTCACTGCTTAACTGCTTCACTATTTCACTGCTTAACTGAATTCAAAAAGTTCAGTTAAGAAGTGAACCAATGAAGCAATGAAACATTGAAACAGTTTAGTAACTCCTCAACTCCTCATCTCTCCACTGTTTCACTGCTTGACTGCTTCACTATTTCACTGCTTCACTATTTCACTGCTTCACTGAATTTAAAAGTTCAGTTAAGCATTGAACCAATGAAGCAATGAAACATTGAAACAGTGTAGTAACTCCTCAACTCCTCATCTCTCCACTGTTTCACTGCTTGACTGCTTCACTATTTCACTGCTTCACTGAATTTAAAAAGTTCAGTTCAGAAGTGAACCAATGAAGCAATGAAACATTGAATCAGTTTAGTAACTCCTCAACTCCTCATCGCTCCACTGTTTCACTGCTTGACTGCTTCACTATTTCACTGCTTCACTGCATTTAAAAGTTCAGTTAAAAAGTAAACCAATAAAGCAATGAAACATTGAAACAGATAAATAACTCCTCAACTCTCTAACTCCTCAACTCCTGTTGAAACTGCTTTGGATCGACGAGTGGGAGCACGGCGCCGTGTAGGAGAGTTCCTTTGAAAGTTGAGAACATAACCCCTCTTGTAGTAGAAAGTGAAATGATATTAAGTGTTTCGATGAGGCGATCAGGAATGTCGACTTTGCCATTGGATGCAACTTTGATGATTTCATCGAAATTGGCGATTTCATAAATGCAGCTCACCGACATATTGCCTAACACTTGCGAATGATCATCATTTTTAATTTCAATATGAACTATCGTAAAAATTAATTTATTAGTAGGCTCAACGTTGCATTCTATGTTGATGTTGAAATTGAAATTTACGATAGGATGTCTTAATTGAGTCGGAACATTCAACGAGCTATTTAATAACTCAATTGCCTTTATTTGCAATTGAACATTCAAATCTTTATTTTGAATTTTAGCCATTTTAATTGTAATGAGACGGAGTGAAAGATGATTGATTTGTTGCAATTGCTGTGAAGTGGCTGGTGATAACACTCCGACTTTGTTTATTTGGAGTTAGGTATTGATTTGGTGGTTCTGCAGCAACAATCTTCACCTCATATTTGGTCTTGTAAATGGTTTGAACTTGGGGCCTGCTTAGCAACGCAGTCAAATCAGTACCTAATGCAAATGCAATCTCTGTGAGCACGTCAACAGTGAAGTTTTGTGTTCCGCTCAACCATTTAGTAATCTCTGATGGGTTTTTATCAAGTTTTTCTGCGAACTGCGATTTACTCCAGCCTTTAGCTGCCATAAGATCTGCGATATGCACAGCAATTTGCATTTTGTTCCTGGATTGCTCCATTTCTAGTGGAGTAATTTCATCCATTAGAATTTGAAGTTTAGAGCTGTTATATTTTCTCGCTTTGGTTGCCTTATTCATCTTCGTAATTCTTTAAATTTCCTTCAAGTTCCGTTTTATCTTCCGACCAATAAATCTCGCCATCTTTCATTTGTTTAAAAATGTGCTCGGCGTAAGCCATGATTTCAGTAACTGCTTGTTCAAGATTTGTATCATCTTGCCACTTCTTAACTGACTTGTCCTTGTATCCGCCGCCTCCTAGTATTATTGCTACACTTCCAAACCGAATACAATACAATCTCAATTTTCTTTTATCATCATCATATAATGCCCAGACGCACTGGCCATATTTCTTCGTAAACTCATTATCTCCTTCGTGTTTGAAAAAAAATTCTCGTGCTCCTGTTGTATGACCGATGTGTTTTAACCGAGTCAATATTTCTTTAATTTCACCTTTGAATTTTGTCTCATGTTGACCTACGAACTTATCAAATAATGTTTCATCCTCACCCTTTGGAATAATAGAGTAAACTTTTGCCGCGATGCCGCTAAATAATTCCATTTCGACAATCTCGTAGTTCACCTTAATTCCTGTTTTTCTGGGATTGATACATTTTTCAGTTCGTAATTTCACTTAAAAGTGAAATAGATGGAACAAATTTAAGAATTTTACAGTCGAATTTGCAAATTTACTTGTTAATATTTCACTTAAAGATAAAATGGAACTTATTATTAAAGTTGGTCTTAATGTGAGTCATCAATAAATTCCACAACTCCCGAATCCCGAATTTCGAATCCCGAATCCCGAATCGAAAATCGAGAATCGAAAATCGAAAATCGAGAATCACTAATTTTATCCCGTGCAAAAATTAAAATACATATTATTTTTCCTTGCCTGCTATTCACCTTCGATTATTATGGCTCAGGTGGGGGCGGAGTTGCGATTGGAGGGATATTCATTTTTGAAATATGAAGTGAAGCATTATGTGGATACAATATCCAGCTCCGATAATTCAGAAGTATTGATTCGCTTCACTAATGTGGGAGACCAAGTGCTGATCATATCAGACGTGCGAGGATCCGATCCTTGTTATGCGTTCGATAAATCTTTAGCGCCCATCGCACCGGGCGATACAGGCGTATTCGTCTTACGCTGCCCCACCCTCCACACCGGCCGACTATCCACCGCCTTCATGATCTACTCCAACGCCAACCCCACCAGCGACACCAGGTTCACCATTTCACGCTGGTTCAAAGAAGAGTGATTAAATACTAGCCCCACGCACTAGTAATGGATAATCATAACCGCTAGCAATCTTTTCGAGAATCAAGAATCAAGAATCTCTTTCCGCCAATAGCCATTAGCCGCAAGCAATCAGCCTTTTGAATTTCGAATTTCGAATTATTTTTCTATATTCGTAAAGCAAACTTGAATTATTTAAATAACCCTTAACCACACTACACAACTACTACTCACAGTCCCTACGTTTTATTTCCTCTTTGATATACCATTAATCGTTTCGCTTTTTCATAAGTGATGAGCACTTTGTTTTGGAAGAGCATTTCATTTTCGATGAAGTGTCTTGAATAGCTTGAGCGTTTCTAATTTCTGTAATGTGCTGAGGTGTTATTATGAGCAGGTGCGGTTATGAAGAACTAGAGAGTGGGTAACCGCACCTTGGTGCTGAAGTGATGGGGTTAGGTATAATTTTATAGATCGACCAGAATGAAAAAAACACTATATCTCATTTTAACTTTTGTTACTATCGTGACAGCGAATGCACAAATTAATCCAATTAAGATCATTTCATACGACACTCTACGAGAAACAAAAACCATTAAGATTATTGACACAGTTTATGTAAAAAATGATTACATAATTCAAAACGACACTATTAATGAAACTATTTTGAGGTCAGAGTATAATAACCTCTATGAGAAATTACTTGATCAAAAAAATTCTCATTATGATTCGTCATTATCATTTCTGGAGGTAGTGGTTGCAATAGTTTCACTTATTGTTGTAGTCGTCTTGGCTGCTGGAGCTTATTTAGGATGGAATGAATTTAAGTCAATGCATAGCACCTTTAAGGAACAATTCAGGGAAGAACAGGAGACTATTGAAAAAAGAATAGATCAAAAAACCGAAGAAATTACAAGATTGAGATATAATAAAGAAATAAATGAACTGAAGGAGGCTAATAATAATCTTGAGCGATTCGCAAATGATGCTTCAGAGGCTTTTTCTGTTAAAAGGGGGAAAGAAAAACCTACCCTATATACGGAAGTTAAAACTCCAAAATCTACCTCAAATCCATTTGAAGCTAAAAAATAATGAAAAACTTTATAAAAATATCAGCACTTCAAGTTCTTCAACTCAATAGTAAGTCTGGGGCCGTTTATACAGGTCGGATAACATTTAATGAACTTGTACAGATTAAGAGGCTGACTGAACGAAAGGAGAGCACTTTTGATCCCTTTGGAGAAAAACTAACGAAGTCAAGTATAATTGAAGATGAGGAAGAATTTCAAAGGCATTTAAATCGAAGTAAATTGAATGATATATCTAATTACTTACAAGATGAATTTGAAAAGCAAAATGAAGGAATTATATACCCATCTTCTGTAATTCTCTCATTGGACCTAAATGAGGATAATGCTGATACTTTAACAGAGGAGCAAATTGAATCAAGCTATTATGACGGTCTAAGTAGTTGTTTTGCAATTGAAAATGACAACATTACATCTATATATATTCCGAAATCAAAAAGGATCTGTTTAATAGTAGATGGCCAACATCGATTTGCAGGACTAAAAATGTTCTATGATGAATCTAAAGACGAAAAAAAGAAGGAGAAAATTTTACAGTTTCAATTTATAGCTACTATCCTTCTTGGTTATGATCCTTTTCAAGTTGCAGAAGTATTTGCTAATGTTAACTTTAACCAGAAACCAGTTAATAAATCGCTTTATTATGACATCTTTGGTTCAGCTGCTAAAGAAAAAAATGAAATACAATTAGCTCATTTCCTCGCTCTTCACATGCAAAATAATGAAAACTCACCGTTAGAAGGAATGATTAAACTTCTAGGGAAAGGTTATGGTTTATTTTCTCAGGCTTTTTTTGTTGAAAAGCTACTAGTACACTTTAGAAATGATGAAGTTTGGCGAAATTTATACAATAACTATTTAATGGAAGGCGAGAGGTTTTTGGTAATCCCTAAATTTTTAATTATTTATTTTGAGGAAATTAGATCTGCTTATAATAGTTGTTGGCCTAAAAAAGAAAATCGAGATAATAAAGAAGTTTATTCTGCCTTCAGCTACAAATTCATTCTATGTAAAACAACAGGAATGGGTGCTTACTTAAGGCTAATACGAGATATTTACCCGATTGTAAGAGATCTAAAAACAGAAAATGAAATGAGGCAAAAACTAAAAAGTATATTTGTTTTAATTTCTGATAAGGAATCAATAGACTTATTTTCAAAGGATGGTGAGTTTGGTAAAGGTGGATCTGAAGGTTTCCAGGTTAGATTATATCGTGAACTACGAAAAAAGTATAAAATTTAATAAAAAAATAAGTGCGAAAGCGTTTTGGCATAATGGCGGGTTCAGCACTCTCTAAGTGTTTCGAGCAAGGTTCAAGTTCTGTTTTTCTAATCAATATTTGTGTTGAAAATCCGCCCGAACGCAATGCCCTAAGCCGTGATCGCTCATTTTAATTGAGAGTGTCAATAATTTGAATGTAAACAAGCTTCAATCCCCTCAACATGAAAACTAAAATAATCATCGCGGGAATTGGTGGAGTGGGAGGGTATTTTGGGGGGATGTTGGCGAAATGTTTTGAGGAGGATGAAGATGTGAGTGTTTGCTTTTTGGCGCGGGGGGCGCATTTGGAAGCAATGAAGGCAAATGGATTGCTGGTGATAAAAGGGGGAAGAGAATTTGTGGCGCGTCCTTCTGTGGTTTCTGATAGGGCGGAAGAATTGGGAGTGGCGGAGGTTATTGTAATTTGTACAAAAAGCTATGATCTGGAGGCGACCATTGAGCAATTAAAACCTTGTATCAACGAGCATACTATAATTCTACCGTTGCTCAATGGTGTGGATAGCACTGAGCGGATTAAATCTATTCTTCCTAATACTATCGTGTTGCAAGGGTGTGCTTATATTGTGTCTCGGCTTACACAACCGGGGGTGATCGAGAACACCGGTAATATTGAAACGATTTTTTTTGGTGGCGAGATTGCGGATGATGCGCGCTTAGTTCATTTGGAAGGACTGTTTAAAAAAGCGGACATTGACGCGCGTTTATCTGCATCTATTTCAAATGTAATTTGGGAAAAGTTTATTTTCCTTTCACCCATTGCAACCGCCACATCCTATTTTGACCAGTGCATCGGTAAGTTGCTCGAAGATGAGCAAAAAGTAGAAATAATTATCGCCTTGATCCATGAAGTAAAACAATTGGCCGCGGCAAAACAGATTTTATTTCCTGACGATATCGTTGAAACAACATTGAAGAAATATCATAGCCTCCCCTACGACACCACCACCTCCATGCACGCCGAATTTCAAGCAAAGAAACCATCCACAGAACTCGCATCACTAACCGCCTACCTCCTCCTAGAAGCAGCCAAATTAAACCTCCCTCTCCCAAACTATTATCAAGCCCACTCCGCGCTCCTGAAACGTTGAACTAATAGAGCATGAATTTATTTCAACCAACATAGCGCCCTTCTTCACCAGCAATTCGAGATTCGAGAATCGCTTCCCTCCACAAGCCATGGGCTTTTTTTAATAACGAATTTTGAATTTCGAATTATTTTTCTACATTCGTAATGCAAACTTGAATAATTTAAATAACCTTTAACCACACAACACAACTACTACTCACTATCCCTATATTTTAATTCCTTCTTCATTTCCTATTATTTTTTCGCCTTTTAGCAAGTGATGAATGTTTTTACTTGGAGGAACATTTCGTTTTTGATGAAGTTTTTCGAGAAGCTTGAGCGTTTGTTATTTCTGGAGTGTCCTGAGCTGTTGCTATGGTCGGGTGAGGTTATGAAGTATTTTTTGGTGGATATCCGAATCTTGGTGCGGAAATGTGGTAGTTAGCGGCAACTCTTTGACGACAGTGCAAACATTTAAGGAAGTGCAAAGAACCGACAGACAAGAGAATGACAACTCAACAGAAAAGACTTATTAAAACAACTTTTTGACAATGGACAATAGAGTATATTACGGAGAATATTCTCTCAAGCACTGGATTAATTTAATTCTAAAAGAGAATATTGTCCTACCAGACTATCAACGCTATTTTGTTTGGAATGAGAAAAAGGTAGCAACGCTAATTGACACATTTAAGAACAAACAATTTGTTCCGCCTGTTACAATTGGTGCATTTAAAAAGAGTAATGGCAACCAAAATTTAATACTTGACGGACAGCAACGACTGACGAGCATTTTGTTAGCTTATCTTGGCTTGTATCCTGACGAAGCAACATACAAAAGTGCAATTGAAAGATTTGCCGATGAAAATAATGACGAAGAAGAAGTTGACGAACAACTTGACAATGTTTTTGAATGGACATTTAATCTCTTAACACAAAAAGGGAAAAGCAAGGAAGAAATACTTGCAAAAATTACAGGCGGGAACTATAAGGCAATAGATTTGGTTATCCCTCCTAAATTTTTTGAAAATACATTTTTAGGGTTTTCGTATTTAGTGCCTTCAGTTATAGATGAAAAGTTGCAACAGAAATACTATTCCTCTGTTTTTAGAAATATAAACATACAAGGCGAAATCTTACTGCCTCAAGAAAGCCGGGCTTCATTATACTTTTTAGATAAAGATTTGGTTCAATTCTTTGTTCCAGACTTTGCCAAAATATTTTCTGTAAAAGTTATAAGCAACGAAACAAAAATCGACTTCGTTAGATGCTTATCCTTATTGTCGCAATACAACAAAGATGGTGTTGCAAACACTGTTGCAAGAAGCTACAAACAACAAATGGAGAAGTATTACGAAGACTATATTTACTCCGTTATTGCGGACCTTGATGATAAGTATGGGAAATTTTCAGACACATTTCCCGATAGAAAATACGATGACCGATTTTCAAGATTAGAACAAACATTAAATTCACTTGACATTCCAAAAGAATATCCCTCAATCATTGATTTGGATATGTATTTTTTCGGACTTACATACACAGTCGTTTTTGAAAATAAGACTATAGATATTGCCCGAAGGGACGACCTGAAAAAAGAGATTGACGACAAGATAAGTGAGTATAAAGCAGACCCCTCGCATACAAAAGCTCCAAGTAATTTAGGGCATTTAAGGTCAAGGATTAGTTCATCAATTGAAATTTATCAAAAGTATGCGTCTTAACATTCACAAAGACTTTATTGTCTCACCAATTACAAGCATTCTGAAAGATGTTGTGTCCGCGAGTGCAGGACTTGGTAGCGGTATTGAAACATTTCCAATTTGCGACTACGTCATGCAATCTGTATTCTTGAGAATGACTGGATTTCAAGAACAAAAAATGAAATGTATTTGTTGGGAAATGGCTACTAATGATTACGAATACAGATACGACTTTACCAAAAATCCACTTGGAGAATGTTCAAGCTATAAAGATAAGCAAACAATTTATAAGGACTTGATTAAGCAGATAAAAAAGCAAAACTTAGGTTTCAGTGTTTCTACTGGCATTGACAAGATAAGTATTTTAACAAAAACTACTTCGGCAATTAAGGACGGATTTTCAGGAACAAACTTATCTATATGGGCACAAAAAAGTTTTAATGAGTTTGACAGCATTTGGAGTAGTATTACTTACACATATTTTGCTAATGACGACAATAATTTATTTACAGGTGTAGCAGGTGGTAGTTCTTTGAAAAAAATTTACGAAGATCATTTATACCAACATAGAAACCGAATTGCACACAACACACAATCATATCAGCAAAATCTACCGACCCTTAGGGCATTAGTAAATGAAGACTACAAATACGAAAATTATTTTCTTTACTTTTCAGTCATGGTGCTTATAGACAGTATTTTCATAGAGCTATACAAAAAATATTTGACAGTAATTAAAGACGGGGCAATTTAACGGGAGATGTAGAGGAGCCGCTAACAGATAAGGCTTCGTCCCGTCGGAACGACGAACGATGAAGCCTGTGTTGTACTGAACCGTGATGTTATTATGGAGATGTCGATTTTAAAACTTATTCTCTGAGCGATCCGCTCGAGAAGAAAGATGAGAGATAATTAGATCAGTTTCGGTTATGTCAAAGCTCCGCAAAACCGCTCTCTAGTCGTTTTTTTATGGAATCGGTGTTTTCATTTGCTTTTCGTGAAGGTTTGGAGAGAGCTTGGAGTATTGATGCAGGCAACCCACAGTGATCGAAATCTAGTATCCTAATCATACTCTCTTTTTCACAAACCGAGCAAACATTCGGGTAGTAGATTTTGCTTTCAGTGATCTGTTTTTTCTTTCGATTTCGTACTCGGTCCTTCAGCGCTTGTTTTTCTTTTTCAAACATCCCTCGTTTTGCTGTGCTGGAAAGGGCGCTGTAATGTCGAATGCGAACAAAGCGCTTAGGTTAGATATGCAATCAGAAGCGTCTGATGAACGCCATTTTATCAAGTATCATTAGCTTTTTCTTCCCGCTTTGCTTGTAATCTTTGTAGGAAAAAGTGACATGCTTTTCTTCGATTCCTTTCAATCGATGATTGCTGATGGCGATTTTGTGAGTATATCTACCCAGATATTCAATCACCTGCTCTGGTCCGCCGAACAGGCGTTTGGCATATACCACCCAAGGCTTAGAAAAAAGAGTATCGCGAAGCGTTCCTTGTAACTCAACGATTTGAAATCGCTCAAACCGATCACGGATGCATGCTATGTACTTTGCTCTAAACACCGTGCTCATAGCTTTCAAAGGATATAGAAACGCACCGTCACTTCTAGCGTTTTTCCAGCTTCCTTCGGGTGTAAAGCCTCCCAATGGTACCACACAATGAAGATGTGGATGCAGTGATAGGTTTTGACCCCATGTATAAAGGACAACAAAGATTCCCGTTTGCGCTCCTAAATGTTTAGAATCGCTGGAGAAAACTTCTATTGTTCTCCAAGCCGCTTCAAAAAGGGCGTCATACATCAACTTAGGATACGTTACACACAAGAGGTTGAGCTCCGGAGGAAGTGTAAACACCACATGAAAGTATTTTACAGGAAGAATATCTTTCTCTCACCCAGCAATCCATTTATCACGTTCATTTGTTTGAAACTTGGGACAGTGTCTATTGCGACATGAATTATAGCTGACGCGAATATGATTACAACAAACACATTGATCCACATGCCCACCGAGCGATGCCGTGAGGCAGCTAGTAATAGTAGCGGCGATGTGGTGGCCATAATTGGTGATGGTGGAACTGCTTCGACCAGCGACTCACATCTTGCGCTCAAAGCGACGGTATAGCGCTGCAAAGCCCTCCACGCCCTGCTGAGCCATTCTTAAAATATTTCCCGCGCTCCCAGCATCGGCAAATTGAATTTTTGTTTTACGCATCTTGTATAGATTTAAAATGATGCGTATTTTTTCGTGGCAATAGGCCAAAGGGCTACCGGAGGTTTAGTACAACAGGCGTTTGGCAAAAAAGCGGGTTCAGTGCTTGTGCTTAAATGAAGCTTTGTGCTTCGTATCAAGTGCAGTACTAATAAACAGTTTAGTGCTACGAAATTCGCTTCTTCGCCAAGCGCCATAACGTTACCTACCATATTATCCAACAACCGAGTACCAAAACCGAATTTCGAAATAAAATTGATACCTTTGCTCAAAATTTAACCAACTAACAGAATGAAATTATCGGGACAAGAGCTTCATAATAAATTGGTAAACGAATACAAGATAATTGGAGAAAAAGGAATTATCAATTTTTCTCTCAAAGACCTGACAATTTCTATTGAAACTAAAGACACAGTTGGAAACCTTTTGCAAGAATGGTTAAAAGCGTGGTTGATGAAAGAAACTGTTGAGTTTGAAGAAAACCCCAACTCTCAAGTATTTCCTGACTTTTATCTTGACAAACACAACAAAAAATTAGGTCTTCTTGAAGTAAAGTCTTTTGATTGGGACAGAGGCCCGGGCTTTGACCTTGCCAACTTCGATTCTTATTGTAACTCTTTACTGACCTCCGCTTATCGTTTAAATTCCGACTATCTGATTTTTGCTTACCAAATGAAAGGTAGTGAATTGACAATAAAAGATGTTTGGATTAAAAAGATTTGGGAATTAGCTTGCTCAAGTAGTACTTATCCGCTGAAGGTTCAGGAAAAGAAAAGTGTAATCTATAACATCCGACCTGGAATTTGGTTCTCAGAACGGTCTAAATTTAAACCTTTCAATTCTTTAGATGAGTTTCTTGCCGCACTCAATGAGACCCGTTACCAATATCCGCAAACACGCCACGCCAATGGACATTGGTTACAAAATGTTTTAAAAAATTATGAAGAACATACAGGTGTTAAACTGCAGGTTCGCTAACATAAACTTCGGCTAATTTATTCGCAACAAATTCCACCACAGGCACAGCAACTGTATTTCCTAACAAATCGAAAGCGTCATACTCTTTAGTTGGAATTTCGTACCATTCGGGATAGCCAAACAAACGTAAACCCTCTCGAATAGTCAATCTACGCAAACCATTTCCATCGGGAACGGCTAATCGAGAAACATCTGTTGCTACTAAAGTCGGAGCAATGTCTTTTGGGTCAAGAACTTTATTTACTTCAAAACTCAATTTTCCAGTTACGATGTTGTAACCTTTCGGTTTGGTTTCGTCATATTCACGAGAAGTTGCAACGCCATTTTCCGTTTGAATTTTAACCAATTTTTTCGGATTTTCAAATTTTAAATATCCTTTTGAAGTCAAATCGTCTAACAAAGTTTTCAATTCCTTTTTTGGCAAGTCAATAAAAGTATTGATTTGCTCTAAAGTTAAAGCCATTCCATCCATCCAATCAATGCCGATTTCTTCTGCCCATTGTTTTTTTCGTCTTTGTTTGAACAATTGGTTTAGGATTTCTGCTTGTTGTTTAGACACACTTCCTTTTATTTCAATATCCCAACTATGAATATTATTATCGCCACCACGTTTGTCTTTTATAGATTTTCCGTACAAATCTTCCAATGAAAAATGAGACAAAAGTTTATCAATAAAATCTGATTTCAATGTTGGTAACCCTTTTTCTAAAACACTTTCTAACGCTTTAAATCGAGGTTCGTTACCATTCAAATCTATTTTTTCATCTCTAGTACCAACGATAAAAATTCTTTTACGCGATTGCGGCAAACCAAATTCCAAACTATCAAAAACTTTCCAGCTTGTTTTGTAACCCAAATCATTTTCAAGTGTGTGTATAATGGTTTTTAATGTTCTACCTATTTCATCATTTTTGTTTTCTAAATCGTGCTTTACCAAACCTTCTACATTTTCAAGAATAAAACCGTAGGGTTTTTTCTCTCTCAAAATGCGTTCGATTTCAAAAAACAAAGTTCCTCTTGTATCCAAAAAACCTTGACGTTTTCCGCCAGCACTAAACGGCTGACAAGGAAAACCGCCCAACAGAAAATCAAAATCGGGAATAAACTCATTACGAATTTCAAAAATATCACCAGCCAAAAATTCGTGATCAAAATTATATTTCAGAGTTTTTATAGCATACGGTTTTATTTCAGAAGTCATCACGCATTCAGTTTCCATTCCAGCATCTTTAAACGCTTTTTCAAAACCTAAACGAATACCGCCAAGTCCAGCGAATAAATCAATAAATTTTACAGTATTGCTCTTCATTTTTTGGAAATTTTATAAGGTTCGTTTGGTTCGGCAACCATCAATAATGGACTTTCATAATCTTCAATTTCTAATTTATGACAACCAATAACAGTAAGACATTGCAACAAAAAAGTAGCACTAAAACTACCGCGACTAATTTTACTGTCGATACTTGCTTTTGTTTCTTCAACGCCAATTTCATTGAGTAATCCAACCAAATCCGCATTAGTAAAACCACGTTTGACCATTTCTGACTTTAGAAGTCGCTTTGCTTTATCATCCCAGTTTGACATAATCAAGAAGATTTATTTTGCAATATTAGATAATATTTATCATATATGCAATTATAACAGCGAAAATAAAAATACGGCAGGTGACAGATAAGGCTTCGTTGCGTCGGAACGACGAACGATGAAGCCTGTGTTGTACTGAACTGTGATGTTATTATGGAGATGTCGATTTTAAAACTTATTCTCTGAGCGATCCACTCGAGAAGAAAGATGAGAGATAATTAGATCAGTTTCGGTTATGTCAAAGCTCCGCAAAACCGCTCTCTAGTCGTTTTTTTTGGAATCGGTGTTTTCATTTGCTTTTCGTGAAGGTTTGGAGAGAGCTTGGAATATTGATGCAGGCGACCCACAGTGATCGAAATCCAGTATCCTAATCATACTCTCTTTTTCACAAACCCAGCAATCATTCGGGTGGTAGATTTTCCTTTCAGTGATCTGTTTTTTCTTTCGATTTTGTAGTCGGTCCTTCAGCGCCTGTGTTACTTTTTCAAACTTCCCTCGTTTTGCTGTCCTGGAAAGGACGCCGTAATGTCGAATGTGAACAAAGCGCTTAGGTAAGATATGCAATGAGAAGCATATGATGAACTCCATTTTATCAAGTGTCATGTAGCCCTCCACTCAAGCACGTGTTAAAGATAATTATATGTGCCAGAATTTGCGGGCGTGAAAAAAGAACTTACATGGAAGGAGCACATTGATCTGTGCTTGGTGACGGACATTTCGAAGAAAGTTTATCACGAAGAGAGTAATCTTTCCTACCAACTTTTCTTTTACCATCAACGAAAACTGATTGAACTGAAATGATCGGGAATGATTGGACGTAATGTAAATCTTAATGTACAAATTATTAAAAAAAGGTCTAAGTGAAGTATATTTGGTAGTTCAAGATGAAGTGGGGCTTGAATGCTAATGAGCAATAAAGGTTAGGCTTAGTAAGAAAAAATTCTTCACTAAGAAAGATTAAATTGACTATTATGGTTTGATATTAAATGTCTTCATTTTTTTGTTCTGTTGTAGTTTTCGGTTCGACAAAAAAGACAGGAATTATTGAAAATTGAGTTGGTATCAATTTGGAGAATTTAAAATGGCAAATACGATTAGGGTATATAAATCTGAGGGCGTTTGGGTAGCTAAAAGGGATAGTGCGACTCGAGCAGCTGGCAGGTTTTCCACTCAAAAGGAAGCTTACTTGCGTGCAAGAGAAATTGCTTTAAACAATGGTTTAACCATTACTGTATATTATCCAAACGGTGGAATTAAGGCCGTGGTAAATCCTAGAAATCGTGAAGAAGAAGGCAATTGTTTTCTCACTACTGCCTGCATAAAGTACTATGGATTAAAGGATGATTGTTATGAATTGAAGACTCTTCGAGAATTCCGAGATAATTACCTTTTGAGTTCAACGCAAGGAAAGGAGTTGGTGAAGCAATATTACAAAGTTGCTCCGATAATAGTTAAAAGTCTTGAAGCCGACAGCCGTAGAAAGATTCTTTTCGAAGAAATATTCTCTCAAATAAAATTGGCTTGTTTAGCAATTGAAAGAGGTGAGTTTGACAATGCCACAAAAATTTATGAATCTGCTGTGATTAATCTCTATCAAAAATATTGTAAAGCTTTATGGCTGTAAGTGCTAATACATTATTTCACTTTACAAGTTTAAAAGGATTAAAAGGGATTCTGAGTTCTGGTGGTTTTTATTGTCAATATTCTGATGAACATTTTGAAAACATACTTCCATCAAAAAGCCATTATCGCTTTACATATATTCCAATGACAAGTTTTTGTGATTTGACCATAATGCAACTATCGAATGATTCTGTTCATAGAGATAATTTCGGTGAATTCGGGATTGGTTTAACAAAGGAATGGGGAATAAGGAATGGGGTTTCACCTGTTATGTATGTGCACAAAGGTTCACAACAAACAAGGAGATTGAATCAATTGATAAGAGAAATAAATAGCTTCAGAAAAGAAGCAATTGGAAAACTTAATGGCTCTACGAGTACAGAGAACAAGAGAATTGAAGCCTTTAAGGACAGGACCACTGACGCTATTGATGTAATTGAACAGGAATTGATCGACTCATTTAAGTATATCAAACCATACAAAGGGAATTGGCATAAAGGGAGGAGGAGAAGAAAGGAACTTATTTACTACAATGAGCGAGAGTGGAGATATTGTCCACTGTTGAAAGACTTTGCTGTGCTATCGGCTGTCATCAAGGAAAATAAAAAGGAAAAGCAACTTGTAAATACCAAGTTGAAACTCAATTTACTCAGGTTTGACGCTAGGGATATAAAATTCATTATTTTAAAGAATAAAAGAAGCATTTCTGAAGTAGCTGGAGTTATTCAGAGTATGTTGATTGAGGATACAAGAAAGAATGAATTAATTGCGAAAATTATCACTTTTGAAGAGATTAATGAGGATTTTTAATATAATTCAAATGGTGCTTAAAGATGATAGATTAAATACTTACTTGATCTCAATAAATAGGAACTTATATGGCAGATTGCATTAATTGTTGATGGTGTTAGGAAGTTTCGAAACTTTTGATGACTAAGAGTTTAAATCGTTTTGTCAACTTTTGTTTTACCAGTACTGAATACTGCCTTAAAGAAAATCTTCTGCTTGCTTCATGGTAATTACCTATGAGAAAAAATACAAAGCTCTAATATGGTGATGACCTTTACAAGTCTGTGCTTAGGCTGTTGTTGCAAGCCTCTATATTCTACACAAACGATTACCTTGTATAACGATGCTTGTGCCATCGATTGATTCTTATGTTTTGATCAGCTGCGGTGCGAAAAATATTAATTCTGATATAGAGCTGAAAGATGTTATGCTAAGGTTTAATAAGACCTAATATCTAAGTAAGTCACTTTCCTTCCTAATTAGTGTGGGTAATAGGCGAATCAAAGTTTTATATTTTTGAAACATACATTAGTGAGGAGATTTATAGATGCTTTGTTTGGTATCTTTCCTATTCCATTCTTTAATGATGATGTAACTAAAAAAACCTAATGATAAAATTCGAATACCTCAATCAAATATATGTGATGAAGAATGGAAAGATCACACCGGTTACTCCTGATTCGGAATTGCTGATGAAGTTATTTAACTCCACTACTTTTCCTACTCATAATCCAGATCCTCAATTTACTTTTGTGAAGAGTTTGGGCTTAAACATCATCAAGTTCACCATCCCTAGAACAAAGCCTGGGGTGATCTATTGATTAATTGAATTCTCGATTATCCCATAGCTGAAAGTATTTCCGCCCCCTTCAAAATAGTCCCCTCATCCTTCGCAAAGCACACCCGCAAAACTTTATTATCTGTTTTATTCGGGTAGAAGACACTACACGGAATGGTGGTGAGTTTGTATTCTTTGGTCCAACGGATGGCTTCGGCGACGTCGTCGTTTTGATTCATGGCGCTGTAATCTAACAACGCGAAATAGGTGCCGGCGCATGGCAAGACTTTGATCAAGGGATGATCTATTTTTCCCAAAAACAAATCGCGCTTCTCCTGATAAAAATTCGGCAACACTTCGTAATTCGATGGTGTGCTTAAATATTCTGCCAATGCATATTGCATGGGTGTATTGCACGAAAAAACATTGTACTGATGCACCTTTCGAAAGTCGGCCATCAAATGCGGACGCGCTACTACATAGCCCATCTTCCATCCGGTAAGGTGAAAGGTTTTACCAAATGAATACACTGCTATACTGCGCTCGCGCAACTCATCGCTCTTCCATACACTATGATGCTCACGTCCATCAAACAAGATATGCTCGTACACTTCATCACTCAACACGATGATATTTGTCCCTCGCACGAGATCTTCTAATGCTACAATATCGTTCTTCGAAATGCTCGCCCCCGTAGGATTGTGCGGGTGATTGATGAGAATCATTCGGGTCTTCTCACTTATTGTATTTTTTACAATATCCCATGGAATTTGATATTCCGGGAAGGTGAGTTCTACCCACTTCACTACACCGCCCGCCAACTCTACCGCTGGCGCATAACAATCATAAGCGGGTGCAAACAAAATCACTTCATCGCCCGGATGCACCAATGCATTGATGGCTGTGAAGATGGCTTGCGTAGCGCCGGCCGTAACGGTGATCTCTGTATTCGGATCGGCACTCTGATGATAGGTGTGCTGAATTTTTCCGGCAATGGCCTGGCGCAACTCGGGCACTCCGGGCATCGGTGCATATTGATTGAATCCTTTATCAATGTACTTCTTCACCAAATCGCCCCACACGGGATCCACAGGAAAGGATGGAAAGCCTTGTCCTAAATTCAATGCGCCGTGCTCCACAGCCAACGCCGACATGGTGGTGAATATGGTAGTGCCCACATGCGGCAACTTCGAAACTATGTTCATTTAAACTTCTTGTTGTATCGATCTATACACTGTTCAATAATATCCATCGCTTCTGCCGCTGGCAAGAATTCATCAACGATCACTTGCTTTTTGCTCAAGGTCTTGTACTCTTGGAAAAAGTGCTTGAGCTCTGATTTAAAATTCTCGGGCAATTCATCAATCGAGTTGATGTGCGATACACTCATATCGCCTTCTGCTACGGCAATGATCTTTTCATCTTTCTCGCCCGAATCCAACATTTCCATATAACCAATCACTTTGGTCTTTACCAAACACAAGGGTTGAATGGCAATTTGTGAAAGCACTAGAATATCCAGTGGATCGCCGTCTTCGCCCAGTGTTTGTGGAATGAATCCATAATTGATCGGGTAGTGGAAGGCCGCGAATACAACGCGGTCGAGCTTCAATAGCCCGCTGTCCTTATCTACTTCATATTTCGCCTTGCTGCCTTGTGAAATCTCTATAATGCCCTTCACTTGGGCTTTTTTCTTGTCGAAGTCATGTCCGACCTCGTGCCATGGATGCTTTATCATACCACAATATTAAGGAGATATTGGTGTGGATGGATGGTGGAAATCCTAGGATTTGAGACCACCTTGCTTTCACTATATTTGCGCGAATAAAATCAGCAGTAGATGAACTTGAATTCAGCACTAGCGCCGGCTACACTCGAACAGGCGCAGGATATGGGGCTTCGCGCCGATGAGTTTGATAAAATCAAAGAAATTCTTGGCCGCACTCCCAACTTCACAGAAATGTGTGTTTATTCTGTCATGTGGTCGGAGCATTGCTCGTACAAGAATTCTATCAAATGGCTCAAAACATTGCCGAAAGACGGTCCTCACATGCTTGTAAAAGCAGGTGAAGAAAACGCCGGTCTGGTAGACATCGGAGATGGTTGGGGTTGTGCTTTCAAAATCGAATCTCACAATCACCCTTCTGCACTCGAGCCATACCAAGGCGCTGCAACGGGCGTGGGTGGTATCAACCGCGATATCTTCACAATGGGCGCACGTCCGATTGCTCAGCTCAATTCGCTTCGCTTCGGTAAACTCGAACACCCACGCACCAAGTGGTTGCTATCGGGTGTGGTGAAAGGTATCGGTGATTATGGAAATGCTTTCGGTATCCCAACTGTGGGTGGCGAGGTGTATTTCGATGAGAGCTATCAAGCCAACCCATTGGTAAATGCGATGTCTGTCGGTCTTGTAAAGACGGGCGAAATCATTTCATCAAAAGCACAAGGAGTCGGAAACCCCGTGTACATCGTGGGTTCAGCGACTGGTAAAGACGGAATCAAAGGTGCATCATTCGCATCAAAAGATATTACGGAAGAATCTGCGAAGGATCTTCCAAGCGTTCAAGTAGGAGATCCATTCCAAGAGAAACTCTTGTTGGAAGCGACTCTTGAATTGGCAAAGACAGACATCATCGCTGGTATGCAAGACATGGGCGCTGCGGGTATCACGTGCAGTACTTCTGAAATGAGCGCAGGCGGTAATGTGGGAATGGATATTCATCTCGATCGCGTACCAACGCGTCAAGCGGGAATGCTTCCGTTCGAAATTCTTCTTTCTGAGAGCCAAGAGCGTATGTTGATCGTGGTGAAGAAAGGACGCGAGAAGGAAGTAGAAGCGATCTTCGAAAAGTGGGATCTACACGCAGAAGAAATCGGTGTAGTGACCAAAGGTCCTTCAGTGCGTTATTTCATGAATGGTGAATTGGTGAGCGATATTCCTGCGAAGAGCCTCGTGCTCGGCGGCGGCGCTCCTGTTTACGAGCGTGAATACAAAGAGCCTGCTTACTACAAAGAAGGAAAGAAGTTTAACATCAGCAGCATCAAAGAACCAAAAGATCTAGTGGTGATCGCACGTCAACTCGTGGCACATCACAACATCTGTTCGAAGCGTTGGATCTATGAGCAGTACGACTCAATGGTAGGTACTGTGAACATGTCTACCAACAAGCCAAGCGATGCGGCGATTGTCAATATCAAGGATTCAAATAAAGCGCTTGCACTCACAGTAGATTGCAACGGTCGTTATGTAAATGCAGATCCAGAAATCGGAACGATGATCGCTGTAGCGGAAGCTGCGCGTAACATCGTGTGCAGCGGTGGTGAGCCATCGGCGATCACCAACTGTTTGAATTTCGGTAATCCATACAACCCAGAAGTTTACTGGCAGTTTGTAGGTGCGATCAAAGGAATGAGTGCTGCATGTACAAAGTTCCAAACTCCTGTAACGGGCGGTAACGTGAGCTTCTACAACCAAACAGTAAACGAAGACGGCAGCGCTCGTCCAGTATTCCCAACACCTACCATCGGTATGATTGGGGTATTGAAAGACAAGTCGCTTCAAACCACACTTGATTTCAAATACAAAGGCGATTTGATTTATTTGTTGGGTGAGAATTTTGAAGACATCAACTCAAGCGAATATTTATATTCGATTCATGGAGTGAAAAACTCTCCAGCACCGATGTTCAACTTGGAGGCGGAGTTCAAATTGCAAGATTGTATGAAAGGCTTGATTCGCAATAATTACATCAGTGCAGCGCACGATGTAAGCGATGGCGGTCTCTTCGTAACACTTGTAGAAATGGGACTTCCAAACGGTCTTGGATTCGATATCGTCACTGATAGCGAAATCAGAAGAGATGCTTTCTTGTTCGGTGAATCTCAAAGCAGAATCGTAGTAACAGTCGTTGAAGATTACGAAGATGAGTTCTTGGATTTCGTGGCTGAAAATAATGTTCCAGTAATGTTGTTAGGTCACGTAACGAAAGGGCGTATCAATATCGATGAAGACAATTTTGGATTTATCGAAGACATGCGTCATCTTTACGACAATGCTATCGCTGACGAGTTAGCAAAATAACGCTTATCGCTTATGAGTTTTTTCGGATATATCAAGTCCAAAGAAGGGCGCAAGATCTTAATGCGCATTGTAGGAATTTACCTCGTGGTGCTGATTGTATCATGGGTATTTCTATGGTGGTATACCGATCACGGCCAGCAGGTGTCTGTACCTGATTTGAAAGGTATGACCGCTGCAGAAGCAGAGCAAGTGCTTGCAGATATGGACTTGACATTCCTCGTGGTGGATAGTGTATTCGTGAAGGATGCAAAGGGTGGAACCATCTTGGAACAAAACCCTGCACCTGAATCAAAAGTGAAAGAAGGTCGTCAAGTTTTTGTGACCGTTTATCGCATCGAGCCACCGCAAGAAACCATCAATATCAAAGAAGGCGACTTTGCACAAGTGGCGATTATCAAGCTAAAGAACAAAGGCATCGAGTTCGATACGAAGTATGTTCCCAACAATAGCATGGTGGGAGCAGTGATCAGTATTACTTACAAAGGGAAGAAGGTTCGCCCAGGAGATAAGATTCCAAGAGGAAACAAAGTGGTGCTCACAGTAGGGACAGCAGTGGATCAGTTGGTAAGAATACCAAACTTGGTCGGTCTCACTTACAGCGAAGCCATGACCAGACTGGATACATTGAATTTAATGGGGCAGGCGTTTTTTATGTATGATGTGCAATCTTCGGCGGATTCTGCCGTTGGGCGCATCTGCGAACAAGACCCGCCGTTTGATCCTGAAGCTCCGGGTGTGCAAGCTGGAAAAATTGTTGACTTCAAGCTCTTCAATACGCCTTGTACCACGGAACCAGTAGATGGCCCTTAACCACATACCGAGCATGAAGTATTGTATATCCCTTACCCTTTTTGTAGTTTTTACAATAACTGGCTTTATCGGCCAGGCGCAGGTTTCAGAGACCTTCTTGTTTTTTGATCCCTACAAAAACATGCAGTATAAATTGGAGCGCGATCTCGAAGAACGCTCTGAAAGAGGCGGTGGTGGGGGATCATTATCCATTCCATTCTTCGACGATTTTTCACGCTATTCTCTTCCTACCAATGATCCCACGATTCCTGAATCTTGGCAGCGTTGGGTAGATCAGAAGGCACGCATCAACAATACGTTTGCAGTGAGTCCATTGAGCATCGGTGTAGCCACTCTCGATGGAATGGACGAAACAGGATATCCTTACAATTTCGTAGATGAATTTGATGAAGGCTTTGCAGACACCCTTACTTCGAAGAAGATTGATTTGAGCGGCTATTCAGAAGTAGACAACCTCTATCTCGTATTTCACTACCAAGGGCAAGGAGAAGGAAACGCTCCAGAAGAAGAAGATTCATTGTATCTCGATTTCTATTCTCCATTTGGTGCGGGCGGACAATGGTTTCAGCAATGGGCGAAAGCAGGAGAAAATACAGAAGGATTTACGCGTGTATTTATTCCCATCGTTGGTCCTGAATTTTTCTTAGATGGTTTTCAATTCCGTTTTAGAAATCACTCTACCCTGAGCGGCAACTGGGATCACTGGCATATCGACTATGTGATTCTCGATCAGAATATCGATCCGGAAAATTTTGTGTACGATGATGTGGCGCAGCAATATCCCATCAACACATTATTGAACACTTATACTTCGATGCCTTGGAACCACTATCAGTCGGACCCGCAGGCATTCATGGCAGACAACTTTACGTTTTATCAGAATAATTTAGGTCCAACAGAAAACATCGCATCGGGCTGGAAGCTGCAGTACGAGGACCAAGCAGCACAGAATTTTCCCGGACAAGATCTTAACGTTAATGACAATGGCCTTCAGGAAATCGTGCGCACGGGCAATCTCAACAATTTGATTTTCGATCCAACAGTGAACGATAGTTGTGCGACGTTTAATTTTTGTGTGTACCACAATCCAACAGATGCCTATCCGCAAAACGATACGACGTGTTTCGAGCAGAAATTTGTAAACTATTACGCCTACGATGATGGCAGCGCAGAGCGCGCATTCACCGTAGAAGGCGCGGGTGCACAAGTGGCTTACCGCTTCCAATCAGCGATTCAAGATACCTTGCTCGGTATCTATGTGCATTGGACACCATCGGGCTATAACCCATCGGCAAATTCATTTGTACTCCGTGTATGGAATGATGCAGGCGGACTTCCTGGATCAGAGATCATCGAAAACTTTACATCGCACAATCCGCAGTATTATCAAGATGGATATGATCTGTTTACTTTTTATCCTTTCGATGATACAGTAGTAGTAAGCGGAACATTCTACGTGGGATGGTCGCAGAGTTCATTCGTGCGATACAACGTCGGTAATGACAAGAACATCGATAATAATACTGGAAAGCTTTTCTACAAGTTGTTCAATGGCAATTGGCAGCAATCACAAATCACAGGTTCGTTGATGGTTCGTCCGGTATTCAGAGCGGCGAAAACAGGTCCAGTTGGAGTAGAAGAAATCGCGATGTTGGATTTGAATATTTATCCGAATCCCGCATCAGACAACGTGCGCATCGATGGTCTTTCGACCGAACGACCGCTCGATATTTCCATTTTTGATTTAGCAGGAAGGGCAGTATATCGCGATCGCTCTAGCGGTCAATCGAGTGTAGAATTATCGGTGAATGATTTTTCTCGTGGTACGTATTTGCTAGTGGTGAAGGATGGAGACAATGTTGTTTCCAGAGAAAAATTGATGATTCATTAATCTAAAATGAAAGACGAAGACCTCCCCGAATTAGAGAACGATGATGAGTTGTTTGAGCATCATCGCATCGTAGCAGATGGAGGTCAAGGCCTTGTTCGATTAGACAAATTTTTAGTAGATCGTTTAGAAAAAACTTCTCGCACGCGCATTCAAGATGCGTGCGACGATGGTTTTGTGAAGGTCAATAATGTTCCCGTAAAAAGCAGTTATAAGGTCAAGCCGCGTGATGTGATCACCATCGAATTGCCTTATCCTGTGCGGGAAATCGAGTTGATCCCTCAAGATATTCCGATAGAGATATTATATGAGGATGATGAAATACTCATCTTGAATAAGCAAGCGGGCATCGTCGTGCATCCGGGCCACGGCAATTATACCGGCACGCTTGTCAATGCATTGATGTTTCACTTCGATCAATTGCCGAAGAATAGTTCGAACGGCGTACCTCGTCCGGGGCTCGTCCATCGTTTGGACAAACTGACCACTGGCATCATGGTCATCGCGAAGACCGATCATTCATTGACGCATTTATCCAAACAATTCTTCGATCGCACCATTGAGCGTCGTTACGTAGCCCTCGTCTGGGGCGACATCGAGGCCGATGGAACCATCATTGGAAATACCGGAAGAAGTTTGCAAGACCGAAAAGTATTTACTGTTTTCCCGAATGGAGAATACGGTAAACATGCTGTGACGCATTACAAAGTGCTCGAGCGCTTTGGGTATGTGACCTTGGTAGAATGTAAATTAGAGACCGGCCGCACGCACCAGATTCGAGTTCACATGAAATACAAAGGGCACACGCTCTTTGGAGATCCAGAATACGGTGGAGACAAAGTGCTCAAGGGAACCACGTTTGCGAAGTACAAACAGTTTGTACAAAACTGCTTTGAGATCCTTCCAAGACAAGCGCTGCACGCGCGATCGCTGGAGTTTGAACACCCCACCACAGGCGCGTGGATGAAGTTTGAAAAAGCCCTTCCAGACGATATGTCGGAGGTTTTAGAAAAATGGAGAAAGTACACCGCAACACCCGAATGATCATTCGGTCATCGGCCAGTGATTTAATTTTTTCAAAAAATCAATTCCTTCTTTTTTCAACGTTCGGTGACCGAGCGGAAGGATTTCAATTTTTACAGGATAATTTCTAACAGCTTTGCCATACGCTGGAAGGATGATGGGATCGTGCTTTCCGAAGGCGATGGTATTTTTTCTACTTATTGTATTTTTTACAAAAACCCGATCAAAATCTGGCCAAAGCTTAGAAAGCGCAGCCCACACGATTTTAACTTTATCAAGTCGATCTTTGTTTTCTAATTGGTAGAGTACAAATTTGATTTTCGTAGCCGGCACCAGACGGGTCTTGCCGATGAGTTTCACTATTTTGACAACAAGTGGAACCTGCGTGAGTAACCAACGAAACAGGATGCGGCCGAGGGCCCATTCATTTGCGAAGCGAAAGAAAACCGATTTGTGTAATCCATCTGGGGAGAACAGTAGCATTGATTTTATTCTTTCGGGAAATAATTCGGCGGTCACCATCGAGATGCGTCCGCCAAGACTATATCCGGCTAAATGAAATCGATCGATTTTTTCCTGAATTAAAATAGCCTCGATTAATTCCTTCCATTCATCTTTTTGAAGGGGCTGATTTTTTAATCTTTCTTCTGGGAAAAATGATTCGCCGTGTCCTATCACATCCACCGCAATCAATCGCTGATGTGGTGGAATTTCCGACTCAATAAAGGCCCAATCCTCTTTGGGGTGACCAAAGCCATGAAAGGCAAGGGTGCATTCATCGCCCGAACCGTAGGTTCGATATGCGAGTTGAATGCGTTGGTCGAAAGATCTGACGTACTGAATCATCGTTGCAAAATTAGGTCGGAAACGTCCGATTCTATTCACCTTTTCATGTTAATAACGCAACATAAGGAACTTACCCTTTACCAATGTAGGTTGTAGCTTTATACATTCTAAAATGGACAAGTGTTACTTATGATCGAAGAGATTTCAACTCATTTAAAAAATCGTGCGTCAATTACTTCCGTGGGAAGTGATGTGCAGTTTTTTTATTTGAAAAATGAAACCGATCAATTAGCATTAAGTAAGTTGCTTACAATGCACCCTGAGTGCATAGTTGTGAATACCATTCAATCACAATTGAAAGATCTCGTCAAATTAGAACATCCTTCACTTAAGCTTTCAGAAGAACAATATTCAGAAAAAATTGCGGAAAAACTCAATGGTCAAAGCGAAGACTCAGTCGGTGTTTGGGTTTATTATCCTTGGCGTAACACGCTTGTTCATTTGTTAGATGAAGATGATTTTGTAAGAGTGCGCACGATTCGCAATGCTTATAAGATCACACTTGAGGAACAAGAAATACTTCGCAGAAAAAAAGTGGGAGTAGTTGGATTGAGCGTAGGTCAGTCTGTTGCAATGACCATTGCGTTGGAACGAATAGCGGGAGAGATCAGATTAGCAGACTTCGACACGTTGGAGCTCAGCAATATGAATCGCTTACGCACCGGGGCGCAGCACATCGGTTTGATGAAGGCTGAAATCGTGAAGCGCGAGATCGCGGAGATCGATCCATTCATCAAAGTGAAATTGTATCTCGACGGGGTGACCAGAGAAAATATTATGGACTACCTCACATCGGATGGAGGACTGGATTTGGTGGTAGAAGAATGTGATAGTCCGGATATTAAATTATTGATTAGAAAAAAATGTCAGCCGCTTGGAATACCAGTGGTGATGGAGTTGAGCGATAGAGGTATTCTCGATATCGAGCGTTATGATGTGGATAGAAATTATCCTATTCTGCACGATAGAATCAGCAAAGAATTGCTCGAAGCTGATGAATTAAACGAGCAGCAAAAACGTGAATTGTTATTTCAATTCATGGACATTACAAAGATTTCAGAACGAGGAAAAATGAGTTTAGCCGAAGTGGGCAAGACCATTACGACATGGCCGCAATTGGGCTCTGATGTAGCGCTTGGTGGAGCAGTGGTGACCATGACCTCGAGAATGATATTATTAAAAGAACCGATTAAATCCGACCGCATTTATGTCGATGTCCCGTCAATTATTAATCAATAAATATTTGGAGGAAACTCGTAAGGTGGCGCGTCCGGAGAAGATTCGGATCAGAGCATTCCGCGCACCCGACGATATTCCGTCCAGCGTTAAATTTCACCAAGGACACTCGGAGGTTTTGTCGAGTTATGGATTGAAATTGACCAGCGCAAATCCAGCCTGGATCGAAGATCCAGATTGCTATGTGGTATTGGTAGAATCATTGGATGGTACGCAATCGTACGGCGGGGCACGCATTCAGATTTCGACACCAGAAGTGCAGTTGCCTTTAGAATCAGCTATCGGTTATTTAGAGCCGCGTATTTATGATGTGGTAAAAGGATTGAGAGCTGAGGGCACAGCAGAAATCTGCGGCCTCTGGAATAGCGCCGTGGTAGCGGGCATGGGCATCGGTAGCACTTTCAGCATTCGCTGTGCATTTGCAGTAGCGGGCTCGCTGAATATCAAGAGCATGTTTGCATTGTGCAGTCCATACACTTATCGCATGGCTGCGAGTTTTGGTTTTTTGAAAATGAAGGAATTGGGAACCGATGGAGTGTTGCCATACCCTAGCGAGAAGCAAGTGGCGATCGTGACCTTCCAAGACGACGTGAGGCTCATGAATAACGCTTCTGATGCGGAGAGAACCTTTATCTTTAATCTGCGTACAAATCCATCACAAATCACCGCAGAGGATGTCGGAAAAACCAACCCTATTGAAGTTCACTATAGCCTCGAGATCTAAATTACTCCTAGTAGTAGGATGTTTAGCCGTAGCGCTATTTTCTAGTTTCCCTTTATTTTCTCAAGTCAATTCATTCAAAGGAACCAACTTTGTTTTGGATGAATTTGCATTGTATAAAGGCACGTCTACAGACATTCCTTCCATCATCGCATCAAAGGAATTTGAAGTTCTTGGAAAAAAAGTACCGAACCTCGGTGCAAAGGATGGCAGCGTTTATCTAAAATTCACCGTGAAGAATGAATCGAAAGATTACTTCATCTCTGGATTTGTAGATAATCCGATGTTGGATGAAATCGATATTTATGTGATCGATAAAGAGCCAAGGCTCATTGTTTCAAGTGGTGAAAAAATATCACATACCGAAAGAGGTTCTGATCATCCGGGTGTTAATTTCCAATTGTTTATTCAGCCCAATCAATCTTCTACATACCTCGCACGTATCAAGACAGGCGAGCAGATTGTATTTCCTGTAAAGCTCGGAACTGAGCGCTATATCAATGCAGAGCAATCGCGTAAAGAGTTATTCTACGGTCTTTACTTAGGATGTGTGCTCGTGATGTTGATCTATAACTTGTTCGTGTATCTAACGGTGCGCGATAAAGTGTACTTGTATTACGTGGCATATATCCTCACGGTGGGTCTAACACAACTCGTGTTGAATGGATACGCAGCAAAGTATTTGTGGCCTGATAGCGCCCAACTGGCCGCGCTGAGTAGTGTAGTGGTGCCGGCATTGAGCGGTATTACCACGGTGATCTTTTCCCGCCATTTTATTCAAACAAAAAAATTCACTCCTTATGTCGATAAAGCATTGCTCTTCTACATGGGATTGTATGGCGTGGCATTGGTGAGTGCATTCATTGGAAAAATTAATTTGAGTTATGTACTGCTAGATTTTAATGCAGCCTCTGCATTGATTCTCGTGTATAGCGCTGGTAAGGCGGCATACAAGGGATATCGTCCGGCGAAATTCTTCTTGGTAGCATGGGTCATTTTCCTTGCAGGTGTTACACTTTTCGCATTGCGTAACTTCGGAGTGATTCCGTTCAATAATTTGAGCAACTATGGATTGCCGATTGGTAGCGCACTAGAGACTGTATTGCTTTCATTCGCACTTGCCGATCGTATCAACCAATTCAAGAAAGAGAAAGACGAGTCGCAGCAGAAAATGATCACCGTGATGTCGGAAAACCAACGACTCATCGAAGAGCAAAATGTACAATTAGAATTAAAGGTACACGAGCGTACGATAGATCTTGAAGTTGCCAATCAAGAATTAAGCACCACACTTCAGAATTTGAAGTTGACTCAAAACCAACTGGTGGAAGCAGAGAAGCTTGCATCATTAGGTCAGATGACCGCGGGTATCGCCCATGAAATCAATAATCCGATCAACTTCGTTTCATCGAACGTACAACCGTTGAAGCGAGATGTAGAAGATATTTTGGAAGTATTGAATGAATATTCGGCGATAGAAGATGAATCTCAATTCAAGGAAAAACTTCCAGAGTTGAAAGCGAAGATGAAGCGTTTGGACATTCCATATTTGAAGACAGAAGTAAATCAATTGCTTTCTGGTATCGAAGAAGGAGCGCGCCGCACAGCGGAGATCGTAAGAGGTTTGAGAGTGTTCTCACGCATGGATAGAGACACATTGGTGTCGAGCAATGTCAACGATTGTATCAATAGCACATTGGTGGTATTGAAGAGCATGACCAAAGGCAATGTGACCATCGTAAAAGAATTGAATTCAGATATGCCTGAGATCATGTGCTTCCCTGGGAAGTTGAATCAGGTGTTTATGAATATTATTTCAAACGCCGTAGCCGCTACAGATCAACCCGGTCGTACTGTTACAGATCGTGTGATTGAAGTAAAGAGCTCAGTGCAGGAAAAGTCTGTCAGAGTAGAGATTTCAGATAATGGTTCTGGAATTCCAAAAGAGATAAAAGATAAAATTTTCGATCCATTTTTTACTACCAAAGGAGTTGGTGAAGGAACCGGTTTGGGACTTTCAATTGTGATGGGAATTGTAGAGGAGCATAAAGGCCAAATAGAAGTAGTAAGTGAAGTAGGAAATGGAACAAAGTTTATCATACATTTACCCCGATTCATCGTATAAACCTATTTTACCGACCATGTCGGACACTAAAAGAATACTATACCTAGACGACGAGGAGAATAACCTCGTGGCCTTCAAGGCTCTTTTTAGAAGAGACTATGAAGTGCATACGACCACGTCGCCACAGGAGGCTGTTCAGATTCTCAATGAACAGGAAATTCAAGTGATTCTTTCTGACCAAAAAATGCCCGATATCAGTGGTGTCGAATTTTTTGAATTGACACGCACCGATTTTCCTGATGCTGTAAGAGTGCTTGTAACAGGCTATGCCGATATCGAAGCGGTCATTGATGCCATCAACAAAGGAGGAGTGTATCGCTACGTCACCAAACCTTGGGACGAAAATGATTTGAAGATTTGTATCGAAAATGCTTTCGATAAATTTTTCACCAAAAAAGAAATTGAAAACAAGAATGAAGAATTGGTTCAGGCTAATTCTGATCTTGAAAAATTCATATACAGCGCATCACACGATCTTAGAGCGCCGCTTGTTTCCATCAAAGGTGTTATTCAATTAGCTAAGATTGAAGGATTAGATCCGAAAGCAATGGGCTATTTGGAGATGATTGAGAAGAGCACCACGAAGCTCGATGCATTTGTACAGAACATCATTCACTATTATCAAAACATCCGCAGCGATGAAAGCGTGCAACGTGTTGATATGAATGAATTGATTGATTTGATCATTGATCAGTATGCCGCATACGAGGATGCAGACAAAATCAAAATCACAAAAGATATTAATTCTAGCACTGATTTTAATGGTGATGCATATCGCTTGAGAATTGTATTAGGCAATCTTCTAGCAAATGCCATCAAGTTTAATGATCCTAATAAATCAACCAAGACCATTGATATACATGTAGTTCAAAATGCAGACAAATTATTGTTGCGCTTTACAGACAATGGAATTGGTATGCATACGGATGCTCTTAAAAGCGTAGAAGAAATTTTTGCGCAGAAAACAACAAAGAGTCCGGGCATCGGAGTAGGCCTATATTTGGTGCGTGAAGCGGTGAGCAAGATGGGAGGAAAGATCAGTGTAGCGTCTGCACCAAATGAATTCACAACATTTACAATCGAAATTCCTAATAAAGCATGAGGCAGTTGGTAATACACCTTGTTGATGATAATGATATTGATATTGCAGTAAACACAAAGTTGTTGCAATTGGCAGAGATTGGTGGAGAAGTATTGGTGTATTCAAGCGGCACTGAGTTTCTTACAAAAATTCAAGCAGACCCAGAGCGTTGGAAAACTCAGAAGAATGTTGTTTTATTAGATATCATGATGCCTGGTCTCACAGGCTTTCAATGCATGGATCAGTTCAATGAATTGGATCCTGCGCTTATCGATGCGTTTTATGTCTTCATGCTTTCAAGCACGATCGATCGTACAGACATAAAACGCGCGGAGAGTACCCCGCGCGTTCATCGTATCTTAGAAAAACCACTCGATGTTTATCAATTGAAGAAATCGATCGAGCAGATTGTTCTCTAAATCTTATTTGATGTATCTCCAATCTTGATTGTTCTTGATGGACTTCAAAGAATGGTAGATCAATTTAATTACGTTTTCTACGTCTTCTTTGTGCACCATTTCTACAGTAGTGTGCATGTATCGCAATGGCAATGAAATCAAGGCACTTGCAACACCTGCATTGCTGTAAGCAAATGCATCCGTATCTGTACCCGTGCTTCTAGAAGCCGCTTGACGTTGTATAGCGATGTCATTTTTATCAGCTGCTTGAATGATGTGCTTTAATAGATTGTTCTGCACCGCAGGACCATAGCTCAACACAGGACCTCTGCCGCAAGCCAAATCACCATTGACGATTTTGCTCATCATTGGAGTTTGTGAATCGTGACACACGTCTGTAACGATCGCTACATCTGGTTGAATACGGTGTGCAATCATTTCAGCACCGCGCAATCCAATTTCTTCTTGTACTGAATTGGTGAAATAAACTCCGAATGGAAGTTTGTCTTTATTTTCCTTCAGCATTCTTGCAACTTCAGCAATCATGAAACCACCGATGCGGTTGTCGAGTGCGCGGCCCATGTAATAACGGTCGTTCAGGATGGCAAACTCATCATCAAATGTCACCACACAACCTACGTGGATGCCCATTTTTTCTACCTCTTCACGTGAAGTAGCACCTACTTCTAAGAAGATGTTTTTCATCGAAGGAGTTTCTTCTTTTTCTGCGGTGCGCGTGTGGATAGCAGGCCATCCGAATACGCCCTTCACAATACCTTTATCAGTGTGAATGTTTACACGCTTACTTGGAGCGATCATGTGATCTGAACCTCCGTTGCGACGTAGGTAAATGAATCCATCACCAGTGATGTAGTGAACAAACCATGCGATTTCATCAGCATGAGCTTCTACCACCACTTTGTATTTTGCATCTGGATTGATAACACCTACTACGGTGCCGTAGGTGTCCACAATATGTGTGTCGATATAAGGACGGATATAGTCCAGCCAGAGCTGTTGTCCAGGGCTTTCGAAGCCCGTTGGTGAAGCATTATTGATATAGCTCTCAAGAAACTTCAATGAATTTGAAGTGAGAATAGAGCTTTTCTTGCTTTCTTTTTTGTTTCCGGTAGAACTTTGTTTCTTCGCCATATACTATCGTGTATTAGTGCTGCTAAATTATACATTTGTGTTATGAATAAACATACTATTCAACCTGAAATCATCACCACGGCCGACGGTTCACATTCTTTATATCTTTCATCGTTGGATGAGACCTATCATTCAAGGCATGGAGCCCTTCAGGAATCACAATATGTTTTCATTCAACAAGGACTCGAAAAGATTGTTTCGGATCGCCCCATTATCCATGTATTGGAGGTGGGTTTTGGTACAGGACTCAACGCCTTACTAACTGAGGCATACGCTCAATCACATCAACGTGAAATACATTTTCACAGCCTCGAAACTTTTCCTCTAGAAGCCGCGCTCATGGCGGATTACGGCAATGCTCAAACATTGGGCGGACATTCTGTGGAAGTATTCAAAAAGCTGCACGATGTGGCGTGGAATAGCATGCAGCCTGTCACTGATTTTTTTCATTTGAAAAAAGAAGAAATCAGCGTTCAAGAGGTTGTGTTAGAGCAAATGTATGACGTCATTTATTACGATGCCTTCGGACCGCGCGCCCAACCCGATATGTGGACCCCCGAGATATTTGATAAGCTTTACAAGTGTTTGGTGCCCGGAGGAATATTAGTCACCTACTGCGCCAAAGGTCAAGTGCGCCGTGACATGCAAAGTGTAGGCTTCCAAGTAACCAGACTCCCCGGCCCCCCCGGAAAGAGAGAGATGATAAGCGCTGGTAAATGACAAATTACAAATGACAATTGACAAATTCAATGACAATTGACAAATTACAAATGACAAATAGAAATTCAATTATTCTCGCGTTCCGCGAGAATAATTAGACTCGGCGAAGCCGAGATCATTTGTCATTTGTCACTTGTCACTTGTCATTGAACTACCCGATTCTTCTCATCACATTTGAGTTGACTTGTTCGAAGAGTTGGTCGGGGGAGAGGGTGCGCCATTTGGTTTCGTTGAGTTTGCCGCCGAGCACGAAATAGCTATCGATGTTCGCGGCTTGAAAATCTTCTAGTACGTGATCACGCACATTTAAAAGTGCGATCCATCCGTCTTCTCCGTTGACTTCTTCAAACCATTCTTCGTAGTAGCAATCATCGCTGCTGTGGAAGTTGAGAATATTTTCTCCGATTAAAATAAATTTATTGATGCCGTGATGCATCAAGTGTTCTACGATATCTCGTTTCAAGAGCATGATATCGTTGTACAATAAATCATTCCATTCGCCCATCATCTCTATAATAGCGAAGCCATCATCGTAATCTGCGAAGATGACTTTGATGAAGAGGGTCTGACTACCAAAACTATCCCATTGAGGATGGATGTAGTGGTTGTAGATTTTATCTGAAAATTCAAACTCAGAATATTCTCTTTCATAAAATGGAGAAAAAGGATCTTCGCTTGAAATATATAATTCGCGCCAGTTGTAATGTGGTTCTAAATCGTGCATCGGTCTATTTCGATTGGAAGTGGTCGACAGCGTTGCGAACGCTTCCATGTTTTAATAATAATTCTTGTGCCGTCTGTTCATCGAGTCCGGTTTGCTCCATGACCATGCGGGTTCCTCTATTTACGAGTTTATGATTGCTCAATTGCATATCTACCATTTTATTTCCTTTTACTCTACCGAGTTGGATCATGATGGAAGTAGAAATCATATTGAGTACTAATTTTTGTGCGGTGCCGCTTTTCATGCGGGTGCTGCCCGTTACAAACTCAGGGCCTACCACTACTTCAATCGGATAATCCACCGCTTGAGCTAGGGGAGAGCCTTGATTGCACGTAATACATCCTGTGAGGATATTTTGTTCTTTGCATTTGTTGACCGCATGAATCACATACGGTGTGGTGCCAGATGCTGCAATTCCGATCACCGTATCATTTTCATTGATCTCGAAGCTTTGTAAATCCTGCCAACCTTGTGTGGTGCTGTCTTCAGCGTTTTCAACGGGGTATCGAATGGCTTTATCACCGCCAGCTATTAGTCCCACTACCAAGCCGTGTTCGACTCCAAAAGTGGGCGGACACTCCGATGCATCGAGGATGCCGAGTCGACCGCTGGTGCCGGCGCCCATGTAGAATAATCGGCCGCCTTCTTTCATTCTTGGAACAATCTGCGAAACGAGCAGCTCAATCGCGCCCAAAGCCTTTTCTACAGCGAGAGGCACGGTTTGATCTTCACGATTGATGCTGCTGAGAATCTCTGCAACACTCATCTTTTCCAAATGGTCGTAGCGACTGCTACTTTCGGTGGTCGATTTCAATGGCGTAATTTTAGATAGCAAAGGTAGAAGATTGCAAAATTGCTTACTTTTATCTCAGCTATTATTTATTTTATGAAATTATCATCATTTCTCACACTTACTGCCCTTTTCCTTCTGAACATCACTTCACAAGCGCAAACGGATACTACAGGCACAGGCCTTTTCGGACAAACATCCAATGCAGTGAAAATTGTGGCAGCCAAACATGAGTTCAATGAGAATAACATGCGCGGTGCACTCACTATCTACCGCGAAGTACTTGATACCGACCCTACCAATGCAACGGCGCATTATGGAATTGCAGAATGTCACTACAATTTGAAGAAATATAATCTCGCTCTTGAGTACCTCAATAAAGCGGTAGGTCTTAATGCAGAAGTAACTACCACCACCGATTTTTTCTATGGCCAGATTTATCATCGCGTCGCGGATCTTGACAAGGCTATTTCTTATTTCCAAAAATACATTGATAAAACCCGCGGCAATACCTACGAGAAAGAGCTTGCTGTTAAATATGTAAAGGAATGCAACTTCGCGAAAGTGATGATGGCAAAGCCCGTGGATGTGAAAGTGGAAAATATGGGAGAAGCTATCAATACTCGTTTCGAAGAATACACTCCATGCATCACTGCAGATGGAAAGTTTTTGGTGTTCACTTCAAGAAGAAGCGATACCAAAGGAGGAGAGATTGATAAGAAGGGAGACTATAAATTTTTCGAAGACATTTACTATTCAACTTATGATGATGCTTCAGGAAAATGGTCGGATAGCGAACCCCTTCCTGGTGATGTGAATACAAATACTTACGATGCCGTATTGAGCGTGTTTCCTGATGGTAGCGGAGTATATGTGTATAAGAACACAGTGACCACTACAGGAGAAATTTTCTTTTCGAAAAAGAGTGCCTCAGAAAATAAGTGGTACGCTGCAGAGCGCATGCCTCGTCCGATCAACACATCTTATTTTGAATCATCCGTAAGTATGACTGCTGATGGAAATACATTGTACTTCATCAGCGAGCGCCCTGAGGGACTTGGTCAAGGTGATATTTATGTTTCATATAAGAAAGGCGAGAAGTGGTCGAATCCTAAGAATTTGGGAAAGGTGATCAACACAGAAGACGATGAGAAATTCGTTTTCATTCACCCGAATGGAAAGACCTTGTACTTCGCGAGCAACGGACACGAATGTTTGGGAAGCTATGATATTTTCAAAACAGAATTAGTTAATGGAGAATGGAGTATTCCAGTGAATTTGGGATATCCCATTAATACTGTAAATGAAGAATCGACTTTCTCTTTGACCAGCGACAACACCAAGATGCTGATGGCAGCGGAATACGGCGATAGCTATGGCGAGCGCGATATTTACATGATCGATGTTTCGAGCTATGAGCTCGTATCAAAAGGATACGACACCGGCACGTTTGGTCAAATCATTTGCATTACAAAAAGCAATGCAACAGGCAAGGTCATTAAAGGCATTAAAGTGAATGTATTTGACGAGTCAGGTAAATTGATCTCCTCGGGCGAAACAGATAAAGCAGGACGCTTTAAAGCGAGCTTACAAGGCAATAAGTCCTACCGCGTCGAAATTGTAGACGGCGAAAAGATCGAGACCCGCGAAGTCACCCTCACAATGAAAACGACTGGTGAGACGATAGAGAAGATCGAAATTTCACTGTAAATTCTCGATTCTCGATTCTCGATTCTTGATGGGGTTTGTCCACGGGTTTGCACCATCCTCTTCGACTTCGTTCGAAATTTTTGCTTCGCAAATTTCTCACTGCGCCCTAGGACAGGCTCAGGGTGGCACTTTGGGAACGGTGTTCGCTTGCTAAATGGGAAAAAAGAAAAGAACTCGCTCCATGGATTTGGACCACCCTTCGACTTCACTTCGCTAACGCTTCGTTCCGCTCAGGGAACGAAGTGCTCCGCTCAGAATGGGAAAAAAGAAAAAAAAATGGGGCATTTTATGCCCCATTTTTTTTTCTTTTTTCCCATTTAGCGAGCGAACGCCGTTCCCTGAGCGGAGCATTTGATCAAGCGTAGCGCAGATTAAATGCGGAGTCGAAGGGTGGTGCAAATCCGTGGACAAACCCTCATTCGAGAATCGAGAATCGAGAATCGAGAATCGAAAATCTTTCACAGATAAAAGTATACCACGAGGACGGCTAGGAAGGTGATTAGTGAGAGAGCGAATAAGGTTGTGATAGTCGATGTGGAAAACTCAAATGTGATATTGTGATTTCCAGCTGGGATGTCGGTGGCGATCATGGCGTGATGGATGGTGCGGTGAGGAGCGGGGGTGCCGTCGATGAGGACCTTCCAGCCGGGGTAGTTGTTTTGAGTGAGGACCAACGTATTCTTTGAGCTTATGTTAACACTACATGTGATCTTATTCGGCGAAAATTCTGTGATGGAAATATTTCGATCAGCACCTTTTTGTAAAAAATACAAAAAGGGTGTCGCGATAATTTCTTGCAGCGCCGGATCATTCTCAAGTGCTGATGTACTATCGAGATAATAGGGGGTGTATCCGTAGAACGTAGGTTTCTTGTAGAGCATGTTAATGTTGCGCCACAAGGAAGGCGGTGCTTTCAATGCATTGTCTTGAGAGTTCACAAGACTATCATTCAAGTTTGGTATAGGAAAATCTTTTGGCAGTGCTGCTATTGCGGCTTGTGTCTCATGAAATTTTGTATCCATGTTGTACACGGTCTTAGCGCCATTCATTTGAGTGAAGAGAAGTATTTCAATCACCAGCAAAGGCGTGATCCAGAGGAGATAGTTGCTTTTTCTTTTTGCATAAATAATAAATGCGAGCAAAGAATAGAGCACCATGATGATGAAAGCTTGGGCTGCGACGCGTTGTGCAATCGTGGATTCAGAAATAAAATATCTCAAGTTCTTTTTTGTCACCAACCACCATGTTTCTCCAAGGCTGGAAGCGCCGAGCATTGTAGCCAATTGAAGTATTGCAATCGATATGAAAATACCAATGATTTTTTTGCGATCTCTTTGGAGGTTTATTTGATTGAAAACATGCGCTGCTGCGGCAAGTGAAAAGATGATTCCGAATAATCTAAAGATGGTGGGAAAACGAAAGGTGTTCCAAAACGGTAAGTAGTAGAGTAAACGGCGCAGTGGGAGGTCGTTTCCAAGTGCGATCATAAAGAAGACAAGTGCAGCGATGAAGAGTAGAATGGCTTTTTTATTTCTTTGAAAAAAAGCCAAAACAATAAATGCCAATGAGAAGATTCCGAAGTAGCTATTGATGATAGACACATCGACATTGCCAAGCTCGCTGGTTTGATTGACGGTGCCGAAGGGATACATCAATGAAATAAAACTCTCCGTGCTCAAAGAGCCGAATAGTGTGCGATCTACAGTTAGTTGATCGCGATAAATGTGACTGCGAATTTCGAAGCTACAGTAAAGTACCACAGATGATAAACACAAGAAAATGACAATTCCAGTCATCAGTTTTATCCAAGGAATTTCGCGGAGTTTAGCGCCATAATTTTTCCATAAATAATAAAATGCAATGACCATGACAACGTACCCCGTGATGATAAAGAGTCCGGGATATCCTCCGGTGAGAAGCATGAAGAGGGAGAGTACGAGTTGTAGAAGGAGCTTCCATTGCGGCTTTTGAAAGAAGAGCAGTGTCGATGCAATGATGATCGGTATCCATGCGGCGCTAACTATCCATCCCATGAATTGAGCGTTGCCTACAAAAAATCCAGAACAGACATACGCAAGGGAAAAAAGGAAGAGTGCTATTTCATTTTTTATCTCAAAGCTTTTCAATAAATATCGAAAGCCAAGTCCTGCTATGATCAAATGAAGAATAAACTCGAAGTGTAACGCGTATAAATTATATCCAAAGGGAAGGGAAATCAAAGCTGATACAGGATACCACGTTTGTGGATCGGCTTGTTGCGGAAAGCCAAGCGTGATATATGGATTCCAAGTGGGAAGTATTCCTTCTTGAAGGCAAGCGCCAATAAAATTTCTCCAAGGAAATGTGATGTCCATCATGTCCCAATTCATGAGCTTTTGTCCGAAAGTGATTTGGAAAAAAGCAACACCAATCAAGAGAATCAACAATGATTTGGAGAGAAGCGGCTTCATTTGTTTCTATTTCTGGAAAATGAGCTTGCCGTAGTTCAGTCCAAAGTTGGTGCGTTCGTATTGAAACTTGACCACCTTGAATCCTAGTGAAGTGAGACGGTTGATGAGCGTTTGCGCCGTTTGATTCACGTTCTTCATATCATGGAATTCCATAGAAATGATAGCAGCCTTTTTCAAAGAATCATCGCTTGATTGAGCAATGATCTCATATTCTGCACCCTCGCAGTCGATTTTGAGAAAATCAATTTTATCAATTTGTAATTCAGTCAATACTTCATCTAAAGCACGCACATCAACGGATGTAGAAGAATGATCTTTAGATAAAAGCTGATAGTCTTCGATTAAAGAACTATTGGTGCTATTTCCGAGGTGAAGCGACGCGGTGCGGTTTTTTCCGCCGATGGCAAAAGGATGTGCTTTGATTTTTTTAGAACCCTGATTCGAAATATTCTTGTTGAGAATAGCATAGTTTTTTGGGTCTGGTTCAAAAGAGAAGATGCGTGCATTCGTTCCAGAATTCACTTCAGCAAATAGCGAGAAGTACCCGTAGTGAGCGCCAATATCAACGATCACGGCGTCTTGATAGAATGGAAAGTAGTCAGCGTATTCTCGGTCTACAAATATGTTTTGCAGCACTTGAAGTCCTGATGAGTTGTCATCAAAAGAAATACGGAGTCCATTGCGCTCACAGACATTGTTGAATGTCGTTTTATGGTTTTTGAAAAACATCGCTTCGATTTGAGCGGGAAAGATAGCGATTCTCGATTTCGCTTCGCTAGTTCTCGATTCTCGATTCGAAATTCCGCTTCGCTTATTCGGAATTCGGAATACCTCATGCCTTGCGGCTCGTCACTCTATTCATTCTCATTCTCCTACTCATTCTCATTCTGAGTTTGTCGAAGGACTCATTCTGAGTTTGAGGTTTTCAAGAAGGTTTTTCCACGGATTTGGACTGGTCTCTCGCTATATTCTCTTCAATATTTGCTTCGCAAAATATTTCCGTTCATAACGCTCGAGAACCCACTAGGCCCTCAATGAATGCAAAAAGGCAAAAAAGTGAAAAGCAAATGCTTTTCACTTTTTTGCCTTTTTGCATTTTTGCGAAGCAACTGGGTCCTCGAGCGTAGGAATTAAAAATTTTGCGAAGCGAAAAATTTTAATTCAGGAGCGAGAGGTTTTCCCAATCCGTGGATTGACTCATCTCGAATCCCGAACCACGAACCACGAACCCAGAACTATGAACCAAGAACCAAGGTTCTACTCCCTCACCACCCTCGCACTTCCCTTTACTTCTCCTTTTTCAGTGAGTACAAACTGGTAAACTCCGGTTGGTAGGTTGATGGATAGCTTGCTGCTGGTGGTGTTGCGTAAATCGATTTGATTAATTTCCTGTCCGGTATTATTGTAAATATGAAGGATAGCATCTTCTAGATCATTCGAAAGATTCAATTGTATTTCTCCATTGCTTGGATTTGGATATACATTGAAGAATTGATGCGATGCTAATTCTTCTACACTAGTATAGATATAATCATAGCAATCGCTTTGAACGGCAGGACAGCCGGGCAATGCCATTTCTACGGCGTAGTTTCCATCTATTTCTGGACTCACTGTTTGTGAAGTAAGACCTTCTAATGGTGTCGAGGTAATACAATCAAACCATTGGTAGCTCACACCATCTTGAACGGCGCTGATGGTGCCGACTTCGTTGATCACGGCAAGATTTACACTTGGTATTTCATCTACCACCGTATTGATCACCGTATTGGTGATGATGGCTGGGTTGGCGTCGAAAATAATTCCTGCTTTGTTGGTGATCTCGGTGCCGCTTGGCAAGGCATTGTTGGATGGTGATATTTCAAACGTCACCCAACCAATACTCTCTTCTGGATTGCTTGTACTGTCTGGTAAATAGACATTGGCGTATGTGAATTTCAGAATGTTGTTTTCTAAAATTTCTACCTCTGGATAGAAAGGACTAAACGATCGAATGATCACACTTTGAGGATCGAGGTGAGTTGATAATGTATCGTAGAGATAAATATTCTGCGCTGCAATATTTCCGGTGTTTTGGAAGCGAATGGTGTATGTCAAATATTCAGGTTGAAGAATATAACCTTGCTCACATGCTCCACGCGGATATACTTGCTTATCGTTTGGATCGAAAGCGGATACGGCAATAGCAGTTATAGCGGCATTGTTATTATTGAAGTTTTGCTCTTGATTATTACTCGTCGCATCAAGGATGACCTCTGTCGTGTAATTCACCTCGTCACCGATTTCATAAACGCCGAATGGCATGTAAACCCAAATGAAAAACTTGATGTGCTCGGAGTCGTAATCAATGTCTGTAAAAGGAACGGTGATGATATTATCTTCAATGGTGTACCCTATGGCGTTGGTTTCTACAAAAACAAGTCCGACTGGAAATGCAACTTTGATTTCACCTGAAGCTGGCGCACAGAGCTGATTGTAGACATCGACATGGATCGTTGTTGTTTGACCAACTGCGAAATCGGAGTGATGAGTGGTTACGATGACATCATTTCCAGTATCAGATTCAGGCCCGTCAAGCACCCATGTGCGTGTGCGTGTACAACCATTGTTATCTGATATAAAGACATTATAAACTCCTTGCGTCAAGAAATTATATTCGTATTCATTGACTACTTCGCCGTTTTGCCAGCTGATGTTGTATGGCTCGCTGCCACCACTTAATGTGATGCTAACATTGCCGGGCTCTACGCAAGATGCGTTATTGAGATTACTTGAAGTCACTAGAAAATCAGAACATAAATCTTGAGAAATAGAAAGCAAATATCCATCAATACCACCAACACTGCTGAGGGGGGCATTTCCTTCACCAATACCGAAGTTGGTGTTGAAAGTAAAACTACCAACGAGATATACTTCTTGTGAATCATTGATCGCCATATCATACAAGTAGTGCTCTGCACCAAGCCCTATACGCTCCATCCAAACAAGGTTGTTATCAGGAGTGAGTTTCAATACAAAGCCTGAGCTTGAAAAATTAGAAGCTGCTGGAGAAGTTGAAATACCTGCAGTGGGATCTGTATCGAATGTGTTCGAATATCTTCCGGCAACATAGTATTGTCCATTCGCAATAAATTCAATCACGAGGGGTGTCACGCTGCCGCTTCCGACTAGTGACCCTGCGAATGCGTAGTCGCCTGAGGCGGTGAGTTCAATGATGAATCCTGCATCACCGAAACTTGCCACTAGTGGATCAATTCCGTTTTCAATTTGAACAGTGCTATTAAAAATACCAGTGACAATGACTTGATTTTCATTTACAGCAATATCGTTTGCATTGTCATAACCTTCTGCACCAATCGACTTAAACCATAGCATGTTCAAGTTATCGTTGTACTTCACAATAAACGCGTCACCTGCGCTCGTAGCGGATACAAAATTGTTTCCTCCATAAGGATTGAAATTATATCCCGTTCCAGCGAAGAAGCCGGCTGCGTAGGTATTTCCTTCGCCATCTGTAACAACACTATTGATAGAACCGAAACCGCTGCTGCTATCGTTACTCGCAGCAACATGTGAATGATAGGTGCCATTGGAAGAGTAGCGCGCTATGATGAAATCTTGCCCAGTAGTATTGTTGTGGGTCACTGATCCCGTTGAATTTAAATTGAGCGGTGAAGAATAAGAGTTAATTCCTAAAACTATTTTACCATCGTTTGAGATGGTGATGGATGTGATATCATCTCCTGATGCACCTCCGATGTGTTGCACCCACTGAAATTCGCCTGCTAGATTGTATGCGGCGAGGAATCCATCCTGAACACCGATAGCGGTGAGTGTGCTGCTGCCAACTCCTGGATCGAAGTCCACGGTTGAATTAAATGATCCAACAATATATACGGTATTATTTGCCACAATCATATCCGTCACTAGTTCGGTCATTTCTCCGCCCAGCTGTCTTGACCAAACAAGATCGCCATTGGCTGCAAATCGAGAAATAAAAATATCCGATTGACCACTTGATGTGGCATTGAATACAAGCGGGGTAGGATCGAGATCCGCAACAGTTTGAAATGTGCCAGAAGTAATATGTCCGCCATCAGGAAGAAGGATGATGTTTTTTATTTCATCATCAAAAGTTCCTCCAATGGAAGAATAAAGATTTGAAGTTTGGGCAAAGCTTGATGCGCAAATGAAAAAAGCTACAAAAAGAGAATAAATACATTTCATCACAACTAATTTTTGATGAGACAAAATTAGAGTGACGAGAAAAATACAACGCTATGTTTCGTGTTAAAAGTGTGTGTTTTTATTCCTTATCGAGCGAAGTAGATCATGGCGTCATAATCTGATAATTGCATTCGCAATCCAAGGCTACTTTTTCCAATTAATTTCTTTGTTCTTGTTCTAAATAATTCACCGTCAAAGGTGCTCATATTTACAGTAATGGTGCAGTTTTCGGGAGATTTGTCGCCAAGAACGTCTGTCATTTTTTTACTAAAGAAAATACAATTATTTGTCAATGGAAAATGCTCTACTATTTCATCAAAAATGATTTCTCCATTGTCATTTGAAATGAAGATTTCTATTTTAACTAGGGGATTCTCCTGAATTCCATCATTGATATAATGAATGTTGAGGAAGTCGTTTTCGATGATGGGACTGATCAAAATTGGAGCGTACACATCATACAATGCGCTCATCAATAATTTAGGTTGATACTTGTAATCAACTGCGCTCCAAGAGAGTGCAGGCCACACATCGTTCAATTGCCAGAATAATGTTCCCATGCAGTAAGGCATGTTTCTGCGATGTGCCTCAATCCCCATCAAGATTCCTTCTGCTTGCACGGCTTGTGTCAGTTGGGCGTAATAGGCAAAGTCTGTGTCGTAGAAATGTTCGCCATCGGGGTGATCTTTCAGAAGTTGATCAACATCAAACCAGCGGCGCATGTAGTCATTCATCAATTTATTTCCGCGTGGATGCTTTTGATGGAGCACCATCCCTGGGTCGTTGATGTTGAGCGAATCGGTAGTAACAATCTCTTGAAGCACATTGAGGTTTGGATAGCTCTGCATTCCATATTCGCTCATGAATCGCGGCACACGTTCATTTAAGATCTCGAATGGTTCTTCATCATGCCACAATCCCCAATAGTGCGAGTCGCCTTCTGTGGTGCTACGCTTATCGCCTCTTCCGAAGCGTGGACTGCTCTCCCAATAATTTATTTGAGGATGATTTTTCAATACTGCATTAGGAAGGATTTCATTGAATACATCACTGTATGCCTTGGCTAATTTTGCTTTGTCTTTATCACTCAAACCCATTTGCCAACCCCATCGTTCCCAACCTTCTGCATTTTCATTATTTCCACACCACAATGCAATGGACGGGTGATTGCGCAAACGTTTGGTTTGATAGTCTGCTTCGAGTTGTACGTTTTGAAGAAATGCGGGATCGCCCGGATACATGCTGCAAGCAAACATAAAGTCTTGCCACACCATCAAACCTAGACTGTCGCACAATTCATAGAAATCTTCTCTTTCATAATAGCCGCCGCCCCATACACGTAGCATATTGAAGTGGCTGCTTTGGCACTGCCATAAAAGATTTGTATAATCTTCTCTCGTCGCAACACCCGGAAGCATGGTGATGGGAATATAATTGGCTCCTTTCGCGAAAACGGGCTTGCCATTTAATTCGAAATAAAAAGTTTCTCCGATATCATCTTTATCTGTCACCAAGCGAATGCTGCGTAAGCCGGTCTTGATGTGCTTTTCAGATACTTTCTTATCATTTACAGATGCCTCTAAATGGAAGTCATATAAATACGGATCGCCAAGATTATTACACCACCATAATTTCGGATTATCAATACTTAAAGGGATAATGAATTCATTGATTCCTTTGGTCAGTTTAAGGGTAACGATATTGGCCTCAAGAATTTCTGTGTACTGAAGTTTGAGAGTGATGAAGCCTTCAACGGTGCTGTGGACAGTAGCACGCGCTTCAATCTCGGCTTTTTCTTTAGAAATAAATTTTTGGTTGATGTAAAAGTCGGTGATGTTCGCTTCGTTGTAAGCAATCCATTCTATTGGACCGGTAATGCCCATGGTGACCAATTTGGGCCCCCAGTCCCATCCATAGTGGTATTGTGGTTTGCGCGTTACTGCTCGCATTGCATCACCGGGAAGTGGATGTCCGAGATCTTGAATTTTTTGTTTTCCTATCGTGAGTGGAGATTTAAATTCCACGCGCATTGTGTTCTTCTCTTTTTTGAGAAATGGTTTGATGTCTACTTCATACGCACGGAAAGCGTTGTCAGCAGTAAAAAGCTTTTGATCGTTGAGATATACCGTTGCGTAAGTGTCTAGTTGGTGGAATTTAATTCTGATGACATTGGAATTGAATATTTCATCAGGTACACTGAAGTCGTAAGTAGAATAGTTCCAATCGCGTTCTCCGACCCATTGACAAAGGCTTTCGTTGATGCCAATCAAGGGATTTTCAATCATCCCGAGGTTTTCTAAATCGGTGTGAATGCATCCTGGAACCGTCGCTGTATTCCAAGAACCAGGTTCCATTTCGAACATCCATTCTAGGTATGGTTGAGGAGTAGCGTTCTGGTTGGATGGATTCATTTGAGCTGAGATATTCAGTGAGAACAAGGTCACAAGAAAAACAATGGTCAGTCGAATCATGCGGTTATTACTTCGTAGAGTGGATGGTTTGTAGCTTTTCCCAAAAGCGCTGGGCAATGAGGTCTCGTGTAAAATTGTCTTTGACATATTGATAGCCGTTTTCACCTAGCTGAGCGCATTCATTTTTGTTTTGAAAAAGTTGAAGGGTCTTTTGGGCTAGA
Source organism: Flavobacteriales bacterium (assembly GCA_965247015.1). Lineage (GTDB taxonomy): Bacteria > Bacteroidota > Bacteroidia > Flavobacteriales_D > Sanyastnellaceae > JAIXWP01. The sequence continues at coordinate 329,827 of CBDFGG010000003.1, read as the reverse complement.
TCCTCCGCATTCTCGGGTTCAAAAGCCAGACCAGCTTTTCCGCTATCAATAAATAATTCTTTGGCTTCTCCTAATACCCCTAGAAGAATGGGCTTTTTCATTGCTAAATTTTCAAATATCTTGGATGGAATGGCACCTAAGAAAAGGTCGAGTTTCTTGAGCGGAATCACTGCAACATCTGCTGCTTTTACAATAGCGGGCATTTCTTTTTTTCCTACAGCATCTAGGAAATGTACATTGGTAAGGCGAAGTTCTTCTTTCAATGCAATGAGTTTATCGCGCTCAGGGCCACTTCCCAGCAGCAAGAACTTTATTTTTGAATGCACTTGTATTTGCGATGCTGCGTGAAGAATAACTTCTAATCCTTGCGCATGACCGATGATTCCGGCATAGAGGAGCAGGAAATCATCTTCATCAAAACCGTTTTCTTTTCTCCAATTACTTTCTACTAGATCGATAGAGTAGTAGTTCATGTCTACGCCATTCGGCAGCCAAAACAAGTCTTTCTTAGGAAAGCGAGTTTGAATGTCTTTGCAAATCCCTTGGGTTTGTCCTGTGATTAAAAAAGATTTTTTATATAAAAATTCTTCTAGTATCGTGGCGACTTTTAAAAATGATTTATTCGTTACAATGCCAAGCTTTTCAGCACTCTCAGGCCAAAGGTCGCTGACATTGAAAATCATTTTCGAACCTCTTAATCTCGTTAGTGCAAAAGCTGTTTTTCCAAGAAATAGGGGTGGACTTTCTACTAATAAAAAATCGTGTTTAGGTAGTTTAAATAATCCGATCCAAAACGAACTAAACACAAACGAATAATAATTCAGAAGTCTTTTAAAAATACCTTTTGAAGTCGATGCATAGATCCACGAACGGAGTACTGTCAATCCATTCATGTTTTCAGACACGAAGAACTTACCCTTGTATTGCTCATGCACTACCATCTGAGGATAGTTGGGCATTGCTGTTAGGATGGTGACCTCCGCGCCGCGCTCCTGTAGGCGCACAGCAAGTTCGTATAACCTGTTCTGCGGCGCACCGACCTCGGGTGGGAAGTATTGACTTAGAATGACGATTCTCATGAGTGCTTCGAGATTAGTGAACCATAAAACGCGATCATTTGATCGACATTCTTTTTCCAATCGTAGTTGGCGAGCACGTATTCACGTCCTTCTCTTCCCATGCGGTGTCGTAATGTTTCATCGACAATTAATTTCTCTAGCGCCGCCGCCGTCGCTTCGGGATCTTTTGGAGGAACTAATAAACCCGTGCACTGATCACTCACCACTTCGGGCAGTCCGCCTACGTTGGTAGCGACTACTGGCAAGCCGCAAGCGGAGGCCTCTACAGAAGCAACACCGAAAGTTTCAGAATCGATAATCGAGAGAATGGTGAATATATCGAAGCTATCTAGTAGTGATTTATACTTTTCGAAGTCGCTGTTTTGATTCACATATCCATGAAATGTAATGTGGTCAGACACTGTTAGATCTTTAGCGAGCGACTCTAAAAAGCCTCGCTGGGGGCCATCTCCAACAATGTCGAGATGGATGTTTTGGTGTTTTTTTCTAAGAATTGCAAAGGCTCGAATCAAGTATTCGATGCCGTATTTTTCTGTAAGTGTTCTTACTGTTCCAACCCGAACGATCGTTCGGTTGGTACGGTCACATGCGTTAAATTTTTCTGTAGCTACTCCGAATGGAATTAACAAAACTTCTTTATCGGTATATTTTTTCATCTCCTCTCGCGTGATGCGAGAAAGCACCGAGAGCCCGTCTGCCTTGCGGAAGCTGTATTGAAGCATTTTACGCATCGCCCATTGTTTCGGGCTATCGAAGATATCTGCTCCCCATCCTGTAATGATCAAAGGATGAAAATTACTTTGTGCTGCCATGAAGCCATAGCTCGTTGCATAATGTGCATGCACTAGATCTGGCTTAACGGTTTTAATGATTGCTCTCACGCGCGAAGCGTTTAGCACATAGTCGAGCTTTGTATTGGTGATGGGCTTTAAGAAATGATAAGCGACATCATCATACATGACTCCGCGCTCATAGGTAATCACGTGCATCTTGATGCCCGGGCGGTCTGCCAAGGCACGAATCCACTTCTGGATATGCACACTACCATTTTCACCTAAAAGCAATATCGTCATCGGAGCGATTGGATTTAAGGCTCAAATTTACTCAATAAGCTTGCTTTTTAAGGCTATAGAAGCCCTTGTTTCTTGAAGTTTTCGATATGGTTTTCAATACCCCGTTCGAGGTCTTTGGTGTGCTCAAATCGAATGAAACGTTCGAGTTTCTCTACGTTGTAGTACTTGTAAGACGTGAGTTCTCGGTATTTTCCGGAGTTGAAGAATTGGAATCGCTTTGGTAATAGATCGAAAATCTTGGCTGCAAGAAATACAAGAGGCTGAAAAAAACCAGCAATGGTCTTGGGTTCAGGAGTAGTACCTAAATGAGTACGTAGGTTTTCAATAAAATGCGCAATGGTCATAGGTGCATTCACATTGAAGAATGAATTTTCGAACCGATTGGTCTTTACTAATTCATCGATCGCATTTACAACTTGTGATACACTCACATAATTGACCAATGCTCCTTTATCAATAAAGAAGAATTTGCCGGATTGAAGCGCTTTGCAGAGTGTAAGTAATTTATTGGAGGGGTCTAAAGGACCAAAAACATTGGAAGGTCGAATAGCAATGTAGCGATCCGCATGGCGATCGCCCCAGGCTTTCAGAATGATCTCTGCTTCAAATTTACTTTTTTCATAAGTGTTGTTGGGAAGGCAAAGGGTTTCTTCGGTTATTTCATCGACTTCTTGTTGTTCGATACCATAGATTCCTGCGCTGGAAACGTGAAGTACTTTGGTAGGGAATTCAGATATCGCTTCAAGCAAGTGTCGCAATCCCTCTACATTCGTGGCTTGCATGAGGGAGATGTTTTTTTTGTCGCCAGCAATGTTGATCACAAAATCTATTTCGGCAAGTATTTCTTTGTGCTGATGAATAGTGCTCAGATCGCCATTCAATATTTCAACCCCATCAATGGTAATGTTCTTTTTTCTTGAAAGCACATAGAGTTGGTGCTGCTCTTTCCACAAAGCAATCAAGTGTTGACCGATAAATCCGGTGCCACCTGTGATGAGTATTTTTTTTAAATCACTCATTGGATGCCATCTGGTGGATTAAATACGCGCTTGAATGTGTACACATAAGCGCTTGCTTTGCGTTGGTAGATCACAGAAAACGGCGACATCAAACTGAACATGACGAATTTAATGACCACGTGATAGGCACTCATGCATTTCACCAAGAAAGTGGCGCTTGGAGAAAAGTGCTTTCTGAAGAATTTTATTTTATTCCAAATTTGATTTGAAATAGAAATGTTATAATTTTTTTTAGCGCTTTGTCCGATGTGATGGACCACTGTTGCATCCGACAGGTAGATCAAAGTATTGCCGGCTTTTACTGCGCGATAACAGAAGTCAATATCCTCAATCCAAAACATTTTTTCATCGAGGTATCCTACTGATTCGAGCAATTCTTTTCTAAAAAATATGGCTGCTCCAGAAACGCTTTCCGCGCTGAATGATTCGTTGAATGATTGGTCGCGGTAATCTTTTTTTCCATTTAAAACATGCAAATAGTGCATTTCTAAAAAGATCGATGTCAATGTTGGAAAACGCCATACGCTTTGCTGAAATGATAAATCACTATTCAGAAGCTTTGGCGCACACATGGCTACTTGTGCATGCGTTTCAAGATATTGATATAGCTTGCCGATGCTATCATCTTTCACTTCCGTATCGGGATTCAACATGAAGATGTAGCGGCCTTGGGCCAGCTTGAATGCTTGATTATTCGCAGCAGGAAAACCTGCGTTAAAATCATTATCGATGAAATGAATATCAGGAAATGCTTCTGGGATGGCTGTTTTGCTGCCATCCTTTGAATCATTATCCACCACAAATATTTCTAATTGCAAAGCAGGATTCGTAAAAGCATAAATGCTCTTAAGACAAGCCAGTACCAAGTCTTTCACATTGTAGTTGACAATAACAATCGATATGTCGATGCTTTCTTTCACTTTGCGAGTTTGCCGAATATCTTAGGAATCAAATATAGGGGACTACTCCATACGGCAGCGCGTTTCAAGCTATCTGGAATAGGATGATCCATCACGCGCTTCCAATTGATCTGCTTGCGCACGCGAGCATCAATAATAAAAGATGCCACTGCTTGGAAATAGCGTTCGCGCCAAATTCTTTTTTCAAAATCATTTCTTACCAGCGGTAAGTACTTCGCAAGAACCAACGCGATGTCGCGACGGTTTTTGGTGAGGTCTGTTCGAGAAGAACTGCTTCCATGAATGCGATAATAGGCGCCTACATGATCATCGTAGTGGTAGCGCGCTCCGTTCAATGAAAAGTTGAGATGAAGATCCCAGTCTTCATGCGTTTGAAATTGTGGATCCATACTGCCCCAACGATCAAAACACGTTTTTCTAAAAACAAATGAATGTATCGGAATCATGAGGTCTAATTCCCATCTTGAAAGAAAGTCTATAAAGGGTTGAGAGCCGACTTTATTTTTTCTAAAATCTTCTTTCCATTCTTTGGTGAAAGGAACATCCACGAAGCGATAATCTGAATACACGCTGTCGATGGATGGTTGGTCAATGAAAATATTCAATGCTCTTTCAAATTTTTCTTTTGATATATAATCATCCGCGTCGATGAGTTGGATGTATTCTCCTGATGCGTGTTTGATGCCATTGGCGCGGGCTGCTGCGGGTCCAGCGTTCGTTTGCTGAATAAGGATAATACGTGCATCTTCCTTCGCAGCAGCTTCTATTAGCGCAATGCTGTTATCAGAACTTCCGTCATCTACGATGATACATTCCCAATTTGAATAAGACTGCTGCTGCAAGCACGCGAAGAGCTCCGGTAGGTAGTGCGCGTAATTATAGTTCGGCACAATCACAGATATTTTTCCTTCTGCATTCATCATGCGTTTGGAGGAAATATACGTTTGATTTTACGAAGTACCTTGGTTAGGAAGGATTTCTCTCGTTCTTGAATCTCTAGTGATTCATTTAACTCTTCATCGGTGAAATACTGCGCTTGCACCCGCATGCGCTCGTCCTGATGCTTTGCAGCGTGCTCCGGATTTGAACTCACTCCAGTAGTATCAAAATGAGAAATGACAATATCAATATGCTGATAGCTGACATGATATTTCCAAATTGCTTTGATGAAAAAATCATAGTCGGCTGTGATGCGAAACGCTTCGTTGTAAGGTCCTGTTAATTCAAAGACGCTGCGTTTAATCAACGTTGCAGGATGCCAAATGGAGGTTGTAGCAAATAGTTTGAAATCAATATTTTTCGATTGCTTTCTGATTTGAACACCATCATTGTACACAAATCCCATATTACAAAGGATGAGATCGGCTTCTAAATTTTGGGACATGACCTCTGCGATGGCAGTGTTATTTGCAAGACAATCTCCTGAGTTTAGGAACAAGCAATAGTCGCCTGTAGCCTGGGCCAATCCTTTGTTTTGAGCATTAAAGATTCCTTTGTCTTTTTCCGAAATGCTGTAATATAATTTATCCGAGTGTTGCTGAATATACTCCGCACTTCCATCAGTAGATCCACCATCAATTACGATATACTGAATGTCTTTGAAGGTTTGAGAAAAAACACTTTGTGTGGTTTTTTTCAATCCTTCAAGATCATTGTAATTAATAGTGATGATGGATAAACTAGCCATTTTTAAAAGGCATTGAGTGCGTCAATTACAGTTTGAATTTCTTCTTTTTTATGGAAAAAAGAAATGGGCAAACTCAACGTGGTGGCGTGAATCTCTCTGGCAATTTCGCTGTCTTGTCCGTCGAGAATTCCTTTCATTGCTTGTTGATCAATTGGTGCCACGGGATAATGAATATCAGTCTTGATATCCTTGCTCAATAAATAATCACGCAATGCATCGCGCTTGGGGTGACGAATATTGAAGATGTGATAGACATCGAAATAACCTTCTTGCACAATGGGTTTGATGAATTGATCGTTCAATTGTTCGAGGTACATTTTCGCCAATTCACGTTTGTGTGCATTGATGTCATCTAGTCTTCGAAGCTTGATGCTCAAGAAGGCAGCTTGCACTTCATCTAAGCGAGAGTTGTATCCTACAACTTCGTTGTAATATTTTTTTTGACTACCATAATTTCGAAGTGTGCTCATTTTTAGAGCCAGCGCATCATCGTTGGTAGTAGCAGCACCTGCATCAGCAAGGGCGCCTAAATTTTTTGTTGGATAAAAACTGAATGCACCATAGTGTCCCCAGTTGCCGGCTTTCTTCCCATGGAGGTGCGCGCCATGCGCTTGTGCGCAATCTTCAATAACTACAAGTCCATGGCTATTTGCAATGGTCATGATTTCATCCATCGCACACATTTTTCCATAAAGATGAACCACTAGTATCGCTTTTGTACGAGAAGTGATTTTTTCTGAAATGCGCTCTGGGTCGATGTTATAGGTCGTGATATCTGGTTCTACCAATACTGGTTTCAATCCGTTGTGAACGATGGCAAGGATGGTAGCGATATACGTATTGCTCGGTACAATTACTTCGTCGCCTGGTTTGAAATCGTATGCTTTCAATGCAAGGATCAAAGCATCGAGTCCGTTTGCAAGTCCGATGGAATGCTTGGTGCCGCAGTATGTAGCAAATTCAGATTCGAATTGCTTCACTTTATTTCCAAGGATGTACCAACCGCTGTCCATTACTTCTTGAAATGCAGTTGCATATTCCGCAGCGAATGGGGCGTTTACTTTTCCTATATTCTCGTATTCTATCATGCCTTAATAGGGTTCATGAATGTAATCTGCTGGATCAAATTCTTCGCTTGCAAATACCATTAAGATCGCATCAGGCGTGAAGTCAAACATGGTGTGCCAATCTTGTGGTTCGAGAATGAGGCATTTGTTGGGTTGATCCAATCTCCACTCGGTCTCACTTTTCTGATCGTTGTTGTAAATAGTACAAGCGCCTTGAATACAAACTGCAGCTTGAATCGTTTTGTGATGACGGTGTCCTCCGCGCTTCGAATCGTCTACTCCGTAGATGTAAAAAACGCGTTTGATGTCAAAGGGCAATACCTTCTCAACGACGGTCAAATTGCCGCGTGCGTCAGTAAAGGTTTTTAGATCGATAAGATGGGCCATAACTTGTATTCAGCCCAAAGTTAAGCATGAAAATCGTTATCGTTGTAGAAATAGTAATGACGAGCAATGCGGTCGCGCAAACCCGCGCCGAATACGTTTTTCAACGATCTCTTTACTCCGCTCAAATAGAAACGAATAATCGTTTTGAGATTTAAAGGTGGATACGGAGAAATTCCCGCAGAACCATGAGGGTTGAAGGTGTTGTCAATCGCTAGCACTTCTTCTTTTCCGCGGTTGAGTAGCGCAACATAAGGTTTGTAGAATTGATCGATGATTTCAGGTGAAATCTCATAATATTCTCCTGTAAGACTTAGGATATTGTTTTCGAAGAATTTCAATCCATGAAAGTGGAAGAACACAGGCTTGAATGTCTTGCCCGTTGCGCTTTCGGTGCCGATGAGCTCTTGGCCATTTTTTCCAAAAGTATATTGCTGAATATTCCAAGGTGCAAGGCCGCCTCCGAGGTGTTGGAGCTCATGTACATTTCCAAAGCGTGGCTGAAATTCATCGAGGTATTTTTGATCTCCGAATTTTCCATCCTCCACTCTCGCATAGCACCAATCGAGGCAAGACTGACGCCACCATTCTAGGACGCGCATTCCCGATTCGTCATTCTTGAAGGTCACAAATTGTACGCAGTATCTTCCAGAAACAGCCGACTGATCATACTTTGCCGTATATCGATGTGCGGTGATCAAAGTGGAGTTGTTGCCCATTTCATCGAATAGCACCCGCGGATCGCTGTAAAACAACATATCGGCATCGATGTAGGTACAATTGGTGAGGTTGAAATGAGTAATAGAGTAATGAATCGTGGAAGCGCTGCATGTCCAACAATATTCGGCCGCGGAGCGATCTTTTTTTACCGCTAGAAGTTCTGGGCTTTCAAATTCTTTTAGGCTAACGATGGTGGCATGTGCAAGACCAAGCTTTTGCAATACTTCGAATGATTTATCATCGAAGGCGTAGATATATAAATGAAAATCTTTGCAATGCCTTTCTAGGGATTGGTACATCACCAACCCACGACTGAGGTAACTCGAGTTAAAAAGGGTACAAAAATTTAAGGTCATTTTTTTCTTTTCAATATAAATCCATTGCGATAGGTCCACTCTCCATCAATAAACTCGGAGGGGTCAAAACCACTGTCAAATGTGTCTTCTACGATGTATTTGTCACTCCAAAATTCAATGAATTTATCTTCATTAAAATACCATGCAGGGTAACTTGCCTCGTAAATAGAAGGCGGTACGATTTGTTTTGTAATGCGATCTTTTTCTCGTTTCACAAATGCTGTTCGATCGATGATGATGGTTTCGAAATCGAATTGTTTCATTTCCGACATCCAATCATAAGGATGGGGCAAGTATTGCAAAACGCTCGATAGGATCAATACATCGTGTGCATGTTCTTGCTGTGCCTCTTGAATGGTATTGTAAAAATGAAGTTCATCGGATGCGAGATAATCCTTCCCTGCCGCTACGTAATTAGGCTGTTCAACGATACTCCAATGACATGATTTGATATTTTTCAAATAGTCTCTATTTTGAAAATAGCTACTACCTAATGATCCTCCAAAATCGATGACATGAAGTTGACCGTCTTTGCTATCTGCTACTTTTTGTAAATTATACAATAAGGTCTCGCAAATTTTTACTTCATCAAAAAGTACAGAGTCACGTTCGTATTTCGCAACACCGTATTTCACTTTTAATAACGCATCTTTTACTGCTTCTAATATGATGTCTTGATCGTAGCCGCCGCATTCAGCGCTGGCTTGCTGCCAATTCTCGTAGTCGCCAAACCAACCATATTCTTTTTTCGGGGGAGCTATTTTATTTTTTATTCTAGAAAAATAATATCGCGCCCTGCGCTTCAAACCACCGATAACCTTGTGCATCAGTGAAGGTTTACGCTGAGTTTTTCTGAAAAAAGAAATGAATCTTTTTCGATACACCTCTGACTCCACAATGGCTTCAGGAAGTTTATACGATTTTGCTTCTTTGACGTTAGTGTCAAAAGCATTGCTTGAAGCCACGTTGTGTGTGCCCGATCCGTCATTGCCAATGTTGGCAACAAGAGACTGCGCGGGATATAGGCAAAGACCTTTTTGAATCAATGCGCTCGCATACCACAGGATGGCCCATGATTGATTTTTTCCATCAATTCTATCTTCCAACATTTGCATGTAGGGATAGCTGCCATTGAAATTAAAAGTGTTTTCTAATTGCTGAGATTGTATTTCTTTTTTGAGAATAGTTGGATTTGTTTGAATCTTTTCCCAACGATCTATCCACGTAGCCCAGCCCCAGCAATCAGCTCCTTTGATAAAGAATGCTTCGTTGGAATCATGAGGAATAGGGTAGGTGTAACCTGAAATACAATGCACGTTTTTTTGCTGCTCATATTTATTCAATGCAGCATTCATAAACGTTAAGAAGTTGGGTGCCGTCACAAGATCATCTTCTAAAATAATAGCTCGTTTGTGACGCTGCAAAATGCCACTCACACCATTGATAATGGAAGTATAGAGGCCTTTGTTTTCTTCTTGAAAAGTGATGTGAAGATCTCTACATCCAGAAATATTTTGTACGATATCACGTACTTGTTTGACGCGTAGAAGTTGCGTCTCTGTAGCGTTCTCCTTTGGTGCATCACAAAAAACAAATACATCCGTTTGATCCCATCCCTCGTTACGTGAAATGGCCTCTATCATCTTGAGAGTATGATAGGGTCTATTGTAAACGAAGAGTAGGAGTGGAGCACTCATTTCTTGCGGTAAATAGTCGTTTTATGAAACCATGTGATGTATGGAACAGGTCCATAAACATCAAGCACTTTTTCAAATTGAGAAGCGAAGTTGGCATTGAAATAGGCGTTGTAATATTCTCTTTCGCTATTGTCAATGACCAGATATCCGCCTTTTTTGATTTTGTCAATGCTATGAAACACGCACGATGGACGTGAACGACCGTCTACTAAAACTAGATCGAAGAATCCATTCTCAAATCCATCAATTTTAGTTGCGTATGATTTGAAATTTTTATGCTTATACCCCTCGTCATCTGAAGTGTAGTGAAGAGGATTTCCAATTTCGGGTTGACTAACAAGATCGCCTGCTTCCGCTTCAATCAAAAATCCATTCCATACGGGAGTGGAAGACTGAAATGATTTGGAGATATTCTCAAACCATTCTTTGTGATGCTCTACGGTGTAGACAAGACATTTTTTTTTCTGAAAAAAAACAGTAGATCCGCCGCCGCCAAATTCGAATACACGCGCACCCTCTGGGAGGTGTTGATCAATATAATCGATTGCTTGAAATGTGAACCATGGCAGTCCAAAATCCAAGCTTGATTTCCCTTCTACCAATGTTTTTTTCCAATGAGAATAATACTTCCATGATTGACTGGAAGCGGGTGTCAACGACTTGTGTCGTCTGATTTCTCGATAAAGAGTGAGTGCTTTTTGAAGCATATTATTTCAATTCAAATTGATGCGGCATGTAAAAATTACCTTGCCCACTCGGCGCAATTTTTCCTGTTTCGAAAAAGTCGCCATCTTCTACACTGAAACTACCTGCATCGATGATATAGTCTGCTATTTCGCTTTGTACACTTGAGAATAGAGTGAAGGAATAGTGTCCGCCTTGCAACGAAACTTTCGGCAAGTGAATTTGAATTTCTCCTTCTTTCTGATGTACCTGATTAAATACTTGATTGGTCAATTCATTGTTGAGAAACGTGATGCGGTTACCATATTCATCGTCGATTCCAAATGAGAAGACGAAGTTCTGTAATGCCCCACCGCTGCGGTTTTCAAAGGAAATACAAATGGTGCCTTCACTGCCGCTTTGTAACGCTTGAACCGTAGTTCCTTGGGCATCACGAAGGAAAACTTTTGTGAATCGAAGTGCTCCATTTCCTTGGCGCTCTTTACGATCAACCAGATCAATGGAATGCGCTTCTGCAGCGTCTTTCAAATATTCATGAATGATATCATTGCTGTTGCCACTGGCAAGGAGTTGTCCTTTTTTCAAGTACAATCCTGTATTGCATAAGTTCTGAATGGCAGCCATGTTATGACTTACAAAAAGAACGGTGCGGCCTTGGCCTGCTACATCTCTCATTTTTCCCAAACATTTTCTTTGGAATGCAGCGTCACCCACGGCGAGTACTTCATCCACAATGAGAATTTCTGGTTCGAGGTGAGCGGCAACAGAAAATGCCAAACGTACATACATCCCCGATGAATAGCGCTTTACAGGAGTATCGAGGAAGCGCTCCACTTCGGAGAATGCAACAATCTCATCAAACTTTGCTTGAATTTCTCGTTTGCTCATTCCGAGAATAGAGCCATTCAAGAAAATATTTTCTCGTCCTGTTAATTCAGGGTGAAAACCAGTTCCTACTTCAAGAAGGCTGGCCATACGACCGTCGATGGTAATCTTTCCTTTGGTGGGAGTAATGATGCGGCTCAGTACTTTGAGCAATGTACTTTTTCCAGCACCATTGCGTCCGATAATTCCGACGCGATCACCTTCATTGATTTGAAAACTCAAATCATTCAATGCAAGAAATTCTTCTTTTGTACTTGAATTAGAAGATCCTCCTTTGAATAAGTTCTTTGCTTTATTTGCCAATACATCACGCAACGCCACATAGCGTTCTTGCTGCTGATGGCGCAGCACATAACTCTTTGTGAGGTGTTCGACGGTGATGATGGGTTTGCTCATAATTCTATTTATATCACATCAGCAAATGACTTTTCTGTTTTTCGGAAATAATGAATTCCGAAGAACAATAGGAAAAGGGATATCGCTGATGAGATGAAAAATCCTGGTAAGTAAAGATCATTGGTGCCGAGTATCGACCAGCGGAAGCCATCGATGACTGCGACCATTGGATTCATAGAATAAATCCATTTGATGACTTCTGGTATACGTTCGCTTTGATAGATGTCTTGACTGCTAAATGCAATCGGTGAAATGTATAATCCGAATTGAACGATAAACGGAACGATGTATCGAAAGTCGCGGTACTTAACATTTAGTGCAGCGATGTAGAGTCCGCTGCCGAGTGCTGTGATCAAAGCAAGTAGCAGGAACAGCGGTAGCATCAACATATTGATAGATGGCGTGTATTGATACACGACCATCAACACGATGAGGATTGCGAATGAAATGAGGAAGTCAACCAGACATACAATGATGGTGCTTGCAGGCACAATCATTCGAGGGAAATAAACTTTAGTGAGGAGGTTGGAATTCGCGATGAGGCTGTTGGCGCTTTCGCTGAATGCCGTGGAGAAAAAGGTCCAAGGAAGAGTAGCCGCCGCGACCAATAATAGTCGCGGCGTGCCCTCTGGAATATTTGATTCAAATAACCATCCGATGAATGCCATCACTGATAGTGTGAGCAATGGTCGAATGATGCTCCACAACACACCAATTGCTGTTTGCTTATAACGGACCAGTAAGTCGCGCCATGCAAGGAAATAAAAGAGCTCTCGGAATTTCCAAAGGTCCTTCCAATAGTTTTTATCGGTGGTATGTGGTTCAATGACTACGCGGTGGTTGCCCATAGACCGCGAAATTAGTCATTAATTCTTAATGATTTGCTTGTGCATTACGCTGTTGTCAGCAGTGGTTACTTCTACAATGTACACCCCTGTTTGAAGTTCGGCAATGTTCAATCTGTTGGTATTGCTTTCTTGCATTGCAAGTTGACCTTGTGTATTGAAGAGACGTATCATTTGTGCAGGTTTTTGATCTGCGATGAAAAGCACGTCCTTCGCTGGGTTTGGATATACAGTGATAGTATTTGCAGCAAGTTCTTCTGTACTCACTACGATGGATGCTTCTTCGAAAAGATCGATGATATTATTTCCGATTTCTGTTCCTAATGAAAGACCACCCTGATTTCCGTATGTTGGGTGAATTCCGCCATACAAGCGAGATACAGCAGCTTCTTCTGCGGCTTCCCAAATGCTGTTGTACGTGCGAGCTGGGCCCCATGTGTTGGTCCAAGTTTCATCTGTAAAGCTTACATTTTCTCCGAAGAGGTATGTCAATACTGTACCCATAGCACCGCTTTGTGAAGAGTGTCCAGATGGGAACTCAGGGAAAGGAGGAGTGCCAATCAACGGAGACCATGTTGCATCAATTTGCTCTTGGATATAAGTGATAGGACGTTCTGTATTATAAATGAATTTGGTTTTCCAACATACCATGAATGCGTCAGAGAGCGCTACACCAAGCATTCCATAAGCGATTGCTGCTTTTTCAAGATTCGCATTTTCTGCTAGTAGAAGTTGACGAGCCATGCTCATCGAGTGACCAGGAGGAGTGATTGTACCACTGCCATCAGCCCACCAATTAGCGATGATTCCTTGTTCTTCTGTAAGGTTGAGACCTACCGAATAAACTTCGTCTTGTGCCAAATGCCAAGCTGAAGCCTCGTCGGTAGAAAACTCTGGAAGGAATTCTACAGGCATGATAGCATCATCTTCATTGACTGCTGCAAATGCTCTATTATTTCCCCAATATGGTTGAAGTGCTTTTTGCTCTGTACCATTTACTACTAGTGGTTCCCAAAGTCCTTCACCTACTGGAGGAATATATGACGCTGGAAAATTTGCCACTTGGCAATGGTGTCCGCCATCTACTGATGAATATTCAAAAACAGCATTTGCTACAGCCACGCCGTATGCAACAGATTCTTCATAGTTTTCTTCTGAAGCGTATGCTGCGTTATACGTATCACGAAGTCCGTGTAATAGATCTTTATTGGTTTGTGGCGTATTGTAATAAAGGCTATCGATAATAGTAGCCAATGCATTATTTGCAACCGTAGGCCAATGGTAATTGGCGTTTGCATCAGCTACTGGTAGGTTACTCAATTCATTTGCAAAACCGCTCAAGCTTCCTTTTGTAGGAATACCTGGTTGTAATGATTCGTAGAGTGAAAGGCCGATATATCCGAAAGAACGTGATGCAACGGGGGGAGTGAAACCTGGAGTGCTGGGCACCATCTCAAGAAGCAGATCTACGTAGTCATTCGCAACGTCTGCAGGGTAAGTGTTCACATTGTTTTGGGCCAACATAGGTGTTGCCATCATCGCCCCTAAAATCAAGGTGTAAAATTTTTTCATCGGTCAAAAGTTTGTGTTAGTCGAACAAAAGTACACATTAATCGACTAAGACCAAATTTTTATCGATGATTTATATCATTTCGTCGATGAAAAAAGGCTATTGGTGCCAAATTTTCCAGCTCTTTTCAGCCTGAAGTTGCAGCATTAACAGGCCATTGCTGGTGAGCGCACCTTTTTCTTTTCCTTTTTGTAAAAAAAGAGATTCGCTCGGATTATAAGTGAGGTCGTAAAGGAAATGGGAATCGTTTAATCCTTCGTAGGGAATATCTGGACATTCATTGACATTGGGAAACGTTCCAAGCGGTGTGCAATTAATGATCAGGGGAAAGTAGGCAATCGTCTCTGCGTTGATTTCACTGTAAGCAACATGATTAGTCGCTGAAGGATTTCGTGATGCATAAAAAACTTTAATCCCTAGTTTTTTCAGCACATAAGCTATCGCCTTAGAACTGCCGCCAGTGCCGAGGATGAGCGCACGTTCATTTTTATTTTCTAAAAATGGTTTTATACTATGATAGAAACCATAAGAGTCGGTGTTATATCCAATCAGCAAACCTTCGTCATTGATCTGAACACAATTCACAGCACCGATAAGCCGTGCTTCTGGATCGATGCCATCAAGAAAAGGAATGATTGATTCTTTGTAAGGAATCGTCACATTAAATCCTTTTAATTCGGGATGCGCTTCGCAGATTTCTCTGATCAAAGAAATATCTGGAATATCGAAATTTCGGTATTCGTAATCAGTGAGTCCGAGTTCTTGGAATTTTTCTGAGAAATATTTCGCCGAAAAAGAATGCGTGAGGGGATGGCCTACGAGACCGAATAGCTTCATGCTGTTTTCTTAGAAAGTTTCGAACGAATAAATCCAATGATGATGGGCAATACACTGATGGCAATGATGCTTAGAATGACAATCTCGAAATTGTTTTTTACAATTTCCAAATTACCGAATGCATAACCGAGCATAGATAAACCAACGACCCACAGCACTGCACCTGCGATACAGAATGTGATGTATTTTCTGTAATCCATATTACTAGCGCCTGCAACGAATGGAGCAATGGTGCGAACAATGGGAACGAAGCGTGCCATGATCACTGTTTTGCCACCGTGCTTTTCATAAAATGCTTCGGTGTCTTCGATGTATTTTTTCTTGAAAAATAAAATGCGTTCTCGCTTTTTTATTTGGGCACTAAAGAATTTGCCGATGAAATAATTCACGTTGTCTCCGGACAATGCCGCAAGGATGAGCAACGGAATGATGATGTAAATTTTGAGGTCAGATCCTGGAGCTGCAGCAAGAGCGCCAGCTGCGAAAAGCAGAGAGTCGCCAGGAAGCAGAGGCATCACAATCAATCCAGTTTCTACAAATACGATGAGGAATAGAATAGCATAAGTCAGTGTACCGTATTCCGAAATAAAGTACTGAAGTTTCTCATCGATATGCAAAGTGAAATCGATGATGGATTGAAGGATTTCCATGTAGGGTTGAGGATATTAGTAGGCGTGAAGCACTTGAGGATTTACCTCCTGAGCGTAGGATTGAATTCCTCCGCACAGGCTGTAAATATTGTTCATTTCGTATTTGGTAACGAGTGTATAAACCACAGCTCTGCTGCGTTTCCCTGAGTTGCAATGAATGACAACAGGAATATCGCGGCGCAATTCGCTTCGGCGTTTGATGATTTGATCCATAGGGATCGAAATACCACCAATGGTGCCTACTGCGATTTCTTCTTCTTCTCGAATATCTATTAATTGAAAAGAAGTGTTTTGGTCTTGCCAGCTCTTTAATTGAGAAGCTGTGATTTCTTTGATCATGTTACCCTTTCATTTTGGCTACAATGTTTTCTGGCAAATAATTGAAGAAGGTGTCTCCTCTCAATCCGATGCGCAAACATTCCAATGGAATCACCTCATTTTCTGCGATGTTTCCAAGGTTTACATTGTGTCCGAGATGTTTGATAAAATATACTTGTTGAGCCTTCTTTGGAGCTTCCCAAAGAATGTCTTCTGCTTTTACTTTTTGAAGGATTTTATTGATCAACACAACGTGTGCTTGACCATTAGGACGGTAGATACCTACGGTACCGCTCTCGCGTGCTTCAGCGATTACCTTCCAGCTTCCCGCTTGAAGTTCGGTGCTCATCATTTTGATCCACTTAGAAGGAGAGATTAAGATCCCTTCTTCTTTTGAACCAACTTCTGAAAGCACTTTGTAGTTTTTCGCATACTTCGCGATGAGTTCGCATTTGTCATCATGTGGTATAGCCATACTTCCATCAGAAACCTCGAGGGTAGTAATGCCTAATTTATTGATGTAGCGCTCGTATTCGTCCATTTGATTGCGTACGTAGAATGCTTCGAAAAGCGTACCTCCAACATACACATCCATGTCATTTTTCTTGTATAGATCTACTTTGTCCTTCACGTTTTTAGCGAAGGCTGAAGTTCCGAATCCAAGTTTTACAAGGTCAACAAACTCACCAGATGTTTCGATTAGGTCTTCCGCTTGGCGGATGCTGATGCCTTTGTCCATCACCATGGTAATTCCCGCATTGCGAGATTTTTTGGTGCGTTCTGGTAAGTGATTAAGATTAAAGTTCATGTAGTAACGGGTGAATTAAGGTTAATTCCTCCTTGAGGAGGGCAAAGATAAGGAGAATGTATTACTGTTTATTTCTCATCAAATCCGCATAAAAGAGATCGTCTTTGATGGCGGGGTAATACTCTACCAATTCTTCCATGCCTGCGGGATCATTGAGGAACATACGTAACATTAAATCGTATGCGTCTTCTTTTTTCTCTGAGGCGAGGAGGTAAGCTATTTTGCGATAACCCAATACCGAACTTTGCGGATTCTTTTGCCATCCTTCATTGATGATGGCAATTGCTTGGTTATAGTTTTTTTGCACGAAGAATAAATCACTGTGATCGAGCCATACATCTTCATTGTCAGGAAAGCGAACCACGAGGGTTTCCGTGATTGCTTCTGCCTCTGCAAGGTGCCCTACTTTTTTCAATACTTCTACCAAGAACAAATGGTAGTCAGGATTTTCAGGTTCGAGTTCAATGGCGCGTTCGATGTAGGAAATGGCCTCAGGGGTTTTGCCTTGAAGGTCCATTACCATCCCAATACCCAAATAGGCATCGGCGTAATATTCATCGTTTTGAATAGATTTTCTGTAATAAAAAAGCGCTTTATCGAACTCTTCCATTTTTTCGAAGCACTCACCAATGTGACAGTAGATGGGCGCTTGAGGAGGTTCGTATGCATACGTTTCTTCAAATACAGCGATGGCTTCCGCATACTTATCCATTTTAAATAATGCGTGAGCCTTGTTATAATAGGCAGGAGCAAAATCCCCTTGAATAGCGATACAATAGTCGTATGCTTCAATGGATTCTTCCAGTTGTTCTAGTTTTTGGTAGGCGTTTCCGAGGTTATACCATGCTGGGAAGCTAAAAGGATGTGTCTCGATAAAGGCCAAATAGTACTCGATACATTCCGCAGTGCGGTCTGCTGTTTCAAAGCAATATGCGAGTTCGTAAAGCAAGGTCTCGTTGTCAGGCGTTTTGGTCAATGCCTCTTGGAGCGTCTCGATGGCTTTATCGAAACGGTCCATATTTTCATATTCCAAAGCGATTTCGAGGTAGATTTCCTCTTCCATTTCATCGCCACCCATCTCGAGAGCGCGTTTGAATAGCTCAATGGCTTGTTTGTGTTCTCGTAATTGGCTGTAGATCGAACCCATCGTGAGGATGACCTCTTGATTTTGGGGTTCAAATTTTTCCAAAACTTTTAAACGGGCCAATGCTTTTGTAAGTCGGCCCATCCCTGCTAGGATCTGACTTTCGCGCAGCATCATAGAGGTATTCTCTGGGAATAGCGTATAGGCGTAGGTAATCGCAGTGAGGGCTTGGCTGAATTTGTTGTTATCGCAATAGAAATCTACTATTCCTTCGAATTCTTCTATATCGAAGTAATACGACTCATCGTTCGCCACCATCTTTTCGTACCGATTCACCAGTTCTTCAGCGTTATGCTGGTCGCGGTCTTCTTCATTCATAGGCACCGGAAGTATTCGGGTATTCAAAGATACTGCAAACAATGACAAATGACAAACTCAGTTACTAGATACTAACGACTAGTGACTAGAGTAGATACTAGAGATGTAGTGAGACAGTCCCAAACAGGCACTGAATCTCTTTCCCGTTAGTCACTACTCTAGTAACTCGTCACTAGTATCTCGTCACTTTAGAAGTCGTGATAGCGCCGGTTTGATCGGTGGCTTGGACGAGGTAGAGACCGGGGGTGAGGTGGTCGATGAAGAGGGTTTGTTCTAGTGAGCCGCTGAATGATTCGTCGTGTACCATCTTGCCTTGCAGATCGTAAATGGAGACATGTTTGATCGTATTTTTTCCTTTGAGGTAAATGCGATCGCGCGCGGGGTTGGGGTAGATGGAGATTTTATCCGCACCAGAAATTTCACCCACACCGCTCAACGCACAATCACTCACCATCTCATTCCCACAAGCATCCACTTTTAGGACCCATGGGTATTGGATGCTAATTTGTGTTTCAAAATATGTTCCCATCGCATCCCCAACAGCAACAATGCAATCATCGCTCGTTGTTTCCAAGTCTTTGAGGTACGAGGCATTTTCATAAACTTCTAAATCGATGGGTTGAATATAATGCCTTCGCCACTCTAAGTTCATATCGCTATCTAACTTCATTATTCCAAAAGAAGCAGAAGTTTCATTTTCCGGATTTATTGCCCAAAAAAGAAAAACAAGTCCACCATCATCCGTTGCGGCAGCATCGACCACATACGATTGTTGTTCAAGTTCGCTCAAAGTTGATTCATTATATATCTGCCCAGTTTGCGCGTCGATGGTTACCACTTTAAAATATCCAAGCCATCCTGAGTGGAACATTCCAGGATTATCAGGGCCTGTTTGTTCTACGTAAACGAGCTTCAACTGACCGTCTGTAGTCATACACATTAATCCATCTGTAAAACCAAGTGCTTCGCCATTTTCTATCTGATGTGTTTCCCAAATCTCTTCACCCGTTATCGCATTGTAGCAAACAATATAATTTCTTCTGTACTGGTTAATTAATATCCTCGAGAAACTCACATAAAGTAATGAGTCGTCAATGATGAACGTTGTGGGCCTACTAAAATCATAGTCGAGTTCGATAGCATAGTTATTGAGTAATTCTGCCTCACTAGAATATCTTGACATTTCCAATACATTCCAAGGGATGTTACCACCAGTATAGCCCAATATTAGATCTTCATTACCAAGCTCCCCACCACCCCAATTTTGCAGTTCAGGATCTTGGATATCGTCAATTTCCCATATTGTATCGAGATTTTCGTCTAACCTAATGATGTCAGCGCCAGTGCCAGTGTGATTTCCTGCAAGAACATAACCTCCATCTTGCGTTTTAAAAAAACCTCTGTTCCAAACAATAAAGAAATCTCCTTCAACCAAGTCAGATTGATGCTTGAGCTCATTGAGGGTGCCGTTTTGATCTATTTTAAAGTAGCCTAATTTGTAGTTAGAACCGTCCAAGGCATATCCGGAGGGCACATAATATTCACCAGTTGCAATGTTTTCTTCTATGCCAATTGCACCTCCAACGAATACACCATCATTCATATAAACATTGTTGAACTGGGCTGTAGCAGATCCGCAGAAAAGAGATATGAAAGCTATAATGGAGAATGACAGTTTCATTTCGAATAAAGAGATTAGCTTTCTATCAAAGATACTGCAAACAATGACAAATTGCAAACGACTAACTCAGATACTAGTGACTAGTGACTAGTGACTAGAGTAGTGACTAATGAGATAGAGATACAGAGCCTGCTTAGGACTGTTTCACTATATTTCTAGTAACTACTCTAGTATCTAGTCACTAGTATCTAGTCACTTTATTTGTCATTTGTCATTTGTCTCTAGTCACTCGTCACTAGTATCTAGTCACTTTATTTGTCATTTGTCACTTGTCATTTGTCTCTACGCGTGGTTTTCGATTATTTCGGAATGATGGAGGTGGGGATGGGAGGTTTATTAGTTTTGCGAAGTCAATGATTAAACCTTAACCTTTTTATGAAAAAAAATATACTATCTCTCTTCATCGGATTTATTTCGATTTTTTCAAATGCTCAAAGTGATTCTGCATGGTCAGGTGATCCCACTATCAACTGGTCAGCCTTTGCTGAGGCTTTCTATGCATACTCTGCAAACCAACCTGACGAACGATATCTCTACTATCAAGGTGTAAACTATACGCGCCACAATGAAATGGGGCTGAATCATGCGATGATTAAGGCAAATTTGAAACACGCGAAGTATCGCGGAAATGTAGCGCTGCAAGCGGGACTTTATCCCATTTTAAATTATAGCACCACACCGGATGAAAGTTTGTTTCGTAATGTGATGGAAGCGAATGTCGGAATCGCTTTGAATAAAAAAAACACCTGGTGGCTTGATGCAGGGATATTTAATTCGCACATCGGATTTGAATCTATCGTGTCCTTCGACAACTGGACGCTCACTCGCTCTTTCATGGCTGAATACAGTCCATATTATATGTCGGGTGGAAAGATTACTTATCAACCCAACGAAAAGTGGGAAGCGATGGCTATGGTAACGAATGGATGGCAACGCATTGTGAAATCTACAGGCAATAATAGACCAAGCATTTCAACGCTTTTGAAGTACACACCATCAAAGAAGACAACTGTCGGATGGGCCACCTATGCGGGTTCTGACCTACCTGATTCAAATCGTCGTATGAGATATTTCAGTAACCTCTATGGACAATTTCAATTGACAGAACGCTTGGGATTGACTGCTGCTATTGACGTTGGGGGACAACAAGAATTAAAGGATAGCGATTTTTATCAATTGTGGTACACTCCCGTAGTGATTGTTCGCTATCAAATGTCAGATAAGTGGGCGGTTGCTGTAAGGGGAGAATTCTATGAGGATAAAAATCAAGTAGTCGTGCCATCAAGAGATGACGATGGATTTGTAACGCAAGGTTCTTCTGTCAATTTTGATTTTAAACCGAGCAAGCGCATTGCATGCCGCATGGAAACGCGTTGGCTACGCTCTCAAGGAAAAGAGTATCGCCGTGGTGATGATTACGTGAATGATAATGTCTACGCAGTTGCGTCGATTTCTATTTTCATCGACTAATTTTATTTGACCATATAATATAAAAGCTTCACGTATTCATTATTGGTGACGATGAGGCCTTCTTCATTTTGCCACCAAGTGTCTGGTGTAAAACCTTCGGAATTCGCAGCGTAGTATTTTGTAGTGATTCCATTTTCTTCAAAAAGATCATGAAAGATCCATTTGACGCGGCGAAGGTGATAGGTGCTGCTGACGATGGTAACGTGGGAGATATTGTATTTTTTACAAAAAGTCAACACTTCATCTGCTTCTTCACCGGTGCTTGTAGCGCTGGTGAGGATGTCGATGCGTGATGGATCCACTCCTTTTTTCACCATCCAATGTCGTGTAAGTTCTGCCTCAAACATTGAAGTGTCGAGCGCTAAGATTTGCATCGGACGATTGCCACCGGTAGCTAGAAATTTCACTTCGGGATGTTGTTGTGCGATATCTACTGCGGCCAATCCACGTTCGTAGCTATTACCACCTAATACTACCACTAATTGCGTGGGTTCCCAAGCATCTTGCGCCACAAGATATCTGCCCATGCTGCGCAAAATAGGACCGCGGAATGCGAATAGTAGAATGCATACAGCGAGGAAATAGGTGAGTATACGCACGATGCGCTTCGACCAAAGTTTCTTTATCATAGGGCGAAAATACAGAAAAGGCGCGAGAGCAAATCCTGAGGGATTATACTCATCGCACCTTCTCACCACTATAACTCTAGTTTGCTGTCGGTACCTTAATTCGACAGCGGTGTATTTAGGCGTATGCTTTCGCGTCTTTTTTCTTGAAGAATTTTTGAACTACGAAGTATATCACTAGAGCTGATAGCACTCCTGTAAGGAAGTCCGTCATAGGTACCATAACAGCAGTGAATATCATCATTGAAAATTCGAATTTGCCAAGATGTTTTATCTCACGAATCTCTGCGGGTTTGATCATATTTGAAGCCACCCAAACAAGAATACCTCCAATGCAAGCCATTGGGATCAACTCAAGATATTGTGCGAGATAAAATGCCATTGATAATTTGAGCACCGCTTTGAAGTAGCCTGCGAGGGGTGTTTTGGCTCCTGCCTTAATGCTAGTAGCAGTGCGAGCTAATGCTCCGGTGCATGGAAAGCCCTGAACAAGGGGAGTGATAATTTGTACCATTCCTTGACCAAAGAATTCTTTGTCAGGATTGAATAAAGTCTTTTTATTCTGCGCCAATTTATCTGCCATCGAAGAACACAAAATACTTTCAACTCCGGAAACAAAGACGATTGCTCCAACGAAATAAAAGATGTCGAGAATTACGGAAGCAGTGACATTAGGCATGGATGGCGGAGTAAAAACGAAGAAATTATTGGGGATACTTCCGAATAAATCTTTTACCAGAATAATATTTTTATCTGAAAGCAGTGTTGCTGAAAGTATGGTTGCTGTAGCCATTGCGATGACGGGTCCTGGGATAAAAATCGAGATACGAAGGAGGCCTTTGGTGATGACAAAGGTCATTACACCGATGAGGATTGCCCAACCATTTATGAGTCCAAGATTGCTGAAGGCAGAACTTAGTTTGTTCATGAAACCCGCCTCAGAACCGAAAAGCATTCCGAAGCTTTTTAATCCAAGAATATCTTTAAAATTGGTGAGTGCAATAGCCACTGCAATGCCGATGGTGAAACCGACGATGATAGAATTCGGAACTAGTTTGGCATATTTTCCTGCCCCGTAGATTCCAAGAATGATTAACACAATACCTGCAAGGAGAGAGACAAGGACAAGAAATCCGTGAGCCTCTTCGAATGTTCCGCCTCCTGCAACACCGTATTTCGAAATGAGTGCTGCTATAACAGGAATAAATGCCGCGGTGGGGCCGTATACTTGATACTTTGATCCACCAAACGTTCTACCTACCACACAGGCAAGAGCACCCGCAATGATCCCATGTTCTGGACGCATTCCCATTGCAATCGCAAATCCCATGGCCATAGGGATAGCGGTCATGGCTACTATCAATCCTGCACTGAAATCACTGTAGACGGTTTTTGCCCAAGAATCTTTGGTCAAATCTTCCCATCGAGAATCGAAGAAGGTGAAGAATAATTTTAGTCTTCCCGCAATGGTAGTTGGTGTGGCAGAGGTTTTCATGAAGTAGTGATAGTAGTGGTCGGTGTAGTGAGATTGAAGAGGTGGTATTAATTAAATAAGGCGTTTAAATGATCGCCTTTTGAATTGGAGACATTCGACTCCCATTGCGTTTCGAAAATGTGAGCATGGGTGTCTTTTAGATAAGGCACTATGTCGAATAGGTTCCTTTGGTATCGCAATTCATAGTTTCTCGGAATAAATACGTGCTGCACGTTTCGTGCATGCATAAAATTGCGCAGGGCTTGAGAAGTAGCTCCGTGAAATAATTCTACTTTAAGGGAGAGAATTTTTTTCTCAAAACGATTTTTTAAAATGGAAATGGCTTCATTGAATTCTGGCGTAAGGAGTTTGGTCAAACTTCTCTCGGGAGAATAGAATAGTAGATCGGTGATGGAGTCGTTTAGGTATTCACCACACATCAAAACAATGTGCATTTGTGTGTGGTCGTCTTCGCTAAGCGCAACCTTCAATGTATTGAGAGATTCCACACTAAAATCCGTGGGAATGAGAATCGTTTTTTCCATACGCCTTGTTTTGCGTAACAAGGGTAATAGACTGGGTTTAGAAGGCTATGAGGATGGGATTAGAATCTCATTAGAATTACTCATTATTGCTCTATAAACGCTAATGGTATTTTAATTTCGACCGTGGTTCCTTCATTTTCTTTTGAGAAAACTTGAATAGAACCATTATGAAGTCTGAGAATGTTGCGAGTCAAAGGCAGACCAATGCCATATCCTTCATAGGAATGCGTATTTGAAGCTCGGAAGAACGGATCATAGATGAATTGCAACTCTGCAGTTGGGATTCCGATTCCTTGATCTTTTATAATAATAATGACATGATTGTCGCTCGATGCAAGGCTGACAAACGACGATTTATGATTACCGTATTTACATGCGTTGGAAAGCACATTTACCAATGCCAAGGACAGTAGTTGACGACTGCCTTTAATTTTTAATTTGATAGGATTTTCTGGAAGTAAATTAAAATCAATTAATAATTGATTTCTTGGATGGAGGGTGTCGACTATTTCTTTTGCTTGCCAAATCAATTCATCTGTGCGCAAAATTTCAAAATGAATGCTCTTATTTTTATAGCCTGTTTGTGCAAGGAATAGGAGTGATTGCGTGATTTGATTGAGTCGTTCGGCTTGACTTAAAATCGATTTGAGAGATTTCTGATATTCCTCTGGAGTGCGTTCTTTTTTAAGCATCACCTCTGCTTCTCCCATGATGAAGGTGAGGGGCGTGCCGAATTCATGCGATGCGTTGCTGATAAAACCTCGTTGTGTTTCGAAGGCCGTTTCAAGTCGATTAAGCAGATTGTTGAAGGTAGAAATGAGCTGACTGATTTCATTGTCATCATTTCGTTCTTCGATGCGCTGATAGATGTTTTCAGAACTAATTTCTTTTACTTTTTCTGTAATTTTTTTTACAGGATCAAAGAAATGTTTTGAGAAATAAAAGCTCAAATAAACATTGATAATGATAATTAGAACGATGGCGATGAGTATGCTATTTCGCAAGAATAGCAAGTGATGTGAAGCATAGTAGTTTCTTGCTGAGATAGCAACGATATATTGCTTTTGTTGGTATGTGCCGAGTCGACCAGCATAGAAAGTATCATTGATTTGAAGCTTTCCTCCGCCGGTTGATTTAATTTCTTGAATCAAGGAACTGGGAAGTCCTTGATCGATGGCTTTTTTTTCTGAGCCGGGATCATCAGTCAATTCGATGATATATTCTTTTTCATCGAGCAGTCGTTCTAGGTGCTTCTCGCGAACCGCTTTTAGCGACTCTGCATTGAGATCATCTGAAGAAAAATTATATTGGGACGAAATACTTGCACGTGCTTCAAGTCTTTTGTAAAAGTCGTTGTAAGAATAGGTGTACAGAAAATAATAGATACTCGCCCCGAAAATGAGGAGCAGCGCCACATTGGTGCTGATGAGGTAGAGTGCGATTTTCTGTTTTGTCTTCATGCTTCTTTCATCACATAACCCATTCCTATGATGGTATGAATAAGCTTCGGCTCGAAGTGCGTATCCATTTTTTTTCTTAAATAATTTATATACACATCCACCACATTCGTGGAGAGATTATAGTGGATATCCCATGCGCCTTCGAGGAGTTCTGCGCGTGACAGCACGCGTCCTTTATTTTTCAAGAGAAGAAGGAGGAGTCGGTATTCCGTTGCGGTGAGGTTTATTTCTTCGCCGCTGCGAACTACCTTTTTAGCGAGATCATCAACGGTGAGGTTGGAGAATTGAAAGACATGGGGAGCGTCGGAGCTATCATGTTGTGCGTTACCACTGCGGCGAAGGAGCGCGTTGATGCGGGCAACGAGTTCAATAAACTTGAAAGGCTTCGCCAGATAATCATCCGCTCCGGAGTTGAGTCCAAGTGCGATATTCTCGCTGGTATTGAGAGCCGTGAGGAATAGAATCGGCGCGTTGATTCCCTTGCTTCGAAGCGCTTTGCAGACATCTAGCCCGTTGGTGCCGGGAAGCATGATATCGAGAATGATAAGGTCAAATGCATTTAGTGAAGCCATATCAATCCCCGTGGTTCCATCAAAGGCAACAGAAACGTTGAAGTTTTCTTCTGTCAAACCTTTCATGATGAAACTAACTACATTGGCATCGTCTTCTACTAAAAGTATTTTCTTCATTCATTAATCAATTTTCGATCGCACCAATACCTTGTCAATTCTGGCCATATCCATATCGACTACTTCAATACTGAAATTCATCCAATCTAATTTCTGTCCTTCTTTTGGTAATGATCTCAATTCATGTAGAATGAGTCCACTGATGGTGTTGAACGGAAATTCTGAAATCATTTCTTCCATCTCAAATCTACGAAGGAAATCAGCAAGAGGGTATTGACCGTCTACTAGCCATGAGCCATCTTCTCTGTGTGTGAATGTGTATTCATCCGCATGGAATTCGGAAGGGTCGCCTACCAATGCTTCTAATAGATCATTCATTGTAACGATACCTTGCATTTGTCCAAATTCGTCAATCACAATTCCAAAGTGAACACCACTTGTTTTGAAATGCGTAAGCGTTTCGTATGCCGATAGCTGTTCTGCTATGTATTGCGGTGTTTTGATATGATTGATGATTTTAAAATTAGGGTCATCAATGTGACGGAATAAATCTTTTAGCTGAACAACACCAATTAAATTATCTGTCTCTTCTTCGTAGACGGGATATGTGGAGTGCATTTCATCGTTTACGATTTCACGTACTTCTTCTTTTTTTGCATGTGCATCAATAAGAATGACATCCTTGCGGTAGGTCATGAGCGAGGACACACGACGGTCGCCGAGATTGAATACACGTTCTACAATATCCTGTTCGATCTCGTCGATCTCTCCCACTTCTTTTCCTTCTTGGATAATGGCTTTGATTTCTTCTTCCGTAATCTTGGAATCGGATGAAGGTTTTACGCGCATTATTTTCAAGAGAAAATCTGAAGTAAATGTGAGGGACCAGACAAAGGGTGAAGTGAGCAAAGTGAGTACACGCATCGGGCGAGCAACCGCTTTAGAAATCGCCTCGGGATTGGTAAGACCAACACGCTTTGGAACAAGCTCGCCGAGCACCAACGAAAGAAAAGTGATGATCACTACCACTACCAAAACAGCAAGAGTATCAGCATATTTTGCAAGTGATTCCCATGAGGCAAACCAAGCCGAGAGGTCTTTGGTCATATTTTCTCCAGAAAATACCCCTGTCAGGATGCCGATAAGCGTGATGCCTATCTGAACGGTGGAGAAAAATCGATTGGGTGCATTCGCAGTATCTAGTGCGATTTTGGCGTTTTTATCGCCGCGTTTTGCAGCACTTTCGAGTTTGCTTTTACGAGCAGAAACAAGTGCTATTTCACTCATTGAAAAGACTCCATTAAGGAGTATAAGAATGAGTATGATTAGAAATTCCATTGGATATTAAAAGGCGAAAATACAACATTCATGGAATCATGTTTTTACCTTTGCTATTACTAACATCTTAACTTATGCCAATTCGAATACCGATTATGACGGTTTTGTGTGTGCTGCTTGCCGTTACCAGCTGGGCTCAAACACCTGCAGATACGATCATTGAGTCTGACTTGAAAAAGGAAGTTATTATTCTTCCTCTATTTGAAAAATTTGAAAAGCTTCCTGATTCTAAGGGCACTTTTATTTTTTCTGGGAAAAAAAGTGAGGTTATCAAACTTGAGGAGAGTCCGGTCCCTTTGGCAGCAAAGTATGGTAGACAAATTTTTGCGAAAATACCTGGACTCTTCGTCTATGATATGGACGGAACGGGCAATCAAGTAAATATTTCGACACGTGGTTTGGATGCACATCGTGGATGGGAATTTAACAGCAGAAAGGATGGGGTCATTACCAACTCCGATATGTATGGCTATCCTGCGAGTCATTACAATATTCCAATGGAAGCGGTCGAGCGCATCGAGTTGGTGCGGGGAACAGGTTCGTTGCAATATGGAGCACAATTCGGAGGAATGATTAATTATGTGAATAAAGCTCCTAATGTCAATTACCCCTTTTCAACGGAAATTTATACTTCTGCTGGCTCTTTTGGATTGCGCAGTTATCATGTGAATGCTTCTGGTAAAGTTGGGAAGTTTCGATATTTCTTTTGGGTAAATCAGAAGGAAAGTGATGGTTATAGATCCAACGCCCAATCTAATTTCGACGCTCAAAATCTTTCCCTCCTTTATGATGTCAATGAGAAACTGAAATTGAAGTTAGAATTGACAAGGAGTTATTACTTAACAAAGGTTCCGGGTGCTCTCACGGATAGCTTGTTTGCACTAAATCCAACGACATCAACACGCAGTAGGAATTATTACAGCCCAGAAATTTTTGTTCCTTCCTTTAAGTTGAATTGGAAACTGGGTCATTATTCGGATATCGAATTTATTTCATCTGCAGTGCTCGGTAATAGGAGCAGTGTAATGTTTGACCGCGCTGCAAACGTTCCTGATACGATTTCTTCTGCAACAGGATCGTATGCAAATCGACAAGTGGATATTGATACGTTTAATAGTTTCACCAATGAAATCCGCTATTTAATGCAATTTTCATTGTGGAACATTCAATTTTCAACCGCTGCAGGAATCCAGTACATGAACAATGATCTCAATCGACGACAATTGGGTAGAGGAACCACGGCTTCTGATTTTGATCTTTCGCTTGTCCAGCCTGGATGGGGAAGAGATATTCAATATAGAACTCAAAACGTAGCGGCTTACATTGAACAAGGATTTAAATGGAAAGATAAATTCTTATTTAATCTAGCTGCACGTTTCGAAAACGGAGAGAGTACGTTCGATGGCAGTACGAATTATTACAATGAAGAAGCATTTAGAAACACCATTTCACATAAGTTTTCATTATTAGGCGGAAGTTTTCAATATCAATTAAATTATGCCATTGAATTTTATGGAGGTGCATCTCAGGCCTATCGTCCAGTGATATTGAAGGACATTATTCCGGGCTCAACCTTAGAGGTGGTAGATAAAGATTTAGAAGATGCAAAGGGATACAATACTGAATTAGGTTTTCGTGGAAGACGAAGAGCATTTAGCTGGGATGTGTCAGGTTTTTACTTGCGTTATCAAAATCGTTTAGGGAGTCTCGCTTCTACCGATGAAATTGGTAATCTTGTTATTTATCGCACCAATATTGGTGATAGTGAGACAAAAGGTGTGGAGTTTTTCTTGCAGTACAAAAAGAATATAATTCGAAAATTTGTCGTAGAAATTTTCACATCATCTTCATTTATGGAATCTAAATATGTGGATGCAATTATTCGTAATGGAAATCAGAATACAGATGTCTCTGGTAATTACGTAGAAAGCACTCCTCGTTGGATGAGCAGAAATGGATTGAAGTTTTCTGGAGCAAAATGGAAATTTGGTGTGCTGTATAGCTACGTGGATGAGAGTTTTGCTGACGCATTGAATACAATAACTCCAACAAGAAATGCAGCTGCGGGCATCGTTCCTTCTTATAGCTTATGGGATTTTAATGCTGAATGGCAATTGCTTCCAGAAGTTTCGATCTCGGCAAATGTGAGCAATGCTTTTGATCGCAGCTATTTCACCAAAAGACCGCAGCTCTATCCTGGACCCGGTGTGTGGCCATCAGACGGAAGATCTTTTTTGGTAACTTTAAAGTTTAGTTTAAATACTAAAACTTTTAAGAAATAATATCTCATCACTAACTAGCTATGAAAAAATCAAAAGAAATCGACGCATATATTTCACGATACGAAGGAATTGCTAAACAGCGATTACAAGAAATGCGCGAAATACTAGAGGAATGCGCGTCAGAAGCAGAGGAGAAGTTGAGTTATGGAATGCCAACATTGGATTATTATGGCAACTTGGTTCATTACGCACCGGCGAAGCATCATCTTGGATTTTATCCAGCGCCATCTGGGATCACGGCGTTTGAAAGTGAGTTGGAAAGCTATATCTACTCCAAAGGCGCAATACAATTTCCTTTTGAGAAAAAATTGCCAAAAGCTTTAATTAAAAAAATAGTAAAGTTTAGGCTTCAAGAAAATGAAGAGAAAGCATCATTTAAAATGCTCAGTGCTCCAGCCCAACGTGCGATTGCTTCAAAAGGCATCAAGACCTTGAAAGAATTAGCTACTGTCACGCAAGAAGATTTTCTATCGTGGCATGGAGTAGGGCCTTCTGCATTGCCGAAAATCCTTGAGGCTTTTAGTAAGAAAAAATTGAAGTTTAAAAAGTGATTATTTGATCACCAACCAATCTGCGAGGATGCTTTTTAAATCGAGATCAGATTTACAACTTCCAATCGCAAAGAGCGCAGTACGAGCGTTTTCAAGGCTCATCATATCAATGACGTAGGTGTTGTTCCAAATCGTGTCATCAAGCCACGCAATGGCTTCCTGTTCGGTCATTTCAAAACGATTGCGAAGTTGTCTTAGACTGGTGTGATTTTCTTTGAAATCAATACACGCTGGAATCATACTATCCAACATCGCTTTGATTCGAGTTTCTTTTTCTCTTAAAGCGTTGTTAGAAGCCACAATTAAAAATCCGGACCACGGTGCTTGAAATTCACCAACCATTTTAAGTTGACCTGATTTTACAAATGGACGTGTCATGAATTTTTCCCAATAGAAAATATCACTCTCGAGATGCGTCAATGCATCGAGTCCGCCGTGTAAGCTTTGTACAATTTGAAATTGTGATGGATAGATCTCAAATGAACGCTGCTTCGCGTGAATCATTGCCATGAGATGTGATCCGCTTCCCATGCGAGATACAGCGTATCTCAAATCATCTCTTTCTTCCCATTGTTGCAATGGGTTTTCAGCTCCAGTGTAAATGCCCCAAACAAGTGGTGATTCGATATAGGTCTTTACAATTTTTGCTTGAAGTCCGTTATTGATTGCGCTGAGAAATCCTTCAGTGAGCAGCACCGCCATATCGAGATCTCCACGGTCTAGCGCTGCGGTCATGGCTCCCGTTCCTCCTGCGTAGTAGGTCCATTCCACTTGGAGTCCGAATTGAGAAAACAAGCCTTGCTCCAAAGCTAATTGCCAGGGAAGGTTGAAATGTTCGGGGACGCCACCAATTTTAAGTACCAAGGGAAATGTGTTTAAGGGAGATTAATATGTTCCTGCACGCTTGCGCAAGAGCCATTCTCCACCTAAGAGAAGGAGAATCAAGAAAAGTAACCAGCGGAAATTAATCAGGTCGTTTAATTGTTTTGTTTCGTAAGAAACAGAAGTGATTTCTTCACGTGCCTTTATTTTTTCTACCAATGAATTCACGGCATCTGGATAAACCATTTCACCGCCATTTTCTCTCGCAAACTGTGCGAGTAATTTATGATCAGCAATGGTATTGGTAAGCTCAGCCTGAAGTGGACTAACGCTGAATTCACCAATCTCTTTCAATGTTTGACCTTCACTTACAGTTGACGCAACATAAGTGTAGTTTCCAACGGGAAGGCTACCTGCATTGAGTTTGTAACGACCATTCATTGGTGAAAAAGTGTAGGGGAATTCTTTTCCTTCTTCATTTTTAATCACCATTGAAATCTCTTTGTCAATCACAGCTTCGTAGGATGCATTGTATAATTCTGCATCAAAAGTAATGGCAATATTTTCAGGAAAATCGGTAGGACCATTCACTCTAAAAAGTGACTTGTCTTCTTTAGAAGCCATGTATTGCACCATCTTCGATACCATTCCATTAAACACATCATGTGTTTCGAATTGACGGAATGCGTTGATTCTCCATCTCCAAATACCTTCTCCTGCGATCAATCCAATTTTGTTTTCATTCTTTTTATTAAATGCAATCAGAGGTTTGCTCGTGGAGATTTGTCCTACTTGTTGACGAACGAAAATATTAGCACCTGGAGATATTTCGAAATCCCCGAAAGGCACTGAAAGTGGAGGAGCTGTAGCGATAAGATCAGAAGTGATTTTCTCAATTTGGAAAAGAGAATATCCCTCCATTACCGCAGCATTTATATCTGTGTTGGTATTTCTATAACCCGATAATGAATAACCTAAACCTAAAGAATTAAAAGCATTGAAATCGGTATTCGCACCCCAAATGAATAGGGATGGAATATTTTGATCAATGGCATTTTTTACAAAATTTAATCCTTGTGATCCAGATGATGGAAGCTGATGGAAAATAATTAAATTATAATCATTGATATTTCCATTGAATTTATTTACCAACTCTGTGCTGATGGAATAGGCGTCATTGCTCGCAATGGCTTCACGCATTGCATTCACATCCGGGTGAGGAGTCGATGCGAGTATCAATACTTTTTGTCTGCTATCTAAAACTTCAATAAAGACATCCTTGCGATTGTTTGCGTAAGTGATTTCTCCATTCAAGTTGGAAATAGTAACAGTGTACTTCTGAAGTCCTACAGTTTTCGCGTCTTGGGTGATGTCAATGGTCTTAGAGCTTCTATTTCCATCAAAGGTGACGGGTTGAGAGAATACCGTGTTTCCTTTGTGAGACACTGTTACTTGAACAGTTTCTCCCGCGCATTTGCGGCCTTCTACAGATATACTGATGGGGAATTTATTGTTGAGATAGGCAAGTCTATTCGCTGCTACCTCAGCAATAAGGGCGTCTTTTCTTACAGTGGTATCTCCAAGAGCGATGGTGTATACAGGAGCATTCAGTTTATTGTAAGCGTAAATCGGATTGCTGCCTTTGTTATAAATACCATCGCTGCCGATGATGAGCGCACCTAAATTTCTCCCCGCAAATTTCGTATTGATTTCTTCTAAGAGTCCACTGAAATTAGTTTCTTTTTCTTCTAAAGAAATACTGTCTAATCCTTCTTTAATTTGATCACCAAAGGAATAAGATCGAACATCATAATCATCGCCTAATGCCTCTTTCAGAGATTTTAATTGATCAAGATAACTGGTTTTATACACTGCGCTGTCTTTCACTAAAGAAAGAGACTGGGAATTATCTTGAGCAATAATGATGATTGGTTTTTCTACCTCTCGTTGAATCGTTTTGATGAGTGGTTTTAAAAGAAAGAAAGCGATGAGGGTGACTACGCCAAACCTCATCGCCGCTAATAATCCTGCGAGCCTACTTCCGTAGGTTCTATTAAATCGATCTCTAAAATATAGTGCACCAGCATATACTGCACCCGTAAGAATGCAGGCAAGAATTAGCCAAGAAGGCGCGTCTGTTATTATGGTCACTAATTTTATTTTTTATTCTGAAGAAAATAATCATTCATTACATCAACATACCGCCGCACACGTGAAGGGTCTGTCCTGTAACATAAGCACTCATGTTTGATGCTAGGAAGAGTGTTGCATTTGCTACGTCTTCTGCAGAGCCGCCGCGCTTCAATGGAATAGCATCACGCCATTGTTGAACTACTTTCTCATCCAATGCACCGGTCATTTCTGTTTCGATGAAACCAGGAGCGATTGCATTGCAACGAATATTTCTAGAGCCTAATTCAGCGGCAACACTTTTTGTGAAGCCAATGATACCAGCTTTTGAAGCTGCATAATTTGCTTGACCCGCATTTCCTTTCACACCAACCACAGAGCTCATGTTGATGATAGAGCCTGATTTAGCTTTGAGCATAGGCTTGATCACTGCTTTAGTCAAATTGAAAACTGATTTCAAATTGACCGTCATGATTTCATCCCATTGTTCTTCACTCATTCTCATGAGCAAATTATCTCTGGTGATACCGGCGTTGTTCACTAGAATATCTACTGTTCCAAATTCTTTTACTACTTCATCAATCAAGGCATGCGCAGCTTCGAAGTTTGCTGCGTCGCTTTTATATCCTTTTGCAATTCCACCTTGCGCAGTAAGTTCTGCCTCAAGTGCTCTTGCTTTTTCTTCTGAGGAAGCATAAGTGAAAACTACTATAGCACCTTGCTCGATAAACTTTTGAGCAATTCCTTTTCCGATACCGCGAGAAGCACCGGTGATGATAGCAACTTTTCCTTCGAGTAATTTCATATTAGTGAGTGTTGGTTGTTGAGTAGTGAGGTTTATAAATCGGCTGCGCTTGCGATTAATTCAGCAATATCGCGAACTACCATTTCAGATTCTTTTTCAAAATGCTTTACGCCGTCGGTCATCATAGTATTGCAGAATGGACAGCCGGTTGCAATGACAGATGCCTTTGCTTCGATCGCGTCTTCTGTTCTTTCCACATTGACTTCCTTATTTCCAGGTTCAGCTTCTTTGAACATTTGTGCTCCGCCTGCACCACAACAAAGACCATTTGCTTTAGATCTTTTCATCTCTACCAATTCTGCATCGAGGGTAGAAAGGAGTTCGCGAGGTGCATCGTAAATATTATTACCGCGGCCGAGATAACATGGGTCATGGAAAGTAATTCGCTTGCCTTTGAATTCCCCGCCATCCTTGATGGTAATGCGTCCTTCAGCAATCAATTGATTGATGAGTTGAGTATGATGCACCACTTCGTAAGTACCGCCTAATTGGGGATACTCATTTTTCAAAGTGTTGAAACAATGCGGACAGCCGGTCACGATTTTTTTAACTTCATATCCATTCAAGACGGCGATGTTTTGCATGGCCATCATTTGGAAAAGAAATTCGTTGCCGGCGCGTTTTGCAGGGTCGCCTGTACATGATTCTTCACCGCCTAATATCGCGAAGGATACTTGGCAATGCTGAAGAATTTTTGCGATGGCTTTGGTGATTTTTTTTGCACGATCATCAAAGCTTCCTGCGCAGCCCACCCAAAATAATACTTCTGGTACCTCGCCATTAGCAAGGCATTCGGCCATTGTTTTTACTTGAAGTTCTTGACTCATATCTCTTTTTTTATCGATTCAAAATCATTCTTTGAATACTTGAATCACCATTTCTTTTTCTACTAAATCTGTAAACTTTCCTTCGAATCGTGTAGCGCGTACCATGTGATTATCGATCCAATGATAATTGCCGCCACGTGGTTTTCCGAAGATAATTCCATGGTATTTGAAACCACATTTTTTCAGCCATCTTTCTGTTACTTCACGATGTGCCTCAGTGCGCGAGGTGAAGAAATAGATGACATGTCCTTCGTCGTACCATTGATTGCATTTTTGAAGGGCGTCGGGATAAACCGCTGCATCTTCCATGCGCTCTGGTTCTTCGTTTGGAATATCCTCACCGACGGTACCGTCGATGTCAATCAAGAAATTCTTGATGTGAGCGGGTAGGATAGGAGATATTTTTTTGCCGTTCTCCTCGGCATCCTGCAACAATTCTTCGTTTGCCATTAATGTTAAGAGTTTCTCCAATTGTCGCGATCGCTGGCAGCAAATGCCCACGGCGCTCCATTGTTTTCAATGTTGTTAAACATCACCGTGATACTATCAGGTGACTTTGATTCTTCCATGATGAGATAACGTCTTAAATCGACGATAATCTCTAATGGATTTATATTGACAGGACAAGCTTCTGTACATGCGTTGCAGGAGGTGCATGCCCAGAGTTCTTCTTCTGTGATATAATCTCTAATAAGTGATTTGCCATCTTCTTTCCACTCGCCGCCATTCGCATCCATCAAGCGACCCACTTCTTCCATGCGGTCTCTTGTGTCCATCATAATTTTTCGTGGAGAAAGAAGTTTGCCTGTTTGATTTGCAGGGCAAGATGAGGTACATCTTCCGCACTCTGTGCAAGAATATGCGTTCATCAATTGAACCCAATTCAAATCGAAAATATCTTTTGCACCAAAGCGCTGTGGGCCTTCTGTTGCGGGAGCAGCAGCGTATGGATCAGCGTTCGGATCTAACATCAATTTTACCTCACGGGTCACTGATTCAAGATTATTGAATGTACCTGCGGGTTCAAGTTTGCTATACCACGTATTAGGGAAAGCAAGAATGATGTGCAAGTGTTTGCTATATGATAAGTAAACAATGAAGCAGAAGATGGCAATGATGTGGAACCACCAAGTAAATCTTTCGATAAAAATCAAACTGCCTTCTGATAATCCACTGAGTAATGGCGCGATGAACTGACTCACCGGATACGCTCCTGCTTCGTGGTAGTGTTCACTTCCCATCTTCTGAAGAAGAAGATCACTTGCATTCATAATTAAGAATGCACTCATGATAAAAATCTCGGCTATCAAAATAATGTTAGCGTCGTTTTTAGGCCAAGCAGTCATTTCGCGCATGTGGAATCGCTTTAGCTTGAGAATATTTCTTCTCGCTAAAAATGCAACCACACCTACAAGAACGAGGACTGCAAGAATTTCAAAAGATCCAATTAAGAAGCTATAGAGTGGTCCTAGGAATGACAACACGCGGTGCGTGCCGAATAGTCCATCAATTAATATTTCGATGACTTCGATATTGATGATAATGAAGCCCACATAAACGAACAAGTGAAGAACAGCCGCAATCGGGCGGTTAAACATTTTGCCTTGACCAAGCGCCACTTTAAACATGGTGCTCCAACGTTCAGATTTATCTCCAGCAACTTTGACGTCGTGTCCAAGGTTGATGTTTCTTTTGATAAATTGAAAACGCTTAAATGCAAAATAGGAGGCAACTGCCAAGAGCACTAAAAAAAGTACCTGAGCTAACATAGGCTTATAATTATGGATTCAAACTTACGGACTTATCCGTAAAACTAGCGTAAAGACTACTTGTTTTCTTTCACTGCATCTTTGACCGTTTCGAGGTCTTTTTTAGAGATGGCTTCTGTCTTTTCCTTTCTTCCGATGAGTGAGAAACTCACATATCGTTTAGGGTGGATACGCATATCATTGAGCAGAAGGTCGAGACTATGGGATGCATTGACCAATTCGGTGTGGAGGGAATCATTATTCACCAACTGACCGACCGTCCCTGTACCTTCATTTATTTTGGTCATCACTTCTTCGAAGCTGCCCAAGGCTTTATTTACCCTAAGGATGGTGGTGGCTAATTCAAGTTTTGCGAGGGTATCACTCAGCGTACCAATATTCGTAATGGCTTTGGTGAGTGTCTCGTTGTTGTTTTTTAAGTTCTCTGTGATCGACTCCACATTTGTAAAAATGTCAGAGAGTTTACCAGTGTTCTCTGTGAGTAGTTGGTCAAATTTTGACGTACTACTTTCGAGGTTTTGCATGGTGTTTTTCAAACTACTAAAGATCGCAGATAGACCTTGTTTTTCATTAGCAGAGCCCAACACTAGATTGAGGCTTGTAATCACTGAGTCGATTCCGGCGAATAGTTCACTGGTTTTCTTTTTGAGAGGTTCAATTTCTTGCTTGATACTCTCGGTAAGACCTAGTGCGATGGTTCCACCTAAAGTGTCTTTATCAGCAGCATAGACCGCGCTATCGCCCATGGCGATTCGGATTGCTTTTCCACCAAATAGGTCGGCATCGAAAATTTCAAGTTTCGTATCCAAAGGAAGCTTGAGGTCGCTATCGTTGATGATGATTTCAACCACTAGGCTACCGTCGCCACGAGGGTGCATACCCACTTTTTTTACAATACCAATTTTATATCCATTGAGAATGACAGCATTTGAAGCTGTAAGACCAGCAACGTTTTCGTAAACTGCGTAATACTTGAGCTGCTTTGATAAAAGGTTAATACCTTTTAGGTAGTTTACCCCCATGTACAAAATAGCGATGGTCAAAACCACTACTACTCCGATGATAAACTCTTTAGATACTTTCATGCTTACTTCGTTGTTTGGCGGATGGCCTCATTGAGATCCATTCGCTCTCCATTTTTAAAGGCCACAATAAATGCGTCTTTAAAGCCCATTTCTCTCAATTTTTTCTGTAAATCTTTAGCTTCTTGAAAGTCAGGTGTGGAGCCCGCCATGTATTTATAAACCTTGCCGCTAAAGTACTCATCAACTTTGTCCAATCCTTTAAATTCAGATGATTTCTTCGGAATTGCTTTTGATGATGTTAGGATTTGCACTTGGAACTTAATGCCTTGAGCAACTTCTGTATAGCTAATTTCAGATTTGGAATTCGTGGTTGTTCCATTATCTGATTTGGGGGTAGTTGCTTCTATTTTTTCAGCATCTCTGCTGGCCGTTTTCTTATCTGATTTTTCTTTGAAATCTCTGAAGGCTCTGTAAATGGCGCTTGCCATGTAAACTTTACCATCCTCACTTTGCAGGTAGTCTTCTTCTGTTTTATTTGTTAAAAAACCAAGTTCAACAAGGACAGATGGCATATTGGTGAAAGAGATCACGTAATAGCCCGCTTGCTTCACCCCACGGTCTTTGCGGCCCACTTTGGTTCTAAACTGATCTTGAACTCCTTTTGCGAGACTCAAGCTTTGATCTAGGAAAATATTTTCGCGTAGGCTGAGGGCGATGTATGTATCTGGGTTCTTTGGATCGAAGCCAGCATAGTTTTTTTCATAGTTTTCTTCTAGATAGATAGAAGCATTTTCGCGCATTGCATTTTTCAAGCTCTCTTCAGACTTGTGTAGACCCATGACGAAAGTTTCGGATCCGAAAGCTTCTTTATTATCGTTTGCATTACAGTGCACAGAGATGAATAGGTCGGCGTTTGCCTTGTTCGCCATCACCACACGTTCGTTTAGTGTTGGGAATACGTCTGTTTTGCGGGTGTAAACAATCTCTACTTCAGGGTGATTTTGTTGGATATACTTTCCAAGTTCCATGACAACGGCGAGAGAAATGTCCTTTTCAGTGGTTTTGAAACGACCGGTGCCGAGGTTACCAGGATCCTTCCCTCCGTGGCCTGCATCGAGGACCACAGTGAAGGTTTTTTTACTGTCTTTCAATGGACTAGAGGTGGCGGCAATAAAAATGGCGGCCAAGGCAAGAAATCCCAAAACGAAGCGTTTGCTGCGTTTTGTGGATGAATGCGTGCTCTTTTCGTGTGTGGTTGCTTCCTTATGCATAGCTTTGGGGCCGATAATCTGCTGATATTACAAAAGTATTTTTCTATAACACGCATGGAGCGCGGCTTATACGGTTTTATCCTCTTATTGGTGTTGATAAGCTTATCGCTGGTGGGTCTTTCACAGACGCAGCCAGCCGACTCCACGCAGATTCTCACATCCAACAACGTTGCCAATCCTGATTCTATTATAGATACCGATGATTTTGGCTTCGATGCTGAAGTCGTTTATTTTGGAAAAGACAGTACCGTCATGGATTTGGAAGCGGAGAAAGTTTATCTCTACGGACTCGAATCGTATGTGAAATACGGTGATCTCGAAGTAAAGGCTGCGCGCATTGAATTTTCTTTTAAAGAATATGTGGCCTATGCGAAAGGAATTCCGGATAGTACGGGTACTCTTATTGGCCGCCCTGTATTCAAGGATAAGGAAACTCAATTTGATGAGGACTCATTAGCATATAATTTCAAAACCAAACGCGGTTTGAGCTATGGCGCCCGCACTCAAGAAGGTGAGGCTTATTTGTTGGCAGGTGTTTCGAAAAAACAAAGCAACGACTGGATTAATATCGGAAAGGGAAAGTTCACGACTTGCGATAAACCCAAACCTCACTACTATTTTCATTTGTCAAAAGCTATTGTAGTGCCTGATGAAAAGGTTGTTTCTGGACCGCTTGTTTTGAAATTTGGAAAAATACCAACCCCATTAGCAGTGCCGTTCGGCTTTTTCCCAAATAAAAAAGAATCCACGCATGGCATTCTCTTGCCTGGATATGGAAACGGAAATGATCGAGGCTATTTTCTACAAAATCTTGGTTACTACATTCCGATTAACCAGCGATGGGAAACTAAATTCCTTTTCGATATCTACACCCGCGGGTCAACCGTGATGCGTAACAATACCAATTACAAGAAGAACTATAAATATTCTGGTAATTTCGATATTAGTAGAACTGTAAGTAAGCAAGGAATTCCTGAGTTGAATACAGATAGCGAATTGCGCACATTCAACGTTCGATGGACGCACTCCCAAGACCCAAAGGCAAGACCGAATTCAAGATTTAGTGCAAATGTTAATGCGGGTTCGAGTCAGAATTTTACCAATAATCTGAACTCATCACAAACGGACTTCTTGTCAAGTACCTTTCAGTCTTCGATTCAATATAATAAATCATGGTCGGGTAGTCCGTTCGCGCTTGGTGTGAGCGCGAATCACAGTCAGAATACACAAACGAGAGTGGTGAATGTGACGCTACCTGCGGTGGCTTTGACGATGTCTAGAATTAATATTTTCAAGAAAATATTTGATCAAAATCCTCTTGGTTTGAATGCTAGTGCAGCAATTGAAAATACCGTAAGTACAAGTGAAACAAATTTCCGATTTGATAATCTGAATTACCTCAATGGTATATCGAGAAACGGTGCACGTTATAATGCCAGCTTAAGTACCAGTTATAAGTTACCAAAGGGAATCACTTTCAACCCGAGCTTAAATGCTGATTGGTTGTGGACCTTCAAATACTTGGAGCGTTCACTGTCCAACTCCGGCGTGCAAGTAGCGGATACGTTGTATGGGTTTAGACAAAACCTGACATGGAATACAAGTGGCTCATTCAACTTCCGAGTTTATGGTACTTATATCATGAAGAATCCGGATGCGAAGATCAAGGCATTCCGCCACATGCTTCAGCCAACTATAGGTGTGAGCTACACGCCGTATGCATCTACCCAACGTTTCGGCTACTACGGTGCGGATGGAAGCTTCTTGGGTTATAGTCCTTGGGATGTGGCCAAGTTTGTACCATCCAACACGCAAGAGCAGGGGAATATCAATTTTGGTATGACTCAAAATATCGAGGCAAAAGTCCGTGATAAATCCTCAGCGAAAGTGGCCTATAAAAAGGTGAAATTGATAGAGAGTTTTAGAACAAACCTTAGTTATAACATGATTGCAGATTCATTGAATTTTAGCAATCTTAGTTTAAGTGCATTCACAACCATTGCGAAGAACACAACGATCACTTATAGCTCGACTTATTCGCTTTATGAGGTAAATACTGATGGTAGAGATATCAATCAGTTTCTTTGGGAAAATGGAGGTCAATGGCTAAGAAGCGAGGGTTCAACTATTGCATTGTCCACTGATTTAAAAGGCGGACAATCTACGACTAACACCAACCGTGCGGATAATCGTACAGAAGAGGAAGAGGATTTTGTAAATCAAAATCGCGCGGGACTTATCGATTTATCTATTCCTTGGACATTGACCTTGAACTACAATTTACGTGTAGCACATACCTTCAACACCACGGCTGATGTATTCGAGCGAGAGTTGATTCAATCAGCAACTTTCAGAGGCAATGTAAATCTCTTCCAAAAAGTCGCTTTGAGTTTCGACAGTGGATACGAATTTGAAACCAAGAAGTTAACCACTACTACCATTGGAGTGACAGTTGATCTTCATTGTTGGGAACTCATGGGAACATGGGTGCCGTTTGGCTTGCGCCGATCTTATATGGTTCAACTCAATATCAAATCAGCTTTGCTGAAAGATTTGAAGTTGCAACGTCGCGGTAACTACGGAGATCTTCTCTACTAAGCAATCTTTTATTTTACGAAAGCAGCTACAAAGAATAGTGCAACCATCGCAATCGAAAGAATGATGAAGAGAATGCGTTGTAAATCTGTGATAACAATTCTACCCGCATTTTCAATTGGAGTAAACATTGCCATGATGATTTTCAAGTAGTAGTAAATACCAATTGCTGAGCTTAGAATCATGATCACTGCAAGCCAGATTTGATCGGCTTGAATCACAGCACCAATGATAAAGTACTTTGCCATAAAGCCGCTCAAAGGAGGAATACCGGCCATTGATAGAAGGGCTAGTGTCATTGCTCCTGCGAGTATTGGATTGCGTTTTACTAGTCCTTTGAACGCATCAAAACCTTCAGCACCATTTTGTGCCTTAGAGATATGATAAAGTGTAGCAAAAGTGACGATAGAAGAAACACTGTATACCAATACATAGTACATCAAAATGCTAGGGCTAATAGTGTCTGCTAGCATCACCGCAGCAAGCATGAATGCGGCGTGTGAGATACTTGAATAGGCAAGCAAACGCTTCGTGTTTGCTTGGATTGATGCCATTGCATTAGAAGCAAGCAAAGTGATGATGCTCATAACCACGAAGATGGTTTGAGTGAAGTCCAATGCTGGAGCGAAAGCAGTTGCAAACAACTTGAACATAGCCGCGAAGGCAGCGCCTTTCACGAGTGTTGACATTAGCGCAGTGACCATGGTAGGCGCACCTTGATATACGTCTGGAGCCCATAGGTGGAAAGGCGCAATGCTTACTTTGAATGCAAATCCAACGATGATCATCAGAAGACCAGCGGTAAGAATAGTACCAGCGCCGTTAGTAGTAATCGCCGCAGCGATAGTTGGTAAGTCGAAGCTTCCGGTAGCACCATAAATCAAAGCGATACCAAAAAGAAGAATCGAACTTGCAAGTGCTCCCAGGAAGAAGTATTTGAATCCAGATTCGTTGGAGATCAATTCCTTTTTATTGCTGGCTGCAAGCACATACATAGGAATGGATAATATTTCAATACCTAAGAAAAGCATGACCATGTTGGTATATGCAGATAGAATCATA
Organism: Flavobacteriales bacterium; assembly: GCA_965247015.1. GTDB lineage: Bacteria > Bacteroidota > Bacteroidia > Flavobacteriales_D > Sanyastnellaceae > JAIXWP01. Next base: position 287,008 of record CBDFGG010000003.1, on the reverse strand, counting down.
GCTCCAGCAAAGCTGAATGCTACAAGCGCATATAAATCGGTACGTGATTCGTTGCCGTTGAAATGATCAGTGCTAATGAGGAACCAAATAAGGGTTACAGCACTGAGAATCGCGATAAAGCCCAATGCGTAATTATCAAACAACAACATGTTGTTGTTGAATGGATTTTCGTTGTGTCCCCAATCGAGAATACAAGAGGTAATTGTTCCAAGTAAACCAAGAATGATTACAGGAAGTATCGCCTTGCGAATTTTAACGATGTCAAGTGCAAGGATAGATATACCTAAAAGCGAGGTGATGATAAGCTCTTTCATCAGCGTATTGTTGCGAGGATTGATTCAACTGCGGTGTTAGACATTTTCATGATAGGATCTGGATATACTCCAAGGATGACTACTAAAGCCACCAACACTATCAGAATAATTTTGTCTTGTTTGGTCAAAGGACTGAAGGCTGTAGTAACAGCTGATGCAGGTCCCAACATCATTTTTTGGAAAGCACGAAGCATGTAAACTGCACCGAGCACCACAGTGAGTCCGCCGAATAGAGCGAACCATCCGCTTGCTTGATACAAACCAATCAACAGAAGGAATTCTCCAACGAATCCACTCGTGAAAGGAAGTGCTACAGAGCCCATCACAAGCGCGAAGTAGAGGAATGCAAATGTTGCGTGTCCATCTCTTACACCGCCCATTTTATTAATATCGTCATGACCAAGACGAGATTCAAACATGTCATATACATAGAACATTGCCACAGCAAGAATTCCGTGGGAAAGCATTTCGAAAAGACCGCCTTGCACGCCTTGAATATTACCGCTAAGAATACCAGCGCTGATCAAGCCAACGTGAGCAATAGAGCTATATGCAATAAGCAATTTAAAGTTCTTTTGTGCAATAGCCATCAAAGAACCATAGACTATTCCGATAACGGATAATCCAATCGCCCAAGAACCATATTCCGTAAGTCCGTCTGGAACCATTGGAAGTACAAGACGGATGAGACCATAGGTCGCCATCTTTAGCATGATCGCAGCCAACAGCATTGTGCCTGCTGTCGGTGCAGCTTGGTAGGTCGAAGGCTGCCAAGTATGGAAAGGGAACACAGGCATTTTTACAGCGAAAGCAATAAAAATTCCAGCGAATACTAAACCTTGCTCCACTACTGAAAGCGCTTGTCCTGCTTGGTACATTGCATCGAATGCAAAAGAGCGAGGAGTAGTGTGCTGATAAACATAAAGCAATGAAATCAACATAAACAAGCTACCGAAGATCGTATATACGAAGAATTTCAATGTCACTTTAGCACGATCTTCACCTTGTCCCCAAATAAGAATCAAGAAGTAAATTGGAATCAATGCAATTTCGTAGAATATGTAAAAAATGAATGCATCAGCAGCGAGAAACGCTCCCATCATACTACCCAACATCAAAAGAATTAGACCATAAAAAACAGAAGCGTTTTTCAAAGTCTTGCTGAAAGTTGAATAAATAATCAGTGGGGAAACAATCGCTGAAAGTAATGCAAGCACGATACTAATTCCATCTAATGAAAAAGCAAAGTTGATTCCGAGAGAACCCATCCAAGCTTGATTGAAATTAAGTAGTGCGGTCTGACCTTGGTGCAATTGAATCGCAGCGAATACGGTCAATGCCAATTGAACGAGCGAACCGCCGAGCGCGATATTCTTAGCAGCTTTCCCGCCAAGAATAAAGATCACTGCTGCCAGTAAAATTGGTAAGGCTATGAGGGCAATGGTTAACATTCTTCTATAAGTTCGGTTTAGTAATTAGATCAATGTGATGAGGAGAACGATCAGTCCGATAATCATGGCAAGGATATACATCACCATCTTTCCGTTTTGAACAAGCTTAGTAGCTGCACCGATTCCCTGAGGAATAGCACTTACTTGTTTCACTAAGCCATCTACGACATTTGGTTCGATGAACTTTCCAATGAACGCGCTAAGCTGATCCACTGGCTTTCTGATAATTTTATCATATAGTTCATCTATGTAGTATTTATTGACCAATGTCAAATGGGTGCTTGATTCAATTTCATCGTCTTCGAGTGCGAGCTCTTCGTTCTTCTTATACATGTTGTAAGCGAAGTACGTGCTCACCAAAGCGATAACAGTAGCCACAATCATCAAGATACTTTCTGTAGCAACATCAGCCTCCATAAATGGCATCACGACAGTTTTTTCTAAGAAATGATCCAACCAATGAGGTACGTGCATGCTATGTCCTACTGCATGTGGGAACCCGATGAATCCACCTACAATACTTAAACCTGCAAGAACAACCAACGGAATGGTCATCACTTTTGGTGACTCGTGTAAATGATGTTCTTGATCATGTGTACCTCTGAATTTTCCATGGAAAGTGAGGTAGTATAAACGGAACATATAGAATGCAGTTAATGCACTTACAAGTGAGGCAAGAACGAAAATCAAGATGTTATTTTCAAAAGCAACAGCAATGATTTGGTCTTTAGAAAAGAAACCTGCTAAAGGTGGAATACCAGAGATAGCGATTGTTCCAATCAAGAATGTGATGTGCGTAGTTGGCATGTATTTCTTCAAACCACCCATGCGTCGGATGTCTTGTTCGCCGCCCATTCCGTGGATTACAGAACCAGAACCCAAGAATAGAAGAGCCTTGAAGAATGCGTGTGTGATTACGTGAAAGACTGCGATACTGTAAGCGCCCAGACCCAATGCTACGAACATCAAACCAAGTTGGCTGACGGTAGAGTAGGCGAGGACCTTCTTGATATCGTTTTGTGTTAAAGCGATTGTTGCACCTAGAATTGCAGTGAGAATACCAGCATAGGTAACAACATCCGAAGCGATGTCGCTCGCGCTGAATAAATCAGAGCTACGCGCTACCATGTATATACCTGCGGTAACCATTGTTGCCGCGTGGATCAATGCGGATACGGGAGTAGGACCTGCCATTGCATCTGGTAACCAAGTGTGCAAAGGAATTTGCGCGGACTTACCCATCGCACCGATGAATAAGAAGATTGCAGCAGCATGAAGATACCATCCTTGAAGTGAGCTTGCTTCAGAACCTGTAATGTATAATTCATCATACTTCAAACTTCCTGTTTGGAAGAAGATGATACACATTCCTATGATGAGACCAAGGTCACCAATTCGGTTGATGATGAATGCTTTTTTCGCAGCGTCATTATTCTTCATGTCCTTGTACCAGAAACCAATGAGCATGAATGAGCACAAACCAACCCCTTCCCAACCTACGAACATCGTTACATAGCTATCTCCGAGAACGAGGATAAGCATGAAGAAAACGAAGAAGTTGAGATAAGCGATGAAGCGATTGAATCCTTCATCATCGTGCATATATCCGATGGAGTATACGTGGATCAAGAAACCAACTCCTGTAATGAAAAGGAGATAGATCGTGCTAAGAGGATCTACGATGAATGCGATGTCGATATCAAAAGTTCCTGCGGTAATCCAGTCTAACACCTTTACAGTGGTAGGATTTCCACCGTGAAGTTGTGTAGTGAAAACAGCTATTGAAACAATAAACGAAAGGAAGATGGCTCCAGAGCCAATTCCACCAATCAAATTTTTAGAAAGTCCTTTTCCAAAGAAGGTAATGTAAAGAAATCCTACCAGTGGAAATAACGGAATGAGTGATACTAATTTTTCCATGTGATTTCTATTACCATTTTAGTTTATCAAGCACATCAGTGCTAGTGGTGTGCATATTTCTATAAAGCATCATAAGAATAGCTAGTCCAACAGCTACTTCTGCTGCCGCTACCACCATGATGAAGAATACGAATACTTGTGCATCGGTTCCACCCCATAACTTTGAGAAAGCTACTAGTGTGAGGTTTACAGCGTTGAGCATAAGCTCCACGCACATAAACATGATGATTGCATTTCTACGGAATAGAATTCCAAATGCTCCGATGGTAAACAACGCTACACTCAACATGAGGTAGTGGTTGATTGTTACGTTTGGTAATATTTCCATCATACCATTTCTTTTTTAGATAAATAAACTGCTCCAACCATTGCTGCAAGGAAAAGAACACTCGCCATTTCGAATGGCAATAAATAGTCCTTGTAAAGAGCATTTCCAAGATTTTCTACCAATCCTACATCCGCACTTGATGCTTTTGCAACAATGGTAAGTTCGTCTGTTCTTTTCACTACAGCGAGAAGTACAAATCCTAAGATGCATCCAGCTATCACACTGAGAGAATTCATGAATAATGATTTTTTCTCATCCTCAAGCTTATTGAGGTTTAGCATCATGATGACGTAAAGGAAAAGTACCATGATAGCACCGGCGTATACAATGATGTGAACTGCTGCTAGGAATTGAGCGTTCATCAAAAAGTAATGTCCAGCGATGGAGAAGAAAGTGAGTATGAGTGATAGGACACTGTAAACGGGGTTTTTAGTAACCACCATTGTCAATGCACTAAATACTGCTAAAAATGATAAGAACCAAAAGGCGTATTCGGTGAGCATAATTGTAGTGTTTTGGTGAGGAAAAAGGTTAGTGACCTCTTTTGGCTGTCGTAGTTTTATCGAGGAAGGTTCTGTTATGCTTGTGTTTTTTGTCCTCCTTGAATTTCAAAACTTCAGGACGCTGACGGTCGCTAACGTCTATTCTTTCTTCTAAGGTTTCAACTAATTTGTCTTTACCAAAGATGAATTCACCTCGGTTGAAAGTAGTAGGAACAATGCGATCTGTCAAGAAGATAGCCTCTTTTGGACAAGCTTCTTCGCATAGTCCACAGAAGATACAACGAAGCATATTGATCTCGTAGATCTTCGCATACTTCTCTTCACGATAAAGATTCTCTTCACCTTTTTTTCTTTCTGCAGATTCCATAGTGATGGCCTCTGCTGGACATGCTACAGCGCAGAGTCCGCATGCTGTGCATCTTTCAGCACCTGCATCATCTCTCTTCAATACGTGTTGTCCACGATATACTGGAGCAATATCTCTTTTTTGTTCAGGATATTTTACAGTCGGTGTGCGCTTGAATAAGTGAGTGAATGTGATAAACATTCCCTTTAATATCGCAGGCAAGTAGAGTCTTTCACTCCATGAAAGTTCACTCGGCTGAACTACTTCTGATCGATTTGTAAGTGGCATATTATCCTAGTTTACCAAATAAGTACATTCCAATTCCTGTGATGAAAATATTTGCAATAGCCAATGGCAACAATACTTTCCAACCCAAATTCATCAATTGGTCATAGCGGAAGCGAGGAAGTGTCCAGCGTACCCACATGAAGATAAAAATGAAGATGAGGATTTTTGCAAATAAGACTACCGTCTGAATAATAGCGAGTGTGTTGCCTTCCAATCCAAGTTCGTGTTGGAATGGGAAGTTGTAACCGCCCCAATAAAGTGTAGCAAGTACAGCAGATGAAATGAACATGTTGATGTACTCTGCGAATAGGAAGAATCCTAATTTCATAGAGCTATACTCTGTGTGATATCCACCCACCAATTCTGATTCACTTTCTGGTAAGTCAAATGGTGCGCGATTAGTTTCTGCAAATGCACAAATCAAGAAGATCAAAAATCCTAATGGCTGATAAACTACGTTAGCCCAACCAGCATCTTGCTGACGCGCAATTTCGCCAAGGCTAAGAGTGCCCGTCCACATTACTAGAGCGATAAGTGCTAGACCCATAGCTACTTCGTAAGAGATCATTTGAGAAGAAGCTCTCAACGCCCCCATTAATGAATACTTGTTGTTAGATGCCCAACCTCCGATCATGATACCATAAACACCAATAGAAACCACTCCAAGAAGATAGAGGAGGCCGATATTGATATCTGTGATTTGCATCGGATATGCGGTTCCGTTCACGACGATGCCGCTACCCCATGGAATAACGACGCTTGTCATGCAAGCAGTCAACATGAAAAATCCAGGAGCGAGAATGAAGAGGAACTTATTAGAAGCTCCTGGGATCATTTCTTCTTTCATGAACATTTTCAATCCGTCGGCAAGTGGCTGGAACAGTCCGAAAGGACCTGCACGGTCTGGACCTACACGGTCTTGAAGAACTGCAGCAATTTTGCGTTCACCCCATGTCATGTATGCTGCAATACCAAGGGATATTGCGAATACAACTACACAGAGAATAATTTTATATAAGAGAATAGGATCCATTTCTTAGTGTGACGATATTATTTTCCGTGAATGTTATTAGGATCTAGTGCACCATGGCCGAGTGTTACTTTCTCACCATGTGGAAGTGCTTTTTTCTGTCTGTCAATAGTCGCCTTCAAAACACGAAGGTTTTCGTAGTGGTTTGCAGAAATGACACTGTGACGATCTACTTTAGAAGGACCTTCAATTACCCAATCGTTAGTCGCTTTCTTATCGAAACGACATTCGTTACAAATCCATTCTTCTACTTCACCGTATTTATCCTTACGTGCAGTTACGCGAAGAACATCATCGCCTTTGTACCAAAGGCGAACCTTACCTGTACAATGAGGACAATCGCGGTGAGCATCCACTGGCTTGGTATACCAAACACGGCTCTTGAAGCGGAATGTCTTATCGGTAAGAGCTCCTACTGGACAAACATCGATAACGTTTCCTGAGAAATCATTTTCGATGCTATTTTGAATATAGGTTGAAATTTCTGCTACATCACCTCTGTTTAATACTCCGTGAACACGGCTATCTGTAAGTTGATCCGCCACTTTCACGCAACGGTAACAAAGGATACAGCGATTCATGTGAAGCTGTACTTTATCTCCGATGTCTATTTGTTCAAACTCACGTCTTTCAAACTCATAACGCGTTTCTTCTTTGCCGTGCTCGTATGCAAGGTCTTGAAGATGACATTCTCCTGCTTGGTCACAAACAGGACAATCGAGTGGGTGATTGATCAAAAGGAATTCTACTACTCCTGAGCGGGCTTCCAATACTTCTGGTGAAGTAATATTTCTTACCACCATACCATCCATTACGGTGGTGCGGCAAGAAGCTACAGGCTTAGGCATTGGACGAGGATCTTTCGCAGAGCCTTGTTCTACCTTCACGATACACGTGCGGCAATATCCACCGCTCGTTTTTAATTTTGAGTAATAGCACATGGCTGGTGGTACTAAATCTCCACCAATCATTCTTGCTGCTTGTAAAATTGTTGTTCCGTCTGGAACTTCAATGGTTACATCGTCGATAGTAACTTTTGCCATTTTATTATGAGTAAGCAGGTTCTGGTAATCCGTTCAAACGATAGTAGTGGCGCACGTCTTTGATAGAGTGACCATTTCTAACGAACTCTTCAAATTCTCCACGGAAGTGACGAATAGCGCTGGCAACGGGCCAAGCAGCTGCATCTCCAAGTGGACAAATCGTTTTTCCTTCAATTTTAGATTGGATATCCCAAAGAAGATCCACATCGCTAATTGAACCATGACCATGAAGGATCTTGTGAAGGATCTTTTCCATCCATCCTGTTCCTTCACGACAAGGGCTGCATTGACCGCAGCTTTCGTGGTGATAGAAACGAGTGAAAGTATATAGATTCTTTACGATGCTAGTGCTTTCATCCATTACGATGAAGCCACCAGAACCCAACATAGTGCCTGAAGCAAATCCGCCATCAGCAAGGCTTTCGTAAGACATCAAACGAGGCTCGCCATTGGCAGTTTTTAATATTAAATCAGCTGGAAGAATTGGAACAGAAGAACCACCGGCAACCACTGCCTTTAGTTTTCTATCACCTTTGATACCTCCACAATATTCATCGCTGTAAATAAACTCTTCAACTGGAACACCCAGTTCGATTTCATATACACCAGGCTTGTTGATGTGACCTGAAGCAGAAATCAATTTAGTACCAGTGCTTTTTCCAACACCGATTCCTGCATATGTAGCTCCGCCCATGTTCACGATTGGAACAACTGCAGCAATTGTTTCAACGTTGTTTACTACTGTTGGACAGCCATAAAGACCAGCCACAGCAGGGAATGGAGGCTTGATGCGAGGATTACCACGTTTGCCTTCGAGAGATTCGAGCAATGCCGTTTCTTCACCACAGATATAAGCTCCTGCACCTACTTGTACATAGCAATCATGGTCGAAGCCTGAGTTAAGAATATTCTTACCAAGAAGACCTGCTTCGTATGCTTCAGCGATCGCTTGTTCAAGAATACGAGCAACATAAAAATATTCTCCACGGATATAGATGTAAGATGACTTTGCACCAAGCGCGAAGCTTGATGTGATCATTCCTTCAATCAAGAGATGAGGAATTTTTTCCATCAAGTATCTATCCTTGAAAGTTCCGGGCTCTGATTCGTCTGCATTGCAAACGAGATAGCGAGGCACACCTTCTGGTTTTGCAAGGAAGCTCCATTTCATCCCTGTAGGGAATCCTGCGCCACCTCTACCGCGCAGGCCAGAAGCTTTTACTTCTTCTACGACTGCGTCAGGCGTCATTGTCTTCAATGCCTTGTCCAATGCGGAATATCCGCCTTTTGAACGATATACGCTTAGGGTATTAATACCTGGTACATCAATGTGTTCGAGTAATAATTTCTTTCCCATAATTAGCAATATCTGCTGCGTTTACCTTCTGCTTTCCATTGATCAAGAAGTGAATCTACTTTTTCCAAAGTAAGATTCTCATAATAGTCAGCGCCCACCTGCATCATCGGTGCAGTGCCGCATGAACCGAGACATTCAACAGTCTTCAATGTGAATTGACCATCCGCTGAAGTTTCACCATCCTTGATGTGTAGTTTTTTCTCGATGTGTTTTACAACATCCTCAGCACCCATTAGCCAACATGAGCTTGTGCGACAAACTTCGATGAGACATTTGCCAACAGGTTTCATATTGAACATCGAGTAGAACGAAGCTACTTCGTAAACCTCGATAGGTTGGATTCCGATAATCGACGCTACATAGTCCATTACAGCTGGGCTTAGCCAGCCGTCGAACTCTGCTTGCGCAATGTGTAAAACAGGAATCAATGCAGACTTTTGGCGCCCCTCTGGGTAGCGCTTCATGATCTTCTGCACTGTAGCCATGGTTTCATCACTGAAACGGATCTCTCTTTTTTGATCGATTTGCATCGTTTATATTTTTAAAATCAAGCGTCTAATTCTCCTGCGATCACATTCATACTACTCATAGTAAGAATGGCATCTGAAAGAAGTCCACCTGAAATCATTTCTGTATATGCTTGGTAAAAAATGAAGCAAGGTCGGCGCATGTGCAAACGGAAAGGTGTACGTCCACCATCGCTGATGAGGTAGAAACCTAACTCACCATTTCCGCCCTCTACTGCATGATAAACTTCTCCTTTTGGAACATCTGTTTCACCCATCACAATTTTGAAGTGATAGATCAATGCTTCCATTTTAGAATACACATCTTCTTTTACAGGAAGATAGAATTCAGGAACATCAGCGTGGAAGTCACCAGCCGGTAGGTTTTCTATTGCTTGCTTCACGATTTTCAAACTCTCTCTCATCTCTGCCATACGCACCATGTAGCGGTCGTATGTATCACCTCTCGTTCCAACAGGAATATTGAAGTCAAAGTCTTGATAAGAAGAGTATGGGTTCATCACACGAACATCATAATCGATACCAGCTGCACGAAGGTTGGGTCCACTGAAGCTGTACTCCAATGCTCTTTCGCCGCTGATAGCTCCAGCGCCAACGGTGCGGTCTACGAAAATTCTGTTACGTGTTACAAGTCTGTCAAATTCATCTAAAGCCTTAGGAAAATCATTTACGAAAGCCTTGATTTTCTCAATCACTTCTGGAGTAAAATCTCTTTCCATTCCACCTACACGACCAATATTAGTAGTGAGACGAGCACCACAAATGGCCTCATAAATTTCATAGATTTTCTCTCTCCATTGGAACATATACAAGAATCCAGAAAGTGCTCCAGAGTCTACTGCGATAACGGTATTACAAATCACGTGATCTGCAATACGTGCAAGTTCCATGATGATTACGCGCATGTACTGAGCGCGCTTTGGAATTTCAGCACCGATTAATTTTTCAACCGTCATATGCCATCCCATATTGTTGATAGGAGATGAACAGTAATTCAAACGGTCGGTAATCGGAGTGATTTGATTATATGGTCTGCGCTCAGCTAATTTCTCAAAAGCGCGGTGGATATATCCGATAGTGGACTCTGCTTTCACAATAATTTCTCCATCCATCGTCAAGATGTTTTGGAAAATTCCGTGCGTAGCAGGGTGGGTTGGACCTAGATTGAGGGTCGAGTAGTCCTTAGATTCCGGTGTGGGTGTGGTTACTTTTTCCAATGTTTTAATCTATTTATTCCAACTTATCTTCCGAAATATTTATCCTCTTTATCGTGGCGTGATGCATCTTCCAAAGGATACTCTTTTCTTAATGGATGATAATTCATTTCATCCATGTTCAGAATACGCTTGAGGTTAGGGTGCCCTTTGAATTTGAATCCATAGAAATCAAATGCTTCGCGTTCCATCCAATTGGCACTTGGCCAAAGGTCTGTTGCTGTAGGCATGTCCAAGTCTTTTTCAGACATAAAACACTTTACACGAATGCGCTCATTTCTTTCGAGGCTATGCAATTGATACATCATAGCAAATTCACCGCCTGTGTTGTCAGGAAAGTGAATACCACACATGGTGGTTAAGTATTTGAAACCATCATTTTTCAATGTCTCAAGAACATTGTGAATTTTGGCTTTCTCTACAATAAAAACAGGAAAGTCGTAATCCATTTGTGAGGATACGACTGCACCATTGAGGTCATTGTTGAGTTTATTCTGAATGCGTTCTAATAGTTCGCTCATGGATTTCCTTATTATTATTCGATGCCGTAAGAAGCGAGCATTTCTTTGTATTCTGGGCTTTCGCGACGACGGGTGCTTTCGCTGCGTGCGAGTTCTTGAATTTTCAAGATACCATCCAACACCTGTTCTGGTCTTGGAGGACAGCCTGGGATGTAAACGTCAACTGGAATCACACGGTCGATTCCTTGAAGAACACTATATGTATCGAAAATACCACCGCTTGATGCACAAGCTCCCATGCAAAGAACCCATTTAGGTTCTGCCATTTGCTCGTATACCTGACGAAGAATTGGGGCCATCTTCTTAGAGATGGTTCCCATCACCATCAATAGATCTGCCTGACGAGGAGAGAAGCTCATACGCTCTGATCCAAATCGCGCTAGATCATAATGTGATGCCATGGTTGCCATGAATTCGATTCCACAACAAGATGTTGCGAAAGGGAGCGGCCAAAGCGAATTGGCACGAGCCATACCTACAGCCTTATCCAAAGATGTTGCGAAGAAACCTTGTCCTTCGAAGCCATCTGGCTGATGTTTTGGGTGAATATCAATATTTCTTTCCATGCTTCTTTTCTTTTATTGAACTACATAAACAACCATCATTTTACTGTGGAAGTTCTATTCGTCCCATTTTAAAGCGCCTTTGCGAATGATGTAAACGAGACCAACTACCATTAATCCCATGAAGGTGAACATTTCCAATAGACCGAAGAGGCCTAGTTCGCGGAAATTCACTGCCCAAGGATACATGAAGATCACTTCAACATCGAATAAAACAAAGAGGATTGCTACGAGAAAATACTTAATAGAGAAAGGGCTACGCGCGTTTCCTTGCGATTCAATTCCGCATTCGAAAGCTTCACTTTTCACTTTCGTTTTGCGGTTGGGTCCCAATAAGTGCGTAACTACCAAAGTGGTAATTACAAAACCTAGTGCCACTGCGGCCATTACAACTACGGGAAGGTATTCCCAAAGGTGCGATTGATTTGCTTCCATGCGGTTTTCTGCTTTAGTTGGTTAAAGCGTCGCAAAATTAGAAGCCTCTGGCAGATAACAAGAACTTTATTTGAAGAACTTTCAAATATTATAGACCAAGAAGAACTTCTTCAGCGGTTTTGCCACCGAATAAAAGTCTTTCTGGATGTTCTAACATGTCTTTTACCTTCACCAAGAAGCCTACACTTTCGCGACCGTCAATAATTCTATGATCGTAGCTTAATGCTACATACATAATCGGTCTAATAACTACCTGTCCATTTTCTGCTACCGGGCGCTCAACGATGTTGTGCATTCCCAAAATAGCGCTCTGCGGAGGGTTGATGATTGGAGTAGATAACATTGATCCAAATACACCACCATTGGTAATGGTGAATGTACCTCCCATCATATCGTCAACAGTGATCTTTCCATCGCGTGCTTTTTTCGCGAGATCACCGATTGTTTTTTCAATTTGAGCCAATGACATGGTCTCAGCGTTTCTCATAATTGGCACCATCAATCCTTTCGGAGTGCTTACTGCCACGCCTACATCGCAGAAGTCATTGTAAACAATTTCTGTTCCTTCGATACGTGCATTTACCGCGGGGTAATGATGAAGTGCTTCACAAACAGCCTTCGTAAAGAAGGACATGAATCCTAGACCCACTTGATGTTTTTCCTTGAACACATCTTTGTATTTAGCGCGCAAATCCATGATTGGCTTCATGTTCACCTCGTTGAATGTGGTCAACATCGCCGTTGTGTTTTTCACTGAAACCAATCGCTCAGCTACTTTTTTGCGAAGCATGGTCATTTTCTCACGACGCTCTTCGCGTGAACCACCCCATTGTTGAACAGAGCTAGTGTCATATCCGCGAGACATAGCTGCGATGACATCAGATTTTGTGATGCGTCCGCCAACTCCAGTTGCTGATACTTGTTGAGCTGAAATATTATTTTCCGCCATCATCTTTGCTGCCGAAGGTGATGGGTGTCCTACCGCGTTAGATGATGCAGGAAAAGGGCTAGGAGCGGCTGCTGGTGCAGGAGCGGCTGCCGGTTTCTCTTCTTTTTTAGGTTCTTCTTTCGCTGCTGCTGGAGCTGCTGGGGCAGCTGCATCAGTATCGATAATACATACCACTTGACCTACCGCTACAGTGTCGCCTGCGGCTGCCTTTAGAGTAATGGTGCCTGAAGCCTCTGCTGGTAATTCAAGGGTGGCCTTGTCCGAATCTACTTCGGCAATCGTCTGACCATTAGTCACATAATCACCGTCTTTTACAAGCCATGTTGCGATTTGAACTTCGCTAATGGATTCGCCTGGACTAGGCACTTTCATATCAATTTTTGGCATAATCTGCGTCTTTTTTGATTCTACGCGCAAAACTGCAACGAAAATCAATGCAAATCACAACATTTATTGACCTATTTATGTTTTTTATTAAATAAAGAAAGTGAATCAACAAGGGTAAAAAGCAAAGAGCTTCTGATTATGTCAGAAGCTCCGCCCTAGTTGTCCTTTAAGTATTGAGTCTAGTTGAGTGTGATATGGATCGTTACCCAATCAACACAAAATTTTAATCACGGGGACTCTTGTATATCTCCAAACCGCAAAGAATTCCTCTATCAGGACATTAGTTATCAAGTGTTGCGACAAATATCTTGAGTGGTATTTCGATTAAAAAACAAAATCCGACCATTGGTCGGATTTGAATGTTTTTGTGCAGAATTGTGGTGTTTTTGTGCATTTATGCAAATTCTCTTTGTTCTTGTCTTTTGTGTTGAACTATCGAAACTATTGCAAGGGCACTGTATGAAAGTAGCGCCAATGCATCGATATAGCGGGAAATATACCATACTGATTGAACTGCCTTCAACCCGTTGAAGGTATGAATATAGAAAATGCAAAAGGCGTAGTAAAAGAGGATGATCAGTGACCAGAAATAGAACTGGTCCACTTCTTCTTTGTCCTTTTGAGTCAGTTTTAATAACGAAAGAGCCGCTAGGACTGCTCCTCCACCTTCGTAGAGCATGTCAAAGTAGGGATGGTATCCGTGATTGATGGCAGGCCTGAAAGAAATGAAGAAGGAAGTATAAATCCACCAAACACCAATAACAAAAGATGCAATAACCATGAATCTTTTAGAGAGATTCAAGGGCTTAGCTAGATAATAAAGAAAAAAATATGCCTCGAACAAACAATAGATCATTAGGTTAAAGACGGACATGAGGCTTTTGCGAGGCACGTTCTGAGAAATGATATCTACTGTAAATCCTACAAGAAGAAAGAGACAAAGTTGTCCTACTTTCTTCTTTTTTGAAACAAAGTAAGCAATGCTCATGCATAGTAATGCAAATCCCTCTGAGCTTGTGTGAATAATACCAGATAAAGATTCTATAATCATCAATGCAATATTCAGAATGATTTGGCTTCAAACCGAGTATTGCATTGATTTTTTTATCTCTCAGGGGGGATAGTTCTTTCCAGAATTACATTCTTAGGGCCTGTTAACGTAGATCCATCATGATCTACACCCAAAAGAATTACCCTCAAAGGATAGTTGAGGTATTTTTCTGAAGTGTCAATTCCAAAAAAGTATCGAAAGGATTCAATTTTGTTTCCTTTAGAGTCCAGTTGTAAGACAAAATCATCGATATCACTTTCAGCATTATCAAAAAATCCTGCACCAATTGGATTAAAGCTGCGTCCAAGAGGGCCTTTTGGAAAGGCGATGTTAAATGAAGTCAGGTAATCAATTTCACCAAGGCTTCCTGTGATTGGATTGTAGAATTTTGCAATTTCTCGGTCGCTCGATGGACGGAAGTTGGCTGAATAAGCTAAGTAACGATCAATGCTGAATAATGATTTGTCAGCGTCAGTAAAAAGAAATTTGGAAGCATTTCCTGGAGCAGCCAATGTTTCAGACATCGTAGTAATGTTGCCGATTTCTGAAAGCTCTATAGATACATTTTCAAAAGCAAGAAAAAAGTCAGGGATGCTACCCGATGTTGGTAAATAAGAATACCAAACACGAACTCCAGCAACCGATGCCAAAAAGGTTTTTGGCTCTAGTAAGGCTTGCGTAGACATCGTGGCTCCAAAGCTTAATCCTTTATCCACTGGATTGAGCTCTGGATTGTTGAGGTAATTGAAGAGAAGGACCCGCGCCTCCGCGTAGTCAATTTTGTGTAAACTCATAGCAAGTGCGATTTATAGTGTGAGGCAAATGTTGATTGAAAAAGTCAATTCTTCGCTACGCAATCTATGAGTGGCTGAAATAAAATTAGTTTGTGCTAAAAATGAATGATTTTGTGATCAAAGCTTTTTCATGCGATCAAAAAATTCATCTTTTTTCCGACGGCTTAGCTCGATGATGGATCCATCATCCATAGTGATGGTGCCGCCGTCTCCTTTCTCGTAAGCCTTGATATAGTTCAGATTAATCAAATGACTTCGGTGAGGAATAAAAAAGCGTTCATCGTCTAATAAATCCTCGCACTCTTTAATGCTCTTATTGGTGACAATTTGATTCGCGGCACCTTCTGATGTAGTGTGAACCACAGTATAAGAACCAGCCGTTTCAATGCGTATAATTTCATTGATCTGAATGAAGCGATATCCATTCGCAACGGGCAAAGCTACTTTTTCCGAAGCTGACTTTGGAGCGTGAATGTTTTCAATCAATTGCTTCAAGTTCTTAGAGGAAAGTTTCGCCTCGTAAGTCTTTAAAAATCGATCTATGGCGCCGCTTAAATCTTCTATTCCATATGGCTTGAGTAAATAATCAATGGCCGAAAGTTTTATTGCACGCAAAGAATAAGACTCATGAGATGTGGTAAAAATGATTCCCAATGAATCAATGTTCACTTTTTCCAAAACATCAAATCCCGTTCCTGGGTGGAGCATAATGTCCATGAAAACTAAATCCGGCTTCAATGCATTTATTTCTGCTATTGCGCTGGAAATATTGTTGCAAGTACTGATGACTTTAAAATTTGGAAAATTTGTTCTCAGCAAACGATTCAAGTAATCGCTATGCTGTAACTCATCGTCTACAATGATTACACTATAGCTCATACATCTTCTTCTATTGGTAAATAAACAATTACTTTCTTTCCTAAGTACTTTCCATCCGACCCTTGCAGGTCAAGACTTTCAAATCGAGCTTTCTTTCTTCCACTTGTTCGAAGAAGATCAAGACGCTCTCTTGTTACAACGGTGCCGAGCGAACGATGCTTTCCTTTTGCTTCGGATGTTTCGTCGGAAATTTCTCCATTGTCAATGCACACATATTGCAACTCTCCATCTACTTTGTTTACTTCAATAGAGATGTGCGCGTCGTGTTGTTTTGCCTTAAATCCATGAATGATACTATTCTCAATGAAAGGCTGAATAATCATCGGAGGTACGAGTAGCAACTCGGGGTCCACATCATTTCCATATTTGAATTCGAATGTGAAAGGTTTCTTAATTGCCTCAAGCTCCATGTAGATCTTCAACGCTTCCGCATCTTCAGAAAGCAATATTGATTTGTGTCTGCTATTCTCTAGCACTAGACGCATCAACTTCGAGAACTTCAGCAGAAACTGTCCAGCCTCCTCCGATTTCTGAGATTGTATGTAGAAATAAATTGAATTGAGACTGTTGAAGATGAAGTGTGGATTCATCTGTGCACGCAGTGCTTTCATTTCTGTTTCAGCCATATTCCTGCGCACATCACTTTCTCTTTTTCTTCTTAGAAAAATAAAAAAGATGAAGGAAAATGATAATAGAAATGGCAGTAACGCAAAGAAAACAATCGTCTCTGCCGCCTCGGCTTCATTCGCGTTTTGGGCGAATAGCAAAGCGGGAAGAGATACCAGGATCAGAGAAAGTATAGTGCGTTTCGAAGCCAATCGTATCAAGATATGGCTCGAAAGATACTACATTTTAACTTTAAGATTTATGCGCCAACTTTCGAAAAATTCAGAAGACGATTCAACATATCTTGATGTCTTCTCTCATGTACTTTAGGCGAACCCGCTGCAGGTGAGGCGCTTGGTTTAGGAGCAATCACATCAAAATTTTTGTTGCGCATTGTGCGTAGAATGTAGGTCCATGCACCCATGTTTTCAGGCTCTTCTTGAACCCAAAGCAACTTCGCATTTTTACTATACCCAGCAATCACTTTTTCAATCTGTTCGATGGGAAGTGGATAGAGTTGCTCTAAACGTACCACTGCTATGTTTTCACCAGCGCCAGTCTTTTCTTTTTGCTCAAGAATATCGTAGTACACTTTTCCAGAACAGAATGCGATAGTGTCTACTTCTTTTTTGTTGATCGAAGCATCATCCATCACTTCTTGGAAGCGACCTTTCGCCATATCGTTGATTGAACTTACCGCTTTTGGATAGCGTAGAAGCTTCTTCGGAGTAAATACAATCAATGGTTTTCTAAAGTCTTGTTTTACTTGTCTGCGTAACAAATGGAAGAAGTTAGCGGGTTGTGTTACATTGCATATTTGCAAATTGTTTTCCGCACACAATTGTAAGAAACGTTCAAGACGTGCAGAGCTGTGCTCTGAACCTTGTCCTTCGTATCCATGAGGCAGCAACATGGTCAAACCATTCATCGTTCCCCACTTGTCTTCTGCTGCGCTGATAAACTGGTCAATGATAATTTGTGCTCCATTATTGAAGTCACCAAATTGCGCTTCCCAAATGGTTAGACCCGTAGGTGCACCAAAGGCATAACCATAATCAAAACCTAGTACTCCATATTCGCTCAATAAGCTATTAAAAATACTCAGTTTAGCTTGACCTGCTTTGATATCATTAAGTGGAATAAATTCTTTTTCTGAATCCTCATCTGTTTTTACTACAGCATGGCGATGAGAGAATGTTCCGCGCTCTACATCTTGTCCCGAAATTCTTACTGGATGACCTTCTTCAAGTAATGAAGCATAAGCCATCAATTCACCCATTGCCCAATCCAACTTATCAGACTCAAGCATAGCGAGGCGATCTTCAAAAACTTTTTCTGTCTTTCTGAAGAATTTTTCACCCTTCGGAAGGGTGTTCAACTTCACGGCTAAATCTTTCAATTTCTTCTTCTCAACTCCAGTCTCAACCGATTGTAAAAAGTCAGAATCATTAGATTTTCTAACATCCTTCCATGTTTCTTCAAGGAAGTGTTTCACCTCAATTTTTTCTGCTTGCTTCGATTTCTCATAGCAAGTTTCGAGATAAGCTTCGAAGTTATTCTTCACATGATCAGCATACGCTTGATCAATCACATTCTCACTGATCAAACGCTTCATATAAATCTCGCGAAGGCTCGGGTGAGAAGCGATTACTTTATACAACGATGGCTGCGTGAACTTTGGTTCGTCACCTTCGTTGTGTCCGTATTTTCTGTATCCTAATAGATCGATGAATACGTCCATTTGGAATTTCTGACGATATTCTAATGCAATGTCCATTACTTGAGCAACTGCTTCTACATCGTCTGCATTTACGTGGAAAATGGGGCAGAGCGTTGTCTTTGCAACGTCTGTGCAATAGATGGAAGTACGTGCATCTAAATAGTTCGTTGTAAAGCCTACTTGGTTGTTGGTTACAATGTGCAGTGTTCCACCTACTTTGTAGCCATCCAAACCAGCCATCTGCACTACTTCATAGACAATACCTTGTCCAGCAATCGCCGCATCACCATGAACTAAAATGGGGACAATTGTGTGCGCATCGTTTAAATAGCTATCAATCTTGGCACGTGAAAGCCCTTGCACCACAGGGTTTACAGCTTCTAAGTGAGATGGGTTTGGACAAAGAGTAACATGTACTTCATGTCCGTCCACATTCAAATCTCTTGAATAACCTAAGTGATATTTTACGTCGCCATCGAAGTTTTCATCGTCATAAGCAACTCCTTCAAACTCTTGAAAAACCAGTTCTTGCGGCTTGCCTAAAATGTTTGTCAATACATTCAAACGACCTCTGTGAGCCATGCCGACAACAAACTCTTTCACGCCTTTCGAAGCTCCTTTTCTCACTACATAATCCATCGCTGGAATCAATGCTTCGCAACCTTCGGCTGAGAAACGCTTTTGACCAACAAATTTCTTGTGGATATACTGCTCGAAAAGCGAAGCTCTACTTGTCATCTCAAAAAGCGCTTTCTTTTCTTCTTTATCAAAACTCGGCTTCTTAACGGCCTCGATGCGCTCTTTCAACCAAGCCACACGCTCTGGATCACGAATATATAGATACTCAACACCAATGCTTTGGCAGTATGAGTTCTGAAGATGACTAACAATATCTTTCAATTTCGCATCGCCAAGACCTATTTCCGTTCCTGCATGAAAGGTTTGCTCCAAATCTGCTGCACTGAGACCAAAGTTCTCAATGTCAAGAGTAGGACTGTATTTACGACGCTCTCTTACAGGGTTGGTCTTTGTGAAAAGGTGACCGCGCTGTCTGTAAGCATTGATCAAATTGATCACTTTAAATTCTTTCTGCAAAGCCTCAGCTCCCGCACCACTCAATACATCTCCACCTGGCATTACAGGATATTCCGAACGCTGAAAATCAAATCCTTCGAAGAATCGTCTCCACGAAATATCTACGCTTTCAGGGTTTTGCTTGTATTGAGAATATAACAACTCGATAGAGTTGGTGTCGGTATTGCTGAGATATGAGAATGAATCCATGTCGATTTCTGTATTGCGGACAAAGTTAGTTAACGATTCTATTATGAAAGGCTTTTTCTAAGCCAAACTTTTTGGGCCTCTCTACGGAGAATGAGGGCAGAAAGTTCCTGTGTACTATTCTGAGGATTAGTCTCAGCAACGTGACGTCTGGCGCTCTTTTCAGAAATATCTACGCGATAGAGGATGGACCCTAATTGCGACGGACTATCTTGGATGATTTGTGTTAAAAGTTGAAAAATGAGCGTTCTCAGCTCGTGCGGCGTAGGAGCATCCATCTGCTGTTGCTCTTTGGAATACGGATAAAAGTCTTTGAATATTTGCTCTTGCGTCAATCGATAGAGCTCTTTGTAGTCGTGATCTGGAAGATCGTTGGGGAATAATATGAGCTCGTTGTTATTTTCCATTCATTAATGTTCGCGCCCAAGCATTTGCTCCGCGAGTTCACGCAGACTCTGCTTGCGCTCGTCGCTTACTTCGAGTGCCGCTAAATCAGCCATCGCCAACTGATGGAAACTCTTTACTTTTTCCAAAACCAATTTATCTATTTCAAGCTCTAGAAAAATGCTTGTCACTGCACGCACCTTCTCGGTTGGATCTTTTGGTTTTTTACCAAGCCAATATTGGATGATTTCTTTGTTCGCTCCTTCAGCATTTTCAAGTGCCAAGATTTGCAGATACGTTTTCTTATCTGCTATAATATCACCACCCTTCAATTTACCCACTTTAGCCTCGTCTCCGAAAGCATCGAGGTAATCATCAAGTAATTGAAAAGCCAACCCAATATTTTCACCGAAACGATACATTCTATCTGCATCTGCTTTGCTTGCACCACCTAGGATTGCACCAATCTTCATTGCACCTGCAAGCAATACCGATGTTTTGAGCCTTATCATTTCTAGATACTCTTCAAGCGTCACATCTGTGCGCTTTTCAAAGTCCATGTCTTGTTGTTGACCCTCGCAAACTTCTAACGCTGTTTGATTAAATACTCTGAAAACTTCAGGGAATTTTTCTGTATTCGTTTTCGATAACAATTCATAAGCTTGAATCATCATCGCATCACCGCTCAAGATAGCTGTATTCGAATTCCATTTTTCATGCACTGTGGCTTTGCCTCTTCGAAGCGGAGCATTGTCCATGATATCATCATGCATCAATGTGAAATTGTGAAATACTTCTACCGCTACTGCAGGATGAATAGCATCTTCTAAGTCATCTGTAAACAACTGCGCTGACATAATGGAAAGCGCCGGACGCAAACGTTTTCCTCCTAATGCAAGAATATAAGTGATCGGACCATAAATGCCCGATTTCCCATTCTTTCGATTAAACGCATCGATTTTCTTGGAAACTAAATCTTGTATTTCAGGAAGCGATAACATCTATTGTTTACTGTTTTTTAATTGATCGAGGAGATACTTTCCATAACCACTATTAACAAGGGGAACAGCGACTTTTTCCAATTGTTCATCAGTGATGAAATTCATGCGCCATGCAATTTCTTCAATACATCCGATTTTTAAACCTTGTCTTTCTTCAATCACTTGGACGTACTGACCAGCTTGCATCAATGATGCAAATGTGCCAGTATCTAACCAAGCGGTGCCTCTGTCCATCTTTTGCACCATCAATTTCCCGCGGCGCAAGTATTCTTTGTTGACGTCAGTGATTTCGTATTCTCCACGAGCACTAGGAGCAAGGTTCTTCGCGATTTCTACCACATCATTATCATAGAAATAAAGTCCCGGAACAGCATAATTTGACTTCGGCTCTTTTGGCTTTTCTTCTATGGAAATAACTCGGTTCTCTTTGTCGAATTCCACTACACCATAACGATGCGGATCATTGACATGATAAGCGTAAACCAAGCCTCCCTCAATATCTGTGTTCTGTCGAAGGATTTGCCCAAAAGCATTTCCATAAAAAATATTATCTCCTAAAACCAACGCGCACTTGTCCTTCCCAATGAATTTTTCTCCAAGTACGAATGCTTGCGCAAGTCCATTCGGAACTTCTTGCACTTGATATGAAAACGTACATCCAATCTGACTTCCGTCGCCTAACAGTTTTTGAAAGCCCGGCAAATCATGTGGTGTAGAAATGATCAAAATATCTTTAATCCCCGCAAGCATTAATGTGCTTAAAGGATAATAAATCATAGGCTTGTCATAAACAGGCATCAATTGCTTGCTTACCGCTAATGTCAATGGATATAGGCGCGTACCGCTGCCTCCCGCTAAAATGATTCCTTTCATTTATCTTCTAATTGAATGGTCCAATCTTCATAATGCAAGTCATCTTCTTCATCCATGATTTGGAAGAATGGTTCCTGGAATGCTTTTGTGGTAACACTTCTCTGGAAAGATAACAACAGCGCTGGAAGTACAATGAGGTTGGTAAACATCGCTACCAACAACGTAACGGCTGTGAGCACACCAAGCGCGCGAGTTCCCTCAAATTCACTTGCAGCAAAACAACCAAATCCGAATAACAATACCAACGATGTATATACCATGCTCGCACCAGTTTCTCGAATGGCAAGCAATGCACTCTCTTTAATTTTCCAATTGTGCCACTTCAACTCTTGACGATATTTTGCCAAATAGTGTATGGTGTTATCCACTGTAATACCTAATGCAATACTGAATACCAGAATGGTCGAAGGCTTTAATGGAATGTCCATGAATCCCATGATTCCCGCTGTCATGATCTGTGGAATAATGTTGGGGACGAATGATATGACAACCATTCGCATGCTCCAAAACATGATGGCCATTAAGAGAGAAATAATTCCAATACCCAAGAGCAAACTGCTAAACAAATCACCCACTAAGTAATTGGTTCCCTCCAAGAAAATAATAGACGTTCCAGTAAGTGTAACATGATATTTATCCGATGGAAAAATGCTATCGATTTGAGGCTTGATATCTTTCATCAAGCGATCCATTTCTTTAGTACCAATATCTGCAACTTGCGCTGTCACACGCGTCATTGTTTTGGTGCTATCCAAGAATGATTTTTCTAATCCTTTTGAGTTGTAATCATTCTGTAAATAAGGACCAATGAAGCTTTGCTCGTTTCGTGTAATCAAGCGATAATATTCAGGATCTCCATTATAAAATGCTTGCTTGATAAACTTACCAGCATCCGCGATTGAAAGTGATCTTGAGAATGGGTGAATAACAGTGTCTTCGACTTGCAAGGTATAATTCGTGAGCAAGTCCTGAAGCTCTTCAATCTTCGCGAGGTTTTTATCCTTTGTGATTTGTCCTTTTTTCTGTCCATCCACCATGATTTCAAATGGCATCACTCCATGGAAGTTGGTTTCAAACCACTTGAGGTCGGTGATCACACGATCTTCATCAGGAAGGTCATCCACAATATTTCCAGTGGTGTGAACCATGGTAACGCCTACAATTCCTAGCACTACAAGAATGGTAGTAATGATGTAAACGGCTTTTCTTCTGTATGTAACAACTCTCACTAACGCGTCGAGAATTTTTTCTAGCCACGGCGTGCTCAAGTGTCCTAAGTGCTTCTCTGTGGGAGGAGAAAGGTAACTGTAAGCAATTGGGAAGATTAACAACGACAAGAAAAATACTGCCATGGAGTTGATAGTAGCAATCACACCAAACTGCTTCAATAGATCACTTGAGGTAAAAATAAAAGTGGCAAATCCAACAGCAGTAGTAGCGTTGATCATGAATGCAGCCGCTCCGGCTTTCTGCACCACACGTGCTAATGCACGGGTTTTATTACCGTAGCGCTTGTATTCTTGATGGTATTTTGTAACGAGATAAATACAGTTGGGTACACACGTCACAATCATCAAAGGCGGCATCAATCCCATCAATGCGGTGATGGGATAATCGAATAGCGCAATACTGCCCATGGCTACGACGACAGCAACAATCACGACGCTCATCACTACTGTAATCACTTTCAAACTTCTAAAGAATATGTACAATAGAAGTACACAGATTAATGCCGAAAGTAAAGTGAAGAAACGAAGCTCTGCCTTGATCTTCGTTGTCATTTCTGTGCGGATGTAAGGCAGTCCTGAAAGGTGCGTTTTCACGCCTGTTTCTGCTGTGAACTTATCAGTAAGATTGACAATTTGTTCTACAGCATTACCACGATTTTCACTGTTGAATAGTGCTGCATTTACAAACACCATCATCAAGCCTGATTCAGTGCTGTCGTTGTACAGTAGGCCACGATAGAAGGGTAGGCTGTATATTTTCTCACGGATCGCGTCAACTTCGGCTTGCGTTTCTGGAAGCTTCGGAACGACCTGCTCAAACTTGAAACGTTGCTCTGTAGTGTCTTTGTAAAGGCTATAGCAATGTGCGGTAGAGAAAATCGAATCGACAGAATTCTGCTTCACACCTTCTACATCCACTTGGATTTTCTTGAGATCATTTCCAAGCTGTTTCCATTTTCTGAAATTTTCCAGCTTCCAAATGTTGGGGTCACGATAACCGATGACAAGCACGTTTCCATCTTCAGAAAACTGCTTTACGAAACGATCATACTCGATGTATGTGCTGTCATCCTTTGGAAGGACTCCCGCAAATTTGTAGCTCATTCTTACGAATTGTGCTTTGTATGCCATGAACGCAGTGAATGCGATGAGCACTATGGCAAGAGGTAGCCTATATCGAAGTATGGATGCGCCTATTTTTCCCCACATAGAATTATAATAATGCACAAATTAAAGGCATCTCGTTGAATTGCTGCCCATTTTTTAAGTTAGAATTCATCACAACTGTTTATATACATTTGTCCATTATTATAAAAAACATCAATTATATGTCTAATAATCATCATGCTCAGGTAGATGCCTTCATGTCGAAGGTAAGGGCAATGAACCCTAACGAACCTGAATTCTTGCAAGCAGTGCAAGAGGTAGCAGAAGCAGTTATTCCTTTCATGGATGCACATCCTAAATATAAGGAAGCTAAAATTCTAGACCGTATCGTAGAACCTGAGCGCACCATCATTTTCCGTGTGCCATGGGTGGATGATAAAGGTGAAATTCAAGTGAACCGTGGATACCGAGTGGAGTTTAACTCTGCTATCGGGCCTTACAAAGGCGGTCTACGTTTTCACCCCACTGTAAATCTTTCTGTGCTTAAATTCTTGGGATTTGAGCAAATCTTCAAAAATTCTTTGACTACTCTTCCAATGGGCGGTGGTAAAGGTGGATCTGACTTCGATCCAAAAGGAAAGAGCGATCGTGAAGTAATGGCTTTCTGCCAAAGCTTTATGTCTGAGCTTTCTCGCCACATTGGTGCAGATACTGACGTTCCAGCTGGTGATATCGGTGTTGGAGGTCGTGAAATCGGATTCATGTTTGGACAATACAAGCGTCTTCGCAATGAATTCACAGGTGTTCTTACCGGAAAAGGTCGCAACTGGGGTGGGTCATTGATCCGTCCTGAAGCTACAGGATACGGCACTGTTTACTTCGCTCAAGAAATGCTTGCAACAAAAGGCCAGGATTTCAAAGGCAAGACAGTTGTAGTATCTGGTTCTGGTAACGTGGCGCAATACGCTATTGAAAAAGCAACTGAACTCGGAGCAAAAGTGGTTACCGCTTCTGACTCTTCAGGATATGTTTATGATGCAAATGGTATTGATGCTGACAAACTAGCGTTTTTGATGGAATTGAAAAACGTGAAACGCGGACGTATCAAGGAGTATGCTGATAAATACGGTGCAGAATTCGTTGCGGGCAAAACTCCTTGGGGAGTGAAGTGCGACATCGCTTTGCCATGTGCAACTCAGAATGAGTTGAATGGTGACGATGCAAAGGCTCTTGTTGCCAACAGTTGTGCGTGTGTTGCGGAAGGTGCTAACATGCCTTCAACTCCAGAAGCTATTGAAGTTTTCTTGGAAAAGAAAATCCTTTTCTCTCCTGGAAAGGCTTCAAATGCTGGTGGTGTAGCAACATCTGGTTTGGAAATGTCTCAAAACTCTCTTCGTCTATCTTGGTCACGTGAAGAAGTGGATCAACGTCTTCATGGCATCATGAAGAGCATCCACGCGGCATGTGTGCAGTATGGTAAAGAAGGCGATTCAATCAACTACGTGAAAGGTGCAAACATTGCAGGTTTCGTAAAAGTAGCTGATGCCATGATCGATCAGGGTGTAGTATAATATTGCATTCAAAATAAAATAGGAAAGCGCCCGTTTAAGGGCGCTTTTTTTATTTAAAAGATTCTTTTTGCGATGATTATGTGTTTTGTAAAAGAAAAATAATACCTTGGACTAGCCTTTTGAAAACCAAATCTCTATGAACAGAAAACTTTACCCTTTGGTAGTGATGCTTTTCATTTCTGTAAAAGCTTTTACTCAAACCCCATTTTGGACAGAGGATTTTGGAACAGGATGCAATGCCGAACAACTCGCCACTAGTTATGTCGGACCTAATGGTTCTTGGACCATTGTAAATACCGGCACCAATCAAACTGCTGCAAATACATGGTTTATCAGTGCCACTGAAAATGGCAATGCTCCTGGAGAATGCGGAAGCGGCTGTGGTAATGATCGATCGCTCCATTTAGGAGCATTGAATTCTCCGCTAGGCTCTGACCTCGGCGCTGCTTATTATGAAGGGCTGCAAGGTTTCTGTGGTTTTCTTCCTTGCGCCGCTACTAACAAAAGGGTGGAATCTCCCACCATCAACTGCACGGGTATTTATGATATAGTCATATCATTTTCCTATATCGAAGGGGGCAATGATTTAGATAATGCTACAATTTGGCTCTATGATGGTGCTACATGGTCACTTTGGTTGGACCTTGGAAAAACATTTTCTGCAGGTTGCAGCCCACAAGGACTCTGGACGGGTTTCACTGCAGGCTTGCCTTCTTATGTTTTCAATAACCCTAACGTAAAAATAGGTTTTCAGTGGACCAATAATGACGACGGAGATGCTACCGACCCCAGCTTTGCTGTGGATGACATCGTGCTTTCAGCGGATGTAAATGTGGACATCATTCCTCCGCAATTGACGTGTATTGCTGATCAGGTTTTCGAAGCAAATACCGATTGTGAATTTATTCTTCCGAATTTTCTGCCACAGATAACGGTGACCGATAACGTTGATCAAGATGTAGAATTGACCCAGAGTCCTGCAGGACCAGTGGTGATAGGTGTTGGGGTGACAGAGGTAACCTTCACTGCTACGGATGATGCAGGTAATTCTTCTACATGTATCATTGAGGTTTTAGTGGAAGATCTGACGCCCCCAGAACTTACATGCCCGAATAACGTGCTCGTTGTTTCTACAAATGGTGTGGATGCTTTTGTTGATGTGCCAAATGCCGCAGCGCAAGACAACTGTTCTGCGGTGACCATTACCAATGATTACAACAATACCTCCAACGCTGATGATACTTATCCGCTTGGGATTACAACCGTGACTTGGACAGCAACAGATGTGAATGGAAATAGTATAACATGTGAAACCACAGTCAATGTTGTAGATGGCGATTGCTGTCTCGGTGACTTTAACTGTGATGGACTCGTAGGGGTAGGCGATCTCATTTTCTTCATGGCATCTTATAGTTGTCAAGGAAGCTGTCAAGCCGACCTCTCGGAAGATGGAGTAGTGGGGGCTGCTGATCTATTGATTTTCCTTGATCTATTCGGCACGGTCTGTCCTTAATTCACAGACCATTAACATCCATTTCATTTTTGGTAGGCGTTCTCGTAGTATATTTGCACGAATTTATTTAATAAGGTAAATTCAAACGTTCATGTCTTATTTATCCGAAAAGCTTGTAGGTGAAGGTCTTACCTACGATGATGTACTACTCGTTCCAGCCTATTCAGAGGTATTGCCACGCGAGGTTGTCATCAAATCAAATTTCTCACGAAATATTATTCTAAACACTCCCATCGTTTCTGCCGCAATGGATACGGTCACTGAGTCTGCAATGGCTATTGCTATGGCGCGCGAAGGTGGTATCGGAGTGATACATAAGAATATGCCTATCGCTGCACAAGCGGCGGAGGTGAGAAAAGTAAAGCGCTCGGAAAGCGGAATGATTCAAGATCCAGTAACGCTTCTTGAATCCGCTAATGTGGGCGATGCTCTCCAACTAATGGCCGAGAATAAAATCGGAGGTATTCCAGTGGTGGATGAAAACGGTATCCTAAAAGGTATCGTTACCAACCGCGATCTTCGCTTCGAAAAAATAAATGCTCGTCCCATCACGGAAGTGATGACTTCACAAAATATCGTGACCACTAAAAAGTCACAAGATTTGAAGGAAGCAGAATCGATTCTTCAAGAAAGAAAAATTGAAAAACTACCAGTCGTTGATGACAATGGCAAATTGGTAGGACTGATCACCTATAAAGACATTATTAAGCTTCGCAAATATCCCAACTCATGTAAAGATAAGTTTGGTCGTTTGCGCGTGGCTGCAGCAGTGGGTGTGACATTCGATACCCTCGATAGAGCAGAAGCCTTAGTAAAAGCCGGAGTAGATGCGATCATTATCGATACAGCGCACGGACACTCAGCAGGCGTTATCAAAACGTTGAAAGAAGTGAAAGCGAAGTTCGGAGCGCAAGTAGATGTGATTGTTGGAAATATTGCAACTGCAGCCGCGGCTAAAGCCTTGGCTGAAGCAGGTGCGGATGGTGTGAAAGTAGGAATCGGTCCAGGTTCGATCTGCACCACTCGCGTCATCGCAGGTGTAGGAGTTCCTCAGTTGACTGCGGTGATGGATGTAGCAGAAGGTCTTCAAGGCACTGGTATTCCATTTATCGCTGACGGTGGAATCCGATACACGGGAGATATCGCGAAGGCAATTGCTGCTGGAGCGTCCACAGTAATGGTGGGTTCAATGCTTGCCGGAGTGGAAGAGTCGCCAGGAGAAACCATCATTTACGAAGGAAGAAAATTCAAATCATACCGCGGAATGGGCAGTCTAGAAGCGATGCAACATGGCTCGAAAGACCGCTATTTCCAAGATGCGGAAGACGATATTAAAAAACTAGTACCTGAGGGAATCTCAGGTCGCGTACCATACAAGGGAAGTGTGCAAGAGGTGATGTACCAAGTGATTGGGGGTCTCCGCGCCGGAATGGGATACTGCGGTGCTGCAAGTGTTCAACACCTTCAGCAGGCTAAGTTTATCAGAATTACCAACGCCGGAATCAAGGAAAGCCACCCGCACGATGTATTCATCACCCGCGAAGCACCGAATTATAGCCACAAGTAGGGCCATAGTTGCTTCTCTGGTATTACATTTGCCATCCTTTGTTTTTAAAACTATAAGTATTTATGAAGTTGCTTAACCTTTTCGCTGCTTTGGTGATCTTCACCACTTTGAGTTTTTCTGCTTTTTCACAAGATAAAAAAGCAACCATTCTCACCATCCAAGGAGAGAATATCACACTCGAAGAATTCGAGAATATTTTTAGAAAAAACAACAGAGATTCAGTCATCACGCAAAAGTCGCTCGATGACTACATGGAGTTGTTTATCAATTTTAAACTGAAGGTAAGAGAGGCGAAGGCGCTCGGTCTTGATACCGTAGCTAAATTCAAATCTGAACTGGAAGGCTATCGCGCTACTCTCGCTCGTCCTTATTTAACTGACACTGACATGCTCAACGGCATGATGCGAGAAGCATATGACCGCTCTAAACAAGAGGTTCGTGCAAGCCACATTCTTATCAATTGCGATCCATCAGCTTCTCCAGAAGATACGCTCAAGGCTTATAACAGAGCTATGGAAGCGAGAAAGAAAATTATGGACGGAGCGAAGTTCGATGCGATTGCAAAGGAATACAGCCAAGATCCAAGCGCTAAAGACAACGGAGGAGATCTTGGATACTTCACAGTTTTCCAGATGGTATATCAATTCGAAGACGGTGCGTATTCAACTCCAGTAGGTCAAGTGTCGATGCCTGTTCGCACTCGCTACGGCTACCATGTTATCAAAGTGACCGATAAGCGCACTACACGCGGAGAAATCCATGTTGCGCATATTATGGTAAAAGAAAAGAAAGAAGAAAATGGTGCTGCCAATGCTTCGGCAAAAGCAAAAGAAATTTACGAGAAGGCAATTGCAGGTGAATCATTCACAGATCTAGCGGCTAAATACAGTGATGATGGTTCGACAAGCAAATCAGGTGGAGAACTTCCATGGTTTGGAACAAATAAAATGGTGTCTGAATTCGAAGAAGCTGCTTTTGCACTAAAGAATGATGGTGACATCTCTGCACCCATCAAAACATCTTACGGTTGGCACATCATCAAGCGCCTTGGCTACAGAACAATCGGAACTTACGAGGAGTCTGAAAAGAAAATCAAGAGCGACGTTTCAAGAGATGGACGCAGTGAAAAAACGAAGAATTCATTCGTTTCAAAATTGAAGAAAGAATACAAGTTTACTTATGATGAAAAACTTGTAAATGCGCTTGCAGCGACAGCTGACACCTCAGTGTTTAAAGGCACTTGGAACGTGAATAAGAAGTTGCTGAAAAAGCCAATGTTCACCATTGATGGCAAGAAGTATTTGGCAAGTGAATTCCATAAAGTAATCACTGATCGCATGAAGATTCGCACAAAGCAAACTCCTGCAGAATACATTCGTTCTGAAGCAAAAGTGTATGCAGAAAATGCTTTGTTGAAATATGAAGACACCAAATTGGAAGGCAAGCACGATGCTTTCCGTCTATTGATGAATGAATATCGCGAAGGAATTTTATTGTTCGAGTTGACAGACCAAAAAGTGTGGTCGAAGGCAGTGAAGGATTCAACAGGTCTTCAGAATTTCTACGACAACAACAAATCAAAATTCATGTGGCCAGAGCGCATCGATGTGACTTTCTATACTTGTGCTAACGAACAAATCGCTGCTAAGGTGCGTGAACTCATCGCTCAAGGTGTTTCGAATGCAGACATCGCTTCACAAATCAACAAAGACACACAACTCAACATTCAAATTGAAGAAGGTGTTTTTGCAAAAGAGGATAGAGATATTCTTGAAAATGTAGCTTGGAAAAAAGGATTAAGCATGAACATCCCATACAACGGTCAATTTGTGATTGCCAATGTAAAAGATGTGATCGCAAGCACTCCAAAGAAATTCTCTGAATGCCGCGGTTTAGTTACTTCAGAATACCAAAACTATTTGGAAGAACAGTGGATCAAAGAACTTCGTGCTAAGTATTCAACTAGCGTAAATAAGCAAGTGCTTCACTCCATCAAATAATGAGAAAAGGAATTTTCTTCATACTGCTGGCTGCTTTTTTCGGCAACGCTTGTAACAAAAATCAAGCGTCCGACGCCATAGTAGCACAAGTAGGAGAGAAAACCCTGACGTGGGCGGAATTGGAAGATGTGATTCCAAACAATTCTTCTCCTGAAGATAGTATCAACCTCAGCGAAACCTATATCAAAGATTGGGTGCGCGAGCAAGTGGTGCTTCGACAGGCCGAAGAAAATCTTTCGGATGAACAAAAGAACTTTGATGAGCTCATTGAGAATTACAGAAAATCGCTTCTCACATATTCGTACGAACAAGAATTGGTACGCCAAAAATTGGATACGAATGTGAACGAAGAAGAGATCGAGAAGTACTACAACGACAACATCAAAAACTTTGAACTAAAGGATTATATCGTCAAGGTAAAATTCTGCGCGCTTTCTTCAGACAGCAAAGATTTGAAGCAAATGAAAAAGCTCTTCTATTCGACAGAATCAGGAGATCTTGTGAAGTGGGAGGCATTGTGCATTGAAAAGCAAGCAGCTTATTATTTCGACGAAGATCGTTGGATGCTATGGGAAGATTTAGTGCAGAAAATTCCATTGGAAATTTTCGATGTGGAATCTTTTCTTAAAAAGAATAAGAGCATTGAGCTTGAAAGAAATGGCAACACGCATTTTATTTCTTTCCTCGATTATCAACTCAGCGGAAGTCAATCTCCATTGAGCTTTGAGAGAGAGAAAATAAAAGATATGATTATTAACAAAAGAAAAATTGAACTACTGACCAGAATGAGAGAGGACTTGTATCAACAAGCGATGGAGAAGAAGGAAGTAGAGATTTTTACCAATAAGAAATGAAAAAATTAATCGCAATATTTTTCCTTGCACCTTTTTTATCACTGGCTCAAGGTGAGATAGTAGATAAAATCATCGGTGTAGTTGGAGATGAAATCATCTTATATTCGGATGTGAAAGCTGCAATTCTAGAGCGTTCACAAGGAAAAACAACTGTTGCTTCTCCTGCGGAAACTTGCAGCATTTATGAAGATCTTCTTTATCAAAAGCTGCTTCTCAACCAATCGCGCCTCGATAGTATAGAGGTGGCGGATGCAGAAGTAGATATGCAAGTGGATCGCCGTATCAGCTATTTCGTTCAGATGTTTGGTAGTACTGAACAATTCGAAGCTTACTATGGCAAGACCACCGCACAAATGCGTGAAGAATATTTCGATTTGATCAAGGATCAATTGTTGGTGCAGCGCATGCAGCAAGAGATTACCAAGGAATTGAAAGTGACGCCATCGGATGTATTGAAATATTACAACAGCATTCCTTCGGATTCACTGCCATTGGTTGGTGAGCAAGTGATGTATTCTCAAATTGTGATCGATCCAGCAATTCGCGAAACAGAGCGTCAACGAACAATCCAATTTTTGGACTCGGTTCGTTTGGACATTATGAATGGAAAGACTTCGATGACTTTGCAAGCTGCAAAATGGAGCGAGGATCCAGGATCACGCTATAAGGGCGGATGTTACCCACTTCAAAGAAAAGGTTCATTTGTTCCAGAATACGAGGCTGCGGTAATGAATACTCCGGAGGGCAATTATTCTCCTGTATTCAAAAGCGACTATGGCTATCACTTTGTAAAAGTCGTAGAAAAACGTGGCGACTTCTATGAATCATGTCACATCTTGATGAGTCCTAAAACATTTGAAGATGATTTGACGCAAGCGAAAATTAAGTTAGATAGTTTGGCGAAAGATATCCGTGCGGGAAAGATTACATTTCCTCAAGCAGCTGCACGCTACAGCACAGATAAGAACACTGCGAACCAAGAAGGTCGCGTGGCGGATATCCAAACCGGAAGCAAGCACAATGTGGCCAACCTCGAGCCTGAGACGAACCTAGCGCTAAGCGCACTTCAAGTGGGGGAAATGACAGAGCCATTGCTTGTTAAAAAAGCTGACGGCAGTCAATCTTACGTAATGTATCGATTGGATAATAGAATTCCAGCGCACAGAGCGACCATGGAACTCGACTTTGAGATCTTCAAAATCGGAGCAGAGGATAATGCAAGTCAGAAGATTACAGATGATTGGGTAACTAAGAAAATTCAAGGAACCTATGTTTCTGTTGATCCAGAGTTTGCTCCTTGTGGATTTGATTTTAGTTGGGTAAAAAACAAACCATAAAGTTCAATCGTTTATATTCGCAATAATAATCGTGTGAACGAATAACTACTATGGCAGAAATTCAATTTAACTCGGACGCAGAAGCGCTCGATTCGCTGAAAGGAAAATATCAAGCTTTACAACAAGAGATAAAAAAAGCCATCGTCGGTCAAGATGAGGTGGTGAAAAATGTGCTCATTTCTATTCTTGGAAATGGTCACTGTCTTTTAGTAGGTGTACCTGGACTAGCAAAAACTTTATTGGTAAATACAATCGCTCAATCTTTAGGACTGAGCTTTAATCGTATCCAATTCACGCCCGACTTGATGCCGAGCGATATCATTGGCTCTGAAATTTTAGATGGCGATCGCCAATTTAAATTCGTAAAGGGACCATTGTTTTCGAATATCATCCTTGCGGATGAGATCAACCGTACTCCACCTAAAACACAATCTGCATTGCTCGAAGCAATGCAAGAAAGAAAGGTGACCGCGGCAGGTCAGACGTATTCACTTCCTTCACCTTTCTTCGTATTGGCAACACAAAACCCGATCGAACAAGAAGGAACCTATCCGCTTCCAGAAGCGCAGCTCGACCGTTTCATGTTTAATATTTGGGTGGATTATCCTACTTATCAAGAAGAATTGGAAATCGTTCGAAGCACTACTTCAAACAAAAAAGTAGAATTGCGTTCTGTGATTTCTGGAGAAGAAATTACGTTCTATCAAAACTTGATTCGCAAGATGCCGGTAACGGATCATGTGATTGAGTATGCCGTGAAACTTGTTGGTAAAACGCGCCCAGGTGGAGAGTTTGCTCCAGAGATGGTGAATCAATTCTTATCATGGGGTGCTGGTCCACGTGCATCACAAAACTTAATTGTGGCCGCGAAGTGCAACGCTGCATTGAATGGTAAATACAGTCCAGATATCGAGGATATCAAAGCAGTGGCGGTTCCGATTCTTCGTCACCGTATCGTGAGAAATTACAAAGCGGAAGCTGAAGGATACACCGTTGAGAAAATCGTAGCTGAATTGCTGTAATTATTTTTTTCTTAGAAAAATAGCGTAGCTAAAGATCATAGCCAACGCAAAATCCCATAAGTGCATTACTACTCCGGTAGTCAAATGAAATAAGACGCCCACTAGCAATAGGGGCGTTTTTATTTTTTTAAACCAAATCAAAATAGGAAATGCAAATTGATAAGCCATCACACCGAAGGTGAGCGCTTTCATTAAGAACCATTGATGTGTGATGCCTGAATTTTGAATCCAATCGGTCGAAAAGCGCTCGATTTCCAAAGTGTAGTATAATGCTTCACCAGAGGGCCACATGTCGCCATTGAGCTTATAAAGGGCTGCAACGAGGTAAAGCAATACGATTTGAGCAATACTCGCAGTGCGGCTCAGGTGATTGAGAATATGTTGAAGTGGCTCGTCCGTTTTCGTGCGCACGGGAATGCAATAAAATGCCAATGCGAGCATCAACACATTGCCGGCATTAAAAGCATTGTATCCTGCATAAAAGAGCAACAACCCCGTAAACCAAGTTAATAGTCGTGGCAACCATACATGCTTGAATTCAAACATAGAAGCTACTGCACTGACCAGATGTGTCCAAAATACCCAAGGGAATAAGGAAAGTTTAAAAACCAAAGCATAGGCAATATTCGTGGTGATATTCGATGCACCACCAAATCGCATCAATACTGTTTCTGGTCCCCAAATCAAGCTGCGGATATCCCATGTCATGAAAATGGAAATAACAAACCAAGCATATACCAGTCGCACAAACAAACGCAAAGCGCCAGCATACGCCACAGGCTGCTGCATACTTGCGATATAGGCTTGCACTTTAGTGAACATGTGTGTCATATTTCATGGACGGAAAAACAAGTTCACCCCACTTTTCATTTTCATTTACTCCAAAAGGCGGAGTGAATTGATAGGTGAGTCGCAGTTGAAGACTGTCTTGAATGTCTCTCCCGACGTGTCTTTCATGCATTTCGTAAACAAAATAAACGGCCTTGTTATAGTCGAATGATTTGGTAATCGCATCTAATTTTTGAATACCATTTTCATAGTATAAATTATTTGCAACAACGGAAGAAAGTCCGCTGCAAATACTCTGTTCGATATACTCCATGCGGTGTCTTTTATCGTAGCCGTAGGTGCTCGTTGCATCTTGCCAGGACATCCAGTGATCATTTGCTTTAACCCGAAACTCCAACTGTACGTCGTACGCAGGTACTTCCGGTGCAAACATGGTCCAAGACTGATGAAAGAATGGAACGGTATAGCTCGTACTCACCGTTCGCACGGCCGCAGGAAGTGGAATAAAATCAAGCGCGTAGATGCCTACCATGATGAAATGGAATGCAAGTACAGCAAGGCCTGCCCAACTGATATAAGTTAGTTTTTTACTCAACTTTTTTCGATGTGCTACAAACATAATCTCAAATCTTTGAGATACCTTGCAGGCCACAAGTAAAAAAGAAGATTATGGAAATTTCTGCAAATGATCCACGCCTTAAATCATGGGTAGATGTCCCACAAGGAAGTGATTTCCCCATTCAAAATTTACCCTTCGGTGTATTTCGTACAGAAAGCCAATTGCCACGTGTAGGCGTTGCTATTGGTGATAAAATCCTCGATCTTAAAGCACTTCACATTTTAGGTTATTTGGAAAATCTTCCTTTTAGATTAGAAGATTTCCTTGCTGAATCATTGAACCCAATGATGAAGCATGGCAAAAAAGCAAGCCGCGATCTCCGTAATAGAATCAGCAAATTGCTTCGTTCTGATATGCCTGATCTGCGCGACCGCGAGCATCATGTGAAGCAAGTACTCGTAAGTCAATCTGAAGTGCAAATGCTTTTGCCTATCAGAATTGGTGATTACACTGACTTCTACAGCAGTGAAGATCACGCTAGAAATGTTGGAACAATGTTTCGCGATCCAGCGAAAGCACTTTTACCTAACTGGAAACATTTGCCAGTGGGATATCACGGCCGCGCTTCTAGCATCGTAGTAAGTGGTACTCCTGTGCATCGACCTATGGGGCAAGTGAATCCAAGCGATGACACTCCGCCTACTTTCAAAGCCTCTGGTCAACTTGATTTCGAGTTGGAAGTAGCTTTCGTAACCTTCGATGGCAAGCCAATGGGACAGCGCATCAGCACTGGCGAAGCAGATGAATATATTTTCGGGTTAATGTTGTTCAACGATTGGAGCGCGCGCGACATTCAACGTTGGGAGTATGTTCCTCTCGGACCATTCTTAGCAAAGAATTTTGGATCAACAGTTTCACCTTGGGTGGTTACATTGGATGCGCTTGAGCCTTTCCGTGTGCCAGGTCCAGTGCAGGATCCAGAAGTTTTGCCTTACTTGAAATACGAAGGAAATAAAAATATTGATATCCACTTAGAAGTAGGAATCATTCCAGCGAATGGACAAGAGACCATTGTTTCTCGCAGCAATTACAAACACATGTATTGGAATATGACGCAGCAATTGGCGCATCATACTGTTGGTGGTTGTAATATCAAATGTGGCGATATGATGGCGAGCGGTACTATCTCCGGACCAACCGAAGGATCGTTCGGTTCTATGTTGGAAATTGCATGGAAAGGGACCAAGCCGGTGGCAATGACAGACGGTTCGACTAGAAACTTTATTCTAGATGGAGATAACGTTGTTATCCGCGGTTATGCAGAAAAAGATGGTGTGCGTGTAGGATTCGGAACGTGCGAAGGAGTTGTGCTCCCGGCGATTGAATTCTAAAAGAAAAAGTGCATCTTTTCTTTGTTCTTCCAGCCTGCTTGGCTTTGGTAATTGACAAAGAAAATTTTCACATCTGCTTGACTTTCGTAATCCACGAAATAGATTTTCTTTTGAGATTGGCTGGCATATTTTACAAAATGCCATAATCCATTATTAGCGCCAGCTTGACTCTCGTAATCTACTTTGAAAACAAGCAGGTCTGCTTGACTTTCATAGTTAACTACAAAGACTTTTACGTCGGCTTGTGACTCATAGTCTACTGAAAAAACTTTCTGTGCGTCGACTTTGATAGACAACGCGATTAGAAGTGCGAATAGTAGTACTTGTTTCATGATTATAAATGTAGTAAAATTTCTGTTTTATTTTAGCAAAATGAAAATCAATTCCTGCACTCTCAAGTATGGAATCTTGCTCATTTTGTTTTCTAGTACTTTTCAATTACTAGGCCAAGATTCCCAAAAGAAAATTTCATTGCAAGCAGAGGTCATACCCATGGTGTATCATGGCGAAACCGTTGCTCTGCGCGACTTTGTGGCGGATCCTAATTTCCCCAACGAAATCACTAAAACTGCTAAACCAGGCTATCACAAAAAGAAGCATTGGATTTTAAATGAAACAGTGAATCCTAACGCTCTTCCGATGGGATTGGATCCTGCGCTTCAAACTGATTATCCTCACCCAGTGGCCAACCGTGAGTTGGTTTCCAATTACGCGGGAATGGGTGATACAGGGGTAGATCCAGCAGACCCATCCGTCGACGTAGGACCTAACCACGTGATTCAAATGATCAACGGTGCATCGGGTTCTTATTTCAGAGTTTGGAATAAAAACGGAACGGCATTGATTGCTCAAACCTACCTTGATAATTTCATGGGATTCCCAGGTGGAGCGGGCGACCCGATTGTGCTATACGATGCTCCAGCAGATCGCTGGCTCATGAGTGAATTTACCAACTCAGGCAATCAACTCAGTGTGGCAGTTTCGACCACACCAGATCCACTCGGTACTTGGAATATTTATTCTTTCAATGCACCAAGTTTTCCTGATTATCCGAAGTATAGCATTTGGAACAATGCCTATATCGTGACCACCAATGAAAACACTTCTGCGGTGTATGCATTGGATCGTTCGAAAATGTTGTTGGGTCAAGCTGCCACTTCACAGCGATTCACGCTCACTAATTTCGGCACCATTGGGTTTCAAGCGGCAACGCCTGTCAATCTCGACGGCACCACGCTTCCGCCAACGGGCACTCCTGCTATGGTAATGCGTATGCGCGACGATGCATGGACCGGTGCGGCAACTGACGCACTTGAAATGTGGGCCTTCAATATCAATTGGACTACTCCGGCAAACACTTCACTCACACAGATTGCAGTATTGCCTGTGACCGCTTTCGCAAGCGAACTTTGTGGATACACTTCGTTCTCTTGCATCCCGCAGCCGGGCACAAGTGTAGAGCTTGATCCACTGCGCGAAGTGTTGATGAATAGAATTCACTATCGCAATTTCGGAACACACGAAAGCATTGTCT
The DNA here is from genome assembly GCA_965247015.1 of Flavobacteriales bacterium. Lineage (GTDB taxonomy): Bacteria > Bacteroidota > Bacteroidia > Flavobacteriales_D > Sanyastnellaceae > JAIXWP01. The sequence goes on along the minus strand of CBDFGG010000003.1, from coordinate 248,770 downwards.
GCTGTCACGTGGTAGATGTAGATGGCACAGACCGCGCGGGAATGCGCTGGTATGAATTGCGCCGCACCAACGGAACAGCTGGCACGTGGTCGATTTATCAGCAAGGAACATATTCACCTGATGCGACCAATCGCTGGATGGGGTCGATTGGAATCTCGGCAAGCGGAGCCATCGGTCTTGCTTACAATGTATCAAGCGGCACTGTCTATCCTGGATTGAGATATACAGGTCGTAAGGCTTGCGATCCACTTGGAGTAATGACAGAACCAGAAACTACAATTATCGCAGGAAGTGGTTCTAATTCGAGCAATCGTTATGGTGACTACAATGCGCTAGGCACCGATCCAGCGGATGGAGAGACTTTCTGGTTTACGGGAATGTATAACACTTCTGGAAGTTGGAGTACGCGCATCGCAGCATTTGATATTCCTTCGTGCAATGCAGCCGTTCAGTTTGGTGCTGCAACAGCAACAGCGAGTGAAGCAAATGCAAGCGTTGATAATACATGCAACGATTATCAAACCGTTCAAGTGCCAATTCAAGTGGGAAGCGCGCCTTCTGCGAATGCATCCATTACAGTTAGCGTGATAGGTGGCACTGCAACTGAAGGTTTGGACTATCAATTACAAACAACTTCTGTTACATTGAATGCTTCAACACTTACAGCTAATGTCAATGTTTGGGTATTCAATGATGGAGTCGTGGAGGGAAATGAAACAATCATTCTAGGATATACGCTGAATGCAAATGGCGGCAATGCAGAACAGGGGACAGTAAATCAAACTGTCACCATCACTATTAGTGATAATGATGTGGATCCAAATAGTGCGAGCAGTAATGTGACTATTTTATCCAACACATTTGAAAGTGGTTTAGGAACATTTACAACGGTGAATCCATCTGGCAACACTGCTTGGCAAGTGGGAACTGTAGCACAGGCGAGCACCAATGCGTTTACTGTGGCTGCTTCTAACAATACACAAATTGCATGGATCAATGATGATGCGTGTAATTGCAATCAAAACAACGTATCTCTTTTATTTCCTGTTTTGAATTTGAGCACCTACGATGCAGCGACACTTTCTTTTGATAGCTACTATGAAAATAATACCTATCAGGGAAATACAGAGAGCGCCAACTTGCGTGTGTCTGTGAATGGAGGTGCTTTTGTAACCGTTGGTCCTCTAGTGGCTGCGGATAATGTGTGGGTCGATCAAACATTTGATTTGACACCTTATGTTGGAAATGCTTCAGTACAATTCTCAATCGTTTATAGCGATGGCACAGGATGGTTATATGGTTGTGCAGTTGATAATATTTTAATCACTGGAGATGCTTCTATTGGTATTCAAACTGCAGAGAATAACAATAGCCCAGTTACACTTCCTTATGCTGCAATTGGAAATTACCATTACTATGATAATGCTTCAGGTAATATTATGGTGAGCATAGAAAATATGACACAAGAGCCTTTGGATTGCTTGACTGCACGAGTGGACAGAGCAGGGACGAATCCCACAGCGCAGCCTTTTACATCAGATGTGCCGAGTACTTACATCATGTCGAAGACTTATTATTTTACACCTTCATCTGAGCTAAATGCATCTTATGACATCACGCTTTATTACGAAGAAGCAGAAGTAGCTGCTTGGGAAAGTGTAACTGGTAATAGTCGAAATGATATTATGATGATACGTGCTCAAGTGGCGGGAGGTATTCCAGAAATAAATCCTACCAATTTTGCCCAAAGCATTATCAATACAGCACCTGTAACCATTGGTTCATTTAATGGTGGAGTAACATTTACGGCTTCATGGACAGGACAGGTAGCATCATTTGGGATGGGAATTCCAACTTCAAGCGAAGCGCCACCAACCGCCAACTTTAGCGTGATTCAACCAACCGTGTGTGTGGGAGAGACAGTTCAATTCCAAGATTTATCGCAAGGAAATCCAGCCACATGGAGTTGGGATTTTGGTGATGGTTCAGTAGGAAGTGGCTCACCGAGTCCTTCTCACAATTATCAAGCACCAGGTTCGTATACGGTAACTTTGACTGTAACAAACACGAATGGTTCGACCACGTTTGAGATGCCGAATGCGGTGGTGGTGGGGGCTGCAAGTAGCAGTGCTGAAACATATTCAATTTGCGAAGGAGAATCCATCACTGTAGGCAATCAGGTATTTGAAACGCCAGGCACATTTACACAGATTTATAATAATGCAGCAGGTTGCGATAGCATTGTTTCTATTACGATTAATGTAAATGCGAATCCAGTGGTGAGCTTCATTGCTCCGAATGAAACATTGTATTGCACTATTGATTTACCAATCGTCTTGGTGGGTGATCCAGTAGGTGGGGTGTTCACAGGTCCTGGAATGAGCAGTAATATTTTTGATCCGGCTGCAGCAGGAGTTGGTGTGCATACCATTACCTACACATATATCGACCCGAACGTTTGTTCGGGTGAAGCAACGCTTGCATTGGAAGTGGAAATTTGTGAAGGAGTAGGAGAGCGTGGATTGACAGATGTAACCATTTTTCCCAATCCATCCAATGGATTGTTTACCGTGTCTGGATTAGAGAAAGGACAATGGTTGCGCATATATGATAGCGCGGGAAAATTAGTACACGAACAATTGATAGGATCGACGTTTGAGCAAGTGATTGCATCAGATTTGGCTACTGGAAATTACGTGTTGCGATCAGTGAAAAATGGAGAAGAGGGAGCGTTGCGCTTCGTTATTCTTCACCCTTAATCACATCGATTACGATGGGAGTAGAGTTGTCACAATGAGAGACAGATCGTGAGGAGTGATAAGTGAGAATTACTTTTTTCCCATTTACTTTAAAAGCATCAGCAAGATCGACGGGCTCCAGATACTGGGGCCCGTTTTCATTTTGTATGACTAGTACCCATGCACAACCATCTTTAGCGCGTTGATCAGATACCGTTGCGATCACACCGTTGGGGAGTTCTGGTAGAGCAGCAGGAGCGGTGCAAGCGAAGGCGAGAGGAAGAGCTAAGAGGGGAAGTAATTTTTTCATGGTGTGAAAGTGTGAGTGCTAAAATAGAAAATTGCAATGAAATGAAAAGCCTTGTCTGGCGGGGAGTGTGGAAGGGCGAGGGATTTGCGTTGATATAATTACTATCTTTGCGGGGAATTTAGGGCCCGACCTTGGATTTGACAGCGAGATGAATAGCTGTGTAAGCATGCAGAGCGTTTTGTGTTTTAGCTCTTAAATATCGGAGCACAAGTCAGAGATGACAACAATTCTTACGCGCTCGCAGCCTAATCACCGATTGTGATTACGCCTAATCCCGTCAAGTTTGGCGGGACGAGTAAGTCTCGTTGCGGACCCCGCTCCTGGTACGTAACATAGAGGCTTCATCAAAGGGAGATCGCCAAGGATGAATCTTGTAGTCTGCGGCTAAAAACTTCAAGATAAGTGGTACGCTTGGTTGACTGTGGCCTGGCCTCCAACGAAAATTAATTGCAGGATAAGCATGTAGAAAGCTCAGAAATTCCTTGTTTGGACGCGGGTTCGACTCCCGCCGGGTCCACTAGTGGGAGGTAGGTAAAAAACCTGCTTCCCATTTATCTCTAAAAGCCCCGTCAATTCTTCGTTGTATGGGAATAGAGTAGATATGAAAGGGGTTTGCCATACTTTCCGATTTCGGGTCAAACCCCCGGGAAAAATGAAACGTAAAAGGGCAATTTTATCCAAAACTGAAGCTTTCAAATAGAGTCCTTTTAGATCCACAAGCTTCATCATGAAAGATCCTTTTGCTTGCGAGATATTAGACTTGATTAGTTGAATGCTATCAATTCGATTGCTGATCTCTGTAGCCTTGTATTTATATCGTGTCATGGCCACGTCGAACGTTTCGAGGTCGATTCGCTTTGAAAAGAATTCGTCCTGGACGTTTGCGATCAGATTGTGGATTGTTTTTAAATCTCTCTGAAGATCCTGCAGCTCTTTAGCTGTTTCGGAAACTTTCTTCTGAAGCTTTGACTTCACCTTTTCTTCCAGGGCAAAAACAAGATCTGCAGGGATGGACAATTTTTGAAGGATGGATTCCAATTGCTCGTGTGCTCTTAATCCGCTGTAGGATCCATTCGGTGTGCATTGCTTACATCTGTAGAATGGATATAAAGTACCATGACGGCCACGGCACATGTGCCCGGTTAAAACGTGTCCTTCAGGGCAGCGGATGAATCCACGAAGTGGAAGATCATCCCGGATGATCTTTGCCCCGGTGAAGTAACTTGGACGTTCATTGAAAGTACGTTGTACCAGGTACCAGAGATCTTTTGATACAATAGGAGAATGAATACCCTCACAGAGCTCTGCAGCTTTGCCTTTGTATGCCGGTTTGTTCACCATTCCCATATACAAGGGATTTCGAAGGATTCGTGCCAAGGTAGAATTTCCTTTTCGATTATAACCTTGCTCTATTGCTTTGGAATGGATTTCAGCAAGGGAACATCCGGATGCTGCCATTTGATACATCATATTTACTACTGAAGCTTCGATAGGATCCTGTATGATGATAGGCTTATTTTGTTCGTCCCGGGAATTGCGATATCCATACGGAGCTTGATGAAGGTAGCGTCCGGATTTGATAGCAGTATGGATCCCGAATGAGACTCGATCGCTGATTATTCGCCTCTCAAATTCTCCATGCACTAGAAGATCCGTTCGCATCTTGAAGAAGTAAGGGGAATAAGGATCTACACCAAGATTTTCTTGTACACTGATGATTGCAAGATTGTACTTTTTTTCTAGTTCTTCAATCTCTGAAAGCCCTTGCATGGTGTTTCTGATCAAGCGATCATACTTGAAGATAATTAAGAAATCAAGTTTAGATCCTGACTTCAAAAACGACTTCAATTCATTCCATGCCGGTCGATTGAAATTCTTTGCAGAATAACCTTCATCAACGAATTCCTGAAGCAATTCGATATCATACCGGCTGCAGTATTCTCTGATGTAATTAGTCTGTCCTTCGATGCTGAAATTCGATTGATCTTCATCGGAGATTCTGATGTAAGCTATACCCTTCTTCATAATCAAATATAATCATTCAATTTATTGGTGTAAAAACACTCCATCCGGTTTGCCATTCTGAATGCTGTCTGTGGTCCCAGAAATCGCTAATCAGTAAAAGACCATTTTCATCTTGATAATATTCAGGATCATCAGATTTTGCGATGAATTCGTAAGGAGTGAAAAATTTGTGAGTGACTTTTTCTCCCTGGTCGATAAGCTCTAAGGCTTCGGATTTTGTCAGCATCATATTTATTGATTGATTTTGTTGTGAATGTTTTGTTGCGTTGCAGTGATGTCAATGAACATCCCATAGGGCTTCAGGAACTTGTGGATTTTCAATTCCATTTCCTCTGCGCTTAATTGCAAAATCAAATCAGTTTCATCGCTGAAATCATCTGGTAAAAAGAATTTAATAGCTGCAGCTTGCACCGTGCTTAAGTCCATTGAAAAATTTGGAATCATCAATCCATCCAAAATCATATCACATGCACTTACTGACTGCACAAAGGATATTTCACCTACTATAATGGCTACCAATTCCGGCACTCCAATAATTGCTTTGTCTTTTTGAATTTTATTCATCTTGTATTGATTTTAATTGGGGTTATTTCGATTTTCTAAATACTTGTATCGTTATTCTCCACTTTCTTCTGAGGTAGATCTGAAGTCTCAATATTTCGTCTGAAATTGTGTATGTTGGCCTTGTTTAGTTCTTGTGTTAGAAGAAGAACTTGATGGTTTAAGATTCCATTCTTTTTTTCAATTTCTGTGATCATTGCATTCAATTTTGCAATTTGATTTTCTCGGTCCTTAATCAATGGCTTTAGTGCGGCAAGTTCTTTTTCAATTGTTAATGCACGCACTTTGTCCTGAAGGTCATTCATCGACTTCATTGATGAAATAGTTGAATAGCAAGTAAGAAATAGAAGTGCTGTAGACTCGCTGCGAAACCATGCTATTGTTTTTCCTTCTTTGTCAATAATGCACCTTTTGTAAGTTGGTTTAATTCTGAATTCTAGTTCCATTTTTGTATTGATTTTATTTCGATTTTCTAAATACTTGTATAGTTATTCTTGACTTTCTTCTTCAGGTAGATCTGAAGATTCGTATGGAGGTTTTGGATCTATGATATCCTTGACTATGATATCAGATATCAGTTCCAGGAATAATTCCGGATCGTCGGAATTGTGTCTGTTTAATTGGAGTGGAATGATCATTAGAATGGGGCTTGATATGGTTCAGGTTCGTTGGTTCCAAGTCCTACCAGGTAGTAGCATTCAACCGCTTCACGTTCTTTGATTCGCCAATCTTTTTCGCTTAATCCAATTTTTTCTGCAATGGAATTCCATTTTTCAGCGAGCTCTGTATTCACTTTGACTTGTACTCGACCGCTCGCATTTTTGACTTGTCCAGGATTAAATGTGTAGTCGTGGTAGGTGGCCCAAGCTTCCATACATTTTTTCAAAAAGCCAGGACTCCAGAGATCTCTTCGAGATCCAAGCGATGTTTTGTTTTCATGTAAGAATGCAGATAGTACAAGCGATGTAGGGATTTTGAAATAGTTGTCCGGTGAATGAGTAGTGATTTCTTCTGCAGTGGCCACAAGCTTCACTTTGTCCTTCAAAAAATCATCTGCCCAGGGGAAGAAAATAGGTCCCATTTGTTGACGGGCCATTTGCTTGATTGCTGATCGCATCGGTGGCTCTGTTTGGCCTACCTTGAAATATCCAATCATCATATCTGCCATGATTCGATAAAAGCCACACCATTCTTCAGGTCCCCAATCATCGAAAATTCTTTGTTTCAAATCTTTTATTGGATCCCATTGTCTATCATATTCACCTCCTTTTGCATGATAGTAATCTGACGTTGTACCAAACCAAATTCTTCTTCTGGTGGAGTCGTCACCAAGAATATTCTTTGGATAAAAGTTCGATGTGATAAAGAATTTTGGAAGCGCGTCCCCTCTCAATTCATAGTGCTTTCCATATTGGGGACGAATGACCATGTATTGATTGATCGCTGTGTATATTTTTTCAAAAGGAAACCCAATTGTAGCATCGTCAAACCAACACATATCTGTGTTTTCATCCACATTTTGAAACATGTGTTTATCCTCCCATATGTCTGATTTTCGAGCTTCAAACGATACAGTATTAAGAAAGAATTTCAAGGATCTTCCAAGGAGTGATTTTCCAGTCCCTCCTTTTGAATCGGTCACATCTCTCTCTTCATTATCAGATATCCAACAAGCCAGAGCTCGAGCGCTATCAAATTTTGTGTGCATCATATATCCCATGATACAAGCGAGATTTGTGAAAGCTTGTTCTTGTTCGTCTCGTTGCCAGGGCTCCAGTGATGGTCCGAATAGCGTGTTTAATCCGAGTGAAGCATATTTTTCATTTTCTAAATACCAGGTAACTTTTGATTCTTCACCTTTGGAAGCATTGTAGCTATCAAACTCACTCTTCCAGTGGATCCTACTTATGTTAATGAAGTACTGCAGAAAAGGATGATCTTGACGAAGGATCTTTACACGCGGGATCCCGTTATCATCCCGGTATATTTCAAGATATGGATCTTGAAGTGTCACCGGGCTTTCATTAAAGCCTGGAATTTGAACGATCAGATCTTCAAATACATATTTATTCAATGCACCGGGCGCGTATGTTTTAATTCCTTGTGAATTGATTTCCCAGGCTACATTGTTATAAAACCAATACTGTGAATCTCTGGAAGCTCTCTCGAATGATTCAGTGAACCAAGGCAGAGCTTTCATGACTGAATCTGATATTTGCTTGGTGCGGAGAATCATATTCAACACATCCACACTCAATCGCTTTGTGTAGATGAAGTCGTGCATGTAATTTTTCAATTCATCATTCTCTCTTTGATTGATTTCGCGAACTACATGACCATCTTTTTTGATCAGCATGAATCCGTTTTTATTCGTCGTGCTTTTGTACCTGAAGTAATTCTGATGGGCTAAGTGGTGAACTGCATATTGTGGGTTGAATTGATAGCCAAGTTTCTTGATTGCACCATTTTTATCTTCAGTAATTACATAGTCCCAAAAGCGCATTGGATAGGCTACCGGTAACAAGCGATTTCTGAATTCCCAGGCATCATAATTTTCACACCAGTTCTTAAAGTCCTTGCAGATCTTTTGTCTCCAATCGGATCTGTTTTTCAATTCTTGTGGCAGTCGAATCCAATGGATATCTATAAATTCCATGCAGATATCAAAGGCTCTTTTGTTTCCGGTATCATCAATATCGTAGCAGATGTAGATCTTCTTTGCGTACTCTCTCAATTCATGATAGAGATAAGATGTGAATTTTGATGTTTCACTGTCTAGGCAAATTGCAGGAACATCCACATAAGCCCAAAAATTGATGCAATCACTCTCTCCGGAGGCGATTACTATTTCATCAAGTTTGAATTCTTCTAAGAGTTTTATAATTTGTCGTTGAGGTAGTTCTTTCTGAATAAGCTCCAAATTGTATTTTTCCTTTTTTTCCTCGAATAATTTCTCGACTTGATATAGTCCAAAAACAAATCCTTTCGGCTTCTTACCAAACCATTGGAACCGCCACTGTTGATCGAGTTCATACGGCTTATATACTTTCCAGGCTTCACCGCGTTGACTTGCGAAAATTGGGAAAGCTGCAGTAGATTTCCAGATGTGGCCATTCCCATTTTCATCATAAGTTGTGTAACTTACGAGTGAGTGCATGTCAAACCTCTCCAGTACTTCTTCAAACTTTTTTGCAAGCTTTTCATCGGTGGCAATTTTGCTATTGAATGCAACGAGCTCCGATTTCTCAAATTTGGTTTTCTTGTCAATTACATAGCTTGGATCTGGGCGTGTGGCCACTTTTATTTTTTCGTACTCCGGGCGTCGAGCTTGATAAGTTCCACCGCTAACTTGAACAGTGAATATCGAAGCTAGATCCATGAGTGCATCCGTGTACTCCAACTTTTTGTGCTCCATCCACATATCAATTGCGGATTTCATTCGATCTCCAAACGTGGGATCTCCAAAGTCACGGACGCCCCAAACTCCTTTTGATTGGGAGGCAGAGGCTGATGGAGTCGAATCGTCGGATCTGATCTTAAATTTCTTTTTTGGATCTGATGGATTGAATCCATCCTTTCCTGGAAAGAGTCGAGCGATGATGTCGATCCCACCTCCTGAAGCTCGAAGAATTTCTTTCTTCAGCTCCACAAAATCCACTTTCATTTTTTCACTCATACAGTTTGGAATTGTGGGATTGTGATTGATCCTTTGCCCTTGAATTCTGCCAGGAACATTTCATTCATTTCGTTCATATTTGCGAGCTCACTTTTTAATGTTTTGTATTCCGGATGGGTCGAAGATGGAAGCATAATTTTTAGCCATGCGCGTACTTTTATCCATTCGGTCATGATTGATTCCATATGTTGCCATATGTATACTTCTGTCTCCTTTTTAATCACAGACCACTTATAAAAACTAAGCGCTGATTCCAGTCCGGTATGAATTCCTTTTTGAGCTTGATTGATCTCAAAGCATCGAAGCGCGAAGCCTAATGTTTGATCTGATAAGTAGTGCAGAAACTCACCTCGGAGATATGGAATAGTTTCATTTTTTACGGGATAAGCCCTGAAGATCTTCTTCGATTTGTCCAGAGTAAGCAAAGAGAGTTCTAGGCTGAATGAATTTTCATCCAGCGAAAGGATCTTAAACATGGTATATGATTTTAGGGTGTGATAGATCCGTTCAGTCTTAATTCCTGGATCAAGTTTTTACATTCCTTGATCGCACTTTGGAAGTACTGAACCTGGTAAGGGGTGGAGGCTCCTTTTGCGAATCTCTGCAGTGACTGCAATTCGAGCTCCAAGGCTTGGTTTAATATTTCGTCCCGGATATCTCTCATTCGGACTAGTTGCTCAGTTGGTTGTATTTTCTCATTTCCGATCGAGCTATTTCGCGCAGCTTATTGGAAGTCCTCCGGGATATCTTCTTCTTCAATACTGAAGATCTGATCTGTTTTATTCTCTTACGGGCTTTGTGATACTCCCAAACTTGTCGGGCTGTGCAGCCGATCACTATTCCAAGTGCGATTTCACCAAGGAGTTGTCTAATCATTTCAGTCATGGCTAGAAGCTTTTAAGAAGATCTTCAGGAGTAATTGACTTCTGAAATACTTCAGTGAGTAATTGAGCTACCTTGATTGCTTGGCTTGCTTTCATCCGGCCCGGATTTTTCAAGTTGGCATAGAGCGTATTCTTTGCCGGGTTGTCCAGTGCTTCCAGGAAGCGAGTGCGCAAGCTTTGATCTTTGCAGAGCTTGACCTTTTGCCAGTAAACTTCAAGACCGGTGACTTGTGTTGGGTTGGTTATTGTTGTCATAGTTCCAATATTTGAACTTTTGGTTATATTTATGGTACAAAGGTTCTGAAAAAAGAATCCTAATTGGTTCTGATAACAGAACTTATTTATTAACAGAAAATAGTGAATTATCAAATACACATAGGTGAGAGAATAGAATACTTCATCACAAATGCCCCTAGGGGTAAGGGGTTGAATGGATTCGCAGCATTTATTGGAAGATCTAAAAGTGTGGTGTACAACATGTACAAATCGGAGGATCTTGACTTCAAAGTGGTGCTGAAAGCATGTGAGTACTATGGTGTTTCACTTGCTAGATTCCTTGGACTGGAAGAATCAGAGCTTGGTGAGGGTGGACAGATCTCCATCAGGACACCAGAGCCGGCAGAGCTCCGGATGGATCGGATGGAAGGAAAGCTCGATCAGATATTGCAATTACTTAATACTAAATAGAATGTCAACTGAACCTAAAAACACTACACAAGCTTTAGTGTGGGAGTTACGTGAAAAAATATACAATACAATTGGAAAGCGAAGTCTGTTGCCTGTAGAAGGGGTTAAAGAGGACATTCTCATAGATGCAGAGCTGAAAGCTATAATATTAGAATTGGATAAACCGGGAACTGAGATTGATTCATTAATTGAACGTGCACTTTTGGTTTTAAAAATAGATTCTAATGGGTGATCTTTATTCTGAATTAAAGCCTTCAGATATTCGAAAGTATGTTCAAGTGGAAAGACTCGATGCAGAGATGTGCCTTCATCTTGCTCAAGATCTTTACTATTTAATTGACATAATGAATAAATACCATTTTCATAAAATCCCAAAACGTGAATATGAGCGACACTTTAAGGGATATGTGGATCTGCATCAAATGTGGGATAATGCGATTTCAGCGGTTGCGAGATTGAGAAAAATTGAGCCCAACTTACTTTCAAAAGTACCGTCTGCATTTCTCCCTGAGGGGAGATTTTTCGACCACCCTTCTACCTGGACAAAATCAAGTTTGAAAAACGACTAATTAAAACACACAACTATGAAATCTTTTTACAGAGACGGTGAATTCATCGTTTACACTGAACACGGAGCAATAGCAGAAATTTTTAAATTCGACCAATTGATCAGGGTTTATAAAGAATCTGATGATGCATGCAATCTAATTTTTGGAGAAGAATCTGCTCAGGATTCGGGATATTATGTTACTGTCAATATTAGCATTGAACGAGCTTTGGATATTCTTAAAGGAGGTGGTAACCATTTTGAACACACAGGAATGCCTTCCAGTATTATGTGATTATAGCCTCTGAAAATTGCGAAATATTCGGCTTTCACCAATCAAATATTACATGAACAAGACTATATCATATGTCCAATAAATCTATACCGCCACCTGTTTCTAGTTGGAGTCTTTATCCCAAAGGCCTAACAGCAGTAATTAAAGCAATTATTGCAGCAGGATACTTGCCTTTTATTGCCATTCTTGGATTCTTTTGTTTTCTTTTTTACTATACACCTGATGATGATAAAAAGGAACTTTTGTATTCTTGCGGTGACTCAATGAAAGAACATCCAATTCTCCCGTGGGTTTTATGTATAATAATTATCTTAATTTCCGTTATCGTGTACAGAAATGGAAACCATAAAAAGGATGCTGAAATCAAAAGGCTTCAGCAGGAATTGGAATCAGTGAAACTTCAGTTGATTGAAGTTCGTAAATAACAAAAAAACGTCATGGAAACATTACTCATTATAATCGTAGTTTATGGAATTTACCATTTTGTGGTAGGATCTATAATTAATGTTCATCACAATACCCTTTGGGATATGAGAATCTACGAGTTGAAATCTAAGCTTCTTGATGTACAAATCAAGAATGGACCGGATTCAAAGCTTATCCTTTACCGACATCTTGATGGGTTATTAGATTTTATTGCAAAGCACAAAGAGGATTTGAATTTCATGTTTTTACGTCAAGTTGCGAGGAAACTAGAAAGAAATCAAGATCCTAAGCGAAAGGAGCTGCTGAAAAAAATAGAATCCACAGATCACCAAGACTTGAAAGAGATATACGGTTTAACAAAGGAGTTAATAATCAAGATTACACTTTCAAATCTTTTGAGATGGCCCCTTGCTACTATTTTGATAATTGTCCCTCTTTCAATTTTTAGAATGCTATTTTATAAGAGAACCTTGAAAGAATCGAATGAAGCGAAAGTTGATAAATTTGCTTCAATACCAAACGCAGATCTGGAATCATACGCCAATAGGCTAGCATATATTTAATTGAAAGCCCAGTTTTTAAACTGGGCTTTTTTTTGTCCTAGAACTAAGAAAAAATAAAGAAAAAAATAGTTTTTGGGTTTTGGGCGCGACCAAGGGGGGTAAAGCGCTTACAGCCTTAGAGCAACGTGGCGTGTAGAGGTCGCGGGGGGTATGCAACTTGAAGCGACCAAAAGCGCGACCAAATGACCATTTTTCCAGTATTGATAAGGCTTTCAGTAGTTTATTAAAAGTGTCGCAAATTCCGCGACCAAAAGGGGGAAAGGGGCGCGACCAAGCATAAAAAAAGCCCTGGCGAACCAGGGCTTTTGAATCGAAAAGGAACAGACTAGAAAGATACGCCATAAACTCCGCGCTCTTGGATACCTCCAAAATCTCTTACCACACTTCAAAACTAGTCAAATCATCTTCCTCCGATTGTAAAGCATCACAACTATTAATGATAAACATCATTTTTAGTGCTAAGTTCATTGAACTATTTTTATTATCAGAAGTTTAGCTTGACAATAATTACTTGAATCACTTATAAGTTCTTTCCAATGAGCACAAATCCGGTTGGTGTGCAGAGATTGCACATTATTAGGCATACATGTTTGGTGTTACTTCAACAAATTGATTTCGATCAAACTCCAGAAGATCTTGAATTATTGAAAACGGAGCTGCAGAAGCAAACCGAATTACTTTTTCAATTAGTGGAAAATGGAGACAAATCTTCTATCCACGGATCCGGACGTTCTTAGCGATCCGCTCGACGCCTTTAAAGCCCAAATAGAAGGCTAATACCCACTCGACTAGATCGAACCCTCTGTTAATGATATTGGGGTCAATATTGAGCCCTTTCCAGAAGATTGAGAATGATTTGTAGATCAAGAAATCTGCAAGGATGGATATTGCGATGATGGGACGAATATTCTTCGATAACCAGGAATCAGAATTCATATCTGCAGAGTGGCGCTCGGTAATTTCTCGTTCGAGCTCCAGTGCCCATTCGTCTAGTTCGGATAAAGCCTCAGCTTTTACTGAAGGATCTATACCGGCAAGATCTGATACCTTTTGAATTACACTTCGAACCAGGGAAACCGGAGGGAACACCATCGACGCCACGTCGAGAATCTCTGCAGGCAGATTGACTCCTTTTTCTTTCGCATTATCAATTAACGCACGAAGTCTCGTTTTTCCGTGCTCTCTCCGGAACTTTCCCATAGTTCTACTTCTTTTTCACAGCTTTTTTCTTTGCTGCAGGTTTTTTTGCCAAGGTTTTACGCTTCATTTCCGTACAACAAACGTTGCCTGCTTTGTCGATGTAGTAAAGCTTTCCTTTTTCGCGTTTGATCGCGTTTTTAACGACTACTTTTCCCATTATGAAATTGTTTTTGAAGTGAAATTGACAGATTTTCTATCTACTACTTCACCGCCCTTCACAACGATCACTGCGAGGTTGTCTGGTGACTCCCAGAAGATCTTGATGGTGGATCCATTGATCACTTTTTTTTCATACGCCTGGAAGCTCGCATTCAAAGTTTCGGTACCGGTGTATTTGAAGAATAGAAGCTTGACTTTCCAGGACAAGGATTTTGTCGAGTAATCCGGTTCAAACTCTGTGATCTTTGGTTTTGACATTAGGACAGTAAATGCCAATGCTGCAAGTGCTGCAGCGATTGCTATCAGCACAAATACAAGTGTATTTGATGATTTCTTTTCCATAGTAATTAAGCTAATTCGACTCTGTTTCCTTGAACTTTTGTTGGGTCTGATCCAAATTGTTTTTGAGCTTGACTGACAAGCATATTGATATCAAGCGGGATTTCGAAGTGGATCGGATCCCAGTAATTTGCGAATGTGCCGCCCCACTTCATCCCGAATTTTTCACCAAGCTGTGGAATACCGGAATCAAGCCATTGCTTCTTTGTAGAAGCCTTACGGAGCCATTTAGAGCCACTTTGAGCATTGATATCTATAGCTAGTCCAAAATTGTGTTTAGATCTCCCTGGAGCCGCGTTGGATGGATTCTCTTTTTTCAGTTGAGCTTGCTTCGCGAATGATCTATATCCTGAAGTGATGATCACTTTCCATCCTGAAGCTTCAACTGCTTGAATGAACTGACGGAATTTGCCCTGGTAAGAAGGGTGAAGATCCTTGATGAAGGCTTCTTGATTCGCGTTTAATATGATGTTCAATCCGCTCACGGTATCTATAAATTTTTCGAAGGTTTTGTTTTTGGTGTAGAGAATAATTCCCAATGCTGTTAGAGTGAGTCCTATCGCTACATACAGAAGGGTATTTGATTTTACACTAGTTGCCATGCTTCTTCAAAATGTGATTCCTTGATGTGGCCGCCACCGTTTTCTTTGCGGGCCATTGCAAGGACAAGTTTTTTCATTGTCTCTTTGTCGATATCCAAGATTTGATCTTTCGGGATCCCGGTCCACTGCGAAACTAATTGGACATAGTTCAAACTATTATTTTCGGTAGGTGGAGCGAATCGGTTCACTACTTTTTCGATCGTATTTGCAGTACCCTTCTTAATCCAGTTTCTCATTAAAACAGTCATTGCACGCACACCATACTTCAGCTCTGTAAACTGTTCAAATTTTTTGTCCGTGTTGAGATCCTTTGGAACTTTTCCTTTCCAATCATTATTGGATATTCTGATGTTACCAGGATTGTTGTTTCTGATACCACGTGGAAGTGATGGATTCTTTGTAGCGAGCTCTTGAATTTGTTGTGCTACTTCTTCGTATTTCTTGCGATTCTTTTTGTACAAGAAAATTCCAATCAATACGATTGAAACGATGATAGCAATTGCGATCCAAGTTTTTTTATTTCCCTTCATAACTGATTACTTTGATGCTTTTCTTGATTTGTAAATGTTCCAGAGCTTGTCACCGATGGAGAGAGCTCCAGAGATAATTGCGATCCATAGAGCAACCTTCTGAAGCGAAGGCAATTCGGATACTACTACAGCTCCTACGAGGTAGCTTACACCACTGATTTTGGCTAGTATGATATCGTTCAATTTCATTATAGTTTTTTGACAAGAGTGCCATTGGTTAAAGCAACTACTTCTTCAGCGTTGATAGTTCCATCAGCTTGAACCGCTGCAGCTGTGGCATGAGTAGAATTTCTGATGATGCTTGCGAAAAGCTTATTGTCAGTTAAAATGAGATCTTTTCCTGAACCATTTCTTAACTGAACTCCATTGTCAAGGGACTCAATAAGAAAAATTCCACCAGTGTGTCTGAGATAACCTTTGTTGTCAAAGGCAAATTCACTACCATCTGAGCATTGAATGAGAACAGCAGTTTGGGGGTCTTCTGCAACGACACTCAACTTTGGTCTGTAAACATCGAAGTTCTCTGGAATTCCACCTATGTAGGCTTTTTGGCCTGCTGTGAAACACATTTGAGCAATGAGTCTAACTTGCTTTCCAGTAGTTTCGTCACCGGCTACTTTGCCCCACGCAATTTCATTTGTTGAAGCAAATAGTTGATCCCATGTTTTGCTTACTGTATCGGCAGCATCTACACGAATTTTATTATCTGCAGAAGATCCACCACCTCCTGGACCAAGTGAATTAATTTCCTGCAGTCTTAAAATCACTTCTTCCATCAGATCCGCTTGCTCTGATCTATTTCCATGATTGTAGTTTGAAGCTGCAAAAGAGTCAAACCCGGCATCCGGATTAGTACCACTCAAGGACTCAATCCAAATACCGAGTTGACGAATGATTTCGAGAAATCCATCTGCGATATCACTGTTCCCTTTGTGTCTTGCAATTACGTCTAAGCTCATTATTTAGATCCTTTTAGAGCAAATACTAGGAGTGTGATACTGACGGCCACTGCTACTAGAACAATACCTAGTGCAACGAGACTTGATTTCTCAATGCTTACCTGCGCCTTAACTTCAGGTAGTTCGCCTTTTTCAAGCGTTTTAATCAAACCACTATTCCAGAAGCTCATTTATATTGGATTAAGAAAGTCCGTTTAATTCTAGGGCCGCTAATGCTTTGCTTTGTTGTGGCCCACTGTAAGCTTCATCCTTGATCCAAT
Organism: Flavobacteriales bacterium; assembly: GCA_965247015.1. Classification (GTDB taxonomy): domain Bacteria; phylum Bacteroidota; class Bacteroidia; order Flavobacteriales_D; family Sanyastnellaceae; genus JAIXWP01. The sequence continues at coordinate 232,009 of CBDFGG010000003.1, read as the reverse complement.
TGTACAGTGTGTTGTCAGCTTTACCATGTTTGCGGTTAAAGGTGTTGTACACTGCAGTGATCTGATCTTTGGTTAATGAAGTCAATTTTGCATAGGCATTTTCTCTGGTACTTGACCAGGCGAAAATTCCATCCATCGCGTCGAATAGTTCGGCAACGATTGGATCTGGTGACCAACCTGCAGGAATACCTTGACCATTATTTGGTAGTTTGGTATCTTGCTTTTGATCCTTTTGTGCTTTATTTTTTCCACTACTACGTCCAACGAAGTAGATGAAAACAATAAGAATGACAGCGATCGCAAAAAGGATCACTGCCACTCTATTATTGTTAGTTGGTGCAACTGCAGCTTCCATGCTTACACAGTTGGATTAGCTACTTTTCTTTTTTTGTACATCTTGAAGCCGATGACGCAAATAGCGATACCAACTCCGATGACAATGAATGGGACGAACTTATTGTTCATGATTTTCGGGATTATCGGGTTTGAAATATTTGAGTAAACTTCAGCGATTGTAGGATCTTCGATGTACTGATTGTTTTCATCAGTATCATCGAATGCCTTTTCGCATTCATTGCATCCGCAAAAACGGCCATGTGATTCTTCCAGTGTTGGATTCAAGGAGTCCAAACGATTCAATAATTCTTCTTTTTTGGCATCATCAATATTCATTGCGATAACCTTGTTTCGAAGTTCATTGATTCGCTTACGATCTTCTTGAATTGCTTCTGTAAGTACCTTATTCATTAGCTCTTTTTCTTGCGAGATCTGATAAACATCACAACACCAACAACGATCACCAGGACAACAACTCCGATGACAATGTATTTCGTGTTGCTTGGCGGAGCCGGAGGCATTGCGCCCCCACCATCACCACCGGACATCAGTGCTTCAGCAGCTCCGGATCCGGCACCAAATCCCAATGCACCACCGATCCCGGAGGCGATTCCTTTTAGTGCGTTTCCGAGTCCACCTCCTGCAGCTGCTGTTTCAGCGCGTGCGGCACCTCTAGCAGCGATTTTGTCAAGCTTGAATTGTTGTTTGTCCTCTTTCTTTTCAGCTCGATTTTCTCGCCACTTCTTAATTGCCTTGCCGATGAATTCGGCTTCTTCAGGACTTTGAAATGCAACTGGGACTACTAGTCCCGAATTGCCATATCGTTCTCTAATGTGTGTCATTTTGTGGACAGTGCTTTTGAGTTACCATTTATATGATAGTCGAAGTGCTTTGCAATTTCGACGGCCCTCCAAACCTTATTAATTAGACCTTCTTTTTTCTCTTCATTGAATTCATCCCAGGCATACACTTCAGTATGTGCGTTGATGATTTCTTGAACAGAATATCCATCCTTGATGAATCTTTCGATTGCCCACAATTGGGCTTCTTCTTCGCTTTTACCTCTCTGCAGATGTCCTAATTCGTGGTAAAGAATGAACTTCTTCCATACTTCAGGAATCCGATTCCAGTAATCCAATGAGAGTCGCAACACGCCCGTTTTGAAATTGACTATTGCAGGACCACCACCGGGTAACTCTGGTAAAAAGATGATATCGGAAAAGAATCGAGTCATAGGAAAGGAAAGGTCCAGTTGTCCAGAGACTCCTGGACCTTTTCTAATTATCAGGTGTATGAAGGGGGTATCTATTACTTGCGCTTGCTACCACGAGCAATGCCACGTTCAATCACTCTGCTTTCGCTGTTAGTGCGAGCGCGGTTATCGAACTTACCTGCTTTGTTGTCAATTCCACCGAAGCGAAGTGTAACAATAAGCTGACGACCTGGAAGGATATCCATCAAGATCAAGTTTTGGTCATCAAAAGAGAAGTCCACTCCATCATTGATGAAGTCACACTCGATCTTCTTAGTGGCCAACTGATCCGGAGAGTAGTAGTCTCCAAGGTCGATGTAATTCTCTTCAGGCTTCTTGAATGGCGACAAAGTCACCACTGTCAAATCAGTTGCGAACTGGTCGGTTGCATCTGACTCGATTGCCATTCCGATCAAACGAACTGGGTTGTTCTTGCGGAAGTTCTTCAACATTGCGATTGGAAGGCCGGAACGAAGTGCCGTAGCAACTACGTCATTGGTACCAACAGTTGCACCTGGTACAACTTGTCCATCGCGAAGGATACCGGCAACTGAATATCCTGCAGCAGTCAATTCCGCTTCAGTTTCAAACATTGCAGGGCTGATGGCAATTCTACGTTGCAAAGGAGTAGTTCCTTTGTTCGTGATGCTGAATTTGAAATTCAACGCTCTTTGAGCTAATGCACCAGAGCCTGCAGGACGCTTTGCAGCAGCTCCTTTTGGTCCAGCAAATCCAGCCTCACCGTCGAATCCATAATCTTCACCATCATATCCGTAATCTTGACCGTCATACTGGCTAAGGTTCTTCACCTCAAGACCAATCTTGGTAAGTTCTTGACGAACATCCATAGGGTTTGTGATTATTTTATGTTTCATGATAAAAAAAGGGGTTTTAAGATTTTGGAATTTCAACCTTCTTCTTTGAGAATTCAGGCTTTGTGATGTGCACTCTCATGTCACCAGTGAAGATTCTGCCTTCGCTGTCCGACTGCAGTTGAATTGTCTTTTTAGAGTACACCAGTACTCCAATAACAACAAGTGAAAGTGTGATACTGATAAGCAGTAGTACTCTCAATTGTTTGTTGGTTGCGTCTCCTAGCATTATTCGATTTTTTGTGTATAATGGAATTCAAACTTCAGTACCATTTTTTCTGTCGTATAGTTATTTGATAGGATAGAGTAGAGTAAGATGGATTATTGGGATATGTGATAAAAAAAAAGCCGCTCAAATTCGAGCGGCTTCATCATAATCAACCAAAACTAACTACCAATCAGGAATAAATTTTCTAAGTCGGTTCCACTCACAGTCGTGGGTTCTTCATCCCATGTAGTGCCATTGACGAAAAGCACTTCAACTGATTTTGTTTTTTTGTCGAGTCCATCAACACTCACAATTTTACCTTGCGGCTGTGGAGCTTTGTTGCGAAGCTCACAGAATCGTTCTAAGAATTTCTGTGCTTCTTCAGAAGAGATCCCTACCAAGGGACCTTTTAACGATGTAGATTTTTTTGCCATTATTTTATGTTTGGTGGTCCTAAAATTTCAATGATTTTTTGAATGATACGAGCTGATATATATCTGCTGTTTTTCGTGTAACCAAGTGGTTCTAGTTCGTGGAATTTTTCATGATTCAAAAACTTAGCTAGATCACTTGGACAGAAGTCATACATCTTACACAGCTTACTTTTCTTTATTCTGCCTTTGGGTTGATATTCTTCGATCATCTAGCCTCCTATATTGATTGTGATTTCAGAATATTGTGGCATTTGCTTCACTCGGTTAAATGCTTTCTCAATGCTTTGATTCGGGATCTTAGTTCGCATATAGCTTGTGAAGTTCTCATTCGTTTTAAATAGAGTGAGTGTGTCACTCCATCTAATGAGATCTGGTGGAACGTCGCTCAATGAATGAAAAACAAAAATGAGATCCAAATTTCTCTGCTTTGTGTCCAGGACAAATTTGCGAACGTTGCTATCTACATTTTTGGAGATAAAACGTGTTGCATCTTCGATTACTACAAGTGCGTTCCAAGCTTCTTTTTCAATCGTCTCGAAAATTCTATCCGTATCGGAGCTGATCAATCTAAAAGTACCTGAATCGCTATTCTTGACTTGATCAAAATCAATCATCTCGATTGTTTCAGATTCACGCTCTGGGTGAATAAATGTTTTGTAGGTTCTCCACACCGGTGAATCGAAAGTATCACAGATGATACGTCTCTTTTTCAAAGGAAAAATGACGTTCTTGATGAAATCGGTTTTGCCTTGGCCACGTCCACCAACGATCAGAGAAACTTTATTGATTCTAGTACTCATAGTTAATCAACAAAAGCATCAATAATTCTATCAGTGATCACATCAACAAGGGTAACATAGAAAGCGATCTCTGGACCAATCTTGATGTTCTTCATTTTCACAAAAGCCTTACTTGTTTTTTTAAGCTTTACGATCTCCTTTTCTGTGAGATCCACAGCATCTGATTTTTCTTCAAGCTTCAGTTTTTCAGCTTCGAAGTAATCAATCAAGTGTTGTTCTTCTGGTGTTCTCTGAGATGCAGTCTTCTTTCGAACTTCCTGAAGAAGTTTCTTTTCTTCAGGTTTCAAAATTTGAGATCCTTTGATTGCATAGAATGCACCGCCAATCAAACCAAGCATACTGTCAATACCGGTGACTAGATATTCCGCACTGTCCTCTGGAGTGATCACATCAGATAACTTGACTCCTTCTTCTGATGGTTCGGTTTTATTGGGAACTGCTTCAGGACTTGCAGCACTAGTTTTTTCTTCAGGTTTTGGTGTGGGAACGTCTTTAACCTCCGTAGGGATCATCAGATCAGCGGCAAGGTTAATTGTTTCAAAATCGTCCAGTACTATCATAGGAATTATAGACCTTTTTCAGCGAGTTTTCTATCTGTTACTTCTTGTGCAACGTGTTCATATTTTTCGGCAACACGAATCGCTTCATCTGCAAAATGTTTGAACATACCTGCAAATCCTTCATCATCAGTAGCCAATTGAAATAGCTTCGATTTGATATTCTTGATGACTTTTTTTGTGTTAACACCTTCACGCAATTCATTAATTTGGATCCCCATCACTCCCATGAATTGTGTCGATACAAAAAGAAGGTCCTCAACATCTGCTTGGAGCTCTTTATTTTTGATTCGCTCTTCTTCGAGCTCGTATTGTAAATTTTCGATTTCAGTCATTACAGTTCCTCCAATTTTCGGTATTTGCGCTCTGCATGAATCTTATTGATGGATTTGATTTGCCGGAATAGCTCCGGATCTAATTCTCTGGAGCAACGAAAGCGATCATTGTAAATACTGACTATTTCGTGTGATTTTCTGTCAAAAACATACACTGAAAGTCCTTTTTCAAGAATTCCGTACTGTTTTCTTGCAAGTTCTTCATCGCTTGCCACTCTGATTTCTTGGATCTTATGTTTACCACGGGTGAAGAACTTTTTGGCTTGGCTGTAAATAATAGCAAAGCAAAAGACAGTAAGAAAAATAACCAATCCCTGGAAGGCTAATGACGTGTTGTCAAACAAAGAAAAATACCAATGGAATATCCCCTTCATATCGCTTAGTAATTAATGGTTCCTTGTTGTAACAAAATCGAAGATCCGCCGGGGATTGGTCCAATGATTCGAGCATCAACGAATTCAGTGATCTGATCACCTTCAAACGATTCATTGAATAGTGTAGGGTCCAATATCAGTTCACCTAATGGTGTTTCGGGGCCGTATAAAAGCACTTCGCCCGTTTGGAGTGTGATTGTTTCGGTAGTGCCTGAATATGTGTTGAAATAGGTGAAATTCATGGGAGGACCTGAATATTCCAAGATTGCTTCTACAAAGTAGTTTTGACCAGAGCTGAATGCACTTGCTACTAACGTTCCTTCAGCAAGCTCGATATAATCATCATCTGCAACTATGAAAGATCCTGCAATGTTATCATTCTGATAGGCCCAATTAGCTAGAAATAGATCTGATGTTGTAATTCTGTTTTGGCTATTCGTCAAGTAGTCATAACTAGTATTCGGAGGTACAGTGCTTCCCATATTCGCAATGACAAGTGCTACACTTATTTCATTTGCATCAATTATTTTTCGGGTACTGGTGACTTGAATGACGGATTCAACACTACTGGATTCTATACTTCTTTCTTGCAAGCTAGAACGCAATGTTTCAAAGCGAGCTCTGCGAGCTTCAATAGTTGTATCAATTTTTTGTCCTGGTACAAGACAAGCTCGAAGTACATTCTCCGTGAATAGACTTTGGTTTTGGAGATACATTTCAAAGAACTCTACAGAAACAACACCGTTCCATTGATCATTGGTTTCTTGAACATAGCGTTCGGCCTCGTTCAAATTTGTTTCTGTTTTCTGATGGATTTGTTCTTCTTTCGAACATCCAACGATCAGCATTGAAAACATCAGTGCAAGCATGCACAAGGTGGAGTAAATTTTTGATGGTCGCATTTATTGAGAAAATTAAGGGGTTAACGATTTTTTAAGTGTTGCTCTATTGTGGCCTTACTTAGACCAGTGAAGAAGCATTCATTGTAATTGAACAAGATCTCTTGTGTTGCGATACAATTGATCAATAGTTCGCCAATAGATTCGGGCTTTGCGAGCTTGTAGCGTCTACGGACCTCTGCATTATTATAACGATTGAGAGCAATTTTTTCAAAGAGCTTTTGTCTCGATGGATCAATGATCACTACAATAGAATTTTCAGGAAGTTTCGTTGCACCAGAGTTAGCGGATTTCTGTTCTTCGAGCTGAATTTCTAAATCAATGATTCTTTTTTCTGCATTGGTAGCCTTTTCAATCAAGATTGCCAATTCTTTCTGCTGTTCTATATGAACGCGCTGTGCATCTAAGAGTTCTGATAGGACTAGAGTACTTGATTCTGTTACGTTCAAATTTTTCTCATTTTGAACTTTATGAATACGATCAAAGAACTCGACCGTGTTCGCCTTCGCACGGAGTGTTACAGCTTTATACTCTGTGATCTCCGGTGAAGTAGATGTTTTGGTGCTGTTGCCGCCTTGAACTTCTGTGCTGCTTGGTTCACCTCCATGTTCATTGATTTCTGTCTGCATGTTCTGGTTTTGAAACATTACGAAAGTCAATTGAACAGGGGGAATGGGCAATAGCAAAAAGTAGTTTTATGAATTGTTTAAGATTGATTATTTTATTGATAATTGAATCAGAAAAAAGGTACTTTTTTCAAATCTCTAAACAAGCGGTCGCATGTAGTGATTTTCTGAATGTATTGTAAATACTGGATAAATGAAATTTGGTCGCGGATGGTCGCGGGGTGGTCGCGACCTCTGAAATCCCTTTCTTTTCTACTCTTTCCCTTCTTTTTTTTCTATTGGTCGCGGATAAAAAAATAAATAGAGATAAAAAGAGAAAATGAAATCGAAAAATCGAGAAAAACCCGTTCCCCTTCGTGGGATCTCAATAAGGCAAAAGGGAGGCGCTAAAGCGACCTCCCTTTTGAGTTTTTAATTGATCCAAAGGATCAAAGCCAGTACGTAAAATGAAGCGATCTAAGCGGCTGCGATTCGAATGATCAAGTCTAGCAATGGTTTGTACTCAACGTCCTCGCGTCCACGAAAGCGCATGATGGCGCCAAGCATTCATAGAACGCCAAGAATATTATGTCTTGGCGTTTTTTAGTTCCTTTATCCAAGACTTGATAAACTTCTCCTTGTCCTTTTTCACTTCTTTGATCATCGCCTTTCGTTCTGCTGGCAGGTCATAGTACTTGTTGGCCCACAGATTTATCTCGATCATTATTGGAAGTAGATCAATTCCCTTCTCGGTAAGCTTATAGAGCACTTTCGCTTTGCTGTCTGGATGTTCGTGCTTTTCGATGGCACCATGTTCTTCTAATGTAAGCAGGCGGGAGGCTAGGATATTGGTAGCGATTTTTTCTTCTGACTTGAGAAAATCGCTATAGGTACACTCTTTTTTAAAAAGTAGATCTCTAATAATCAGAAGCGACCACTTATCTCCCCAAACGTCCAATGACCGGCTAATCGGGCAATCCGATCTTTTTTTTATTGATTCCATAAAATAAATTTTACAAACACTTGCAAAACGCAAGTTGTTTCATATGTTTGCACTTGCAAAATGCAAGCAAATGTAATATTGAGTTTGTTAATACTATGAAAGAAAATAAAAATATTTTAGTCACAGGTGCATCATCAGGTTTCGGGTTGTTAGTCGCCTCTGAGCTGCATAGAAGAGGATATCGCGTTGTGGGTACAAGCAGGAATCCTGAAAAAATGAATGTTCCATTTAAGATGTTAAAGCTTGATATCGCGAGCGAAGCATCCATCTCCTCATTTCATAAAGAATTATTTAAGCAATTCGAACACCTCGACGTTCTTATTAATAATGCAGGATTTTATTTGTCAGGGCTAGCGGAGGAAACCACAATAGAAGAGGGAAAAGAACAATTTGAGACCAATTTCTGGGGAACCATTCGATTGACTAACGCATTGCTGCCTGCATTGCGCAATCAAGGATTCGGGAAGATAATCACATTGGGTTCAATGATGGGTTTGATCAATCTTCCCAATGGGGCTTATTATGGTGCATCAAAACACGCATTGGAAGGGTATTTTAAGTCCCTTCGCTTCGAGTTGTATCCTTTTAATATCAAGGTGGCTATGGTTGAACCCATGGGCTTCAAAACAGGAATTATAAATAATTCAATTACTTCTCAAAGTAGAATTTCTGATTACAATATCTACAGAAGTAAAGTGGCAAAATATTCAGATGATGTGTTCGGAAACGCTCCTGAGCCGACTCCTGTTATTGATAAAATACTGAAGTTAGTAGAGGACAAAAATCCAACATTTAATCATCCTGTTGGAAAGGGAGCTTCTATTATATGGGCACTTCATCATTTCGCATATAAAACTTTTGAAAAATCGATCATTCAGAATCTAGAAAAAATTAAGCACAAGTAATATGAAAGCATTTGTAGTAAAAAAATATGGAAAGAAACAAGAGCTTCAGCTTGCCAGTGTTCCCGAGCCTGTCATTAAAGAAAACGAAGTACTTGTTCAAATAAATCATGCTGGTGTCAATCAGCTTGATTCGTTGATTAAGAATGGAGACTTTAAATTGTTTCTACCATACAAACCTTCTTTTATCCTTGGTCATGATATGGCTGGGGTGATTACGAAGGTGGGATCGAAGGTGACTAAATTTAAGTTGGGGGATGAGGTTTTTGCGAGACCTGCTGATTTTCGGATGGGGACGTTCGCAGAGTTTATTGCAGCAAATGAAAATGATTTGGCATTGAAGCCAAAGAATATTTCAATGGCTGAGGCGGCTTCTATTCCATTGGTCGGATTGACAGCTTGGCAAGCACTCGTCGAAATAGCTAAATTAAAGAAAGGTCAAAAAGTTTTTATTCAAGCTGGTTCGGGAGGTGTAGGCACATTCGCTATACAATTGGCGAAACATCTTGGCGCGTATGTAGCAACAACCACTAGCGCTTCGAATTTTGATTTGGTAAAAAGCCTAGGGGCTGATTTGATTATTGATTATAGAAAAGAAAATTTTAAAGACATCTTGAAACATTACGATGTGGTATTGCATAGTAATAGAGACTCCAAAGTACTCAGTGATTCGATGGATGTGTTGAAAGCGGGTGGAACACTCATTTCCATTACAGGCCCACCCACGCCGTCATTTGCGAAAGAAATAGGTTTAGGCTGGGGCTTCCAACTATTGATGGGCTTGTTGAGCCGGTCTGCAAGAGCTAAAGCTAAAAAACGCAATATTCAATTTAAATTTTTATTCATGAGAGCGGATGGAAATCAATTATCTGAAATCGCAAAGCTCATTGAATTAGGGGTAATTGAACCGGTGATCGATAAAGTTTTTTCATTCGAACAAACGAAGGATGCATTGTCATATGTGGACTCAGGAAGAGCAAAAGGAAAGGTTGTCATCAAAGTCAGAGAAGGATAGAATGCTAGGTTAGTTTAGTTACTTGAAAAAAATAAAAAGGGAAGAAACGTTTTTAAGGGTTTCTTCTTTTTTTTTGTTGGTAATATTTTCCAAGTAATCTCAAAAACAAAACCCCCGCCCTACAGGCTCATGTTCATTTTGTCCATACTCCCTCATTGATAGAAATAATCCCGAATCCCGAATCGAGAATCGAGAATCGAGAATCGAAAATCGAGAATCGTCCTTCGACAAGCTCAGGAACCGGAGCTCCTCATGAACTATTCTACCCCTCCCTTTGTTGTCAGGTTGGAAAGTTTTTAGCGTCGAAATCCAAAAAGTCGTTAGATTCGTATCTGAACCTTGATGAGAACCACCACCCCTGTTGGAATAGTATTTTTCTCCTTCACGCCGCAAGCGGAAACGAGAAGAAAAAGCTGGTTGAGCAATCGAAATCACTACTCGAATGCGCAATTGGCGCATAAGCTGTACGCCAACACCTCAGCGGTTCTTCAATCTACTGGTCTCGATGTGCTCGTATTCGACGAACACAACCAAAAAGGAAATTCCTTCGGTCAACGTATTGCCAACGCAACGCAAGATGCGTTTAAGCTCGGATACAAACACCTTATCATCGTCGGTAGCGACTGTCCTGAAATTGGCACCGTAGATTTTAATAGCATCGCTCAACACCTCCTCCAAGGCACTCCTGTAGTGGGAGGAACGGGCAAGGGCGGTGCATACCTCATCGGTATTTCCCAAGAGCAATTCAACGCAAAAGCTTTTGAATCGCTCCGCTGGAGATCGGACTTTACATGCGCCGACCTTCATCATTTTTTTCAGCATAAAGCAGCAAGTCTTCAAAATCTTGCCGACCTCAATAATATTTCTGATATCATCGTTGCCATTCGACTCGAATTCAATGCTTGGTCTATCTGGCTCAAATGCCTTATCGACGGACTCTTCGTTGGTCGCCCGGCTCTTCAATTGATTCGTGTGTCTTCACGAACGCAAGATGCGCTTTCTCGCAGAGGTCCGCCTGCTCGATTCTAATTTCTTTTTCTTAAAAGAACCCTAAACACCGCCTCCAACGCAAGGAGACGGCTTGCATTTGTTTTTTATTTCCACCAAATACCTCTTATGAAAAAACACCTACTTACGACCATCATGGTCTGCATTTCATTCATCGCGTTCTCCCAAGCGTCGTTGGAAATCCTTCTCGTGGATTCTCTCAACGCTCCTGTGGTAGGACAAGGAGTAACAGTATCCAACGAACAAATCGGATACGCAAAACAATTCGTCTCAAGTGAAAATGGTAAAGTACAAATCGCGGGTCTTAGCACCAGCGGTAAATACACAGTGATCGTGAGCGAGGGCGGTATCTTCAAGGGCCGCACTCTCAGCAATATTTCTTTGATCTCTAACAAAACAAAAAGTGTAACTGTGGTGCTTTCTGAAAAGCTCAATCTGCTTTCTACCATCACAATCAATGGAAACGACTATCAATCGATTAATACGGTAAACGGTGAAGTTGCGTCTGAACTCAGCATCAAAGAACTTCAAGAGTTGCCCGTGGAAGGTCGCGATATCACTCGCGCTTTGTATCGCTTACCTAACATTACACAAGCTACCGGATTCTTCCCCGAAGCACCAAATGTGTCGATCAATGGGGCGAACGCACTCTATACCAACTACGAAATTGATGGTATGGATAACAACGAAAACTTCCTAGGTGGACAACGCTTTGCGATGCCGCTCGGTTTTACCAAAAACATCACAGCGCTTACCAATAACTTCAGCGCAGAACATGGTCTGACGTCAAACGGTATTGTGAATATCACTACGCAATCGGGTACCAATAAAACTAGCGGCGAGGTATTCTATATCATGCGCCCGGGTCCTGCTTTGGATTCTCCTTCACGCTATGCGCAAAGAGATCTTTCTGGTAATCAAGTAAAGGATGGTTTCATGCGTTACCAAGCTGGATTCGGTATTGGCGGCGCTATCAAGAAAGATAAGACATTCTATTTCCTCAACGTTGAACATACGACTGACGTAAAAGATAACTTACTCAACATTCCTCAATTGGGAATTAATGAGACTGTGAGAGGAAGAAATAATTTTTCTTACATCTCTGGAAAACTTGATCAACACTGGTCTCCAAAGTTCCATTCATCTCTTCGAGTAAACGTTGGTCTCGTGGGCATCGAACGTCAAGGTGGTGGCTTGGAAGGTGGTACTACTTTCAATTCTGCAGGCAATACGCAGACTAGAAATTCTGTAAACATCGCCTTCAAAAACACCTACACTACTGATCGCTACACCTACGAAGGAAACTACTCATTCGGTAGATTCCATTGGAACTATGCAGCGCCAATTGACAACGAAAATCCAGATGTATCACTATTGGATCCATCAGGTGTTTCAATAGGATTCTTAGGTCACCCTGGTTATGCATTCGAGGACATCGAGGAGACACATGTGGTGCAACAAAAAATTACACTCTATCGTGGCAATCACCGCATCAAAGCTGGTCTTCAATTGAAGAGTTCTGGCTTCGAATTATTCGGCGGTGGAAATCCTAATGGTAGCTACCTCGTGCAATTGAACCAAACACAACTCGATGCATTAGTAGCTTCTGGAATCGGTAGCGCATTGACTCCACAGGACATTCCTTCAGATGTGCAAGTGCTTTTCTACGGTGTAGAATTGCGTCCTAATTCATTTACAAAGCGTCAGAATATATACAGCGCATATGTAGAAGATCAGTGGTCTGTTGGTTCTCGCTTGAATGTGAATCTTGGTTTGAGATATGACTATGATGATCTTTCGAAAGGTGGCTCTGATACTGGAGATATGGACAATATCGCTCCACGTGTAAGTTTGAATTATGAGTTGAACGAGCGCAGTGCGATCCGCGCGGGATACGGTATGTATTATGACAAAGTGCTTTATGCTGTGTACAGCGATGCACTTCAGTTTAATTCTACCTCTGCTGATTACCAAGCGCAATTGCAAGCATTGGTAGATCAAGGAATTTTGCCTTCAGATACCAAGATTGAAAACATTATCAATGAAGGTAACTTAGTAGGTAGCTCAAACGCAGCTTACCTGCAAGGCCCGACTGCTGCGGATTTGCAAGGACAGCGTGAAGGTATTTTCCAAAATGAACTTCGTGTATTAAATCCAAATGGATATGATAATCCGTACAGCCATCAAATGATGTTGGGCTACCAACAAAAAACAAATGAGAATACAACATTCTATGTTGACCTCATGCACAACAGATCTCACAACCTTTTCAGATTGAGAAATTTGAATGCACCTGCAGCTTATAACATTGATCCATCAAACGTTGTGGTACAATCATCAACTGCTGCGGATCTTACGCGTCCTGTGCCTGTTTACACGGATGGTACTGGTTCATATAGCATCATTGATGGTGACACCATTCGTGGTGGTGCACGCAATGTGGTGATGACAGAAAGCGCTGGTCGCTCGAATTACTATGCGATGAATTTCACGTTCCAAAAAGATAAGGGTGATGATAAGTACGCATTCCGATTGATGTACACGCTTTCATTCTTGGAAAATAATACCGAGGACATCAACTTCCGCGCAATGGATGGCAATGATTTCGAAGCAGAGTGGGGTCCTTCTATCAATGATAGAACGCACTTGATTAACGGTATCGTGAACTACTATCCTGTGAAGAATCTTACATTGACATTGGCTGCGTTGATCCAAAGCGGTCAACCGATCAATCGCATTCCAGATGCAACCATCTATGGAACGACAGACTTGAACGGTGATGGTCGTGCCTTTGGTGATGCATACGTTGGAAATAGCGACAGACATCCGGGTGAAGATCGCAACAGCGACCGTTTGCCATGGTCAAACACATTTGATATCAGTGCACTTTATCGCATTCCAATGAAGACTTCTGGAAGCTTTGAAGTAGGCGCACAAGTATTCAATGTGTTGAATGCAGAAAACTTGAGCGGCTATTCTAACAATGCTACTCAAAGTAATCAAGTACAAACAGGAAGTGCATTATCTGGATTGTTGGTTCGCAGAAATGCTGCACCTCCACGTCAGTTCCAATTCTCTGTGAGATACACGTTTTAATAATTGAACATTCTTAAAACCATCCAAATCGTTTTAGATTTGGATGGTTTCTAATTTTATAGCATTCATGAGATACTACATTCTACTATTCGTTTCAGTCATACTTGCATCATGTGGAAACACGCCACAGGAGCGCAATTCAGACGTGTCGAAAAAATCTTGGGAACAAATCACTGCGGATGCAAAGGGTCAGACATTGACGATGATGATGTGGCAAGGGGATCCTTTGATCAATAAATACATGACTGATTTTGTGGTGCCTCAACTCAAATCAAAATACGATATTCAATTGAATATTGTCGGTGGACAAGGCAATGCCGTAGTGAGTGCCTTGATGTCTGAGATGGAAGCAGGAAAGGAAAATAGTGAATTGGATATGATGTGGATCAATGGAGAAACATTTTTTCAATTGAGAGAAATTCAAGCATTGCACGGACCATTTGTAGAGCAATTGCCGAATAATAAATTTTTGAATTGGGAAAATGAATTCATCAGTACCGACTTCCAGCAGCCCGTAAATGGAATGGAATGTCCTTGGGGAAATGTGCAGATGGCGTGGATTTACGATAGTACTCGTGTTCAACAACCACCGATGAATATGGCGGAATTGGCGCAGTGGGTAAAGGCGCATCCTGGTAAGTTTACCATTCCAAATGAGTTTACAGGTATGACACTTTTGAAAGCTTGGCTGATTGAATTGTCAGGTTCAAAAGAGGGATTGAAGGGTGCATTTGATGAAGCGAAGTACAAAGAGTTGAGCACCAAACTTTGGGCTTATATCAATGATTTGAAGCCTTACATGTGGAATGAAGGAAAGTCATTTCCTGCAGGAGTTTCTCAACTGCACCAGCTCTTGGTGAGCGGAGAAGTAGAGTTCTCGCTGAGCAACAACGACGCAGAGGTAGATAACAAAATTCTACAAGGTATTTTTCCAAAAACATTTAAAGCATATGTACCGAGTGGCGGTACCATTCAAAATTCGCATTACCTCGGTATTGTCAATCGCAGCGCTCATAAGGAAGCCGCGATGGTGGTGTGTAACTTCATGATTTCTCCGGAAGCTCAATTTGAAAAAATGAAACCAGATGTATGGGGCGATGCTACTGTTCTCAATATCGAAAAGCTGGAAGGGGATTGGAAACAACAATTCAATAATATTCCAGGTAGAGTAAACGCTCCGAAACGCGCAGTGATTCAGCAGTATGCGCTAATGGAACCAGCTGCTGAATATATGATTCGACTCTTCGAAGATTTTAGAACACAAGTGATCGAGAAGTAATTGCAAAGCTTAAAAAGAAATAGCGCTGTATTCTTATTCATAGCCATAGCTGTGTTGCCTGTGCTATGCGGTTTTATTTACAGTTTGCTATACAGTGTAGGTCTCGCAGGCTTGTTGGGCAAAGGTTTTACATTAGAGCATTGGGAAAAATTGTTTGCCTCTGGTGATGGCTGGAGATCGATTGGTTACACGTTTTATTTAACGATTACCACTACTACGCTCTCCATGATAATGGCGTTCGCTTATGCGTGGTATCATTTTCGTCAACCGAATGAACGTTCGGTTTCAAAGTTATACTTGCCTCTTTTATTTCCCCCACTCATCGCTGGAATGGCTTGGTATTTTGTACTAAGCCCGAGTGGATTGCTTTCAAGATGGGCACATGGAATGGGATTGGTTCAAAGCGTAGAGGATTTCCCAAGATGGGTGAACGATGATGTTAGTTTTGGTATTATTCTCACTCAATTCTTCTTGGTTTTTCCCATTTTCACCTTATTATTTTTAAATATTTCTAAGAAAGAAAATTTGCGTGAGCTGTATCGTACGGCATTGCATTTGGGCGGGGACAAACGCTATTTTTTCAAGAATATTTTCTTGCCAATCCTCTGGAATAAAGGCAAATGGGTGGTAGTGCTCTATGCAATATTTCTAATGGGTACTTATGAAGTAACGTTGATTCTTGGTCAAACCAACCCGAGAACTATCACCGTTTTTATCATGGAAAAATTGAGCAAGTATAACTTGAGTGATATTCCACAAGCACATGCGATGAGCGTATTATACTCCACGATGATGCTGCTTTTCATGATTATACTTTTTAGATTAAAAAAATGGAGAGTAGCATGAGAAGGATTTTACAAATAGTAGTACTAGTGCTGGTTGTATTGCCAGCCATAGTTTTACTATGGCTTTCTTTTGCGAAGGATATGAGTTATCCAGCATTCTTTGAGTCGAGCTTTTCTTTTGATTTTTGGAAGAATGTATTTACCGGAGGAGAAGGATTGTTGATGAGTCTGGGATGGTCTTTTTGCATTGCATTTTTTGTGGCACTTGTATCGACTTTTTTTGGATTTGTTATTTCTAAAAAAATGTCGTCATCTGATCTAGGACAACGCAGTTTGCAATTGGCTTACTTACCCTACTTGATAGCACCTGTTGTGTTGGGGGCTATGTTGCAGTTTTATTTTACGCGTTGGGGCTGGACAGGAAGTACACTAGGGGTAATCATGGCACAATTACTTTTTATAATGCCGTACGCAGTACTAGTCTTCTCTGGATTTTGGACACCACATATCAAGCAATTGGCGTTTCAAGCCACCACTCTTGGAGCATCCAATCAGTATGTTTTGAGACGCATTATTCTACCCGTAGCCAGATCGTGGTTTTTTCTTACCTTCTCACAATGCTTTTTGATTTCATGGTTTGAATATGGAATCACAGAGTTAATAGGAGTGGGCAAGGTGCAAACATTAACCATCAAATCGATGGTATATGTAAAAGAATCAAGTCCACAATATGGCGCAGTGGCTGCGTGTATGATGATTGTTCCTGTGTTATTATTGTTCGTGATTAATTCACGTGTATTTTTAAAGAAGGAAGTGGAAGCATGATGCTATTAAAAAATATCAGCAAGAAATATCAAGGAAAGTCAGTGCTTTCAGATTTGTCTTTGGAAATTACTGAGCATGAAACCTTGTGTATTTTAGGAAAATCTGGTTGTGGCAAAAGTACTTTGTTGAAAGTGATGGCGGGCTTGGAGTTGCCAGATAACGGCACTTTTGAGATACATGCACAACAGATTTTTGATACACCCGCCGAACAGCGCGGAATAGTATATATGAGCCAAGAGCCATTTCTATTTCCACACTTAAATGTATTTGAAAATATCGCATTCGGACTGCGCGTGCGCAAATGGAAGGATAGTGAAGTAGCGCAGAAGGTGAATGCGTTGGCGCAACGTTTAGGGCTCACAGAGGAGCTCCAAAAATTACCGCATCAGTTGTCAGGAGGGCAAAAGCAACGCGTCAATTTTGGCCGTTCGTTGATCATAGAGCCGCGATTGATCCTACTCGATGAGCCTTTTGGAAGTTTGGATAGCCAGACAAGAGCTGAGATGCAATCGTTGTTTCATGATGTCAGAAAAGAAAAGCAAATTACTGCGCTCTTTGTAACACATGATTTGAAAGAAGCCTTGATCATGGGCGATCGCATTGCTCGAATGGACAGTGGAAAGCTGAAGGTTTACAATAATCCTGAAGCATTTTTAAATAGTGGTGAAGAGGATATAAAACAAGAGCTTTCCTTTTGGAAGCGTATGATGCAAAATGTGAGATGAGTAACTTGAAGGAAAATATCGTCAATGATTATACCGTCATCGCTGACTTTCACGATACGCGTGGAGCCGAGGCTCAACGCGGCACCGTTTGCCTTCCCATCTATGCTCCTATCGCTGCAGCATATCGTAGCAAGCAAGGTTTCATTGATGCAGCAGACTTGGCACTCGGATGCGGATTTCCTTTCGATCACGCGGATATCCAAGAAGGCCATTCCGTGGCTGATCTCGGCTGCGCCTCGGGGATAGATAGCTTTATTGCTTCGGATATGGTGGGAGAGTATGGACAAGTGATAGGGTTTGACTTAACACCTCGTCTTGTGGAGAGAGCAACGGAGATAGCTCATGCTAATAACCGAACGAATGTTCGGTTTGAAGTGGCCGACATTCAAGCGCTGCCATTGCAAAATGAGTCGATGGATTCGGTAATTTCTAATGGTGTATTCAGTTTGATTCCGTCAATAGAAAAAGTTTTTGAAGAAAGCTTTCGCGTTTTGAAATCTACGGGTGTATTTGCCTTTGCTGATATCACACAAAATGTGACCTACAGCTCAGAAGATCAACCGAAGATCAACTCTTTCACGGGCTGTCTTAACGGTATTAGAAGTAAAGATTTGTACACGAAAAAACTGATTGAGGCTGGATTTCGTAAAGTAATAATAATAGAAGAACGAACATTGGATTTGAGTTCGTTGTCATTAAATGCGGGTTCGTCAGGACTTGCCATTGTAACGTTTAAATGTTTGAAGCATGAATAAATTTGATCATATCGAGTCGGTATATTGGGTGTTTACACAATTGTGTAATGACAAATGCGACCATTGTTATAATATGTCTGGTCCGCATGGCGAGCGTATTTCAGAAGAGGATTGCATGGCCATCATCGAGAATCTTCCATCTTCAGTAGATCGTTTGATCTTGTCAGGAGGTGAGCCTATAGCAGACAAGAAAAAGCTATATATGATTCTCGATCGCTTGAAAGAGAAATATCAAGGCAAGACGCAAATCATGCTGCAAACCAATGGAGACCTTTTGACCGAGGAAATTCTAGATACCTTGATTGAAAAAGGCGTGACCCGATTTGATATCGCGAGCATCGATCGTTATCACAAGGCTGCCGGCGGACGTATCATGCAACTCGCAGAGTTGTTTGAATCACGCGGCGTGAATGGTGAAGATCGCGACCCGCTCGTAACGAAAGATAATTATGTCGTAGAGCATGAATTGAGTTGGGGATACTGGGGTGCTACCGAGGAGATGTGGTTAGGAGGCAATTGGGCGCGTGGTAGAGCGTATCAAAAGAATATTTGGATGAAGGATCCGAATCATAATTTTTGTGGGATTCTTTCGGGCGCTATCGGCTTTTTGAACGGAGCTGAAAATATTCCTCAGGAAATTTCTATTCAATTGTACAAAATCAATCCATGTTGTCCTGGCACAAAGGAAGCATTGGGTGATGCACGTGTACAAAAAGTAGCAGAAGTACTGGAGCGAATCTCAACACATCCCGTATTCGAAATGCTTGACAAAGGAGATCCTTATCGCATGGGCGAATCCGTGGGTGTTAGCGAAGAGCATGCACGCAAGAGATGTGGTGAATTGAAAAATGTATGTCTCTGGTGTGATGAGTTTTTTGATCAGCACTTTGATATTAAAACGTTGGTGAAAAAGGAAGTAGTCGCATGATAAAAGCAGCACTCATTTACAATGGCATCGAAGGACTCGATCAGTTGTATAAAAACGATGATCGCATCAACTATGAATGGCTTGAGGTCACCAAGGATTTTCGTCCCGACCTCACGGCTTATGATGTGTTGATCGTTCCTAACGGGAGCGATCATATTGCGTTGTACAGAATGAAGGATATCATACTTGATTTTTTAAATCAAGGAAAAACTCTTCTGTGTTTTGATGGTTGGTTTACCGATTGGGTGCCAGGATCGAAGTGGATCATGGACAATGAGATGAAATCAATCGATATGCGCTACCGTATCCATTCTGATCGGCATGGATTGGGTGAACATTTTAATATCGAGGATTTAAATTACTCACACGGAATCAGTGGCTGGTGGTCTTGTGGATATATAGATGCCGCGCCGGGTTCGGAGGTATTTATGGTAGATTCATGGAATCGACCATTAGTGATTATCGATGATAAAACCACCAGTGGTTTGATCATCTGCACAGCGAGCGGACCAGCCGCCGATCTGTCTTATGCGACAACAGATGATGCAAAGGCATACGATGCAATGACAAAGCTTTACAGAGCTTTTATTCAAATAATAGAGAAACGTTTAATCACGGCATAGATCATGAAAAAAATAGGTCTTATTTTCAATGGTGTGTGGTCACACTATTCATTTGCAAAAGCAACAAAGTATCGCGACTTGTATGAGCTACTTTATGTCCATGATTTAACAGCTGAAATGCTGGATGGTGTGGATGCATTGGCTATTCCATTCCAATCGAATCATAAAGCGCTTGCACAGCATAAGCAATTGATTTATGATTTTCTAGCAAAAGGAAAAAGAATATTTATCGAAGGAGATAGTAGTGCTAACTGGCTCGACGCATCTTGGGAAGATCGCCCCGTCAATAATTATTGGTGGGTAAAGGATCCAAACAGTCCGCCTGTGGCAGTAACCAATGATAGTCATCCCATCTATACCGGTTTGAAACCGCGTCATTCATTTTGGCATTATCACGGTGTTTACACCGCTATTCCTGCTCATGGTGAAGTGATTCAAACGAATGTGGAAGGTGATATCGTGACCTGGCAAACCAAGCACTATGGTGGTGAAATGTTGGTGACGACACTAGATCCTATCGTAGAGCACGGTGTACAACAAATCACACACCTTGATAATTATTGCGACCGTTTGACCGAATGGTTGATCGGTGTGAAGCCAGAAGGAAAGTTTGAAATATTGAAGTCAGATTACGGAATTGCAATATGAGCGCGGAAAAAGAATACATTTTCATTTATAATGCTGACTCAGGCAAATGGAATGGCTACATGGATATGATGCACAAAGTATTTAGTCCAAAAACATATCCATGTCATCTCTGTGCAATAACCTACGGTGTATTTAAAATCGAAGATGATTGGAAAGAGTTCATTGCTGAGTATCCGGTGCCGTTGGTATTTCTCCATAGAGATGAATGGATCGAACAACATTCGTTTGACACGCCATTGCCCGCTATAGTAGAACACACGGGTGGCAGCTACAAAGTAATTCTTTCTCCTGAAGAGATGAATAAAATGGATTTACCCGCTTTAAAATTATTTATGAAAAAAATGGCGCCAAGCGCGACCGCGTAGTCATTCAAGGGGGGGCGAGGTTTGTTTTTAAATGGGTATCTTTGCAAATATCCCATCTGCCTATGCAACATTTACCCCACCTCATCACGGACCTCGCATTGATCTTGGGTGCTGCTGCGATTTTCACCCTACTATTCAAAAGACTTAAGCAACCTGTTGTACTGGGTTATATCATCGCTGGTCTTCTCGTAGGTCCCAATTTTAAATTGTTTCCATCCGTTGTCGAAGTGGACAGTATTAAAATCTGGGCAGAAATCGGGGTATTGTTTCTTCTGTTTGGTCTTGGATTAGAATTCAGTTTTAAAAAATTAGTCAAAGTCGGTGGCATCGCTGTTGTCGCCGCACTGATGGGCATTAGCCTCACCATGCTCTGTGGTTTCGGTATTGGATACATGTTGGGATGGGAGCTGATGGATAGCCTCTTCATGGGAGGGATTCTCGCCATTGCATCCACCACCATTATCGTCAGGGCATTTGATGAACAGGGCGTAAAAAGCCAAAAGTTTGCTGGAATAGTACTAGGGGTGTTGGTCATCGAAGATCTGGTGGCCGTAGTGCTAATGGTGGTGCTTACCACCGTTTCGATCTCCCGTACCTTCGAGGGAACAGAGATGATCATGTCTATTTTGAAATTGATTTTCTTCCTCGTGTTGTGGTTCGTTTCGGGAATATTTTTCTTACCTACTTTTTTAAAAGCTGTAAAGAATTATTTAAGTGAAGAGACCTTGCTCATCTTATCTATTGCACTTTGTTTTTCCATTGTAGTGCTTGCGGCAAACGTTGGTTTTTCTCCTGCATTAGGAGCCTTCATCATGGGGTCTATTCTTGCAGAAACTACCAAGGCTGAAAAAATTGAACACGGCATTAAATCACTCAAGGATCTTTTCGGAGCAATCTTTTTCGTTTCCGTAGGTATGTTGATTGATCCAAAGATGCTCATTGAGCATGCACTACCGATTGGTCTTGCGACATTGATTTTGCTGGTGGGGAAACCTACATTCATTTTTATTGGATCGCTCATTACGGGACAACCCTTGAAAGTAGCTGTGCAAACTGGGATGAGCCTTTCACAAATCGGGGAGTTCTCGTTCATCATTGCCACATTAGGTTTGACTTTAAATGTCACAAGCGACTTCCTTTATCCGGTAGCTGTGGCTGTGTCGGTGCTCACTACTTTCACCACACCCTACATGATCAAGCTTTCGAATCCGATGTATGAGTTTTTGAATCGAAAACTTCCAAGCAGGTGGATCAAAGGAATAGAGCGATACTCTATGGGGGCTCAGAAGATCAACGAGGCGAGCGATTGGAAAGTATTGATTCGTTTTTATATCCTCAACGTTACCGTATTTTCTGTTATCATCATCACGGTGATTCTTCTAGGAACAAAATATGTTTCTTGGATGATTCCGTTTGAGGCATGGAATAAACCAATCACTGCTGTAGTAACGTTGATTATTCTAGCGCCGTTTCTCTGGGCATTGGCATTTCGCAGAACACATAAAGATGCGTATGCGAATATTTGGCTGAAACCATTACAGCGCGGGCCTTTGGTGGTGATGTTGCTTTCGCGTGTTGTTTTGGCAGTATTCTTTATTGGTTTTTTATTCGATCAATTATTTTCTCCTTTCATCGCTGTGATTGGGGTAATAATTACCGTTGCCATCTTGTTTTTACTAAGAGGAAAAATTCGAGAGTTTTATGGAAAAATAGAACTGCGATTTCTATCGAATTTGAATGATAGGGAAGTGCAAGCGATGATCAATGCATCACCCATTGCACCGTGGGATTCACACATTGCTACTTTTCAATTGAAGCCTTATCACCCTTACGTGGGGCAATCGTTGATGGAGTCGAGACTCAGAGAAAACTTCGGGATCAATATCGCTGTCATTCGTCGCGGAGATATAGTGATCAACGTACCGAGTCGTTTCGAAAAACTATATCCGAATGACGTGTTATCTGTAATTGGCACTGATGATCAATTGAAGAGTTTCAAGGAATTCTTGGAAGCCAGCAAACGCGCATTGGACGGTATGTCTGATGCTGTAGAGGTTTCGCTGCACCATTTTACAATTACTAATTTTTCTTCTATTCTTGGAAAAAGTATTCGTGAAAGCGCGATCCGTGAACGCACCAAAGGCTTGGTAGTGGGCATCGAAAGAAAAGGTGAGCGAATTCTAAATCCTGAATCGGATGTCGTGTTTGAACTGGATGATACTGTATGGATGGTGGGAGGAGAAAAGCGTATGCAAGTATTCATGCGCGAATGTGAAGGCCACACTAGAAATATGAAGAAGCAACAGCTTTCAAAACATTAATTTTCGAAGCATTACCTTTGCGGCATCATGAGCGAGCCAATTACTTTTTCGGACTTAAATATCAATAAGCCTCTTTTCAATGCATTGGAGGATATGAAATTTGTATATCCTACAGCGATTCAGCAGCAGGTGTTTTCGGTGGTGATGTCTGGAAAAGATGTGATTGGTATTGCACAAACGGGGACTGGAAAAACCCTTGCATATCTTCTCCCATGCCTACGCCAATGGCAGTTTACGAAGGAGAAGCATCCGACGATTTTGATCATGGTGCCAACACGTGAGTTGGTGGTGCAAGTGGAAGAAGAGCTCAATAAATTGGCAGCGTACATGAGTGTGCGCGTTGCAGGTGTTTTCGGCGGCGTCAACCTCAAACAGCACACTGCTCTAGTTCAAGAAGGCGTAGATGTGGTGATTGCCACACCGGGTCGATTGATGGATCTTGTACTCAATGGTTCTTTGAAACTAAAGAACATCAAGAAATTGGTCATTGATGAAGTAGATGAATTGCTTAACCTGGGTTTTAGACCACAACTATTAAGCATCTTCGAATTACTTCCAGAACGTCGTCAAAATATTATGTTCTCTGCTACACTCAGCACAGAGGTGGAAGAGTTGATCACTACTTATTTCAATGAGCCTATTCGTGTAGAAGCGACGCCTATCGGTACGCCTCACGCACGAATTGCACAGACACATATTAAAGCGCATAATTTTTTAACCAAAATATCATTGCTTGAAAAATTATTACTTGCGCATCCCGATATGACCAAAGTGCTGGTATTCGCGGATAGTAGAGCAAAGGCAGATATTATTTTTGAAAGAGCCGAACAAACGTTCGGTGATGAAATAGGAGTCATTCACTCTAACAAAGCTCAGAATACGCGTTTCGCAACAGTGGAGCGTTTCAAGAGAAATGAACTTCGCATTTTAGTTGCAACCGATGTCATTGCACGTGGTATTGATGTGACTGATGTGTCACATGTGATCAATGTCGATGTTCCAGAGAATCCTGAATTGTACACGCACCGAATCGGAAGAACCGGACGTGCTGATAAGGACGGTACGGCCATCACTTTTGTGGCTTCTTATGAAGAAGAGGATTTTCAGAAGATCCAAGACTTCATGAACATGGAAGTTCCTGAAGTACCAATGCCCGAGGGTGTAGAGATCACAGATATCATGATTGCCGATGAGCGTTCTGTAGTATCGATGCCCAACATGGAAAAGAAGAATCCTGTGAAAATCGATTCGGGTGGGGCGTTCCATGAAAAGAAGCTCAAGAACTTGAAGGTCAATATGAAATTGAGCCGTGGTGACAAGATGAAACTCAAGTACGGCAAGCCTAAAAAGCGCCGCAATAACTAGTTCTCTAGTAAGTTTCCTATCTTCGCGCCCGCTTCAATAAATAAGCATGAGTAAACGCTGTGTAGGTATTGTAAAAGAGGGCAAGGTTCCCCCAGACTTTCGTGTGCCACTGACGCCACACCAATGTGTAGAGGTAATGGAAAAATTTCCACACATTACGGTCAAAGTAGAATCAAGTCCAATTCGAAAATTCAAAGATGAAGAGTACGAACAATTGGGCATTCAAGTCGTTCAAGATCTTTCCGATTGCGATATTTTAATGGGAGTAAAGGAAGTTCCAATTCCTATGCTTATTGAGGGTAAGACCTATCTTTTCTTTTCACATACATTGAAAAAACAACCGCACAACGCAAAGTTGATGCGTGCTTTGCTAGATAAAAAAATCCGATTAATCGATTACGAAGCAATCAAAAATGAACAAGGCAAACGCCTCATCGGATTTGGTCGCTATGCTGGAATCGTTGGTACATATCAAGGCTGGAGAACCTATGGTTTAAAACATAATTTGTATTCTATTCTTTCACCTAGCCAATGCGATGACCGCAAGGCAATGGAAGAGGAGATGAAGAAGATTGTGTTTCCTCAAAATACTAAAGTGGTTGTGACGGGATTTGGTAGAGTAGGAAATGGCGCGAAAGAAATCATGGATCTGCTACCGATTAAACGCGTTTCAGCAGAAGAATTTTTGACGCAATCTTTTTCCGAGCCTGTTTACGTACACCTTGATACGCATGAGTATTACGAACGTATTGATGGTGGTGGATTCGATAAAAAGGAATTCTATGCAAATCCAGAAAAGTATCATTCGATTTTACCAAAATATGTAGCGGGTGCAGACATGTACATAGCTTGTCATTTGTGGGCTGGAACCAATCCTGTTTTAATAACACAGGATGATGTTGCGGCAGATAATTGGAAGTGTATGGTGCTCGCGGATGTAAGTTGTGATACCAACGGACCAATTGCACCAACTATTAAAGCTTCGAAAATTGCAGATCCTATCTTCGGATATGACAGACATCATCATGTGGAAGTGGATTACAAAAATGAACAAGCGATCGCGGTAATGAGCATAGATAATTTGCCATGTGAGTTACCGAAAGATGCTAGTGAAGATTTCGGAAATGAATTAATCAAAAATGTATTTCCTGATTTGTTTACCGATCTCAGCTTACCGAGCATTTGGAAGGCCACAGAGACTACCGAAGAGGGAAGGTTAACTCCTCACTTCGAATACTTAAAAGAATATGCAGAAAGCGCTCATTGAGCGCTTTTTTTATTGCGCTGAGAATGTAAATGTGATGGTACCCGGTTGCTTTTTAGCAGCCTTATCATTGTAGTCAAACTTCCACTTTTTAGCATATGTGAGCGATTCCTCACGAATACAATCTATTGCAGTGCTGCGCTCATCTACGTAGGCATTCACGACTTCGCCTGCTTGATTCACTTCGATATTTACAATGACCTTACCCGCAGATTTACAGCGGTAGGTAGGTTTTGGAGACGACTTCGCTGTGTGATCTTTGATGTTATACTCAGCAGAGACGGGGCCAGAGTAGCTTTTATTGCTGTTGTTTTTATACCAGTCGTAGTTTTCTTTTGCAGCGTTCTTGTCATCCTTTCCCGCTTTGGGGTTGGTGTTGGGATTATCCTTAATGCTGTGGTCTTTGTGGTTAGTTGCTAATCTTTCCTTCTCAGCAGCCTCAAGTCCTTTCAAATTTTGAAGAACTTCTGCATCGATTTCAGCTTGACTTTTTCCGGTATAATTAACCCTTTCAGATGTGGTAGTGGTTCCAGATTGTGCGAGGAGATTGGCTACAGCCTCACTCATATTGCTTTCTTGAACTTGAGGGTCTAGCTCAGGTTCTTCAAAAGACAGCTCCAATTCTTCTACTGCTTCTGATTCAGTTTCTTCGGCTAAGGGGTCGGTAGAGGTGGAAGTGGTGAGATATATCACTCCAAAAATGAAAATATGCACGAAAAGGGAGAGAATGACTGCCTGGAAAAAAAACGAAGTTTTCTTATCCGGACGGGCATTCAGGATGTCTTTGAGCGAAGAATTGGCTTTATTTTCCGAAGTTTCCATTGTCTACACAACAATTTTTACTCACCTTTCGTATATGGTACGAAGTTACAGCTATAAAAAGTTAATGATTTCGTAAATTACATATTTATCAAAAACCTTTTGTAAATTCGCATTAGACAACAAAACATAATCAAATAATAAAAATGAAAAAGTTCTTATCACTCATCGTTCTAGTTGCTTTCTTCGGTATCGCTGCTAGCGCACAAACTGAAACTACAAAGCCAGCTAAAAAGGCTAAGACAGAGAAAGTAGCTAAAGCAACTGCAGCGAAGGCTGATGTTAGCACTGCTGAAAAGGCTGCTTGCACTGCTGGTTCTGAAGGTAAGTCATGCTGCTCAAAGGATGGAGCTAAGGCTGCTGAAGGCAAGTCTTGCTGCTCTAAGGACGGTGCTGGTGCTACTGGTTCTACTTCAACTGGTGCTGCTTGCACAGATGGAGCGAAGTCTGCAGAAGGTAAGTCATGCTGCTCTAAAGATGGCGCTAAGGCTGCAGAAGGTAAAGCTTGCTGCTCTAAAGACGGCGAGAAAAAAGCTGAAAAGAAAGAAGAGAAGAAATAATTCTTTTCCAACAATACTGAAAGGGCCGCTCATGCGGCCCTTTTCTTTTGACTTCTATTTTGTTGATGAAGTTTTAATTCTTTGATGGTCTCTACAATACCAAGAGGTCGATGACCTAATGCACTTCGGTAATGATAAGCTTCATGCAGATAGCGGATATGCCGAGTATAGCAGGCAACGGCTTGTAAGAAATTATAATCAGGGTCATAAATGTGCGTGGGTTCAGCCATCACACCATTAAATTCTATAATCTTAAAAGAACCGCTTTCTTCTAGATCTGATACCGATGAAAATTTGATATCGAATCGACCGTAGTCAATGCCTTCAATTTTTTCAAGATGAGTAAGAAGTTGCTGAATTACTTTGTCAGAAATAGTTGCAGTCACATCTAGAAACATGGTGCCTCGATTGTGGTTTCCTATTCGCGAAAGCTCAATTTGCTCGCCTCGTAATGGGGTTTTGTGAAACTGCCGATGTGTAGATTGAGGGAACTTGTGATATGATTTTTTATAACGCGGATGTGCTTTTAAGAGATCAATTAATCTATTTACTCCATCGCCTTCAATCATCGGATATACCTTTTGGGTGACGCCTGTTATAAAGAGTTTTCCATTCTTTTTTCTAGATATAAAAACACCAAATTCATTTTGATAATCGATATAATCTTCGACGAGGTACTTTGTATTTTGATGTAACGAAATGGATTCAAGTTCGAACTTGTTTTGGATAATGTGCACATCAATTCCTCGCAGACCGTTATCAGGCTTGATGACGAAAGGATATTGGATACCATTAATTAGAAGGGCTTTTTCTAATGATGAATGATCGGAATAAATGAATGTGAAGGATTCTACGCGATGTTTTTCAGGTAGAACAGCATTTATTTCTTGCTTAGAAAAATGAAATAGTCCAGCATTTTTAATGGCTGGATTAACGGATGTCCCAAACATGAGTTGTCTGCTTCTCAATGCGTACCAAAGCCAAGAAATGCCGACGGGTACATAGAAAAAGTAAGGGTTAAGAAATTCTGATACACTTACTTTTCTCGTAGAAGGTATTTCATTCCTTCGTGAGATCATATTCTCTTAAAGAGTTAGTAATCACGTCGAGCGATTTTAGTTGCTTTGGTTGGTTGTCCAGGATAAGTTGAATTACTTGGATGGTTTTAACAATACCATTGGGCTGATGACATGAATGCTCGTATTTCAATTCGTTTGCGTGTAATTGAAAAATGGCATCTTCATTTAGCAAAGAAGACTTCAGCTTATTTTCAAATAATCTTTTCTTTTCCTCGTGTTCTGTTTCTGCATAAAGCGTAGCGCTCGACCACATGTGTACTTCGTCGAGTGTTTTTAATTGTACAATGACTTCCTCTCCAGTCCAAATATGCACTTCGATGAATAATTTTTTTACACTTACTAAAGTGAATGGCTCGTAGTCATTAAAATTTATCTCGGGAGAGTTTAGAAAATGAGGGTCGTTTAATAAGATAGGAATAAGCGTGCCCCTGCTTTTTTTATAGGGTAATTTTCTTTTATGCTTCACTAAGCCTCCGTTTAGAAGGCAATAGAATGAGCCGTTTTCGCTAATTCCAATCCAAGTTCCGTCTGAATCAGGGTCTATAGGAAACATGCCCCATCCTTGAGAGCTGATTGCATTCCTGAAACGATTGAAAGCATTGCGACGCGGATCTTCATCTCTGTTAGAAGTGATGATGAGTCGGTCAGCATTTTTATAAATCGTTAGCGTGCACATTCTTCTTTGTACTTTATAGTGCTTGCTGCGAGTCCAAAATGGGCATTTAAGGACTGCACATCAAGTTCGGAAAATCCAATTTTAATCATCGCTTGATGGTGAATGCAGTGCTCAATATTATAGAGCAACTCTCTATTATAACTAGAAGGCACTGGATGCTCGTCAAACATCAAGGATTGAATGTACAAACTTTTATCAGGTCTTGTAATGTTTGCAATAATTTCTTGAATGGATGCGAGTGCAAATGTGTTGTCATTTTCCAATCTTAGATCTCTCACTCGATCATCATAATTTATTTTTCCTGTATCATAACTCTTGATGAGTATTTGAAAGAGTTCAATGATATGACGATAATGTTGTCCGAGGGTTCCATTGTTGAAAACGGCTAGTTGTGCTGAGTATTGATCATTGTTGAGAAATGTCAAACTACGTTCTAATTCAAGAAGAGGGCGCATGGCTTCTGCTGACAGCATACACTATTATTTTTTAAATGAGAGAAAATGAAGAAGTTCCTTGAAGTGAATAGCAATGAGTATTAAACAAGCAATAAAGACCGCTAGAGCAAGAAAAAATACTTTGCCTCCATCACCCTGAACAACGATGCCTAATGGTCCTAAGTGGCTTCCTATTGCTCCGAGAATGAGTCCAGTGCTTAATAGAATTCCTAGATTTTTGGTTCGAGGTACTAGAATTAAAACAGCAGTGATTAGTTCGAGAATACCCAATGAAATCCTTCCTGCTGGTTCAGCACCTAGTTTGGTGAAAATGTAAACGCTGTCTGGATGAGCGCTAAATTTAAAGTATAAGGTTTGGAGAAATATTACAGCTACAGCGATACGGAGTAGCCAGCTCAGTTTTGTTTTCATTTTTTTTTCTGATTTATTTTTTGCCAGTAGTTATTTGCTTTATTTAAAAGTTCACTTTCATTTTTATTCCACAGTTTGAGCGTATCCACTCTTGAAGTTTTATAAAACAGATAAAGTTTGCCATCAAGAATTTTAAAGCTAGTGGGATTGATTTTGACTTTGCTTCCATCTTCACCCATGGCATAAGCACACCAGCCGCCAAACTCAGGAAGAAAAGATTCTGGTGATGCTTGGAAAGTTTGCTTGTTTTTTTCTGAAGCAAATTGATATTTCGCTCCTTGATATTCTAGTTGAAAAGAGGAATCTCCTAAGACTGGACCCTGGGAAGTAAAATAAGATACTGGGTCATATCCGCTGATAGCGAGTCCTTTTGTTAGATTCAGGTTGGATTGTGAATGCGCTGTGGTTAGCACTAATAAAAGTAAAAGCGCAAGAATTGATTTCATCTTGTAGTAGTGATTTATGCGCATAGGACGTGTATGATTTGTCATCCTTACATCGTTTCAGGATAGGTTTGTATCTTCGCTCTATGAATCTTCAACAATTAGAATACATCGTGGCGGTAGATACGTTTCGACATTTCGCTACTGCAGCGGACAAGTGCTTCGTGACGCAACCTACTTTGAGTATGATGATTCGAAAATTGGAAGAAGAACTCGATGTGCAAATTTTTGATCGAAGCAGACAGCCCGTTGTTCCTACTGAAGCCGGCGAATTGATCATTGCGCAAGCAAGAGCGGTACTTAGCGAAGCGGGGCGAATGAAAGAAATAGTTTCTGAATTGAAAGGGGAGGTGACGGGTGAAATTAAATTGGGAGTCATCCCAACTTTAGCACCTTATTTATTGCCCCTCTTTTTGCCGTCATTTTTAAAAGCATTCCCGGGAGTGCGGGTGAAAGTGCATGAGAATACTACAGAACAAATTATCGAGAAAATTAAGCACAATGTCTTGGATGCAGCGCTACTTGCAACTCCCCTCGGTGATCCTGCGATTCTAGAAAACCCATTGTTTTACGAGCAATTTGTAGTCTACAGTTCGAAAGATGAATCGATCATGCAAAAGCGCTTCGTGCTTCAAGAAGACATTGATGTAAATAGATTGTGGCTCCTCGAAGAAGGGCATTGCTTGCGCGCACAAGTAATGAATCTTTGCTCACTTCGACCAACACAATCAGAAGGACGACAACTTGATTATGAAGCGGGAAGTATTGAAACACTAAAGAAAATGGTGGACTTCAATCAAGGTGTAACAGTTATCCCTGAACTCGCCCTCCGCGATATGGATAAGACACAACTTGAAAAAATTCGTTTTTTCCAACAACCGGCTCCAGTGCGAGAGATAAGCCTTATCACTTACCGACTTTATTCAAAGCGCCGATTAATTGATGCGATGTGCGAGCATATTCTTGCCGCAATTCCAGAAGAGATGAAGGACTATCAACGAGGTGAAATTACGAGTCTCGAATCTTAGTATCGAATACCTACTACACAGATATCATCAATCTGTTCGAGCTCTCCTTTCCATTCTTCCATGAAATGATGGAGCTTTGCTTTTTGTGAAGCAAGGTCTAAATAGCCAAGCTCGGTGAGCAAACTATTCATGCCACTTTGCTTTAATTTTTTGCCTAGCTCACCACCAAATTGATCGACATATCCATCGGTGGTAGAATAGATGATATCCCCTTTTTCAAGCTGAAATTCATTGTTTTCAAAGGCTCTTTTACTTTTTTCATTCATCAAGCCTAGAGGCCTACGCGTACCTCTCAAACTAATGATTTCTCCATTTCTCCAAATATGAACTCCTGTATTCGCTCCAGCCATGTGAAGCTTATTCGTAGTCAAATCAACATGGCACATCACAATATCCATTCCGTCTGCTGCATACTCATAAGCACCACTATTTAGTGCATTGAAGAGTAGTTTGTCCATCTCTTCAAGAATCTCCGCTGGACTACCTTTTGGTAAATGCTCATAAGCTTCTCTTACCAAATTGAATCCAAGGATGCTCATCATCGCGCCAGGTACGCCGTGTCCGGTGCAGTCTCCAATAGCAAAGCGAAGTAAGTTCTGCACTTCAAAACTATTTTTTTGTTCTGAAATCCAGTAGAAATCACCACTGATAATATCCTTCGGGCGATAGTAAACAAAGCTTTCGGGGAATAATCTCGCCATCGAAGCTTCCGATGGAAGAATATTTCTTTGTATTCGTTCTGCATATCGAATACTTGAGAGAATTTCTTTTTGTTGTTCCAATAATTCTTCAGTGCGCTCTTCTACTTTTTTCTCGAGCATTTGATTTTGCTCTTGTTGAAGTTTATTGAGTGCTTGAAGATTATCCAATGCCTCATCTTTAAAGCTCTTGAATCGATCTACAATCGCGAAGGAGAGAAGAATAACTTCTGTTGCACTTCCAATCAAAAGACCGTATTGAGAGAAGAAATCATTTTGAATGAAACCGAGATTGGTACTTATAAATCCAAATACTGTAAGCACTAGTACAATGAATGCTGCTAAGAAAAACTTTGCTGGTTGATAACCTTTTCGAAGCACTCCTATAGCTACAGGAACGATCACAAAATTGAGCAACAAGGTGAGTAGATTCACGCCGACAACCGATATATACAACAATGGTTGAGTGTTGAACAATGCTAGCCCTGCATTCATTAAAATGATATAACCTAAGATTTGGAAAACCTTATTGACGCGAGGGAAAAAACTATCTAGTTCTAAGAAGTACTGGCTAAATTTAAGTAGTGCATATACAGCGACGGATGCGAAGAAAGGAGTCGAAACGTTGGCTAAGTAAGGACTATCTGGCCATAGAAATTGAAATGAGTATCCTGTTAAAGAGAACTGCAAAAACAAAAGCATCATGTTGTATTGTACATAATACAAGTTGCTTTTTTCTCTTAGAATAATATAGATAAATAAATTGAATAATAGAACGAAGAGGATAATTCCGAAGTAGGTTCCAATTAACAATTGATCGGTAAGATCGGCCTTTTCAACATTCTCTGCTGTCCACATCAACATGGGGACATGAAGTTGTTCACCACCACTATTTACCATCAAATAAAATTCCTTTTCGGACAATGGAGGTACAACTACTCGGAAGCGGTAATTGCGGTGTTCGAGATCTCTTGATTTGAATGGAAGAAGATCGCCGGTTTCTCCCACCTCATTCATTTCTGTCGTTTGAAACTCATAAAGCTCGACCTTGTCGAGTACCGGATTTTTAATCTCTAAAATATAATTTCCCTTTTGATGAATTCTGCCATCTACTTTGAATTTGAGCCAAATATTTGCTCTGCTAAATCCAAAATTCGGAACCTGTTCATTTTCAAGTTGAGTGAATTCTTCCTTTGGTAAGCGTTCGATGTCGTAAACATCTAGCTCTCTGGTTTCGTCAATTAAGATAGATACCTGTTCTCCTCGGATTTTGTGAGCAGACCCTCCAGAATCACTGCGAGTGTAGGACCAAATGATAGCCATTATTGCCAAGCCAATTAACGGCGCAGCTAATAGCGACGGTCCAATAAATTTTCTTAAGGTAGATTTCACGGGTGGGGATATTTCTTAAACAGGGGCTTATATACGTCAATAGGAGGGCTTTAGTTTCATTCCACTCACCTAGTGAGTATTAAAAGAAAAAGGATCCCACGTTTGAGATCCTTAATCGTACTACATCATAAGTCAGGAGACCCGTTTGAGTGCTTGAGCACTCATACTTCAACCGTGACAAAGATGTCGGTCATTCAAGTGGTTTCCCTATTTGAATATCCTATATCTTATGCGTTGCTTAACAACGCGGTTTACCATGTTTTGATATTGAAATGTTGTTCGGCCATTTCAGCCACTTGTTGCCCAATTGCAAGACATGCAGTAGCAGCTGGAGAAGGTGCGTTCAATACGTGTATGCTGTGATCTGTATATTCTATTCTGAAATCATCTCTTGTATCTCCATCTTCACGCAGCAGAAGAGCACGCACTCCCGCACGACCCGGATGAATATCATCCATCGTTAAACTTGGTACTAGGCGTTGAAGTGTTTTCAAGAATAATCTCTTTGAAAATGCGCGACGATATTCATCAATACCAAACTTCATATTCTTAAAGAATAACTTCCAAGTACCCTTGTAAGTCAAAGCGTCAATGGTATCGCGCAAACTAAAATCAGTTTTACAATATCCTTCGCGCTTAAACGTGAACACTGCATTGGGGCCGCATTCGATAGAACCATCCGTCATGCGCGTGAAATGCACACCAAGGAAAGGGAAGTCTGGATTGGGAACAGGGTAGATCAAGTGCTTTACTTTATGCTTAGCCTGATCAGTGAGCTCGTAATAATCACCTCGGAAACCAACTACTTTTTCCTTCAACTGAACCCCATCTTTTCTTGCCAAACGATCGGCTTGAAGTCCACCGCAGAAAATGATTTTTTTACAGGTATAAAGTCCTTTGGTTGTTACTACTCGTTGAAGATCATTTTGTTTTTCAAAACTCAATGCTTCTTCTTGTGTATGAACTTCTGTCTTTGGATTCATCTCAACCGCAAGAGCTGCCATCTTTTCAGTGGCACCTCTGAAGTCGATAATGCCTGTACAACCCACATGTATGCCAGCTATTCCAGTGCAATAAGGCTCGATTTCTTTGATCTCGGCAGCGGTTACTTTGCGCATGTCTTCAATACCATTTTGAAGACCAGTTTCAAAAATTTTATCGAGCTGGGGCAATTCTGATTCATCCATGGCAACGATGAGCTTGCCACAGATGTCATGTTTTACGCCATGCTCTTTTGCAAATGCCACTAATTCACGACGACCATTCACACAGTTGATGGCTTTCAATGATCCTGGCTTGTAGTAGATGCCACTATGAATCACTCCACTATTATTTCCTGTTTGATGATCCGCTAGTCCTTTTTCTTTTTCAAGTAAAAGAAGACGCAATTTTGGATTGCTTTTTTGCAACTTGTATAAGGTAGCAGCACCTACAATGCCACCGCCTACGATGATGATGTCATAATTATTTTCCACGATGCGAATATACAATTGCGGACCCTAAACTATTTCAGTGTTTTCTTCTTATGTTCGTTGCATGATTTTGGACACACCACACGCAAGTACACCCTCTATTAAAGGGAATAAGAAAGCTCAAAACGCTTGGACCATGTATGATTGGGCCAACTCTACCTACAACCTTGTTATCGGTACTGCTATATTTCCAATTTTCTACACAGCGGTCACCGCCAAGTATCAATTTGAAGGAAAGGCCGCGGAAGACGATGTGTTGTTATTTGGACATATCTTCAAGAATACCGAAGTGTTATCTTATGCATTAGCATTGGGGATGGCTATAGTATGTATTGTTTCTCCTATGCTATCTGGTCTAGCCGACTATTTGGGAAAGAAGAAAGTGTTCATGCAAACATTCTGCTACCTCGGAAGCCTCTCATGTGCATCATTGTTTTTCTTCGATATGAATCACTTTGAGGCGAGCATGCTCAGTGTTGTTTTTGCATGCGTAGGATTTTGGGTGAGTTATGCGTTTAGCAATTCGTTCTTACCAGAATTGGCCGAGCCTGCTGATCAGGATAAACTCAGCGCGAAAGGATATAGCATGGGGTACATCGGTAGTATCATATTATTGGTGATCAACCTAGTGATGATTCAAGTGCTGGACATTCCTGCAAAGTGGTCATTCGTTACAGTTGGAATTTGGTGGGCCGGTTTTGCGCAAATCACATTCTATCATTTGAAAGATCATAAAGTAGCAAGACCAAAGGAAAAAGGAGTTTTGAAAAAGGGCTTTTTGGAGTTGAGAAATGTATGGAATGAATTAAACACTACGACTCGTCTTCGCCGATACCTCATCGCATTTTTTGTATTTAGCATGGGGGTTCAAACGATTATGCAAATGGCTTCTCTCTTTGGTACAAAAGAAGTATATCAATTCGATGAGACAGGGCAGATGGTGAGAGGGTTAAAATCAGGTCAATTGATTGTAGCAGTAATCTTGGTTCAATTGATTGCAATTCCAGGGGCTTATTTCTTCTCTTACTTATCTAGAAAATTATCCAATCTTTTGACATTAAAAATTGCGCTTGCGTTTTGGGCATTAGTGTGCTTATATGCGTATGCAATTGTTACTACACCACTCACATTTTACATTGCTGCGGGATGTATCGGATTCGTGATGGGTGGAACGCAATCATTGGCTAGAAGCACGTACTCTAAGTTTTTACCAGAAACAAATGATCACGCTTCTTATTTCTCTTTTTATGATGTCACAGAGAAAGTCGGTTTGATTATAGGTCTCCTCAGCTTCGGATTCTTAGAAGGCTTTTTCGGAAGTATGCGCGCTTCGATTTTAGCGCTGATTACCTTCTTCGTGATAGGATTTTTATTGGTGCTTCTAGTTCCGAAAAAAGAGTCTGACGTTCCAGGGAAGAAGTTCTTAGTTTAAGAACACACCCAGATATACGTTCCAGCAAGAATACAAAGGACAAGTCCACCGGCCATGGTCAACTTAGCACTTGCACTCGCAATGGTGTAGTGTTTTTTTCTTTTTGAAAAAGAAGAAAAAATAATTGTTACCAAACCAGGAAGAATAGTGCAAGCTAAAAGTAATAGACTTGCAGTGGTGTCTTTTTTCCATTCCAATCCCGTCTTGTAAAAAAGGAAAATAGTAAGCCCTACAGTGATGGCCATCAGCACCGAAGCATAGTGCTTTGTAAACGTCTCTCCTTGGATAATAGGCATTGTCTTGTATTCGCCTTCTTTATCGCCCTCAAGGTCTTCTAAATCCTTTATGGCTTCTCTCGAAAGCGATAGGAGGAATGCAAATCCCGCGTAAGTGAGTATCCAAAGCAGCATTCCATTCACACGGCCGTTTTGAAAGAGATCAAGGTGATTTAAAACAACTTGTTGATGTAATTCAAAAATAGCTGCCCAAATAGGCACAATGCTCACGCATATGGCAACCACCAGATTGCCTATAAAGCTCATTTTTTTGAAAATCGGACTATACCACCATAGGAGTGTGGCAACGAGAATTGGAATGGCCAAAGGCCACCAAAATTTGTATTTCCAACATAAGTAGAAGGAAATGGCAACCGCCACGATATTAAACCCTTGGTGCAAGACCATTGCAACTCTTCTTTTAACAGTCTTACCAATGATGACTCGCTCTGGTTTGTTGATTTTATCAACTTTTACATCAAAATAGTCATTGATGATATTTCCTCCAGCGGTGAGCAAAACCACCACTAAAACCGACAGAAAAAAATCTAACTCGCTGATTTGGAGGTGTAAGTCTTGACAAGTGGCTGTAAGCTGAGCTTTAATAATAAATATTCTCAACACGTACATGGTGAGCGCTACAATGGCGAGATTAATTGGCCTTGTGAGCTTTAGGGTATGTATCAATGTTGACAATGTGGAATGGTTGAAATCTTTCAGAGCAAATATCGGGAACTCTCGTGTAAATTTGCGCCCCCGTGATTTATTAATATGGAAGAACAAGTTCAAAGTCAGCCCACCCCTGAGAGCAAGCCTGAAGTAACGAAGACTATTGTTATTTTCGGGAAGCACGATTATATCGTCAAGAATGCTCAAACATTGCTCGAGAAAGGCAACTACACTGTAGTTGGCTTTGTGGAGCTCGAAATGGCTTCTATGTATTTAGTGGCAAATCCATTCGATATGCTCTTCTTTGTGGGAAGCGTGGATCCACATGATCGACTTGCATTGAAGGCAATTGTTGATAAAGATTTCCCAAACGCAAAGATTCTTGACCACTTTGGTGGCCCAGCGACCATCCTTACGGAGGTTAATGAAGCGTTTAACTAAGATTTATTTCTTAATATGATATTTGGCGTCGATCAAATGATTGACGCCATTTTTATGCAATGCATAATTGAAACCAGGGCGAAGTCCGAATGCACCGACCTCACCTTGCTTATTCACAGCAAGGAATCCGACTTGGTAGTCGTCTTTCATAAAGCGATTGATTTTTTCTACTCTTTTGATAGCCTCTTCACAAGCTTCTTGTGGGCTCGCTCCTTGACGCATTAATTCAACAATGAGAAATGCTGTGCACGAACGAAGCACTGTTTCTCCCAATCCTGTTCCGGTAGCTCCACCGACTTCATTATCGATGTATAATCCCGCTCCAATGATGGGGCTATCTCCCACACGTCCTCGCATCTTAAATGCAAGTCCGCTTGTGGTGCATG
The DNA here is from genome assembly GCA_965247015.1 of Flavobacteriales bacterium. Taxonomy (GTDB): domain Bacteria; phylum Bacteroidota; class Bacteroidia; order Flavobacteriales_D; family Sanyastnellaceae; genus JAIXWP01. The sequence continues at coordinate 194,194 of CBDFGG010000003.1, read as the reverse complement.
AACCCGCAAGGTCGCCATTGGTGTCCATGGTGAGCATACCGATGGTGTCGTGATTTTCAATATTGATAATCGGCTTGTATTCGCTTTTAACCAACCATTCTTTGTAAGCCTTCACAGCCTCCGGACTTTCATAGTCTTCTAATTTCATCCCTTGTGAAAGAGCAAATTGTTGTGCGCCTTCACCGACCATCATCACGTGCGGTGTGCGCTCCATGACCATTCGTGCTACAGTGACAGGATGTTTTATTTTTTCTAAGAAACAAACAGACCCTGCTTGTCCAATGCTGTTCATAATACATGCATCCAACGTGGTGTGACCCTCGCGGTCAGGCAGTCCGCCTAATCCTACCGATAGATTTGTATAATCTGCTTCAATAACCTTTACACCTTCTTCTGCCATATCAGTGGCGTTGCCACCATTTCCCATCGCTGTGAGTGATGCTTTATTGGCCTCTATGCCTGCATTCCAAGTTGATAGTGCTAAGCCTTTTTTATAGACTTCCAACTCTTTTTTCTTTTGCCGAACGTTTGTTCGGTTTTCTGAAGCACGACTAAATATGCCAAGCGAAAGTGCTGCTGCTGCAAGTCCTGACTTCGTTAAAAATTGACGACGAGAATTGGAGTGACTCATAAGGATTAATTGTTCTCAACCATTTCACGCTTAAGCGTTTCAACAGTATCGGCGGGAAGATTTTGTAAATCGAGTAGCATTAAGCCATCCAATGCATTATTGAATTTTGGATCGGCATTGAATGCAAGAATTTTAGCATTTTGCTGTAAATATTTTTTCAATAAAACAGGCATGGTAAAGCTCGATGGCTCAATGTCAGCAATGATCTTGTCCATCTTCTTGATATCGCTGCTGCTTGCTTCCAGCAAGGCATCGGTATCAATGTTTTTAAGCTTTGGTCTGAATGCATTTTTGGGCTCTACAAATTTTGCAAGCTCTTTATCGAAGTAATTTCTTTCAATAAATTGAATGATCAATTCTTTCGAAACTTCTTGATAGCTGTTGGAAATTGAAACAGGCCCAATGATGTATCTGAATCGAGGATTTGCAAGCAAGTGGAATAGAATTCCTTTCCAGAGCAAGAAAAGCGACAAGCGATGTTTTTGATAATCTTGAACGATAAAGGATCGACCTAATTCCACGCATTGTGCTAGAATTGGTTTCATCTTCACCGACATTCGGAATAGGCTAGAGGTGTACAATCCCTTTGATCCGTAGCGTGCAATGATGTCAGGGCCGTTACCGATGCGGTATGCACCAGCGATGCGTTGCGCCTCACGGTCCCACAGAATCAAATGATCATAATACAAATCATATTCATCCAAGTCGATGCTTTTATTAGTGCCTTCGCCAACTGCACGAAAAGTAACCTCGCGCAATCTACCTATCTCGCGAAGCACGTTTGGAATGAGTGCGCTATTGACCACATAGCAATCAAAGTTGTCATACGTCAATGTGCGATACGCTTCTACTGATTTTATTTCTTGAGAAATTAATTCGGAAGGCACCGGATCGATGATCTGATCTTCTTTGGATGGAAATCGAAATAATTTGAAATAATCTCTCTTCACTTCGAAGCTACTTCCGAGTGCATAAGTCTTGGCACGAAGGTATCGGCCTAGTTGATCTACAGAAGTGAACATCTCCAGATCTTTCGCAGGAATGGGTTTTCCTATGCGCATTCCAATGCTCTTGCCTTTTTTCTTGAGCATTTCAGAAGGCAATGCCAACGTGCGAAGTCCTGGGTGAATTAATCCTAATAGGTGAAAAATTCTAGAGTTTGCGCCGTCGAAATAAATCGGCACCACTGGTACCTTCGATGATTTGATGATCTTGATGGCAGAGTTTTGCCACTTTCTATCAGCAATAGTTTTTAAATCACCTTGAAAGGTCGATACTTCACCAGCAGGAAAAAGTGCCAATGGCAATCCCTTCTCTACATGCTGAAGGGCCGCCTTCAATCCAGAAATATTGTTATAAGCTCCTTTCATGGTTTCGAAAGGATTCACTGACAAGAAATAGTCTTTTATCGGTTCTACATTTTGCAAAAGAAAATTGGCCATCACTTTCAGGTCTGGTCTAACTTTTCCGATTGCTTTTATCAGAGCCAATCCATCGAGTGCGCCAAACGGGTGGTTCGCAACGATGATGAATGGTCCTGTTGCAGGAATATTCTTTAACTGATTTTCATCCAACTCAAGTTCTACATCCAACGTTTGAAACAAACGATCAATGGAGTTCAATCCCTCTTCTTTGCAGATGTCATCGTAGAGTTCATTGACTTTATCGATGCGAGCAACACGAGCGAGCAAAGGAATAATTGGATTATCCTTGGGTAGCTTGGTCGCAGAGGCCAAAGCTTCTTCTGGTATGAGTTTTTTCACGTAGTGATAGAATAGGGTGGTGAAACACTATTTGCTTTGAATCAACAATGGATAGGAAATTACCTTATCCTCTGTTGAAAGTCTGATATGATACACACCAGATGAAAACGGCGATGCATCGAAGAAAAATTTCTTTTCTCCAACTGGCACCGTGCCGTTGTAAAGCGATTGTACTTCTTGTCCAAGTGCATTGATCAAGCTGAGCTTTACCTCGCTTGATGTGTTGAATTGTACAGGAATACAAGTAATAGCACTTGCTGGGTTTGGGAATACTTTTTTAATTTCAAAAGCTTCATATTCTTCCACACCGGTAGCAATTCCTAATACGTTGAAATCCCAATAACCTTCTGGTGCAGGCATAGGACGATTTTGAACTTTACCGCTCACAGATTCTCCTTGTACGTAGTAGTACACTGTGGTACCTGTTGGTTGCGCCGGAATGAAGCCCTGCCAGTTGTTGTCACCAATAGATGTCATTGCAACTTCATTGTAGCTGCCAGTTAGGCTTGTCTTCCAAAAAAGTTTTGCTTGGCTAACTCCGCTGCGATGGTTCATGTAGGCCACAACGCTGTACGGGACTTCTGTATTTTCAGTGTCTGTAAGAGCTTGGTGAGAAATCAAAAGAGGATCCGCCACACCGATAGAGTGTGTGATACAGTGGATAGCGCCACTTGCTGAAATGATGGGTTCGTCTTGATTATCTGAATCGATTCCAACGATATTATATCCTGGAAGAATCTCACCCCAAATGCGTAATGCTGTAGTATCATATTGCTCGCGATATGTCGGAAGAATAACAGTATTATTTACAAATACTGCATTCGTGTAGGTCCGATAGTAAGCAGCGGTTGGCTGTGAACTCGGCCACAAACCTGACTGACTATCTGGCATTGGAATGCGAACCACATTGTATGGAGTACCCCACTTTGAATTGAAATTATCCAGCACATATTCGATGTTGGCATTGATCTGTGGACCATCTGCAATTCCATCTGGATATTCACCCACCAATAATGTTTCTTCATCAATCAATTTCATGTGCATATCGATGTGATGGATTTCATCATAAGGAAGCACTGTCATTTTGATGTAGCGATCGATGCCTAAGTAGTCATTGACGATTCCATCAATCTGATCTTCGGTTTTTGCTGTTACATTGTAAGGATTACCTGGCTCGTTTTCTTCCAAGATTAATTCCGACGCAAAGGCTGTCCCGAATCCATCGGTCATCCAATTTCCTCCAGTATTTACTAAATCTTCTGGAGCTTCTGTGATTTCATACAACTCTAAACCGAGTTCATCAGCGAAAAACTGAGGCGAAGCGTTATCATTCGGACGGGTAATTCTATTGTAAATCCAATCTACTAGGACGAGATCATCTACTTCATTACCGTAAACGGGGTTGGCCGCATAGTCGCGCATCCAAATGGAGTCGAAGGAGCCATCAATAATGGTCACGTTGTCTAAATTAGAAAAGGCTGGACCTCCAATATTGCTCGACAATAAATAGTTTTCTGTAGCTTGAACGTCTTCTGATAAAATGAGCACTCTGGTTTCTGATTTTGCGGCGGCTACTATTTGCTTCAAGATTCCAGGGTAGCCTGTCCAAGCAATTGTGAGCGCTTGAATTTCTTCCCATTCCGCGGCGCTTCTTAGATTTGGATAAGGCGGGGGAGTAGCTATTGCTCGCGAGTTGATGGGTGAAGGAACGTCACCACGAGATATCATTTCTAATTCTTCCTGAGAATATCCTCGAGGAAGAGGTGTTTCTTGGCTGTATGCAAATGAGGCCATCGCGAGAGCGATTCCTAGAGCGTAAATCTTTTTCATCAAAACGGTATTGGTGTGGTAAATATAAGCAAGGGATGCTTACCACTCAATACTCACATTGGTCTGAATATTACTTGGACAATAGATGCTATCACGGATGAGTTCATCCTGACCAAATGACTTTATAATTTCATAACGATATTTTAACCAAGTATCGCCATAAACGCGGCACGTCTTGCTTGTATCGGGTACGGCAGTAGTAAAACTTTCCCAAGTATTATCACAGCAAAAGCAGTCAAAATTTGCGTTTTCAAATCGAATATTAATGGATGAATTGTTGGTCAAACTCCCATTTTTTTGAATGGCAATTTTGATAAATGCTTCTGGAAATAATTCAATGTTTTGTGACACCACTTTTCCTGGTTCAAAACTAGTCGCGCTGAGTTGAACTGTCCGAGGGATAAATTGACCTTTATCGGCATTTACACGCACCTCCACGAGGTTTTCTCGGTCCCATTCGAGATCGTATGCACCATCACCATTGGTGCGCCCTGAAGCAGCGGATGTATAAACTGCAGAAAAGGAGTTTCCTTCCAAAATTTGTTGTTCAACCTCTACAAACACGTCCCCTAGAGGATTACCGGTGCGCCCATTATAGACACGTCCTTGAAGATGATATTTAGTGTCTTCATTTTTCTTGCAATTAGCTAGAAAAACTGTCAGAGCTAGGAGTGCGAAAATGCGAAGTGGTTTCATTTTTTCTTGGATCGATAATGCTCATACACGGCTAAAATTTTCCCTACAAAATGGTAGGGTTCCTGTGCATGGCAATACCCATGTTTTACTTCGTCTAATCTATAAAATTTTTCTTGAGTTTTTAGCAACAAACATTCGTCAACATTACCAGTCCAAATGGTATCGGGTTTGCCGAGATGGCGTGCAATAGCGCGAGCATCAAGGATGTGTCCGGGTCCAATATTATAGCTAGCAAGCACAAATTTGATTCGTTCATTAGGGTCTACAATCTTATCTTTCCAAAAACGGTCTAAGTGCTTGATATACTTCGCTGCCGCTCGAATATTGGGCTCTATTTTTTGAGAAGTGTCACAATCAAATCTAGCTGCTGTTTCAGGCATTAACTGCATAACTCCAAAAGCGCCGCTCCACGACTCAGCTTCTGGATTAAAACGTGACTCTTGGTAGGATACAGCAGCTAATAGACGCCAGTCCCAACCAATTTCGGGAGCATATTTTTTAAACAAAGAATCGAAAGGTGATATTTGATTGGGGCCTAAAACGGGAAGGGCATACGGACCTTTTGATCCATACAAACTCGCCTCTAGAAAATAGCGATCGTGGGTCTTTTTAATTTTCTTTTTTACATCGCTACGCTCCATCCACTCATTCAATTTTGAGAGAAGCCCTGAGGCATTTGATCTCACTGCCCAGGCAATGTCTTCTTCGGGTCCAATGGGTACAGTCATATCCAATTGAGGATAGTCAAAGCGCTGCATGATGGCGAGATTCTCGTCAGTAACGGTCATATTGATTTCACCCTCGGAGGTCAAGCGCAACAAATCTTCGGTGCTGATTTCTCCCGGTGCATCTTTAATATTCAGCGTAAATTCATTCGTGTTCTCTAATTCACGCAAGCGCATGTAAAAAGAGGAATATTTGTGTACATAAATATTTGCCCCATCTAGGCCTAAAGTGTCCTTTATAAGGGGGAGCAATGAGTCGGGAGACTCAGGAGTATATTTCCTTTGAACCAGCACTTGGCGCGTCTTGTAAACCGGATTAGCAAAAGCTACAAAACGTTTTCTAAAAGGTGTTGCCGTAAGATTCGATGCGATGATGTCGCCCTCACCATTATTCAACATTTGGAACATTAAATCAACATCATCCAGAAGTCGAACTTCGAGCTTTACGCCGAGGTGTTTGGCGAATTCTTTTACCAATTCGTAATCAAAGCCTTTTGTTTGACCGCGATATTGGTAGTAAGTGGATGGACCGTTTTCAGTAAGTAAAATAATCTTGCCTCGTTTCTTAATAGAATCTAGGTCAAAATGAATGGGCGGGGAAAATTTAGGATAGAAGTTTTCTTCTTCTTCATCTTTGCAGCCAATACTGCAAATACTGATGAGAAGAGAAAGTATAAATAGTAGTATAAAGGTTTGTAATGACTTCATCCTAGTAAGTGCAAAATACGAAATTTAACAGTCAGGGTTCGTATTTATTTTATAAAAACAAAAAGAGATCGATTTCTCGATCTCTGATTGGTAAGCGGTTATGGTTTTGGTTGGTATTTACTTTTTAGAAAATTTTCCTACAGTATTATCAAAGGAAATATAGTACTCTCCTTTTGGTAATGGACTTACGTCAATCGCATTTCCAATTCCTCTTTTCACAATTTGGCCGTAGCTGTTGCTCAACTCATAGGAAGTGGTTCCAGTGAAATTAATCGCTTTGGCTTTCTTGTCATAAGTAAAGGTAAGGGCAGTTGCTGGATTATTGTACTCACACTCGATACTTTTTCTCAAATCTCCTTCATAGCTTTTTTGAACTACACGAAATTTGTTGAGACCTGTATTTAGGCTAGTTTGAAAACTGTAACGGTTGGTGGTGTTTGTTCCATTGCCCATCACTTCTCCTACGTTCACCCACTTATTCCATTTAAATTGTTGAACAGTAAACGCTAATTTACCCATCTCTCCAGTGGTTTCCCAAGTGAGAAGACCAGAAGGAGCGCATTCAATTTTTTTACATTCGAAAGTAGGAGATGGTTCAAGAGCTCCTGGATTCAAAATTTTTGGAGTGCAACCGTCTTTGTGTTTAATCACGCAAGTGACTGCATCACCTGCTCGAAGATTGAGAATAGAAAGATCAATTTCAAATGCTTGAGAATTGATTTCATCAGAAGTGATTTGACCATTAACGGTTACTTCATAAACGCAATATCCCACGCCATCCTGAGATGGAGCGTTGATTACGAAAATATTTCTCGACTGATAACGGCCTTCTAATACAATACTACCAGCCCAAGAAAGTGCTGCAGAAAATACTAGTAAAGCAGATAATACAAGTTGTTTCATAAACGATCGGTTTGGTATCGTTGAAGACAAAAATAAGGTTTATTGTTCAATAATAGTGATTTGAGTCCAAATATGATGAATTGGTCTCAGAAATATGCTCCTTCACCGCTTTGGTAAGGTCATGAAAAACCATGTCGAAAGTCTCATTGATCGAGGGAATGAGTAATGGAAACTTGTCAATGGCTACTAATAATTTTTCTCCGCCGCGCACTCTACTGCTCATTCCTCGAAGTGATCTAATGATGCCTTCTTGTTCTTGGTAATGTGTGAGCCAATCATACTGCTGCATATAATGCAAGGCGGTTTGCATTCTCTCTGGCATAATAGCCTTATGTTTTTCTAGTTGGCTATAACATTGTTGGGAAAACTCTGAAAGAGGCATCGCATGGAAGCGCGACCATTGAGTAGCGAGGGCGTGATCGAGATACACGTCGATAGCAATGGACGAAAGCAGTCCAATATGTTCTCTAATTTCTGCTCGCAACTTACTCACTGCTCCGTGACTATCCGTTATGGTGTCGATGATGCGATGTTGCAGAATGCCATCACGAATCTTCTCGGGGTAATCATGCACTTGCTTGCCTTTCACTGCATCGGCAATGAACTGTCCCACTAATCGCTCCTCGTCGCCGTATGCTAAATAAAAATGTGCTAGAAAATTCACGTGCTATTGCTTTCTTTACAAATCTAATACTTATCCGTGCTATTCGCCTCTCGTAATGGAATTATACCCTTAGTGTAGGGATGACGAGCGTTCATGTAGCACGACCGTTAATTTTGAAGAAACCATGAGAAATAGAGAGTGGATATACTGGATTTGTCAATTGGGAGGCTGGGGACTTTTCGCCCTCGGTAATATCTTGACATCTCCTATTGTGGATAGTGACTTGCAACAAGTCTATAAACTTTCTGCAATGACGTTTCTAATGGGCATAGGAATCTCGCACGTCTTCAGAGTGATTGTACATCGATTGAATTGGAAACATAAGCTTTCCATTCCTGCGCTCATCCCAAGGGTATTTGTGAGTTCTTTTTTAATGGGATTTTTTTTGGTGACGTTCAATACTGCGGTAACAGATTTATTAAATGGTGAAGTTCCATTGGTAGAAACGTTCTTTCGAGCAAGGTTTCTAATGAATGTAATTAACTTCTGGGTATTGTTTTTTCTTTGGTGCATTCTATACTTCGCTGTGAACACATTTGAAAATTGGAAGAAAGAGGAAATTCAAAATTTGGAATTGCGCGCTGCAAAAACAGAAATTGAATTGAATAGCTTCAAGTCACAAATGAATCCTCACTTCATGTTCAATTCGCTCAATAGTATTCGTGCATTAGTGGATGAGGATCCACAGAAGGCCAAACAGGCGATTACCATGCTCAGCGGAATCATGCGTAGTAATTTGCTTTTGGGAAAAAAACAAACAGTGACTTTGCGTGAAGAGTTAGATCTCGTTGAAAATTATTTATCGATAGAAAAAATAAGATTTGAGGAACGCTTGCACATTAATATGAGCATCGATGCCGAAGCCCTTTCTTCAGAGATTCCACCATTCATGTTGCAGACAATAGTGGAGAATGGAATTAAACACGGCATATCGAAGATTATTGAAGGAGGCACTGTTGAATTGAAAATAGAACGTTCACCAGAATTTATTTGTATCGAAATATTCAACTCAGGTGAATACAATCCATCAGAAGAAAGCGATGGATTCGGCATTGCAAATACTAGAAAAAGATTAGAGCTACTTCACGACGGAAAGGCATATTTCCATATCAGTAATGATAGAGGTGGCGTTGTAACCATATTAGAACTTCCAATTAAATAGGATTATGAGAACATTGATCATTGATGACGAACGCTTGGCTAGAAAAGAACTTATGGGCTTACTAGCACAATATGATGAAGTGGAAATAATAGGGGAATGCAGCAATGCGCAAGAGGCTATTGAAATGATTTCAAAGGAACAACCAGATCTCATTTTCTTGGATGTTCAAATGCCCGGAATGAATGGCTTTGAAATGCTGCAACAATTAGAATATGTTCCTCAAGTAATCTTTGTTACTGCTTTCGATGAATATGCGATGAAGGCATTCGAAGTCAATGCTCTTGATTATTTGTTAAAGCCAGTAGAGACAGACCGCCTCAAAGAAGCGATTCAGAAGGTTGTAAAGAATAATGCACTCGAAGAAAAACTAGAAAGTAAAGGAGCGTTCAAAGAAGGACGACTTGGTCAAGACGATCAAATATTCCTGAAGGATGGGGAGAAATGTTGGTTCGTTTCTTTGAATGAAGTAAAGATGTTTGAAAGTGAAGGAAATTATGTGCGTGTGTTTTTTCATCAATCCAAACCCTTGATTCTAAAATCTCTCAATACTCTCGAGGAAAGATTAGACCATACGTTCTTTAGAACCAATCGCAAGTTTATCGTCAACCTGCGATGGGTTCAAAGTGTTGAGAACTGGTTTAACGGAGGGCTACGCCTAACGCTTAAAGACGGTACTCAAGTGGAAGTGTCGCGTAGACAAGCAGCGCGCTTCCGTGAGTTGATGAGCCTTTAAATTTCAAATGCAATAAGTAGCATGTCATCAAGCTGCTCATTTTCCCCCTGCCAATTACGAATGAAGCTACGCACAGATTCATTCTGTTCGGCCATCGGTAGGTGTGAGATGGATTTTAGAAAGTCCAATACTCCTTTGCGCTTGATTTTTTTATGGTTAGGACCACCGAACTGATCCGTAATACCATCTGAGAACATGTAAACAACATCCCCTTTTTCAAGTTGAATTTCTTGGATCGTGTATCCTGTGCTTCCTGTTTCAAAAGGATCTCCAATAGATCTGCGATCGCCTCGCAATTCTATAAATTCATTTTTCCGTTTGATGAAAATAGGTCGGTTGGCGCTACCAAAACGAAGCACTTTGGTTTCAATATCAAAATCAATGATGCTGATATCCATTCCATCTTTTACTGAATCTCTCGTGAGATTCTTGTTAAGAATAGCATTGAGCTCAGTATCTAGTTTGGTCAGTAGTTCTGATGGTGACTGAACATCTTTTGATTTAGCAGCGTCTTTTAGAATAGTAACACCAATCAATGACATGAAAGCACCAGGTACTCCGTGTCCCGTGCAGTCTGCACATGCAACAAGTGTTTTAGTTCCAAACTGACTTACCCAATAGAAGTCACCGCTGACGATATCACGAGGCTTGTAGTAAACAAAAGCATCATGGAAGTAATTCATCAATGAACCTTTTGGTGGCAACATCGCATTCTGAATGTTCTTCGCGTAAACAATAGAATCTGTGATGTCTTTGTTTTTCGCTTCAATTAATTCTTTCTGCTCTACCACTTCTTTTGTTCGTTCATCAAGCGCCTTCTTCAGTTTTTCTTGATTCTCCTTTAATAAACGTTCTCTTCTTTTTACGATGTAGTTAAAAAAGAAAATGAGGGAAAGCAATATGATCAAGAAAAACCACCACTGTTGCCAAAAAGGAGGAGCGATAATAATCTTGAAACTCTTGATGGTAGTGCCGCCGATGCCATCACTATTATAGGTCTTAACTTTAAATTCATATTCTCCGGCGGGCAAGTGGTTGTAGCGAGCAACGCTCTCCATGGTCATCTCGCTCCATTCATTATCATAGCCTTCAAGAATGAATTGGTAGGTTACTCCCTCCGGATTTTTCAGTGAAATTCCCTGGAAGAAAATATCCAATTTATAATCACCATAAGGTAATTTTATTATAGGAAGGAGTGACGTTTCTTTGTCCGAAATAAGGATGCTAGAGATAGATAAAATTGGTTCGAATGTATTTCTTACATCTTTTGCTTTGTCGTATCGAATAATACCTGCGCTGGTTCCAAACAACACGAATTCACCATAGCACTTTGTGATAGCATTTTCATTAAATGTTTGTGTAAGCGATGCCTCTGGCTGATAGATAGAAATGGAATTGTCCCTTAAATTTATCTTACTCAAACCTGCACGGTGACCTACCCAGAGCTCTTCATTACTGTAAATTAAGCTATAGCAATAATCACTGTTTAGGCCATTTTCTTTGGTGAAATATTTATTCTCTTCGCAAGTCAGACAAATGACTCCGTTACCATCCGTTCCTGCCCAAATATTGCCTTGATTATCTTCAGTGAAACACTTTAGTGTAAGTTGGAAATTTTCAAATTTTGTTACGAAATATTTCAACTCACCATTTTCGATGTATGGAATTTCTTGTGATGTAGTGCCAAGCCAAATGCGGTTCTTAGAATCTTTAAAAAGTGACTTCACAACATTTCCAGACAGTCCTGTCTCGATAGTGGCATGTGAAACAACACGATTATTCTGAATGAAGAATACCCCGTAATTCGTAGCTATGTACACAAGACTTCCTTCACCTGAAATGGAAGTGATTTTGCAATTTTCGAATTCAGCTGTTAGAGAAACTTTCTGAAATTTCTTTTTATTTTTTGAAAGAACATAACAACCTTTTGAATCTGTTCCAGCCCAATAAGCACCATTGTCATCTTTATAAATGCATGAAATGATATCATCAGGTAGACCGAGTGATTGATCAAAGGTGCTGATAATATTTCCAGGATGTTGGGTCGATAAATTAATCTTGCCTTTGTAGCCAGACCAAAGAGTATCTCCATCCACTAAGAAGGAGTATACACCGGTATTTAATTCAGCACTATAGTTTGAAAAATAACTATCCTCTAGTTTATGTAAACCGCCGCCAATTGTGCCGATCCAAAGATTTCCTTCACGGTCATAGTAGCTAAGTTTTACATTATTACTAGCATCGGTGCCCGCTTCATCAAAGGTCTGTCTGGCTTGAAAGGAGTTTCCACTTCGATCGCTGTAAAGGATTAATCCGTGTTGATTGGTGCTAATTAAAAGATTACGTTCTTGATCTTGTCGAATGGACTTCACTTGAAATCCTATCAATTCCGTATTGTTAAATAGTAGTGGGGTAATGTTGAAAGCGCCGTTGATGTATGAAACATCAAAAATTCCTGCGTCTTCTGTTGCTACTAAATATCCTTCTTTCGTCGGAATAATATCAATGACCGAGGACAGAGGCATGTTCTCGACATAAGTGATTTCCATCTCTTCGTTCTTCAATACCTTTCCTAAAACCAATCCGAGATCCGTACCAATCCAAAAGTTGTTTTGCTTGTCGATTTGAAGAGAAAAAACGGTGAAGTCAGTGAGCCCTTTCAGAATATGAATGGTGTTGGATGTATTGTCAGTGCAAATAAATCCAGAAGACTGGGATGCAATCCAGATTTTATTATTAGAGTCTTTAGTGATGTCGACAACCTTACTCGTGAGATATTTCGATAGGTTGATTTTTTGACATTTGGAATCACGAAATACTGTTGCATTGCCATTTCCATGTCCTAACCAAATGCTTCCGTCATTATCACTAAAACTGCATTCTACGAGCTCATCTGCAAGTGAGTCTGTGCTATGAAATGAATTGAACTTAAAACCATCAAATGTGAAGAGCCCTTCCCCCGTACCAATGACTAATCGACCATTTGGATCTTGGTCAATGGTGTTGATATACCGGTTTTCAAGACCATCTTTCTCATTATAAATTTTGAACTTATAAGATTGGGAATAGCTTGATGAAAAGAAGAGAAATACTAGGAGGGTGGAGAGGAAAAATTTCATCACTTTATTTTTTACCTGAAGCAATTGGTTTTATCGAAACCTGCCCTTGCGGTTTTGGAATTCCTCCAATCGGCACCGTAAAGAAAGGCAAAGATTCACCATATTGATTCCGGACGGAAAATACTACATTGTTGTTGTTGATATTCGCTTTATTGTCTTTCTTAAATTGAATGTCCAATGATTTCCCGCGCTCCGAGGCTTTAATAAAGTATTTACTTTCCGCCCATGCATTTTCAATAGATGTTTTCAAGTACTCACCAGGATTAGAAACAGAAACCAATTTGATGTAACCGTCATCATCCCAATCAAAATTGTATTGACTAAGTGAAATAACTTTATCATCAATGTAAGGATAGATATGGCTTGTTTGGTTTCCATCAGTATGCAAACGGAAAGTATATTCGAATGTGAATGCATTTCCTCCTTCTACTGAGATATTCTTGTCTGCCGATGTTGACATGTAATAGCGATAGAGATTTCCATCATCACCTTTGATTCCTTCACAGATTAATTTGAAAATATATCCACCATATTTTGGTGCTAATTCTCCTTCTGCTGGGTTGAACGGGCCAAACGTGTACCAACCGTTATCGTATTTCAAATCAGCTCCAAATGTTTTGGTCGCGAGTTGATTTCCACTTTTGAAGTTCCCTTTAGGATCTACTGCTCGGGCATCATCTACCGTGATACAACCCGCTCCACCATAAATGGAATATCGGGTCATCGTAGTGAAACCACCATTATTTTCGTCATGCTTTCCCCCACATTCCGGATCGAATACTCGGATGTAAAAAGGAGTTTTAAAATCTTTAGGAATTGAGAAAAAGAAGGTTTGCACAAAGTCATCATCACCCCATTTTGTTCCAGCATCCTTTCCGAAGGTCACTAGAAATGGGATATTCTCATCTGCCGCTGGTACTGGCTGTGCTTTCAAAGCTCCCACAAAGAAGCTCCATATAAGAATGGGCAGGATGAATTTAATTTTTTTCATTTTCAGAAATAGTAGGATGGAAGATGATGATGAACTCTACTCTTCGATTCGCTGCTTTACCTGCTTCGGTAGCATTCGATTCTAGTGGTGTAGTTTCAGCAAAACCTTTGCTGATGAAACGTTCTATTGGTAGACCTTTCTTCACGAAATAGTCGACAACACTCTGTGCACGTTTCTCTGATAAAACTTGATTGTATTCATGTGAACCAAGGTCACACGTATGTGCATTTACTTTCAATTCAAATCCTTCTTCTAACATAAGCATAGCTGCTATGTAGTCTAGGTTTTTGAATGATTCAGTTTTGATTTCTGCACTGTTGTATTCGAATTTGATATCGCGAAGTTTATTGAATTCAACATTCAACTGTTCTGCATCCTTTGATGTGATGTATTCACCTTTTCTCACATACTCTACTGCAAAGGTGGAATTGTCGAACGATTCAACTTTGAAATACTTTTTCGTCTTACCGAATAGTTTTTTCTGTAATTCGTAAATTGTTTTAACATCATCTGCTATTCCGACAGAGTAGGTGTACAGTCCATCAATGGCTTTTGTTTCTACAATCTCTCCATCAATGTCAGCAAATATTGGATTGTTCATGGTCAAACGCTCCATTGATTTTGCAATGATGATACGGTATAATGTTTCTGTTTTACGTTCTTCTCCTGCAAAGGCCGTCACGTTTTCACGCAGTTGAATATACTTCACAGGCTCAATGCTTGGATCAGGATTCATTTGTGGGAAGCCTTCTGTTTCATGCTCAAGAACGAAAATTTGTTTGTAAGAACAGCTCTTTAGCACTTCTCCACCTGGAAGGGGCGCGCTTACTGCACCGCATAATACGTTATGATAGCCAGGAGTAGTAAACGTGTATTCAAGGGTGTCTCCTTCGAAGTGATATTGATCATCAATGATCCAATAATGTTTAGCGGTCTTATACTTTTTAATCGGCGAATCATCAGAGAAGAATACCATTGGGTAATTCATGACGATTGAATCATTCGATAAAATATACGGTTGCTCGTACTCGATAATTTCTAGTCTAGAAGTAGACACATCTTGGAATACCTGATTGGTCAAAGTATCCTTGATAGATAGTTTCACTTCATAGATGCCCTGATTAGCATAACAATGGTCTACCGAAATACCTTCTTTTATAGAACCATCACCAAGGTCCCATTGATAGACAAGTGGAAGACCAGGTAATGCTTCGATTTCGCTGTCTTCGATATGATAGCAAAGTATCGTTCTTTGATTTTCTTTACACTCAATAAATTGTGGTAGTGATTTCGAAAAAGAATAAATATTATCTTGTTCTTGATCTCTGTCGCTACTGATGAAACCGAAAGTTTCGTTAGTAAATTCAGTATAGGCAAAATCGTTGAATTCTGTATTGACAGGCTCCGGTAGAGGCGATGGCTCTTCCCAGTCCCCAGAGCCATTTAGCTTGCTGTAAAACACATCCATATCGGTACGATCGCGATCCTCATGGTGTCCGTCACTACTGAAATAGAAGATTCCATTTTTCGCCATGAAAGGGAATATCTCATTGCCCTCGGTATTGATCTCTGGTCCAAGATTTACTGGATCTGACCATAAACCATTTTTCAATCTACTGTAATAAATATCTGTTCCGCCTTCACCACCTGACATATTTGAAGCGAAGTATAGAATGCTGTCGCCAGAAAAGAATGGGTGCGCAATGTCATATTTTGAATTTTGTGTATTCAGCGGATGACCACCTTTTTTTACCCAATTGCCATTTTCAAATTGAGCAATGAAAATTCCCAATTTGTATTCTTCGATATTATCCTCACGATCTTCTTCTTTTCCTTCTTTTTGTTTTTTATCAGGAACAATATTCGCTGAATAATAAACAGTGGTATAATCAGAAGAGAATGTCGCAGGACCTTCATTCAAGATGCCTGCAAGTTCATTAGAAAATAATTCTGGGGCTGAAAAACGTCGACTTGGATCAAGTTTCGACAAGAACATATCTGTATAAAAGTTCTCTGTGTCGACATCAGAACTTAGTTTTTTCTGTTGTCGAGAGCTGCAAAAGACGACTCCGTTTTCATATCGAACTGCGCCAAAATCTGCGTCTTTCGAATTGAAATTTACCGGTTCTACCTCATACGTCTGTGCGAAACTATTAAAGAAAGACAGACATAATAAAAGGTATAGAGTGGTCTTAATTGTTATGTTCCTAGGGTGGATCATGTATTTGGGTGTTTATACACGAGATGTTCTAGGAAGGTTACATTCTACCAAATTCTAGGTATGAAATGCAGTTCTTTTCTAGCTAATAGTTGAGTGTAAAATGCTTGAAATCCTTTACTCCTGCTTACTTTTACCCCGTAAACAATACCGAAATGACACTTATCAAATCTATATCAGGAATCAGAGGAACCATCGGCGGAAAAGAGGGAGATAATCTTACCCCAATTGACGTAGTCAAGTTTGCAGCGGCTTTTTGCAAGCTTATTCAAATGGAATCTGGCAAATCTGCAATTACTGTAGTCATAGGCAGAGATGCCCGACTCAGTGGACCAATGATTTCAAGTCTTGTGTCTTCTACTTTAATTGGTATGGGAGCAAATGTCATTGATCTTGGTCTTAGCACCACTCCAACCGTGGAGATTGCAGTTCCTTTGGAAAAAGCAGATGCGGGTATAATCCTTACTGCAAGCCATAATCCGGGTCAATGGAACGCGCTCAAGCTACTCAATGCGAAAGGTGAATTCATCAGTGCCGAGCAGGGGCTGAAAATGCTTGAGCTAGCAGAAGATGGCAACACATCATTTGCGGATGTTAAAGATCTAGGATCTATTTCTACGAAGGATTATTTAGATATCCACCTGAATCAAATTTTAGCTTTACCACTTGTAAATAAAGAAGCAATTGAAAAGGCTGACTTATATATAGCAGTGGATGCAGTCAATTCTTCAGGAGGCATCTTCGTGCCAGCACTTCTCGAGGCATTAGGTGTGAAGCGCATAGAAAAGCTGTTTTGTGATCCTACTGGACACTTTCCTCACAACCCTGAACCTTTGCCTGAACACTTGACCGACCTTTCTAAACTCATGAAAGAGAAGAAGTGTGATCTAGGAATTGTAGTAGATCCAGACGTTGATCGTTTGGCATTTGTGAATGAAGATGGCTCAATGTTCGGTGAAGAATATACGCTCGTTGCGGTAGCAGATTATGTACTTTCTAAAACACCTGGAAATACTGTTTCGAATCTTTCTTCAACACGTGCATTGCGAGATGTAACGCGCGCTGCCGGCCAAGAATACCAAGCAGCAGCGGTAGGAGAGGTGAATGTGGTTGCTAAGATGAAAGAAATTGGAGCTGTTATAGGAGGAGAGGGAAATGGCGGTATTATATACCCTGAATCTCACTACGGTCGCGACGCACTAGTGGGTATTGCGTTGTTCTTATCACATTTGGCAGAAAAGAAAATGACGATGACTGCGCTTAAGAATTCTTATCCGCAGTATACGATCTCTAAGAATAAAATTGAGCTAGACGCAAGCACGCCAGTGGATTCTATTTTGGAAAAAACAAAGACGCTCTTCGCGAATGCCGATGTCAATACTATTGATGGTGTTAAACTCGATTTCCCTACTGAATGGGTGCACTTGAGAAAGAGCAACACTGAACCCATCATCCGAATCTATGCTGAAAGTAATTCGAAGGAAGCTGCCGATGCCTTAGCAGAAAGAGTCATGAAAGAAATCCAACAATTGATAGACTAGGGTTTGGACTCCCAATAAACTTCCAATTACTTTGTCTCGCCGAATTATACCACAATGGAAAAGAATATTTATCTCGATAACGCAGCTACTACCCCAATGGATCCGCAGGTTTTGGAAGCAATGCTTCCTTATATGCGCGAACATTTCGGTAATCCGTCTTCAAGCCATGCATTTGGCAGAAAGACGAAAACTGCTATTGAGAATGCGAGAAGAACCATAGCAAAGGAACTCCGTTGTCTTCCAAGTGAAATCTATTTCACAAGCGGTGGAACAGAGGCAGATAATTTGGCGATGTACTCTGCAATCAACGATCTTGGCTGCAAGCATATCATCACAAGCCTAATTGAGCACAGTGCTGTGATTAAAACAGCTCAAATGTGGGCAGATAAAGGTTTAGTGAAATTAAGTATCGTCAACCTTCTCCCCAACGGACATATTGATTTAGCACATTTAGAAGAATTACTTTCTTCCAATGAAAAATCATTCGTTACGCTCATGCACGGTAACAATGAGATAGCGAATCTCCTTCCTTTGACACAAGTAGGTGAGTTGTGCAAAAAATATGATGCGATTTTTCATAGTGATACGGTTCAAACCATGGGACATTATCGCTTTGATTTGAAAAATACGCATATCCATTTCATTAATGCTGCTGCACACAAATTTCATGGACCAAAGGGTGTCGGCTTTATTTATATCAACCGCGGTGTAAAGGTAAATCCAACGATCACCGGAGGCGGTCAAGAACGCGGATTGAGAGGTGGTACAGAAAATCTTTACGGTATTGTCGGGTTGGGAAAAGCAATAGAACTTGCCTACGCTCATTTAGACGAGCATCAACAACACGTTAGTGGGTTGAAACAATACATGAAGAATGAATTGATTAAAAATGTTCCAGGTATTGAGTTCAATGGTGACTCTGCTAATCCTGAAAGCTTATACACTGTATTGAACACTACGTTCCCTGCTACTGCGAATTTTGACATGATGCTTTTTCTTCTAGATCTGGAGGGCATTGCATGCAGTGGAGGTAGTGCGTGTAGCTCAGGCGCCTCAAAGGGCTCTCACGTGTTGGATGCGATTAGTGCTCTCAAGCCAGGCCGCGCCTCTTTGAGATTTTCATTTTCAAGAAATACGACGAAAGAAGAGATAGATTTTACAGTGAGTAAAATCAAAGAATTATGCGCAGTGGAAGTGCCTGCTTAATTCGGACAGTTAAATCCAAAATTAGCAAGCATAATGATGAGGTCTCCAATACCGATGATTCCATCATTATTGATGTCTCCTTCACAAACAAATTCGAACGTACAGCTGCCGTCATCGACTAACGCCACTGCTGAGTAGTTCAATGCAGCAGGGTCTGTACAGCCCGCAAACTCGCATGAACCATCATCTCTAGTAGCAGATGCATTAAAATTAGCAGCGTTTGGATAGGTGCATCCTAGGCAAGCGTAGTCACAGCTTCCATCATCGTTAGCACATAGGTTGCAGTAGTTGCAAGCATCTGGATCAGTGCAGCCATCGGCTACAACGTTGAAAATACAAGTTCCATTGTCTATAGTTGCACTTGGATTGTAATTACTCGCTGCAGCGTAAGTGCAGCCATAGCAAGAATAATCACAAGAACCATTATCAAAGCTAGCATCTGGATTAAAATTACATGCATTGAACTGAGTGCATCCTCCAATTGGAATGTTGCAAGTGAAGACCGCCCCGAAATTGCCGCTTCCAGCAAAGAAGCCTCCAATTCTAATGAAATATGTAGTGCCTGCAGTAACATTCCAGCCAAGTTGACTTTGTAATCCGCAAGCATCATCATTTTGGGCAAGACAAGCCAATGCTCCACAAGCACCAGTATAAACGTGAATTCTTGAATCGTAAGAAGTTCCAGTGCAAAGACTCAAGTTAACAGAGCCATTTCCTGGAGCTGTAAATGAAAACCAACGTTGGCCTCCTGTTCCTTCAGTTCCACAGGTAGTCACTCCATCTCCACCCGTTCCTGCTGTAGAACCACTGAAGGATGCTCCACAAGTAATAGGTGCTGCCGCAGCGCATGTAGTACCACCTGTCTGAGAATATCCGACAAGGGCTAAGGCCACCATAAATAATGAGGTAAAAATGAGCTTCATGATCTCGTCTGAAAATGGTTAACTAAGGAATCCTATAACTAAGTCAGCTAATATCGGAAAGGTTGCCTAGTACAAGCCAAAAAAAATCCCCATTGCTTTGATTCGCAATGGGGATGTATAAAGAAGTTTCAATTAATTACAAGTGGATCACTTCACCGTATGCCGCAGCGGCAGCTTCCATCACTGCTTCACTCATGGTTGGGTGAGGGTGAATGGTCTTCACGAGCTCCATACCTGTAGTTTCAAGCTTTCGGATAGCAACAATCTCAGCAATCATTTCGGTTACATTCGCTCCAATCATGTGAGCTCCGAGTAATTCGCCATATTTCGCATCGAAAATCAACTTGACAAAACCATCTTTGTGGCCCGCTGCACTTGCTTTTCCTGATGCGCTGAATGGGAATTTACCTACCTTCAACTCATATCCTGCTTCTTTTGCAGCCTTCTCAGTATATCCTACGCTCGCAATTTCTGGTGAACAATAGGTACATCCTGGAATGTTCTTATAATCGATAGGCTCTGGATGATGTCCTGCGATTTTCTCTACACAAGTAATACCCTCAGCAGACGCAACGTGAGCCAAAGCCTGACCTGGTGTACAATCGCCGATGGCATAGTAACCTGGTACGTTGGTTTGATAATATTTATCTACAAGGATTTTTCCTTTATCAGTTGCAATACCTACATCTTCAAGACCAATGCCCTCGATATTAGCTACAACACCAACTGCAGAAAGCACCACGTCACACTCAATTACTTGCTCTCCTTCTGCTGTCTTCACCTTCACTTTGCAGCCTTTGCCCGAAGTGTCAACTCCAGTCACTTCTGCATTGTTCATGATATCGATACCTGCAGACTTAAAGTTCTTTGCCAAAGCTTTAGAAACTTCTTCATCCTCTACTGGAACGATGTTCGGCATGAATTCAACAATCGTCACTTTCGTGCCGATGCTGTTGTAGAAGTAAGCAAACTCAACTCCAATAGCACCGCTTCCCACTATCACCATACTCTTTGGCTGTTCTGCCAATGTCATCGCTTCGCGATATCCGATGATTTTCTTTCCATCTTGTGGAAGATTTGGTAATATTCTAGAGCGACCGCCAGTAGCGACAATGATATGATTAGCGCTGTAATCAGCAGTTTTTCCATCAGCTGTTGTAACGGCTACTTTTTTTCCAGTCTTCACTTTACCATTACCCATAATGACATCAATCTTGTTCTTTTTCATCAAGAATTGAACGCCTTTACTCATACCTTCTGCTACGCCACGGCTTCTTTTAACCATCCCTGCGAAGTCTGCTTTTGGGGCAGCTACTTCGATTCCGTAGTCTTTAGCGTGATTAATATATTCAAATACGGTAGCACTTTTTAGGAGTGCTTTCGTAGGAATGCAACCCCAGTTGAGACAGATACCACCGAGTGCCTCACGTTCTACAATCGCAGTCTTGAGGCCCAATTGAGAGGCACGAATAGCAGTCACATAACCGCCTGGTCCGCTGCCTAGTACAATTACATCATAATTCATATTAGCGACTTTATTTTATTGCTGCGAATGTAGTTAGTTTTCCATTGAGCGCCGTGCCTTATCTTCGCACCTTCATAACCAATTAACGAATAACCCAATGTTGAATATCGTTCTCTTCGGTCCTCCCGGCGCGGGCAAGGGCACCCAAAGCGAAAAGTTAATCGATCGCTTTCAATTGGTTCACCTGAGTACAGGAGACATCTTTCGCGCCAATATTAAAGGGGAAACGGAGCTTGGAAAGCTTGCTAAAAGCTACATGGACAAAGGAGAACTAGTGCCAGATAGCGTTACCATCAGCATGTTGGAAAGCGAAGTAAATAAACATACTGATCCGAAAGGATTCATCTTTGATGGCTTTCCTCGCACCAGTGCACAGGCGGATGCTCTCGATACTTTCCTTGCCTCAAAAGGAACAGAAATCACTGCGATGCTTGCATTGGAAGTAGAGGAAGATGAGTTAAAGGCACGTCTATTAAATAGAGCGCAAACAAGCGGTAGACCTGATGATGCGAATCCGGAAATTATCCAAAATCGCATCAATGTTTACAATAGAGAAACAGCTCCCGTAGCTGATTTCTATCGCGCACAGAATAAATATAGAGGAATCAATGGTATTGGTTCTATTGAAGAAATATCGGATAGACTATTCAAGGCTATCGAAACAATTGTGGTATAATTAGAAGAGAGTAATGGCTGATTCGAATTTTGTCGATTATGTGAAGATTTGTTGTCGTTCGGGAAAGGGCGGAGCCGGATCAATGCACTTACACAGAGATAAATTTACCGCAAAGGGTGGACCTGACGGCGGTGATGGCGGTAGAGGTGGACACATCATTCTTCGCGGGAGCAAGGACGTTTGGACGCTACTTCACTTGAAATATCGCAAACACGTTATTGCGCAAGAGGGAGAAAAGGGAGGAAGCTCTCATAGCTCAGGAAAACAAGGAGAGGATGAGATTCTTCTTGTTCCACTTGGAACAGTTGCTAAAGATGCAGAAACTGGTGAGGTTCACTTTGAAATAACGGAAGACGGCGAAGAGCGCGTCATCGTAGCAGGCGGACGCGGCGGACTTGGAAATGCTCACTTTAAGACTTCAACCCGTCAAACTCCAAAGTTTGCCCAGCCAGGGGAGGATGGACGCGAAGAATGGAAAATTCTTGAGTTGAAAGTCCTAGCTGACGTTGGTCTGGTTGGATTTCCAAATGCTGGAAAATCGACGTTGTTGTCTGTTGTATCTGCTGCAAAGCCCGAAATTGCTGATTATCCATTTACGACACTCGTTCCAAACCTTGGAATGGTAAGATATAGAGGTGACCGCTCTTTCGTAATGGCAGATATTCCTGGAATTATCGAAGGCGCTGCTGAAGGAAAAGGACTCGGCCATCGATTCCTGCGTCATATCGAACGAAATTCCTCTTTGCTGTTCATGATTCCATGTGACGCCAAAGACATCCAAAAGGAATATGATATTTTGCTTAATGAACTCAAGAAGTACAATCCAGAACTACTTCACAAGAAGAGAATTCTCGCTATTACAAAATGTGATATGCTTGATGAGCAAATGACCAATGAAATGAAGGCGATCCTTCCAGAAGGAATTCCTCATATTTTCATTTCAGCAGTCAGTGGCTTAAATGTGGATCGATTAAAAGATATGATCTGGGAGCAGATTAACTCTTGAGATTTTTTGTATCTTTATATGTAATAAGTATACAGATGAAGCAGTCTTACAGTCACATAATCACCATTGAGGAAGGAAAACGTTCAGGTAAGGCCTGTATTCGTGGAATGAGAATTAGTGTAAACGATATTTTAGGCTGGCTTGCGGCTGGAATGTCCATTTCTGAAATTCTTTCGGAATATGATGAACTCACAACAGAAGACATTTCTGCAGCCTTGCATTATGCCGCTGATCGTGAAAATCGAATTTATCAAATAGCTGTATGAGGCTATTATTTGATCAAAATATTTCTCACGGAATCTTATCGCAATTAAACGATCATTTTCATGGATCAAACTCTGTTAAAGGAGTTGGTTTGATAAACTCTACTGATAGAGAGATATATGGGAATTCGCAAGAGAAAATAATTTGATTATTGTATCTCAGGATTCCGATTTTAAGGATTTGAATTCGTTGTATGGATTTCCTCCTAAGATTATTCCGGTAAGAGTTGGCAACCTTAGAACATCTGAAATTGCAACATTATTAACTGAGAGATTTGAAGAGCTTTCAAGTTTTGAAAATGATGTCAATTATGGCTGCTTTGAGATCCTATCTTTCACTAATTAAATAACTTGTCAAAATTTGTATTGCACACAAATTTTGATTTTGATGTTACTGTACAAGCATGTACTTGTGCTCGAGAACTTGAAATTCTACACGTCTGTTTTGTGCGCGAGCTTGATCGGTATCTTCATTGACTGCGGGCACTTTGCTGCCGAAATAGTTGATGTTCAACCTTGATTTATCTATTCCTCGTTTTACCAAATGATCTATCACTGCTTCTGCACGCTTCTTTGAAAGCTCCAAATTATATTGATCATTTCCAATCACATCGGCATGCCCATCAATCTCAAGGTACATGGCTTTATTTTTTCTTAATAGAGCATAGACATCATTCAGCTTAACAA
This sequence comes from Flavobacteriales bacterium, assembly GCA_965247015.1. Classification (GTDB taxonomy): domain Bacteria; phylum Bacteroidota; class Bacteroidia; order Flavobacteriales_D; family Sanyastnellaceae; genus JAIXWP01. The sequence goes on along the minus strand of CBDFGG010000003.1, from coordinate 170,224 downwards.
GCGCTTCTTCTTTTAAATCAGACTTATCAAAATCAAAATAGATATCATCGAGTTTGATTTTGTCATACTCGGATAATTCTAATGGAGGGTCTACTACGAGGCTTTTGATTAAATCATTCTCACAGCTACAAAGCTCTTTCTTGGCCACCGATACAACACTTACGTTATCGACGTAGATATAAGACCATCTATTCTCATCTTTTGCGCCCGAATCCCGCGTGCGCGAAAGAATTTTCAAATCCTTATCTGCTTTGAAATTTCCAATCGTCAAAAATTGTTCTCCACCTTTTGCCGTATAGACATCACTGATCAATACCCATTCGCTGTAGGCGTCTAGCATGTGAAGCTTTGGGTTGGCTAGAGATTGACTATACGGAATTACTTGATTTCTTACTTGGCTCAATTTATTTTCAGACAACACTAGTCCAAACGCATCGGTAACATACTTCGAGTAATCGGCAGTAGAAATATACATTTCAATGCAAACCATTTCACCGGGATTGAGAGCTCGAGTAAGTTTCGTCGTAAGGTATTCGCGGTAGTTTCTTTGTGTTGGACTATAAACGGCCATTCCTGCATACGATTCACCTTCCTTAGCGCCTTGAACACCGAATAAATTATTGGGGACCCCAACCTTTTGACTGCACGATGAGAAGTGATCGGGAGTGCCTTCATTCACTTGAGACCACGAGCTCAAGGATTTTAGCTGCTGCTGATTAAAATTACTCGGACAATAAGTCTTCTCTTCAAAACTTGGATTAGGTACCAAGTTTTGTGCATTCACAGTGAACACGAGTAGCGCTACAATATGTAAGAGTAAAAGTTTTTTCACCTTGCGAATAACAGAAATTAATCGAAATTATTTTAAAAGAAAAGGGTAGCTTTATCAAGCTACCCTTGTTCATTCTAAATATTAGGCCAATATTATTTGGTCTTGAATTCTACTCTTCTGTTTTGAGCTTTTGAAAGTGGTGTTGGCTTGTTGCTCGCTAATTGCGTATCATCTTTTGATGATGTGGTAATTCTACTTGCTTCAACTCCGCGCTCTACCAACGCAGCTTTCACTGCTTCAGCGCGCTTCTTAGCCATATCAGCTAGGCGAGGAGTAATCTTCGCTTCACCTACTTCTTCGGTGTCGCTGTGCCCTACTAATTCCAATTGAATGCTTGGATTTTCTTTCATCAACTTAGCAACTTCTTCCAAGTCTGGTTCAAACATTCCTGGGATTTCTGAAGTCAAGTTTGCAAAGTAAACTGATGAAGCTGCAATGATTTGCTCTGGCTTCATATCAATTGATTTTGCAGTAGCTCTGCTGTAAATTAAGTCTGGCTCTGTTGATGCAGCCTTGCCACAAGCACATTGGCTAGCAGCTTCAATAGGCACGATTTCGATGTTGTCGATATAGTAGTAAGCATCATTCAAAGCTGTCCCAGTTGCACCGGCTGGCTTCTTTACTTTTTCGATTTTAGTTTTGTTCTCCTCTCCGAAGCCACCAATGATGATGTATTCTTCAGTTCCGTTAGAGATGAACGTTCCGCAGATGGTCTCCCAACCGCTCATTTCATTAATCACTTTGTTGTTCTTCTCCAAAATTTGTGGAGTGAATGTCAAAGCGTAATCTGTTGCGTTTTGAACTTTTCTATCAGAAAGAAAAACACCAACGTTGTTTACAGCAAACTTTGAAAGTTCTGCAAGACTCACATTGATCTTTACGCAATACAATTGATTTTTTTCAAGACGCTTTGTAAGCTTCGTTGAAAGATATGTTCTAGTTTTCTTTGGATCTTTAGTGTAAGCTCTGAAACCAGCATAAGCAGTGCCATCCATAGGATCTTGCTTACCAAAGTCATTTTGACCCGCCATTGTCTTCGTTCCTTTTACACCTTGAGCGAAAAGATCTGCGCTGGTTTTATTTGGAGTAGCCCATGGAGCACAAAGGTCTACAAGCTGACCGTACGACTTCAAAGTTTTGATGTTGCAATCTTCAAAGCTTGGGTTTACAACTAAATTTTCAGAATCAGATGACTCCGTTTCTGGAGCCTTGTCTGTTTTGGAAGATGGCTTTTTCGATTGAGCTTCTGCTACAGTAGCGGTTAATACAGCCGCAGCTAGAAAGTAATAGCGAATGTTCATGATCATTTTACGTGTTGGTATTCTTTAACGGTATCAATAAAACACTTGAGTTTGTCGGCGTGAATATCGGGATAAACTCCGTGTCCTAGGTTAGCTATATGTCGATTCGGACCGAATTTTTGCAGCATTTCTTGGGTTCTTAATCGAATAAACGAATAATCACCATATAAAATAGCAGGGTCTAGATTGCCTTGTAAGGTCTTTTCTTCACCCACTACTTTCCTTGCCCACGTTGGGTCCATGTGCCAATCCAATCCTACTGTATTGCAAGGCAATTGAGATAATTCCTCTAAAGAGAAAAATGCTCCCAATGAAAAGACGGTCTTTGGAACGTCTTGTATAGCCTCACATATTTGTCGTAGATATGGCAATGCAAAATTGTTATATGAATCGTTGTTTAATGCGCCGGCCCAACTGTCGAATAATTGAATCATCTGACAGCCTTCTCTAATCTGGGCTTTCAAGTAAATGATCGTCGCATCTGTGATCGCCTGAAGCAATGTGTGTGCCAACTCTGGATTTGACATGATCATTGCACGAGGCATGGAGAATGTTTTTGATCCTTTACCCTCCACCATGTAACAGAAGATGGTCCATGGAGCTCCTGCAAAACCTATCAAAGGCACGCGATCTCCGAGCTCTTGTTTGATCAAACGAATGGTTTGAAAAACATATTCTAGATTTTCTTCGATTCCATTCGTTGTGATTTTTTTCAAATCCGCTTCACTTCGAATCGTTTGTTCGAAGCTCGGTCCGCGGCCCTCGTCCATACGATATTCGAGGCCCATCGCCTCTGGTATTACCAATATATCTGAGAATAATATGGCTGCATCCACACCGAGTAGATCAACGGGCTGGATGGTCACCTCCGCCGCAAGCTCTGGTTGAAACAAGAGTCCTTTAAAACTTCCTGCTTTCGCGCGAACTGCTCTGTACTCTGGGAGTACTCGGCCTGCTTGGCGCATTACCCATACAGGAGTGCGCTCCACATCTTGACCGAGAGCTGCTCTTAAAATTAAATCATTAGGCTTTGTCATAGTTCGCGAAAATACAAGCACTGTTTTTTTGAATTGTCAGTGCAATGTTTTAAAAATCAATTCTCGATAGATATCTCCAACGTTATACTTGCCCTCTTCCAAGCCTTTGCTTTGTCGATCCGCTTGACGCAAGTAGCCTATAATACGTTCAACTTTACGAGCATCATATTTTGTGCTTGCTGCTTTGTAATCGTTGATAGCGTAGGGATTTACGCCCATCGCACTTGCAGCCTGTGATTTGTCTTTTAGGGAAATATAAATGGCCAATTTCGTGAAGTAAGAATACAAACTCGGAATGGTCATCTGTATCGGGTGGGCCTTGGGATTATTTTCAAAATAATGAATGATGCGATTCGCTTTCAATACATCCTTTTGTCCCAATGATTTTTGTAGTTCCCAAACATTGAAATCTTTCGAAATACCGATGTTGTCTTCTACATGCTGAGCGTTGATGTGCGTGCCTTTTGGAAGAATGATAGCGAGCTTGCTAATTTCATTTACCACTTTGCTCAAATCATTACCCAAGTATTCTGCTAGAAGTTCTGCAACACTGTTTTCAATGGTGAATCCAGATTGCTGCACGTAGCTTCTAATCCAGTCGGCCATCTTATAATCTTTGATTTTTTCAGAGTCAAAAACAACTCCTACTTTTTCCAAAGTCTTATAAAATTTCAGACGCTTATCTAATTTCTTTCCCTTCATTGCAAACACCAGAATGGTGGTAGGGGAAGGGTTTGCTACATAGTTTTCAAAACTTGCCAAGGATGATTTATCGTTCTTCTGTGTTTCTTCAGAAGCAGACTCTTCCTCATCGTCATCGCTTGATTTTGCACGTTTGAATTCTTTTAAATCTTGTGCTTCTTTCACCATCACCACTTGCAAATCTCCCATCATAGGGAAGCCTTTGCTGAGTGAAATGACTTGATCGAGATTCACATCTCGACCATACACAATCGTTTGTCCGAATGCCTTGGATGCTTCGTCCAGAACGGTGTTCTCAATTTTATCTGAAATAAGATCTATGAAATAAGGCTCTTCTCCCATCAAGAAATAGATGGGTTTGAAATTCCTCATTTCAATATCTCGTATGATTTTTAAATGATCCATGACTTAATTACTCCCACTTCAAGTGTCTAACAGAACGACCTTCATCTCTAATTTCTTTCAATGCTTCGATGCCAATTTTGATATGAGTATCTACGAAATTGGTGGTTACTTTTTTATCGCTTTCAGAAGTTTTCACACCTTGTGGATCCATTGGTTGGTCGCTTACGAGAAGTAGTGCTCCAACGGGAATTTTATTTGCAAAACCAACTGTGAAGAGTGTGGCTGTTTCCATATCGATGGCCATTGCTCTTATTTTTCTCAAGTATTCTTTGAAATTAGTATCATGCTCCCAAACACGTCTATTGGTAGTATAAACAGTCCCTGTCCAATAGTCTAATCCTTGATCTCGAATGGTAGATGATACAGCACGTTGTAATGGGAAGGCTGGAAGAGCTGGCACTTCTGGTGGGAAGTAGTCATTTGAAGTTCCTTCTCCACGAATACCTGCGAGTGGTAATATCAAATCTCCAATCTGACTTTTTGATTTCAAGCCACCACATTTTCCAAGAAATAAAACTGCTTTTGGATGTATTGCACTTAGCAAATCCATGATGGTCGCTGCATTTGCGCTACCCATGCTAAAGTTGATGATCGTGATACCATCTGCTGTTGCTGTGGACATCGCTTTATCGAGTCCAATGATTGGCACGTTGTGCCATTCAGCGAACTTCTGAACGTAATTATCGAAGTTGGTTAAAAGAATATATTCTCCAAAATCTTCAATGGGTGTCCCAGTATAGCGGGGCAGCCAATTCTTTACAATTTCTTCTTTTGTTTCCATAAGTTTCAAATATACTATTATTCCTTGGATGCACTAATTTCGTGGCCTTCAACCATGAGTCAACAATTCATTTTCCCGAATTATTCTTTTCGCACAAAGTCCACGTCGCGAGGTACGGAGATATGGGATGAGGCTCGAAAAAAATGGATTTTGCTCACACCAGAAGAGCTGGTACGTCAGCACATGGTGCGCTATCTCATGGAGGGCCTCGGTTATCCACTCGGACGCATCGCAGTGGAATACACTTTGAAAGTAGTCGGACTCACCAAACGAGCCGATATCATTGTGTTTGATGCGCAAGGGAAGCCTCAGATATTGGTGGAATGCAAAGCTCCACAAATCCCAATCAGCCAAGCGACATTTGATCAAGCAGCACGATACAACTTGACACTAGAAGTGCCGTATTTGGTGGTGACGAATGGTATGGAAATCTTCGCTGCTGAAATATTTATAGCGCAAAAAAAATGGGAGTTCTTAAAAGAAATCCCATTTTCAAAGTAGTGATTGATATCTTATTCAGCTGTTTCTTCAGCTTCTTCAAATTCTAACATATCTTTTGATTGAAGAATGTTGTACCACTGGAACAACTTCTTGATGTCGCTGTCATACACACGCTCGCTGTCGTATGTAGGAAGGAATTTCTCGATTTCAGATCTCAAAATTTTTGATTCTGATTTGTGGTCGATGGCCGCAGCACCATTGTAGTGCTCTTTCATTTTTCCGAAAACATCTTTCAAAGGAACATCTTCTTCAATCGTGAAGATGCTGATGTCAGAAAGAGAGCTCACTCGTTGGTTAGGGTGAATTGGCAATCTCTTTCCATCCACCAAAGACTCGGCAACGATGATGTTTTTACCACCGGCGATAAGTTGGAAGATTCCTGGCTTACCTGATACCGAAAGAATTTTTTCTAATGACACTTTCATGAGTAATGTTTATTTATAAAAAAAGCCTTCTCGCTGAGAAGGCTTTTAATGTTTGTGGGAGCTACTGGGTTCGAACCAGTGACCCTCTGCTTGTAAGGCAGATGCTCTGAACCAGCTGAGCTAAGCTCCCTTCATGCTTTTCGCTAAAAGCGGGCGCAAAGATACCAACCCTTTTTATATATCCAAATCTTTTTTCACTTTTCAATGCAATTTTTTTCTATCGCGTTGAATGTGAGCTTGCTATTTTTTAGAAAAACTTGAAGAAACGGTGAGTTCCTTGGTCTCTTTGTTCACTTTATAGAAACCTTCGCCTGATTTATCTCCCATTTTTCCAGCAGCAACCATGTTTACCAATAATGGGCATGGGGCGTATTTTGGATTTCCAAATCCATCATGCATCACACGGAGGATCGCAAGACAAACATCCAAGCCGATAAAATCTGCTAAACGCAAAGGCCCCATTGGATGACCCATTCCGAGCTTCATTACGGTATCAATCTCTTCAACTCCTGCAACTCCTTCATACAACGTGTAGATTGCCTCATTGATCATTGGCATTAAGATGCGATTGGCAACAAAGCCTGGATAGTCATTGACTTCTACAGGTACTTTTTGCAATGAAACACTCAAGTCGAAAATCATCTTGGTCACCTCATCAGAAGTATTATACCCACGAATCACTTCCACCAACTTCATCACAGGCACTGGATTCATGAAGTGCATGCCGATGACTTTATCAGGACGGGATGTAACCGCTGCAATTTTAGTAATGGATATAGATGAAGTATTTGTTGCAAGAATGCAATGAGCCGGAGCGTTAGCATCCATGTCCTTGAAAATTTTCAGTTTCAAGTCTACATTTTCTGTTGCTGCTTCTACCACCAATTCTGCATTAGATACGCCTGATGCAAGGTCAGTAGTTGTGGTTAAGCGCGCAAGTGTTGCATTCTTATCCTCTTCGGTCAAAAGATTTTTTGAAACTTGACGGTCAAGATTTTTAGTGATTGTAGCAATAGCTTTTTCAAGAGAAGCTGCATTCACATCTATTAATTGAACGGTATATCCGTGTTGTGCAAAAACGTGTGCGATTCCATTTCCCATGGTGCCCGCTCCGATGACTGAAATATTTTTCATTGAAATATTTTATATGGTGCGCAAAAATAGACAAGATTGGATGATTCAATTTCTATCTTTTTTTCACTGAAAATGAGGGAGAAAGAATCTTGATGACGCTATGAATAGTGCTATTCCTGTGGTTTTTTTATATTAGAGCCTTAAAACCAGACCACATGTCGACTCAATTTCGTCTTTTTGACTTCATATATATTCAACAAAAGCAATATCCTCTTGCAAAAGCTTTCACTTCAAAATTAGCAGGTGAATGGAAATCATATTCTACAAATCAATTTGTGGAAATGATGAATAATGCATCCGCGGGTCTATTGGAGATGGGAGTTCAAAAGGGAGACAAAATCGCTTTGATCACTTCTACTAATCGCACGGAATGGAATGTGATGGACCACGCTTCACTTCAAATTGGAGCGATCGACATTCCGATCTATCCAACGATGACATCGGAGGACTATGCGTACATCATGAACCACTCTGAATCTATTTACTGCTTCGTTTCTGATGATGACGTATACCAAAAGGTGATGGCTATCAAAGACCGCGTTCCAACATTGAAGGAAGTTTACACCTTTGAAAAGGTGAACGGAGCAAAGAATTGGCTGGAAGTAGTAGAGCTCGGTAAAACAGGTGATCACCAAAAAGTAAAAGATATCTCTGACGCTGTCAAGGCAGAAGATTTGGCAACGATCATTTATACATCAGGAACAACAGGGCTTCCAAAGGGTGTGATGCTTTCGCATCAAAACATTGCAAGCAATGCTGTTGATTCGGAAGATCGTCTGCCTGATTTAGAAAAAGGTGCAAGCGTCAGCTTGAGTTTCTTGCCTTGCTGTCATATTTATGAGCGCATGCTGCATTACCTCTACATCAATAATGGTGTATCCATTTACTTGAGTGGATTGGATAATGTGAAAGATGACCTAGCCTTCGTGCAACCGGAATTATTCTCTGCTGTGCCTCGGCTTCTTGAAAAGTTTTATGATGGTGTCATCGCAAAGGGCTTGAGTAATACCGGTCTTAAAAAGAAAATTTTCCAATGGTCTGTGGGTGTAGCCTTAGACTGGGATGTTGATAAGGGTGGATGGTATAAAGTGAAATTGGCTATTGCTCGCAAATTGGTTTTTAGCAAAGTGAAAGCAGCACTTGGATTAACACGAATTAAGGCGGTTCCTTCGGGCAGTGCAGCGCTTCAACCGCGCCTTGCACGCTTCTTCTGCGGAGCTGGCATTGTGATCAAAGAAGGATATGGACTTACAGAAACCTCTCCCGTTATATCAGTGAACTCGATGCGTCAACCAGGGATGTATCGCGTAGGTAGCGTTGGAAAAATGATCAATAATGTTCAAGTAAAAATTGCAGAAGATGGAGAAATCTTATGCAAAGGGCCTAATGTGATGATGGGCTATTATAAAAATGCAGAACTCACTGCTGAAGTATTGAAGGATGGATGGTTCCACACCGGAGACATTGGAGAAGTGAATGATGGGTTCTTGAAAATTACCGATCGTAAAAAAGAAATGTTTAAGACCAGTGGCGGTAAATATGTTGCTCCACAATTGATAGAAAACGTCTTGAAAGAATCATTGTTTATAGAACAATGTATGGTGATTGGTGAGAGTAAAAACTTCCCTGCCGCATTGATAGTAGTCGATGCAGTGGCGCTTAAGTCATGGGCCGATCGCAAGGGAATTAAGTATACAAATCACGACGAGTTTTTGAAGAGTGATACAGTAGAAAAACTCATCAATGACGAGATTGAAAAGCGCAACGGACGCTTTGGGAAATGGGAACAGATCAAGGCTTTCCGAATTTTACCAAAACCATTTACCATTGATGCAGGGGAAATTACTCCAACCTTAAAACTCAAGCGTAAAAAAATCATGGAGAACTACCAATCATTGGTTCAAGATATCTATCGCGACTAATGAATGGATTACTGGAATTAGACTATCAATTAATGGAATGGCTCAACACAGATGCTTTTCCATTTCTTGATCGTATCATGTGGTATTTCAGTGAAAAGCTTTTCTGGATTCCTGTTTATCTAGTGTTGCTCTACGCCCTCTATAAAAGGTTTTCCACGAAAGTGTTTGTATGGGTCTTAGTCTTTCTTGCCCTTTCAGTGCTAATCAATGATCAAGTGGCGAGTGGTATTTTTAAAAATTGGATAGGTCGTTTTCGTCCGAGTCATGATCCGTTGATTGAAACAAAGCTCCATTATACTTTAGAACCAAATGGTCAGGTTTACAAGGGAGGAAAGTTTGGCTTTTATTCTTCGCACGCGGCGAATTATGCAGGAGTTGCGGTGCTCTTTCTGCTCTGGATGCGCCCAGTGAAAAGATGGATCTCAGCCTTGTGTATTCTTTGGGTCTTGTTGATCAGCTATTCTCGGATCTATTTAGGAGTCCATTTTCCAAGTGACATCTTGATGGGATTGACGATGGGGACTCTGGTAGGATTCCTCTGTTTTTTTCTTTGGAAAAAAATGATGTTGAAACTTTATCCTAACGATACAAGCTTGCGGACGCGAGCTGCTTCTGTCTGAATAATGTCTGTGACTTCCGCGTCTTGATTGGCTTTTAATGCTCTTAGGACGGGGCCACTATCCATTGCTTGTTGCGCTGAAACTTCAGATTCGGATACACCATATTTTCCAAAAACAGCATTAAAATTCTTTACGTAGCCTTCCTGTAGTGAAATCAGTTGTTGGATTCCTGCCGACAAAACTTGAGGGTATTTCGCATGAAAAATGATAAGCTTTACAGTCGAAAGTTCTCTTTCATAGTATTCTAGGAACTCAATAGGGGTGAGGGGGAAAGCCACTTCCGTGAATTTTGGAATCTCCACTTCTTCATTCATTTGGAGGGCGGTGGTAGCAGTTAGAATCTTATCGGATTCCTTTAAGCGCTTGACAAGAAGTGATGGAACGGCCAATTTTTGCAAAACCTCATTTTTCAAAACAAAGAGCTTTTCGTCTACAAGGTCTAATAACTCTAGTGCTTGGAAGTCTTTGTCCAATTCAAAATAGTGCAGTGCTTCTTCTTTTGTCATGCCACAAATTAAAGGAAAAAGATTAGTTTTGTCTCCTATGTTTACACAAATGAAACACATGAATATTATTGGACTTATTCTATCAGTTACAGTTAGCGTAGCAAGTTGTGGAGGAAGTACAACTAACTCCGATAATAAGAATACCACAGAAGCAACTAGTGCAAGTGGGGTGCAATACACCAATGGTGTGACAGAACAAAATAAAGGCATGAAGAAAGGGCCTATTCAAGTGAAAGGCACACTTCAGAATCCATCGGTATCTAAAGTTTATTTGTGGAATACCTACGGTAAAACCAATACCAAGATGGATTCAACCACAGTTAAAGCAGGTGCCTTTGACTTTGGGACGAAGCAAATCGAGCAAGGAATCTATATGATCGGTACAGCGGATAACAATATGACATCGATTATTCTTAATCCATCCGAACCTGTCGTAGAGCTACAATTTAAAGGTGGCAGAATGGAGAATGGAATGGTAGCGGTTAATTCTAAAGAAAACGAAGCGTGGGCTGCCTATGTGCCTCAAGAGAATGTTTTGTTGAAGGCGATTAAAGATGCGCGTGTTGCCGGAGCAAAAAGTTCTTTGAAAGGAGAATACGAAAAGCAAGTTTCACAAAAAGAAGCGGAGCTTTCTGCTCTTCAAGCAAAGATGATTGGAGCATATCCAAACACCCATTTTGCAAAAGTACTCACATGGAAGCAAGAGCCAGAGCGTACAGATATGAATAAGTATTGGGACAATATAGACTTTTCAGATCGCAGTCTTATTCATGGTTTGGTGATGAGCGATCGCATTCAAAATTACATGCGCTCATTTAGCAAAGGAACCGAGCCTGGATTTATTTCTTGTATTTCAACCCTTGCAGAAAAAGCAAAAGCAGATGACATGGTGCTTGAGTTTACACTCAACCAAATGCTTGTTGGATTTTATGAAAGCGGAATGGAAAACATTTGCTTACACATTATCGATAATTATGTGAATGGCGAATCTTGTGGCGACGCTGATCTATCAAACATCATCAAAAGCACAGCTGAAAGCATTCAGAACTTATCAGTAGGAAATACCCCACCAAACATCAACATGACGACGATGAAAGGTGGTAAAGTAGATTTGTATCAAACAGCCAAGCAGAATAAATATACACTCGTGATGTTTTGGAGCAGCTGGTGTGAACACTGTAAAGGCGAAGCTCCAGAAGTGAAACAATGCTATGATCTGTGGAGTCCAAAAGGGTTTGAAATCGTGGGTGTGAGCGTTGACAACAACAAAGCAGCATGGGAAGCAGCAGTGAATGATAGAGGTTTTACCTTCCCCAATGTTTGTGGAATGAAACAGTGGGAAAGCCCAGTAGCGAAGGATTATAGAGTAACGAAGACTCCAGCATTTTTCTTGTTGGACAATACAGGAACTATCGTTTTAAAGCCAAAAGGAATTCGTGAAGTGCAAGCGTTTCTTGCAAAAAATATCAAGTAAACGTGAATAGACAAGAAGTGTTTGTGCAAGGCCATCGCGGCTATCGCGGGGCCTATCCTGAGAATTCTTATGATTCGTTTTATCATGCGATGAAGCTCGGAGTCGATGCCATCGAATTGGATATAGTCATCAGCAAAGACCAAAAAATAATCATTTCGCATGAACCATACATGTGCAATGAACTTTGCTTGAAGCCCAATGGTGATAGTATTTCTAAAGAAGAATCGAAGCAGTTGAATTTGTATAAAATGACTGCTCAAGAAGTAACCGAATATTCATTCGGTACGTTGGATTATGTAAAATTTCCAAATCAAAAAAAGATGAAGTCTCATAAACTGGAGTTAAAGAAAATGACCCAGCTTTTAGAGGCAAAATTTCCGGAGGATTTTACTTTCCCTCAGCTAACAATAGAGGTAAAAAGTCATCCGAATACAGATGAGCTGTTTCATCCAGCTCCGAAGGAATATGCTAAGATTTTGCTCAAGGAGTTACAATTGATTGATGAGCGCTGGCCTATTGCTATTCAAAGTTTTGACCTTCGTGTTTTAGTGGAATTAGATAAGCAAGGCTGCGAGCTTCCATTGATTGCATTGTCTGAATCAAAAGAAGTAGATATTGATTATGTGTGTGAAAAATTGGAGTTTATCCCAGATGGATTTTCACCGTACTATGAATTAATCAACGAAGATGTGGTAGAGGATTGTCAGTCTCTAGGAGTTGAATTATCGGCTTGGACAGTAAATAATCGCGCGGAGATGGAACGTCTGTTTCAGTTAGGCGTGCGTTCCTTTATCACCGATTTTCCTGATTTAATTATCCGTTAAAGTTTCTTGTCAATCACAGATCGGAGGTAAGCAATTTCCTCTTTGAGTTGTGCAATTTGATCTTGATATAGCTTCTCGATTTTCGCGATAGCATCGTCATCTCTATTCACGGAAAAGCTTTTTTCATAGGCATTGCCGTGATTTGAGAAAAAGTATGACTCGTCGAAAGAAAGGAGATCAGAGGTTTGGAGTCCTAACAATGCGCTGATAGCCTCTAGCTTATCTAACGTGATTTTTACCTCACCGCGCTCAATGCGGCTGTAGCCCGCTACGCTCAATCCTAAGTGCTCAGCAACCTTGTCTTGAGTAAAATTTCTCAACTCACGGAGTTTTCTCAATTTATGTCCGAGACTGCTGTTTGCGTAGGTAGATTGTTCTTGCACGGGGAATGTGATTTTTTGCTAAAGTAAAAAATAAGTACATAGAGTTGAATATTTCAGCATATTCCTCTTGGTAAACAGTATAAAATATTCTGACGTTTGGTGATTAGTTCAACGACCTTTGCGGCATGACAAAATCGGGAAAGATTTTAGGACCAGAGAAGTTCGAGCAGCGATTGCTTGAGAACTTTGCTTTCGAGCCCACGCATGGGCAGAAGCGCTTGTTCTATGCTTTTACGAGAATGATGTATTCTGAAAAGCCACGGTGTGCCTTGATCATCAAAGGTTATGCAGGTACTGGTAAGACCACTACCGTTAGTGCAATGGTAAAAGTGTTGGAAGAAGCGGGGAGGAAAGTGTTACTATTAGCTCCGACAGGCCGTGCGGCGAAGGTTTTGGGGAATTACTCCGGGATGAACGCTAGCACCATTCATAAACAAATTTATTATCGAAAATCGGATCGATCGGGCAACACCTGGTTTGAATTAAAAGAGAACGAGTTTGAGAATGCAGTGTTCTTTGTCGATGAAGCTTCCATGATCGGCACCGAACGTTTTAGTATGGTGCGGGGAGATGTAGGCAGTGGCGATTTGCTCGAAGACTTGATTTCACATGTCTATTCCGGCGAAGGCTGCAGACTTGTGCTGATCGGCGATGGCGCTCAGTTGCCGCCCGTGGGAAGTGATCAGAGCCCTGCTTTGTTATTGGATTATTTGAGAAATGAATTTTCTCTCAATATCGCAGAGCTGGAATTAAATGAGGTTATTCGACAAAAAGAAGGTTCGGGGATATTGGAAAATGCCACGAATCTCAGAGCATTGATTCAATCAAAAGAGAAGTTGTATCCGCTTATTACTTATGATGGATTCAAGGATGTTTTCAAAGTGGAATCCGATCTACAGCCCATCATGGAAGATGCATTCAGGAAATACACGGTTGATGGGACTATCATTATTACACGTTCCAATAAGAATGCGAATAAGTACAATCAAGAAGTCAGGGCGCGTATTCTAGGGCATGAAGAAGAGATTAATTCGGGAGACCGAATGATGGTGTTGAAGAATAATTATTTCTGGCTAGAAGAACAGAATGTAACAGGCGGCTTCATAGCCAACGGTGATGTGATATTGATTCAACGTGTGCGTGGATTTGAGGATAGAGGTCCGTTTCGATTTTGCAAAGCGGTGGTGAGTATGGCCGACTTTCCAGACCTTCCTGAAATGGAGGTGATATTGCTGCTGACTACCCTGTGGGAAGAGAGCGCGGGAATGTCTTACGAAAAGACCAAAGAGTTGTTCAGCATCATTGCTCAAGACTACGAGCACCTAGAAAATGTAGGAAAGATTAAAAAAGCAGTTCAAGAAGATCCATACTATAATGCACTTCATGTAAAGTTTGCCTACGCAATCACTTGCCATAAATCGCAAGGTGGACAATGGCCTTGTGTGGTGGTAGATCAGGGGTATGTCACAGAGGAGATGTTTGGAGTGGAATTGAACCGATGGATTTATACCGCATTTACTCGAGCACAAAAAGAACTGTATCTCGTCGGCTTTTCGTAGTTTCGCAGTTCTATGAGCGTTTTCGATCCAGAATTAGCGGTAAAAGCAATGCTACCAAAGGAATTGGCTGCGAAGTCTACTTCTTTGCACTTAGCGATACATGTCCATCCAGAAATGGTGGAAGTAATGGTATTCGACTACGATTCCAATGAAGTTTTATGGTTGGAGGCATTTGATGTAGAAGGCAACAGTGGAGAGACTTTCAGAGATGCAGTAGACTTTGTGACTCTTAAAAACTGGGGTGATAAAGTTTTTCGCAAAACTTCTATTTCGTTTGATCATCCTGATTTTACGCTCATTCCACAAGGGTTTATTATTCCAGGTAAGGAAGGTGAATTGTTGAGCTTTTCGACGATGAGAACCGCCGAGAACCCCGAGGTATCTGCAATTCATGAAGTAGGGGCTGCGTTGGTTTATGATCTTCCACAAGTAATTAAAGGACTTACAGCCCGTTTTCCAAATGCAAAGTTTTATAGTTCTTGCGGTTTTTTCCTCAAGGAAGTCGTGAAGTCGGCTTTGCACAAGGATGGCTTTCATGCACTCGTTCAGAAAGGATTTTTACTCGTAATAGCATGTGCAAAGGGTGAAATAAAGTTGACGAATCATTACGGTATTCAAGGGCAAGACGATGTACTTTATCACATTGCTAATGCGGCAATGAGACTCGATATGCACTTGCCTTCATCTTCGCTGACACTTTATGGTGATTCTGCCTCGGAAGAGCTGAAAGACCTACTAGATAAGTACATTGGGACTGTTGATTTTTGGACAAGACCTGATGATATTAGAGGAATAAAGAATGGAGAGGATCACGAACTCTATTCAGTATTGATTCATGCGATATGCGGATAATTTCAGGAAAATATAAGGGCCGCACCATTGAGGTTCCTAAAAATTTTAAAGGCCGCCCTACCACAGATTTTGCAAGAGAAAGTCTATTCAACATCCTTTCATATATGATGGAGTTGGATGGTGCCAAAGTGCTTGATTTATTCTCAGGCACCGGCGCTGTGTCTCTAGAATGCTGGTCTCGTGGGGCAGAGCTGGTAATGGCCGTGGAGCAAAGTGCTGTCCATGTCAAGGCCATTCAAAAAAACTTCGATACTTTTCAAGTAGATGGTGGCGACGTGATCAAAGCAGACGTATTTCATTTTCTCAAAAGAAAAGATATTCAGTATGATTTGATTTTCGCAGATCCGCCATATGATTTGGAGGGTTTGATGAAAATTCCAGATATCATTTTCCAAGAGGATTGGTTGAAAGATGATGCTATCTTCGTATTGGAACATCCTGATAAAATGGATTTTTCCACCAAGTCTGGGTTTGTTCAACATCGCAGATATGGCAACGTGAATTTTAGTTTCTTCAAGAAAATTTCAGCATGAAAAAAATAGCCGTTTTCCCCGGATCATTTGACCCCATTACACGTGGACATGAAAACATCGTGAGAAGAGGTGCTGTATTGTTTGATGAGGTGATAGTTGCTATCGGAATCAATAGTACTAAACAATCCATGTTTCCGCTTGAAAAGCGCAAACAATGGATTGAGCAAACATTTCAAGATCTTCCTAACGTAAGAGTGGAGACCTATGAAGGGCTTACCGTGGATTTTTGTAAAATGAATAATGCGCATTTCTTACTTAGAGGTCTCAGAAATGGCGGGGATTTTGAGTATGAGCGTACGATAGCGCACATGAACAAAGCGCTGATGCCAAGCTTGGAAACAGTGCTTGTATTTACAGATCCAGAATTCGCTTCGGTACATAGTACTGTGATTCGTGAGATCTTCAAAAATAAAGGTGACGTTTCTCAGTTTGTTCCAAAACAAATCGACCTTCATGCCTAGACTTATGACGCGTTTAAGAGCTTTATTTTTTTCAATATTCTTGCTGATTTTGTCAGCTTTCTCCATGTCAGCACAAACGGTGCTTTCAGGAGTTCTTAAGAATTATCCGGATAGAACGATTTATGTCTACCAGACAGAGGATGAACTGTCAGCAGTGCGATCGCTGGTTACCAAGGTGAATACAGACGGTGCGGGTAAATTCAAATTGGAATTAACCACGACCGAAATCACCCGTTATTTTTTAATGATAGGCAGCACCGAAGGTGTATTCTACGCGCATCCTGGAAGGAATTATACATTGACAGCTTTTCCAACACCGAATAACAATGATTTTCAACGATTCGATAAAACGACAGTCCCTCTTTCATTTGATGGCTTAGAAAAAGATGATTCGAATCTTCTGATCCCACAATTCAATAGTGATTTATATGCGTTCTTAGATGAGCATTTTTATGATTTTGCTGTAGAAAAATACAGAGGGTCAAAAGCGGTCAAAGCTCAATTAAAAGGCACCGTAGGTAATGATTTGGCACCTTTGCCTGCTGATGGTACTAAAAAAGAGGAAGCGGTAATCGATTCTGTAGGATTTACGAATTGGGTAGAAAACTTCAGACTACAGATGGTAGACAAGTACGAAGTTGGTTTTACTAATGTTTATTTTTCCAATTACTATCGCTACACCATTGCTGAACTAGAATTGATGGCTGGAGTGTCTTCAAAAAGTCTATATCAAGAATACTTGATGAGCCAGCCAGTATTGGTCAAGCATTCTGCATATATGAAGTTTTTCATGGCGTATTACGATCGTTGCTTAGAAGGAAGAAAGCGTGTTGTGGATACAGCTATTCTTCGCGCTGTGAATGTTGAAAATGATCCATCACGATTGGTAGAAATACTCATGAAAGACTCTGCTTTCTTTTCTCAAAGTGTAGGACAACTCGCCGTTTTGAATGGACTTAAGGGATTGTTTCAGAATTCAGACTATCCAAAAGCTGCAGTGAAACAAACCATGAAAAAAATGTCTGAGCAACCGCAATGCAATACCTATATGGACATTGCGAATAGGTTGGTAGCGCTGCAAGACAGACACAAAGCGGGGTTTGTATTAGAAGACTTTACTCTGCTTACTCCGAAGCTTGAGAAATGGGAATCTAGTGCATCTCTTGATAAATACACTTACATTTTTTTCTTTGCCGATTGGTGTACACCTTGTAAGAAAGAAATGTTATTGCTATCAAAGTTTCAAGAGACTTATGGAAAGGACATTCAATTTATCGCCATTAGTATGGATGATAATATTGATGCAATGAAAGCACACATGCAAAGCAACAGAAATCAAAACTTTACATTCTTGTATGGTGGTAACAATCCAGAGCTGCGTGAGGTTTTTAACCTGAGAGCAATACCACACGCGATATTGCTTGATGCTAATGGCTCATATATGTTCGACTATACAAGAAAACCATCTGAAGGAATTCAAATGGATTTTGATAAGATTGTAGCGCTTCTGCGTCAGCCGAAAGGAGGCAAAACTTGGAAGGACTAGACTATTTAACTTCCGTCACTAGCTTGTCAGCCATGTAGTCGAAAAGGCTTTTTAATGGGCCTTTCACGATCATTTCAAGAAATGGGTTCAGGCTAGCCTCGCACACTTGCTGTACTTCTGTTTGGTCATTGTTTTCATTCATATTTACTTGTAATGTAAATGCGAATGGAGATCCCTCAACACTTTCAAAAATAATTTTAGAGTGAGGAGTTGATTCTTTTAAACGTAGTCCGATATTGTAAGATCCCTGTACTTTGAAAGAGCAAGTAGTACCGTCGCTTTTCCAATCTGTCACTTTGGATTGTGGCAGTAAAGAGTGTATATTATCTGTATTTGATAAGAAGTTAAATACTTTCTCAGCGCTGGAGGGGACTGATACTTTTTTACTTTCGATAGTAGCCATAATACGTCGTAGTTATTGCGCTTCTTGGAATGAATTGCTCCATTTTTCTGGATCAAGCTTCCAATTAGAGAGTGCAGTGTGTTGTTCGGTCGAAATATAGTTTGAATTTACCGCTTGTTCCAAGAGATGATCATAATCGCTCAATGTTTGGACAGCACAATTTGCATTTTCAAAATTTTCAGCAGCTTTAGGGAATCCGTATGTAAAGATTGCTACCATGCCGATGATGTCCGCTTTGGCTTCGCGAAGTGCATCCACTGCGGTAAGGCTGCTTTTTCCTGTAGAGATGAGGTCTTCGATTACTACCACTTTTTGTCCTTCTTGAAAAACACCTTCTACTTGATTGCCAAGTCCGTGTTTTTTCGCTTCGCTACGTACATAGATAAAAGGGAGATCCAGTGCCTCAGCAACGAGCGCTCCGATAGCAATACCGCCAGTTGCAACTCCTGCGATCACTTCAACGTTGGAATAATTCTCCTTAATAGTTTCAGCAAAAGCTTGACAAATACCTCTGCGAATGTTCGGGAATGAGAGTGTTTTACGATTGTCGCAATAGATCGGAGATCTCATTCCAGACGCCCAAGTGAAGGGATTTTCAGGAGAAAGTTTAACAGCAGAGATTTGCAAGAGGAAATCTGCTACTTTTAACGCGCGTTCTTTTTTATGATCCATGGCCCAAAAGTATAAAGTATATTTCTCCAATCGACCTGTGATTTTTACACAGTCTGAACCCGATGCATCCTTAATATTTAAGGGAGCAGAGATTATTCGCTCTTGTGGTAAAATGGATATTCTCTTGATTGAGAGCGCCGTTGCTCGCGGGGCTAAGGCTATCTATGTAGTGTGTACGGATATCGAGGGGGCTTGGAAAAAATTCTCTGAGCAATTTGAGTTTGTACAGGCGGCAGGCGGATTGGTCTTGAATGAGGCAGGAAAATTATTATTTATCTATCGCCATGAAAAATGGGATTTACCAAAAGGTAAAGTAGAGGACAACGAACAAATCGATGCAGGAGCGCTGCGCGAAGTCGAAGAAGAGTGCGCCATTGGAGATCTCGAGATACTTTATCAATTGCAATCTTCATGGCATACCTACATCCAAAAGGGAGATCCCATGTTGAAATGTACGGCATGGTACGTAATGAAATACAACGGTACCGCTACGCCTCAGCCTCAGCTAGAAGAAGGCATTACTGAAACCCGTTGGCTCGATATTACAGAACTCAATATTGTGAAGGCGAATACTTATCCTTCAGTACTAGACGTCATTGAGGATTTCTTGGCAACGAAATAGCGCTTCATAAATATTTCTTGGCTGTTCATCAGCAAAGCCTTTTTGGTTTTGTTTTTTCTGCTGAACTCAACTGTTAGCTCACTTCCTCCTAATCGCAAAAGACTTTGCATATTCTTGTGCGCGTGTATTCCATTGACGCTAATGATTTCATCACTATACCACAGTCCTGCTTGATCTGCTGGACTATCTTTCAAAATGTAAGAAATAGTGTTTTTGCCTCCAGTTTCATCGATAGACATTCCTAAATTGCTCTCTGAGTATTTTGGAGATGGTCCTTCCATGAGCTGATATCCATTGATATCGAGGGCTTGAATGATATAAGGCAAATAATCACTAGTGCCATTGTACAAATTCGTGAAGATTTCATCAAATGAAAAACCACCCACCTCTTCGAGGATGAATTTGTAATCGGCAGCAGAATATCCTATTGCAGTTTTTCCAAAACGCTCATACATCAGACGCATTACATCATCGAGTGATTTCTTATTCTCTGTAAATTTCTTAATGAGTGCATCCGCTATAAATGCAATGAGGCAACCCTCATTGTAAATTGAAACTTTTCTCCACGGAATTCCGGGGGTGTATCCATCAAGCCATGTTTCCAGGCTGCTTTGAGCTACAGAAAGATTGAACCTACCTTGATTCATGAGATGTTCTTGGATGGCTTCTGCAAGTACATTTTGCCAAGCCTCTTCATTCATTAAACCACAACGATAGAGCAAATAATCACCGTAGTATGTTGTGATGCCTTCGGCTACATAGCCGAGCTCTGAATAATTTTCTTTGGTGAAATCATAGGGCATCATTTCAATGGGGCGAATGCTTTTTACATTCCATGTATGAAACAATTCATGACATGATATTGCGAGTAAATCAGCGTATCCACTGCCAGCCACGAACTCTGTAGCTGGCCCCATTGCAATGACTGTCGAGTTATGATGTTCTACGCCGTGACGAATAAAATGCGAAGGGAAATGGAAAAGAAAATGATACTCTGTACACGGAATATCTCCGAATAGATCAAAGTGTGCTTGCGTGAAAAGTTGAAAATCACGCGCCAGTTTTTCCTTTTCTGGAAGAACATCACCTTTCATCCATATATGAAAAGGAATGTTGTTGCAAGTATATGAAACATGCTCTAGTCTTGCCGATGCGATCAAAGGGGCATCAGCAAGCTCATCAAAATTTTCAGCTACAAGAACGTGGTCGGATTCTTTATTTAGACCACATGCAATGGTATAATCTTCTGGAAGATTGAATGTGATATTGTATTTCTTTTCAGGTTGCTGAGGATTGTAGAAAAAACAATTCACTGGATTGATGTACACCATTTCTTCATCCAGATAGGTGCTACCTGCATTGAGATCTGCCGCGTAATAGTCATATGTGATATGAACGAAGGGAACTCCATTCGTATCAACTTCCCATAGATCCTTGGTAATTTTTTTATAGCTCAATTCTTCTCCATTCGGAGCCAATGCTTTCCATTGTAAAATATTCTTCGCAAAATTTCCCAACTCATATCTGCCAGGCCTCCATGATGGAAGCTGCAATTGAAGCAATGGTAAGCCAATCGAAGGAAAGGTGGCTCTAAATGATATGCGATGACGGTGTGGATGACTGTAAGAGACTTCGTATCGAATCATATTATTTTACAATCGTATTAATCGGTGCTCCGATGGTAGAACTTGGCAGTGGAAGCTTACAAATTGCTGCCACAGTTGGTGCGATGTCGCAAATAGTTTGAGGGTGGAATGTTTCTCCAGCCTTGACACCAAAGCCGTAGAATAAGGCGGGTACATGAGTATCATAGGTGAAAGGCGAACCATGCGTGGTGCCTTGCATTCCGTATTCCATATAACCGGAATCAATAATGTAAATAACATCGCCTGAATGACGCTGATGAAAGCCTAACTGTGCGCGCACTGCCATAGGAGATTTATCGCCAATACGACTGAGGTCAGCTGCATTAAAAGCCATCAAAACATTTTCTTGCTCCGCAACAAAATCTGAAACTTCCATTTGAACAGTTTTCAGACTTAATTTTTTCTCCCGAATGATCGTTCGGTTTAAGAAAATATTCTGATTCGTTTCATTCATAATCCAAGATCCTTCACCATATTTTTCTGTAAGAAAATTTTGTACTTTTTCTTCGAGTCGGTCACTCTTCCAATAACCTGCTGCGCCTTTATTTTCCATTACATAGCTCGGAGTTGGAGCGCCTGCATGGTCTGCGGAAAGGAAGATCAAGTAATTTCCTTTTCCTACAGTAGCATCGAGATATTTGATAAAATCTGCAATATCTCTATCCAATCGCAGGTAGCAATCTTGAAGCTCTTTGGAATGAATGCCAAACTGATGTCCAACATAATCCGTACTAGAAAAACTCATGCATAGCATGTCTGTGTGTTCATCTTTACCGAGTTGTTCTTTTTCGATGACTTGCTTCCCAAATTCTGCGGTCAAGCTATTTCCAAAAGGAGTTGCTTTGATCAAATCATAGTTGCTGTTTTGAGCACGAAGTTCTGACATAGAGTAGGGTAGCACAGGTCGTGTGAGTCCTTTGAAAGGAAGCTCATACGCATTGTTATCATCCATGCTCTCATCATACTTTTCAATTGGCAATAAAAAGTCCCATGATTTAGTCATTACTGTTTCGGGAACTCGCTTTGCGTTGTAATCAACTACCCAATTTGGCAATGAATCCATATACCATGTACTCGTCGCCCAAACTCCTTCGTTTCCTCCAACAAACCAATAAGCGGCATCAGCAGTGCGTCCAGCAGGGAGAATAGCGCCGCGATCTTTCATCGCGATGCCAATCACTTTTGATCTTTGATTGCTGAATAATTTTAGTTCATCACCTAATGTAGTACTTGTTAAATAGTGTGGAGACATTTTGCCTGCAGCGGAACTAGTTCCTACGCCCAGCACTGTGGAGTCTGAAGAGCAATAAACCATTTTGTTGGTGGAGCGCTCGTACCAGTCGTTTGCGATAATTCCATTGAATGCTGGCGTTGTGCCAGTGTAGATTGCGGCGTGCCCTGGTCCTGTGAAAGTAGGCATGTAGTTGTAATGGAGATTACGAGCGAAGAAACCTTCATTGACTAATTTTTTGAATCCATCTTCACTGAGGTCTTCCCAGAATTTTTCGATGTAATCATAACGCATTTGATCTACGGTGATTCCGACAATCAATTTCGGTTGATGTGGAGTTTCTGCTGCCGCAGGAATAGTTTTAGCTTTTGCATTATTCTGCGCAGTAGAGCACGAACTGCTAAAAATAAAAAGGCAAATAAGAAGATGCCAGTAAGGGAAATTCTTGATAGATGTCATGGCACAATGTTACGGATATTATTCGTAACGAAGCGACTCTATGGGGTCAAGTTTTGAGGCTTTTCTTGCTGGATAATATCCCGATGCAATACTTACGAAGAAACAGATGGTGGTTCCTAAGAAGAGCCACAGCCAAGGAATAGTGAAGCTGGTGCCAATTACGACAGACACAATATTTCCCACTAAAATTCCTAGAATAATACCAATGATTCCACCAATTTGGCCAATGACAATAGCCTCAATTAAAAATTGTTGGCGAATGATTTTAGAACTAGCACCGATTGATTTTCGAACGCCAATCTCTCGCGTTCTTTCCGTCACCGAAACGAGCATGATATTCATAAGACCGATGCCCGCCCCCAATAAGGTAATAAGCCCGATACAAATACCTCCAAATGTTATCCCAGCAATAAGTCCAAGTAATTCTTCCACTAAACTATTGCTCATTCTGATTTGAAATGACTCTTCATCTTGAGGGCGGTCTTGTCTAATGACTCGCATCAAACCGATGGCGTCGCTTACTACTGCATCGAGCGCCTTGGCATCTTTCGCAAGCACATTGATCGAAAAGTCAGTATCAGGAGTTGCATAGTTTTTCTTGGCGTTGCTCACAGGAATTGTACATTGGTTATCGCCTGCAAATCCAAACGTATTTCCTTTTGATTTCAAGGTTCCCACTACAAGGTATTTATTGTTCCCAACCGTGATGTAACGCCCGACAGGATTGGAAATATTTTCAAAAAGTGTTTCTACCACATCCGCTCCTAGAATGATCACATTGCTACCTAATTGCATTTCTGCCGGAGAAAAATAGCGACCATCTTTAAGTTCATAAGAACTGAGCTTAAAATAATTCGCATCGCATCCTAGGATGGATACATTGGGGTTTGTCTTGATATTATCATATTTCAAAACAGCGGTTCCCATCACAAACGCGGAAACACTTGTGAGTGCTTTTTCTTCAAACTCAGAGCTAAAAGCCATTGCTTGGTCGTAGGAGATCACATCATAGGCTTTGACAGACTCTCCATGTCGGCCGCCGCGCATATTATTACCAGATCGAATAGTGAACGTGTTGCTGCCCAGTCGAGTAAACTCAGCGCTGATTTTATTTTGAATTGCTTGAATAGCGGTTATCATCCCTACAAGAGCCATGATACCGATGGCGATAATGCTCACAGTAAGCACCGTTCGTAGCATTTGGCTACGAATTGCACGAAACGCAGTGCGGATGTTCTCTTTGATGGATGCTGACAGTATTCCCACGCTTCAAATATCTAAACTATCACAAGGTTCACGAAAAAATTGTGATGAATGGCTCTGTGCCTTATTTTCGCCCTGTTTTATAAACAAGTCGATAAATTCAATTCATGAGCAATAAAGTATTTGATCTAGACATGATCAAAGCGGTATATAGCCGCTTCCCTGAGCGCATAGAGGCAGCTCGCAAAGTGGTAGGTCGTCCACTTACCCTTTCAGAGAAAATTTTGTACACCCACCTATGGAATGGAAATGCTGATCAAGCATTTGAAAGAGGCAAGTCTTATGTAGACTTCGCTCCAGACCGTGTGGCTATGCAAGATGCAACTGCGCAAATGGCTTTATTGCAATTCATGCAAGCTGGTAGAAAACAAGTTGCTGTTCCTTCAACTGTGCACTGTGATCACTTGATTCAGGCGAGAGTAGGTGCAGGTACCGACTTGTCAGAGGCTATCAATAAAAACAACGAAGTATTCAACTTCCTTTCTTCTATTTCAAATAAATACGGAATTGGATTCTGGAAGCCAGGTGCTGGTATCATCCACCAAGTAGTATTGGAAAATTATGCATTCCCAGGCGGAATGATGATTGGTACTGACTCGCACACCGTGAATGCTGGTGGTCTGGGTATGGTAGCCATCGGAGTGGGTGGTGCAGATGCAATGGACGTTATGGCCGGTATGGCTTGGGAATTAAAGTTCCCAAAGTTGATTGGTATTAAATTGACTGGAAAGTTGAACGGATGGGCTTCTGCTAAAGACGTTATTTTGAAAGTAGCTGGTATCCTCACTGTGAAAGGTGGTACAGGAGCTATCGTTGAATATTTTGGAGAAGGAGCTCAATCATTGAGCTGCACTGGTAAAGGCACTATCTGTAACATGGGTGCTGAAATCGGAGCTACGACTTCAACTTTCGGATATGACGAAAGCATGGAGCGTTACCTTCGTTCTACTGGTAGAAATGAAGTAGCTGATTTGGCAAATGCAATCAAAGCTCACCTTACTGGTGATGACGAAGTGTATGCAAATCCAGAGAAATATTTTGATCAAGTAATCGAGATCGATCTCAATACACTTGAGCCACATTTGAATGGTCCTTTCACTCCAGATTTGGCTACGCCAATCAGCAAGATGAAAGAAGAGGCTGCCAAGAATAATTGGCCAACTAAAGTGGAAGTTGGATTGATCGGCTCGTGTACCAACTCATCTTATGAAGACATTGCTCGCGCGGCATCACTTGCAAACCAAGCAAACGAAAAGGGACTTAAGCCTAAGGCTGAATTTAGCATCACTCCTGGTTCTGAAGTGGTTCGATATACCATCCAGCGCGATGGATTTATTGATATCTTCAATAAAATGGGAGCAACTGTTTTTGCTAATGCTTGTGGTCCATGTATCGGTATGTGGGCGCGTGTAGGTGCAGAGAAGAAAGAGCGCAATACCATTGTTCACTCATTCAATAGAAACTTCCAAAGCCGTAATGACGGTAACCCAAATACTTTGGCATTTGTAGCTTCTCCGGAATTGACGACTGCACTTGCTATCGCTGGTGACCTTACTTTCAATCCAATGACAGATACATTGGTAAATGACAAAGGTGAGCACGTGAAGCTTGATGCTCCGAGTGGAGATGAACTTCCGAAAAAAGGCTTTGATGCAGAAGATGCGGGATATCAAGGCCCTGCAGAAGACGGAAGCAGCGTGATTATCGCTGTTGATCCAGCTTCTGAGCGCCTTCAGTTGCTTGATGCTTTCCCAGCATGGGACGGCCAAAATATTACTGGTGCACGTGTATTGATCAAAGCAAAAGGTAAGTGTACCACAGACCATATCTCTATGGCCGGTCCATGGTTGAGATACCGAGGTCACCTAGATAATATCGCAAACAATACATTAATTGGTGCTACCAACTTCTTCAATGGTGAGCAAAACAAAGTGAAGAATCAGTTGACTGGGGAATACGGTGAAGTTCCAGCAACTCAGCGTGCTTATAAAGCAGCAGGTATCCCAACAATTGTGGTTGGTGATGCTAACTATGGAGAAGGTTCTTCACGTGAGCACGCAGCGATGCAGCCACGACACTTAGGAGTTCGTGCAATACTTGTAAAATCATTCGCTCGTATCCACGAAACGAACTTGAAGAAGCAAGGTATGCTTGCGTTGACATTTGCTAATGAGGCTGATTATGATAAGATTCAAGAAAATGATGTAATCAATTTTACCGATTTGACTTCATTCTCTGCTGATAAGCAATTACACCTAGAATTAGCTCATGAAGATGGTTCGAAGGATGTGATCGCTGTGAACCACACTTACAACGCTCAACAAATTGAGTGGTTTAAAGCAGGTGGTGCATTGAATTTAATTCGAATGAGTTTGAATAAATAATTTATTCAAGGATATAAAATTGAAAGCCCCGCGGAGCGGGGCTTTTTTTTGAAATTAACATTTTATTATACTTTGGCATTGAAATTGGAAAACGCCAATCGTAATTTAAAAATCTAAACACACCTTTAATCACATGAAAAAATTTATTTTCGCTGCGCTAGCTTTTGCGCTTACCATCACCTCTGTAGAATCGAAAGCACAAGCTTTTCAAGATGGTGATATCATCATTTCAGCGGGCTACGGAGCTAATACACTCGGACGCCAAATCTTAAAAGCACTTGAACAAGAGGGAGCTGATATCGATCTAACAGGTCATAATCCAATTTTTGGAAAATTTGAATATGCTATTTCTGATAAATGGGGTATCGGGGTTAATTACTTCGCTTCGAACATCGGGTTTAAGCAGGCATATAACTATGAGACATATGATGCACAGACGAATACTACAACGGTGAATAGATATGAAGACTCATATTCGTATAAAGTGAATGCTCTAAACCTACGTTTCAATCGCCATTGGGAAGTGACAGATGAATTTGATATTTACTTTGGTTTTGGTGGTGGTACCAAGTGGGGTAAATTAGAATACGAATCAAACAACCCGGATAGAATCGAAGAACAGACCATCAACCCAATTCCTATGGCAATGGAGTTAACTATGGGGGCTAGATATTACTTCACAGATAATATTGGTATCTACTCAGAAATTGGAATCGCGAGATCTTTCTTCCAAGGTGGCCTTGCTGTTAAATTTTAATTGAATTATTTCAATAAAAAAATCCCGATCAATTGATCGGGATTTTTTTGTATTAAAATTTTATTGTCTTAGTTCAAGTTGAAGCAAAGACCAGCACTGAGGTATGCAATGTTGTATCCAAGCTCGCCGAAGATTCCGATTTTTTCATTGAAATTGTAGCGACCACCTACAAATGCTCCTACAGCAACACCACCCACTTTAGGTTCTGTGATGAATGCGTTAAGTGAAGCGTCGTTTGATTCAAACTTTGCTGAAGCAATGTTGTAACCCAACATGGCGCCACCGTACAAATCGATTTTATCGTCTGTCTTGAAGTGGTAAGCTCCGCGTGCACCTACTAATAAGTAAGTAAATTTCCATTCATACGTAGTTGAAAGAAAACTTTGTTCCCAAGTAGAAGCCGTGTATCCTACAATAGCGCCTACACCAATTTTGTCTGTGATTCCATGTTCGAAAGAAGCGTGAACAGGAGGAATGCTTGAAGTAGATCCGCTGTATGCGTATGCGCTTCCAACACCGATACCAAGATGAAGTCTGTTGCTTCCTTCACCGAATTCTTGTGCAACTGCGAAGGTGGTACTCAATAATGCAACAAATGCAATAACTAGTTTTTTCATGAGGTTATGATTTAAAATGTTTGTGGGACAAACGTATTGGCGTAATGGAAGGCATTTCTACGGGATTTACCCTATTTTTTGCTAAAGCCAAATTCTTGACTATACTTGTGTCACAAAACCTTAAAGTACATTTATGAAAAAACAAATTATTACTATGATGGTAGCTGCCGCTGCAGTTATGACATCAACAGTAGCTTCGGCTCAATTAAACTTTGGTGGCCGTGCGGGTCTTAACCTCGCTAACCAAGTAGGAGACGTAGAAGAGTCTTCAATTCTTACTTCTTTCTATGTAGGTGCTGCCCTTCAATTTGATCTTGGAGATAAACTTTTCCTTGCTCCTGAATTGAACTTTTCTATCAAGGGTGCTGCAGATAAGTCTAAGACAACTACTTCTATCGCAGGTACTACTGTTGAGACTGAATACGATGCAAAATTGAAATCAAGCTACATCGAAGTTCCTATTAATATCGGATTCAGACTAGGCGATAAGCTTCATGTGAAAGCTGGACCATACGTTGGCTTGTTAATGGGGGCTAATTTTTCTGGAGATTACACTAGCTCAAGCTCAGGTCCTGGCGGAAGCGTTAGTGTTTCTGAGTCTATTGATGAGGATGTAAAAGAATTTTACAATGGAACTGATTTTGGTATTAATGTAGGTCTTGGATTCCAAACTGAATCTGGTTTCGGAGTGGAAGCTAGATTGACTCAAGGTCTTTCAAACCTTGCTGATCCAGACTTTGATACAGATGACAAAGTTTCAAACCAAGTAATCTCTGTAGGTGTATTCTACATGTTGGGTAACTAAGATGGTTATGATATTGCATAAAGTGCCCCCTTTCCAGGGGGCATTTTTATTTTTTAGTAGTTTCAGCGAATGACCTATTTTCGCAGTCAATCAGATTAATTTCGCATCATGAGTTCTAAGCAGCGAACAATTAAATCAGCAGTGCACCTTACGGGTGTGGGCTTGCATACAGGGGCGCCTGTCAATCTTTCTATTCTACCTGCACCGGAAAATCACGGCTACAGATTTCAAAGAATAGATTTACCCGAACAACCCATTATCAAGGCTGATCCAGACTTGGTGGTAGCCACTCAACGTGGTACTACATTGGAACAAAATGGAGCACGCGTCTATACCACTGAGCACGTGCTATCTGCGATCTATGGTTGCAAGATTGACAATGCACTCATCCAGCTTGATGGCCCTGAGGTGCCCATAATGGACGGCAGTGCCTGGCCTTTTGTTCAAGCAATCGAGGCGGCGGGATATGAAGAACAAAGTGCGGAAAGACAATATCTGACCTTAACAGAGAATATCACCTTTGAAGATAGTGTGAAAGGCGTGGAAATGCTTGCGGTTCCTACTACCGGTGGAGAGTTTAGATTAACTGTAATGGTGGATTATAACTCGCCAATTTTAGGTACACAACACGCGCACATGTATCAGCTCAACCACTTTGTAGAAGAAATTTCTCGCTGTAGAACATTTGTTTTTTTACGCGAATTGGAATTGCTAGCTAAGAATGGATTGATCAAAGGAGGAAGTCTTGATAACGCCATTGTGATGGTAGATCAACCTTACACAGAAGATCAGATCAAGGATATATTAAAACTTCTAGGAAAGGAAGATCTTGAGGTGAAAGTAGAAGGCATTGGAGTTTTAAATACGGTAAAACTTCAATATGAAAACGAACCTGCACGACACAAGCTGTTGGATATTGTTGGAGATCTCGCTTTAGTGGGACGTTTCATCAGAGGTCACATCCTCGCGGCAAGACCTGGACACCACGGAAATGTGGAGTTTGCTAAGATCTTGAAGGGCCTCATTAAAAAGCAAAAAGACGAATCACCTAAATTCGATATTTTCCAAAAGCCTCTTTATGATATCAACGATATCGAAAAGATGCTGCCCCACCGCTATCCTTTCTTGCTAGTAGATAAAATTTTGGAGATGGATGCGAACGGTGTTATCGGCTTGAAAAATGTGACCATGAATGAACCGTTTTTCCAAGGTCACTTCCCTGGAAACCCCGTGATGCCAGGAGTACTTCAAGTAGAGGCCATGGCGCAAGTAGGAGGGATCTTCGCTCTTTCACAAGTACCAGATCCAGAAAACTATAGCACTTACTTCATGAAAATTGATGGAGTAAAATTCAAGCAGAAAGTTATTCCCGGTGATACAATCATATTCAAATTAAGCCTTGAATCTCCCATCAGAAGAGGTTTAGTGAATATGAAAGGAATTGCATACGTCAATGGAAAAGAAGTGAGTGAAGCAACTATGCTTGCTCAAGTCGTAAGAGATAGAGTAGTTACTGAAACTAATGCCACGCAAGCTGTATGAGCGCAATGAATGTGATTGACCCAAGAGCGAAGATTGGACAAAATGTTACCATCGGAGCTTTCACTACCATCGAAGGTGATGTAGAAATCGGCGACGGTACATGGATCGGCCCCAATGTTACTATCATGGACGGCGCGCGAATCGGCAGAAATTGCAGAATATTCCCAGGTGCTGTGATCTCTGCAATTCCACAAGATTTAAAGTTTGATGGTGAAATCACTACTACTGAAATCGGCGACAATACAACAATCCGCGAATGCTGCACGCTCAATAGAGGAACCAAAGACAGATTTAAAACGAAAGTTGGAAAAAATTGTCTTTTGATGGCTTATGTGCACGTGGCTCATGATGCATTTATCGGTGATAACTGTATCATCGCTAACTCAGCAAACATAGCTGGTCACGTGACCATTGATGATTGGGTAGTAATCGAAGGTGTAGTTGCAATTCAACAATTCATTCGCATTGGTCAGCACTGTTTCATCGCTGGAGGTAGTTTGGTTAGAAAAAATGTTCCACCATATATCAAGGCTGCTCGCGAACCACTAAGCTTTGCTGGTGTTAATACAGTGGGCCTGCGCAGAAGAGGATTTGCTAATGAAACAATTGCTCATATTGAAGACGTGTATCGTATGATCTACGTTCATAATAGCAATACTTCACGTGCCATCCACGCTGCTGAAATGGAATTGCCCAATACTGAAGAGAAGGAATTTATTCTTGAATTCATTCGTACTTCTGATAAAGGCATTATTCGCGGTCCTCAAGGACTATAATTCTTTTTTGTGGAAATATCGCTGGACAATATTGGCAAAAGATATCAGCGGGAGTGGATCTTCCGTAAGGTGTCTTTGAGTCTAGTCCAGAATGATCGAATCGCTATTCTTGGTTCGAATGGGAGTGGTAAATCAACTCTTCTTCAAATATTAAGCGGCTATCTTACTCCATCGGAAGGGAAAATCATTTGGAAGCAAAATGATCAAATGATTGGTGTGCAAGATGTCTATAAGCAAGTGGCACTCGCGACACCATATATGACGCTTTATGAAGACTTCACACTTCGCGAAAACATTCAGTTTTTTTCTTCTTTTAAAAGCTTTAAAAACAATCTGAGTTTGCTCGAGGTAGCAGATAAAATGGGATTGTCAGCACAGATAGATAAACCATTAAAGTTTTATTCAAGTGGGATGAAACAGCGAGTAAAATTGGGATTGGCGATTATGAGCGATGCCACTATATTATTACTCGATGAACCATCATCGCATTTGGATTCAAATGCCATTCTCTGGTATCAAAAATTAGTGGATGAATTTGCTTTAAATAGAATTATCTGTGTTGCTTCAAATAAGGAAGAAACAGAAACGCTATTTTGTAATAAACAATTAGAAGTAGCCGATTTTAAAGGACTTGATGTCCGGGTCTAAGTAAATCGTTAACTGTTTTTACTGGATTGAAAGTAGAATTCGGTACCTCAACGAATACAGTATTCCAAAGCGCCATTGAGCCATTCCAAAGTCCTGGTAATTCCAAAGCTTTAATGACTTTTCCATCTTGGAATTTTTCCGAGATAAATCCTGCACTATGGTCGATGAAATCCACAAGAGAATATTTTTCTCCATTTCTATTTTTAATCGAGCAAACTATATCAACCGGGTTAAAGTGCGTTGATTCCGATAGGATTTTCATTTGTTTCAAATCGTGATGATCGATCTGGCTTTTTTCTACGATTTGTTTACTCGTAAACCCATCTGAGAGCTTTACCCAGAATGGACCGCCACCAGGCTCACCTTCATTCTTCACCATGCCGCAAACCCTCATGGGACGGTCGAGTTGGAGCTGAATATAATGACGCGCTTGTTCTGGAGTCATATCGTAGGAAACATCAGAGTTGAACCATTGTCCAATAAACTGAAGTCCTTTTTCTACGGATGACGGAACATTATTTTCAATGTCAAATAAAATTTGATCGGACTGATTCTTCAAATCGAGAAGTAGACCAGCCAACACTTTTTTGTAAAAAAGAGATTCGTCTTTTTGATCGCTGGTGGTAACGTTATCTATGTTTTTAATGAAGATAATGTCCTCATTAATTTCTTGTAGATTATATATCAAAGCGCCATGACCAGCAGGGCGGAAAATGATCTTTCCGTCTTTATCACGTACTACTTCATTATTCTTGTCAATTGCAGGTGTATCCGTCGAGGCAGCTTGAATACTGTGATGAAAAATGAACTTTTCATACGGGAAGGCCTCCACTTTTTTTTCCAAAAAAGAAATAACAAGATCCACTTGATGTGGAGCGAGTGTGAAATGCAATCTACACGTTCCATCTGCTTCACGTCCGTAATCAATTGCTTCACGAATATGTTCCTCGAATGCAGTTAAGATTTCACCATTAGGATATCTGTGAAATGGAATTAATCCTTTTGGATAAATACTGTAGTTTAATCCTGGGGTATATAGTATTTTTTTGAAAATACGATCCCAATCATTTTCGTCAATCAATTTTGCAAGCGAGATATTTTCTTTAGAAAATTCTTCTTTCAGTAAATTGAAAAAAGGAAACAGATCTAGGTTAATGATAAACTCTTCAGTGAGTTGATCAATATTTTCAGGATGATATTGGTAGATGTGCTTGAACATTCTAGAAGCCGCGCCTGATGCGGGCACAAACTTCATAATGGTTTTCTTAGGACTTTCACTTTCGAAAAGAGATAAATATCTACTTGCATCCGATGCTTTTAGTATAGAGATTCCATCTCCAGCGGTGCAAGGTCTATCTAAATGAATGGGCTGAGTTTGATGAGTAAAACGATAAATCGTATTCATCAACTCTGCACTGGTAAGGCCTCTTTCTCGTAAGTCTCTTTCGTCTGTTAAGGAAAACAACATAATACGTAAGTCACATTCAACTAGCTAGGATTCGGGGGCAAGGTAGCAACATTTTTAAATAGAAAAACCGCCCTCTTCAGAAACTAGTTCTTACCGAGAGCGGCCCTCCACCCTATATCGTTTATACATGCACGCTTAGGAGGCGCGCTGCAATTGCTCTTGAAGCTGGTAGTACACAATTTGGCAATTCTCTTTTACCCTGTGAACTAAATTCGGCAGCTCATCTAAATTTCGTAAGTGTTTGCTGTCATGCTCTATGCGTAAGATGTCGGATTCCATATCCTTGATGCCAAGCATAGAAATAGAAGACTTGGCTTTGTGCGCAAGAGGATGTAGTGAGAGAGGCTCGTTCTTTTTGACGCATTCCTCCATTTCACGTATATATTCAGGTACTTGCTGAAGAAAGAGCGTAATGATATTATCTATCATCTCTCGATTCCCCTGAAAGACCTGGTTCAGATACGACAGGTCGTACCTTGGCGAAGTCATTGATGTGTTCATGTTGTTAGGTTAGGTTAGTCTGAAGCTCTATTACTATTTATTCATTTCAAAGGTTTCATTTTTGTAAAAAAAAGTTTCGAATTGCCTATTTTTGTTGGCCTTATCAGAAATTAACTCCTTGTATGAAAATCCTTGTAACAGGTGGAACCGGTTTTATTGGCTCACATACCGTCATTGAATTGATTCAATCGGGGTATGATCCTGTGATCGTGGATAATCTATCCAATTCGAACATCTCTGTTTTGGACGGGATACGGGAGATATCTGGAAAGGTTCCAAATTTTTACGAAATTGATTGTCGAAATAGAGAGGCACTCCGTCAAGTATTTGAAATAGAAAGGCCTGAAGCGGTCATTCATTTCGCCGCATTTAAAGCGGTAGGAGAGTCGGTAGACAAACCGTTGGAGTATTATTCTAACAACATCGGGTCCTTGGCCATTCTCCTTGAGATCATGGCGGAGTTTGATATGCATAATCTTGTCTTTTCAAGTTCTTGTACTGTATATGGTCAGCCTGAACAACTTCCAGTGACTGAAGAAAGCCCTGATAAAAATGCTGCATCTCCCTATGGCTATACCAAAGTAGTATGCGAGCAAATGATCAAGGATGTTTGCCATTCAAAGGTTGCGCTTAAATCAGCAATTTTGCGCTACTTCAATCCAATAGGAGCTCACCCAACAGGCATTATTGGTGAATTGCCTAATGGCGTTCCTAATAATCTCGTTCCATTCATAACACAGACTGCTATTGGAAAAAGAGATACGCTCACCGTTTTCGGCACCGATTATTCTACGCCCGATGGTTCGTGTATTCGAGATTTCATACATGTGGTGGATCTAGCTAAAGCGCACCTTGCTGCACTGGAATGGTTAATCAATGCTGATACTACTTATGAGATTTTCAATCTCGGACAGGGTAGAGGTAATTCAGTACTAGAGGTGGTAAAAGCATTTGAAGCATTAACGGGTGAGGCCCTCAACTATAAAACAGGACCAAGAAGAAGTGGTGATGTTGAGCAAATTTGGGCCAATGTCGATAAGGCCGAACGTTTGCTCGGTTGGAAAACTGAACTAGGAATTGAGGAAGGTCTCAGAGATGCTTGGAATTGGGAGCAACAACTTCAAGCGAAAGAACAAATCAAATCATAAATTTCTGGCTAATCACTAGCCAGTTCATGCATGCACCCAAGCAGAATCCTGCGTAGACTTGTCCATGTGTGTGTGCCTCTAATTTCAAACGCGAATAGGCCGTCAAACCCGCGCCAATAGCCGATAGCATAAGAAAGACAGTAATATCTGATTTGTGAAGTGAGTTCAAAGCGAGCAATGTTCCGAAGACTCCTCCTTGCGCAAGAAGGTGCACAGATATTTTCCAAAACATATTTATCGTTAGCGACACTACTAAAGATAGAATCACCGAAACGAAGAAACTAAATACTTCAGGAGGGAGAATAGGGCCTTTCCATTTAAGCATCGTATAGCTTAATATGTAGTAGAAAATAACTAAAAGATATGGGCCAAATCGCTCTTTTCTATTGCGAAGTTCAATGTCGCTGAGCAAGCCGTACTTGATCATAATTAAGATCGAAACGGCTGGAGCAATAATATTTACCACTAAAAGAAGAAGTACGAAATTATCTGCTTGTGTGGGCGCGATATAGTATGGATCTAGCCATCTTACCAAAATATAAATAATCAAAGGCATCCAAAGTGGATGAAATATGAGTGATAAAATTTTGGCTAAGCGAATGATCATAATTCCTTTCTGAGTCTAGCTACAGGAATTCCTAATTGTTCGCGGTACTTAGCTACAGTGCGGCGCGCAATGTTATATCCTTTTGCGTTTAATAGTTTACCAAGCTTCTCATCGGTCAATGGCTTGCGCTTTTGTTCCGCTTCAATAGCATCTTTCAAAATCTTCTTCACTTCTCGTGAAGAAACTTCTTCTCCTTCATCCGTTGAGAGACTTTCTGAGAAGAAGAATTTCAATAAGAAGGTACCGTAAGGTGTTTGGATGTACTTACTATTTGCTACACGGCTAATAGTACTGATGTCCATAAAAACACGATCAGCAATATCCTTCAAAATCATCGGCTTGAGTTTCGTTTCATCTCCGCTCAAGAAAAATTCTTTTTGATAATCAACGATTGCTTGCATACAAAAGAGCAGCGTTTGGTTTCGCTGATTGATCGCATCAATAAACCATTTTGCACTGTCAATTTTTTGCTTGACAAACATCATGGCATCTTTATCTTTTTGCTCTACGGTTTTGGTCTTAGAATAGTGGTGGAGCATTTCTTTATACTCTCTACTAATTTTTAGCTCTGGAGCATTTCGGCTATTCAAAGTGAGTTTCAACTCATCATTTTCTACTGTCAATAGAAAGTCGGGTGTCACGTGCTGAATGGTACGTGACGACTCCATCATGCTATTACCAGGCTTTGGATTCAAGTGAAGAATGAAGTCAATTGCTGGCTTCAATTCAGAATCATCAAGCTCTAGTTTCTTCGAAATTTTTTCGTAATGCTTCTTGGTAAATTCATCGAAGTATTTCGAAATGATTACTTCTGCTAAATCAACATCTTCATCTTTTTCTTCAACTCTTCTTATTTGGATTAAAAGACATTCCTTTAAATCTCTTGCTCCAACTCCTGCTGGATCGAGATCTTGTATGATGTCGAGAACACCTTGTAACTCCTCAACAGTAGAAGAAATATTTGAGGTGAATGCAAGATCGTTTACAATGGATGGAAGTTCCCTTCTCAAATAACCCGACTCATCTAGGTTTCCGATGAGGTATTCCGCTAATTGAATTTCTTTTTCTGTAAGATCACGAAGACCTAATTGAGAGAAAAGAGCATCTTGAAAAGAGCCACCTGCACCTAATGGGCTTTGGCGGTCTTCATCATCACTGCTGTAGTTATTTGTGTAAAGTTTGTATTCAGGGATATCGTCTTCATCGATGTAGTCACGTATATCAAAGTCTTCGCTGTCTTTAGAATTATCAGCTTCGATTTCAGCTTCTGTTTCCTCCATCGTCTTTGCATCGTCATTGACCTCTTCATCGGCACCTTCTTCCAAAGCAGGATTGATCTCCATTTCTTCTTTGATGCGTTGCTCTAATTCCATCGTCGGAATTTGAAGCATCTTCATCAATTGAATTTGTTGAGGAGATAACTTCTGCTGTAATTTTTGTTGTAAGGTTTGCTTCAACATGACTTAACAAAGATAATGGTTTCGATTAGAACTCTGCGTTTTGCGGTGTGCGTGGGAATGGTATCACATCTCTGATGTTTTGCATTCCTGTAACATACATGATGAGTCTTTCAAAACCTAGACCAAAACCGGCGTGCTCGCATGTTCCGAATTTTCGTGTTTCGAGATACCACCACAAATGATCTTGTGGAATGTTAAACTGCTCGCATTTTGCAATCAAGTTGTCAAGTCTTTCTTCACGTTGACTACCACCGATGATTTCACCAATTCCTGGAACTAGAATATCCATTGCAGCAACTGTTTTTCCGTCTTCATTCATTCGCATGTAGAAGGCTTTGATTGCAGCAGGATAACCAGTAATAATTACTGGTTTTTGGAAATGTTTTTCTACTAAATAACGCTCGTGTTCGCTTTGAAGATCAATGCCCCATTCAACATTGAACTTGAATTTCTTCTTCTTGTAATGATTGCTATTGAGTAGAATGTCGATAGCATCCGTATAAGTAATTCTCTCGAATTTATTATTGGTTACAAACTCCAAGCGCTGAATCAAAGGCATGCTTTGTCTATCATCTACAGGCTTGAGTTTATCTTCATTGGCCTCTCTTTCTTGCAAAAATTCAAGATCTTCTCTGCAATGCTCAAGGGCATATTTGATACAATACTGAAGGAATTCCTCAGCAAGATCCATATTATCGAATATATCATTGAAAGCTACTTCTGGTTCGATCATCCAGAACTCAGCAAGGTGTCGGCTTGTATTTGAATTCTCAGCACGGAAGGTTGGCCCGAACGTGTAGACTTTCCCTAGAGCGAGCGCTGCAAGCTCTGCTTCAAGCTGACCACTTACTGTCAGGTTCGTTGGTTTGCCGAAGAAATCTTGTGAAAGATCTACTTCACCGTTTTCGGTACGTGGGGGATTTTGAATGTCTAGTGTGGTTACTTTAAACATTTCACCCGCTCCTTCTGCATCACTTCCTGTAATAATAGGAGAGTGGAGGTTAAAGAATCCACGATCATTAAAGAATTTGTGAACCGCGAAAGCAAGGTGGTGACGAATGCGGAAGACAGCGCCAAATGTGTTGGTGCGGAATCGAAGGTGAGCCTTTTCGCGAAGAAACTCCATCGTGTGGCGTTTCATCTGAATTGGGAATTCATTTGGGTCACTCTCACCAAGAATAGTAAGCTCCTCGCAGACTAATTCGATTTCTTGTCCTTTACCTAGGCTTTTTTCTAGAAGACCTTTGGCGCTAATGCATGCACCTGTTTGAATTTTCTTGAGTTTTTCTTCATCGTGTTCCTCTTTCTTGATCACGATTTGAAGTGTCTTTATCGTTGAACCGTCAGTGACAGTAATGAATTGATCATTTCTAAACGTACGCACCCAGCCTTTAACAAGAACATTTGTTCCAATAGGCTTGTCGTTGAATAATTCTAAAATACTAGGATGTTTTGGCATAACAACGCGATATTAAGGCTGCGAAAATACAACCTTAGTCGGTATGTTTTTCTCATCACTTTCAATCACGCCATCTCTCAGGCGAACAATTCTGTGCGCGTGACGCGCAATATCTTCCTCGTGAGTTACTACAATAATTGTATTTCCTTGATCATGAATATCTTGGAATAATTTCATGATTTCATAACTTGTCTTTGTATCTAGATTTCCAGTGGGTTCATCGGCCAAAATAATACTTGGAGTATTCACAAGGGCTCTCGCAACAGCAACTCTTTGTCGCTGTCCACCGCTTAGTTCATTCGGTTTGTGCATTACGCGGTCCCCAAGACCTACTTCTTCTAAGACTTTTTTAGCCTTTTTACTGCGATCCTCCTTCTTTACACCCGCGTATACCAAGGGTAACGCAACATTTTCCAAGGCTGAGTATCTAGGAAGCAAATTGAATGTTTGAAATACGAAGCCAATCTCTTTATTTCGGATTTCTGCTAATTGGCTATCGGAAAGCTTTGCCACATCAGGTCCATTCAAACAGTACTTTCCTGAAGAAGGGGTGTCGAGGCATCCAAGAATATTCATCAACGTAGATTTTCCAGATCCAGAAGGGCCCATCAAAGCAACGTATTCGTTCTTTTTGATATTCAAATTGACTCCATTCAGTGCCTTCACAACCTCGTCGCCGATCTTGTACCACTTGGTCAATTTTTCAATTTCTATGATATTCTCAGACATAAATCAAATGTAAAGAGGTTGAGTTAGATTTATTCACCATTCGTCACATTATTCAAGAATTTGGTAATCTCCACATAAATACTTAAATTGCAGTGTTATTCCTTAACAAGTAGCTATCATGAAACCAAAAAAATGTCGGTTTAATCGACACTTTACGGGCATCTTTTTGTTCGCGCTCATTTTATTTCCTCATTTTTCTTTTTCACAATTAGTGATCAATAA
The DNA here is from genome assembly GCA_965247015.1 of Flavobacteriales bacterium. GTDB lineage: Bacteria > Bacteroidota > Bacteroidia > Flavobacteriales_D > Sanyastnellaceae > JAIXWP01. Next base: position 131,007 of record CBDFGG010000003.1, on the reverse strand, counting down.
TGCTGTGAATGCCTTGGATGGAGTACAAACCGTTCTATTAGGCGAGGGGGTAACTGCGAGCAATGTTACCTTTTCTGGGAGTGTTGATCAAATCGGAAGCTTCACATGCAATGGATGTAATCTAGGAATTGCAAATGGTCTTGTTTTAGGGTCCGGTAATGTCAATGGCGCCGCAGGTCCTAATACGAGTGGTACATTCTCAAGCGGACCTGCTTCTGGTGTTGGAGCCTCCGATCCAGATCTTTTCGAACTGAGCGGAAACCCCTTAAATGACGCGGCTATTTTGGAATTCGATTTCGTGCCAACTGGAGATAGCCTTGCATTCAATTTCGTTTTTGGTTCTGATGAATATCCAGAATTTGCGGGTTCTACTTTTAACGACGCTTTTGGTTTCTTCTTAAGTGGACCAGGTATTACAGGGCCCTATTTGAATAATGCAGCCAACATTGCGCTTGTTCCTAATTCCACTACGCCAATTACCATTAACAATATTAATAATGGAACTTCTGCGACTGGTCCATGCACCAATTGCCAGTATTACATCAATAATTTAAATTCATTTAATTCTACAGCAAATCAAATTCAATGTGACGGATTTACTACTCTGATGACCGCGAGAGCAAATGTTGTTTGTGGCCAAACGTATCACATCAAAATTGCGATTGCCGATGCAGGAAGCTTCGATACATCTTACGATTCATTCGTGTTTTTGCAAGCGGGAAGTTTTCAAAGTAACCAAGTCGCATTAACCTTCACAGCACCGGCTAATTTGAGTCCTGCAGCTAATGGTCTTTATGAAGGTTGTCAAACAGGATACCTTTATTTGACTAGACCTGCGGGTATTTCAACCGCTGCGACGTATGATGTGATGTTGGCCGGCACTGCTCAGAATGGAGTTGATGTTGAGCCAATCCCAACTACAATCACCTTCCCACCATTTGAAGATGAAGTAGCAATTCCAATTACTGCTATACAAGATAATACTTTCGAGGGAATCGAATTGCTTCAGATTACACTTGATGTGGGTGGAGCATGTGCGAATACTACTACGACAACTTTTGATATTGAGATTAATGATTTACCTGAACTTCAAGTCACTTCCCCTTATGTTGAAATTACATGTGGTGGCACTGCGACACTAACACCTGTAATCACCGGTGGAATTGGATACTACGCAATAAACTGGAATGCTATTGGGACCGGGACTTCAATCAATGTGAGTCCTAACGAATCGACTTCGTATGATTTTATTGTTACAGATACTTGTGGGGTCACTCCTTTCGAGGGCGTGGCAGAAGTTTTCATGCAAGTGGTAGATCCGGTAGCAGTAAATCTTGGTCCTGATCTGAGTGTAAATTGTTTAGATCTTACCACTATCAATCCTACGGTATCGGGAGGTTTCGGAATGCTGAGCTATGAGTGGTCAGATCAAAATGCAGTGCTTTCAACGGCACAGACACTTGATGTCCAAACCGGAACGCCCTTGACAATTGCTCTTGAAGTAACCGATGAGTGCGGATCAAGTGCTACTGACTTTGTACAGTTCAATATTCCTCAAATAAATGTGGTCATTGATTGGCAATCACCTTATCAAGTGCCTTGTACAGAGCAAGTGACAATTGCACCACAGATTTCAGGAGGTGTAGGAAATTATACGTATTCATGGTCTGATGCTTCCGGAGCCCTCGGGAATACTGCTGATTTGACTGCCGCATTTGACAGTGATCAGTGGGTGCAAGTATCTGCTCAAGATGAATGTGGAAATAGCAGTAATTTGAATATTCAAGTTGAAATAATTCCAGTTCCAATTACCGTAAACCTCGGTCCTGACTTGAATGTTACCTGCCTAGATCAAACTGAAATTATTCCTAATATTTCAGGCGGAGTAGGCACCTATTCGTACGAATGGAATCAAGATGGAATCTTTGCGGGAACAGGTTCAACAGAAATCTTTCAAACTGACGCTGCGAGCAGTATTGAACTCACCGTTTCAGACGTTTGTGGAAATATTGGTGATGATCAAATGTTGCTCAATGTGCCAGCAGTGCCGGTGTCTGTGAGCCTCGGCAGTGATCTCACTCTCACTTGCATTGAAACGGCGCCAGTCACAGCTAATGCGACAGGGGGTGTCGGAACTTATGATTATTCATGGTCTCAGGACGGTGATCCATTTAGTGGAAATGCGACAGTCAATGTAGGGTCTCAGGATCAAAGTTCCATTCTTGTTATAGTGGAAGATGAATGTGGAAACACCGCGAGCGATCAATTGAATATTTATATCCCTGCGGTTCCCGTTTCATTAGTGTTATCAAACGATACAGTAGTTTGTACTGGCGAAAGCATAGTGTTGTCAGCACAGATTTCTGGTGGTGTAGGAAATTATATCTATGAATGGCAGAACCCAGAGGTAGCTGCACTTAATCTGACTATTCAGCCATCGGAATCAGCAACATATACTTTTGAAGCGATAGACCAATGCGGCAATATGGCGGTAAGTACTGTTAGCGTTTTGGTAGATAACGTTGAGCCAATTTTTACCGCTGAATATGCTGGTGAAGATGTTATGGTCTTTGAAAATATAAGTGAGCACGTTGCACAAACTACATGGTTCTTTAGTGATGGAGCGTTTTCATTTGAAAATCCTGTGACGCATGAATTCAATACAACGGAGGAGTGGCTCGTTGAGCTACAAGTGGAAAGCGAACTAGGTTGTATTAAAACGACATCTGCCACTTATTATCCCGTCGGAAATCTCTTCTTACCCAATGCATTCACACCAGACATGGATGGGACAAATGATTTTTGGAAGGCTGAAGGTCATGATATTGCTTGGTTCGAAATCATTGTATTCAATAGATGGGGGGATGTAGTTTACCAAAGCAAAGACATTAATGATGTTTGGGATGGTAGTCACAAGGCAGGCGATTATTACATTCAAGACGGTGTGTACTTATATCAAATGAAAGCACAAGGTTTAAGAGGTAACCTTATTGAAAGAGAAGGTACGATTACTATTTTAAGATAATATTTTGGTACGATACAACTTCTGTTGAATTACTTTCGTCAACTCAACAAGAGAAATTGATTATGATGAGAAAAATAGCTTCATTGATTGCACTTGCGTTGGTTTCCAATGCGACATTTTCACAGGTACAAGTAGATCAATTGACTGCTGACGCAGCGGTTCAATTACTTCTAGGTCCTAGTATCCAATATTCTAATGCCCAGTTCACAGGAGATGCATTGCAGCTCGGTGGAATGAGCGGTGCGGTTAATCCATTCGAGGTTTCATCTGGAATTGTACTTGGAACAGCTGATGTTCAAACATTGGAGCCAGGCAATTTTGGAACATTCTTAAATGCTCCAGTTTCTGGTAATGCAGACCTTTTATCGGTAGCAAATTCAGTACCTCCGCTTATCGGTCAAAGTTTTACAGTAAGTTCTGTAAATGACGTCGCTATTCTTGAGTTCGATTTCGTTGCTACAGGAACTGCTCTTTCTTTTGACTTTATTTTTGGCTCTAACGAGTATCTAACTTTCGTAAATACTCAGTACAATGACGTATTCGGGTTCTTCTTGAGCGGCCCTGGAATTACAGGTCCATATCAAGATGGAGCAACTAACATTGCTATTATTCCTAATAGTAATCCAGCACTTCCCGTTACAATTAGTAGTGTAAATCCTGGATTGAATTCAAACTATTATATAGATAATCCAAGCCAGGGTGTGGTTGCGTTGAATGGTTATACTACTACGTTGACTGCTGTGGCAAACTTGATTTGTGGTGAAACATATCACATCAGACTGGCAATTGCTGATGGAGTAGACACTGCTCTTGATTCAATGGTTATCTTAGAAGAAGGTAGCTTCAATATTTCTAGCAACCTTATTCAACCGATCGTTGTGAATCCTGCTCCAGGCTTCCCAGCACTTTCTATTCTTGAAGGATGTATCGAAGGACAGTTCGTAATCACTCCTCCTCAGTGTATCGTTGAGGAATTGGTGCTTGATATTACTTTGGGTGGTACTGCAATTTCTGGTGTGGACTATACCACTTCTTTGACAGATCAAATTATTTTCGAACCAGGTGATAGCGAAGTAACAGTTGATATTACAGCAATTATAGACGACTTGGTTGAAGGAACAGAAGAGATTATCATTTCCTTCGATTATGTAACTATCGATGGCTTGCCCGCTACGGCATCAGCATCTCTAAATTTAATTGATTATCAGCCTTTGGATGTTGCAGAAATTCCAGTGGTTAACATTTGCCCAAACAGCTCTGAAGTGGTAGACCCTGTGACCTCACTCGGATTTGGAGCATTGACTTATTCATGGTCTTCTGGACAAACGACTCCAACTGCCACGTATTCGGAAGGTGATGCTGGTGAATACGAAGTATTCGTGACGGACTATTGCGGTTCTACAGATAGCACAACATTTTTTGTTACTGAGCCTATTCCATTCGCTGTAGTAGATACAGTTGTACTTTGTTTGAGCGGAACCTCTTCGGCATTGATTCAAGGTGGTAGTCGTCCATACGATGTCACATATGACACACTTGGACTAGCTTATAATTCTCAAACAGAATTATTCACTGGTCTTCAAAATGGAGTTTATCTAGTTGAAGTAATTGATCAGTGCGGACAAGAAGGGGATATCCTTGTTACAGTGCAACCATGCGGAACATTGATTCCAAACATTTTCACTCCTAACAGTGATGCACAAAACAAGGCTTTTGTAATTCAAGGTGTGCAGTTCTTCCCAGGAAGCTCGCTAACTGTATGGAACCGCTGGGGAACCATCGTATTTGAATCAGACAACTACAATAATCAGTGGGACGGTGATGACTCACCAGACGGAACATACTTCTACGTCTTCCAAAGAAGTGACGGAGAAGTATATTCCGGAAACGTTATGATTAAACGTGGTGAATAAGAGACAAGCCCGTCATTTCGACGGGCTTTTTTATGCCCATTAAATCGAGTATCGTTGGAGCTACATCTGCTAGCTTACCGCTATTAATTTTCTTTACATCTTGGTCAATAATCCAGATAGGAACTGGATTTGTCGTATGCGCAGTATTGGGACTACCATCTTCATTTACCGCGTAGTCAGCATTTCCATGATCTGCTATTACAACGAATGAATAGCCAAGCGGCTGACCCACAGAAACAACTTCTTTCAAACAAGCATCTGTGGTCTCAACGGCTTTTACTATGGCTTGAAAATCTCCTGTGTGTCCTACCATATCTGGGTTTGCGAAATTCAAACAAATGAAATCTGCGGGAGATTCTTTCATCAAATCAGTGATGGTTTTGGTAATTCCCTCGGCACTCATTTGAGGCTGCAAATCATAGGTGGCCACCTTTGGTGAAGAAACCATTGCTCTGCGCTCTCCCTCGAACTCAGCTTCACGACCACCGCTAAAAAAGAAAGTGACGTGAGGATATTTTTCTGTTTCAGCAATTCTAATTTGAGTTCTTCCTGCATTAGAAATTACTTCACCTAAAGTCATTACCAAATTGTCTTTGTCATAAACTACATGCACATTTTTGAAATTATCATCATAGTTGGTCATGGTGATATAGTGCAACGACAAAGGCTTCATGTCAAACTCAGGAAAGGCTTGCTGTGAAAGGGCCTCAGTGATCTCGCGACAACGATCTGTTCTAAAGTTGAAGCAGAAAACAACATCTCCTTCTTGAATAGAAGCGTTATTTTCTCCAATGATTGCAGGCTTGATAAACTCATCTGTGGTATCGCTGTTGTAAGCTGCACGAATCGCATCTGCTGCATTTTCGAAATGATCGCCCACACCATTTACCATCAGGTCGTAAGCCAACTTTACACGCTCCCAACGCTTATCGCGGTCCATCGCATAGTATCGACCACATATAGTTGCAATGTGCACATTGGATGTTGAAATACTTGACTCTAATTGCTGAATAAAACCAAGACCACTTTTTGGATCGGTATCTCTACCATCTGTAAAGGCATGTATAAAAGTTGATACACTTGAATACTCACCTGCGAGCTGCGCCAAAGCTTGAATATGCGTGATATGTGAATGCACACCGCCATCGCTTACTAATCCCAATAAATGCACGCGCTTGTTATTCTCCTGTGCATACTTATAAGCATTCAGAATTACTTCTTGTTGTTGGAAGCTTTTTTCACGGATGGCGATATTGATTTTGACAAGGTCTTGATACACCACACGTCCTGCACCAATATTCATATGGCCAACTTCACTATTTCCCATCTGCCCTTCAGGTAGCCCTACATTTTCACCATCAGTGCGAAGCTCTGCGTTTGCATAATTCTGATAGAGTGAATCAGTGTATGGAGTATTTGCCATGAAAATAGCATTACTGCTGTCTTTGCGGCCGTGGCCCCATCCATCTAAAATGATTAATGCAACTTTCTTATTCATAATTTTCTTAATTCAATGTTGAGGGGAGTGTAATTTTAAAAATACTTCCATGAGGAATATTTGATTCTATCTCGATACTTCCGCCGTGCAATTTTACGATGTTTCTAACGATGTAAAGACCAAGACCAGTACCCTTTGTCTTTCGCGTGTCTTCATTGCCAATACGATAAAACTTTTCGAAAACTCGCTGCTTTTCTCCAACGGGTATTCCCGCTCCAAAGTCGCGATACTCTAGCGTTGGAATGCCATTCTCTTTTTTTAAAATGACTTCAATTGGTTCATTTGATGGTGAATATTTCAATGCGTTTTCTAACAAATTTGAAGTCATCGCTTGAATGAATTGCACGTCTCCTTTGATGTGAATTTTTTCATTCAACTTCATTTCAATTTTTCGATCAGGAAATAAAGAACGATAGCGCGTGGTGCACTGCTGAATTATTTCTGACAATTCAATATCCTCATCTAAGACTTTTTCACGCATTTGATCGAGCCTTGTTGCTAGGAGAATATTTTCTGATAAGGTCTGAAGTCTCGTGGTTTCCTTCAAGGCATCTTCAATGATCTTGGCTGATTGCTCTGGTTGAAGCTTTCTTGTTTTCAATGTTTCTAAAAACAATTTAACCGCTGCGATGGGTGTTTTTAGCTCATGAGTGACGGAGAGCAAAAATGTTTTCTCCATTCTTGCTAATCTTAATTCTTTGGAAATGTTCTTTTTTATTTGCCAAAAACCAATTCCCAAAAGTACAAGGAAAATACTTCCTTCTCCAATGATCATCCAGACTTTTGTCTGATAAATTTTTGAATGATCAATACCGGTCATGATACTTTTCATTTCATACATCTCACCGTTGAGATCGATAAGGTGATAAGCCCACCATGAGGCTTGAAACAAAATGTAAATTCCTAGGATGTAAAGGATAAAAAGGGTTCTTTTTTCTTTAGATTCGGCCATAGAACAAAGGTACGCCGCTTTAAGTTATTGTGTCATGGCATTGCTAAAATTCACTTCTAATGGCATTTATTGTGAGCAAGGAGATTTCTACATCGATCCCTGGCGTCCTGTTGCTCGCGCGATTATTACACATGCGCACTCGGACCACGCGCGATGGGGAATGAACTCCTATCTCGCTCATCCAATCACTGCAGCAATGATGCGACACCGCCTCGGACAGAATATATCGGTGGATGAAGTTAGTTACAATCAAACCACTTTTATTAACGGTGTGAAGATTAGCCTTCATCCCGCAGGGCACATCCCGGGATCAAGTCAGATTCGGGTGGAGTATGGGGGTGAAGTGTGGGTGGCTGCTGGTGATTACAAATTGGATATAGATGGGATTTCCGAACCATTTGAGCCTGTGAAATGCCATGCTTTCATTACAGAAAGTACTTTCGGATTACCCATCTACGAATGGAAACAACCAACAGAGTTGAATCAAGAAATAAATGAGTGGTGGGATCTCAATGCAAGTGCTAAAAAAACGTCAATCATTTATTGTTACTCTTTAGGTAAAGCACAAAGAATTTTGAACGCACTTCATGATGGTGGGAAAGTATTTGTTCACGGTGCAGTACATCAATCAAACGAAGTGCTTGCCAGTTGCGGATTGCACCTACGTGAATCAATCTATTTAGATAAAAATATTTCACCGAAAGATTTGGAAGGAGCAATGATCCTTGCCCCTCCAAGTACTCAAGGTAGCTCATGGACCGCTAAGTTTAAAAACCTTGCGGAAGCTAATGCGAGTGGTTGGATGACGTTGCGTGGAGCTCGAAGAAGAATGAACGTAGAAAAGGGGCTGGTCATTTCTGATCATGCTGATTGGAATTCTCTTATCACTGCGGTCAAAAGCACAGGCGCGGAAAAGGTGATCGTTACACATGGCTATACAGACGTGTTTGCTAAATATCTTTCCGAGAATGGCTGGAATGCTATCACTGAGAAAACTGAGTTCGGGGAGGAGGAATTATGAAACGCTTCGTTCAACTTTATCGTGATCTAGAATCTACGACTAAAACGAATGCACGCATTCAGTTTTTGGTAAAGTACTTCGAAGAAAGTAGTGATGATGATAAGCTGTGGGCTATTGCGCTGCTAACAGATAAAAGACCTCCAAAACCCTTGCAAAGCGGCGTTTTGAAGGCTATAGCTGCTCAAGCAGCAATGTTGCCTTCATGGCTTTTCGATGAAACATATTTGGTGGTGGGTGATCTTTCAGAAACGATTTCTCTGCTTGTAAAACAAGAGTACGAGCTTGAAAATTTTTCTCTTTCTCAATGGATGACAGAAATTTCCAATCTGAAAAAGAAGGATGAAGAAACGCGCATCGCTTATGTGCTAAACGCATGGAAGGGAATGGATGTTGATTCGAAATTTATCTTTAATAAATTGATCGGAGGAGGCTTTAGAATGGGTGTTTCACAACAACTCATTTTGAAAGCGCTCGCCATTCATACCGCCATTCCACAAGAGGTTTTAGCGCATCGATTAATGGGAAAATGGTCGCCGAATGAAACCGACTTTCAAAAACTCATCAATAGCGAAGATCAACGAAATGACGCGGTACCTTATCCATTTTATCTTGCATACGCCCTCGAAGGAGAGGTGTCTGAACTTGGAGCAATAGAGGATTGGGTGATCGAAAAAAAATGGGATGGAATTCGTGGGCAAATAATAAAGCGAAACGGTGAAATCTTTATCTGGAGCAGAGGAGAGGAGTTGATGACAGAGAAAATTCCTGAATTACTTTTTTTGAAAAATGTAGAAAAGGACTTCGTTATCGATGGTGAAATTATTTGTCATGATGGAAATGAGGTAATGCCTTTTGCCAATTTGCAAACACGAATTGGACGCAAAAACCTTACTAAAAAAGCGTTAGAAACATCACCCATAGCCTTCATTACTTATGATTTATTGGAGTCAAATGGTACTGATCTAAGAGAATTTTCTCTTGAAAAAAGACGAGAAGAACTAGCATCCTTTGTTGCCGAAATACAATCTGAAAAGCTAATTCTATCTGAAGAAATCAAAGCTAATACTTGGCAAGAAATCATAGCGATCCGAAGAGAAAGTAGGCAGATGAAATGTGAAGGGTTGATGCTCAAGCGTCGTTCATCCACATATAAGGTGGGTAGAAAAAAAGGCGATTGGTGGAAATGGAAATTGGATGCAATGACCATTGATGCTGTCATGATCTATGCTATGAAAGGTCACGGCAGACGAGCAAATCTTTACACAGATTTCACATTTGCAATTTGGCATGAAGGACTCCTTTTGCCGTTCACAAAAGCTTATTCAGGATTGACAGATGCTGAGATGAAAGAAGTGGATGCTTTTGTAAAAAAGAATACCATTGATAAATTCGGACCTGTTCGATCGGTAACACCAACGCTTGTATTTGAAATCGCATTTGAAGGAATTCAATTATCTAGCAGACATAAAAGCGGAATCGCCTTGCGTTTTCCTAGAATCCACCGCTGGAGAAAAGATAAATTACCAAAAGAAGCGAATACCAAGGAGGACTTACTAGCTTTGTTGAATCAAATCAATCCCTCATGATTACTGTAATAGATGGCGTAGGAAGAAAGGTGGAGCTCGCTCGACCTGCCAAGCGCATCGTCTCTACAGTGCCTTCTCAATCAGAATTTTTGTTTGATTTCGGATTAGAGAACGAAGTAATAGGAATTACAAAGTTCTGTATCCATCCGAAAAGTTGGTTTGAATCAAAGCAAAAAATAGGTGGTACAAAAAATCTACACCTTGAAAAAATAGCTGCTTTAGAACCCGATTTAATTATCGCCAATAAGGAAGAGAATACCTTATCTGACATCGCATGGTTGACTGAGCGCTTTCCTGTTTACATCAGTGATATCAACTCGCTCAATGAGGCTTATCAGGCTATGGCGGATATTGGAGTGCTAACAAACCGTGAAGTGCAAGCACAAGATTGGCTCTCTCGAATTAAAGATGAACAGCGCGTCTATGGCGCAGCAGATCAAGAATTCGGCACCGTTGCTTATCTCATTTGGAATGATCCACTGATGGCAGTAGGTAGCAATAATTTTATCCATGATATGCTCGGTATTGGCGGTTGGGACAACTGCTTCAGCCATCTCAAAAGATATCCAGTACTAACCATCGATGATATCATCGCTGAAGCGCCTCATTTGCTTTTTCTCTCATCCGAACCATTTCCTTTCAAGCAATCGCACGTTACTTATTTTAAAGAACTCCTGCCACAAACCGAAGTCCTTATAGTGGATGGTGAAATGTTTAGTTGGTACGGATCACGCCTATTACAGTCGTTCAAATATTTCGATGAGTTGCGGCAGAAAGCATTTTAGAATGCCATTCAACCCGAATTAATAACCATTCAAAGAGGTTTGGTAGTGTTTTTTCGATTACTTATCGTTACTTTGCATTGCTCAACTGATTCCATGCGTTCACTACTAATCGTCTTGTTTTTATTGTGCTTTCAGCATTATTCTGCCCAAAAGGTGGGAGTAGTGCTCAGTGGCGGTGGTGCAACAGCATTGGCACACGTAGGATTTTTGAAAGTACTAGAAGACAACGAAATTCCTATTGATTATATCGGCGGAACAAGCATGGGCTCTGTCATCGCAGGAATGTATGCATGTGGATATTCCGTTGCAGAAATAGATTCTTTTGTGCGCAGCGAACCATTTATGCAAATGGTCACGGGCCAACTTGATGATGATTTCAGATTTTATTTTAAAGATCCAGAGCCCTCGGCATCTATGGGCACCATCAAGTATAGCAAAGGAACTTTCATCACTAATGCCATTCCTACAAACCTCATCGACCCTGTTCAATTGGATTGGAGTCTGATGTCGAGTTTCAGTCAGGCAGATCAAGCCAGTGGAAGCAACTTTGACAGTTTGTACATTCCCTTTCGATGCATTGCAGCTGACGTTAAAAATAAACGTGAGATAACATTTAAGAGTGGTCCCTTGAACGTCGCTCTTCGAGCGTCAAGCACGTACCCATTTTATCTTCCTCCTCGACGAGTGGATGGTGTTTTGCTTTTCGATGGTGGTATTTATAACAACTTTCCTGTAGGCACCGTCTATCGAGAATTTGCACCGGATGTTATCTTGGGATGCAATGTGTCTGGAGAAAATAGTGATCCTTCGGAAGGAGATCTATTCTCACAACTAGAAAGTATGATTCTTTTTAGAAATGAACTCTACAAAGTCTGTGATGAATTAGTCATCATCGAACCAAAGAGTGAGGAGATCGGCACATTTGATTTTGATCGAGTTGAAGAATCGATAGAAGCAGGCTACAAGGCAACAATGGATAGCTTATCTGTCATTTTCGAAATGGTGGAAAGGAGAGAGTCTTTCGAAGAAAAAAAAATAAAAAGAAAAGCGTTTAAAGAAAAATTTGTTCCGCTTGAAGTAGATGAAATTAGTATCAACGGACTTGACAAAAGTCAAAATTTTTATGTGAAAAGAATGATGAGTAAGCGAGTGGAATCCCTTCCGCTTTCTGATTTGCGCGAATCTTATTTCCGACTTTTTTCTGACGATAAAATCAAAACAATCTTCCCGACACTGCACTTCAACCCGGCAACAAAAAAGTTTCGAATGAATCTTGATGTTGAAAAGGAAAAAGATCTGTTTGTTTCTTTCGGAGGGAACTTCTCGTCCCGATCGATTAACGCAGGATTCGTTGGATTGCGATATAATTTATTTGGAAAAACCTCTGCAACTATATCAGCGAATAGTTATTTCGGAAGATTCTATGCATCCATTCTCGGTGAAGTGAGATGGGACCTTCCTGGTAAATATCCCTTCTCATTTTTTGGGGCCTACACTCAGAACAGATGGGACTATTACAAATCGTTGACTACTTTTTTTGACGATGTAAAACCTTCTTTTGTGTTATTAAATGAACGCACTGGAACAGCTGGAGTAACAGTGCCAGCTGGTAATAAAGGAAAGCTTTCATTAATGTCGATGTATTCGCACATGTTTGACGAATATTACCAAACACAAAACTTTATTTCTACTGATACTGCAGACAGAACAGACTTTGATGTATTCGCTTTAAGAGCGGTATGGCAGAGATCAACACTCGATCGAATTCAGTACGCTCACAGCGGCACCGACTTGATGATTTCAGCGAAATATGTTAATGGACTTGAAACAACAATTCCAGGAAGCACACTTCTCGTGAAGGATACACTCACGAAAAATCATCAATGGTTTGTTGCGAAATTTCACTACACCAACTATTTCCTTTCGCTAGGAAAATTTCATGGTGGTTTCTTACTTGAGCATTTATGGAGTAATCAAGATTTCTTCAACAACTACATTTCTACGGCCATTATGGCTCCGTCCTTCAAGCCAATACCAGAAAGCAAGACTTTCTTCTTAACTCAGTTCAGAGCCTTTAATTACAGCGCTGCAGGCTTAATGGCAGTCTATGAGGTGGGACGAAACTTGGATCTTAGAGCAGAAGCCTATGGATTTGGAGCATACAATCGATTGGAGTCTGATGAAAGCAATAAAGCAAGGTTTGTATACCCATGGCGCCCTTACTTTATGGGTTCTACGAGTTTGGTTTTTCACAGCCCCCTCGGACCTATCAGCATTTCTGCCAATTACTACGAGCGCAAGGAAGAGCCTTGGAGCTTGCTCTTCAACTTTGGCTATATCATTTTCAATCGCAGCATAAGAGACTAAGCCTCGAGCCGGGGTTTTTCGTAATTTTGCACTCTATTTATTTTTTTATGGAAAAATTGCGTTTCGCTGTCATTGGCGCTGGTCACATTGGTAAACGTCATGCTGAAATGGTGCTTCGTCACCCAGAGGCTACACTCGTTGCAATGTGTGATGTTAAATCAAAGGAGGAGTGTGGTGTCAGCTATGATGTCCCTTTCTTCAATTCGCCAGCTGACATGCTAGCAAACGGCCCTGAATGCGACATCGTTTGTGTATGCACTCCAAATGGTTTGCATGCGGAGCACGCATTACTCGCGCTTACTGCGAAAAAACATGTGGTGATTGAAAAGCCAATGGCTTTGAATAAAGTGGATGGAGAACGTATTATTTACACTGCATTGCACGTACAAAAGCAAGTCTTCTGCGTAATGCAGAATAGATACAGTCCTCCAAGTGTATGGATCAAGGATATTATCGATCAAAAAATTCTCGGCGATATCTACATGGTGAATATCGATTGCTTCTGGAATAGAGATGATCGTTATTACAAAAAGAATCATTGGAAGGGAAGTTCTGATTTGGATGGTGGAACACTATTCACGCAGTTCTCTCACTTCATTGATATCATGTATTGGCTATTTGGTGACATCACCAATATTCAAGCGCGATTCATGGACTTCAATCACCAAAAGACAACCAATTTTGAGGATTCTGGAATTGTAAGTTTTGATTTTATAAATGGAGGTGTTGGATCATTCAATTTCTCTACTTCCGTGAGTAAAACAAATTTCGAAAGTTCGATGACGATTGTTGCTGAAAAAGGAACAGTTAAAGTCGGAGGTCAGTACATGAATGAAGTAGTGTATTGCGAAATTCAGGATTACACCATGCCTGAACTTCCCGAAGGCAATCCTGCGAATGATTACGGGGACTATAAAGGAAGCGCGGCAAATCACGTTTACATTATCCAAAACGTAATCGATACCTTGAAGGGCAGAACGAATATTACGACGAATGCACTAGAGGGACTGAAAGTGGTGGAGATTATTGAACGTATGTACAGCGCAGCTCCACGCATCGAGAAGTCTGCAGTACCTGCAATGAAAGAAGCTGTTAAAGCATGATCGCACGTCGAATTCTCGATAGCGAACAACATCTTTTTTTCGAACTACAAAAAAGATCGAATGAAGTATTTGCATCCAATGATTGGAGCAAAGCTTATGGTGATCACTTGGTTCGAATTGGTATCTTTAATGACACTAATCAATTAGTAGGTGGTCTAGTCGCTTTTGAACAAAAGAAATTTGGACTAACCCAACTCATCACACCACCCTTTGCACCGCATTGTGGTTGGTTTTTTTTCTCTGAGAAAAAAACAAATGCAAAGCTTCAAGCAGATCAAAAACAAGCCACGGAGGCATTGTCAAATTTTCTCAAAAAATCAAATTATCATTTCTATAAATTAGAATTTCCTACTTCTTTTAGTGATGCCCAGCCGCTTATTTGGAATGGCATTACTGTAAAAGTAAAATATACCTATGTCCTGGATTTGAAGGTTTCTCAAGAAGAATTGTTACAAGCGATGGACGCGAAATTGCGCAATAAACTTTCAAAAGACTTCTCAGAATTTCAGATCGATCAAGAGCGAAGTGAAGACGATGCGTTTCAACTTTTCGCAATGACAATGAAAAGAAGCAATGTGAAGATTGATGAAGGCATTTTACAAAATTTGATGCAATCGAAAACTTTGAATTTTACTTTTATTAGAAAAGAAAAAAAAGCGATTGCAATGGCCTTGTTCGCTGGTCAAGGTAATAAGTGCTACTATTTATTTGGTGCGATAGATAGAGAACATTCCAATGACGCTGTGGGTCCAAAATCGCTTTTTGATGCCATTCTTTATGCCAAGCGTTCGGGATATGATTATTTCGATTTTGAAGGTTCGATGGTACCAGGAATAGAATCCTACTTCCGACAATTTGGTGGTGTGCTTACTCCCTTATACTCCATAAACGGAGGACGGGGCGCATGGCCCCGTCTCTTTAGTTTCTATTACAAATTGTAGTGGCGTTTTATCCTGCTACAGTTTCGTAGGTTACGTTGTATTCTTTATCGTCTTTGAAAATTTCTAGACCAAGCTCCATCCATTCTTTTGCAGTTGAACTAGACCCAGCATCTGAAAGTTGCAATGCATAAGTGATGAGTGCTGTCTTCAAAAAGTTTTTCAATTCAGGTGTTGCTGTAGACGCAGTTTTATCAGTCAACATTTTTTTAGCAGCTGTAAAAGCCATGTCAGCTTCTTTCTTGCTCTTCATTGCTACTAGAGTAATGCCGAGGTAGATTTGAGCTCCTGCATCATTCGCTTCAAGATTCAATAGGTATTGATAATCTGATTTTGCTTTTGTAAATTTCTGTTGATCCAACATCAATTCTCCGTCTGCGATAAGCGCTGTGCGCAATTCAGCAAAGAAGTCTTCGTATTCTGATGCAAATTCTCTTTGTGGATCATATTTAGCGTAGCTCTTAATGCTCTTCAAGCTCAACTTGAATGCATCTGGAACTTTTGTCTTCCACTTATCTCTCTTCGACATTTCGAAGTAAGACATGCTGATGAATAGATATGGAAGAGCGTCTTTTTTAGTTTTTTCTCCTTCTGTATAGCGAGTAGCTTTTTCAACTACTTTGTCGAACTTCTCGTCAACAAAAAGGGTTAGAAGATCTTTGTAATCTCCTGCTTGTGCGTTTGCCGTGAAAACGAATGCAATTGCTAAGAAGGCTGCGGCAATAAATTTTTTCATTCTTTTGATTTTTGGAGTCGATTTTTCAAAAACAATGCCCAAAGTAACATTTCTTCTTGGTAATAGCCAAATGAAATACGGATATTGCCAATAAAATATTTTAAAAGTGGACCAGAAAGCTGTCATAGAGCGGTGTACGGAGTGGATGGGAAAGCGTGGTTGGAAGCCACAATCTTTTCAGCTGGAGGCTTGGAACGCCCTTCTAAACGGCCGTAATGGCTTGGTCAACGCGCCCACTGGCAGTGGTAAAACTTATTCGTTGCTCTTGCCTTTTGTATTAAAGGACAATCATAGCAAGGGGTTGAAAATGCTCTGGATTACTCCTATTCGAGCACTGGCCAAAGAAATCAAACAGAGTGCTGAGCGGGTCATCAATGAGCTCGAACTCCCTATCACGGTGGGAATACGGTCTGGTGATACATCTGAACAGGAGCGAGCGCTTCAAAAAAAGGAAATTCCAAATATTTTAATCACCACACCAGAGAGTTTGCATTTGCTTTTGGCAACAAAGAAAGCAAGTGAGCTTTTTCAAGACATCGAAGTAATTGTGGCGGATGAATGGCATGAGTTGATGAGCTCGAAGCGCGGAGTGATGCTTGAATTGGCACTTACGAGATTGCGATCTATGAGCCCAAAGCTTCAATCATGGGGCATTTCAGCTACCATTGGCAATCTCGAAGAGGCTATGAATGTGTTGGTGGGAATGAATGAAAAGGAGCCCGTACTCATTCGCTCGGACATCAAAAAACATTTGGAAATACTATCCATCATGCCCGAGGAGGTTGAGAAAATGCCATGGGCCGGACACCTTGGAATTAAAATGCTCGCTCAAGTGATGCCGGTGGTGATGGATAGTAAAAGCACACTCATTTTTACCAATACGCGCGCGCAATGCGAGATTTGGTATCGTCATTTGTTAGAAGCTGATTTATCATTGTCGGGAATCATTGCAATGCACCACGGCAGCGTTGCGCGTGAATTGCGACATTGGGTAGAGGATGCTATCAGCGACGGAACCTTGAAAGCAGTGGTTTGTACATCGAGCCTCGACTTAGGTGTCGATTTCGCTCCTGTTGAAACCATCGTTCAAATCGGCGGACCAAAAGGAATCGCCCGTTTCTTACAACGTGCCGGAAGAAGTGGACACCGCCCAGATGCGCTAAGCCGCATTTATTTTTTACCAACTCATTCTTTAGAATTGCTGGAAGCAGCGGCATTGAGAGAAGCGACCACACAACAAATCATCGAGGCTCGTGAGCCAATGGTGCGTTGCTTTGATGTCCTTATTCAATACCTCAATACACTAGCAGTAGGAGAGGGATTCGAATCGGAGCAGACCTATCATGAGATCATTTCTAGTCATGCATTTTCAAGTATGACAAAAGAAGAGTGGAAATGGATACTATACTTCACGTCTTGTGGCGGTGACTCGTTAGGAGCCTACGCCGACTACCATAAGTGGATAATGAAAGATGGAAAGTATCACATCGCTAATCAACGACTCGCACGAAGACATCGTCTTTCTATTGGTGCTATTGTCAGCGATACAATGATGATGGTCAAGTTGCAGCGAGGAGGACTACTCGGACATGTGGAAGAAGGCTTCATTGCTTCACTCAATGTGGGAGACAGTTTTTGGTTTGCAGGCCAAGGACTCGAACTGATCAAAGTAAAAGAGCTAACTGCGACAGTAAAAAAATCGAGCAAGATGACCGGTAAAATCCCCAGCTATCAAGGTGGGCGAATGCCGCTGTCATCAAAGATGTCACATATTATTCGTGAAAAAATGGAGGAGTGCGCTACGGGAATCAATATTCATGATCTCGAGTTGGAAAAAATTGCACCGATCATTAAGCTCCAGAAAATGCGCAGTATTGTTCCGACGAAACATGAATTTTTAATAGAATATTTCGAAACCAAAGATGGTTACCACGCCATATTCTATCCGTTCGAGGGGCGCCTTGTGCATGAAGGCTTAGCTTCACTTTTCGCATATCGAATTGGAAAGTTGTTTCCACTGTCATTTTCTTTAGCATACAACGATTATGGATTCGAGTTACTTTCCGATCAACCCATCCCAATTGAAGATGCGCTGGGTGCTGCGTTGATTGATTTGAATGATTTGGAAAAAGATATGTGGAGTGGAGTCAACTCATCAGAACTCGCAAAGAGAAAGTTCAGAGACATTGCTTCCATATCAGGACTCATATTTAAAGGGTTTCCTGGTCAACCAATTAAAGATCGCCACATACAGAGCAGTAGTCAGTTGATATTTAAAGTCTTTGAGGAATACGACCCAAACAATCTATTGCTCAGACAGGCTTATGATGAAGTGCTTCATTATCAATTAGAAATCACACGTTTAAGAGAGGCGCTGCAACGGATCAACCAACAAAATATTGTGCTCAAGTATCCTGAAAAGCCCACCCCATTTGCATTTCCGATTATGGTAGATCGCTTGAGGGAGAAGATGACATCTGAAACGCTAGAGGATAGGATCGCAAAAATGTCTCTCGATTTTAGCTGATAATCTCTGGCTTTGAAGTGCTATAATTCCAAGGAATTGGGGAAGATTGAACTTTCATGTTACTCTTCTTATGATTACATTCGCGCACTTACGAAACCTGTATGATGAAAAATGTAGTTGTATTGATGGCGACCTTGCTCACGCTTTGCGTTTCTGACGCTTTAGCTCAAGGCACAGTGAGAGGATTTTTGAAAAATGCAAAATCTGGTGAGCCGGCTCTATTCGTTACAGTTGGGCTAGAAGGAACCACTTATGGTACTTCGACAGATGAAAATGGTTACTACTCATTGACGAAAGTTCCCGCTGGAACATACACGCTTGTTGTAAAATCTACAGAGTACAAGGAAGTAAGAAGAGAAGTTAAAATTGAAATCAATAAGGTCTTAACTCTCAATCTAGAAATAGAAGAAAATGTCAATGAGCTCGGAGAAATTGAAATTTCTAGTGAAAAAAGTGATCAGAAAACGAACGTCAATATTTCTGTTGAATCAATACGCCTTCAAGATATCAAGCGCATCCCATCTATTGGTGGTCAGCCTGACTTGGTTCAAGTATTAACCACACTTCCTGGCTTTGTGAGCACAGGTGACCAAGGTGGTCAAATCTTCATTCGCGGAGGTTCTCCCGTTCAAAACAAGGTTTTGTTGGATGGTATGATTATTTACAATCCATTTCACTCCATTGGTTTATTCTCTGTATTCGATACCGACATTATTTCAAACGCAGATGTTTATACAGGTGGTTTCGGTGCGCAATTCGGTGGCCGTATTTCTTCGGTAATGGATATCACCACGAAAGATGGCAATAAGAAGGAGACCAATGGAAAGGTCGGTATCAATCCTTTCGGAGTTCGCGCTCTAGTAGAAGGTCCTTTGAAAAAACAAAGAGAAAACGGAAGTGGCATTTCATACATCTTAAGTGCAAAGAGATCTTACCTCGATGAATCATCGAAGTTTTTATACCCTTATGTAAATGAAGGTGCAGGCTTGCCTTTCAATTATCAAGATATCTACAGCAAAATTTCATTTGCAGGAGCGACAGGTTCGAAGTTCAATTTGTTTGGATTTTCTTTCCAAGATGGTGTTACAGACTATCAAGGGCTTTCAAGCTTGAAATGGCAGAACACGGGTTTTGGCGGTAACTTCGTTATTGTTCCAACGACGTCTCCGGTATTGATCAGCGGTAATTTCGCTCGCTCGAAATACGGAATCCAATTGCTTGAAGAAAGTAACGATCCACGTTCTGATACCATTACTAGCTTCAACTTTGGTCTTGATTTCAAATACATCATTGAAGATGACGTGCTAAAATATGGTATCGAAGTAGTTGGATTTAGCACGAAATACAATAGCTACAATCCTCTTGGAATCATCATCGAAGAGGCTCAGAATACGACAGAGCTCAATGGATATGCTTCTTATAAATTTAGTCGCAACCGTTGGATTGTTGAACCAGGTCTACGTCTTCAGTATTATGCTTCTCTTTCTACGTTCTCCCCAGAACCAAGATTAGGTCTGAAGTTTAAAGCAAGCGAAAGATTACGATTAAAAGCGGCAACAGGTATTTACACGCAGAACTTGATGGCAACAAATAGTGACCGCGACGTTGTCAATTTATTCTATGGTTTCCTTGCGGGACCTGATAATCTTCAAAGCGAGTTTACCAATTCAAATCTTGAGGTTGAAGAAGTAAAGAATCCTCTGCAAAGAGCGATTCACTACATCGCAGGTTTCGAATTTGATTTGACAGAAAAATGGAACTTGAATGTGGAAGGTTATTACCGCGACTTCCGTCAGGTGACGAACACCAACAGAAATAAAATTTTCCCGGATGATGCAGCGAATTTTTTCCGTCCGGAGATTCAAAGAAAAGATTATATCCTCGAGAGTGGATGGGCTGCAGGGGCAGACGTGGTATTGAAATATGAGCATAAAACTACCTATCTCTATTTCGTTTACTCGCTCGGAAAGGTTCGTCGTTGGGACGGTTTCCGCTGGTATGATCCAGTATTCGATAGAAGACACAACATCAACTTTGTGGCATCACAGAAGTTCGGTAAGAAGAGAGACTGGGAAGCAAGCTTACGCTGGAACCTTGGTTCAGGTCTGCCATTCACACAAACGCAAGGGTTCTATCAAGCACCTGATGCGCTTAATGGAATCTCCACAGATTACGTGACTGCAAACGCTGACGATCTATCCATTCAATTCGCTGATCTAAATGGTGGACGTCTGCCATACTACCATCGTCTTGATTTGAATGTGCGCAAAGATTTCAAATGGAAGAAAGTTCAATTAGAAGTAAACGCTGGTGTTACCAATGCTTACAATAGAGAAAACGTATTCTATATTGATCGTATCACATCACAACGTGTGAATCAATTACCAATCCTTCCAACTATTGGATTGGATATGTCATTCTAAGAAAATAATAGCTTAAAATAAAAAGAGCTGATGTTAATTCATCAGCTCTTTTGCGTTTTCTAAAGCGGCTTTTGTGAAATTTTTACCGCTGAGCATTTCTGCAATTTCTTGTATTCTTTCATCTTGATTTAAGATCTCTACCTTGGTGGTAGTCGTCTTGCCATCCGTTTCTTTCGAGACTTTCAAATGATGCTCTGCCTTGCCCGCAATCTGCGGTAGGTGGGTGATAGTGATCAATTGCATATCAGAGCTCATCCCTTTCAAGATGCTTCCAATCTTCTTTCCCACTTCGCCGCTTACACCTTGATCGATCTCATCGAGAATCAATACAGGGAGTTTTTTGTGACGCGCGATAGCTGCTTTTAGCGCAAGCATGACACGCGAAATTTCACCACCAGATGCTACTTGTTTAATGGGCAGCAATTGCCCTCCTTTATTCGATCGAAAAAGAATTTGAATATCGTCTTTTCCTTGAGCATGGAAGGTTTTAGATGGTGTGAGATCAAAAACGAGTTCTGCGTGATCGAGCGATAATTCCTTGAAATATTTCTCAACCTCCAGGGTAGCTTTTTGTCCACCTTTTTGTCGAGAGGCTGTAAGTTTATCGGCAATCAAACCGAGCGTTTGTTCGGTTTGTAGTAATTCTTTTCTCAACTCCTGAATACGATCATCTACCGATGATGACTCTTGAACTTTTACTCGAATCTGCTCGCGCAACAGAATAAGTTCCTCAGTGCTCTGAAGACGGTGCTTTTGTTGCAGGTGATAAACTTGGCCAATCAACTCTTGCACTACTACAATGCGCTCTGGCTGCATCGCTACGCCATCCGCATAAGTTTCAATCTCTCTGCATAATTCGCGCAAATCAATCATGGATGAATCAATGCGCTTCGCAAAATCTTCGAGCGTAGTATTAAAACTAGCCAACTTCTGAGCAGCGGCCTTGGCCATTGCAAGGCCACTGATAACAGATGGATGATCTGCATCTAAAATGGCCGTGATATTTCCAAGACTAGATTTAATCTGCTCAGCATTATTAAGCGTTTCAAGCTCTGCTTCTAATGCAGGTAAATCAATATTTTCTAACGTTACTTTTTCTAATTCCTCGAGTTGAAACTGATAGTAATCGAGGTCTTGCTTCATTTTTACTTCATTCTCTACTAGTTTTTCTAGTTCACTTTTCTGTGATTTATAAAGAGAAAAATTCATAGAATAATCAGCGAGCAATGCTTCATGATGAGCAAATGCGTCGATGACAGAAAATTGAAATGAACGCTCACCAAGTATAGAATTCTCGTGCTGAGAATGTATATCTACCAATCGCTCACCAAGTGCCTTTAGTTGCTGAAGGGAAACGGGAGTATCATTGATAAATGCTCTACTCTTGCCACCTGGCGCAATCTCGCGACGCACCGTTGTGTTGGCTTCGAAGTCTAAATCATTTTCCTGGAAAAATTGTTCGAGTTGAAATACACGCAAGTCAAAGACTGCCTCTACGATGCACTTTTGATCGATGTGTTTGATGCTTTTGCTATCAGCACGATCTCCAAGGAGCAAACCAAATGCACCAAGTAAAATAGATTTACCACTTCCGGTTTCCCCCGTGATGGCAGTCAATCCTTTTTTAAAGTCGAGGTTTACATGATCAATCAATCCGTAGTTGATCACTTCTAAATTTCGAAGCATATCTTCCTACTATTTATTGCATCATTTTTTCGTACTTCGAAATATTTCCTGGATCCAGCTTCTTCAACAGCTCATAAATGGGTTGTTTCTCTGCTGCCGGAAGAGGTTTGTATATGGAAATAATTTCATCCGCTTTCGCATAAAAGAAAACCTGCATGTTATAAGAGCTAGGTTTGATCTTATGAATACTATTCAACTCCAATAGTGCTGCGGTCATTACATTTCTTGATTCGATGAGGTCGCTAAACATCTTATCCATCCCTTTGCGGTGATAGTTATAGGCGAGGTCACGAAGCGGCTTGAATGTTTGAGTGATGATATTTTCTATAAGCCAATATCTATTTTGCTGACCACGCTCGTTGGCTTTCCAGCCAGCTTCTGCTGCATTTTGGGCATTGCTAACAATCGTTTGGCAAATCAAGTAATGTTCGGTGCCACCTTCGGGAGAAAATGTATCGTAGTCAGCAGCAAGAATCATGTTAGCATAAAATGCAAGAACACTTGAGAGATTGTCGCGATGCTGATCAACGCTCCATTGAATTTGTGTGTTTTCTTGAAAGGTAAATTCGAAATCACGGTCATTAATGTTGAGAATCGGAGCCTTGTAATCGGTGTTGTATACCGGACGGCTGCTACCAACCTGAATGCTGCCTTTGAACTGACGTTGGCTTGGTTGGGATTCAATGGTGATTTGAAGATTACAATCGATACGCTCTGTTTGAGCCCATTCGTCTTTGCTCCATTTTCTGTTATTGATAAATTCTTCAATCGTATTTTCCATGGTTTGGAAAATAGATGCGTCAGATAAAATAACTTGAGGCTGTATGATGGTCACATTACAATTTAGCTCTTGAGCTTGCAATGCGTTTATGATTATGATAAAACTAAAGAGGCTTACAATTTTCTTCATGGTACTAACATCTTCACAATTTCGGTTATGATGTCATGGGCTACTTCGGACTTGGCCTTTAACCCAAATTCTTTGCTTTTATTGTTAGGCCAAAATAAGGTGATTTTATTCGTATTTCCACCAAATCCTGCACCTTCATCTCGTAAAGAATTCAACACAATCATATCAAGGTTTTTCCGAATCAATTTAGACTGTGCATTGCTTGCTTCATCATTGGTTTCAAGCGCAAACCCGATCATCAATTGTCTTTCGTTTTTTCGCTTTCCTAAAGTGGCTGCGATATCTTCTGTTGATTCTAATTCGATGGTCAATGAGGTATCCGATTTTTTGATTTTTTGATCGGCAACATTTTTTGGACGGTAGTCAGCAACCGCAGCGGCGAGGATTGTAATATCGGAACTCGCGAAGTGGGCATCACATTTTTCCATCATTTGCTGGGCCGATTCTACTCGCACCAATTCAATGGATGGATGTTGAATACTGAGATGAGTGGGACCAGTGACAAGAACGACCTGCGCCCCAAAATTTGCCGCCTTTGCTGCAATTTCAAACCCCATTTTTCCGCTCGAATTATTTCCAATAAATCTCACGGGGTCTAGTTTTTCATGTGTCGGTCCCGCGGTGATCAATACTTTTTTTCCTTTGAGTGGAAGATCTGGGCGGAAATAATTCAACACTGCTTCAAGAATCTCTTCGGGTTCTCCCATACGTCCTTTTCCAATGAGTCCGCTAGCGAGTTCTCCTTGTCCAGGTTCAATGATGTGATGCCCAAAAGATTTGAGCTTATTAATATTTTCTTGTGTTCCGCCATGTAAAAACATATCATGATCCATTGCTGGAGCCACCATCACAGGGCATTGAACGCTCATGTAAGTGGTCAGTAAGAAGTTATCGCTTTGACCATGGGCCATTTTGGCTAACGTATTTGCAGAGGCCGGAGCCATAATAAAAAGATCAGCCCAAAGTGCGAGCTGCACATGATTGGTCCAAGTGCCTTTGTCTGCATCTTCTGTAAAATCAGAATAGACCTGTCCCTTTGATAAGGTGGACAGTGTTAAAGGAGTTACAAAGTCGAGGGCGCTTTTACTAAGCACTACTTTAACTTCCGCTCCATGTTGAACGAGCAAGCGCACAAGCCACGACGACTTGTAAGCCGCAATGCTTCCTGAAATGCCAAGTAGAATCTTTTTCCCGTTCAACATACTGTTGGTTTTAAAAGAAAAAAGATGGCATATAGCCATCTTTAATATTTCGAATGTACGACTTTAATTACAGTTCTGGGTTCTCTTCAGGATATTTGTAGAACACTTTCTCTTCAAGAAGCTCTTGTACAGCAATTGAGTGCGGCTTTGGAAGACGCTCATAGTGACGAGAAATTTCAATTTGCTCGCGGTTTTCGAACACTTCCTCAAGATTGTCTTGAGAGCTTCCAAATTCTTCTAGCTTCTGGTTAAGCTCTTCTTTCATTTCCTTAGAAATCTGGCTAGATCTCTTAGAAAGAAGGACTACTGCTTCAAACAGGTTACCATTAACTCTGTTGTAAAGTTCATTGGTGTTGCGAGTAATAGTAGTCTTCGCTGCGTTTGAATTTTTGTAATTGCTCATCTTATATGATCAGTTTGATGCGGTCAATTTTTCTATCTGTCTTCTGCTTTTCTCGTAATATGTCTCTGCATCCTTGAGATAATTACTTTTGGGAAAAGCGGTTGCAAAGGTAATATAAGATTCGGTTGCTAGGCGATATCTTTCAAGTTTCTTCTCAGGAACACTCCCTTCGGCGTAAAGATAATAGCTTTTTACAATCAAATAAAGGGCCTCTTCACGATAAAGGCTTGAAGGGTAGGTGGTTTGGAATTCTTTCAACGCATTCACGGCCCCTTTATATTTCTCAGTGGTGTAATAAAGCTTTGCCACCTCAAACTCTTTGGATTCGATCTTAGAATTCAGAGTTCCAATCATATGGTTTGCTGAATCGCGTAAGGCTGACTTTGGAAAAAGGTCAAGGAAAAGCTGCAACTCATTGATAGCTGTCTTTGTATCGGTCTGGTCCAAAGAGGCATCAGGGGAGAGGTTGTAACTGCAAATAGCCGCTAAAAACTGACACTCCTCAGCTCTGGGGCTGGTTGAAAATGTCTTCGCGAAATTTTTAAAGTAATAGTTTGCTAGGTAGAAATCATGCGCGCCGAATTGGCTTTTAGCGTAGTAATAGTAAACATCCTCAGACATTTTGGTTCCTCTGGTAAGACCAATAAGTTCTTCCCAAAGAGGCATCGATTTGATATAGGCTTGATCATTATAAAGCTTCAATGCCATATCAAACTTGACCTGTGGGTTGGAACT
The DNA here is from genome assembly GCA_965247015.1 of Flavobacteriales bacterium. Taxonomy (GTDB): domain Bacteria; phylum Bacteroidota; class Bacteroidia; order Flavobacteriales_D; family Sanyastnellaceae; genus JAIXWP01. The sequence continues at coordinate 105,197 of CBDFGG010000003.1, read as the reverse complement.
TTTTAAGGCTTTGCTGTAGTCCGAACAACCAACAGCAATCAAGGCCATCACCACTAGGAAACTAAAAAATACGCGTGTTTTCATCATGAGGGCTGCAAAAATAAGCAATCTATCCTTTTGACGCTTATAAAATCAATTCTACTACAATAACCATCAAACTAGAGAACAACCGCATGTTAATTTTTCGTTTACTCAATCTGCGGTGCACTTTGTATCTTTGCCAAAATATTAATTCCCATTACCTTGGATATTTTTGAAAGAATCAAAACGAATCGTGGACCACTTGGTCAGCATTCTAAAGAATCACATGGATATTTCACATTCCCAAAACTAGAAGGTGAAATCGGTGCACACATGACTTTCCGCGGAAAGCCTGTATTAGTATGGAGTTTGAATAACTACATCGGTCTTGCAAACCACCCTGAAATTCGCGAAGTGGACGCTAAAGCCGCTGAGGAATGGGGAATGGCTTACCCAATGGGAGCTCGTATGATGAGCGGCCAGACAAAATATCATGAGCAACTAGAGCAAGAATTGGCTTCTTTCATGGGGAAAGAAGATGCATTCCTTCTCAACTTCGGTTACCAAGGCTGTCAGTCAGCGATCGAATCTCTTGTAAGCCGCAATGATGTTATCGTTTATGATAGCGAATGTCACGCTTGCATGATCGACGGTATCCGTCTTCACCAAGGAAAGCGCTTTGTGTTCCAACACAACGACATGGAGAGCTTCGAAAAACAATTGAAGCATGCAAAGAAACTTGCTGCTACCACTGGCGGCGGTATTCTTGTTTTGACGGAGGGTGTTTTCGGTATGGCCGGCGACCAAGGCAAGCTTGCAGAAATCTGCAAGTTCAAAGATGAATATGGATTCCGCCTTTTTGTAGATGATGCTCACGGTTTCGGTACCATCGGTAAAGATGGCCGCGGTGCACCAGACCATCAAGGTGTTGCTGATAAAATCGACGTTTACTTCGGAACGTTTGCAAAAGCAATGGCCACTATAGGTGCATTCGTTGCTTCTGAAGCTCACGTGATCGAGTACATGAGATATAACATGCGCTCTCAAACATTCGCAAAGTCACTTCCAATGCCAATCGTAATCGGTGCATTGAAGCGTCTTGAAATGATGCGCACTCGTCCAGAACTTCAAGCAGATCTCTGGAAGATTTCACGTCACCTTCAAAGTGGATTGAAAGAGGCTGGTTTCGATATCGGTAAAACGGATTCTGTTGTTACTCCAGTATTCTTGAAAGGTTCACTAGGAGAGGCTACAAACGTTACACTTGATCTTCGTGAAACATATGGCGTATTCTGCTCAATCGTAGTTTACCCAGTTGTTCCGAAAGATGTGATCATGCTTCGTTTGATCCCAACTGTTGTGCACACTATTAAAGATGTGGATTACACTATCGATTGCTTTAAGAAAGTAAGAGAAAAGTTGGAGGCTGGCGCCTACAAAGCTGAAAAAATCGCTTCTTGGGCATAAGCTCGTGAAGATTTAAATACCTACAAAAAGCCCCTTCCAGGGGCTTTTTTATTAGGACGAGTATGTTAGTTTCTATCTCTTTGGGGGGTAAAAGCAAGGTTGTATTGTATGATTTTTACAAACAGATTTTAACCAAATTAAATAAACACTTATGAAGAAAATTTACTCTCTATTTGCATTGTGTGTTTTAGGTGTAGTACTCCTTACATCTGCCGACGATAGCTCAGAAGGAAAAGCAGGATTTACAGGCGCTCCAGGTGAGCAAACTTGTAATACAAGCGGTTGTCACACCGGAACCATGCTCAATATGGGCGGTGGTGATATCGAAATTACTTCACCAGACCTCGTGAACTGGGAATACGTACCAGGCGAATCATATACCATCAGCGTTACAGTTTCTCAAGCAAACAGAAGCCTTTTTGGTTTTTGCTTTGAAGCACTTCAACCTTCTGGTGACAACGCTGGTTTCCTAACTGCTGGTGCCGGTAGCCAAATTTTGACCAAGCTTGTTAGCGGTGTTTCAAGAAGAAGTGTTACCCATGTTGAAAATGGCGGTGCAACACCAAATGCGCACACATTCACGTTCACTTGGGATGCTCCTGAAACGAACATCGGAAATATTACTTTCTACACTGCAGGTAATGCAACAAATGGTAATGGCTTTGCTTCTGGCGACCTTATCTACAGTACTTCGCAAGTAGTTACTCCACAGGTGATCTCAGGAATCACTGAATTGAAGCCAAAGGCAGAAATTGAAGTTTTCCCAAATCCTTTCGTTTCTAATGTGAGAATCAACTACCACCTTACCAAGCAAGGTGTAGTGAAAGCACAAATCTTTGATCTATCAGGAAGAGAAATTAAGTCATTGGTGAATGCTTCACAATGGCCTGGTGACTATTCTGTAGATGCTGATTTGAGCGAACTTGCTTCAGGTCAATACATCATGCACCTATCAGTGAATGGTGAAGTTTTGACTACTGAATTATTACAGAAATAATAATTTACCAATATTTAGAAGGCGCTTTGAGAAAAGCGCCTTTTTTTTGCACCATGTATAAAAGGTATTTTCTCCGAATCGCTTACGATGGAACCAACTATCATGGCTGGCAAAATCAGCCCAACGGAATTACGGTACAAGAGGTCATCGAAAAGTGGTTGGCGAAAATTCTTCATGTCCCTCGTGTCGTTACCACTGGTTGTGGTAGAACGGACGCAGGTGTACATGCAAAAGATTTCTATTTGCACTTCAATCCAGAAGTGGAAGAATTGGATATCGAGCAAACGATGTTTCGTTTAGGGCACGTGCTACCAAAAGACATTGCTGCATACGATCTCTTTCCTGTTCACGAGAATGCACATACGCGATTTGATGCGGTTGAAAGATCGTATGAATACCATATGCATTATGTGAGAAGTCCTTTCTACAAGGACTTTTCAACCTATTGCAATTATCGACTCGATATCGATAATATGAATGAAGCAGCGAAATATTTGATCAAGCACGGTGATTTTGCTTCCTTTAGTAGAACAGGTGGTGGACAAAAAACATCCATTTGTGATGTGCGCGCAGCCTATTGGGAACAGAATGGAGAGCGGTTGATTTTTCACATTACCGCAGATCGATTTTTGAGAAACATGGTCAGAGCGGTCGTCGGTACTTTAATGGATGTGGGTAGAAACAAAATTACCATCGAGCAGTTTGGAGAAATAGTGGAGCTCGCAGATAGAAACAAAGCCGGAGATAGCGCAAGGCCTGAGGGATTACACCTTTCAAAAATTGTTTATCCCTACATCGATGAAAATGGATATGATATCGAAAAAGCGGTCAAATCAACCACTTTCAGCAATTTTGATCGATCTGGAAAAAATACATTAGAGGAAGAAAAAGAAGAATGAGCACAAGCAGCGGAAAGGCATTTGAATGGGGCATATTCGCTCGACTCTATGGTAGAAGTAAGCCATACAAATGGTCGTTCTTTATCACTGCGTTCTTAGTCATCTTCATCGCACTCTTAAGTCCTGTAAGACCAGAGCAACTTCGTATTATCATCGATGAACAAGTGCCACAAGGTAACTACGATGGTGTTCTAAAATATACGCTTTGGTTTATCGCATTTATTGTCTTCGAAGCTATTTTGCAATATTATCAAACCATGCTGGCTAATCGTGTTGCCCAAAGCATCACGCTTGATCTTCGCGCTGAATTGTACAAACATGTGCTTCGATTTAAACTGAGTTATTTTGATCGCACTCCGGTAGGACAATTTGTGACACGCTTAATCGGGGATATCGACGGGATTGCAGAAGTATTTAGTGTTGGTCTACTCGATATAGGTCGTGATATCTTGAAGCTCGTAGTGATTATCGGATTCATGTTTTATTTGGATTGGAAAATGGCACTCATCGTGATGATTCCAATTCCGATTCTTATCTACGCTACACGTATTTTTCAGCGCTCCGTTAAGAAGTCATTCAATGATGTGCGCAATGAAGTTTCTCGCATCAATGTGTTCATTCAAGAGCATGTGACAGGGATGAGTATTGTTCAAATTTTCAATCGTCAAAAAAGAGAACAAGAAAAGTTTGATCAAATCAACAAAGAACATCGCAATGCGCATATCCGCGGTATTTGGGCGTATTCAGTGTTTTTTCCAGTAGTTGAATTACTTTCTGCTGCTTCCGTTTCATTAATGATTTGGTGGGGACTCCATGAATCTTTTGAAGGGAAGATGACACCGGGCTTACTTCTAGAGTTTTCAACTTTCATCACCATGATGTATCGTCCTATTCGTCAAATGGCAGACAATTTTAATGTCTTGCAAATGGGGGTGGTCAATGCCGAGCGTGTGTTCAAGGTATTTGATACAGATGAAAAGCCGGTGGATACAGGGCACTATGAAGGAGAAATTGTTGGTGATGTGTCATTCAAAAACGTTTGGTTCGCCTATCAGGATGAAAACTGGGTTTTGAGAAATATCAATCTGGATATTCATCGAGGTCAAACCATCGCTTTTGTTGGTGCTACAGGTGCTGGAAAGTCAAGCTTAGCAGGGCTTTTGAATCGCTTTTATGATTACAACTCTGGTGAGATTTCTATTGATGAAAAGAGGCTAGGTGAATATAAAATTGATGCGCTCAGATCACAAATTGGATTGGTACTGCAAGATGTTTATTTGTTCAATGACTCTATCATGAATAATATTAGACTGCATCAGGAACATATCACTGATGAGGAGATTATGGAGGCATCGAAATTTATTGGGACAGATCAATTCATTTCGAAGCTTCCTGGAGGATATGATTTTATGGTGGGAGAGCGCGGAGCCAAGCTAAGTGTGGGCCAGCGTCAATTGATCTCCTTCGTGAGGGCTTACGTTCAGAAACCTTCTATACTGGTACTGGATGAGGCTACTTCGAGTGTGGATACCGAATCTGAAATCCTTATTCAACAAGCGACATCAAAGCTCACCCAAGGCAGAACAAGTATTGTCATAGCTCACAGACTTTCTACCATCCGTCAAGCCGATTTGATCGTGGTGCTTGAAAAAGGTGAGATCATCGAACAAGGAACGCATGACGAGCTGTTGGTCCAAGGCGGCGCCTACAAACGATTGTTTGAACTTCAATTTCAAACAGAAACGTTTAATTGATATTTTCACAGAAAATTATCTGTTTTGACTACCCAAGAAAAAGCTACGAAAATCGTGGATCGTATGTATAACAATGATCCGATGTCACAATGGTTAGGAATCCAAAGATTGCAAGACGGTCCTGGAATCTCAAACCTGCAAATGGTGGTAAGACAAGACATGCTCAATGGTTTTGCAATAGCGCATGGTGGTATTACTTATTCACTGGCAGACAGTGCCTTGGCATTTGCCTCTAATGCTCATGGAATCCAATCAGTGTCGATAGAAACATCCATTTCTCATGTGGCTCCTGTGAAGGAAGGCGATGTGCTCACAACCTCGGTAGAAGAGCAAAACTTGACCAGAAGCACTGGCCTTTATTATATCACCGTTTCTAACCAAGACGGGAAGGCTGTCGCTCATTTCAAAGGCACCGTTTTTCGCACAGGGAAAGAATGGGATATTTAGCCACCAATATGGAGGTTCGAGTCGCCTAGTTTCCTAAGTTTGCGCAAACTTTCCGAAATGAACGGAAAGGTGAATTTTAAGAATGGAAAATACAACAACAAAAGCAGGAAAGGTATCCAAGCTCCTCAGTCAAATTACTGAGTCTGCTACATTAGCTATGGCCCGCATGAGCCGTGAGCTTGCGCAGCAAGGTCATCAAGTTATTAGTCTCTCCCTCGGTGAGCCTGATTTCAATACACCAGATTTTATTAAAGATGCTGCTAAAGCAGCAATCGACAACAATATCACACACTACCCACCAGTAAATGGATTTTTGGATGTGCGTCAGGCTATTTCAAAGAAGTTTGAAAGAGATAATGGTCTGCATTACTCAGCAGAACAAATCGTCATTTCTACAGGGGCTAAGCAAGCTTTAGCAAATGCAATTCTTGCTTTGATCGAAGAAGGAGATGAAGTGTTGATGCCAAGCCCATTTTGGGTGAGTTATTCTGAGATTGTAAAAATTGCTGGAGGTACTCCAGTGGAGATACTAGCAAAAGTGGAAAACGATTTTAAGGTAACTCCACAACAATTGAAAGACGCCATCAACGAGCGCACGAAGCTGATCATCTACAGTTCTCCTTGCAATCCAACAGGATCTGTTTACTCTCGTGAAGAATTAGAAGTGTTTGCAGATATCATCCAACAGCATGAAGGCTTGTATGTGATCTCTGATGAAATTTATGAGCATATTAATTTTTCGGGAAAAACAGCAAGCATTGGCGCGATTGGAAATATGATAGAGCGCACGATCACGGTGAACGGCGTATCAAAAGCGTTTGCAATGACTGGTTGGAGAATCGGGTATATCGGCGCTCCAAAATGGATTGCGGATGCCTGTACCAAAATGCAGGGACAAATTACCAGCGGTCCAAATACAATCGGTCAAATGGCTACGAAAGCCGCGGTAGAAGCGGATCCAAATGAAGTGCAATTCATGATTGATGTTTTCAAGAAGAGAAGAGATCTTGTTTATGGATTGCTTAAAGAAATTCCAAATATCAAGTGCAATCTTCCAGAAGGTGCATTTTATTTCTTCCCAGATGTATCTGCTTATTTCGGAAAAAAAGATGGCGACACTGTTATCAATGACGCAACAGACTTGAGCATGTATATGCTCCGTAAAGAGTTAGTAGCAGTGGTAACTGGAGAAGCATTCGGAGATCCAAATTGCATTCGTATCTCTTATGCTGCATCGGAAGAAACTTTAATTGAAGCTCTAAGAAGAATCAAGGTGGCATTAGCTGCTTTGAACTAATTTATTTTTTAGAATGAATAAAGAGGAAATATCAAATCTTTTCAATCAGTTTAATCAACTCACTGCGTTAATCATCGGTGATGTAATGATTGATGCATACTACTGGGGCAAGGTAGATCGCATATCACCAGAAGCTCCTGTTCCTGTAGTTCACGTTCAACGAAAGGAAAATCGCTTGGGTGGCGCGGCAAACGTAGCTCTGAATGTAAAAAGCCTAGGTGCAAAAGCAATCATGTGCAGCGTGGTGGGCGACGGATCGAAAGGAGATGTTTTCAGAAAAACATGTAAAGAAAGTGGCTTCTCTACGGAAGGGATCATTGATAGTGTAGACCGCATGACCACTGTGAAAACACGTGTCATCGCGGCGGGACACCACATCGTAAGAATTGACGATGAAATCACATCGCCACTCTCAAATACAGACGAAAGAAATTTATTGGATTGCGTCCAACAAATTCTTCAACGTCAAAAAATCGATGTGATCATTTTTGAAGATTACAACAAAGGAGTTTTGACTCCTAAAGTTATTTCAACTGTTCTCGGATGGGCTGAAGAGCGCAATATTCCGACAGCTGTAGATCCGAAGAAAGACCACTTTTTCCTTTATCAAAAGTGCAGTTTGTTCAAGCCAAATTTGAAAGAATTGAAAGAAGGCTTGCTGGTAGAATTTGATAAATCCGATACTACAAGCCTACAGAATGCAATGACATCACTCACCGAAAAACTCAACTGTAAAACAGCAATGGTTACGTTGTCTGAATTAGGTGTGATGACTCATCATGGTGGCGCATTTCATCATGAACCAGCGCATGAGCGTGAGATCAATGATGTATCAGGAGCAGGAGACACGGTAATCAGTGTTGCTGCACTTGCCCTTGCGTCTGGCGTGAGCCCTGCAGATTACGCAAAGCTTGCAAATCTTGCCGGTGGTTTGGTTTGTGAAAAAGTAGGAGTAGTTCCAATCGATAAAGAACGCTTGCTAGAAGAAGCATATAAGCACCTATAAATATGAGTTGGTCACAGTTTCGCGAAAAAGCTAATTTGCTTTTATTTAAAAGCAAAGAGAAAGTACTTGGTGCTTTCAAGGGCCTTAGCATTGCTGTGACACTACTGGCCATTGGAACCATGATTTGGATCTATGGTTTCAGATTAACAGACGAAGACAAACAAGTAGCCTTATACATTATCAAGGGCTCTTTTCTTTTTTATATCATTCACTATTTAACTCGAATAGTCTATGATTTCCACCCTGTCGATTTTCTGAAAAAAACGTGGTTTGAAGGAGTGATGATGTCGCTGCTTCTAATAGAAGGAATAAGCTCATCGTTATTTGATACGCTGCTGTTAGAAAACATCTTTAAAAGTATTGGATTATCAGGCTTTGCAGGATTCAGTACTGTGATTATTCAAGTTTATTTCTTGATAGTGGTCATCAATGAATTTTTGCGAAACAGTGATTTCCTCCCGCGCATCAAACTTAATCCAGCCATCATTTTCGTACTGTCATTTGTGACAATCATTATGGGGGGAACATTTTTATTAATGCTCCCGGAAATGACTACCAATGGTATTTCGTTTATTGATGCTTTATTTACCTCCACGAGCGCAACTTGTGTGACAGGATTGATGACATTGGATGCACACACAGCCTTTACCTTCAAGGGACAGTTTGTAATTCTTGCGTTGATAAAATTAGGAGGGACAAATATCATTGCCTTCGGTGGATTTTTATCCTTGATGAGCAAAGTAGGCGTCGGTATTCGCCACCACCAAGTAATTGAAGGTTTTGTTGCAAAAAACAATATTCTATCCGCTAGCGGCATGTTGGGAAAAGTGTTGTTATGGACATTGATGATTGAACTCGGTGGGGCTGCTGCGATGTACTATCTCTGGGATCCAAACATTCAATGGTATGACAATGGTGAACGTCTGTTCTACTCGATTTTCCATAGTATGTCTGCATTTAATAACGCAGGGATAAGCTTATTTACAGATGGTCTGTACAATGAGGCTGTGAGATACAATTACCTTGTGCATTGGGTGGTAGCAATCCAAATCTTCTTAGGTGCACTTGGAATCCTAGCAATCTTTGATTTGTTCCAACCCGAAAAGCTGCGTCTCCGTCTGAAGTACCCTTGGAAGCAAATTGATTTTTCTACAAAAATTGCATTATACGTCTCATTGTGGCTGGTGGCAATTGGAGCAGTTTTCATCTATTTCACTGAAAGAAATGGAACATTAGCAGGTCATAGTCTTTTTGGACAAATTACAGGAGCAGTTTTTCAATCGATAACCCCGCGTACTGCAGGTTACAATACAGTGAACTATGCTGCGCTGTCGGTGCCAACTGTGATGATGATGATTGCGCTGATGTATATAGGTGCCAGTAGCACCTCTACGGGTGGTGGTATAAAAACGAGTAGCTTGGCCATTATTTGGGCGGATGTACGAGCGGTTATGACAGGTCAGGAAAGGGCAGTGCTTTGGAAAAGAACTATTGGTGCTTCTTTGAAAAGCAGTGCTTACAGTATCGCCATCATTTATGTTGTGATGAATTTTATTGGTACTATTCTTCTCAGCTTTACGGAGTGGCAAATTTTGTCAATGCCCCAATTTGATTTGATGGACTTGGCATTTGAACAAGTGTCTGCTTTCAGTACTGTTGGTTTATCGTTGGGCATTACCGGCATACTAAGTGAGGCAGGTAAATACATCCTTGTGGCCTCTATGTTCGTAGGTAGAGTAGGCACTTTTACAATCGCATTTGCCCTGGCCGGTAAATTCGCACAACAGAAATTCAAATATCCAGAAGCAGAGACAATTGTGGGTTAAGCGAACAAAACGGAAAGAATTGACTTTAGCTTTTATAATTTAGATAAGAATGGGAACTCCAGTGAAGCCATATAATGAGGGCGGTAAGAAGGAAGAAGTAGAAAAAATGTTTGACAAAATAGCTCATAGCTATGATTTTCTCAATCACTTTTTCTCACTTGGGATAGATATTCTATGGAGAAAAAAGGCCATTCGTATTCTAAAAAAAGAAAATCCGAAATTGGTTTTGGATGTCGCTACAGGTACGGCAGACTTCGCGATGGAGGCGGTGCGCATGAATCTTGAAGCCGACAAAATTGTTGGTGTAGATATCAGCGAGGGAATGCTGGATGTAGGTAGAAAAAAAATCAAAGAGAAAGGCTGGGATTCAAAAATAGAATTGAAAAAAGGGGATTCAGAAAATCTACCTTTTGACACCAGCACATTCGATGGATATACGGTGGCATTTGGTGTGAGAAATTTCGAGAACCTCGAAAAAGGTATGACCGAGATGTTGCGTGTGCTCAAGCCAGGGGCGCTTGGTATCGTATTAGAATTCTCAAAACCTAAGAAGTTTCCTGTAAAGCAGGGGTTCCAGGTTTATTTTAAATATATCATGCCTTTGATCGGTAAAGTGGTTTCAAAAGATAATCGCGCATACGCTTATCTACCGGAGTCCGTACAAGCTTTTCCATCAGGTGAAGATTTTCTAGATGTAATGAAAAAAGTAGGCTACGTCGATACGAAGTGCATTCCAGTCTCTGGAGGTATTGCGAGCATCTACCTCGGTCGCAAAATGAAATGAAGAAAGACGTTTACCCATCCATCCTAAAAGGAGAAATCAAAGCTCCAGGTAGCAAGAGTATTGCGCAACGCATGGTGGCCGCAGCTTTGATGGCAAAGGGAAAAACAGTTCTTTATGATTATCCCGATAGCGCAGACTGTCAAGCTGCACTTCAAGTAGCTCAATCACTCGGTGCTGTGGTTACGAAGGTGGGCAACGAAGTCACTATTCAAGGTGGATTTCCTCAAAATTTTCAAACAGGTATTCGCAATCCAAAACCACAAATTTTCTGTGGAGAATCTGGACTAGCTAGTCGCATGTTTACTCCAATCGCAGCGCTGTATTCTGAATCAATTAAAGTGGAAGGTGAAGGTAGTCTCCTAACGAGACCATTCACCGAATTTGATTCAGTACTTCCCGCTCTAGGTGCGGAGTGCGAGTCTACTAATGGTAAATTACCCATTCGTGTTAAGGGTCCGATTCAAGGTGGAAAAGCAACATTGGATGGTTCTGTTTCCTCTCAATTTCTGACAGGTTTATTGATGGCTTTACCAAAGGCCTCAACCAATAGTAAAATTGAAGTACAAAATCTGACAAGTATCCCTTACGTGAAGATGACAATCGAAGTGGCAGGACTATTTGGTGTGGAGATAAAACATACACATTTTGAATCGTTCACTGTCAAGGCAAATCAAAGCTATCAGCCCATGAAGATTGCTGTGCCTGGAGATTGGAGCGGTGCGGCTTTTTTAATTGTAGCAGCAGCAATTGCAAGTGAGGAAGGCGTAACAATTACCAATCTCAGCAATGATATCACGCAGGCCGATAGCAGGATTTTAGAGGTTTTGGAAAAAGCGAAGGTTCATTTCACCATTGATAAGAAAGGACTATTCGTGAAGCAGAGCGATATTGAAGCGTTCGAATTCGATGCAACAGATTGTCCCGATTTGATGCCGCCTGTAGCTGCGTTAGCAGCTTTTGCAAATGGAGTGTCCACCCTGAAAGGCGCGAAACGATTGGTTCACAAAGAGAGCAACAGGTCCAAGGCTTTACAAGAAGAATTTGGCAAAGCAAATATTCGTGTGGTGGTGCGTGATGATGAGATGATGATTTATCCGTCTCACATTCGTCCTGCCATTTTAAATTCACATAATGATCACAGAATCGCTATGGCCGCGGCGTTGCTCGGTATTGGCGGCGATAAAATTTCTGTGATGGGCGCAGAGTGCGTGAGCAAGTCATATCCCGATTTCTTCGAGGCGATGCAGAGTATTGGAGCAAAAATTTCAGGCAAATAATTGCCTCTCACTGCTATATTCGCAATATGAAATTTTCAGCACAACAAATTGCAGGGATGCTCGGCGGCCAAGTTGAAGGAAATCCTGAAGTATTGGTGGACAATCTTTCTAAAATTGAAGAAGGGAAACCGGGCACTCTTACTTTTTTGGCAAATCCAAAATATGCTCACTATATCTACGAAACACAGGCAAGTATCGCTATTGTTTCCAATGATTTTGTTGCTGAAAATGCTCTTCCATCAGACCTTACTCTAGTGCGTGTTGCGGATGCATATGCGAGTTTCGCCAAGCTTTTGGAAGCGTATAATAGTTTGAAAAAACCACAGCCTTCTATCCACAAAGCTTCTGTTATCGCAGATTCTGCCGCAGTAGGTGAAGATGTGCATATCGCAGCGTTTGTTGTTATCGGCGAAGGTGCGAAAATCGGTAAAGGATGTATTATTCATGCGGGTTCCATTGTTGGTGACAATGTAGTTTTGGGTGAAGGATCGGTACTTTATGCTGGAGTCAAAATCTATCCAGACTGCACGATTGGTGCTCATTGCACGCTTCACTCCGGTGTTGTAATTGGTGGTGACGGTTTTGGGTTCGCTCCAAATTCTGAAAACAATTATTCGAAAGTCCCTCAAATAGGAAATGTGATCATCGAAGATCATGTGGAAGTGGGGGCCAATACAACCATTGACAGAGCAACATTAGGATCTACCATTATTCGCAAAGGCGTGAAGATCGACAACCTGATCCAAATAGCACACAATGTGGAAATTGGAGAAAATACGGTTATTGCAGCTCAGACGGGCATTGCAGGATCTACCAAGATTGGCAAGAATTGTATGATTGGCGGCCAGGTGGGTATTGTAGGACACATCACAATAGCGGATGGTACTAAGATCGCGGCTCAAAGCGGTATCGGTAGCGAAATCAAGGAACCAAACACCATTGTTCAGGGTTCACCAGCATTTCCAATTATGGATTTCAAGAAGAGCTATGTTGGTTTTAGAAAGCTTCCAGATATCATGAGAAGATTGGAAGATCTCGAAAAAAAGGACTAATGCCTTTAGCGGAGACCATTCAGTACAAAATGCTCTTTGGTCATCCTTTTTTCCAAAAATAAAATACCGAAATGATAAAAGTCGAGGGATAGAGAATACTCTTCTCTCGCGCACAGTTCCTGCCAAGCAGAGGTCATTTCTTTTGACCAATAAATGTCATCTAATATGATGATTGCATTTTTGGAGAGCTTCGTTCTGAAAATATCTACATACTTCAAAGTCGCATCATATCTATGATTCCCGTCGATATAGAGCAAGTCAATTTTTTTATCTAGATCAAGAATAGTTGGAATCGTTGAAGTAAATTCTCCAATATGCAAGGATATGTTAGAAGCTTTTTCCCGAATAAATAATTGATGTGCGAATGAAGCAATTTCAGGGCTACCTTCCATGGTATGGATTTCCGCGTTGGGTAAGGCTTTTGAAAAATACAATGTTGTTAGACCCAAGCTCGTTCCCATTTCAACAATCGTTTGTGGCTGAAACCTGCGGGCAATTTTGAAAAAGGCTTCTGCTTGCGCTGTGGGAGCGAGCGCAGACTTTGCGATTTCCGCAATAGAACGTTTCGATCCTTTACTTTTTCTAGAGCCAGCTCCGAAATCTTGAACCTTAATTTCTGTTGAGTTTTGTATAAGCTCTTTTCTCAAAGCATTTAGCCCTTCAAATTCTGGGGCCTTATTTTTCTTAGAGAGTACTTGATCAGTCAATTCGTAGACTAGCGGTGAATGAACGCCATGACGCCATTTGCCTCTCCATCTGTGGAGGAGGAAATGGTAAATTTCATGGAGGGTGTCGCTCATATTTTGCAAAGATGAGGCTAAGGACTTTTTAAAAAAAATGTCCTCATTAACGTTTCATTTGATACGATGGCACCATGTTTGGCTATTTTTGGACCTAATTAATTCTATACGACCTATGAAGAAAGTTCTTTTAATGCTCATGTTAGCAACCCCATTTTTTGCAATGTCACAAGACAAGGCAGCACCACTTTCAGTACCTGCAACTCAAGACAAAGCGGCCAGCGCTTCAACTATTGATGCTATTTTTGGTGAAATCATCTTAGCAGAAAATCCACTTGGAGGAACTGTTATTCGCTTAGAATTCGGCAAAGAAGGAATGGGATCAATTGAAGACAAAGAATTACTTGCAACGATTGGAGAAGCGCGCAAAATGCAGTTCTCTAACATTCCAGATGCATTGTTCTATATGAATAATCTTGGATATAAGTTCGTAACTTCTTACTCTATTTCAAATAACAAGACCCCAGAAACTCACATGGTTTTGGAAAAGAGAATGGGCAAGAGAGAAGGTCAGCGTCCAAATGGTGCGACTAGACCAACAGAGCGTCCAGGCACAGGAAGCAAGCCAGTGGTAAATGATAAGGGTGCATCTAATGAAAAGACTCCAGCTCCTGCTAAAGACGGGAAGTCAGGAAAGAAATAAGTCTGATGATAGACGAGCTAAACCGCCGGGAAACCCGGCGGTTTTTTTATGCCATATGCTATCGAAATGTCTCTTTGACTTCCGTTTTTGACAGCGGAAAGGGCTCCAATGAGCATTGCAACTGACAAATTTGCGGTTGTGTCAGTCTTTTTTCAAATGGCACTATGCTTGACAATCGCGGGCAGTTCAAAAAGCAAAAAACAATTACAATGAGCAAGATTATAGGAATTGACCTCGGTACGACCAATAGCTGTGTATCAGTAATGGAAGGTAACCAGCCGGTGGTAATTGAAAACAGTGAAGGAAAACGCACCACTCCCTCTGTAGTAGCGTTTGTAGATGGAGGAGAGCGTAAAGTGGGTGATCCAGCGAAAAGACAAGCGATCACCAATCCAACAAAGACTATTTATTCTATCAAGCGCTTCATGGGAAGCAGCTATGATGAGTCGGCTAAAGAAGCGACACGTGTTCCATATCAAGTAGTAAGAGGCGACAACAACACTCCAAGAGTGAAAATTGACGAGCGTCTTTACAGCCCACAGGAAATTTCGGCAATGGTTCTTCAAAAAATGAAGAAAACTGCTGAAGACTATTTGGGTCATGAAGTAACTGAGGCAGTTATTACAGTTCCAGCATACTTCAACGATGCACAGCGTCAAGCAACAAAAGAAGCTGGTGAAATCGCTGGTTTGAAAGTAAAGAGAATTATCAATGAGCCTACTGCTGCGGCTTTGGCTTATGGTCTTGACAAGAAAGCGCAAGACATGAAAATCGTTGTATTCGACTGCGGTGGTGGTACGCATGACGTGTCTATCCTTGAGTTGGGCGACGGTGTATTCGAAGTACTTTCAACAGATGGTGATACACACTTAGGTGGGGATGACTTTGACCAAGTAATCATTGATTGGTTGGTTCAAGAATTTAAAAATGAAAACGGAAACTTAGATTTAACTAAGGATCCAATGGCACTTCAACGTTTGAAAGAAGGTGCAGAAAAAGCTAAAATTGAATTGTCGAGCTCTAGCTCTACAGAAATCAATTTGCCTTATATCATGCCAGTTGATGGAATACCAAAGCACTTGGTAAAAACACTTTCTCGTGCGAAATTCGAACAACTAGCAGATAGCCTTATTCAACGTACTATCGCTCCTTGTGCAAGTGCTTTGAAAGCTGCAGGTCTATCGACTAGCGATATTCAAGAAGTAATTTTGGTTGGTGGATCGACGCGTATTCCAGCGATTCAAGAAGCAGTAAAGAAATATTTTGGTAAAGAACCAAGCAAAGGTGTAAATCCTGATGAGGTAGTAGCAATTGGTGCTTCTATCCAAGGCGGTGTATTGACTGGTGAAGTGAAGGATGTACTTCTTTTAGATGTTACTCCTCTTTCATTGGGTATTGAAACAATGGGCGGTGTATTCACGAAGTTGATTGAAGCCAATACTACGATTCCTACACAGAAATCAGAAGTATTCTCCACAGCTAGTGATAATCAACCAAGCGTTGAAATTCACGTTGTTCAAGGAGAAAGAGCAATGGCGAAGGATAACAGAACCATCGGACGTTTCCACTTGGATGGTCTTCCACCAGCACCAAGAGGAGTGCCTCAAATCGAAGTTATTTTCGATATCGATGCGAATGGTATCATCAACGTAAGTGCAAAGGATAAGGCAACAAACAAGATGCAATCGATCCGTATCGAGGCTTCTAGTGGATTGTCTAAGGAAGACATCGAAAAGATGAAGCGTGAAGCAGAAGCAAACGCTGAAACAGATCGTAAAGCCAAAGAGGAAGCAGATGTTGTGAACCAAGCAGACACACTTATTTTCCAAACAGAAAAAAATCTGAAGGAATTTGGTGAGAAGCTACCAGCAGATAAAAAGACACAAATCGAAGATGCTTTGAATAACTTGAAGAAAGCACATGCTGAAAAGAATCTAGATAGCATTCGTTCTTCTATGGATCACTTGAATCAAGTATTCCAAGCTGCAAGCCAAGATATGTACAATGCGGGTAACGCAGGTGCACCAGAAGGTGAGCAAGCATCATCAAATAATGCTGCTGATGCAGAGGTAACTGATGTCGATTTCGAAGAAGTAAAAGACGATAAGAAATAATTTTATTTCAGAAGATAAAAAGGAGCCCTAGGGCTCCTTTTTCATTTTTATTATATTTGTGCATCCCCACTTCCCTCGCATACTAAGAGCCATACACGATGAATGAAATTAATTACAGAGGCATCCTCAAGGAAGCTCCTTTTGGGTATTCTCTTGTGGAACTAGCCTTTGATTCGGAGGGGACGATTTATGACTTCACATTTCTTGAAGTTAATGAATCTCTGACAAGAGCAATTAGCCAAGCACAAGTTGGTAGCACTTTTTGTGGGATATGGGATCCCAAATCTGTTTCGGTGCGTATTCTATTCGAACGCATCAATGAGGCATACCAATTAAAATCTAATATCACTTTCAATCACTTCTCTGAAGCACTTCAGAGTTGGTACAGTATCTATGTTCAATTTATAGACGATAAGCGAGCAACATTGCTATCCCTTGATCGGACAATAGAAAAAAGAAATGAAGATTTAATTTGGAGCATCATCGAATTATTTGATGATATCCTTTTTGAGATGGATGATAATTACATTTTCACAGATGTATTATCACACAGTGATGAGAACCTTTTTTTACCAAAGGAAAAAGTCATAGGAATGAGTCTAGCTCAAGTCTTCCAAGGTGATTTGTATGAAGAGGCTGTTGCTGTTTTTGAAAGAGCAAAACGAGAAGATAAAGTTCAAAGTTTTGAGTATCCATCTCCCACTAAGGATGACGATCGTTGGTTCAAAGCGACTATTTTAAGAATAAGAGGAAGACAGAAAAAAGACTACTTCCTTATTTCAGTAGATAATATTACTGAGAAACGTAATGCTGAAAGAGCGCTGAAATATCATGCAGATTTTGAAGAGCTCTTGGTGCGAGCGACCACACAATTAATTCAATCAAATGAAAATAATTTTGATAGGGCTCTACAAAATGTATTGAAGGAGATTGGGGAATTTTCTAATGTCGATCGATCTTACTTATTCATGTTCAATGAAGCTGGCGATGCAATTTCAAATACCCATGAATGGTGCAATGTAGGAGTATCATCAGAGTTGGAAAATTTGCAAGATGTGCCTTGCGAAATCGTTCCGAACTGGATGGCCTTGATGCGAAACAATCAAGAGGTCTACATTGAAAATCTAAATGATTTACCAGAAAGTTGGGGGCCTGAAAGAGAAGTTCTCGAACCCCAAGGAATACAGAGCTTGCTTGCAATGCCTGTTCGTGCAGAAGATCATTTTTATGGCTTCTTAGGTTTCGATGCGGTCACCACACGAGTCATTTGGGATAATAACGTTCGACATCTTTTGAAGATTCTTGCAGATAACCTTGGGTCTGTTATTCATCGCAATGAGCAAAACAGAATCTTACAACAAGCAAACGAAGAAGCGAACAGACTTGCTATAGAAGCGACGGCGGCAAGTAAGGCTAAGTCAGAGTTCTTGGCCAATATGTCTCATGAAATACGCACACCATTGAATGGTGTTGTGGGATTTTCCGAACTACTTTCTGATACTTCTCTTTCTGTCATTCAAGAACAATATGTAAAAAACATCCAAGATTCGGCGCGAACGCTTATGGATTTGATTAATCAGGTCTTGGATTTTTCTAAAATTGAATCTGGAAAATTGGAGTTGTCCAGCGAACCCTCGGAGTTGTTTGTAATTGTCGAGTCGGCATGTAATCTTGTGAGGCACTCTTCTGGAGTAAAAGGATTGCGATTCAACTTGCGGTTAGATCCAGATCTCCCCAACTGGATTATCGCAGACGCTGTCAGATTGAAACAAGTCCTAGTAAACCTGCTGTCCAATGCAATTAAGTTTACTGAGCAAGGAAATATAGAATTCAGAATTGATGTAGTAGAAAAAAATATTTTCAATCAGAAAATAAAAATTCGTGTGAGCATAATCGACACAGGAATAGGAATTTCTGAAGAGCAAAAGCAATTTATTTTTAGGGCTTTTGTACAAGCGGATACTTCCACTACAAAGAAGTATGGTGGAACAGGTCTAGGGCTGGTTATTTCCAACAATCTATTGGAAATGATGGGCAGCAAACTGATGCTCGAGAGCGAACTTGGCAAGGGAAGCCTGTTCTATTTTGATACGACATTCGACTATCTCGAAAATCGTGAAGTGAACAAACAAAAGAAAGAAGGAGATTATGTGGCCTTGCTTTCAGATGATCTTATGTTTTGCCAAAGCGCAAGCGATTTGTTGAAGGTCGTCGGATTAGAAACAAAAGTTTTTGAGAATGTTTCTTCATTTATTTCATTCGTGTCATCTAACCCTTTGCCATCTGCGATTATGAGTTTTGAGTTCCCAGAAACTACGGAGGGCATCATTGCAGTAAAACGCATCAGGGGTAATACTGAAATTCCAAATTTGAGTTTGCTACCATTCTTTATTTATTATGATAAAGAAAATGTTAAGCTTCATGAGATTTGTAGGATGCTTAGAGTAGAAAGATGTCTGCAGACTCCTGTGCTTCCTCTAGAGGTGTTAGAAAACCTAGAAGCTGTCACTAGTGATAAGCAAATTAATTCTATAGTAAAGGGAGATTTGGGTCGCGCGGAAACTATGGGAGGCGTTATAGAAGGCGAGCTGAATGTCCTGATCGCAGAGGACAATGAAGTGAATTTATTGCTCACAAGAATCGTCATTTCTCAAAGTTATCCCAATGCTCATATCTCTGATGCACGCAATGGAGAAGAGGCTATTTTGGCACTACAGCAAAGAAAGTTTGACATTATTTTGATGGACATCCAAATGCCCAGAATGGATGGTTATGAGGCGATAAAAAAGGCGCGAGAAATGGGTTTGGAAACACCGATTATCGCCTTGACTGCCAACGCGGTCGTTGGACAACGTGAAAAATGTTTGGCAGTTGGTGCAACCGATTATGTGACCAAACCTATGAATAGAGAGTCTATAAAACAGATTATCGATAAGTTGATACTCAAATAGATTGTGTTACATTTGAACTCTTGATATCTAAACCCTTACACTATGCTTAAAGAATTTAAAGAATTCGCCCTTCGTGGTAATCTGATCGACATGGCAATCGCCTTCGTGATGGGAGCCGCTTTCAGTAAACTTGTTACAGCCTTCGTAGAAGGAATGGTAATGCCGCTTGTAGGTCTTCTCACTTCTGGAAAAGATTTCTCGAAGATGGAATGGACTATCAAGGACGGCGTTAAAGAAGTATTTGATGCAACTGGTAACGTAACCACTGAGGCCGTTGCCCCAGTAGTAATCAAGTACGGTGCTTTCATCACAGTTGTTCTCGACTTCGTGATCGTTGCTTTTGTGATGTTTTTGATCGTGAAAATGATCAACAAATTGAAGCGCAAGCAGAGCGAAGCTCCAGCTGCTCCTCCAGCACCAACGAAAGAAGAAGTTCTTCTTTCTGAAATCAGAGATCTTTTGAAGAAATAATATTTTTTCATCTCACCCAAAGAAGCCAATACGACTAGTATTGGCTTTTTTTATTTCTCGAACATACCAAATCATCTCGTGTTTCGTAGGTATGTTTGTGCGATCCAATATTTATGAATAAAAAGAGGGCTTATTTAATTATTGCAGGAGTATTTCTCATCACCTGCGCCAGTATTTTTTTAATCTCAAAACTGAAATTCGATTATGATTTTGAGGCCTTCTTTCCGCATGATGATCCTGAAACAGAATTCTATCAAAACTTTCGAAAGAAGTTTGAAACGGACAATGACTTTTTCATTGTAGTACTTGAAAATAATGAAGGTGTTTTCGAAAGGGAGTTTTTAGGAAAGGTGGATAGCTTGACCAATCAACTGCGAAGAATAGAAAATATCGATCAGGCAAACGGGCCTACACAATTAACAGAATTCGTTCGTGATCCTTTGTTAGGCTCTGTATTTACAAGACCTACGCTCAGATGGCAAGAACCAGAGAATTATGCTATCGACTCTGCAAGTATTTTTAACTCGACACACTTAGTAGATGTCTTTTTTAGTCATGATGGAAAAAGTGTTGCCATCAACATGAAGCACAAGCAGAAGCTTGGAAAAAAGAAATGTGATTTGATGTCGCTGCAGATAGAAGCAGAGGTTGCAAAATATGGCTTTGATAAGACGCACGTCATCGGAAGAGCCTTAGGACAGCGGATCTACGTGGAGATGATGATTCGTGAGTTGGCGCTATTCATAGGCATTAGTCTTTTACTCACCGTTGTTTTTCTGTTCATCGCATTCAGATCTGGATGGGGCATTGTAATCCCGACGTTAGTTGTTGTGCTTGCGATACTATGGACGCTCGGCTTCATGAAGCTTATAGGCAAAGACATCGATTTGATGATCACGGTTCTTCCCACCATCATATTTGTGGTGGGAATGAGTGATAGCGTTCACGTTCTTACGAAGTATTTACAAGAACTAAGAAATGGGCGCAGTAAAAACGATGCAATCAGATATGCCTTCAAGAGTATTCGATTGGCGACATTTTTAACAGCACTTACGACGAGTATAGGTTTCTTGACACTTGTATTATCGAACATTCAACCGATATCGGATTTTGGAGTGTACACTTCGATGGGAGTGATGTTGGCTTACGGGTTAACGTTTACAATGTTGCCGGCCATTCTCTTTTTGGCGAAGCCAAAAAGAATGTTTGAGTTCAGTTCAAGCGATGATTTTTGGACCGCCAAATTGCATCGTGTATTTCGTTGGGTACTGCGCAGAAGAAAGCAAGTTTTTGCAGGTGGAATAGTTGCAATAGGAATTGGTGTCGTTGGTATTTATTTGTTGAAAGTAGACAATGTCATGCTTGAAGATCTCCGGGATGATCATATTCTAAAAAAGGAATTTAAGTATATGGAGGATCACTACAGTGGTGTTCGTCCTTTTGAAATGGCAGTCATTCCAAAGCCCGGTGTTGATCCTTTTGATCCCGCTTTTTTAAGAGCATTGGATAGCATTGATACATTTTTACAAAATGAATACAAGGTGGGTAGCCTTACCTCGCTTGCTCAATTGACAAAGATGTTGAACAAAGGGCTCAACGGTGGACAAGCAGAGTATTACGCTATTCCTGATGAATATGGAATGCGCCAAGTAAAGAATGTTTTCAAACGAAAGGACACCAAAGAATTTGTAGCGCTTTTTTATAATGCTGAAGATAGAGTCTTGCGTGTAAGTGGCAAGGTAGGGGATACGGGGCGACTTCATTATGAGGCATTGAATGATCGACTCGCAGAGTATGCCTCGGCGCAAAAACTGAATGAATATTTCGATTATAAGATCACCGGTACGGCTCACTTAATCGACTTAAACAACAAGTCGTTGGTGGACAATATGGTGCTTGATTTATTGCTTTCGATAATGGCAATAGGCATTATCATGAGCATCATTTATAAATCTTGGAAAATGTTTTTCCTGACCATTATTCCCAACATTATTCCGTTGGTATTAGTAGCTGGAATCATGGGCTTTACTGGGATTCCAATAAAAATCAGCACTTCGATTATTTTCAATATTGCATTCGGAATAGCTGTAGATGATACTATTCACTTTCTTGCGCGAGTAAGAACGTTTTTGGGCGAAGGACTGACACTGCGTTATGCTGTGAAAAGAACATTCTTAACAACAGGAAAGGCAATGGTCATCACAACACTCATCCTTTGTGGAGGTTTTATGACGCTCATTGCCTCTAATTTCCTTGGAACATTCTACATCGGCATTCTGATCACGCTAACGCTAATCATTGGACTAGTTACCGAATTATTATTTGCGCCTTTGGTAGTATTATTTTTCTTCAAGCCAAAGCAAGAATCGAACACGCTTATTTCACAAAGCGAGTTGTAGTTGATTTGTTATCAGTGGAAGTAATTCTAACTGAATAATTGCCGCTTTCTAGATCACGTGTATCAATAGTGATTTTAGAAAGAGAAAGTTCAGTTTTTGAAATAACGACTCTTCCAGCCATATCAAATACCTCAATGGTTTTGATTTTGTTGAATTTGAGTAGTTCGATTGTAATAAAATCTGTGGCAGGATTTGGAAATACCGACGCTTCGAGTGCTTCAATTTCATCAACTTTGGTAATACACTCACCTTGTGTATAGGATGTAACTCCTCCAGCGTTTATTGCTTCGCAGTCGTTGCTATAAGTAACGCCATCACAGCCACAAACGGGTAAGTAAACTGCTGGGCAAATTGCATTGGGATTGATCAAGGAAGGATCAATACAAGCTACGCCGCAAGCTTGCTCGCAAGCAGATTGGTCAGTAAAAAAGTACGAGCTGTAATCAGCGCCATCAGCAGCAGTGGTTCCACATCCCGAAAGGGTTTGACATCCCACACCTTCAAGGTTAGCGATACCCAATACCATATCACAATCTCCGAAATCTGCGCTAGAGGGAATTTCAGGGCAAACTACCGCGCAAGAAGCATTGCAGGCTTCCATTGTCTCGAAAAAATATCCGCTATAATCATTGCCATCTGAACCAATAGAGCTACAGCCAGAGATGTAAGCACACTCACCTGCCTCGGTATATCCAATACCTAATACCATTTGGCAAAGGCCAAAGTCTACATCTGTTGGAATGACAAGGCAATCAGAATCTTGAGCGTATGTAATTTGACTAAGTGCAAGTGCGGTAATGATGAGTAATTTTTTCATGTAGTGTTTGATTTATCTACTCATTAAGATGATAGGAATCCAAAATAAGTTGCATAATGAGATAAAAACTTATGCTAAAATGGTAGGGGAGTGCAACTTTTTATAAGAATTTCATATCTTTACCTTAACCTTCAATTCTAGGTATAAACCACTGAAATTGCGATACATCTCTTTCATATCGTGTTTTCTTCTTTCACTAACTGTAAGTGCGCAGATAGGTAAGGAAGGTACGCCCCTCACCTGGAGCTTACCAGCCAACGGTTTCACCAATAATATTTGGAAGTCATTACCTGAAATAGATGTCGAGGCTATTTTGTCCGAAGAAATTTCTAATGGTACTGCAAAAGGAAGACCTTATCAGTTTGCGGTGGCTACTGAAGTTGATTATAACCTTACAAATGCAGGGCGCTGGACGAATCTGACTAATGGCGATCGCGTTTGGGTATTAGGCCTTACCGCTGCATCTGCGCTTTCGTTGAATGTTACATTTAATCAATTGAATTTGCCAACAGGCTCTCGCTTGTATGTGTACAACGCCGAAGAAACTGATTACATCGGTCCACTAAGTTCTAAGGACAATGTGTCTAATTCTCATTTGACCTTATTGCCTCTTTTGGGAAATGAAATTATCATCGAATACTTCGAGCCTTTTGCACAAAGAGGAAATGGCAATATCTCTATCAACTCTGTTGCGCAAGGCTTCCGATCGCTTGAAGTACCCGAAACTCCATCATATGAATGTTATGAAGCATTCGATATCGATGCTTCAGGCTCTAGAGGTGAGGAATTATCTTCTTCAACTTTGCTTATGCTGGTGGATAATGGACAACGTATTTGTTCAGGTACATTTTTGAATAACACAAAATCGGACGGTCGTCCTTTATTCGTTACCACAGAAAAAGCGTTGATGGGCGAACCGAGCTCTTGGGTCTTTGTGGTGGGGCTTAATAACGCCGCTTGCTCGCTTGATGAAACGGGTGGTGGTTTGACTTGTTGGAACAACGCTATCAACGGTGCTCAAACACTCCAGATAAACGAGACCTCGGGGCTCGCTTTGTTAGAGCTAAATCAATCTCCGAAAACTGAATGGCGTGTATTCTACGCTGGATGGAGTATGGCAGAACCAGGCTTCGATCGTTACAGTGTTTTCCAACATGCACTCGGCAGAAATCAGTCATACTCTGAATGCAGTACTGATCTTACCAACGTTCAAGTGGGAGATTTGGAATTAGCTAAAGTGGCTCGTTGGGATGTTGGAAATACATTCAGTGGCAGTTTAGGTTCTCCTATATTTAACTCCAATGGCCAATACTGTGGAAGTTTTGCTGGGGGTAATTTAGAATGTGACGGTGCCGGAAATGATTACTTTGCTTTATTGAACTCCGCATGGAATGATTTCTCTGGATATCTAAATCCTGTTGGAGAAACAGGAGCCAATACACAAGGCTTTTATCCAATCTTCGTTGAAGAAGATTCAAGAGAAAGCAATTCTGGTAGTGTATTCGTTTTCCCTAACCCAGCTGCTGATTTTATCTATATCCAAAACGAATCTGAGGAAGCAATCGAACGAGTGGAATTTACCGATGCCTTGGGTAGAAAAGTTTCTCTTTACACCCCTGATTTACCTTACATCAATGTAAGTGATCTACCATCAGGACTCTATTATGTGACCATCAAAAAAACAACGACATCCGTTGTATCTAAAGTGATGATTCGTCACTAATTTATTTTATTCTTTTCATCACACACAATCATCGTAGCAGCGACAGTAGTAGTCACTGTAGCCAATGTGACGCCTAAAATCGGGACTTTAACAAGCAAAGAGTAAATGAGTCCATTTCCAACGGCGAGTCCTTTATTCGCTCGCATAAAGCCTATACTGCCTTTGAAAGTATATCGACGATTTTCGAGCGGGTAGTCTAAATTCGAAAATCCACTGAAATAAGCTCCTACCAAAAATGAGGCAATCATTGAAACTGGAGTAACAATAAAATCGAGTGGGGCAAATACTAGGGCCACAATGACATTCGCAAACATGATGGCCATTGTGATGCTCAGTTCTAAAAACAAATTTCGTAGACTCAAAGCGCTTCCTCTGATTACATCTTTCATCATTTGTCCAAAATCAAATGGAAGCGACTTTCTTGTAAGAATCTCCTCTGTTCTTGAGCTCAATACAGACATCACAGGCGACATGATAATAAGTGTCACGTATTTTGAAATTTTCCAAAATACATATAGCCCACAAATCCAGGCAATAAACTGAACCACATTGGATGCGAGATGAAGAAAGAAAGACTCCCATGAATCAAATGCATCTCCCATGGGTGCGCCAATCAGAAAATGCACATAAGCCATCAGCTTATCCACCAAATGATCAATGAGCTTGGTGGCACTTAAGTAAATAGTGATGGCCGCCAAGAATGGATAAAGGAAGAAATGACTGAGTTTGTTTTTGAAAATGAAACTCCAAGCCTTGGGCCACATGCCCAATGCGTACTTAAACTGTTGATAGTTGGTCATGAGCGAAAGGTGCAAAAAAAAACGTTTACTAAATGTAAACGTTTTTTAATTCGGTATTAGTCTTCATCACCGCCGTCATCATCATCGCCGGCGTCGTTGTTATCTGAAGTATCATCATCATCGTCGTCATCAGAGCTATCTGAAGAGTCATCTCCTTTGAAATTATCAAAGTCAGAGATAGGAAGACCATCATTGTCTCCGCCTTCTTCATCATCCACTTCCATATTCTTATCAATTTTGAAAAGATAGATCGTGTCCTCTGTTTTAATCTCGAGGGCTTTGATGAATTGTCCCTTTGGAGTTACGAAGGAGATCAAGTTCTCATTTTCGAAACCATTAGGATAGTGTTCGTTGATCAGGTCAATGTGTTCTTGACTGATTGTTTTGTAATCTTTTATAATGCGCTTCAATGCCATGGGGCGATTATTAATGATTTAGAATCCATGCAAATATGAGGGGAGCAACGATAGTTGCATCACTTTCCACAATAAATTTTGGAGTATTTATATCCAATTTACCCCAAGTGATTTTTTCGTTAGGTACAGCACCGCTATAGCTACCATAGCTGGTAGTGCTATCAGAGATCTGGCAGAAATAGCTCCAGAAAGGAACATCATGCATTTCCATATCTTGATAAAGCATTGGGACAACACAGATAGGGAAGTCACCAGCGATACCACCACCGATTTGGAAAAATCCAACGCCTTTTCCTGCGCTATTGTCAGTATACCATTTAGCTAACCAAGTCATGTATTCAATCCCGCTCTTCATAGTTGAAGGCTTGATATCACCTTTGATGCAGTAGCTAGCGAAGATATTTCCCATCGTGCTATCTTCCCATCCAGGAACGATGATAGGAAGGTTGCGCTCTGCAGCTGCGATCATCCATGAGTTTTTAGGATCAATTTGATAGTATTGCTCCAAAACACCACTCATGATCATTTTATACATGTATTCATGAGGGAAATAGCGCTCACCATTGGTGTCAGCATCTTTCCACAATTGGTGAATGTGCTTTTGTAATCTTCTGAATGCTTCTTCTTCTGGGATACAAGTATCAGTAACACGATTCCATCCTTTTTCGAGAAGATCCCATTCATCTTGAGGAGTAAGGTCGCGGTAATTAGGTACTCTCTTGTAGTGGTCGTGTGCAACAAGGTTCATTAGATCTTCTTCCAAGTTAGCACCAGTGCAAGAAATGATGTCCACTTTACCTTGACGAATCATTTCTGCCAATGATATCCCTAACTCAGCTGTAGACATCGCTCCAGCGAGAGTGATCATCATTTTACCACCTTCCATGAGGTGTGTTTCATATCCCTTTGCCGCATCCACCATCGCCGCTGCATTGAAGTGCAGGTAGTTGGTTGACATGAACTCACGGATTGAACCGTATTTACCCATTATTCCTTTTGTTGTTTATTATTTCAAAAAAAACGTTCTGTTTCTTTCGTGCGGCAAATATTAAAAAAATCGCACGGGTTATTTCTTTTCTTTTTTAAGTTTTTGAAAAAAAATTATTAGAAGTGAACGGACTCCTCGTGTAATAGTTTCACTAGCCCGCGAATAAAGAACTTTCTGATCTTTTTATCGAGCTCTTTATTCAAGGGTTCAATGAGGATATATTGAAACTTCAACTGAAGCACTTCCTTCTTCACAGAAACGGTTTTGAGGTTGCAAGTTCCAGGCTGTATCTCGTGAATATGAGGTTGTAGCATGTCGATGAGCTTGCTCTCCAAGAGTGCGATATCCGAGACCATCAATGGATCTACCTCAAATTCTATCGAGGTCTTCTTGAGTTCTCTTCGAGTATAATTGATGATTTCACTGGAAAAGACTTTGTTGTTCGGAATGTAAATGATATCATCATCATCATTTAACAAATGGACATTGGTAAGGGTAATATCCATGATCTTTCCCTTATTGCCATCGATGGAGACTTGGTCTCCGATGCTCACCACTTTCACAAATGTGAGATACATTCCATTGATAAGATTGGAAATGTAATCCTTGGTCATCAAAACTACCGCTGCCGCTATCAGAGAAAGGGAAGTGAATGCTTCTTTTACCGAAATATTAAAAAGCGAAATCAAAATGACCAAAGCCAAGATGAAGTAAATGACCTTGGAAATATGACTAACCCCAATAGTGAAGTTGTCTCGCTGGTTGTTGTTTTGAATCTTGTAGACAATCAATATGATTTGTCTAACACTCTCTACAACGAGATAGGAGATGATCACTCGATAGGAAGCATGCTCAAAGACAGGAGGAAGGTTGGTGATAGCTGTGAGATCTGTGTATTTCTGATGAAAGAATACCAAGAGCGTCAGTAAGCCCAACGTCAATAAAAGTCTAGGAATGCTTAATATCATTTGTTATTTGTCGTAATACCCAAGGATTTCTAGCACCTCTTTTGGCTTTTGCTCAGGAGCAAATTCCTTGTAGCGCAACTTTCCTTTGGGGTCTTTGTCGATAAGGATGTGTCGTGGGGAAGGTACCAAACAATGGTGAATTCCGCCAAAACCACCTAAGGTTTCTTGATATGCTGCGGTGTTAAAAAATCCTATGTACTGATCTTGATCGGGATAATACTTTGGCAAATAGATAGCGTTGGTGTGCTGTTCTGAGTTGTAGTAATCATCGCTATCACAAGTCAAACCGCCCAAGAATACACGTTCGTAGTTCTCGCGCCAGTTATTGATCGGCAACATGATGAAACGCTTATTGATCGCCCAAGTATCTGGAAGTGTTGTCATGAAAGATGAATCAATCATGTTCCACTTCTCTCTGTCATTCTGTTCTTTTTGATACAAGATTTTGAAAATCGCACCGCCGCTTTCACCAACGGTGAACGAGCCAAATTCTGTGTAGATGTGTGGAACAGGAACTCCTGCTTCATCGCAAGCCGATTTTACTTGACGAAGAATTTCTGTTACCATGTACTGATAATCGAAGTTGAAGACAAGTGAGTTCTTGATAGGGAAACCACCACCGATATTCAAGCTATCCAATGTTGGACAAAGCTCGCGGAGTTCGCAATATACCTTCAAACACTTCACTAATTCATTCCAGTAATAGGCAGTATCCTTGATTCCAGAATTGATGAAAAAGTGAAGCATTTTCAGCTTCAAGTTTGGATCTTCATGAATGTGTTTCTTGTAGAAACGAGTGATGCTGCGGTATCCAATACCTAGACGAGAGGTATAGAATTCAAACTTCGGCTCTTCTTCACTCGCGATACGAATACCGATATTCAAGGTTGACTTAGTCTTTTCCTTGAAGGCATTCAATTCATATTCGTTATCAATGACCGGTAAAATCTCATCGTAACCATCTTCTTTCAAATCGAGAATACGTGTTACGTATTCTTCTTTCTTAAAGCCATTACAAATGATTTTTTGAGTCTTATCAATTTTCTTCATTTGAGCTAAGCGACGAATCAAGTCGATGTCGTATGCAGATGAAGTTTCGAGGTGAACGTCGTTTTGAAGGACCGTTTCAAGAATATGGCGGAAGTGAGAACTTTTTGTGCAGTAGCAGTAATGATATTCTCCTTCATAGCCTACTTCGGCCTTTGCTGTAGCAAACCAAGCTTTCGCTCGCTGAATGTTCTTGGAAATTTTAGGGAGATAAGTGAATTTTAGCGGAGAGCCATATCGACGAATCAAATCCATGAGTGGAATTTCATGAAACATTAATTGGTCGCCATCCATCTTAAATTCCTCCTGTGGCCAATCAATTGTCTGCTCAATGAGGTCGATATATTTTGTTTTCATCTTTCTCTTCTGGGAATGCTTTTAATTTAGGTGCAAATATATGTATCCTACGGGGTTAGAGGTAGGTGTCAGGAAAAGTTTTTGAAGCTCAAATCCACTTTTGTCTTTTGAAGAAAACAATCATTCCCATCACAATCAATATCATGAGTCCCCAAACGTAAAAATATCCATGCTCCCAGTACAATTCAGGCATGTGTTTGAAATTCATTCCGTAGACCCCCACGATGAAGGTTAGTGGAACAAAGACGGTAGTGATAATCGTCAAAACGCGCATCACATCATTGGTTCGGATAGTAATGCGACTATGATACAAGTCTATCAAGTTACCGAGCATCTCGCGATACATCGCGAGATTTTCTGACTCGTATATGATGTGGTCAAAAAGATCTCGGTAGTATTTTCTATTGTCATTCTCGGTCTCGTTATGCAGTGTGTTGATAGCTTCTTTCAGCGGATCTACACTTCGCTTGAAGTGAATCAACTCTTTACGCAAAGCCAGAATGCTGTTGATCACCGACTCTTTGGTAGTGCTGAGCACTAAGGGCTCCAGCGCTTCTATTTTATCATAAAAATCTTGAGAAAGCTTGATGTAATTATCTACGATGACGTCCAAAAGTAAATAGGCAAGGTATTCTGAGTCCTTTGTTCTAACGCGTCCGGTGCTCATGCGAATACGATCTCTTATCGGATCGAAGTCATCCCCAGGCCGCTCTTGGAATGTCAATAAAAATCCTTTGCCAATAATCAGAGAAAACTGTTCCTCATTAATCGTTTTAGTGGTGCTCTGAAAATCGAGCATTTTTAATGTCACAAAAGTGAAGTCTTCAAACACTTCTACCTTCGGACGACTGGTGCTATTCATGATATCTTCTTGCACCAAAATGTGAATACCGAAAATGGCTCCAACCTTTTCAACCATGCGCGGATCATGAATGCCATCAAAATCCAACCAAGTGATAGTATCGGGAGTTCGGTATTGATGGCATTCCTCTAGATCATTGATGGTGCGCTCTTCAAGGGTGTCGCTCGTATAATTCATTACGCGAATGCTAATTTGCTCGTCGCGTTTTTTTCCTACGTGAATGAGCGATCCGGGGCCTAGACCTACCTTCGCTGCTCTGTCTTTTTTATTCATAGCGATGTTTTCCTCTCTCTTAACGGCGAAAAGTAAGTGTATCTGTTGACAGTTCAATGCTCATATCAATTTTTTACTGCTTTATCTGGGATGTTTTGCACTTCTATTTTTGAAGTAAAATAGAATACACGTGAAAGTCCATCTTATCGCCATCGGGGGAAGTGCTATGCACAACCTCGCCATCGCTCTTCATGAAAAGGGAATTCAAGTCACAGGAAGTGATGATGAAATTTTTGAGCCTAGCAAATCGCGACTCGAGAAACGTGGAATTCTCCCTGCTGCCATCGGTTGGTTCGAAGAAAAAATCACCAGCGACCTCGATGCCGTAATCCTCGGAATGCACGCTAGAAAGGACAATCCAGAACTAATCAAGGCACAAGAACTAGGTCTCAAAATTTTTTCATATCCCGAATACATCTACGAGCAAACGAAAGATAAAACGCGAGTGGTTATCGGCGGAAGCCACGGCAAGACAAGTATCACCGCCATGACTTTGCATGTGCTTCACCAAAACAACGTGGACTGCGACTACATGGTGGGCGCACAGCTCGCTGGATTTGATTGCATGGTGCGACTTTCAAACACTGCAAAGGTGGCCATTTTAGAAGGGGATGAATACCTTTCATCTCCCATTGATCTGCGTCCAAAATTTCATTTGTATCAGCCGCACATCGCGCTCATCAGCGGTATCGCATGGGATCACATCAATGTGTTTCCAACCTTCGATATTTATGTTGAGCAATTCAAAATTTTCTTGGACAAAATAGAAAGTAACGGAACGCTGATCTACTGCGAAGCGGATGATGAGGTAAAGAAATTGTCGGAAAAGCACACAGGTAATTTTGAAAAAATTCCTTATCAAACCTATCCTCACAGAATCGAAAATGGGGTAACTATTTTAGATACTCCAATAGGTGAAGTGTCGCTTGAAATTTTTGGTAAACACAATCTGCAAAACCTGTTTGGTTCCTATCATATCTGCAAAAAGCTCGGTGTTTCTGATGAAGGATTCTTCAATGCCATCGCCACATTCAAAGGTGCTGCACGCCGCTTAGAACTGGTTAAGAAAAATGAGCATACTGCGATCTATAAAGATTTTGCTCATTCACCTTCAAAGCTAAAAGCTACCACTAGTGCGTTGAAAGAACAGTATGACGATCGAAGCTTGATTGCTTGCATGGAGCTGCATACTTTCTCGAGTTTGAATGCAACATTTTTACAGGAGTATCATGGATCAATGGCGACAGCGGACAGAGCTCTGGTGTATTTCAATCCGCATACTATTGAGCATAAAAAACTCCCGCCAATTTCTATTGATCAAGTGAAAGAAGCTTTTGCCTCTAGCAACGTAGAAGTATTTACAGATTCGAAATTGTTACTTGAAGAACTGAAAAGTATTTCTTGGAACAAGAAAAATCTATTGATGATGACGAGTGGTAATTTTGATGGAATTGATTTCGCAAAAATGGCAGAAGAGTTATTATCCTAAGCCAACGTCCAACATCATCATAATCAAGAAACCGCCGATAAAACCAAGCGTTGCTACGTCGGTAAACTTATCTTGCTGCGTTTCTGGTACTACTTCTTCGATCACTACATAGATCATCGCTCCAGCGGCAAAGGCTAGGGCATAGGGTAATATAGGTTGCATTTGCATTACGGCTAACGCACCAATCACCCCTGCCACGGGCTCAACGATGGCACTCAGTTGACCGTACCAAAAGCTTTTACCACGAGATAATCCTTGTCTGCGCAATGGGAATGAAACAGCCATTCCTTCTGGGAAATTTTGCAACCCGATACCGATGGCAAGCGCCACCGCACCGCCGATGCTAGCCTCTGGAATACCAGCAGCAACACCGCCGAACAAAACTCCCACCGCCAAGCCTTCTGGTATGTTGTGCAACGTGATTGCGAGTACCAACAAGATCGTACGGTGCCAATTGGTCTGAACACCTTCTGCTTTGTCGGAAGGGAAATTGATATGTAAGTGTGGAAGTATTTTGTCTAATCCAAACAAGAATAATGCACCACAGCCAAAGCCTACTGCGGCGGGCATCGCTTTAATGAAGCCTTCCCCCGGGCTCATCTCAATAGCTGGAGCAAGAAGTGACCAGAAGCTAGCGGCGATCATTACTCCGCCAGTAAAGCCTAACATGCCATCAAGAGTTCTACGACTTAAATCCTTAAAAAAGAAAACAAGAGATGCTCCTGCGGCTGTTACAAGCCACGTAAAAGTCGTTGCTATCAATGCCGCCCACACTGGGTCGATGCTGTAAAAGAACTGTAATAATGGACCGAAAAATGAAGAATTCTCTATCATATGGTGGGTTTTATTCTGTCATTTTTTTAGGAAAATCGTAATCAATTAATCTACCGATTTCGCGACTAATTAAACTCCAAGAATCAATTTCAAGTTCAATGGTTGCAATAGCGCATGTCGGCATCTGAACGCTTTCGCCCGTCAAATACGCCACTAACAAACTTACGCCATAGTTGTGGCCAATGAAAGCAACATCATCAAATTTATCATCCAGATTTTGTACGACATCAATCAATGCTGTCACTGGAGCTTCATAAATAGACTCTTCCCATTGAATTTTATTTTCAGGAAAAGAAAATGCGGATATAAAATGTTTCGCGGTCTGTCTAGTGCGTTTTGCAGGACTTACCACGAAATGATCAATGTTCGATCTTGCTTTTAATCGCTCCGCCATCATCGGGGCATTTTTCTGGCCTCGATCATTTAATGGACGGTCAAAGTCACGCATTCCTTCATCTGCCCAACTCGATTTTGCATGTCTTATAACGTACAAGTGTTTCATGGGTCACGAAAATACACTATGATTGTAATTAATATGAAACAAATTCATCTCGATAATAACTGGAAAATCATCTTTTCCATTATTGGTGTCGCTGCTTTGCTAATGTTGCTCTGGTTCTTTAGAGTAATCATAGCCTACTTACTGATTGCTGCAGTCATCTCTTTCGTAGGTGAGCCTTTGATGCGCGTTTTGAAAAAAATTACCATCAAGAAAAAATCAATGCCTTCTTGGATTTGTGCACTCATCACGTTGCTCGCTTTTGGTGCTGCTATTCTTGGGCTGGTCCTGATATTTACCCCCTTATTAATTGAAGAAGTAAACATCATTTCACAAATAGATCCAACTATCGTAGCTGAAAGATTGCAGATGAAATGGAGTGAATTACAAGGTGCAGTGCAGTCTTCAGGAGCTGGAGTGGATCAAAATGAAATGACACAGTTTCTTGTCACGGAGGCCAAAAATCTGATGAGTTTCGGATGGGTGTCGAGTTTATTTGGAAATATCTTCGGCTTTGCGAGCAGCATGATCATTGGGTTTTTTGCCGTTTTGTTCATTGCATTCTTTTTTCTCAAAGATGGATTTCTTTTCGCGAGGATGGTGTTTACACTCACTCCTGATCGCCACATGGAAAAAGTAAAGAATATCATGGAGCACTCGCATCACTTGTTGGGGCGCTACTTCGTTGGTATCGTTCTACAAAGCTTGATTATGACGGCAATGGTTTCGATAAGCCTCTATTTCTTAGGTGTACAAAATGCACTATTGATTGGACTTTTCGGAGGTATCATGAATATTATTCCATACCTCGGCCCCTTATTGGGAGGGGCTTTTGGAATTGTTGTGGCACTCACTACGGGATTGCATTTAGATTTCAATGCAGAGATGCTGCCATTACTGGCAAAAGTACTGGCGGTATTCGTAGTAGCTCAGCAAATAGATGGCTTTGTAGTCCAGCCACTGGTTTTGGGAAATAGTGTGAAAGCTCATCCATTAGAAATTTTCATAGTCGTGCTCGCAGCAGGTACCATCGCGGGAATTATGGGAATGGTGCTCGCAATTCCCGCTTACACGATTTTAAGGGTAGTGGCCCGAGAATTCCTTTCAGAATTTAAGGTCGTAGACTCGCTGACGCGAGATTTGAATGATGAGTAATCCAAATAATCTCAGGTACTGCGGTACTAACTAGCTGTTTAGGTTAATTGGAAAACTTTATTTCATTCGAGGCATGTCTTTGACATACTTTTGTATCCCGTAAATAAGCTTTTCACAAGCAATACGGGCATGTCAGACAACACAAAATACATCTTCGTCACCGGTGGGGTGACATCTTCCCTAGGTAAAGGAATCATCTCAGCTTCTCTAGCAAAATTGCTACAATCGCGTGGATATAAAGTTACCATCCAAAAACTGGATCCTTACATCAACGTCGACCCAGGAACGCTGAATCCTTATGAGCACGGAGAGTGTTTCGTAACTGACGACGGCGCAGAAACAGACCTCGATCTTGGACACTACGAGCGTTTCCTCAATGTGCCTACTTCACAAGCAAACAACATTACTACTGGTCGCATTTATCAAAGTGTGATCGATAAAGAACGCCGCGGAGAATATCTCGGAAAAACGGTTCAAATTATCCCTCACATCACCGACGAAATCAAACGTTGCATTCAAATTCTTGGATCAAAAAACGATTTCGATTTTGTAATCACTGAAATCGGTGGAACAGTAGGCGACATCGAATCGCTTCCATACATCGAGGCGGTGCGTCAGATGAAATGGGAGAAGGAAGATGATGTCATCGTGATTCACCTTACACTTATCCCTTTCCTTACTGCGGCTGGGGAGCTCAAGACAAAGCCTACGCAGCACAGTGTTAAGATGCTCTTGGAAAATGGTGTTCAACCAGATATCCTTGTTTGTAGAACCGAACACGAATTGAATGCTGCAATCAGAAATAAGATTGCGAAGTTCTGTAACGTTACTTCCAACGCTGTGATTCAAAGCATCGATGCGGAAACCATCTACGATGTTCCAGTATTAATGCTCGAAGAAAAATTAGATGAGGTAGTACTCGAAAAACTTGGAGTGAAGTCGCGCAAAAAACCAGATCTCACCAAGTGGATGGACTTCTTGCAGCGCTACAAAAATCCAAAGAAGCATGTTACCATCGCATTAGTTGGAAAGTATGTTGAATTGAAAGATTCTTACAAATCAATTGCTGAGGCTTTCAATCATTCTGGTGCTGCAAACGAAGTGCATGTCGATATTCGTTGGGTTCACTCGGAGGAAATCTATGCAAAGAATGTTGCAGAGAAGTTAGGAGGAGTAGATGGAATTCTCGTAGCGCCTGGCTTTGGAAGCAGAGGTATCGATGGAAAAATTGAAGCGATCAAATTTGCTCGAGAAAATAAAATTCCATTCTTCGGTATTTGCCTCGGAATGCAAATCGCAACCATCGAATTTGCACGCAATGTCCTCGGACTCGAAGATGCTCACTCTTCTGAAATGAAGGAGTACACGAAGCATCCTGTTATTTGCTTAATGGCTGAACAAAAGAGCATCGTCAACAAAGGCGGGACAATGCGTCTGGGATCTTACCCTTGTAAATTAGTAAAAGGCTCGAAAGCTTATAAAGCTTATGGCAAGGAAATGATTGAAGAGCGCCACCGTCACCGTTTTGAATTCAATAACGACTACAAAGCACAATTCGAAAAAGCTGGTTTTAGAGCAACTGGAATCAACCCTGATAGCGGACTTGTTGAGATTATTGAATTAGACGATCATCCATATTTCGTAGCGGCACAATTCCACCCAGAATACAAGAGTACTGTGATGAATCCACATCCGCTCTTCGTGAGTTTTGTGAAGGCAACGATGAAAGACTAAGCGTTTGATTTAGTCAATGCTTATTTTACATCGACATTCAATGTCCTCAAAAGGGGTACAATCTTCATACAGATTTTTGGGATAGCCATTGCTATACTCAAACAGATCTCGTGATGGATTATAGTTGAATGTTTCGTCTCCAATGGTTAGCGTTCCTGCTGCTTTCGCAGAAGTGAAATCAACTATTTCTACATCTTTTGCATGCAGCGAACCGCCCGTGCGGTAAGCGATATTGATGTATTGTGGATTGATCCCCAGATGAGTGCCGCACAACAATACTTTCACCGGATCCTTGAGATTTTTTAAGCAGCAATAATCTCTCACGCAGCTTTTGTTGTCTGCAATCATGATGATTTCTGAATACTCGGGATACATCAATGTGCCCTTCACCAATGCTTCGATATTATTTTCAGGAAAATCTCCCCCCATTCCGTTGGTACGAACAGTTTTCAAAAGTCTCGTAAGCGATTTCAACTCGTTGGCCGCTTCTCCATAAATCCCCCCAGTTTTCCCATATTTTTTCTTTGTGCTTTGGTCTCCATCATTGAAAAAGACAAAGTACTTGATTCCAGATGAATCATAATTCTGAACGTGCCAATCGAGCGCCTGTGTGCCATATTGGTACATGCTACCGGTCCAATCCATCACCAACAGTGCATTATTCCATTCTGGATGCTTATTGAAAACACGAATCACGGTGCTGTCATTTACACCACCAATGCTTCGAGCAAATCGCTTAATGCCTTGTTTTGAAGTTCGCTTTTCTGTTTTAATTTTTCGTTCTTCCGCGGTCAGTTTGACTACTGGAATAATGGGCTTTTCTGGGCTTGTAGCAACGGTTTCTTTTTTCTCATAAATAATTTCAAATCCATGAAAGAGCCCCTGGGCTTGTGATTCCGATGTGCATTTGGTTTGAAGAAGGATACCCCACGAAATTTCTTTAGAGTTAAATCGAGGATCAACATTAAATAATGCCATCAGTCTTTGTGCGAGTAGATCATAGTAATCGGTACGCCAGAGATCGCGATCGACGGGGTATTTGCTATAGATCAAATTAATTTCAACGATTATCACATTCGTGTCTTTAGCATTCCAGTCAGACACGTTTTTGATAATGGATCTTGCATATCCATTTTCCAAAAGGATGGCATTCATTTCAACATCGCGTTCGTAAACTTCAATCTCGTTGAGATCAAAAATTTCTTCGATTTCTTTTGAAAATCTTCGAGGTTCTGAAAGTAATTCGATACTGAATTGCTGCTCTTGAGAAAAAAGTTGAGCCACGCTGCACATAAAGACGAACAGTAGGAATAGGGCTCTCAGCATGAAGGAGTGATTGTTAAGATTCACCACCTAGTTTACGTATGTTCTTGAGAACAATTCCAAGATCATTCGATAGTCGGTAGTCTTTCGCGTAAACGATGTTGAGCTTTTGAATATTGTCATCTGTTCTCGATATCGCTGAAAGATGAGATAGGGGATGCAATACACTTGGCTTGAGACGCGGCAATTTCATCGGCACCGATGTATTGTTTGCTGGCGCAAATCCAACCCATGTTTTCTGCTGAATCAATACAAGGAACCAATTTTTAATAAACGAAAGGGGGGCTTTTTGTATAAAAAACAAAAAGGGTAGTGCCGGAATCATTAATAAGCTCAAACCGATGTCAAATGAGCTTTTCACACGTTGATTGCTTGATTTGCTGATCGAGTTTACCTCGAGCATATAAACATCTCCACTGGTATCAATCGAGTTACTGCCTATGATGTAAAGCGTTTCAGGCGGAGCAATCTTAAATTCAATTTCAGAATTTCCAAAATTACTCATCGTGGAAATGATGGTGCTTGATGACAAGTCCTTCGCACAAAATATTACGCTGTCAACATTTCTCACACGCACTATTTCCTCGAGCTGTGCGAGATGCCCTTGATATTGATTTCCCTCTTCTGGAGTAGCGCTGATATAAATAACGTCTTCAACAGTGAAGAAGGTCTGCAGAATAATTCCCTTCACTCTTTCAATCTCATCTTTACTTCCAATGACGGCAAAGCGACGGGTCACATTTTTTTTCCATGATACTTTTCCTTTCAATAGCAATTGAGAAAAAATACGTGTGAGGATAAAAACAAACGGTGCAGCGAGCGATGCGCTGAGTACAATAGCGCGCGAAAAACGAAGCGATTCGGGTAAAAGAGAGTAGGACAGCAAAATGAATAACGAGCCCAATAATGCCGCTTTAAATGGCCTCAGAGGGTGCACTGGTTTGTCATAGCCTCCGCCAAGCCACGATGAAAAGATCCATGTAATGGTAAATCCTGTAAATGCAGGAATCGTCAAATGACTCTCGATGGTCTTTTCTGTAAGCTCTGTGTAGATTTTTTGGGTAAATAGCAATGTGCCTAAAAGCGCCGCCACATCAACTAACGGCAACGCCAGTGCTTTAATGAACCTCGCTAAAATCGCTGCGGATGCGCGAAGCCAAATCGCTACTTGAATGAAGAAACTAAACAACTTCGCATTCGACTCACTAAAGTGCTTCTTTGCGAAGATGACCATTGCATTGTAAAATACAAACACATAGTTCAAACTTCCTTTCTTCGTGCTTTCTCCTTTGTAGTGAATGATGCAGGTTTCAGGATAATAATAGTTTTTCCAACCACCTTGTATAATGCGCCACGACAAGTCAATATCTTCTCCGTACATGAAGAATGCTTCATCCAAAAGCCCCACTTGATCCAAGGCTTTTTTACGCATCATCATAAACGCTCCCGATAGAATTTCGATTTCGTGGGTACTGTCATTATCTAAATTTCCGAGATGATAACGATTGAATTTTTTTGATTTAGGAAAAAGACGCGATACGCCAAAGATCTTGTAGAATGAGGTTTCTGGCGTGGGCAAGCCGCGCTTTGACTCAGGCAAGAATTTCCCTTTTCCATCCACCATCTTCACGCCAAGTCCACCCGCATCTGGATGCCGATCCATGAAGTCTACAATCTTCACGAGTGTATCTTCTTCAATGACCGTATCTGGGTTTAGTAGCAATACATATTCACCTTGCGCTACGCGCATGGCTTGGTTGTTTGCTTTCGAAAATCCAGTGTTGTCCTTGTTGGCAATCAATTTTACCCAAGGAAATTTTTCAGCTACCATCTCAATAGATCCATCTACTGAGTTGTTGTCGACTACATAAACTTCCACTGCCATCGAGCCTATTGCGCGTTGCACGCTCAAAAGGCATTGCTCAAGAAAATACTGAACGTTGTAGTTGACGATGACGATGGTAAGTTTCATTCTCGCGATTATCGTTTTAATGAAACTTCGTAAGGTGTTCTTAGGAGAATACTTCTGCCCAAGGTAACCTCATCGGTATATTCCAATTCTCCACCCACGGCTACGCCGCGAGCGATGGTCGATACTTTAATATTGAAAGCGCTCAATTTTCGATATAGGTAAAAACAAGTCGTTTCTCCTTCCATCGTAGCGCTGAGTGCAAGAATTACTTCTGTCACAGCACCAGATTCAACGCGTTTTATCAATGAGTCTATTTGCAAATCAGTAGGGCCAATTCCGTCCATAGGGGAAATAATGCCGCCTAATACGTGATATCTTCCATTGTATTGTTCGGTGGCTTCAATGGCCATCACATCTCGAATATCACTCACCACACAAAGCACTTGTTCTTCGCGACTTTTGTTCTTGCAAATCGAACATTCATCTTGGTCGGAAAGGTTGTGGCAGGTCTTGCAATACTGAATCTGCTCGCGCATATCCACCAATGCATCCGCAAAGCGACGAATCTCTTCGGGCTTGCGCTTCAATAGATCTAACACCAATCGCAATGCTGTCTTTTTACCAATTCCTGGTAAGCTCGACATCTGATCGACGGCATTTTCAATAAGTTTTGACGGAATATTCACGGTGTAAATATAAGGATGACGAGGCAGGTTATATTTGTCCCACTATGGAAGGTGTAATCTTATCTCTACTACTGGTCTATTTTGCCGTTCTCCTAGGTGTTTCCTATTACACGAGCAGAAAGGCTGATAACCAAACTTTTTTCGCGGCAAATAAATCCGCGCCGTGGTATCTGGTTGCCTTTGGCATGGTAGGAACATCGCTCTCAGGCGTCACTTTCATCAGTGTGCCAGGAACGGTTAACACAGCTGGATTCACTTACTTTCAAGTGGTATTAGGATATTTTCTCGGCTATTTTGCTGTTGCCTTTGTTCTTCTTCCGCTCTACTATCGACTGCAACTGACCTCCATCTACACCTACTTGCAAGGCCGATTGGGAATGTATTCTTATAAAACGGGAGCATTTTTCTTCATCATTTCTCGTACGCTCGGCGCGACCTTACGATTATTCCTAGTTATCAATGTACTTCAACTCTATGTGATGGAAGCATTGCATATCCCGTTTTGGGCTACATCCTTGCTCATTCTCATCATGATTTTACTGTACACCTATAAGGGCGGGGTTAAGACGATTGTATGGACGGATACGCTGCAAACATTTTTTATGCTGCTGGCTTTAGTAGTCTGCGTGGTATTCATTCTTGGCGATTTGAATCTAGGAGTAGGAGAGGCGCTCACTCAAATGACTGACTTAGGATACACCAATATTTTCAACGGTGATCCCAACGATAAACGATTTTTTCTAAAACAAATCATTGGCGGTGCTTTCATCACCATCACGATGACTGGACTCGATCAGGAAATGATGCAGAAAAATATTAGCGTAAAAAATCTGGGCGATTCACAGAAAAACATGATGTCATTTAGTGTGGTGATGGTCATCGTAAACTTTCTTTTTCTATTATTAGGTGGACTTTTGTATCTCTATGCTCAGGCACATGTTCCAGAATTGAAAGGAGACGAATTATTCCCTCGTATAGCGTTGGATTATCTTCCTACAGGCATTGGATTGATTTTTATAATCGGATTAATCTCTGCGCTGTTTCCCTCGGCTGACGGAGCTATTACCGCACTCACATCTTCTTTCTGCATTGATATTTTAGGAATGCAACGTGATCAGAAAAGCACGGAAGAACAAAAAATGCGACTTCGCAAAAATGTACACTTGGCCTTCGCAGGTGTATTCTTACTCTTTGTATTTTATTTTAAATGGTTAGATGATAAAAGCATCATCAATGTGTTGCTAGATATTGCGGGATATACGTATGGACCTCTTCTAGGTTTATTTGCTTTTGGTATTCTAACCAAGCGCTCGGTAGTAGATAAGCTCACTCCTGTGATCTGCGTTGTTGCGCCTTTGATCACCATTGGTCTCAGTTATATTCCTGTAGAAAAATTGGGTGGGTATAAATTCGGATTGGAATTGCTCATCATTAATGGAGCACTTACATTTTTAGGTCTTTATATTTTTTCTAAGAAAAAAACAGTCTAGTCTATTTCAAGAATGGTATAACTTGTTTGTTGAAAGGCAATCACTTCTTTTTCTTTTTTACCTAAAAAAGCCCTTCCGATAGGCGATTGCGGAGATATTACAAAAATGTATTCATCCTTCCATTGTACCTTTCCGATTGCTGTAGAGATAAAAAATATACCTTTATCAGTCGTGATAAGACTACCCGAATGAACGTTCGGTTGTGGGGTTGCATTTTTCAATCCAACTAATTGTTGCATTTGATTGCGCCATTCTCCCAGTTGCTTGGTAAGTTGCTCTTGCTCTAGGTGCATCATCGCTCTTCCTGTTTCGTGCTTGTCACCTGAAGTACTTTTGGACTCACTTTCTGCACCTTCCCTTAATTCTTGCAATGCACGCTCAATCTGCGAAGTTTTTTCTTCGATGATACCGATGCAATAGTCGAGTAATTCTCTTTTATTCATTTTGGAAAAAATGAAAAGGGCCTTCCTGAGGAAAGCCCTTTTATATTTTATAAGTAAAACGCTTATGCAAGCATCATTACTGGGTTCTCTAAATATAACTTCAACGTCTGTAGGAAAGCCGCTCCAGAAGCACCATCTACAACACGGTGATCACAGCTCAATGTTACTTTCATAACATTTCCTGGAACCACTGCGCCTTTCTTCACAACAGGTACTTGCTTGATTGCACCTACCGCAAGAATACAAGCATCTGGTGGGTTGATGATAGCAGTAAACTCATCGATACCAAACATTCCAAGATTAGAAATGGTGAATGTATTTCCTTCCCAATCGGATGGTTGAAGTTTCTTTGACTTTGCTTTTTCAGCGAATGATTTTACTTCTGCACCAATCTGCGCAAAGCCTTTTGAGTCAGCGAAACGAACTACAGGAACAAGAAGACCTTCGTCAACTGCTACAGCTACACCAATATGTACGTGTTCGTTGTAACGGATGGTATCACCTCTCCAAGAAGAGTTGATTTTAGGGTGCTTGCGAAGTGCAAGTGCACACGCTTTCACCACCATATCATTGAACGAAATTTTTACATCACCTGATGCATTTACAGAAGTTCTTGCAGCAATGGCACCATCCATATCAATCTCCATTGTGAGATAGAAGTGAGGTGCAGAGAATTTACTTTCTGCAAGACGGCGAGCGATTGTTTTTCTCATTTGAGAAACGCTCTCTTCAGTGTAGCTTTCTACACCTGCTGTCACATTGTATGTGCGACCTGCACTTGCTGCAGCTGCAGGCGTGAATGATTCGATATCTCTACGTACAATGCGTCCACCATCGCCGCTTCCAGCTACTTGTTGAATATCGATTCCTTTGTCTTCAGCGATTTTTTTCGCAAGAGGAGAAGCTTTCACGCGACCATTAGAAGATGGTGCTGCTGCCACAGCCGCTGGTGCTGCAACTGCAACTGCTACTGGAGCAGGCGCAGGAGCTGGTGCTGGTGCTGCCGCTGGAGTTGGCTCTGCCTTTGCCGCAGGAGCTGCTGCAGGTGCAGAAGCGCCACTCAACAATGCAGAGATATCTTCACCTTCTTTTCCGAGAATGGCCAACAATGAATCAACTGGAGCTGAACTACCTTTTTCTACACCGATGTGCAAAAGGACACCATCTTCAAAAGATTCAAATTCCATTGTAGCCTTATCGGTTTCGATTTCAGCTAGCAATTCGCCAGACTTTACTTTATCTCCAACTTTCTTATGCCATACTGCAACTGTACCATCTGTCATGGTATCACTTAGTTTCGGCATGCGAATAATTTCCGCCATAGTATCTTTTTTCTTAAAACGATTTATGAATGTCTAATTAGTCCTTCACGTATGGATAATCATCGTGAGAATAAACGTCCTTGTAAAGTTCGTCAGCTTCTGGAAGAGGAGACTCTTCAGCAAACTTAACAGACTCTTCAACGATGCGCTTGATGTCGGCTTCAACGGCTTCGATCTCGCCTTCTGTCATCCACTTGTTTTCACGAATTACGCGTAACACGTGTTCGATTGGATCTTGCTCTTGGTATTCAGCAACCTCATCTTTCGTGCGGTACTTCTGTGGGTCAGACATCGAGTGACCTTTGTAGCGATAAGTGCGGATATCCAACAATGTTGGTCCTTCACCAGCTCTCGCTCGTGCCGCAGCTCTTTCAATTGCTTCGCAAACTGCTTCTGGTCTCATTCCGTCTACGGTTTCACTTGGCATTTCAAATGAAAGTCCGAGCTTACTCAAATCAGTGACGTTAGAAGTACGCTCGATAGAAGTACCCATCGCGTACTGGTTATTTTCAATGATGAAAATGACTGGAATTTTCCAAGTCATTGCCATGTTGAATGTTTCGAATAAAGCACCCTGACGCGCTGCACCGTCTCCGAAGAATGTAAGTGTAACACTGTCATTGCCTTTGTATTTATCAGCGAATGCAATACCAGCACCCATTGGAATTTGTGCACCAACAATACCATGTCCACCGAAGAGGTTATTCTCTTTGTCAAACATGTGCATCGATCCACCTTTTCCTTTTGATGTACCAGTTGCTTTACCATACAATTCAGCCATTACAAGCTTTGGGTCTGTACCCATTACCAATGGATGAGCGTGGTCGCGATATGCTGTGATTACTTTATCGTCTTTGCGGATCGCTGCCATCATTCCCGAAAGAATGGCTTCTTGTCCGATATACAAGTGGCAGAAGCCACCAAATTTTTGTTGGATATAGAGCTGACCGCATTTCTCTTCAAACTTGCGCATCAACAACATCTCACGGTGCCACTTGATATAAGTCTCCTTGGTAAACTTACTCGCACCCTTCGAAGTACTAGCCTTCGCTTCCGTTTTTTTCTTTCCGGCGATTTCTGTAGCC
The DNA here is from genome assembly GCA_965247015.1 of Flavobacteriales bacterium. Lineage (GTDB taxonomy): Bacteria > Bacteroidota > Bacteroidia > Flavobacteriales_D > Sanyastnellaceae > JAIXWP01. The sequence goes on along the minus strand of CBDFGG010000003.1, from coordinate 60,769 downwards.
ATTCTATTTGTTTGTATGGTGACAAATATAAGACAAGAGCGGTTTAACTCTGCCTTTTCTTATATGTTAGTGTAATATCTACACTAAGCTTTGTTTTCCTAAACTAATTGGTCGAATTGCTTCAAGAAACGAACGTCGTTCTCGAAGTACATTCTCAAGTCATCAATTTGATAACGAAGCATAGTGATTCGCTCGATTCCCATTCCAAAAGCAAAGCCCGAATATTTTTCAGGATCGATGCCAGAAGCCGCGAGAACATTAGGATCTACCATTCCACAACCAAGAATCTCTAGCCAGCCTGTACCCTTGGTGATGCGGTAGTCTGCTTCGCTATTCAAACCCCAATAAACATCCATTTCTGCACTAGGTTCAGTGAATGGAAAGTAGGAGGGACGCAATCTGATTTTTGCCTTGCCAAAAAACTCTTGGGCAAAGTAGAGCAGCGTCTGCTTCATATCTGCGAAAGACACTCCCTCATCAATGTATAGACCTTCGATTTGGTGGAATTGACAGTGCGCGCGAGAACTGATCGCCTCATTGCGGAAAACACGACCAGGCATTACAATGCGCAACGGTGGCTTGCGTGTTTCCATCGCTCTCACCTGCACGCTGCTCGTGTGAGTGCGAAGCACCATATCAGGATCTTTCTCGATGAAAAAGGTATCCTGCATGTCACGAGCGGGGTGTTCAGGAGGGAAATTTAATCCTGAGAACACGTGCCAGTCATCTTCGATTTCTGGCCCATCCGCCACAGTGAATCCAATGCGCTCAAAAATCTCCAGGATTTCTCTACGCACTGTTGAAAGAGGATGTCTTGTTCCTACGCCCCAATCTCCCGTCGGGCGGGTCATGTCAAGAGATGGATCTTTTGATGCGCTGCCTGTTGATGTCGCAGACTGCAGGGCATCAATCTTTTCCTGAACCGCTGTTTTCAGCTTGTTCAGTTCTTGACCCATGACCTTTTTTTGGTCGTTAGGAATTTGTTTGAAGTCCTCAAACAAATCATTTAGGATTCCCTTTCGGCCGGCAAATCGTATTCTGAAATTTTCAATATCCGCTGGATTTGAAGCTTCGAATGCTGCTACTTCCGCTAGGAAACTGTCAATTTTTTCCTTCATTATTTTACAATCTCCATGCTCATGATCACGTCTTGTTGCGGACGGTCACCAGCACCTGTTGGTTGTGAGTTGATTTTATCAATAACATCTAGGCCTTCTACTACTTCTCCAAATACAGTGTAATCCATATCCAATGAAGGTGTGCCGCCGATGGTTTGATAGATGGTCTTTTGTTCTGGAGTGTAAGTGAATCCAGGAGATTTTTGTTTTACATACGTCTCATATTGACTAAGCTGTGCTTCATTATACACAGTGCCTTGTACGATGTAGAATTGGCTGCCGCTTGATTTTTTCTGTGGATTCACCATATCACCTTGACGAGCTGCAGCTAAAGCGCCTTTCTTATGAATAAAGTTTGGGTTGAATTCAGCGTCAACATTGTATCCAGGACCACCAACGCCAAGCTGCACTCCAGGAGCAGCACCACGGCTATTTGGGTCACCACCTTGAATCATAAAATTGCGAATGCAACGGTGGAATAGGAGGTTGTCGTAATATTTTTCTTCCACCAATTTCACGAAATTATCGCGGTGCTTTGGGGTTTCATCATAGAGTCTAACCACCATTACGCCGTGGGTAGTCGTGATTTTAACGTGTACGTTTGTCATAGGTATCTTTTTTTCTTCGGGTTTTACTGGAGCAGGCGCAGCCGGCTTAGCCTCTGCTATTTCTGTTGTTTTATCAATAGTTTCAGTGGTGGTTGTAGTACTTTTCTTACCTTTACAAGAGGACAGGCTAAGACCCGTTCCAATTAATAAGCAACCAAGGATGTAAAATAAAAGTCTTTTCATTTAGCTAAAATTTACTTTCTTTGTAACGCACTACTTTTTTATTCGTAGAAACGAAGTGCGAAATTAAGCAAACCTTCCCATGACAACCACCAAAGCATTAAAGCTCTTTTTACTACTTCTTTCAACAGCCTCTGTTGTAACTCTTTCATCATGTAAAAAAGATGAGGAAACAATTGCAACTGTTCTAGTTTTAGATAACACAGGTAAACCTGTACCAGGTGTGAGTGTTCGCCTTTTCGGTGAGCCATCAGAGCCATGCGAGACATGTGTGATTCGTTTTGATACCCTTGCAGTAACAAACGGTACTGGAAAGGTAACCTTCGACTTTAGCGACTTCTATAAGTCTGGCCAAGCTGGATTTGCAGTTTTGAACATCGAGGCAACGAAAGGTTCTCTTTTTGGAGAGGGCATCATCAAAATCGAAGAAGAAAAGACTACAGAAGAGTCTATTACTATTGAATAAGGTTCAATTACTATGATACCAAAGACCTGCCGAAAGGCGGGTCTTTTTTTTTCTTGGAAAAATGAGGGTAATCAGTATTTTTGCGCTCCTCATTCAAATCGGGATGTAGCTCAGTTGGTAGAGTACACGTCTGGGGGGCGTGTGGTCGCAGGTTCAAGTCCTGTCATCCCGACAATAAAAAACCCAAAGCGAAAGCTTTGGGTTTTGTTTTTTATTTCCTCTCATTACTAGAGGAATATTTCCTTATTTCAATTGCTTACTCTTACAATCCGCGAAGCGGCATTTGAGAATCGAGAATTTTGAATCGAGAATTTCGAATCATCTACTGCCCCTTGCTAGTTCCGAAAGTGATCGGCATGATGAAGTTGCTGTCAACAGGGAGTCCATTGCGAGTGGCAGGCGTCCATGTAGGCATAGTAGATACAAATCTCAAGGCTTCTTCATCCAAAAGATAGTGTACACTGCCGGTCACTTCAGCATTGCGCACATCGCCTGATGCGTCGATAACAAAGGTCACATAGACTGTTCCTTCGATTTTACGTTCAATGGCTTCTGCTGGGTACACGAGGCTGTCGTTTACCATTTGCTGCAATGCTGTCATTCCGCCTGGGAATTTTGCTGATGCCGTTGTTCTTGTAGACTTTTTGAAATTTTCTTCTGCGTATTGGCGGTCTGGCTTTGGATTCCCATCGTAGCTCCAACGGTTCCATACTCCAACCTTATTGCCATTCACATAACGACCTTGGGATTCAACTACTCCATTCGCATAAAAATACTTGAATTCACCATGCTCCGTAGACAATGACTTGTCTTTGTAAGCGCCGGTCATCATCAATTCACCAGTTCTGTAATTTACACGCACATCGAAGGTCGTGTCAGATACTGCTGTTGTTGTTCTAATAAATTTCGAGGAAATAGAGTCGCGAACTACATTGAGTTGCGCATCGAGGAAATCGATCGAAGTTTGCCCATAGGTTATAGTGCTAATAGCTAGGGAGATAACTATAAGGGTACAACCTCTCAACATCCAATTCATATAGCTCAGATCTACGTTAGGTAATTTATGCTGCTAATTTAACACTAATAAGACGAAATTAAATCACCATGGTTGTGTTGTTTTTTTGAACATTTGCCAAAATATTGAATTCCAAATTATGGATTACGTCTTCGAAAAAACGTGGAATGAGACTGTGGCGAAAGTTTCCGAGCAATTCGGTGAGAAGCTAGATTATACAGCAATCATTTTCTTGATAGGTCTTCAAGAACTCGGAAAAGACCACCAGGCCTACAAAAAAGACCAAAAGATTGAGATCATGCATATAGGCATTTGTTCTCTACTCACCCCCTTTGGGTACTACCATTACGAAGGAAGGGACCCCGATGGATGGCCACACTTTACTCGTGTTGAAAACCTTCCACCGTTGTCCCCTCCGGAACAAGAGCTTTTAATCAAAAAAGCTATTGTAGCATATTTCGACGAAGAAGCTTAAACGCTCAACCCTGTTGGGCGTTCTTCAGCCTCTTTGTATCTCATAATTTGATCTAGTGCATCAGGAATTACGTCTGAACAGATCGTGATGAAGCTACCGGCTTGTGCATTGCTCAATGCATAGTCGATCGCTGCTGTTTCCTTAGGTATCACGGTCACTTTTCTGTCGGTGCTAACACTGTGAATCCCTTCTGTCATGAGGTCAATGATCTCCTGCTCGGTGCGTCCACGTAGGTTTTTATCTTGACGAATGATGATTTCATCAAACATGCCAGCAGCCACGCGTCCAAGATTGCGGATGTCTTCATCTCTACGATCGCCAACCCCTGCAATGACACCCACTTTCTGAGTAGCATCAACCTTCGATAAGAAATCACTGATAGCCATGAATCCATGCGTATTGTGCGCATAATCTACCATTACAGTGTAATTCTTAATATGGAACATATTCATACGACCAGGGGTCTGAACAGGGCTTGGGATAAAGGTTTCCAAAGCCATCTTCATATCCTCAATCTTGAAGTTGCGAATGAATCCTGCAAGAAGGCAAGGAAGAATATTAGCAATGTTAAATGTTGCTCTTCCTCCGTATGTCAATGGAATGCTAGAAGCTTTGTCTACACGGATTTTCCAAGTGCCCTTGCATATCGTCACAAATCCATTTTCATAAATAGCAGCAAGGCCGCCTTTTTTGATATGTTCTACAATAATAGGATTGTTTTCATCCAATGAGAAATAAGCAATCTTGCAATGAAGGTTCTTCGCCATCGCTGCAGTATACTTATTGTCAGCATTAAGAATCGCATATCCTTCGGGGAAGACACTTTCTGGAACAACAGCCTTCACTCGGGCAAGTTGATCAAGAGTTTCGATATCTTGGAGTCCTAAGTGATCTTCTGCTACGTTGGTCACAATGGCAATATCACAATTGTGGAAGCCAAGACCTGCACGTAAAATTCCTCCACGAGCACATTCTAATACCGCGAAATCAACTGTTGGGTCTTTCAAAACAAACTCGGCTGAAATTGGACCTGTGCAGTCGCCCTTCATCATCAGCTGGTTTTGAATGTAGACACCATCTGTAGTGGTATATCCCACTTTATGTCCCATCTGTTTCACAATGTGCGCCATGAGACGAGTTGTGGTGGTCTTACCATTAGTACCAGAAACTGCTATAATTGGAATTCGCGCAGAGCTTCCAGGAGGATAGAGCATATCAATGACAGGTTCTGCCACGTTTCTTGGAAGACCTTCTGTGGGCTCAATGTGCATTCTGAATCCAGGTGCTGCATTCACTTCGAGAATCGCACCTCCATTATCTTTCACAGGTGTGGTGAGGTCTTCAGCCATGATGTCGATACCGCAGATATCTAAACCTACGATACGCGCGATACGCTCACACATGAAGATATTGTCTGGGTGTACCATATCCGTTACATCCGTTGCAGTACCTCCAGTGCTAAGATTAGCAGTAGGTTTTAAGAATACCTCACGTCCAGATTCGGGAACACTATCAAGTGTTAATCCTTCTCGATTGAGCATTTCCATCAGGAAATCATCAATAGAAATTTGAGTCAAAACTTTTTCGTGACCATAACCTCTGCGTGGATCTTGGTTGGTTATGTCAATTAATTCTTTGATGGTATGCTTGCCATCACCCATAACGGCTGCTGGTTTTCGAATAGCAGCTGCAACGAACTTATAATTGATCACCAAGACGCGGTGGTCTTTTCCTGTAATGTATTTTTCTACAATGACGCCTCTCGAATATTTTTTCGCAGCGGCGAGACCTGTTACAGCACCTTCCCAATCGAGAATGTTTGTAGTAGCACCCTTGCCATGATTTCCATCAACAGGCTTGGTAACGATGGGATATTTGATGCTATCGATAGCATCTTTTAATCCTTCTTCTGAATATACAATTCTTCCTTTTGGTACTGGGATTTCCGCAGCTCCTAAAAGGTTTTTCGTCTCCTCTTTATCACATGCAATGTCTACTGCAATGCTACCGGTGGTGCTTGCAATCGTAGCTCTAATGCGGCGCTGATTAATGCCATATCCAAGTTGAACCAAAGAATGTCTATTCAAGCGAATGAATGGAATACCGCGCGCTGCGGCCTCTTCAACGATACATCCTGTTGATGGACCCAAACGTTCGTCTTCTCTGATTTCGCGAAGCGTTTGAATATCTGCGGCCAAATCATATTCACGACCTTCGATAAGTGCCTCAGCAATTTTCACAGATGCTTTTGCGGCATAAATTCCAGCCTTTTCCTCCATGTAACTGAATACTACATGGTATACGCCGCTTTTAGCTGTTTCGCGTGTGCGGCCAAAACCACACTGCATTCCAGCAAGTGTTTGGATTTCCAAGGCAATGTGCTCAATGACATGGCCCATCCAGGTACCATCTTTCACACGCTGGAAAAATCCTCCCGGCTCACCAATGCTGCAGCGGTGGCTGAACATAGAAGGAAGCATTGCTTCTAATCTTTCTAAAAATCCAGGAATTTTATTCGTGGGCTTTTGCTCCATATCCTCCAGATCTAACTTCATCTGGATCACTTTATGTCTTCTGATTGACCAATAGTTTGGTCCCTTCATCACTTTAATGTCTATAATCTTCATACACTGGTTAAGGTTTTGGTTTTGCGATCACTTATAACAAACATCAGCAAACTTTTGATTGGTTCGACGCTGATACGTTGAAAAAAAGTAGGAAAGTATGAATTCTTTCAAGTTCTGGTGTTGGGTTACATCCTATTTTTGTCCTTCGAATTTTAAATTTTACCATTTTGCAAAATCCAACAGGACGCCTCATCGCCATTGGCGGTGCAGAAGACAAAGGGACCGAAAGCGAAGGTTACTACTCTCAACAAGGTAACTTGAATTTCTTTGAATTAGGAATTCTAAAACGCGTGGTTCAAGAAATGGGGGGGGTAGACGCAAGAATTGAGGTCGTTACTACGGCAAGCAGCATTCCTGTAGAAGTAGGAGAAAATTATTCTACTGCTTTTACAAAAATCGGCTGCACCAATTTTGGAATCATGAATATCAAAAATCGGGAAGATGCTAAGTCTCCTGAATTCGAAGAGCGCATCAGCAAAGCTGCAGGCGTTATGTTCAGCGGCGGCGATCAATTGAGATTAACTACTATTTTTGGTGGAACTACATTTCTCGATATCGTTCACGAGCGTTATCAAAATGATGGTCTTGTAATCGCTGGTACGAGTGCTGGAGCAATGGCTATGAGCAACACCATGATTTTCCAAGGTCGCAGCGATCTTGCTCACTTGAAAGGTGAAGTGAAATTGACTGCCGGATTATCATTCATGCCCGATGTAATTATCGACTCTCACTTTGATAAAAGAGGTAGATTCAATCGCTTGGCACAAGCAGTTTCTAGCAATCCAGCATGCACTGGAATAGGACTCGGTGAAGATACAGGTGTCATTGTGACAAACGGAAATCACCTCGAGGCTATCGGAAGCGGAGCAGTGGTTATTATCGACGGAAGAGATATCAAACATTCAAATATTACAGAAGTAGGACTCGGTACTCCTATCGCAGTTGAGAATATTCGCGTACACATTTTAGTACACGGAAATCACTACCTCGTAAAAGAAAGACAATTCATTCCGAGTGAGGAATTATCTGAACAATAAATGAAATTTTCAATTGCCATTCACGGTGGAGCAGGTACCATCACCCGCTCCATGATGACTCCAGAAAAAGAGTCAGCATACACCAATGCATTGTCTGAGGCTCTCGCTGTGGGTGAAGAAATTCTTCGCAATGGAGGTTCTTCTCTTGATGCAGTTGAAAAAACAGTCATGGCACTTGAAAATAATCATTTGTTTAATGCGGGTAAAGGAGCAGTCTACACCAATTCAGGAACTCATGAAATGGATGCATCCATTATGTGTGGAAAAACGCTTGAAGCTGGCGCTGTATCCGGGATCTCAAACATCAAAAATCCAGTATCACTGTCTCGTGTGATCATGGAAAAATCTGGCCACGTTTTTTTACTTGGCTCACAAGCCGAAGAATTTGCAAGGCTTCATAACGTCGCGTTTGAATCCCCAGAATACTTTCATGATGATTTCAGATATCGACAGTGGCAAGAAGTGAAGGATGAAGAAACCTATCAGCTTGATCATGCGAAGGACAAGAAATTCGGCACCGTTGGTGCTGTTGCTCTTGATCAACATGGCAACCTTGCCGCGGCAACATCAACGGGTGGCATGACGAATAAAAGATGGGGAAGAGTAGGTGATAGCCCTATCATTGGTGCTGGTAATTATGCAAACAACAATACTTGCGCTATCTCATGCACTGGACACGGAGAATATTTTATTCGCGCTGTGGTTGCTTATGACATTTCATGTTTGATGGAATACAAAGGCCTTTCATTACAAGAGGCTTGTGAATTGGTGGTAAATGATAAACTAGTAAAATTTGGTGGAGAAGGTGGATTGATAGCCGTGGATAAAGAAGGCAATATTTGTCTTCCTTTTAATTCAGAAGGAATGTATCGCGGTAAAGCGAATCAAGACTCACGCTCCATTGAGATATATAAATAACGAAGGGATATTATCTTCGCGACTCTTATTTTTTGACTTATGAAAATTTCCTACAACTGGCTTAAAGAATATATTTCATGTGATCTTTCTCCTGAAAAAATTGGAGAGGTGCTAACTGCGATCGGATTGGAAGTAGAAGCTATTGAAAAAGTAGAAGCTATTCCAGGTGGATTGAAAGGTGTCGTTGTAGGTCATGTGTTAACATGTGAAAAGCATCCTGATGCAGATCGTTTGAGAATTACTACAGTAGATGTTGGAGCTGATGCACCATTGCAAATTGTTTGCGGAGCTCCGAATGTAGCAGCCGGTCAAAAAGTATTAGTGGCAACAGTTGGAACTCAACTTTACCCAAGCAGCGGAGATTCTTTTCAAATTAAAAAAAGCAAAATTCGCGGTGTTGAATCTATAGGAATGATTTGCGCTGAAGATGAGTTAGGTCTTGGAGAAAGTCATGATGGAATCATGATTCTGGATGAATCAGCAATCATAGGAACTCCTGCTGCAACGCAACTTTCAATCAATGAAGATTATTGCATGGAAATAGGTTTGACACCAAACCGTACTGATGCGTTTTCTCATTATGGTGTAGCGCGCGACTTAGCAGCAGCACTAGAGAATATGGAAGGAATTGAGAGAACGAATTTTTCCTTGAAATTTCCTGAAATTTCTCAGTTTGAAAAATCAACTTCAAGTAGTGTTAAAATTGAAGTTGAGAATAGTGAAGACTGCGCTCGATATGCCGGTGCAGTGATGACCGATGTGAAAATCGAAGCATCACCAAAGTGGCTTCAGGAGCGCCTTTCGGTAATTGGACTTCGTCCAATTAATAATGTCGTCGACATCACCAATTTCATTCAACACGAAATGGGGCAACCGCTCCATGCGTTCGATTTGAATAAAATTGATGGTAAAAAAGTAGTAGTGCGAAGAGCAAAAGAAGGAGAGGAGTTTATCTCATTAGACAATGTCACAAGAAAACTCTACGCCGATGATCTCATGATTTGTGATGCTCAAAAACCGATGTGCATTGCCGGAGTATTTGGCGGTGCAGATAGCGGTGTTTCTGAAGGAACTATCAGTATATTCATTGAAAGCGCATACTTCAACTCAGTTGTTGTTAGAAAAACTGCTAAACGCCATGCTTTACACACCGATGCATCTTTCCGCTTCGAAAGAGGGGCAGATCCAATGATGGCGATACCTGCACTGCAGCGCGCTGTTCAAATGATTGCTGAAATTGCAGGAGGGAAGTTGGAAGGTGGTTATCAAGATATTTATCCAAGTGAAATCGAGAAAAAACAAGTTGTTTTTACTTGGAAAAATGCAACGAAACTAATAGGCCAAGAAATTCCAAAAGATCGCATCAAGACTATTTTTAAAAGTCTAGAAATGCAGATTCTTCAGGATAATGAAGATGGAGTAACACTCTCGATTCCTCATTACAGAGTAGATGTGACCCGCGAAGCCGACGTAATCGAGGAGGTATTGAGAATCTACGGATTCAATAATATCGATTTTCCTAGAGGTTTGAATAGCTCTTTGAGTTATGCGCCAAAGCCTGATGCGGAGCGCCTTCAAAACAAAGTCGCTGATGTCCTCGCATCAAATGGTTTCAATGAAATCATGGGAATGTCATTGACAAAAGCAAAGTATGCTCAATTGATAGATGAACCGAATTATCATTCGGTTTCTGCTGTTGAACTTCTCAATCCTTTGAGCCAAGATCTCGGAATCATGCGTCAGTCGCTAGTTTTCGGAGGCCTTGAAAGCATTGAACTCAACCAAAATCATAAGCAACCAGACTTGAGATTGTTTGAATTTGGTAAAGTCTATCATAAAATTGAAGGTAAGTACATTGAAGAATATAAGCTGGGCTTGTGGTTGACCGGCCGCAGAAATCCAGAATCATGGAATACTTCAACAGACGCTGTTTCCTTCATCGATGCTAAACTTGCTTTGGAAAATATTTTCAGATCAATGGGAATTCAAGGTGCAGTAGGAAGTGCGTATGATAGCGCTCTTTTCGAAGATGCAATGGAGTATGCCATTGGTAAAAAGAAACTTGCGCGACTAGGTAAAATCAGTCCTTCTATACAAAAGGCATTCGATATTAAGCAGGCCGTTTATTATGTTGAATTGGATTGGACCACTCTGATCGAAAGTCAACCTAAAAAGGCGATTCAGTATAAGCCAGCTGAAAAATTCCCAGCTGTTCGTCGCGATTTGAGTTTGCTCTTAGATCAAACTGTGAAGTTTGGAGATATTGAAAAGACAGCCTTTGATGCGGAAAGAAAATTACTTCGTCAAGTTGGATTATTCGATGTTTACGAAGGTAAAAATCTCGAAGCGGGTAAGAAATCTTATGCGATTAGTTTCACCCTTCAGGACAGTTCAAAGACAATGACCGACCAACAAGTTGATCAAGCTATGGAACGTGTTCGCAAGGCTTTAGATGAAAAACTAGGAGCTAAGGTTAGATCTTAAAAAGCAGCAATCAAGAGTTTTAAAGGCTTCCAAGATAGATCGAACATATTGGCCACACCCTCGTGGGTCAATACACCATTGTACATGTAAACACCATGTTGAAAGCCCTCTTGGCTTCTAACGAGGTTGGTTATCCCACCTTCATCACCAATGCTCAAAAGGACAGGAGCAAAGATATTGCTGAGCGCATAGGAGGCCGTTCTAGACACTCTTGAGGCTATGTTGGGTACACAGTAGTGGATGACACCATGTTCCTTGAAAACAGGTCGATCGTGCGTCGTGACACGTGAGGTTTCAAAGCATCCGCCTTGGTCGATGCTGATGTCAACGATCACAGAGCCATACTTCATATTGCTCACCATGTCTTCTGTTACAATAATTGGTGTGCGACTTTTCGAAGTATGCATCGCTCCAATGGCCACATCAGCGGTACTCAGAGCTGTTGCGAGTTCCGTAGGCTGGATAGTCGAAGTCCACAAGCGAACACCTAGGTCGTTCTGAATTCTACGCAGTCTATAAATGCTATTGTCAAAAATCTTAACAGACGCACCTAAACCAAGCGCAGCGCGGGCTGCAAATTCTGCAACCGTGCCAGCTCCGATAATCACCACTTCTGTAGGCTTCACCCCACTAATACCACCAAACATAAGTCCTTGTCCTTGGTGGGTATGGCTGAGATATTCTGCAGCAATAAGTACTGACGTATTCCCTGCAATCTCTCCCATAGCTCTCACTACTGGGAAAATATTCGTTTCGTCTTTAATAAAGTCCCATGCAATGGCTGTAATTTTCTTAGCCGCTAGAAGCTTAAAGTTCTCTTGCTTCTGAATAGGAAGATGAATAGCTGAAATCAAAGTCTGTTTGCCTGGCATCAAGGCAATTTCTGCTTCACTGGGCGGCGCCACCTTCATGATTACATCTGCTTTGAACACATCTTCAGAGCTGTAAACGATGCGCGCTCCAGCTTCGCTATAATCGTGATCTTGGAAATTGGATTCTTTTCCAGCGTTGGTCTCAATAATTACTTCATGGCCATTCGAGACCAATAAGGCTACACTTTCCGGCACCAGAGCTACTCTACGCTCTTGAAATGATGTTTCTCGAGGTATTCCAATAACGAGGTGAAATTTCTTGTGAGAAACTGCAAGTAGCTCTTCTTGTGGCATATAGGCTGCCTCTTTTGCTAGATTGCGTATCGACTCTTTTTTGTGATCCATGCAGGTAGTTTGTTCGGGATTTCGAAAGTAAGAAATTATCGTATAAATTCGCACCCAAATACTAACCCTTTTTTCATCATGGCAAGTCAAGATAAGAATCAAGCAAGCTCAGCTTTCCTTTGGATCATCGGACCAGCAGCGGTATTCGTTACCCTTTTGTTCGTTTATTTCAATGACAATTCAGTTGCTCCAAAAGAAACCCTTGATGGTAAATTACCTGAAGTGAAGAAGGTGGAGATGAAAGCAACCCCAGCTGATACAACAAAAGGTGCAGCTATGGAAATGCATTCAGACAGCACAGATCACGCTGATTCTACAGCTCACTAAGATTTTATTTTTCTAATTTTTATTTCTCTTACACCATCCAATTCTTGGATGTGTACTTCATTGTACGGTGGAGAAATAAAGTTCATCGCTAATTCTGGCCATTCAATAAACACGATGGCTGATGGATGCAGATACTCGTCGAGGCCTATATCATAGGCCTCTTCTATTTTTTTCATACGATAAAGATCGAAATGATAGACACACAGCCCATGTTTCGACTCGTACTCATTCACCAATGAAAAAGTGGGAGAGGATGTTTCTTCTATCCCCATTTGATTACATAGTGCAGTGATGAAGGTGGTTTTTCCAGCCCCCATTTCTCCATTCATCAAAAAAATACCAGGTCCCGAAAAATCTTCAAGGACTTGAGATGCTATCGTTCTCAAGTCCTCCAAGGATTTGGCGAAATATGTTCTTTCCATTACTTCGATTGCAATACAATAAACGGAATCATCACTTCTTCCATGCTAATTCCTCCATGCTGGAAGGTATTCTGATAGAAATTTACAAAGTGATTATAGTTGTTTGGATACACAAAAAAGTCTTCATTCTGTGCGAAAATGTAGGAGGTACTCACATTGGTCTTCGGCAAGAAGGCATCCGCAGGGTTGCGAATTTCGAACACTTCTTTTGGATTGTAATTCAAATTACGACCTGCCTTGTATCGAAGATTCGAATTCGTGTTGCGGTCGCCCACTACTTTAATCGGATTCGTTACACGCACAGTACCGTGGTCTGTTGTAATCACCAATTTACAATTACTCTCCGCAACTTTTTTCAAAATATCTAAAAGTGGAGAGTGCTCAAACCAACTTGCAGTGAGCGAACGATATGCTGGTTCATCATCTGCAAGCTCTTTAATCACTTCCATTTCTGTACGAGCATGACTCAACATGTCAACGAAATTGTAGACAATTACGTTAAGCTTATTCGTCATCAAATTACTGAATTGATCTGCTAATTTTTTTCCCTGATGCAGTTGTGTGATTTTGTTGTAGCTCCATTTGAAATCAAAGCCAAGACGCTTTAATTGTGCTGCCATCAATTCTTCTTCGTGCATGTTTTTTCCACCCTCATCATCTTCATTTTTCCAAAGTTGTGGATGCACTCTTTCGATCTCACTCGGCATCAAACCCGCAAATAGCGCGTTTCTAGCATAGTGTGTCGCTGTTGGTAGAATAGAGTAAAATATTTCTTCAGAATCGACTCTGAAAAATTCTTTCAATTGCGGAGCAATGGTTTTCCATTGGTCGAAACGCAAATTATCAATCACCAAAAGAAATACTGTGCTGTCACCACTTTCTTTAATCACTGGAGCAAGCTTCGACTTGATCAACGTGTGAGACATGGTCGGTGCTTTTGATTGATCTTTCAACCATTGCACGTAATTGTTTTTGATAAACTTCGAAAATTGTTCATTCGCTTCTAAGCGCTGTGTGCGGAAAATCTCATTCATTCCCTCGTCAGTAGTACTCTGAAGTTCCATGCTCCAATGCACCAACTTTCGATAGAAATCTGACCACTCGTTGTGATCCATTCTATCTCCAAGACGCATCGAGATTTCTCTGAATTCTTGACGATAATCACTGGTTGTTTTTTCACTTACCAAGCGCTTTTCATCTAGATTTTTTTTCAGAGAAAGTAGAATCTGATTTGGGTTGACTGGCTTAATGAGATAGTCTGAAATCTTTGATCCAATCGCGTCTTCCATGATTTGCTCTTCTTCACTTTTCGTGATCATTACCACAGGAAGCGTCGGGTCAATTGTTTTTAATTCTTGTAAAACTTGAAGGCCGCTAAGACCCGGCATATTTTCATCCAGAAATACAATGTCAAAGAAATTTTCTCGAACTAAATCAATGGCATCGCGACCGTTGTTTACGGTGGTCAAGTGATAGCCTTTTTGTTCTAAGAAAATAATATGTGGTTTGAGCAAATCGATTTCGTCATCTGCCCATAAAATACGTTCGTTGGTCATAGAATGTGTTTGTATGCAAAGCTAAGGTAATGCGCCTAACAACCCGTTTTCCGTAGTAATATTGCACCATGGCTAAAAATATGGAAGCGTCGTCGAACAGAAGAAAAATTATCAATGATCCAGTGTATGGTTTTGTGACCTTTCGTCACGACTTTTTATTGGACCTCATTGATCATCCGTATTTCCAACGATTGAGAAGAATTGCTCAATTGGGATTGTCTTATTTGGTTTATCCTGGAGCTGTTCACAATCGTTTCCAACACGCCATCGGGGCTCTTCATTTAATGCAAAATGCTATTGAAGAAATTCGCTACAAAGGACATGAGATCACGAAGGAGGAGGAGTTGGGATGCCTTTGTGCTATTTTATTCCACGACATTGGTCATGGTCCATTTAGTCATGCATTGGAGCATTCTATCGTCGATTCTGTTCATCATGAGCAAATCAGTGCATATCTCATGGAGCGCTTAAATAAGGATAGCAATGGCAAATTTGATATTGCCATAAAAATCTTTAATGGCAATTATCATAAAAAATTCTTGCATCAATTAGTGAGTAGCCAACTCGATATGGATCGTTTGGATTATCTCGCACGTGATAGTTTCTTCAGCGGAGTAGTGGAAGGACAAGTAGGAAGCGAGCGAATTATCAAAATGCTCGATGTGGTGAATGATGAATTGGTAGTTGAAGAAAAAGGAATTTATAGCATTGAAAAATTCATCGTTGCTCGACGATTCATGTACTGGCAAGTCTACTTGCACAAAACGGTGTTGAGTGCAGAATTCATGCTTGTTAATGTCCTCAAACGAGCTAAAAAGCTTGCAGAAGAAGGGGAAACACTATTCTGTTCTCCTTCGCTATTTTATTTTTTATATAATAAAGTTGGTAAAGCCGACTTCGAAAAAGA
The DNA here is from genome assembly GCA_965247015.1 of Flavobacteriales bacterium. GTDB lineage: Bacteria > Bacteroidota > Bacteroidia > Flavobacteriales_D > Sanyastnellaceae > JAIXWP01. Next base: position 45,412 of record CBDFGG010000003.1, on the reverse strand, counting down.
TGACACTGCCATTCAGCATTTCATACAACTCGATGACTTTGATATCATGAGTGCAATTAAAGTCTGGCAAAATCATGAAGACCGAGTGTTAGCCGAGCTTGCAAAAGGATTAGTCAATAGAAATCTCTTCAAAATAGAAATGCAACGCGAACCAATTTCTGAAGATTTGGTAAAGGAGAAGGTTGCTCAAATTGCACAAAAGCTTCAGATGACCGAGGAAGAGGCGTCTTATTTTGTTATAAGCAATGAAGTTTACAACAGAGCCTATGATGTGAAGACGGATGTCATCAAGGTTAAAATGAAAGATGGCAGCGTCTTAGACGCTGCCAAAGCTAGTGACCATCTCAACTTACAAGCGTTGAGTGAGTCTGTAAAGAAATATTTTATTGCTTACAGAAAAGTGTAATTCTATTTTTTCTTACCGGGAGAAGACTTTCCACCTCCACCACCACTTGAGCCAGAGCCAGAGTTGGATGGTTTTGAACTTCCTCCAGATCTGCTTCTATCTGTCGAGCCACCGCTGCTCTGACTTGGTCGCGAGGGTGCAGGTCTGTCATTGCTTTCTCTTACCACCGAAGGTCTTTCTTCTCTAGGCTTTGTATTCGAAGGTCTTTCTGCTTCATAGCTTGGTCTGCTTTGAGGCTTAGACTCCGCTTGAGGTCTGGACTGTTCTGCGCTTGGTCGCTGTGGTCTAGGGTCCTCTGCTCGTGGTGCTTCATATGTTGGCTTTTGAGGTCTTGGATCCTCGGCACGTGGCACTTCAAATGAAGGCTTAAGTGGTGTTGGATTGCTCGGACGCTGTGTTTCATTAGCGGGCTTCTGTGGTCTTGGATCTTCAGCACGAGGCGTTTCATAGGAAGGCTTCTGTGTTCTTGGATCCTCAGCACGAGGTCTTTCATAAGAAGGCTGCTCTGTCATTGGCTTTTGAGTGCGTGGATCTTGAGCTCTTGGCTTTTCTGTCGATGGCACTCGAGTGCCAGCCACTACAGGGTTTGGCTTGTAGCCAGGGTTTTCTGGAGCCTCAAACTTGCTTGGACGACTCGATGGGTTGGGCTGATTGCTTGGAACACTTTGTGGTGGCAAGTTACCTTGACGCGTGGTTGAAGGTCGAGATTGAACAGATGGGTTCACTTGACCATTTCCACCATTATTTCCATATCCGCCATTGTTTCCATAATTGTTATTTGTACTAATGCTAGGTCGTGACTCACGATTGTATGTCATAGATCTTGGGCTAACACATCTATTACTCACATAAACAGTGTGCGCTCTGCTTACTCGACAGTTGTTTGTGTAGTAATAGCGAGAACGCCAGCGATGACAATGGTTGTAGTAAACAGTGTATCCTACAGGATTCCAGGTTGTCCACCACACGGGGTAGTACTGCCAGCGATAGGGCGAAACGTAACAATAATAATGAGGGGAGAACATGAGTTGAACGACTGGCCACATCCAAACGTTGAATGTTGAGACAGTAGCGAAGCCGCTATCATAACCGTATGGATCGATAATGTAATTATATCCATATAGGTTTACATCTCCAATGATTTGTAGGTCTGCAGAGTTATTGCCATTTTTTTCTACAGCAATAACAGCCACATCTTGAGATTCACCATCGCCGAGAAGCGCTCTGATGGTGATGGCGTGAGTATATCCATCTGTTTGATCAATAACTGCGAGGTAGTCGATGTAGTTATCGCCATTCAAGTCAAGGTCATGGATCTTTTCGTAAGGATCGTTTAGTTTTCTTTCAAAATCATCTAAGGTCTGAGACTCTTGGAATGCAGCAAGTGCAGCCCGAAGGTCTAGATGGTCGCCATGCATACCGATCGCAGTTGCGGTTTGTGCGATGATGGACGAGCTCCACACCATGGAGGTCATCAACAATACGGTTTTGTAAATTGATTTCATAAGGCGTTAATTTTCACCTATGACACCAACTACCGTGCAAAAGATTAATGGAAAGTTAGATAGCGATTTCTTCGCCAGCCTTATCATAGAAATGATACTCCAAGAATTCGTTGGAGGACGCGGCTTCCACGATGAGTTTTACTCCGTGTTTTTTACGCCATTTTTTTACGATGCTATTGAACCAGCCTTTGTTTAGATAGGCTTCAACCATTGGGTGAACGGTCAGGCGTAGCTCTTTGTGGGTTCCTTCTTCGCTTAAGAAGCGAACAGAATTTTCTAATTCATCTGTAAATAAAACAGATGCTTGAACAACACCCTTGCCATCACAGCTAGGACATTTTTCAGTGGTAATTACTTTTGTGACCGGTTTCACGCGCTCACGGGTAATCTCTACTACACCGAATTTACTTGGAGCAAGGACATTGTGCTTGGCCTTGTCTTCAGCCATAAATTCACGAAGCGCATCATGAAGCTTGCGCTGATTATCGCGATTCTGCATATCGATAAAGTCGATACAGATAATACCACCCATATCGCGTAAACGAAGGAGTCGTGCGACTTCTTTAGCACATTCGATATTGGTTTGAAGAGCGTTTTCTTCTTGGTCTTTTACTGTTGCATTTTTGCGGTTGCCGCTATTGATATCAATAACGTGCATTGCTTCTGTATGCTCGACAATCAGATAAGCACCACTTTTCAAGTTTACTTGCTTTCCAAAAGAAGCTTTGATCTGGCGATGAATATTGAATGCATCGAATAGATCTGCCGTCTTGTGAAGTTTAACAATATTTTCTTGAGAAGGAGCGATTGACTTCATGTAACCACGAACGAGTGTAGCCACTTGTTCATCGTTGACGTGAATATTGGTGAAATTATCAGTGAGGAGGTCGCGAAGGACAGATGAGGTCTTATCGATTTCACCAAGAATTCTCTGTGGTGGTCGAGCGTTTTTCATTGTCTTAAACATCTCTTCCCAACGCTTCACAAGGTCTTGAAGATCTTGGTCGAGTTCGGTTACAGATGTTCCTTCGGCTTGGGTACGGATAATCACCCCCATGTTTGCAGGGCGAATGCTCTGCATGAGTTTTCTCAGACGATCTCTTTCCACCTCATCCGTGATGCGAGAAGATAGAGAAACTTTATTAGAGAAGGGGACAAGTACCAAGTACCTTCCAGCAATGGTAATTTCAGAAGTAAGTCTTGGACCTTTTTGAGAAATGGGTTCTTTCGCGACTTGAACAGGGATGACATAACCCTGACCCATCACATCCTTGATTTTACCTTCTTTATGAATATCCTGCTGAAGCGGGAAGTTCATGAGATCGGCACTCTTTTGCTCACCGCTGATCGTTCTTCTAGTGAAGATGTTAAGCGAGCCAAATTGAGGACCTAGATCTAGGTAATGTAGGAACGCGTCTTTATCGTATCCGACATCTACGAATGCGGCATTGAGGTGAGGAATTAATTTCCTCACTCGCCCTAGGTAAATATCGCCCACAGCATATTGTTGATTGACTTGCTCTCTGTGCAATTCAATCAGCGCTTTATCATGCAATAAGGCGATGTCTACTCCAGATGGGGTAGCATTTATGACCAGTTCTGCATTCAATGGAATGGGATCGAAACGAATAAAATGATAAATCAGGGCAGGACAGTTTAATCCAACCCAAGTGGAAAGTATGGGACACAAGAGTAACATCGATCCCGTGAGGGATAGAGTTACTCTTATGTCCAGAAAGAAAAAGTGCTAAATACTAGCGGTTCTTTTTCTTGTGACGATTCTTTCTCAAACGCTTCTTTCTTTTGTGCGTTGCCATCTTATGGCGCTTTCTTTTTTTACCGCAAGGCATTGTTTTAACGGTTTAGTTTTGTTTCTATATTATTTATAAACTCCTTCACCCTATTCACCACAATGGTGTCGGTGTTGTGTCTTAGTAGTTGCTCGTAGCTTTTCTTAGCTTCTTCGTAACGCTCCAGTTTCTCTTCTGTTTGTGCTGCAAAAAGAAGTGCGTAGTTGTTAGTAGAATCGATAGCAACACCTTCTTTGAAGTATGTTAATGCTTTTTCAGCACTATCAAGTTCCATGTACAAACCACCCATATCGATGTAAGCTGCCAAGTATTCTGGATTGATATCGATCACTTTATTGAAGCGCTCGATAGCCTTATCATATTGACCTGACTTTACAGAGAAGACACCCAACCAATAATGTGCATCGATGTTTGCGTCATCTTTTGAAACGATGTCTCTAAGGATGGTTATACCTTCCATAGGATTTGGGCCATTTACTAATTCGATGGCTTTCATCAATTTCAACGAGTCGGCATCCATTGGCTTTGCAGCCTTTTCACGAACACTTGCCGGTTGTTGGGGCATAAATAAAAAAAGAACGAGGAGCCCAAGGCTCGCAATGATGAGTAGTATTAAACCTGTCTTCTTAGACATGTTCAGCTACTTTCACCTTATCCTTCACAGCATCTACAAACTCTTTTGCAGGTTTGAATGCAGGAACGTAGTGAGATGGAATCACAACGCTAGTTTTTGCTAGGATGTTTCTTCCAAGTTTTTCTGCACGCTTCTTCACGATGAAGCTACCAAAGCCGCGCAGGTAGACGTTCTCCCCATTTTCCATGGAGTTCTTCACGGTTGTCATGAATCCTTCGACAATTGCTAGCACATCTTCCTTGCTAATCCCTGTCTTATTGGAGATGTCTGTCACGATATCTGCCTTCGTCATCTTTCCTTAGGTTTTTATTATGTGTTAATGGATATTCGCTAAAATTTGGGGCGGCAAATATAGGGCGAATCGAACAATTTCAATAGCTTGTTTTTCCGACTGTTAGCTTTTTTTTATCAATTATATGAATTTCAGCACTTCAATCATCCGTTGGTACGGCTTCCACAAAAGGGACTTGCCGTGGCGTGAAACCCGTGACCCATATAGGATTTGGCTCTCGGAAATCATCCTACAACAGACCCGTGTAGACCAGGGAATGGCCTATTATCACAAATTCGTAAAAAATTATCCAAGGGTCGAAGATTTGGCAAATGCTTCCCAAGATGAAGTGCTCAAGGACTGGCAAGGGTTGGGCTATTATAGCAGAGCCAGAAATCTGCACTTTGCCGCCAATCAAGTGATGCAGGAGTTTCAAGGCGAATTTCCTAGAAGTTATCAAGAGATATTAAAGCTCAAAGGAGTAGGCGAGTACACCGCAGCGGCGATATCATCTTTTGCTTTTGATGAGGCACAGGCAGTCATTGACGGAAATGTAATGCGTGTACTTTCTCGATTCTTCGGAGTCACTGATGCAATTGACTCAAAGGAAGGAAAGGCTCAGCTAATTAAGCTTTCTAAAGAGCATCTGAATCAAGAAGATCCTGCCACACATAATCAGGCAATCATGGAATTTGGAGCTTTACAATGCACCCCCGTTTCTCCAGATTGCTCTAATTGTCCACTTGCCAAAGGGTGTTTTGCACTTTCAAACGGAATGGTATCCGATTTACCATGGAAAGAGAAGAAGACAGTGGTCAAGCCGATGCACATTGCATATGCCGTTTTCACATGTGAAGAAAATATCCTAATGAAGCAGAGAAGGGGAGAAGGAATTTGGGAAGGCTTGTTCGATTTCCCATCCATCGTTTCGGAATCTCCTATAGATACTCAACAAGCAGCGCAAGAATTAATTGAAACGCGCGGCTGGAAAGACACTACGCTTTTTGACGTTTCTGGGGAAGTAACTCATATTTTGTCCCATAGAAAGATAAAAGCACGCTTTTTTAGAATAAATGTTCTGCATAAATCGCATAATATTCAGGATGGTGAAAAATGGTTGACAAAAAGTGAATTGTCTGAAAAGGGCATTCCTCGCCTGATTGAAAACTATTTAAAAGAAATCGGTTGGTATGAATAAGTTGAAATAAGTATATTCGGTTAATGCCCCTAGACACCGCCGTATATTTGCAGTGTTCAACGAAACAATTAACTTTTTAAATACCTAAACAATGGCAAGCGTAAATAAAGTAATCCTCATCGGGAACTTAGGTGCGGATCCAGAAATTAAATCATTTGAGAACGGTGGTATGATTGCTACTTTTAGAATAGCAACTACCGAGCGTTGGAAAGACAAGAACACAGGCGAGACGAAGGAGAACACGGACTGGCATAACATTACTGTGCGCAGAGCGGGTTTAGCGAAGGTCGTTCAAGATTATATCAAGAAGGGCATGAGCGTGTATCTCGAAGGACGTCTTCGTAATCGTTCGTGGGAAACAAATGGAGAGAAGAAGTACATCACTGAAGTGGATGTAGAAGAGTTGACCATTTTGACTCCTCGTGGACAAAACGGAACGGGTACTTCTACTGGTGCACCGGCTATGCAATCGGCGCCAATGGCTCCGGCAAGCGTGAATGAACCAGCAATGGATGATGATCTTCCATTCTAAGTTTTTGTTTAACTAATACTACCTATTTTGGAAGTTATAAGTTGTGTTTTACTAGACGTATATCTCTTAAGTGTTGTCAGCAGCGCAGGCCCTTTGGTGCTTGTGCTGTTGCTGTTAATATGCAGTGCGCTAATTAGTGGAAGTGAAGTGGCTCTCTTTTCAATCACTCCAGCACAACGTGCTGAATTGAAAGAGTCGAAAGATCGCTCCAGCCAAACAATCATAGAGCTTCTAGAAAAGCCAGATAAAGAGACTGGACCCAAAAAGTTATTGGCGACGATCCTCATCGCGAATAATGCTGTCAATATTGCTATTGTACTTTTGGCAACCCAACTCGCAAGTGAGTGGTTCCCTTCTCAAAACTATCCTGGATGGGTGAAGACTTTGATAGATGTTGTTGCCATTACATTTATCCTTGTTCTTTTCGGGGAAGTGATTCCCAAAGTTTATGCTACTGGAAATAACCTTCGCAATGCGAAGTTTATGGCCATTCCTCTCAAATACATTCAACAGTTCTTTTCTCCGCTGACTTTCATCTTGATGAAAACAAGTAATGTGCTGGAAGGAAGATTGAATAGCAGAGCTACTCCGAATATTACCGTGGATGATCTTGGACATGCGCTTGAGTTAACTCAAGATGATAATCTATCCAAGGAGGAGAATAAAATTCTTGAAGGCATTGTCACCTTTGGTGAAAAAGAGGTAGGTGAAATCATGACGCCGCGCACGGATATCGCATCACTTTGGGAGGAAGATTCGTTTACCGATGTGATGGAGACTGTGATGGAAAAGGGATATAGCCGATTGCCAGTCTTCAAAAATTCACCCGATGAGATAGCAGGTTTTCTATTCATTAAAGATTTGCTTCCTTATATCGACGAAGTAGAGTTTGAGTGGCAGTCGCTTATTCGACAACCTTTCTTCGTTCCTGAAAACAAGAAAATTGATGACTTGCTTCAACAATTTCAACAAGACAAGGTGCACTTGGCCATTGTCGTGGATGAGTATGGTGGAACGAGCGGTTTGATTACTCTTGAAGACATTCTTGAAGAAATTGTGGGAAATATCAGCGATGAATTTGATGATGAAGAACTACATTATTCGAAGCTAGATGATCGTCAATACGTATTCGAAGGAAAAACATCTTTGGTGGATGTCTATAAAGTGTTGCAAATTGATGATACATTATTCGATGAGGCAAAAGGAGATAGCACAACGCTTGCTGGTTTTGTAATCGAACAAGCTGCAAGACTTCTTGAAAAAGGAGATGTAATCGAATTCGAAGGCTTTACATTTACCATCGAAGCAGCAGATAAAAGAAAAATAAAGAGAATAAAAATTACGCTTCCGGAATCAGTAAAGAATGAATAAAATCAACGTTTGGTTAATTGCTTTGCTATTTGGAGCATTGGTTTCTTGCAGAGATACCGCTGTTCCTAAGCCTTTGGGTTATTTCAAGATTGAAATGCCCGAGCACGCTTACACGCCTTATCAAGCTGACTGCCCCATTGCATTAGATATTCCGAATTACTCGAAAGTAGAAGTCTTCAAAGATCGCATTGGACAAGATAGTTGCTGGTTCAATATTCAATATCCTCGCTTCAAGGCTACGATTTATTGCACTTATTTTAATGTAAACAATAACATCGACAACCTTGTGAAGGACGCCTATGGTTTTGCTGTGAAACATGAAGTAAAAGCATCAGCCCTTAAGCGAACGATGATTGAAGATCAAGCAAACAGATTGGATGGCATCATTTACGATATCGAAGGAGAGGCCGCTTCTCAAGTGCAGTTCTTTGTTACAGATAGTACCAACCACTTCTTTAGAGGTAGTTTGTATTTTAACGTGAAGCCAAATCCTGATTCAATAGCACCAGTGCTGTCATTCATTCGTGAAGACATCAATCATATGGTGCGGTCCGTGAGATGGAAGTAATTAGCGAGTCGCTGCGCGAACAATCATTACCACCACACAAATAAGAAACATCAAGATGGAAATCTTGTTGATTCCATGCATGAAACGCAAGTTAACATCCACTTTTTCTTTTTTGAAAAGATTAGCAGGATTTAGATAGTACAGAATTTTTTTGAGAAGCATCTTTGTTACTTTAGACAAATATAAACCATTCTGATTCCGATTTGTTGTGAGAGTTCTGCTCCTAGATAATTACGATAGTTTTACCTTCAACCTGTTTCACTACTTGGAAGCGAATGGAGTGGAGGTAGAGGTTTACAGAAATGATGAAATTTCTGTTGAATCGGCATTGTCATTCGATGCTATTGTTCTTTCACCTGGACCAGGTCTTCCGAAGGACGCTGGCATCATGCCTTCCTTGCTTCAACAAGTATCAGAAGATACGCCAATTTTGGGCGTTTGCCTTGGGCTGCAGGCCATCGTTGAATCCTTTGGTGGTACTTTGAAAAATCTCAACGAGGTACTTCACGGCCAGTCCACATTTGCTCACCTAATTGGTGAGGATGATACATTATTCAAAAGTATTTCTTCGCCATTTCAAGTGGGTCACTATCACAGTTGGGCTGCTGATGCAATCGGAAATCAACTAGAAGTTACTGCCGTCAATGATGATGGAATTGTCATGGCAATCAAACATAAAAATCGTCCCATCAGCGCGGTTCAATTTCATCCTGAAAGTGTACTCACGCCAAGTGGCATGCAAATGATCACCAATTGGTGTGAATCGATAAAACAGACTATTTTTTCAAAAACATATGAAAAGAATTATTGAAACAAAATCTGCTCCTGCTCCGATAGGCCCCTACAGCCAAGCCGTTTTGCATAACGGAACTTTGTTTATGAGTGGACAAATTGCAATTGACCCAACCAATGGTGAATATCATCCATCAGATGCTACCACTGAAACAAAACAAGTGATGAAGAATATTGAGGCAGTGCTTCGTGAGGCGGGAATGTCTTTTTCAAATGTGTTGAAGACTTCTATTTTTCTAAAAGACATGAATGATTTTGCAGCTGTGAATGAAGAGTATGCAAAGTACTTCACAAGTGATTTTCCGGCACGCGAAACCGTTCAAGTTTCTGTCTTGCCAAAGAATGCGAGAGTTGAAATTTCTATGATTGCTGCGCTATGAAAAAAATTGGAGTTTATATACTCGGACTTTTTGTACTTTTTACAATAAGTGGTTGTTGGCCTAGTGCACAAGAATATTGTGACATGGGTAATAAGCTTCTTTCAGAGAATAATGCGGCCGACGCAATGGAGAGATTTGAAGCTGCACTTCGCGCAGATAGCACATTTACTCCAGCTTGGGAAGGAAAAGGGAAGTGTCTTGAAGCAATGAATAAGTGGGTAGATGCTCGCAATTTTTACAATGCTTTCATTGAAAGAGATAAGATGAACGCACATCCATATTTGAGATTGGGTGTGGTATATCAGCGACTCAGAGATAAAGAGTCGGAGTGTGAAGTTTATGTGAGGGCGTACACCCTTGGGGTGAAAAACTATGATGTACTCTCAATGGTTCCAATGTGTGTGAGAGATAAGTATGATGAAAAGATGCGATTGATAGATGAGGCTATTTCCATGGATCCTAGCCGGTATGAAGCAAAGGCTGGACGACTCGAATTGATGATGAAATACAATTCTGTAGATGTAGTCTATCCAGAAGCGTTGAAACTTTTAAAGGAACATCCGAAGTCTCCGAAGGTTTATTATCTCATGTCGCAGGTACAACGCGGGCTATGGAACACTCCGACTGATTCAGTATGCTATTACTTGCAAAAGTGTATTAATATGAAGTACTATGAAGCAAGTGATGATTACTATCTTTATGGCTGTAGACAATTTGAAAAGAAGTAAAAAAAGAAAGGATTTATGAAGAAGTTGAGTCTAGTAGGAATGGTGGTGTTTATCTGGATCGCAAGCGTATCCTTCATGGCACCGTCTTATCAAATTGCTGTAATGAAGTACAAGGGAGGTGGAGATTATTATTCCAATCCGACCAGCGTTCCTAATCTGGTAAAGTGGGTGAATCGCCAATTGAATATGAATATTGATGAGACCGTTCCATACGTAGATGTGAGTTCTCCAGAGATCAATAATTATCCTTTCATTCATATGACAGGTCACGGCAACGTGGTTTTTTCTCCGAGTGATGCCAGCAATCTGCGCGCTTATTTATTAGGCGGTGGATTTTTACATATCTCGGATAATTACGGCATGGATAAGTTCGTGCGCAAGGAGATGAAGAAGGTTTTTCCTGAAATTGATTTTGTCGAATTGCCGTTTGGACATCCCATTTATCATCAGACGTATGATTTTCCGACCGGACTTCCAAAGGTTCACGAGCATGATGGAAAAGCGCCTCAAGGCCTCGGCCTAGTGTACGAAGGACGACTTGTTTGTTTTTACGATCTTGAATGCGATTTAGGTGATGGATGGGAAGATCCAGAAGTACACCGCGATTCTGAAGAGGCAAGAACAAAGGCGCTAAAAATGGGAGCAAACATTCTACAGTTTGCGCTCATGGGTGAAGCAAAATGAAAAAAGAGCTACTTGAATTAAAGCATTTCTTAGATGAAGAGGCGGAGCGCTATGAGCACCCCAAGTTCATTACAGAAGATCCTATTTCTATCCCTCATCGATTTACTTTAAAACAAGACATTGAAATCGCGGCATTCTTTGCTGCATCACTTGCTTGGGGTAATCGAAAGTCGATTATCAAAAGCGCAAATGGAATCATGCAGCGAATGGACGAAAGACCATTTGACTTCATATTGAATCATTCCAAAAAAGATCTGAAAGTGTTAGACGGTGTGGTGCATCGAACGTTCAATGCGGAAGATTGTAAATTCTTTTGCAGTGCATTACAGCACATTTATAAGAAATCAGAATCCTTGGAAGATGCTTTCATTAGCCACTATGATGGTCAGGATATTCGCACAGCAATCATGAGTTTTAGAGCGCATTTTTTTAATGTAAAATATCCCGAGCGCAGCGCAAAGCATGTTTCAAATCCCATGTCTGGCTCCTCATCAAAGCGATTGAATATGTTCCTTCGATGGATGGTGCGGTCAAACTCGAAGCAAGTTGATTTTGGACTTTGGAAAAAATTGAATCCGTCTGTGTTGGCGATGCCGCTAGATGTGCATACGGGAAATGTGGCGAGAGAGCTGAAGCTTTTATCTAGAAAACAAAATGATTGGACAGCACTTGAGGAATTGATGACGGTGCTACGAAAGATGGATGCTCAAGATCCTGTGAAATATGATTTCGCTCTATTCAGTATTGGAGTAAATGCAAAAAAATAAGGCTCGAATATTTCGAGCCTTATTTTTATAAGAACTATTTTTTAGAAGCAATATTCATTTGCTTCGATTAGTTGAGCAGAAATAACACGACGTGATTCTTTGATATTGAAAGGTTCTACTTTAGAGAATCTTCTCAATCCCATTAGCATCATTTTTAGTTCATCTCCTTCAGCGAAGGAAATGAGTGATTCTTTACCCGCAGAGTGAATCTTCTCTCCAGCTGAATAAATAACGCAGCGCATCATTTCAATTTGAGCTTGGATTGCTTCTTTTCCCTTGATAGACGCTAGTTTTTCGGTGCGCAGCAAAGTGCTTTCTGCAGCGTAGACTTGAATTGCAATGTCTGCAATACCCATCAAAACTTCTTGCTCTTTCTGGAGCTGCATTGCAAGTTTTTGCACTGCTGCACCTGCAACTAAAAGAAGTGCTTTTTTAAATCGTTGGATGATTTCATGTGATTGCTCGAACACATTGCTAGGTGCGTCGCCAAAGTCTGGGATAGACATCAATTCGTTCGCAACTGACATTGCGGGTCCCATCAAATCCAACTCTCCTTTCATCGCTTTTTTCAAAATCATATCTACAGTAAGGAGGCGATTAATTTCGTTTGTTCCTTCGAAGATACGATTGATACGAGAGTCGCGATAGCTCTTCTCCATGCGGGTTTCAGCGCTATAGCCCATTCCACCGAATATTTGAACTCCCTCGTCTACACAATAGTCTAATGCTTCAGAACCAAATACCTTTAGGATAGCGCACTCTGGTGCAAATGATGCAATGCCCTTTAGTACCGCTTGTCCTTTATCCATTCCACCGGCGATGAGTGCATTGATAGCGTCGTCGATGTTCTGTGTGGCGCGATAGAGAGCGCTTTCTACGGCATAACAACGAATCGTTTGTTCAGCCAATTTATGACGAATCGCTCCGTACTTCGAGATAGGTCTGCCAAATTGTTCACGCTCGTTTGCATATTTGATGCTGTCTGTTACAACTCCTTTTGCTCCACCAAGCACGCCACCAGCCAATTTGATTCGACCGATGTTTAAGATGTTCACTGCAATCTTAAATCCGTTGCCTCTTTCGCTAAGAAGATTTTCAACTGGCACTTTTACATTGTTAAAGAAGATTTGACGCGTGCTGCTACCCTTGATCCCCATCTTTTTTTCTTCAGCATTATATGTGATTCCATCCATGTCTCTGGTGAGAATGAATGCTGAAAGGTTTTCATCATTGTCAATCTTTGCGAATACGGTTAGCACATGCGCGAATCCACCGTTGGTGATCCACATTTTTTGTCCATTGATGATATAATGCTTGCCATCTTCGCTTAATACAGCGCGTGTTTTACCGCTATTGGCATCCGAACCACTTCCTGGTTCAGTCAAGCAATAACATCCTTTCCATTCGCCTGTAGCGAGCTTAGGGATGTATTTCTTCTTTTGTTCTTCGTTTCCATAATAGAGAATAGGAAGTGTGCCGATTCCAGTATGCGCTCCATAGGCAACAGAAAAACTATGTCCCTGTCCCAAAGCTTCGGTGCATAGCATCGATGTTTTGAAATCCATTCCCATACCCCCGAGATCTTCAGGAACTGAAACGCCAAGAAGTCCTAGTTCTCCTGCTTTATCCATGATGCTTTCCATCAATCCTTCTTCTTGATGATCGATGGCATCAAGTCTCGGAACGATATCTTGATTGACGAAATCTTCACACATTTTTTTCATCATCACTTGTTCTTCACACCATTCTTCAGGAATGAAAATGTCTGATGCTTGTGTCGGGCGAATCAAAAATTCACCACCTGTTATTGCTTTTAATTTTGTTTCTGACATGGCCTTCAATTTTTATAATTGGTTCACAATAATTCGAATACTCCAGCGGCACCTTGACCAGTACCTACGCACATGGTAACTACGCCGTATTTTTTGTTTTGTCTTCTCATTTCATTCATCAACTGAACGGTGAGCTTAGCTCCTGTGCAGCCTAGCGGGTGGCCTAGAGCGATGGCACCACCATTTACATTTACTTTAGATTGATCCAATCCGAGTTCGCGAATGACAGCTAAGCTTTGGGAAGCAAACGCCTCATTCAATTCGAAAAGATCAATATCGGAAAGTTGAAGTCCTGCTTTTTTCACAGCTTCTGGAATGGCATAAATTGGACCCACACCCATGATGCGAGGCTCTAGTCCTGACACATGATAACTCAACAATTTTGCGAGTGGTTTTACATTCAATTCTTTCAGCATTTTTTCAGAAACAATCATAACGAATGCCGCACCATCTGATGTTTGGCTGCTATTACCGGCAGTAACGCTTCCTCGTGCATCGAACACTGGTTTTAACTTCGCAAGAGCTTCTTTGGTGGAGTCTTTTCGCGGACCTTCATCTGTGTCAACAACGTACTTTCTTTCTTGTCTTTTTTCGCTCGCATCAAGAAAAATTTCTGTCACTTCAATAGGAATAATTTCATCTTTGAATTTACCGGATTCAATTGCGCTTACTGCTTTTTGATGAGACTTCAATGAGAATTCATCTTGATCTTCTCGAGAAACATTGAACTCTTTTGCTACAGCTTCAGCTGTTAGTCCCATGTTCCAATACCAATCAGGATTGCTTTTTGCAACTTGATAATGAGGAACGATTCTCCATCCTCCAAAAGGAATCGGGCTCATCGTTTCAACACCACCTGCAATGATACAATCGCTCAGTCCAGCATGGATTTTTGCAGCAGCAATAGCAATTGTTTCAAGTCCTGATGAGCAGTATCTATTTACTGTCATACCAGGTACTTTCACGGTATCAAGGCCCATCAAAGAAATCATACGACCAACGTTCAATCCTTGTTCGGCTTCGGGTGTCGCATTTCCTACAATGATGTCGTCAATTTTATTTTGATCTAGTTGAGGGAAATCACTCACTAGTTTTTTAATCACTTTCGCACCGAGTTCGTCGGGTCTTACAAATTTGTAAAAACCGCGAGGTGCTTTTCCAACGGCTGTTCTATAGCCTGCTATGATATATGCATTCATGCTCGTGCGTTTTTTTAGTTTCTTAAAATTTTACCTGTGGTCAATAGACTTTGCATGCGCTCGAGTGTTTTCTTTTTAGTACACAATTCAAGGAATGCTTTTCTTTCTAGATCGAGTAAATATTGCTCGCTTACTTGTTGGGGTTGTGAGAGATCTCCACCTGCTAGAGCGAAGCCTAATTTTTCAGAGATCACTTGATCGTGTTCACTGATATAATTACCACTGAACATGCTGTTTGCACCAACGTATACGATTCCAAGTCCTTCTTGACCTAGTATGTAAATGTCTTTACGTGGGGTAGGGGCTACATAGCCTTTATTATACAATTCTAGCGCAGCTTCTTTTGCTCTTGCAAGTTGAAGTTCGCGGCTAACCACTACTTCATCAATTCCTTCACGCAAGTAACCGAGTTCAAAAGCTTCATGTGCTGAGGTGGAAACTTTTGCTTGACCTACCGTCAAGAATCGTTTTCTGAAAGTATTGATTCTGATATCTCCTTCTTTGATTTCATCAGCACATCTCAATGCAAATTCTTTTGTGCCACCGCCTCCAGGGATCAGGCCAACTCCGAATTCAACAAGCCCCATGTAGAGCTCTGCATGCGCAACAACTTTATCACAATGCATCGAGATTTCACAACCACCACCAAGAGCGAGAGAGTGTGGCGCTGCAATTACAGGAACGCCGCATGTGCGAAGTCGCATGGTCGTATTTTGGAATGCACGAACGGCTAGATCAAGTTCTTCATATTCTTGCTCCGCAGCGAGCATAAAGATGAGCCCCACATTAGCACCGGCGCTGAAATGTTCGTCATCATTGAATAACACTAATCCTTTA
This sequence comes from Flavobacteriales bacterium, assembly GCA_965247015.1. Classification (GTDB taxonomy): domain Bacteria; phylum Bacteroidota; class Bacteroidia; order Flavobacteriales_D; family Sanyastnellaceae; genus JAIXWP01. The sequence goes on along the minus strand of CBDFGG010000003.1, from coordinate 29,897 downwards.
TAGGATGCCTCAGCAATGTCCATTGCTTTATGCAGACCTTGAATAACTTCGCTGCCGATGGTATTCATTTTTGTTTTCCACGAACAAGCGAGGATTCCGTCGCCGATGTGACGGACGGTGACATTTTTATTCTGCCATACAATAGAGCTATCAGGCAAGTGCGACAGAACGATCATTCGGTCGTTGCTCGGTACTACTTGGGCTGATTTTGAAGCAATGTCGTAGAAATATTTTTTGCCATCTGCAATAGAGTAGAAGGTTTGATGACCTTTAGAAACCATTTCTTCTACCCATGGAGCAATTTGAATATTCAATTCTTTCGCATCGCTCAGAACTTTTGACACACCTATTTTTTCCCAGTATTCGAATGGTCCCATGGCCCAGCCAAATCCAGCCTTCATTGCATCATCTATGCGATATAGTTCATCACTAATTTCTGGAATGCGATGAGAAACGTATGCGAATAGATTCAAGAAGCTTTTCTTATAGAATTCACCTGCTCTATCTTTTCCATTATAAAGAACTGGTATACGCTGACCTAGATCATCGATCATTTTCGTGGCCTCAAGTGTTGCAAACTTTGCTTTTTGTTGAGGTTCGTATTCACCTGTAACTAAATTGAGGGAAAGAATCTCCGTTTTCCCTTTTTCATCTTTTGTCTTTTTATAGAAACCACCTTTTGTCTTGTCACCAAGTCTGTTTTCTGTTACCATTTTCGAAATGAAATCTGGTATTTCAAATGCTGCTTTGGCTTCATCTTGAGGACAGTTTTCGCGAACACCATTTGCGACGTGCACCAGCGTGTCAAGACCCACGACATCACAAGTTCGGAAGGTGGCACTTTTCGGACGACCGAGTACTGGCCCCGTGAGTTTATCCACTTCTTCAACACGTAGTCCCATTTCTTTCACGATATGGAAAAGTGCTTGAATGCTGTACACGCCAATTCTATTCGCAATGAATGCTGGTGTGTCTTTACAACGAACTACAGTTTTTCCTAAAAATCTTTGGCCATAATCCTCTAGAAAGGCGATTAATTCTGGATCTGTTTTTTCACTTGGAATTATTTCCAATAATTTCAAATACCTCGGTGGGTTGAAGAAGTGTGTTCCACAGAAGTTTTTTACAAAATCTTCACTTCTATTTTGAATCAAGAGTTTGATCGGAATACCGGAAGTGTTGGTCGTAACAATTGTTCCAGGCTTGCGGTGTGCTTCAATGGATTCAAAAACTTTTTGTTTGATATCCAGACGTTCTGTCACCACTTCAATAATCCAGTCAACATCTTTTATTTTAGAGATATCATCGGTGAGATTACCAGTCGAAATTCTCGAGGCAAATTTCTTTTGGTAAATGGGTGAAGGGTTGGATGTAAGCGCGGCTTGCAAAGCATCGTTCACAATTCTATTGCGAACCGCCTTGCTTTCCAATGTCAATCCTTTCGCGACCTCTGACTCTGTGAGTTGATTAGGGGCGATGTCTAATAGAAGTACTTGCACTCCAATATTGGCGTAGTGACAAGCGATTCGAGAACCCATTACTCCCGAACCAATGACGGCAATCTTTCGGATGTTCCTTTTCATTGTTTGTTTTCTATTGCGGTGTCAAACACCATATTATTTTCTAGTAAAGCATTTATTTCTTGCATGACTTCAATGAATACTTCTAATTTTTTTGGAGAAATATTGGCTCTGATAAATTCATTGAAGCGGATCACTACGTCTTTAGAAACCTCACGCATCGCTTTGCCTTTTTGTGTGAGGTGAACTCTAACAACTCTTTTGTCTTGTTTATCGGGTTGGCGAGAAATGAGATCCATTTCTTCCATCGACTTTAATAGTCTGGTTAGGGAAGTGGGCTCCATACCCATCTTGGGACCAAGTTTGGTGGAGGGAGTACCTTCTTTTTCGATGTTGAGAAGCACATAGCCAATAGCCATGCTACCTTCTGATTTGGCGGCCTCGGCGTTGTATGCCTTGGATATTTTAGCCCATGCCCAACGAATATGGAAGTCTATTGTCTCTTCTTGTTTCACGGTCAGTAGGAATTATTTCCTACGAATAAAGGAAAAAATTCGCTATGCATGCATAATAATAGAGAATTTTTTTGAAATATTTTAGAAAATAAGGCTAATCTCTTTGATATCTGCTCGGATTTCTTCGCCCCCTTCCTTCGATAGAATGAGCTTTCCATCTTCTGCAACGTCTGAAATGACAGCATGGATGATTTCATTTTGGAAATGGTAGGCCGCTTTTTCTTGGAACTTATATAAGTGTTGCAAATAAGTCTTTTTTATATCCTCGCGTTTTCCTTCCTTGAGAGCCGCATAGAGTCGATCGAAGCGGTCGATCAAAACATCAAGGACAGATTCTGTTGGCATGTGCCGACCAGTAATCATGCGAAGAGATTGCGCAGAGAGCAATTCGAATTGTCTTTGGTTCACATTTATTCCCCAGCCAATTACCGCACTTTGAATTTTAGTCTCAGACCAGTTGTATTCGATAAGGATACCTGCAATTTTTTTATTGTTTACAATAATGTCGTTGGGCCATTTAATGTAGACGTCCTTGTCGCATAAAGACTCAATAGTTTCTTTGACAGCAATGGCAGCAATTTGAGAAAGTCCAAAACTGTTTGATGCATTTAAGAAATTCGGGTAAACAATCATGGAAGTTAGGAGGTTATCTCCTTTGAGTGCCACCCAAGAAGAACCTCGCTGCCCTTTTCCATGTGTTTGTTCTTGTGCCGTTATGACAGTGCCATCAGGCGGACTTGACAGTCGAAGGAGGTTGGCAGCATAGTTGTTCGTGGAGTCCACGGTTTCCAAGCGAATAATGGCGCGGTCGCGAAAATGCATAAAGACCTGTGATCAATTTGAATTGGGGGCAAGTTAGTAAATCGGGCATAAGTGGCGTACTTTTGCCTTGATCACGAAAAAATATTCATGGCAAAGAAAATTGTAAAAGAAACCACAGAGATATTGTTGGATGAAATTATAGAAGGCATGTTAGAGGTGAAAGCCAAAGACGTTGTCGTAATGAATCTTAAGAATGTTGACCATGCCATGGCAGATTACTTCGTAATTTGTCACGGAACAAGCTCCACACAAGTGGAAGCAATTTCTCGCTCGATAGAGCGAACTACTCAAGAGAAACTTGGTTATAAGCCTGCACACGTCGAAGGTGTTCAGAATGCCCAATGGATTTTGATGGATTATTTCGATATCGTAGTTCACATTTTTAATGAAACTACTAGAAATTATTACGCGATTGAAGAACTTTGGGCGGATGCCTTGTTTAGTCGTGTAGAAGAAAGTGCATAAAAAAGATTTTAGAAAAAAATATGAGTGAAGAGCAACCGAAGAGAAAGCCAGGCATGCCTGGTTCTGGTTCACAAGAACCTAAGAAGGGAATGAATTTTTATTGGGTCTATGCATTGATAGCAACTGTATTGATTGCAATGTTGTTGTTCAATAGCGGTAGCGACGGAAAACCCACTGATTATTCAAAATTCAAGCAAATCGCAGATCGCGGTTTTATTGAAAAACTACAATATGATGGTGTTAAAGCTGTCATCTTTTTGAACGATGCAGGTAAAGACACTTTGCTTCAGATGAACGAGATTCCTGCAGAAGGCTACCAAGGCTTCAGCAAGAGCAGTGATCTATGGTTCAACATTCCTCCGGGAGAAGATTTCGTAAAAGAAATCAATGCTCTGGGTGAAGCAAAGAAATTCCGAGTGGAGTACCTTCCTCCAAATGAAGCAGCCCAATCGTTGTTGTACTGGATCATTGCGATCGGTATTATGATCGTTGCTTGGGTATTCATTATGCGTCGTGTTGGCGGCGGCGGTGGTCCGGGTGGACAAATATTCAACATCGGTAAATCAAAAGCACAGCTTTTTGAAAAAGGAAAAGGCACGCAGATTACATTTAATGATGTGGCTGGTCTTGAAGGGGCAAAACAAGAAGTACAAGAGATTGTAGACTTCTTGAAGCACCCTAAAAAATATACAGAATTAGGAGCGAAGATTCCAAAAGGAGCATTGCTAGTTGGCCCTCCAGGTACTGGTAAAACCATGCTTGCAAAGGCTGTTGCTGGTGAAGCACAAGTTCCTTTCTTCTCTCTAAGTGGATCGGATTTCGTTGAAATGTTTGTTGGTGTGGGTGCAAGCCGTGTACGTGACTTGTTCCGTCAAGCAAAAGAAAAAGCTCCTGCGATTATCTTCATCGATGAGATCGACGCGATTGGTAGAGCAAGAAGCAAGAGTGTCAATTTCGGTAGCAATGATGAGCGTGAAAACACCCTCAATCAGTTGTTGACTGAAATGGATGGATTTGGTACCAACTCGGGTATCATCATTCTCGCGGCAACTAACCGCGCGGATATTCTCGATGGCGCATTGCTAAGAGCTGGACGTTTCGACCGTCAGATTTATGTAGACATGCCGGATCTAAACGAACGTGTTGAAATTTTCCAAGTTCACTTGAAGAATGTAAAGCGCGATGATTCAGTGGATGTAGAATTCTTGGCGAAACAAACTCCAGGATTCAGTGGAGCAGATATTGCAAATATTTGTAACGAAGCAGCATTGATTGCAGCTCGTAAAAACCGCTCTACCGTTGGTAAAGAAGATTTCTTAGATGCAGTAGATAGAATTATCGGTGGTCTTGAGAAGAAAAATAAAATCATCACAGCAGGTGAGAAGGCGACTATCGCTTATCACGAAAGTGGTCACGCTATTGTGAGCTGGTTGTTAGAACACGCTTCTCCTTTGGTAAAAGTAACCATCGTTCCAAGAGGTAGATCTCTTGGTGCAGCGTGGTACCTTCCTGAAGAAAGACAGATTACGACAACAGAGCAGATCTTCGATGAAATGGTCGCAGCCCTAGGTGGTCGCGCCGCAGAAGAAGTAGCTTTTGGGAAAATTTCAACGGGAGCTCTCAGCGATCTCGAAAAAGTAACTAAGCAAGCTTATGCGATGGTGAGCGTTTACGGCTTGAATAAAAAGATTGGTAACCGTAGCTATTACGATAGCAGAGGTGAGAATCAATTTACAAAGCCTTACAGTGAAGAAACAGCACGCGTTATTGATGAAGAGGTAAGTAAGATTATTGAGCTTGCTTATGAAAAGGCGAAAGATATTTTGATGAAGAACAAAGAAAAACTCGATGGTCTTGCAAAGAAGCTTCTTGAGCGTGAAGTAATCTTCAAAGATGACTTAGTAGAAGTGTTGGGCGAGCGTCCTTGGGGGGAAAGAAATACCAACCCAGAACCAGTAGTGTAATTTATTGACCAAGTTTTCGTAACGAGGTCGTAAATTCGCAGCCCAAACCGCTTCCGTTTTGAGTAATTTAACTATAAGAGCAATAGCAGGAATTGTATTTACCGCACTGGTTATCAGTTCGGCCTTGCTCGGACCGTATGCACTGGGTGCAGTGTTTTTCTTCTTTGCTATTGTCGGTTTGGTGGAGTTCTACCAAATGGTGAGCAAGGACTCGAACGAAAAACCACGCGTTGTCTTCGGATACGCACTCGGTATCGCATTATATATCATGATTATGTTTCAAGCCATGGACCTACTCGATAGTAGGTCCTTTTGGCTTTTAGCTCCTGTAGTCATTTTACTCTACATCGCAGAATTGGTGCATCTCGATAAACGCGCCGTGGATCACGTATCTGTGACCATTATGGGACTTATCTATGTGGTAGTTCCTTTTGCCATGATTAATACACTTGCATTCATTCATGATGAATTCGAGTGGGAAATTCCTCTCGGATTTTTTATTATTTTATGGGGAAATGACACGGCAGCTTATTTCACAGGAAGGCTTCTTGGCAGAAATAAATTGTATGAAAAAGTCTCACCAAATAAAACTTGGGAAGGGCTATTTGGCGGAGTTGCATTCGCTGTTGCCGGTGGATGGATATTATCGAAATATTTTACAGCGCTTGACATGGAGCAATGGATGATTGTTTCTGCAATCATTGCTGTATTTGCCAACCTTGGCGACCTATTCGAATCTCACTTGAAAAGAAGTTACGGAGTCAAAGATTCTGGAACAATCATACCAGGGCACGGCGGTGTATTAGATCGCTTCGATGGTCTTCTACTTGCACTTCCTGTTGTCATTTTCTATCTAAAATTTTTTAACCACTCATGACCATTCACAAAGAAGGATTTAAAATCCTAACTGGTACTATTCTCACACTTGTTGCTTTGAATATTGCTTTGGCATATTTGACAGATATCAAGTGGATTCATTATGCATTCTATGCGGTTTCTTTCATCTTGTTTTTTCTCGTAGCTCAATTCTTTAGATTGCCAAAGAGAACGAACACAGCTCAACCTGATGAATTGGTAGCTCCATGTGATGGCAAGGTCGTAGTTATTGAGGAAGTAGAAGAACCAGAATTTTTTCAAGGAAAAAGAATTCAAGTTTCCATTTTCATGTCGCCTATCAACGTTCATGCGAACTGGGTGCCATGTGAAGGAACAGTGAAATATGTGAAATATCATCCAGGTCTTTTCTTGGTGGCTTGGCATCCAAAGAGCAGCACTGAGAACGAACGTTCAACGGTTGTCATCGAGCGCAAGCCAGGTCAGGATGTCTTGCTTCGTCAAGTAGCAGGAGCAGTGGCGCGTAGAATTATTTACTACGTAAAGCCAGATCAAAAGGTGAACAGAAATGAGCAGTTTGGTTTCATCAAATTCGGAAGCCGCGTCGATTTATATTTTCCTTTAGGAACTGAAATTGTTTCTAAAATCGGAGACGTGACAGCAGGCAATGAAACAGTGATTGCTCGTTGGGCAAAATAATCTAGCATGCAAGCAGAAATTATCAGCATTGGTGATGAAATTCTCATCGGCCAAACCGTTAATACCAATGCAACATGGATGGGTGAACAGCTCAATGCCATTGGCATTAGAGTACATCGTGTTACGTCCATTGCAGATAATGCAGATGACATCATCAACATTCTAAATGAGGCATCGAGTAGAAGTCAGGTCATTCTCATCACAGGAGGGCTAGGTCCTACGAAGGACGACATAACTAAGAAAACATTATGTCAGTATTTCAATACTGAATTGGTATTGGATCAAGTGACTTTAGATCGTGTTACATCTTTCTTTACAGCGCGTGGACTTCCGATGTTGGAAGTCAATGAACAGCAGGCTTTAGTGCCTGCATCTTGCACTGTACTCCACAATTTGCGAGGTACAGCTAATGGGATGTGGTTTGATCGTGATGGAGTAGTGTTTGTTTCCATGCCAGGCGTGCCATACGAGATGGAGTGGTTGATGGAAGAAGAAGTATTGCCTCGTATTCAAACATTCTTTAAACGCCCGGCAATCGTGCATCGCACGATATTGACTACCGGAGTAGGAGAAAGTTTCCTTGCAGACACCATTAAGGATTGGGAGACAAGCTTAGAGAACGATCAAATCAAGCTTGCATATTTGCCTTCTCCTGGAGCTGTAAAACTTCGTTTATCTGCATATGGCGGGGCTTCTGAGGAAATATTACAACAAAGAATTGCTGTAAAAGAGAAAGAGCTTCATCAATTGATAGGGCAGCATATTTATGGTTATGGAAAAGCCTCATTAGCGAGCGTAGTTGGTGATTTATTGAAAGCGCAGAATGCAACGTTGAGTGCAGCTGAAAGCTGCACAGGAGGTATGATTTCACATCTTTTGACTTCGGTCCCAGGAAGTAGTCAATACTTCATGGGAGCGGTAGTATCTTATCATATTGATGTGAAACAAGGAGAATTAGGAATTACGAAAGATCTTTTAGATAAACACGGCGTTTACAGCGCTGAAATGGCCGAAGCAATGGCTAGGGGAGTGAGGGCTAAGCTCAATACAACCTATGCAATTTCGAGCACTGGAGTGGCAGGACCTGATGATGATGAGAGCGGAATCAAAGTAGGAACGATTTGGATAGCTGTTGCTGGTCCAGAAAAAGTGGTTTCGACCGTCTTAAAACTCGGAAAAAGTAGAGAAAGGAACATTTTAATGGCCTCGAATGCCGCGTTAAATCTGATAAGAAAAGAATTTTTAGTAATAAACCATTGAATGTTGGAAAATTAGTTGTTTATTTGCACCCCCAATTTAAAGGGTTAAAACTTTAAAGATATGGCACGTATTTGCGAAATCACAGGAAAGAAAACAATCACAGGAAACCACGTTTCTCACTCAAATATTAAAACTCGTCGTAAGTTTTATCCAAACTTGCAATTCAAGCGTTTTTGGCACGAGACTGAAAACCGTTGGGTTGAGTTGAGAGTGACTCCTAAAGGAATGAAAACAATCAATAAAATTGGTCTTGTTGAGGCACTTAAGCGTGCTAAGGCAAATGGCTTCATTGATTGATTCATTGTAAAAGAATTTTAAAGGTTAGACATTGAAAAAAGCGCCGTCCTATTACTCGGGAGGGCGTTTTTTGTTGAATTAACCAATTGAAAATAAACTTACTAAACCGCTTTTAAGACTGATTTCCACAAAAGGCCTGATATTCTTATATTTGCGCCCCTGAAAAGGAAACCTTTCCAAATTAATTGATCCATGCAGAATAAATCGTTTACCTGGATTTTTGTCATCTTATTGACACTCGCAGTAGCTTACCAACTATCCTTCGGATTGGTAGCATCTAGCTTTGAGAAAAAAATTCACCAACTAGCAGTTGACTCAATCGCGTCAACAGAACTTCAAGGGGCAACAGCTGACTCAGCTATTCTTGCTCTTGAAAGAAAGATGTTGCGTGATAGCTCTGAAGCAAAGGCTTACCCGCTAGTAGGACACTCTTACAGCTACTTAAAATCAAACCAACTTGCACTAGGTCTTGACCTTCGTGGTGGTATGTCTGTAACGCTAGAAGTATCTATCCCAGATATGATCCTTGCAATTAGCGACTACAATCAGAACCCAGCATTCCTAAAGGCAATCGACGAAGCTCGTGAAGCACAAAAATCATCTAGCGATGATTATTTGACTTTGTTTGAAAAAGCATGGAAAAATCAAAACAGCGGTGTTGAGCTTTGGAGAATCTTCAACAATCTTGAAAACCAAGAGAAGTTCCCAGCTAAAACTTCTGATGCAGATGTGATCAAGATTCTTCGTAAAGAAGCTGAGGATGCAATTAGCAACACTGAGAATATCATCCGTAAGCGTATCGACCAATTCGGTGTTACGCAACCAAACGTTCAAAAGCAATCATTCACTGGTCGTATCCTTGTTGAACTTCCAGGTGTTGATGATCGTGAGCGTGTACGTAAAAACCTTAAGAGCACTGCGAACCTTGAGTTCTGGGATACTTATTTCAATACAGAAGTTATCGGTGCATTGAGCCAAGCGAACGAAGCTCTTGGAAAAAAATTAGCTCCACAGTTCTTCAGCACCGATTCACTTCGTGCTGAAAAGGATTCGTTGATGGCAGTAGCTCTTCAGGATACTACGCTTAATGCAATTCAACAAGACTCGATTCGCAAGTCATTTGCAGATAATACTGTAAAGCCTGACTCATTACTTACTCAAGCAGAGGCAAGAAAGAAGAATCCACTTTTCGCATTATTGAACCCAAGCGTTCCGATGGGATCTGCGATGGTTGGTATCTCTGCTGCATCTGATACAGCAGCAATCAACAGACTTCTAGGAATGAAAGAAGCACAAGCTGTAATTCCAGCTGATTGCCGTCTTCTATGGGGTGCTAAAGTTGAACAGAACATAGCAACACTTTACGCTATTCGCGATGCTTCTATGAGAGGCAAAGCAGAATTGGATGGTAAATCAATCGTTGACGCTCGTCAGGACTTCGATCCAATGTCTGGAGAAGTGACAGTTGAAATGAAAATGGATAGTGAGAAAGGTACTCCAATCTGGAGAGAAATGACCAAGAAGAATGCGGCTGACCGTAATCGTCCGATCGCAATTGTGATGGATAACTTGGTTTACTCTGCACCTTCTGTAAACAGCGAGATTCCAAACGGAAGCTCGATCATCACTTTTGGTTCTGGTGAAGACCGTGATAAGTCTATCCAAGAAGCAAAAGATTTGGCTGGTCTCTTGAAGGCTGGTTCACTTCCTGCTCCTGCAAAAATTATCGATGAAGTAACAGTAGGTCCATCTTTGGGTGAGAAAAACATTCAAGCTGGTATCTGGTCGTTCATCTTCGCATTCGTAGTGATCTTGATCTACATGGTATTCTACTATGCTTGGGCTGGATGGGCTGCAAACGTTGCATTGATTGCAAACTTGTTCTTCTTGATTGGTGCGCTCGTTTCTTTGAATGGTGCACTCACACTTCCTGGTATCGCCGGTATCGTATTGACAATGGGTATGGCGGTTGACGCGAACGTATTGATCTATGAACGTGTGAAAGAAGAATTGAGACAAGGTTCGAATATCAATGCTGCAATGAAAGATGGTTTCTTGAAAGCTATCAGCGCTATCATCGATGGTAATGCTACAACATTGATTACAGGTATCGTTCTTCTTGTGGTAGGTTCTGGACCAATTAAAGGTTTCGCAACTACTTTGATCATCGGTATTTTCACAACATTGTTTACGGCGATCATCATCTCTCGTTTGATCTTGTACCGTCGTTTGGATAGCAAGAAATCAATTTCTTTCTCTAGCAATATCACTAAGAACTGGTTCACGAAAGTGAATTATGATTTCGTTGGAAAGCGTAAGCTTTACTACATCATCAGCACAGTGATTATCGCTGCAGGTATCGTTTCTTGGACTGCACGTGGTTTCAACCTAGGTGTTGACTTCATCGGTGGTACTTCTTACAAAGTCGAGTTTGCTCAAAATGTAGACGTTGACCAAGTAAGAGGTTCTTTGGAGAAAACATTGGTAAATGAGAATGGAACTAAAGCTTCTGTACTTGTTCAAAGCGTTGGTACTTCTGGTCGTGAATTTAAAGTTACTACTAACTACCTTATCGAAAGCACAGATGTCAATTCAGACGAGTTGGTTACTGCCAAGGTTGAAGAAGCCTTGAATACAGTAGGTACTCAATTCAATATGGACTCATCTTATAAGGTGGATCCAACAATGAGTGACGACTTCCGTAAGGAAGCAGTTTGGTCAGGTATCATCGCGTTGTTGCTCGTTGGTATCTATATCTTCATTCGTTTCAGAAAATGGGATTTCGCAATCGGTGCGGCAGTGGCATTGTTCCACGATGCGCTCGTAGTAATCTCAGCATTCACTTTATTGAATGGCGTACTTCCTTTCAGCCTTGAGGTGAACCAAAACTTCATCGGTGCGATCTTAACAATCATCGGTTATTCTATCAATGACACCGTGGTTATCTTTGACCGTATTCGTGAATACTTGAGAAACAACAAGTCTGAAAACATTGATACAACCATCAACAATGCATTGAATAGCACACTTGGTCGTTCGATCAACACCTCTATGACTGTATTGCTTACATTGATCGTGATGTTCATCTTTGGTAGCGATGATATCAAAGGTTTCTGCTTCGCGATGATCGTGGGTGTAATTTCTGGGGTTTACTCTACATTGTTCATTGCGACTCCAATCGTAGTGGATATGAGAAAATTCTTTGGTAAAAAAGAAGAAGCTGCAAGAGCTGAAGCTGCTAAAACAGTGAATGCATAATTGCAAAACAATATTTAGAAAAGGCTGCTCTCGAGCAGCCTTTTTTATTTAACGAAATTCTACACCTCAAGAGCTCTCAAATTGTACTAATTTTGCACTCTATGTCAGCAGGCGAAATCATTATCATCCTTTTTGTTTATCTCATGTTCTTTGGAGCGAAGGGAGTGCCTGCACTAGCGCAAACATTGGGTAAAGCTGTTTATCAATTTAGGAATGCGGCGCGTGATGTTCAAAACGAAATCATGTCGAGTGCCAACGAAATAAAGCGCGAAGCCAACATTAAGATGGATCAAATGGATATCAATCTTGATGAAGAGCATCCTCATCAACAGAAAGCCCCCAACATTCCGCAACGTAAGGTCTTTACTCCTCCAACAGAACCAACTGCGGAAGCACCTTCCACTGATAGTGCTGCTCCTGCAAGTGAAGAGCCAGCTTCAAAATGATTTCGCTGTATAAATCTGAAGACGAGGAGCTGTTATACTTCCCCGATTTTATTCAAGAAAAACAAGATGCTTTTGAATTGCTTGCCGATCAAATAGAATGGCAACAAAATAAAATACGTGTTTACGGTAAATGGTATGACGAGCCTAGGCTCACCGCATGGTTCGGACCGGCATACAAGTATTCAAGTATTGAATGGCCAGAAAAGGCAATGCCTGTGTTTTTACAAGAAATAAAAAATAGAGTAGAGGAAGTGGCTGAATTCCCTTTTAACGCGGTGCTCCTAAATTATTATAGGAACGAGAGGGATAGCATGGGATGGCATAGCGATGATGAACCTGAAATGAATCAGACAATGATAGCGTCACTATCACTCGGAGCTGAAAGAGTTTTTAAGTTTCGACATAAAGTCACAAAGCAAAAGCTCCAGGTAAAACTAACCAGTGGATCTTTGCTTTTGATGAAGAATTTTCAAGAGAATTGGCAACATGCCATAGACAAATCCACCAAGCCTCTTGGTGGACGAATTAATCTAACCTTTCGACAAATTATTTAGAAGCGAAATCAGACAATTTGCTGAGTTCTCCTTTGATCTTGTTCTCCCAATCTATTTGAGCTTGTAGATTGCCTCCATTTACCGTTTGAACGTTGTATTGCTGCTGTTCTGCAAACAGTTCATTATTGAGCTCTTTGTAAATTTCTCTTACCGCTAATAAGAGTGATTCATAGTTGAGATTCGCGCCTTGCTGCTTTATGTATTGATGCGTAGCTTTTTTCATTTTGCGTGCATACAATTCCGTGATATCGAACAAGCCTTGCTCGTGACGAAGGAGTTGACTGGTAGCAGCCCCTTTCAATACCCAACTTTCATTGGCGTCCACATAAGCATTAAATTCTACATTAATTCCAGCGGCGTCTGACTTTACTGAATAGGTGATGCCACAATAGGTAAATGCTTTTTGGTAGCCGCTAGGCTTAGAAGAAGTCTTATAATTTTGCCATTTGAGTGCATTGTCATGATATGAAATCATTGACATGTCTTGAGCAATAGCGGTAGTGCTCAACGCGAAAAGTCCGAGTAGGATAGAAAAGCGATTCATAGTATCAAGAGTGTAGTATACCCTCTCGATCACCGCTTTCTTTCGCCAATTTGTTGGCGCCACATTGCATAGTACAAACCTTTCTCCGCAAGGAGTTCTTCGTGTGTACCTGCTTCTGCCATTTCTCCTCGTTCAAGCACGTAAATCTTATCGGCGTGCATGATCGTTGAGAGGCGGTGAGCAATCAGGATGGTTATTATATCGCGATTGCTATTAATAAGTTTCACTGTTTCATTAATTTCTTCTTCTGTTAATGAATCCAATGCCGATGTTGCTTCGTCTAAAACAAGTAGTTTTGGTTGTCGGAGTAGGGCTCTGGCGATACTCAAGCGTTGTTTTTCTCCACCGGAAATTTTTATTCCTCCTTCACCAATCATGGTTTCAATGCCGTTTTCAGCTCTTGCCAAAAGTTTGGTACAACTCGCCTTATTCAATGCTTCTAGTATCTCAGCATCGGTCGCATCTGGTTTAACAAAAAGAAGATTCTCCTTAATGGTTCCTGCAAAAAGTTGTGTGTCTTGTGTCACGAATCCAATCTGCTTTCGCAAACTATAAATGTCTAGATCCTTTCCATCAATATTGTTATAAAGAATTCTACCGTTTTGCGGTTGATACAAGCCTACCAACAGTTTTACTAATGTGGTCTTTCCACTTCCTGATGGACCTACAAAAGCTACTGTTTCACCTTTTTTTACATCAAAAGAAATTTTATCAAGTGCTGGAGACTGCGCAGTACGGTGGCCAAATGTAACGTCGTCGAAAGTGAACGAATTCAATTCTGAAATTACTTGTGGAGATGTCGGTTTGTACTCCTTAGGAGTATTCATCAATTCATTGAAATTATTCAATGAGGCCTCAGCTTCACGATAAGCGGTTATGACGTTCCCCATTTCTTGAAGTGGACCAAAAACAAAGAATGAATAAATGGTCAATGTCCAAAGCTGACCTGGTTCGATTTGCTCTTGAAATACTAGCCAATAAAGGAAAGCGATAAGACAAGTACGAATAAAGTTCACGGTAGTTCCTTGAATAAAACTCAGTGAACGTATGTATTTCACTTTCTTCAATTCAAGTCCTAAAATCTTTGTTGTCGTGTTGTTTAGTCGATTCACCTCTTGTTGTGTGAGCCCTAAACTTTTTACTAGTTCAATATTTCTTAATGATTCGGTAGTAGCACCTGCGAGCGCGGTGGTTTCTCCTAATATTTTCTTCGAAATAATCTTGATTCTCTTGCTGAGTAAACTACTCACAAATGCAAGCAATGGAGCGGTGATCAAGAAGAGCGGGCCAATCGCCCAATGGATAGAAACAGCATAATTCAACACGAACAATAACCCCACAATACTTTGGAAAAGGATTCCGATAAATACAGTGATGAATTTTTCGCTGTCAATTCTAACTTTTTGAAGCTTCCCTAATGTTTCTCCGCTGCGTTGATCTTCGAATACTTCGTAAGGCAAATCCAAGGAATGCTGAATTCCATCAGAATACATTTTTGCACCAGTTCTTTGAATCACCACATTGGTAAAATAATCTTGAAAATTCTTTGCGATACGAGAAATCATGGCGGCGCCCATGCTCATCAAAAGAAAGAACAAAAGGTCATTCACAAAGTCTTGTGTTCTGCCTGCATATTGATCATGATCAATGGCTAATTGCTGGAACATTTTTCCAGTAATCATTGGCTCAACAAGTGAAAAACATTGGTTAATAGCTGCAAGCACCAATGCCAAAATCATTGGACGCTTTGCTAATTTTAAATAAGAATATAGTAGACGCATACGGTAGTGCAAACATACCCTGACTTTGTGATTATTGTCCTTAACCTAAGTCAAGGTTTTGCATTAATTTGCACAATGCAAAATTTTCTTCAAATACAACCTGAAGTTGCGGATGCACTTGCATCAGGGAGGGCTGTCGTAGCATTAGAGTCTACGATCATAGCTCATGGAATGCCATTTCCTCAGAATATTGAAATGGCTAAAAAAGTTGAGGGTATTGTAAGAGAAAATGGAGCTGTTCCGGCTACCATTGCTTGTCTTGGTGGAAAAGTTTGTGTGGGGTTGAGTGCGGATCAATTGCATGAACTGGCTACATCACAAAATGTGATGAAGCTCTCTCGCAGAGATATGCCATATGCCATTTCGCATAAGGTTGCGGGTGCGACCACCGTCGCGGCAACGATGATCGGTGCCGAAATGGCGGGCATCAAGTTTTTTGCAACGGGAGGGATTGGTGGAGTGCATAGAGGATCCGAACTAACTGGTGATATCAGCGCAGATCTTCAAGAGCTTGCAAGAACTTCTGTAGTTGTTGTAAGCGCTGGTGCAAAAGCCATTCTAGATATTCCAAAAACGTTGGAATATCTCGAAACGATGGGGGTACCAGTGATTGGATTTCAAAGTAAATATTTCGGAGCGTTTTATTCGCGAAGCAGCGGTACTGAATTAGAACTTGATATGCACACTCCAAAAGATGTGGCGACTTTCCTAAATGCAAAATGGACAATGGGGCTTGATGGTGGTGCATTAATTTCAAATCCAATTCCAGTTGAATTCGAGATACCAAATTCAGAGATTGAGCCGACTATTCATGCAGCAGTATTGGAAGCGGAGAAGAATGGAATTGGTGGAAAAAAACTGACTCCTTTTCTTTTAGCAAGAATTAAAGAAATCACAGAAGGCCGCAGTTTGAATGCTAACCTTGAATTGGTTTATAACAATGCGAAAGTGGCAGCTATGATTTCTAGTGAATATTCAAGACTCATTTCTAGCGAGTTGTAGCTTTTTTTTGAAAGTATATAAAAGTCGTCCCGTTCCTTATCTTTGTAACATGTCAAAAGCATTCGAAACACCAGACCACATTATGACTGAAGAGAAACTTCGTCAACGTATGTTGGATGATTACCGACTCGCCTGCATCAGTCGTGAAGCTTCTCTTCTCGGTAGAAAAGAGGTACTCACTGGTAAGGCAAAATTTGGAATCTTCGGAGACGGAAAAGAACTTGCGCAATTAGCCATGGCGAAGCAATTCAAAAATGGTGATTGGAGATCGGGATATTATCGCGACCAAACATTCATGATGGCGATTGGTGAGTTGACCGTTCAGCAATATTTCGCAGCATTATATGCACACACGGATGTGGAGCATGAGCCTGCAACTGGTGGCAGACAAATGGGTGGGCACTACGGTACACGCTTTCTGAATAAGGATGGCTCTTGGAGAAATCACACGGAGTTGAAGAATTCTTCAGGTGATATTAGTCCTACTGCTGGACAAATGCCACGACTTCTTGGTTTGGCACAAGCATCCAAAATGTATCGTCAATTGCCAGATTTGGCAGGCATGACACAATTTTCCAATAAAGGAAATGAAGTCGCATTTGGAACCATTGGTGATTCAAGTACATCGGAAGGATTGTTTTGGGAAACAATGAATGCCGCAGCAGTATTGAGTGTCCCAATGTGCATGAGTGTTTGGGACAATGGATGGGGAATCTCTGTTCCAAAAAAATATCAAACAGTAAAAGAAAGTATTTCTGAAGCGTTGAGTGGATTTGAAAAATCAACTACAACGAATGGAATCAAAATATTTAAGGCGAAGGGCTGGAATTATCCAGAGCTTTTGATGACCTACGAGAAGGCAGTGGCATTCACACGTGAAAACCACATCCCAACATTGGTTCACATTGAAGAGCTCACGCAGCCTCAAGGGCACAGTACTTCTGGTAGTCACGAGCGTTATAAAGACAAAGCATTGCTTGCGTGGTATGAAGAATATGATTGCTTAGTGCAATTCAAAAAATTCATCATGATGGATGGTGCGGCTTCTGATAAAGAGCTTGATCAAATTCGTGAGGAAGCAAAACAACAAGTACGTGCTGAACAGAAATCTGCATGGGCAGCCTTCAGAGCCGACATCGATGTGGATGTGAAACAAGGACTTTCATTGCTTGAGGCATTGAGTAATTCAACTTCGAAAAGCAATGAATTGTCTGCATTGTATACAGAATTGAGCAAAACAATAGAGCCTATTCGAAAGGATCTTGTTTCTATTTGTAAAAAAGCATTGCGCCTCACCAAGTTGGAACAAAGCCTTGCGAAAACGGCAATGATCAATTGGTTGAAGGAAATTGAATTAAAATGTCAGTCGCGCTATAGCTCTCACTTGTATAGCGAATCAAAGTGGGCAGTTCAGAATATTGCACAAGTAGCTCCTGTGTTCAGCGCATCAAGTGAAATGGTAGATGGTCGCATTATACTTCGTGATTTTTGGGATAAAAAAATGTCTCAAATGCCAGAGGTTCTCATCTTCGGTGAAGACGTTGGAAAAATTGGAGGCGTGAACCAAACGTGCGAAGGACTTCAAGAAAAGTATGGTGATCTTCGTGTTTCTGATAGCGGAATTCGCGAGGCAACGATCATCGGACAAGGCATTGGAATGGCGATGCGTGGACTTCGTCCTGTTGCTGAGATTCAGTATCTCGATTATATTTTTTATGCCTTGCAAATCATGCGAGATGATTTGGCAAGTGTTCAATACAGAACGAGTGGAGGTCAGAAATCACCACTTATCATAAGTACTCGTGGACACAGACTAGAGGGTATTTGGCACTCTGGAAGCCCGATGGGAAGCATCATTCACAGTGTTCGAGGAATGCATGTTTGTGTGCCTCGCAACATGTGGCAAGCGGCAGGGATGTATAATACATTGCTTCAAGCCGACGAACCAGCTATTGTTGTCGAGTGTCTCAATGGCTACAGAAGCAAAGAAAGAATGCCAGATAATTTGGGTGAATACACCATTCCAATTGGAGAGGCAGAAGTAGTGAAAGAAGGAAGTGATTTGACAATTGTGAGTTATGGCTCTACTTTTAATCTTTGTGCTGTTGCTGTTCAGCAATTGACGGATCAAGGAATCGATGTTGAGTTAGTGGATGCACGCACATTGTTGCCATTCGATCATACAGGAATCTGCGCGAAGAGCGTTCAGAAAACGAATCGCTTACTCATCGTAGATGAAGACGTACCCGGAGGAGCCTCTGCGTATATTTTAGATCAAATCATCAATAAGCAGGGTGCGTTCAAATGGTTGGATAGTGAGCCGAAAACATTGACAGCAAAAGCACATTTACCAGCATACGGAACAGACGGAGATTATTTCAGTAAGCCAAGCATAGAGGATATTTTTGATGCAGCTTATGATATGATGTCTGAGGCAAATCCAGCAAAATACCCTTCGATATACTAAGGTATTTTTTTAGATAAAAATAAAAAGCACAATCAACAGGAAATGGGATTGTGCTTTTTTTATGCAAACATAGCATTTAGCCAAAAATCTTTCTATTTTAGCACCAACCGCATAACCTTGACCAAGCATATGATGCCACGAATTCTAGCATTTTTCTGCACTCTTTTCTGTTGTATTTCAGTTTCTTCCTTTGCTCAGAATATCAAGGGGCGTGTTCAAGATTCTAGTACTGGCGAACCATTGTTTGGTGCGGCGGTGGGAGAGAAGGGTACTGCAAACGGAACAACTACTGATTTTGATGGAGAATTTATTCTCAAGGTAAATGCACTTCCAGTCACCATGTTAATTCGTATGGTTGGATTTGCAGAGCAGGAAATTCAAGTGACAAGTGCATCCGAAAGATTAGAGATCAAGTTGGAAGAAGCGAGCACTATCATGCCAGAAATCGTGATCTCAGATATTCGAGTTACTGAAAAACAAAAGCAAGCACCTCTCACAGTAGAAACACTCGATCTCCTTGCAATTAAGCAAGCACCTTCTGGAAACTTTTATGAAGCACTCGGAACTTTAAAGGGAGTGGATTTAACCACTGCTAGCCTTGGATTCAGAGTTATCAATACACGTGGATTCAATTCCACATCTCCTGTAAGAACGCTCCAACTTATCGACGGTGTAGACAATCAGTCGCCAGGATTAAACTTTTCGCTCGGTAATTTTCTGGGTGCACCAGACCTTGATGTTAAAAGTGTAGACATCGTGCAAGGCGCGAGTAGCGCATTCTTTGGACCCGGCGCCTTCAATGGTGTGATTAACATGGAAACAAAAAATCCATTTATCTTCAATGGGTTTTCTGCACAATTAAGAGTTGGAGAGCGCAATCTATTTGAGCCACAAGTGCGATGGGCGCAGGTGATCAAGAACAAAGCAGGTGAAGACAAATTTGCCTACAAAATCAATTTGTTTCATGTCACAGCGAATGATTGGGAAGCGAAAGATTATTCAGCGATCTCCGATTCTCCAGATGGTGTCAATAATCCTTTCGGATTTGATGCCGTCAATATTTATGGTGACGAACCTGTGGCATCTAACAATGACTTTTCGGATTCACCATTTGAATATACTGGATTAGGAACATTCTACAGAAACGGTTACCGCGAAAGCGATTTGACTGATTATCGTTTGAAGAATACAAAAACAAGTCTTGGTGCTTACTACAAGTTGAAACAAGACCTTACCGTAAACTATCAATTTAATTTCAGTACAGGATCAACCGTCTATCAAGGTGATAATCGCTATCGTTTGAAGGACATCCGTTTTTGGCAAAACAAAGTGGAGTTGAAAAAAGATAATAAGTGGTTTGTACGTGCTTATTCAACTGCAGAGGATGCAGGTAAGACTTATGATATCGTCACCACCGGTATTCGTATGGCCGAAGCGTCTGGTTCAACTGCTGATTGGAATACACGTCTTGCATCTGTTTGGAGAAATGTATTGGATTATCCCGATTTAGTAAAAGATCAGCCCCGCTACGATGAGATCATTGCAGAGGTTCAGGGTTCAGGATTGTCAGGAAACGAGCAATTGGAATTATTCCAAGAATTACTTGCAGACTGGTACATTGATGACTATGATTTTTTCAATGGATTATATCAAAATGCAGTAGCGGTTGTCAATAACACATCAACCAACGAGATTGATCCGTTTTATGAGCCAGGCACTACTCGATATGAATCGAAGCTAGAGGAAATCACCAATAAGAAATTCACAGAAGGAGGATCTCTTTTCTATGATAAATCAAAGCTTTATCATGTTCATGGAGAATATAAGTTTACACCAGTATTTGCTACGATAACAGTTGGTGGAAATGCGCGTTGGTATCGTCCGGATTCGCGCGGAACCATTTTCAGTGATACGCTCGACTACACTTACCAAGTAGACAATCTAGGAAACTTCGTTTTGGATTCAGAAGGTAATCGCATCGCCACCGACTCTTCGCGTGTAGTGATTACCAATTTTGAGACAGGAGCTTATGTTGGTGTGGAAAAGAAGATGAAGGAGAATAAGTGGATTGTAAACGTGACGGGTCGAGTAGATAAAAATCAAAACTTTGATTTCTTATTTTCTCCTGCAGCTTCGATTGTTTACAATCGTAACCCGAATAATATTTTCAGATTAACGTTCTCTTCGGCGCTTCGAAATCCAACACTGGCAGACCAGTATTTATACTACAATGTTGGTCGCGCCATTTTATTAGGAAACGTCGATGGTCGATTTGAGGAAGGTAAGGATTCATTGATCACACTGGATTCATTCAACACCTACAGAAACAATTCTTCTTTGAGCTCTGGTCTAGCTGATCTAGATTACTACAACATTGACCGCATTCGTCCAGAACGAGTGAGAACAATAGAGGTGGGGTATCGCGGTATTTTTTCCAATAAAGTATTTGGTGATATCAGTTATTACTATAGCCGATACACTGACTTCATAGGCTACAATCTTGGAATTTCAGCAGAATTTGATGAGTCAACAGGATTGCCAGTGGGAGGTATTCAGGTATATCGTGTCGCAGTGAATGCGCGTGAGGTAGTTTCAACGCAAGGATTCAATTTGGGCTTGAATTATTTTATTAGAAAAATGACGTTGAGTGGTAACTACTCTTGGAACAAGCTCAATTCATCGAAAGATGATCCGATCATTCCTGCTTTCAATACTCCGGAGCACAAATTCAACTTAGGAGTGAGCGGAAAGGATTTGGTGGCATTTAAGAAGATAAAGAACGTTGGGTATAGTATTAACTACAAATGGATAGAAAACTTCATTTTTGAGGGCTCTCCTCAATTCAGCGGGGCTATTCCAACCTATGACATGGTCGACGCACAAATTAATGTGGCAGTACCAAAAATCGATTGTACATTCAAGTTAGGCGGTTCAAATCTTTTAGGTATTCGACCATTCTTTGATAAGGATTTAACTAGCTTTGATGAAAAGGCTTCTCGTGCATTTAAAAATAATAACCTTCAGGTTTATGGCGGACCATTAGTCGGAAGAATGTTGTACTTTTCAATCTTGTACGAGCCGCAATTCAAAAAATAAATTTTCAAAAACAAATACAACCAAACCATGAAAAAAACTCTACGTAACAGTTTTCTGATGTTGTTAGCGGGGATCCCGATGCTGGCAACTTCTCAGACCAGATATCTCGATGAGATATTTGAAGAGAATGAGATCACTATTGAATCAAACGTTGTTTATGCAAACAACATTGATTTCTTGACCTCAAATTTTGCAGGAGCAAATACTGCAACTGATATCGGAACATTAAGCGTAATTGCCGGTGCAGGCGGTGAATATCCAGCTGCATACTTCGACCCAACAGACGCTTCTACATCTGTTAAGTTGAAGGCTATCACTATGGATGTTTACTATCCAGCTTCTGAAGTGGATACTGAAACTTCACGCCCTGTAATCATTTATCTTCACACAGGTAACTTCTTGCCATCTCCGTTGAACGGTAGCACTACTGGAACAAAGACTGACTCATCTGCAGTTGCTCTTTGCAAAGGTTGGGCGAAGCGCGGATATGTTGCGATTTCACTAGACTACCGTCTCGGATGGAATCCAGTAGCAAGTTCTGTACAAGTTAGAAGAGGTACATTGTTGAATGCTGTTTATCGTGCAATTCACGATTTGAAAGCTGGTATTCGCTATGTACGTGCTGGTGCAGCTGATACAAATCCATACGGTGTTGATCCAACTAAAGTGGTTGTTTATGGCCAAGGTTCAGGTGGATATGTTGCTCAAGCAGCGGCTACACTTGACAAGCCAGAAGAGCTTTTTCTAGAGAAATTCCTTCCAAACCCATTTGATCCAACTGTATCTTACATTGATACACTTCAAGTTGGTACTATCGCAGGTTTCGGTTTCCCAAACAGCTTGAACCTTTATCGTCCATCTACTATTTCAGCGGATTTCCAGGTATCTATCAATGCAGGTGGTGCACTTGCTGATGAATCTTGGTTGGAAGCTGGTGACGTTCCAATGATGGCGATCAACTGTGTTCGTGACGACTTTGCTCCATTCAATGAAGGTACTGTAATCGTTCCTACTACTCAAGAAGAAGTAGTAGACGTTCATGGTGCAAACTTCTTCATCAACAAAGCAAATCAATTAGGCAACAATGCTGTATTTGCGAGCATTCCTGATGGAGATCCTTTCACTGACGCTGCACGTGCACTTTATGGTCAAACCATTGAAGTTGCTAATGGTGGTTCAATCACGATCAACGATGCTGAAGGTCTATTCCCTCTTATCCGTCCATTGCGTCCATTCTTGACCAACGAATCAGGTCCATGGGAATGGTGGAATCCAACCGCGCCAACTTCATTGTATGAAGTAGCTCCTGGAATCACAGCTCACATGGCTAGCTTGTCTTCTAACCCAGACATGTCTCCAGAAAAGGGTATGGCTTATGTTGATTCAATCCAAGGTTACATCCTTCCACGTATCATGTGTGTGTTCAACCTTGAAGGTGGACCATGTTTCGTAGGTGTTGATGAGAAAGAAGAATTAGCTGCATTCTCAGTTTATCCAAACCCAGCAAATGAAATGGTAACAATCAGCGCTAAGCAGAATGTTACAGCCTACACTGTGTTTGATATCACTGGTAAAGTAGTTGCAACAAGAAGAAATATCGCAACTCCAACTGTTCGTATTGATGTAGATCAAATGAACGCAGGTGTTTACCTTATAGCTGTAGAAACAGCGAGTGGCAAAACAACTCAACGTTTGGTAATCGAATAAGTCTTAAAATAAAAGGCAAAAAAAAATCCCGACCATTGGTCGGGATTTTTTTTTATCTAAACTAAAAGATTAGTTGTTGTTTGGAGCACCAGTTGGAGCTTTAACAGGAGCACCACCAGCTGCTGGAGCGTTTGGATCTGCTTCTACAGTACCTTTGATACGAACTGTTTTAGTTGGTTCGTTAGTAGCGTTAGAGCTAATAGTTACTGATTTGTTGATTGGACCAGGACGCTTTGTATCATACTTCACAGTGATGTTAGATGATGCACCAGGCAAAATTGGATTAGGCTCACATGTTGGAACTGTGCAACCGCAAGAACCTTTGCACTTGCTAAGGATCAATGGCTCAGTACCAGTGTTTGTTACTTTGAATTCACATGTACCGTTGCCACCGAATGGAACTGTACCGTAATCGTGAACTTCCTTGTCTACAGTGATAACTGGACCACTTACTACAGGAACTTGTGCGGATGCAAAAGCAACTACGCCAAGGATGAATGATAATGAAAGAAGAACTTTTTTCATTGGATTATTTAATTGATGTTTGATTTCTTTTACTCAAAACTAGAGCCAGAATGATTCAACTATTGCCTTGTTTAACCAATAATTAACAAGGTTAGGGTTGAACGTCTCCTGTGATAACGATGTCGTTGGTGCTTCCGTCGGGGCTATTCCAGAAGATGGTGATCGACTTTGAGAAGGGACCGAGACGATTCGAATCATAACTCACTCTAATCTCTGTTGACTCTCCAGGAGCGATCGGAGTAGGATCACATTTAGGTGTTGTGCATCCACAACTCGCGCGACATTGACTAATAGTTAGTGGTTGGTCTCCTGTGTTTTTTACTACAAATACACACGAGATGTCGCTGCCTTGTTTCATCAACCCAAATTGATGAAGAGGGTTTTCAATAGTTAGCTGAGGACCACCTACCAAATTTCCTGGTTGTGCATTCGCTCCAATTGCAAAGAATAGAAGCAATGAAAGAATAAAACGAGTTTGTAATTTCATATTACAAAGGTGATGTAACTGTTTCTAGTCTCACCGAATTTAACGCATTATTAAGGGCTTTAACAATTCATTAGCGGATGACTTGGAATGTTTTGGTCAATGCTTGTTGTGCTGAAATCACTCTCATTACATAGATTCCTTGATTGAAAGCAGAAATATCTATCTGATGATTCAGTACTCCATTCAACTGTTTTCGGTATTGAATTTTTCCAAGAGCATCATAGATTTCTATGGAGTCATAACTCAAACTAGATGTAATACTTACTTTTTCTTTTGCAGGATTTGGGAACAAACTGAATGAATCATCTATCAACTCTTCAATACTATTGATGATAATTGCAGATGATGCAGTGCAACCTTCAAACGTAGTGAGCTCTACTTCATAGATATTTCCTATCTGATCGCTGAAAGGACCAGGTCCTACTTGCGGTTCGCCATTGATGGTCCAACTTGCGGTGCCATTGCTTGCGCAATTGCTGCAAATTACTAAGCCTAGGCCAGCATTCCAAGTGAGCAGTGGCGTTACTCCATCAGAGATAGATACCGTTTGCTCACTGACGTTCGATACAGAGCCGAAGGTCATCGTCATCGTCACATTGTATACACCAGCTTGGGGGTAATTAAATTCAGAGATGCCTTCATTTATAACTTGTAATGGCGCTCCATTATCTAGGTCAATCGTACAAAAAGCACCGGCAGGAATATCGGAGTAGTTGTTAATTGAAACAATTCCTGGTATACAAGCTTCAATAACATCTGCACTGAAGAAAGGAATAGCAAGCGCAAACGGAGCACTTATGCTCGAACATCCAATTTCATCTGTAGTGGTTAGTGCGTAGGTACCATTGTCTGTTCTGTCCACATTCCAAACATCAATTGTAGAAGTTGTTTCCGTTTGTGGGACTCCGTCTAATGTCCACGCAAAAATATTTTCTGTGCAATTAGTGCAGAAGAGTTCAAAATTGAAATTATCAAACTCAATGATAGGCACTGTTGGTTGCGCATTTGCAATGATTCCATTCACCGTGAAGCTATCAGAACCTCCTGCTTGTTCTAGGATATATTCAAGTGAGTAGCTTCCTGCAGATTCGATGGTGTAAGTGAAGTCTTCGCATCCCGTGTAAATCAATTCTCCATTTAGATAAAAAGAACAAACGCTCGTTCCACTTGGTATGGTTTGATTATTTACCTCAATGGTGAATGGCACACAGCCCGTATTTTCGGCAAGAGTGAACATGGCACTGTTGTATTCACAACTGCCATCATCGACATTCGCTCCTTCTTCAAAGTTAATGGCCATTGGATCAGTGCAGCCTGGATATTGGCAGCTTCCGTCATCATCTATTGCAGTGGGGTCAAAGTTTGCGGCATTGGGATCTGTACAGCCGAGGAATAGGCAAGAGCCATCATCCACTGTTGCAGTAGGATCATAGTTATCTGCTAATTCATCTGTGCAGCCTAGATAGAAACATGAGCCATCATTGATGTCTGCATTTGGATCATAGTTATCAGCAGTTGCATCAGTGCATCCAAAATAGAGACAACTTCCGTCGTCGACATTTGCATCAGGGTTGTAGTTTGCCGCAGTGTTATCAGTACATCCTGGATATTCGCAGGAGCCGTCTTCACTGTTCGCATCGGGGTTGAAGTTTGCTGCGTTAGGATCTGTGCACCCTTCGATGATACAAGTACCATTATCAATATCTGCTTCTGGATCGTAATTGATGGCTAGAGGGTTCGTACAGCCGGCGTACAAACATGAGCCATCATCGATGGTGGCTATTGGGTCGAAATTCGCTGCTGCTACATCGGTGCAGCCTAGGAAGAAGCATGAGCCGTCATCTTCAGTTGCTTCGGGATTGTAGTTGTCTGCTTGTGCATTGGTACATCCGGGGATAATACAAGTACCGTCGTCTACAGTTGCTGTTGGATCAAAGTTGATTGCGTCAGGATTGGTACAGCCGCCATATTCGCAGCTATTGTTATCGACGTTTGCAAAAGGATTGTAGTTGAGCGCTAGTGGATCCATACATCCTTGCGTGATACATGAGCCATCATCCCAATTGGCATCGGGGTCATAGTTATCTGAACCTTCAATTGTGCAGCCAGGGTATCTACATGAGCCATCACTTACTCCTGCGGTAGCATCAAAATTCATTGCCAATGGATCAAGACATCCTGGGTTTTGAGCATTGAGAAAAATATTCATTCTTACCAAAGGCATTTTCAATAGATAGAAAAGTGAACCAGTGGTGTAGAAGTTAATGAAACTGGTCGATGCAGGAGCATCACCGCTGTAGGCAACTCTGAATGGGTCATTGCCATTTAAGTTTTTTACCATAGCGATGTAGACCGTATCGTTGAACATCTGAAGAGGAGTGACTAGATCGAGGACGACCGTGAACTCTTCACCGACCTCGTTAAGGTCGTAGAGATTGACAGTGTACGGAACAGAAATAGCTCGTACTTCATCATAGGACTCATTATAGACAATGGCTTGAATGGTGGTTCCGACTTGAGTGCCGGCGCCAACACCCACTGCGATGCTTGTGCATTTTCTGCCGCTGGCTTGACCTTCGAAAACATTACCTGTTTCGTATGGTAAAGCTGCATACACAGAAGTGGGAGTGTAAACACCTTCTGATGGACCTTCGTCTCGGGCGAATGTGTATTGTGAAATAGAAAAATCTAAAGTGTCAGAATTATTCGAAGTGTTTTCATCGACTTGTGTTTGGCTCAGTGATACAATTGCACGATAATCACCAACTGTGGCTGGTGGAGTGTAATTGCTTGGTGCAACGAAATCAACCACTTGACCCGGAGCCATAGTGATGGCAGTGGTGTTTTGATTATTGAGAACTGTGTTGGCGCTATTGACCACTTTCGAATTCATCACCACCCCCGTTTGACTGAATCCTCCGATGTTCGTTCCTGTTGCTCTTAGTCGAAGCGGAGGAATCATCACTGTTGGATATTGGTCGTATTCGAGCTGATCGTAGATATTTGTGGGAGTTGGGTTGACCGTGTAGCCCATGGTATTCACCATGATATCGTTGTCGTTCGGTGAATATATCGTTATATCGTCAATTAACCACCAGTAGTATGTTCCATTAAAGTTGAATCGAATGCGCACATTGCTTTGGCCTGCAACGAGAGATGTTAGATTATAAGATGCCCAAACAACATTTGGAGAGTTTAGACCAACATTGGAACCTCCATCTACCCATGAGTTACCGCCATCTAGTGAAACTTGCACTTTAGTGGTTGCAGAGAAAATGCGATATTGTTGTTGGAACGTAATGGTCACTGCGGTGTATCCAGTGAAGTTGAGTACACCAGAAGTAAGAGAAGCATTATGAGGAGCAGGATCTACGCCAGTGCCTAATCCACCGCAGGGTGGTACATTATCATCCCAATAATTTGAGTCGAAGATCATGAACCCATTGGATACTGTATTTGAATTGAGTGGTAATGCTGACGACGCGCACGTTCCACGCGCTCCTACAGCATTAGAAGGAACAGTGCTTGGTCCTCGGTATTCCCATAGTCCAATGCCTGATGCACTAGTGTTGGTCCAATCGCTTGGAAGACCATTTGCAAAATCCCAGTTATATATGACTTCTCCAAGTACTTGGCTCCACGATTTTGTAGAGATCGCAAGCAACAATAGGAGAGCTAATGTGCGGAAGGAAAGTATTGATTTCATCTTGGTTAAGAGGCTCTAAAGATACAATGTCTTAACAATTAACCCCTCTCAAACGACTGAAATTTACTTAGATGGTTTTTTGGATGATTGCCACTTGCTAAAAAGGTCTAGAATGATACCATCAGCCAGTCCAATTTTCGGGACAATCATTTGCTGAATTTTGGCATAACCCATCAATCTCAAATAGATTTCACATGCTGGAATAATAACGTCTGCACGGTCGGGCTTCATCTTGAGTTTCGTGATACGCTGCTCGATGGTATACTTTGACAAAGAGTCGTATTGTTCTTTAATCTCAGTGGCGGTGATGTTTTGCGAAGGCTTTTTTCCTGCGATCTTAAAAATGGTATTGATGTTACCACCCGTTCCAATTGCTGTAATACTTTCATTTGCCCCAATAGAACTTTGAATCCAGCGACGGGCCTTATCCCACATTTTTGGGTCTGTGGCATTGGAAAGCATGCGGACGGTACCCAACTCAAAGCTTTGTCCTTTGATGCGCTTGTTGTTTTTAATCAAGGTAATTTCCGTGCTACCGCCACCCACATCGATGTAGAGATAGTTTCCTTTGGCGCTTAGATTTTGAGCAAAATAATTGGAGAAAATGAGGTTGGCTTCTTCATCACCAGAGAGAAGTTCTATTTGAATATTAGATTCTTCTTCCACTTTTTTTATTACCGCCCTTCTATTTTTAGCCTCACGCATTGCGCTTGTGGCGCAGGCTCTGACGATTTGAATATCATGAACTTCCATCAAATACCAGAATGCTTTCATGGTTTTGATGAGTTGTTGAATCTTATTTTTTGAAATTTTACCGTTGGTAAAAACATCTTCTCCGAGGCGCACGGGCACACGAGTAAGGCTCACCTTTTCGATGTGAAACTTTCCATCATCAACGTGTACTTCCTCGATTAATAAACGGATGGCATTGGAGCCTATATCTATTGCAGCAAACTTCACAGTGGTAATTATTCGTTACCAAAGAAAGTAATTACTGCATTT
Source organism: Flavobacteriales bacterium (assembly GCA_965247015.1). GTDB lineage: Bacteria > Bacteroidota > Bacteroidia > Flavobacteriales_D > Sanyastnellaceae > JAIXWP01. The sequence continues at coordinate 946 of CBDFGG010000003.1, read as the reverse complement.
TTTTAAGCTTATCGTAAAATGCCATTTGAGTGTCAAAAGCCTTGAAACCCTTGATAGGCTTGAGATATTCGTTTTTTAGTGACTTATCAACAATACGTGCTTTTGCATTTTTATCCAGCTGAATATCTAGATAATCTTGAATTTCCGCCTTTAGCTCGGGGCTGTAGATGGGAGCCGTTACTTCAATTCGATGGTCAATATTTCGGGTCATCCAATCTGCACTAGATAGATAATAGAGCGGTTTATTGTCATTGCAAAACACCATAATTCTTGAGTGCTCTAAGAATCTTCCCACTACACTCACGCAAGTGATGTTGTCAGAAAGACCTGGTACTCCAGGGATCAGAGAACAAATACCTCGTATGATGAGCTTAATGGTAACGCCCGCTTGGCTTGCCTCGTAGAGCTTTTTAATCATGCCTATATCGACGAGGTTGTTCATCTTAAGAATAATGAAAGCAGGTTTCTTTTTTCCTGCATTCTCCATCTCATCATTGATGTGATCGATAAACTTTCTGCGTGTGTTGAAAGGCGATACAATGAGGTGTCTGAAGACGTGGCGCGTATAATTACTTTCAAAGAATTCGAAAATTTTTCGAACCTCTCTTCCGATGTCTTTATTGACGGTGAAGAGGGAGGTATCACAATACACATTTGCAGTTTTTTCATGAAAATTTCCACTTCCAATGTGCGTATAACGTGCTGTTCTAAGTCCTTCTTTTCTGCTAATTTGAATCAGCTTCGAGTGAACTTTTAAACCAACAACGCCTGGTATTACTCTTGCGCCAGCATCTTGAAGTCGCTGCGTAACGGCAATATTATTCTCTTCATCAAATCGCGCTTGAAGTTCAATTACTGCGATGACTCTCTTTCCGTTTCGTGCTGCATTCACTAGTGCATTTACGATCTGCGAATTTTTTGCAACACGATATAAACTAATACGAAT
>CBDFGG010000002.1:0-322776 GCA_965247015.1 Flavobacteriales bacterium | reverse complement strand
TGTGAATACGACTTGATATTCGGCACGTCAGTATAGACAGTGTAAGCAGTGTAACATTGTAGCAGTTTAACAGTGATAATGTAAGCAGTGTAACATTGCAGCAGTGAAGCAATTGACGAATTTTTACACGATCAAACTTTTCTCAACGCAAAGTCGCAAAGGAACGCGAAGGAACGCAAAGAGGTAAGTCCTGTCGATAAAGATTAAAACTCTCACAGTCCCACAGTCTCACAGTTTCTCAGTATCACACTAAAATCAAACTCCTCAACTCTTTTACTCAACTGTTTCACTGTTTCAATGCTTCACTATTTCACTGCTTAACTGGAATATAATCACCGCATATGAATATGACTTGATATTCGGCACTTCAGTGTAGACAGTGAAGCAGTGTAAGCAATTGACGAGTTTTTACACGATCTAACTTTTCTCAACGCAAAGTCGCAACGGAACGCGAAGGAACGCAAAGAGGTACGCCTCAAAATAAAAGACCAAAAAACTCTCACAGTCCCACAGTATCACAGTTCCACAGTTCCACACTAAAATTAAACTGCTCAACTCTTTTACTCAACTGTTTCACTGTTTCAATGCTTCACTATTTCACTGCTTAACTGAAATATAATCACCGCATGTGAATATGACTTGATATTCGGCACTTCAGTGTAACAGTGAAACGGTGAAGCATTGAAACAGTCAAGCAGTGAAGCAGTGATTCAATCGGTTCTATCAATTTTGGCAAAGCGTACTATCTTTGGCCGTATGATCCCATTTCTTTCCCGCATCGCTGACGATCTTATTGAAAAACACGGACAAGAACTTCGTGATGTCTGGATCATTCTTCCTGGAAAACGCGCGGGATTATTTCTTAGAAAATATCTCGCTCAAAAACTCGGTCGCTCTTTCTTCGCTCCTCAGATTTTTACCTTGCCGGATTTTATTTCTAAACTGGCAAATAAAAATACCACCAGCAAATTGGATCTCCTATTGCTCCTTTTCCAAGTGTACAAGGAAAAAATGGGAGAGCAAGCGGAATCATTCGATGTCTTCTCTAAATGGGGAAGCACTGCCCTATCTGACTTTGCTGATATCGAACAAGCACTCGCCTCGGGAAGCGCTATATTCAAAGATCTTCGCGACATCAAGGAAATCGATAACTGGAGTTTTAATTCTACCGAATTATCGGAATCGCAGTTGAGCTATCTTGAATTCTGGAATCAACTCGGCTCGATCTATACTCGCTTTCGAGAAGAACAAAAAAATCAAGAAAAATATAGCTACGCGCTCCTCTGTAACGATATCGCACAAAAAGAACCCGCAGCGCTTATTCCCGCTGATGTAAAAAATATCTGGATTGCTGGTCTATCAAATCTTTCGAAGGCGGAACAACGCATCGTTCAAAAATTAAAGGATAGTAATAAAGCACAAATCAAATGGGATGCAGACGATTACTATCTCATGAACGATATGCACGAAGCGGGAAGCTTCCTGCGCCGCTGGACGACCAAAGAAGATCGCATTCAAAACAATGATTGGCGAGATATCGCGAAGACGATCAACAATTATGAAACCACGACTCCCTACAGCCAAGCGCTATTGGTGAGTCAACTCATCGCAGGTATTACTCCCGCACAAGCGGATAAAACTGCCATCATTCTCGCTGATGCCACATTGCTCATTCCGATTGTTCGCAATCTTCCTCAACTTGATTGCAAAGTGAATATCGCATTGGGATATCCATTGAAGCAAACAGCTATTCTCAAATTAATGAAGAGTTTGCTGGCGCTGCACATGGCTCCCGAACTGAAAGCGAAACGTGGTATTTATTATAAATTATTTCTACAAGTTGTAGAACAACAATCCCTCGCAAAATATCTCGGCGGCGAAATTCAATCGATTCGATCTGCCATTGCGCGCGATAAACGCATCTATATCCGTCCGCAGGATATGGATGTATTCATGCAGCAATTTCCGAGGTTGTCAAAACTGGCCTACTTATTTTCTACCGAAAATAGAAATCCAGAGCAATGGCTGAAAACCGCGCTACAACTGACAGACGAATTACTTGAAGTCGAAGATGACAATGAGTTCGAAATAGAATGTATCCTTCGCGCTCAAGAATTATTAGCGGAAGTAGTGAGCATTCTTGCTAATGGTGAAGAGTTCAATGAAATGAAATCGTTGCACACTGTCATCCAACAATTGCTCGGCAACGAAAGCATCACCTTCACAGGTGAGCCGCTCGAAGGACTCCAAATTTTGAACATGGTTGAAACACGTGCCATCGACTTCGAACATGTCATAATTGTTGGTGCTAACGAAGATCAATTGCCCGGAAATCTATCTGATCAATCATTGATTCCTTTTGATGTTCGCACGATTTACGATCTGCCTATCATGGCCGATCGTGAAGCTACGTATGCATATACGCTTTATCGATTGCTCCAACGCGCATCGCGCATCGACTTCCTGTATTCCTCTATTACAGCGGATTTCAGAGGCACGGAGAAAAGTCGATATATCACACAGCTTGAAATTGAACTACCCTATCACAGCAATATCCATTCGTTCAATTATATCAAGTCATCATTACCGGCAACAGAAATATCAGATCAACTGAGCGTTCCGAATGATGACTTTGCGCGCGAGCGCATTAAAAAATTGTGGGCTGAAGGAATTTCTCCTTCTGCACTCAATAAATACTTGACCTGTCCTCTCGATTTTTATTACCGCTATATTCTTGGTCTTGGTGAAGAAGAAGAAGTGGAAGAACTCATCAGCTCGGCTACTTTCGGAAGTGCAGTGCACGATGTGCTCGAACATTTCTTTAGTCAACACATCCAATCTTTTCCAACGCTACAAGATTTGAAGGTGTTTAAGGCAGAACTCCCGGATCGCTTAAAAGAGGCGTTTAAGAAGCATTACGGTATTGGCGACCTAGATTACGGAGAAAACTATTTGCAGTTCTCCTTGGCTCTTAAAATGCTTGAGAAGGCCGTTGAGTTCGAGATCAAGCAGATCGACCAGCGAAAGCGCACCGGCACCGTTTGTACCATATCGGCCATCGAATCAAAATTGACAGCGTCTGTAGAGCACAATCACCTGATCATCGACTTCCCTCTCACTCTGAAAGGAAAAGCCGATCGAATCGATGAAGAAGATGATATCATTCGCATCATCGATTATAAAACGGGAAGCGTGGATGAAAAAGATGTAAAGCTGAAATCTGGTAAAAGTACATTCTCAGATAATTTCACTTCTCATAGCACGAAAGTGGTGCAGCTACTTTTTTATATCTACATGAAATCAAAGGAGGGTATCGCCCCCGAGCGCATTCGTGCTGCACTCTTCAGTCTCAAGAACCACAGCAGTGGATGGCAACTCCTCATGAATGGTGACGAGGATTTCATTACAGCCAAGGAAATTTCGGCCTTCGAAGATGAAATGGTCCGCATTGCAAAAGAAATGATAGAATTAAATGCATTTACGCATCAAAGTGACAGCAAACATTGCGAATATTGCATGCGATAATGAAGAAGGTCCTAATCATCACTTATTATTGGCCACCCAGTGGCGGAGGCGGCGTGCAGCGCTGGCTCAAGATGTCGGCATACCTCAAAGAAAACGGATGGGAGCCGATTATTTATACGCCCTCTAATCCTGCCTTCGATGTGAAAGATCCTTCGCTACTGAAGGATGTGCCACAAGATATAACGGTGCTCACTCAACCTATTTTCGAGCCGATTGAAGTTTTTCAATCTGCATTTAAGTTGATGGGGAAAAAAGCACCGCAGCAAAAAGATCTTCTTTCTGAGCGCAACTCTTCGCTCTTCCAACGAGCGAGTACTTATGTTCGCGGCAATTATTTCATTCCCGATCCTCGCATTACATGGGTGAGGCCTTCGGTAAAGTTTTTGAAAACCTATTTATCGGAAAATAAAGTAGACGCGATCGTCTCGTCTGGGCCACCACATAGTATGCACTTGATTGCTCGGAAGATCAAACAATTTTTCCCAGAAATAAAATGGATTTCTGACTTCCGCGATCCGTGGAGCGAGTGGGATCTTTGGGACATGCTGAAGACGAAAGAGCGTGCACGCAACAAGCATCGCAAATTAGAACGAGCAGTTCTCGAACAATCAGACCTCGTGATATCAATTAGTCCATATCATGTGGATCGCTTGATTCACCTAGGTGCTCAGCGATGTGAGTTGATCAACAATGGATATGACGCTCGTGATTTTTTGAATGCGAAAAAACAGCATACCAATAAATTTATCATTCGACACTTGGGTTCTGTAGATGATCTTCGTGATCCTCGTCCGATGATGTATGCGTTGCAAAGTTTAATTGAAGAAAAGACCATCGACATCGCAGACCTCGCGATTGAATTTATCGGCCCTGTCAATAACAGTTTCAGAGTTTTTGTTGAAGAAAATGATGCGCTGAAAAACAACACGGCTTTTCTTCCTGCCGTTCCACATAGCGAAGTGGTTGGACTTTATACTTCGTCGACATTGCTTCTATTGATCTTGGCACATACCGAAATTGCAACGGGAAATATGCCTGGAAAAATGTACGAGTATATGGCATCAGGCACTCCTATTCTCGGCATTGGCCCTGCAGATGGCGACGCTGCTAAATTGATCACCGCAACAGATAGCGGATCGATCATCGAACGTGAGAATGTGAATGAAATCAAGAAAATGATTCTATCGCATTATGAAAGTTGGAAGAAAGGTGAAATGAAAATCACCAACAAAGCTCCGGATTATTCGCGTCAAGCGTTGACAAAGAAATTTTGTCAATTCATGGACGAACTCGTAAAAAATTAAATTTCGTTATTTCTCAATGTATTTTTTACTTCCTCAGAAATGGGAAGTTCTGGCTGCGCAGCTTCTGCAGCAAGCTTTTCAGCTCTGCGTTGCTCGCGTTTTGCTTTTGCAATACTCGAATTTAAATCGAATCCCAAGAGCACAATCATACTATTAAAATTCAACCAAATTAATAGCACCATCAAAGTTCCGAGCGAACCGTATAGCTTATTGAATTGCGCGAAATTGTTAACGAAATACGCAAATCCAAGTGATGCTAGAATGAAGAACAAGGTGGCGAATGTACTACCCACGTTGAAGAACCTCCATCTTCTTCTGCGCTTTCCATTACCCACATTATAAAGCGTAGAAATCACAGAATAAATAAGGAACAGTGATATGACCCATTTTGCAAAATTTAAAATAGGAATATATCCTCGATCTCCAATAATACCCAACTCGTGTAAATAGTCGAAAGCCATACCGCTGAAGATGATAAGCAATACTGCTACAATCATGATGAAGCCCAAAACAAAAATCAGAATAATACTCGCAATCCTCATCACAAGCGGGTTTCCGCGCTCCTCGACATAATAGCTTTCATTAAAACCAAGCAACACCGCATTGATACTGCTCGATGCATAATAGATCACCAAAATAAAACCGATCGATAGCAACGCATTGTGCTTTCGATTAATCAAGTCATCCAATGTCGATTCGAATAATGAGAATGTATCACCGGGAAAAAATCCGCTGATGCTTTCGAATAGATTTTCTTGGAAATTTTGAATCGGAATATGAGGAATCAATGAAAGCAATAAAATGATTCCTGGGAAGAAAGCTAAAAACAGTCTAAACGAAATCGCTGCAGCACGTGTAGCGAGTGAGCCTTTTGAAATTCCCTCAACGAAAAAAGTAGAAACATACCACAATGATAAGCCCTCAAAGCCCCATGGCTTCACACTTTCAAGGAGCGCCACGGTTTGCTTGACGCCCTTCATTTGTTTTATTTTTTCAATCCACTTGTTCGCCATAATCCTTCAAAAAAAGCGTGCAAAATTACACGGCTTTCAAACTCAAATCAAGACTTTTGATTTGATGAGTTAATGCTCCCATCGAAATATAGTCCACTCCCGTTTCAGCATATTCGCGGACGTTTGCTTCTGTGATTCCACCCGAAGCTTCCGTCTGAACGCGCCCTTTGATAAGGGCGACAGCAGTTTTTAAATCTTCTGGTTTAAAATTGTCCAACAAAATTCGGAACGCGATATTTTCTTCAAGAATCAATTTTACATCCTCAATAGAACGAGCTTCTACTTCGATTTTTAGGTCCTTTCCTGTTTGTTGGAGATAGTCCTTGATTTTATGTAATGCTTGGTGGACGCCACCTGCGTAGTCGATGTGATTATCTTTTACAAGAATCATATCATAAAGTCCGATGCGGTGATTCACGCCACCGCCCAGTTTGACAGCTAATTTTTCAAAGTATCTAAACCCTGGAGTGGTCTTTCTAGTATCGAGGAGCTTGCACGATGTACCCGCCATCATTTGCGTGATTTTCTGCGTTTGCGTAGCGATTCCGCTCATGCGCTGCATGATATTCAGTGCTAATCTCTCTGCTGTTACGATGCTGCGCGACGAGCCTTCCACGTAGAATGCAATGTCGCCGTGCTTTACTTGATCACCGTCATTTAGAATTTTCTCGAATTTCAATTGTGCATCGATGAGTTCGAAAACGCGCTTCGCAATTTCGATTCCAGCGATGATACCATTGTCTTTCACGAGGAGTTTCGCACGACCCGTTGCATCGGCTGGGATGGTGCTTAGGCTGGTGTGATCGCCATCTCCCACATCTTCGGCAATGGCATATTTGAGAAAAGTATCTAGGTCAAAATTCATGTCTTCGTTGGTCTTAAAAGGACTGCAAGGTAGTTTTTCTTTCAATAAAAAAGGGCATGTTTTTCAAGACATGCCCTTTCTCTATTTTGGAGGAAGTGTTTATACTCCTTCGATTTTCAATTGTTTGATTTGCATAGTAGCTCCGGTTTTCTTCATGAAGAAGGTGACGCGGAAATTCCCTTTTGCAGTTGATAATTCCCCGATGCGGTATTGGTCGTCCAGTTTGGAAGTCCCTTGGTGTTTGATAGCAAAATCTCTGGCTGGGTTTTGAGCGAAGAATCTTGCCAGTCGTGCTTTCGCGTCGGCGGCGCTCACTGTTGCCTCTTCCCCATCAATTTCGATTTCCACTTGTGGCATAAAGAACGAAGCGACACCGTTGGCATCACCGCGTTTGATGGCATCTGCGACGCGAGGAGTAATATCTGTTTGAGCGAATATCCCAAAAGATAGCATTGCGAGTATTAAAGTCAGAACAGGTTTCATGCGTTAAATATGGTGAAATTTTTTGTTCGACCGCAAATTGCAATCATCGCGCCACAATGGACTGATAGCGAATGTTTTTTGGGGAAAGTGATTTCGCCTAGCTATAAACAAGTAAGCCGATCTCACAGAGCGAGATCGGCTTTCAATATTTTAATAAACCGAGTAACGGAGGTTACTAAGAATTAAGCAGTCGCTTGTTCTTTTTCCATTACCACTTTACCCTTATAGTAAAGTTTTCCTTCGTACCAGTGTGCGTGGTGGAAAAGGTGAGGTTGACCTGTCGTTGGACAAGTTGAAACGTTAGCAGCCTCAATCTTGTAGTGAGTCCTACGCTTCGCCTGGCGGGTCTGGGAAATTCGGTGTTTAGGATGTGCCATTTCAGTAGGTATTAATCTGTTTTATTCTTCTTCGTCGTCTTCGAAGGGTTCATTATCCTCGAAGTGTAAATTTTTTAATGCTGCCCATTCATCTCGTTCATCGCTTTCGACGCTATACTTTTTGTAAGCGGCGAGCACTTCTTGATTGCATTCTTCCTCTGTTTCGTGCACATGTCGCGCTGGAAGCGCAAGGTGTGCGTACTCGTAGAGATATTGTTCGATGTCTACCGTGTTTTCACTAGGACCGAGGATCAATATCTCCTCGTCTGTGCTACTGGTTTCGTCGCCAAACTTCACTATGAGTCGTTCTTTCGATTGAAGGGGCTGTTGGAAGGGATCTCCACAACGGTCACACATCAATTCGACCGAACCTGACAACTCAAAATCAAGAACCAATAGGGTGCTTTGCTTTTCGAGTTGAACCTCTACATCGATGTTCGCTGTAGTGATTTCAGAGTATTCAAATGCATCAAAGAACGCGTCCGTAAGGTTGAACTGATAGTGGTGTGTTCCAACTTTCAGTCCCAGAAATGGAATATGGAATTCCTTTAATGGTTTCACCGTCTGGGTCTTTTTTGGGCTGGCAAAGATAGTCACATTTCTCGACTTACCAACAATTGATTGTAAAAATGTTGTGGGTTGGTGTGTAAAGCCGAGCCGCAGAGCCGAGCTGCAGCTCGGCTTTGCAGCTCGGCTCTGCGGCGTTAAATGTGAATCGCTCTTTTGTCGGTTGCGTCCAATGCGGCTTCGCGGAAGCTTTCCGTGAATGTTGGGTGGGCGTGGCTAATGCGTGCGATATCTTCTGCCGTTGCTCTGAATTCCATTGCAACCACCGCTTCTGCGATCATATCAGCGCAACGTGGGCCGATCATGTGAACACCAAGTATCTCATCGGTTTCCTTGTGGGCTAACACTTTAATGACCCCGTCAGTATCCATACTCGCGCGTGCACGGCCGCTGGCCTTGAATGGGAATGATCCCACTTTGTAAGCAACACCGCTTTCTTTCAATTGCTCTTCGGTTTGACCGACACTCGCCACCTCTGGCCATGTATATACTACGCCAGGAATCAAATTATAATTGATATGTGGTTTCTGACCAGCAATGATCTCCGCCACGAATGTCCCTTCTTCTTCCGCTTTGTGCGCTAGCATTGCACCTTTCACCACGTCGCCAATAGCATAAATGCCCGCAACGTTGGTTTGTAAGTGACCGTCCACCTCTACTCTTCCTCTCTCATCCATCTTCACGCCCGCTTTGTCCAAGCCAAGATTATCGGTGTAAGGCTTGCGACCTACAGCAACCAACACATAATCGCCTTCCAATACCAGCTCTTCGCCTTTTGCATTGTCAGCTTTTACCGTTACCGTCTTGCCTTTCGCAGTCACTTCTTTCACTTTATGAGATAGATAAAAATCGAATCCGATTTTCTTCAATGACTTCTGTAATTCCTTACCCATTGTGCGATCCATGGTAGGAATGATGCTATCCATGAATTCCACCACACTGATCTGAGATCCGAGGCGTCCGTAAACAGAGCCAAGTTCTAATCCGATCACACCGCCGCCGATAATGATCATGTGTTTTGGGATTTCTTGCAACTGAAGCGCTTCAGTGCTAGTAATGACGCGCTTTTTATCAATATTGATGAATGGCAACGATGCTGGCTTGCTACCAGTAGCAATGATCGTATTCTTCGCGCCGATCGTTTCAGTAGTACCGTCAGCCTTTGCGATAGAGACCGTGCGAGCATCGACGAAAGAACCGTGACCGGTGTAGACATCAATTTTATTTTTCTTCATCAAAAACTCAATCCCTTTGGTGGTTTGATCGACCACCCCTTGCTTGCGAGCAATCATTTGTCCCAAGTTCACTTTCGGTGCCGACTTCAATTCGATACCGTGTTCTTGGAATTGATGCACCGCTTGATGATAGTGTTCAGAGCTATCTAATAGTGCCTTTGAAGGGATACATCCCACATTCAAGCATGTACCGCCTAATGTTGAGTAACGTTCAACGATGGCAGTCTTCAAACCGAGTTGTGCCGCGCGAATGGCTCCCACATACCCACCAGGTCCAGAGCCGATAACTACTACATCATATTGATTCATGTTGCAAATATAGAGCGATTCTCGATTCTCGATTTTCGATTCTCGATTCTCGAATTCGAGATTCGAAATTCGGGATTCGAAATTCGGGAATCGATTCATGATTCATTTTAAGTTGAAGACCAGTTTTAATTGTTGAGACAGCATGCGTAGCATGCCTTCTTGTAATAGCCCCCCATGAAAGATGTTAGGGTTCGGGGTTTGGGGTTGGGGGCTTGGGGAAGTTAGGGAGTTGAGGAGTTAGAGAGTTGAGGAGTTCGGTTTCGAATTCCGAATTATGAATCTCGAATTCCGAATTCCGAATCGAGAATCGAGAATCGAGAATCGAGAATGAAGAATTGAGCGTTGGGTTTCGTGCGATGAAAAGGGTGTTTGATAAAACAGGTCGGAGAAACGAGGAGAGAAAGAGAACATTTGTACCATAAACAACGAATATGAAAAAAACACTACTTAGCTTTTTGATGATGATTGGCATTTTGCAGATCAATGCACAATGGCAACAATCGAACATTACATTGTCTGATATCAGCGTGGGGTCTGCGACAAATATTGTTGCTGTAGATTACACCAGTACTTCTGTGGCGAATGCTGGCAATTTGATGCAACTAAATACTACGTCAGGTGCATGGGCTTACTACACTAGTGAATCTCCTTTTCAAGCAAACATCACTCATGCATCTATTGCAGAAGATGGAACAATTTGGTACAGAAGAGATGCTCAGCCTGGCACACCAAATCTTTACAGAAAGGCGAGCAACGAGGGTGCATTCTCATTGACCAATGGTCACCTCACTTGTATTTCAGTGGGTAGTGCTTGCTCTGCAGTTGGCAACTATTTAAACGTACAGGATAATATATATAAAGCAGGTTGCGCTCCAGTTACGTACAGCCTAGCTAATCCCAACACACAATCTTCCTATTGTGCTATCGGTGTTGACGGAACTATTGTTGCTATAAACGGTGCCAATGGGACTCCGTTAATATCGGTATCTAATGGCACTTTCGTAGTAGCGGCATCACAAACATCGCTCAGTGCTTCGCATGTGAGTGTTGGTAATTCAACTAAAATCATAGCGGTGAGCAACGGTAATTTGTATTTTAAATCAGGAAATTTTTGGATTCAAGATACAACAGCACCTGCGAATGTGATCAAAGCATCAGTAGCAGCGGATGGTACTATGGCTCTGCTTACCAGCGGCGAAAACAATCTCTACTTCAATACTTGGGATAATATGTTCTGCACCGTTCCTGCAGCCCCTGTGCTTAATACTGATAGTTACGTACAATCTTGCGAGGGAGACGAAGTCACATTATCCGTTCAAGACCTTGGATATGATGTTGAATGGTACTCCAGTCCAATATCAGGAGGCACTCTTTTAGGAACTGGTAATCCATATACCTTCATCGCAAATGGAAACGGAGCTAACTCTATGTACGTTTCTCCACAATTAGTAAATGGAGGTTGTATCTCTCCGCGCACAACATTACTCCTTGGTATTGCTACGAATCCTGAAATCACAATCAATTCTATTTATAACACTTGTCCAAATGTACCTGTCACCGTAAGTTTTTATTCTCCTGATTATACCACTGTATTTTGGAGCACTGGCGGAGAATCTGACACAGAGATCATAACACCATCTGAAAGCACAACGGTAGAACTAACATTAACGAACAATCAAGGTTGTTCTACGACAGAAGAGATTCAAATCAATGTTGATGAAAGTCCTGAACTCACAGTCACTGGTCCAACCGAATATTGCCAGCCATCAGGATGGATTGCATCGAGCATTAGTTTCAATGTATCTGGATCGAATGGGCCATTTGAATGGTTTGATGGATCGACAGAATCTTTCGTTAGCGTTTTTCCAACTGAAACTACAACATACACTGTTACTTCAGAGCTCGCTGAAAATTGTATTGCTACAGGAGAGATAACCGTTGAATATCTATTGGCGAGTGTTGAGCAAGTACAAGTAACTACTTGTCCAAGCGTTTATCCATTGACCGTAGATAATGTAGACTATTTCGAATCTGGAGTATTCACACAAAACCTAGGAAGCAATGTTGCTGGATGCGATAGTATTCGTGTGGTAACGATTCAAGAAATATCTACCGAACTTTCATTTTCAAATGGTAATATTCAAGCCGATCCCAATGGACAGAGCTATGCATGGTATGATTGCAACACTGGACAAATTGCAGGCTTCACTGAAGTTCCAACATTTACTCCACCATACAATGGTGAATTCTATGCTGCTATATCAGTGAACGTAAATCCACAGTTCGGAACATGTCAAACGATTACTGAATGTATTTCGACCATTGTTGGTGTAGATGAATTGAGCACCGAGTCGATTGGTGTATATCCAAATCCAGCAAATGAAAGAATCACATTGAGTCATATCAAAATCGGCGATACCGTAGTGATTACCGATGCAACAGGAAAAGAAACACTTCAACTAACAATAACCAATAATCAGCAAACGATTGATGTAAGTTCACTTTCATCCGGAGTGTATTTCGTGAGATCGTTGAAATCAAAGAACGCACCAACGAAGCTCTTCATAAGCAAGTAAGTTTAGTGTGTATTTGTTTAGCGCCCCTTCTTCACTGGAGGGGCTTTTTTTTTGAAATGGGAATTTCGATGCTGTTCACAATCACATTCTTGAGATTAAATTTTTCAATTTTCCCTTTGTTGACGATATATGCTCTATGGACTTGGACAAATTTATCTGCAGGTAAAAGATCCAAGAGATGTTTTGAGGTACCTCTTAATCTGTACTTTTTAGTGTCGGTATGAAATACTTGGTAATTACCATCAGATTCGATGTAATTAATTTCATCAAAATCTAGTTCTACGTTATAATCTTCATCTTTAACAGTGATTTTTGGAAAACTACTTTTGCCATATTGTTTTATGGCTAGTTCTACAGCTATTACCAAATCTACATCTTTAAACGGCTTTGTGATATAAGAATGTGGCACCGTAGCCACAGCTTCCTTTATGATGTCAGATTTATCATATGCTGTCAGATATATAAATGGTATATTGAAATTCGCTTTTAGCTGTTGAGCAATTGAAATTCCATTCTCCTCGTCCTTTCCCAGATTGATATCAAGAATGACGACATCCAAGGTTTCTCTTTTGAGTATACCAAATGCTTCCTTCGCATTTTTCGCTTCAAATACCTTAAATCCATTTTCTATCAACGCCTTTTTTGTAAGTCGTCTGTTAAGAAAATCATCTTCTACGAGTAATATTGCTTTTCCACTCATAATTTCCAATTAAAAATAAATGGTAATTTCGAACCCATTTGAATTATTCGTTATCACTTCGCCATCTAGTTGATCAATTAAACCTTTGATTATCTCCTGCCCCAACCCTTTTGAATTCGTTGCATTAAAATCGAAGCCAATCCCATTATCGGAATAATTGAATTTATATCGATTGCTTTCCGCATCATGAGACACCTCAATGCTAATCACACCAACATTCTTCTTTTTAAATGCATGCTTCATACTATTACTTGCTAATTCAGTAATAATTAGACCAAGTGGTAAGGCCAATTCAATGCTCATCAATCCTACATCACTTTTAACCGTATGACTGATTTTTTTCTGCCGATCGTCATAAGAACTGATTACCAAATCCGCGAGTTCAGCTACATATCTAAAGACATCCACATCATTCACATTTTCTGACACATCCAGTTTCTTATGAAGGAGTGCGACAGAGTGAATTCTATTTTGATTTTCTCTGATAATTTCGTCTATTGAATTAAAATCCAAACTCTCTTTTTGAATATCAAGGATGCTGATCACGTGTTGTAAGTTATTCTTTACCCGGTGCTGAAGTTCTGAAAGAAGTACTTGTTTCTGCTCGAGCAATTTTGACAGTTCTGATAATTGTAGATTTATAGTTTTATTTTTCGTTTTTATTCTTGCGTTTTGGAGAATCACCAACGCTGTAGCAAGAGTAATTACGAGCAATAAAATTGTGATGAATAGTACCTGACTTTCTTTATTTTCAATGGTCTGCTTCTGCTTATCACTTTGATAACGTTCTTCTATATTCTTAGACTTGATATCCTGCTCTTCCTGAAAAACATTGTTCCAATTTTGATGAAATTTTTTGTAATAAAATAAAGCTGAGTCGTTCTTACCCAGTACCTCGAAAATTTCTGACCTCAGCTTGTCATGATTATATTTTGAATCCGGCTTGAATTGGTTGTAATACGCACGAGCTGAATCACTATACAAAAGCGCTAATTCAAAATTTTCAAGATTTAAATATTTTCTAGAAATATTATTGAATTGATATCCGCGCTTCGCCGTAATGGTATCTTCTCGTGTGCTGTTTAGATGCAGAAAGCTATACTTCAACGAGCTTTCATAATCCTTGACACGATTATAATAAGCGCCAAGAATCAAATACGCATCACTTAAATCACCTTTATTATTCCACTTTGGCGCGGTGCGTTCCGCTTCTTTCGCAAAGAAAAAAGAAGAAGCATGATCATTTATATATCTATCATAGGATGATCGGCGAATGCAATAAGTACTGTATTTGCTCTCTAGCTGATATTGCTGAATTTTTTCAAAAGCCAGGTCCAAATATTTTTTGGTTAAACTAAAATTTGAAACTTTCTCATGTGACAAAGCCATTAACAAATAGATCCGACAACACAAATCGTATTGATTTGCTTTTTCGGCACGATCAATAATTCCATAAAGGATTTGGAGGGTTTTTTCGGGAGCGAGCTGCAATTCATCCAAAATCCTTGCTTGTCTATACTTTAGTTCTAGAAAATTATATTCCCCATCAACCGAATCATCACTTGATTTTAGATTTCCCTCCACATGTTCTACCAATAATTTTGCTTCTTCATAGCGTTTAGCATTCATCAAGTGGTCAATGCTTACCAAATCCTTTTGAAGAATTTGGCATCTTCCAGCAAGCCCTAGAAAAAATATCAAAATTAGAATGAACGAGCCCTTCATCAAGAATATATTAGGCATCAAAAGTAAAAGAAAGAATAAGAGGCCATCAATTGCGCGGCCCCTTATTCCTTATGACTATGAAAAAATATTACTCCTTTATTACACTCGTTGTTAAAACAGTTTCATTTGAAAGTGCTTTAACAATATAGTTTCCAGGTATTAGTAACTGAATATCAAGTTGTGCATTCTTAGCATTTACTGTTTTATTCATCACAACTTCACCAAGAATATTAAAAATAGACACCGTTGATATTTCGCGATCAAACGAAATATTCAATAAGTCTTTGGTTGGGTTTGGATAACAAATAAAGCTAGACGCCACTACTTCTTCTACACCCACTATACTACATTGAACAATACGAGATCTGTTAATATCCGCACTTTCGCACTGATCATTTTCATGTAAATAAAAACGAACTACTGCATCCATTGGTGCCAGTCCTGCTGAAGTGCTTCCTGTGAAGGTTCCTAAGACCACCGAACCGTCTTCACTTGTAATTGTGATGTAGTCTGTGGCTACCGAGCTTGAAAACGTGTATTCCACGCCTTCAGTTGTTTCTACCAAAGAATACTCCCCCGTCCAAGCGTCCGTTACTATCACTTCTGCGGCTCCTGTGCAAGAAGGAACAAACGTACTGGAAGGATATTGGCCATATAAGGCCTCTGTACAGCCATCAGCTGGCCCGTTACATGCATTGACTACAGCTTGTTCATCAATACACTCTGCTAGATTACCTGAGATATTTCGAAGGTATGTCGTTGGATCGTTAGCGATATATTCGCAAATGTTTGGAATATTACAAACGGCAAGTGCGGAATTATTTGTAATCGTTATACCAACACCCGGAATGATTGTTCCAACCTCAACATTTTCTAAACCTGAGATATCCGTCAAAACATCATTATTGTCAATAATAATTGCCTCCATTGAGATAATATTACTCAATGCATTCACATTTGTCAAATTATTGTTCTGACTAATGTAAACACCGATCTGACAGCTTGACAAAGAAGAAAAACCATCAAGATTGGTAAACCCGTTATTAAATAAACTTAGTCCCGCTACTTCAACCAAATTGCTCATTCCGCTCAGATCACTCAGAAATGTATTGTTGTTTAATTGAAATGTTCCCGAAATAGAGACAATATTTCCAAGCGGAGATAAATCCACAATATCTGATGACCCCTCACCTACTTGAACATATAAGTTGCCTGTCACTTGTGTGCAAGTGGGGTAATCTATTCCAAATTGATTTACTTCAGCTTGTGATTGCAAAAACACGTTACCTGCAGGACATGTAAGCGTTGGATATCCCGTTGGGAATAGTACTAAATGTGCATCCACCATCCCAAAATCACTCAACCCTGTAAATTCAGAAATTCCACATTCGGAATCATTACTTCTAAAAAATGCTTGTGCTGATTCCCCATTCGAATTTCCGCCAAAATAGAGGAAACTCCCACTCCCAATTAGATTTGGCGCTGTCACTACAATCATCATCGCATCAGACGATACAGTGACAGGAGTAGTAAATACTATATCTACTAGACTACCTCCCATCTGTCCATCCACCGTAGTTGTAGCACTGCCAACGAGCGCAAGATCTGCAGAATTAGTGCCTCCATTTGTAGAATAAACCTGCGCAGATATATCTACTACAGTGTTTTCATTAGGTCCAATTAACGATATTGCTGCTGTCACTTTAGTGACTTCAAAACTATTATAGCCCAGATCATTTAAATTATATAAACGACCAAAACTATTCTCAAATGTAAATTGACCATCGCTGCAACTTAGAATAACATTGTTAGCCGCAGCCAAAATACTATTATCGGATGTTTGAACTAAGTCAATTTGTGCTGAAGACAAGAGCGGCAACAAGGCCATTAACAGCATAGAAATTTTCGATTTGAAAGAGTAAAAATTTGTCATTGTTTTATTGTAAGAATTAGTTCGACAAATGACTCTATTGAAAATCAATAAATAAAATTTCTGGGATGTAATGACAATTTTAGGGATGGAAAACTCGACTAAACACATTCATGGGTAGTCAATGCATTCGTTAGCCCATCGAAACAATATAAAAATACAACGGCATTCCAAGTGTGATGTTCAAAGGGAAAGTGATAGCGAGGGCCATGGGTAAATAGAGCCCTTCGCTCGCCTTGGGATTGGCAAGCTTCATCGCAGCGGGAACGGCGATATAAGAAGCACTCGCAGCAAGCACGGCCAGTATAAATCGATCGGATATTTCATCTGTAAAAAAACGACTCACGTATGCTACTATGGATCCATTGACCAATGGGGCGATGGATGAATACAGCACAGGCGTCCAGCCATTTTGAGTAAATGAATTTAATTTCTTTCCACAGGATATTCCCATATCTAATAAAAAGATGGCGAGAAATCCTTTGAACAAATCAGTAGTAAAAGGCTTAATACCCTCGGCCTGTTCTGCATTTGCCAAAAACCCAATAATTAAACTTCCTAGAATTAAAAGCACGCTACCATTGGTGAGACTATGATGCAGGATATCTTTTGTACTCGAAATGTTGTCATCTTTATCGTAAGCCGATAATAAGATAAGGGAAATAATAATCGCGGGCGACTCCATCAATGCCATAATAGCAACCATGTGTCCATGGAAATCCATGTGATTTTGTTCGAGATAACTGATAGCAGTTACAAACGTCACGGCACTAACAGAGCCATATGCTGCGCCTATTGCTGCGGCATTGAAGATCCCCAATTTTTTTCTCAAAAGAAAAAAAGTATAAAGCGGAATCAAAACAGACAACAAAATTCCAAAGAGCAATACGCCAACAATTTCTGTAGTGATAGGATGGTGCGACAACTCCTGACCTCCCTTGAAACCAATAGCAAACAACAGATATAGCGAAATAAATTTTGCTGAGTTTCGTGGTATCTCTAAATCGCTTTTCAGTCTTACAGCTAATATACCTAACAGAAAAAAGAGAAAAGCAGGATTAGTTAGATTGGAAATAAATAGTTCCATAGTGATTTTGGTTGGCAAAATTAGCCACCTCACTGTTCATTGAATATTTATGTTTTTTATATAAAACATAAGTAAAAAGATATATGTTATCTTCGTGCTATGAATTATACGCTGCATCAACTTTTTGTTTTCAAGAAAATAGCTGAACTCAAGAGCATCACCAAAGCCGCTGAAGAGTTACATATGACACAGCCTGCTGTGTCTATTCAATTGAAAAATCTTCAGGATCAGTTTGATATCCCGCTGACCACTATTTCTGGACGAAATATTAAAATCACTGATTTCGGAAAAGAGGTAGCAGCCATCGCAGAGCAAGTATTAATTGGCGTCGAAGAACTCAACCGCAAATCACACGATTATAAAGGACTCATAACAGGTAAACTCAAAATTGCATCGGTGTCGACCGGCAAGTATATTATCCCTTACTTCTTACGTGATTTTCTTAAAAAGCATGAAGGCATTGATCTCAACCTTGATGTAACGAATCGTTCTGCAGTCATCGCAAGTTTAGATGCCTGCGATACGGATTATGCGCTGGTATCAGTGATGCCCGATCATGGCAAATGGGATTATATCGATCTTATGGACAATGAGCTTTACTTGGTGGGAAGTAAAAACTATTCAAAGAAAAATATTGTCTGGGAAAAAGAATCGGTCATCTATCGCGAGCTAGGGAGTGCGACGCGAAATACCATGCAAGGATATATTGAGAACAAAAAAATCAGGCCCAAAAAAATATTAGAGCTTCAATCTAATGAAGCAGTAAAACAAGCAGTAATTGCGGGTATTGGGATATCAGTTATTCCATTGATTGGAATGAAGCGCGAGTTGAAATTAAAAGAACTCGAAATCATTCCTATGAAAGGCTTTCCAATCAAAACGAAATGGAGACTCATTTGGCGAAAAGAAATGCGTCAGTCGCCCTTGCATCATGCATTCGTAGAATATATCCGAGAAAACAGTGATAAAATAGCTTCACGCTTCTTGAACTCAACTACCGGTAATCGACGAGTTGACCTATAAATTTTTCATCAGGTTTAAAAAAGCATCTACTTTTTCTGTAGAAATACCAATCTCATGATGTTTAATTTTTAGAAATCCTCCATCCGATTTCACATAATCAGTGATATATTCAGTGTTTATCAAATAGCTTTTATGACATCGAAAAAAAGATGGAACGTCGGATAGTGTTTCATCAAAGTGCTTTAATCCGCGGCTTGCAATTAACTTGGAGTCATCGCTAAGAATAATCTCTGTATACGCTCCATCCGCTTTTAAAAACATAATACTGTCCAGTGCTACATATTTTATAGAGTTGCTCATTGCAATCGCAATCTTTCGTTTTGATTGCGGGGTCAGATTTTCTTTCAATAATTGAAAATCGCTTTTCTCTTTCTGTTGACGGCAGCGATTGACCGCTTGGGCCAACTCAGATGGTTCCACGGGCTTCAATAAATAGTCGACTGCAGATAACTTGAAAGCCTGTATCGCATATTGATTATATGCTGTGATGAAAATGATCGAAAAATTTGCTTCTTTTTCATCAAAAAAATCTAGCAATTCCAAGCCACTATGTCCGGGCATTTCAATGTCTAAAAAAACGATATCAGGTTGGTGCTTTCTAATAGCTTTCACTCCGCTTGGCAGATCAGCACACATTTCCACCACTTCGACATCCGCACAAAACTCTTGAACATAGCCGTTCAGCAGTGTTCTTGCCATTTTCTCATCATCGATAATTATTGCCTTCATAATTTATTAATTCATTGGAATAAGTAAGACTACCATCGTTCCTATTGCATTATTATAAGAATCCAACTTATCGGTATACTCCACACTTACCCTATTCGCCAAGTGTCTATTTAATATATCAAGTCTTTTTTCATTGGCTGATGACGCAAATGATTCGTGTCTTTCATTTCGAGCGTGATTTAGTTCATCCGCCTTCTTTCTTCCGATACCATTGTCATCAATCGATACGCACAACAATTCTCCTCTCTTTGTCAAAACTATCTCTACTCTTTTCTCCCCTTGCTTATGAAGTAATCCGTGTTTGATAGCGTTCTCTACATAAGGCTGAATGAGCATCGACGGGATATGAACCAAACTAGTATCAATACTTTCATCAATTCTAAAACTGTATTTAAAATCCTCTTGAAAACGCATGCCCTCTAATTCTAAATAGAGCGTCAATGCTTGAACTTCTTCTGATAATCGAATATTCTCTCGTTCAGACATTTCCAAAATCATTCGTGTGAGTTTAGAAAACTTGGATAAATAATTTGTAGCGTTTTGCTTGTCGTTGGTAAAAATATACGCCTGAATGGTATTCAATGCATTGTAGAAAAAGTGCGGATTCATTTGAGATTTCACTGCAGTCAATACCGATCGACTCAGGCTCTTCTCCAGTTTAACTTTCTCATTTAAAAGTCTCACTTGATTTCTCATCAAATTAATTTGCCAACGCGAATAAAAAATGAGGCTCAGAAGAATTATAAATCCGATGAGAAAATAAAACCACGCTTTTCGCCAAAATGGTGCTTTTATTTCAAATGCTAGATGCTCCCCAACCACATTTCCGTTGACCTGAAACTCCACCAAATAATGACCAGGACTCAAAGAAGTCAAATTAATTCTCCGTTGCCCTTCTGATAAGGGATTCCACTCACTATTATTCACTCTAAATGAGAGCACATTCTCCCTACTCATTCCAAAATCAAGAATCGAAAACTGAATGCTCAATCGATTCTGATCCATTTTCAAATCCAAAAGATTTTGATCAGAAATGGCCTCGCCATTTACAAGAACTTTATTAATTCGAAAAATGGCATTGCTATCTTTCTTCTTCGCCACATCCAAATTTGAACTAATCAATCCTTGATCAGTGGCTAAAAACATCACATGATCTTTAATAAATACATCGTGAATTTTATTCTTAAATAAAATCAAAGACACATCGCTTGTACTGCGCGACGCAAGATCGAAAATTAATATTTTCAACTTTGTGATAATCACTAAACGATGATCGATTCTCTTGATACTTGTAATTTCGAAAGGAGCAATACCCCACTGCTCATTGCAATTGGTAAAAACTCCATTCTTGTAAGTAAAAACCGTACCTCGAGAATCCAGTATAAATAACTCATCTTTAAAATTAACAATGGATTTTGCAAATACAGATTCCCCCTTGTTGGTGATTTCTCGCTCTCCATTAACCCCAATTTCAAACAAGCCTAGATTCGTTGCGAGCATTACATTCCCACTGCTCTCTTGATAAGCAATCGACTTTCCTCTTGCATTCACTTTCAAGGCGGCTACATTCACTCTCTCGTGTCGATGAGCTTCAAAGTAATCATCCCATTTCGACTTAAATCCATTATCGCAAAGGGGATTTCGAAGTAAACCACTGTATCTCGATGCTGCAAAGGCATAGTACTTTTCATCCAACTTCACCATTGCCTTCAGAGCAAATTGAAAATCCGTTGGGTGTTCAAAATCCTCATTCACAACCATCGAAAAACCATTCGTAGAATAAAAAACATTGTTGTTTGTAGTATCGACGAACATATAATAGGGCAATCGACTCGTTGCAATCACCTTCTCCTTGTTCAAGGATTGATCATAAAAAACAAATTCATTCTTTTTTCCAGCAGCTATAAATCCCTTCTTAAATGGCTCAATCAAGGCAAACGGTTCCTCATTCGATATGCGCTTTTTGCTGGTAAGTTCAGGCACTAAAAAAACTCCAGCATTCAATGTTGTGAACCAATAGTTATCCTGTCGATCTCGAATCATTCCAGAGACAGCATGATCATTGAAATAAATATTACTAGATAAAGGCAGCAATCTTTTATCCAAAGAAGAAGTATACTCCATACTTCCCTTCGCAGTATGAATCCAAATTTTATTATCCAACACCGTTAAATCCAAAATGGCTTGATCACAGTCTATGGGAAGGATTAATTTTTCTTGAAAATCTTTGGAAAAAAAATATACCGAATCAACATACTCAGACTTTGAAATCACCAGGAGCCCGTCATTCGTGGGGTATATCGCCTTGTTCGAAATACTTCTCGACTTAAAAAAATCAATTTGTTTTAATTGAAGAGCGGGAGTAATTTGATAAACTACATTTCTTCTAATAAAATAATAATGATTGCCCACACTTTCGGCATATTCCAAATCCATGTTGTCGACAGAAATCGTTTTAATGAAGTGTGTAGTTTCCAAATCGAAAACATCGATCCCTTTTTTTTGCACGACAAAAATGAATTCATCAGTGATGCCGTAGTGTAAGAAGTCAATTGGACTATTTTGACTTAGCAGACCTAGCGAGTCATTTTGTGTATAGAACACAAAGCCGTCAAAATTTTCATACCAAATTCTGCCAAAGCGATCTTCCTTGATACAACTGCCTGGAAAAGACGATTGCTTCGAGTTTCTATAAAAAACATGTTCTTGGCCATCATATCTCGAGAGCCCTTCATTCGTGGCTGTCCAAATAAATCCTTTTGAGTCTTGGTAAATATCATACACCACATTGGAAGGCCAGCCTTGCGAGGCGTGGTATTGAAGAGCATAGGGTTGTTGCGACCATAGTCTGCTTGCGAAGCAAGTTAGAAATACGATGAGGGTGTACAGAGGCAAGAGTTGTCGCATAATGCAAGGGTAAATATAAACGAAGGCCCCCGAAGGAGCCTTCCCATTTTATGAAACCCTTGTTTGAGCGCATGAAACCTCAACTACCCGCAATCGGTGAGTTGAAGATCCCGACTGCCATTTCTGCCCATAATAGCAGAAACACTCCGAGAATCGCAACGCAGAGAATTACTCTGCCTCTTGTACTCGTTACTTTTCTGAGAACAATCTCTATACCGGCGCCCACTGCCAAGAGCATGAGCCCCATGATTAAAAAATCAGCAGGCGACCAATTCACCTCAGAAGTGAATTGCATTGCAATAAGTGGAACGAGTAATAGAGTCGCGATAACTCCGAGAATGATAGTGAATCTTTTAGTAAGCATGGTAGTGAATTTGGTGTGCGTCCAACGAAGATATAACGAAAATATTGTACGATACACAAAAGGCCTATTAGCTTGCAAGCATGAATACTAGCGCTTGTTCCGCTACAAATTTCTCTTGCTCACTAACTGAAATCTTCTTGGCACGGCATTCCAGCTCCAAGCACCTGAAATACATCGACCAATGAGAAAAGCCAACTTGACCACACCGTCCGGCTACGCGATGAAATAAGAGCGCGTAATCATCCGAATGAGTCGTGTCGGTGAATGACCTCAATAAATGGAGATCGCTTGCTGTATCCTCTTTAAACTGCGTGAGAATGGTATGGATTGTTTCATGATCGTTGACAAACATGGCGGTGAGTGTTTCACTATTTCTTTGAAACTGTTTTTCCAGCATTGAAATAAAATCTTCCACTCGGAAGGGCTTCAATAGAATATCATCGAACCCCGTTCGTCGCAACTCTTCCATTTCTTCTGGTAGCGCTTGAGCAGTAACCGATATATACCGAACGAAACTTGGCAAGATCGATTTCAATTTTACCAATACATCCAAACCATTCATGTCGGGCATGCGATAATCAATGAGCACCACATGCGGGCGCCCTGATTCTGCCGCGTGCAACATCGCATCCGCATTATTAAAAACGCGATGGTGAATGTCCTGCTGATGCAGCATTTTTGAAACCAAGCTCAATATCAATTCATCATCATCCACCATCCATAATTCTAGTGATTTTGGTAAATGAAATGACGGCATAGTTACAATCGCAGATGTGATACCCTCACTGAGAATTTCTGCTGGTAGCGTAATGGTAATACTCGTTCCTTTTCCTTCTTCACTTTTCAATTGAATTGTCCCCTTGTGCGCCTCTACAATTGACTTCACAATACTGAGCCCTAATCCTGTGCCCTGACGGCGTTTTTCCATTGGCACTTCGATCTGTTCGAATTCTTGAAAAATGCGATCTTGATCTGCTGCAGGAATTCCCACTCCCGTATCTGATACCTCTAATTGCAGATAACTAACTTTTGGTTTTTGTACTACATCCACCTTCAAATGAATGCCACCTTCTGTCGTAAACTTGATCGCATTACCGATGAGATTGATCAAAATTTGCTTGATGCGATATTCATCTCCATTTAACAACACCTCTTCCACTCCTTGATATGCTGTAGTCAGCGAAATCGAGCGTTTCGAAGCCTCCAATTCAAAAATTTGTTTGACTTGCTCTACCGCGTGCAATAGATCATAAGGCTCCTTTCGCAATACTATTCCAGCGGTTTGAATTTTTTGAAAATCCAAAATCTCATTAACGATTTCTAGAAGATGGTGCGACGATTCCATAATGGCCGACACATATTTTTCTCGTGGAAATTTTGAATGCAACATATCCGAATAACCTACGATTGATTGAAGAGGTGTCCGGATTTCATGACTCATATTGCTCAAGAATCTCTGACGGGTAATACTATTTTGCTCCGCCTCTAATTTTGCAAGCTCCAACTGCTCTCTATAACGATTGGCCCTCGTGACATCCCACGCAATCATGATAGCGATGGCAGTGGATAGTACAATGAACAAGACTATCACGATAATGAATGTGTTCAATGTGCTTGATATGGTTTGCTCTGAAAGTTCAGAAGTAGCTTTGGTTTGCTGCTCTATATTTCGTTGCACGGTGAGCAGAAGCTCATTTATTTTTAAATGAAAAAGGTGATCGATTTTATTCAATTCAGCCTCTCTAGAAAAGAAATCACTTCTTCTTGATTCTTGTTCTACGATTATCTCATTGATAACGGATCGAGCAAGACTATCATCATAATTCTTCTTGGTCAGCAATAGCGTATCTGTAGTGGTCTCCGTGGAGTTGGTCTCCGATCTCTTGATAGTCGGGCTTTTCTTTTTCGTACTTCCGAAAATTTTGCTCCACCAATTTTTAGAGCTTTCCTCACCAATTGTATCGTAGCTGCTGTTACTTTCTAACTCTTTTCGTTGAATTACCAAACTATCCACGACAGTACTCTGCGCTTGCAGTGTAGAATCCAACTCTAATAATTGTTCTTTGAAAGGCTGGTTGGTGATTAATTTTTTTCTGTAAAAAAAATAATTCTGAAGAATACTTTGACGCACCGCCAGCAAGTGCAAAATAGAATCCGTTAATGCTAATTGTAACGTATCGTCTTTTGAAACCTCCTGAAACGACTGAATGACAAGCACTGTAGAATCATGTCGGGCTATAAACTCATTGATCTTTTTGCTTTTCGGGGCTAGGATTGCTTCTTGATAAGCATCCTCCATTCCTTGAATTTGAAATAAAATATTATTGACCAATGACAATTTCACTTGCGGATTTGTCAGCTCATCCACTGATGAATGAATGGCCTTATAAGCTCTGGAGTTAATAAAAAAAGCAAGACATAGCGCCACTGCACCGACAAAACAGGTGATCGCAATTTTAGTCCGGATGCTTGTCTTTACGGCCATAGTTTATTTCAATTACCCGTCTATGCCGTATTTTTCCATCTTAGCATAGAGTGTACTTCGGTCGATGTTTAGAATCTTCGACGCTTTTGATTTATTGAATTTTACTTCAAATAAAACTTTCTCAATAAGTGCTTTTTCATTCTCCTCTTGCACCAACTTCAAATCATTGGATGACGTCCGTGTGCGCGATTGCATCGTCATGCTCATCTCCATTGGTAGCGCGCTCATTTGCACTTCCTCTCCAGGAGTCAACAGCACCATTCTTCGAATCATATTTTTCAACTCTCGCACATTTCCTGGCCAATCATAACTCGAGAGCACTTTAATGACATCCGGTGAGCAACCTCTCACGTTTCTTTTGATAGACTCATTTGCTTCAATGATAAAATGATCAATAAATTGTGGTAGGTCGGCCATGCGCTCCCGCAATGGAGGAACACTAATTTTAAATTCATTTAATCTGTAAAATAAGTCCTCTCTAAATTTCCCTTTCGACACAGCACTCTGCAGGTCATCATTTGATGCGGCAATGATTCGAATATCTATGGGAATTTCTTTATTACTGCCAAGAGGGACAATTATTCTTTCTTGCAGCACACGCAGCAGTTTCACTTGCACATCATAGGATAAATTTCCTATCTCATCTAGGAACACCGTTCCTTTATTCGCTTCTTCAAACTTTCCTTTTTTCGTAGATAACGCCCCGGTGAATGCACCTTTTAAGTGACCGAATAATTCACTCGCTGCAAATTCAGTAATGAGGGTGCCGCAGTCAATGGCTACAAATGGAAACTTAGATCGATCGCTCTGTTCATGAATACGACGAGCAACGTGTTCTTTGCCTGTGCCCGTTTCACCATGAATAATAACGGAAAGATTGGTAGGTGCAATTAATTTAATTTGTTCATATAAATCCTTCGAAGCCTTACACTTCCCGATGACCATATTAGACACCACGGGTAATTTTGCATCGACGATGATTTCTCGTTTTTGAACCGCTAAGTTAATTTGCATCAAAAGTTCTTCGTGATGCACTGGTTTGGTGATATAGTCAAATGCTCCGGATCGAATCGCGTTCACGGCGGTTCTCACATCATTGAAATTGGTCATGATGATTGCAGGTATTTGGGCATTTCGATTTCGTGCCGCTTCAAATACTTCCAGTCCCGTACCATCTGGCAGGCGATAGTCCAGCAAGAGCAGATCAAATGCATTTGATTCAAGAAGGACCTGAGCTGTTTTTTTACTGAACGCGACTTCTACCGTAAATCCATTACTCAATAGTAATCGCTCCAAAATTTTCGCAAAGGTCACATCATCTTCTACCACCAAAATTTTAGTCATAATCAGCTACTTTAGTAATCCAATCAAAAATAAAGAGGCCGATCGCTAAGACCGGCCTCCCCCACACCAATCTATAACCTTATTTAACAAGTTGACCTTCTTTGGTCAATTTCACAGACTGCTTAACATCAGCCTTAGAAAGCTCGATTCTGTAGTACTCTCCAGCTTCTGTTGTTCCCCAGAAAGCTTGTTCTACTTTCCAATCCGCATAAGGAGCCTTGCTAAGCGTATCCTTAACTGCTTGTGGGAGCTCTTCTTGCTTCACAGGCTTTTCTGTTTCATTCAACGCGATAACGGTTGATTGATTGACTGTTGTTGTGTCAGATGTAGCAAACGCTGCAGTTGACGATAGCACGAGGGCGATGATGACTAACTTTTTCATATCTTAAAAATTTAATGGTTATTTGATTCTACCATTAGTCAAAACGATGCCAACATGCCAAAATCTTTGAAACCCTAGTAAAATCGGGCATTCTGAAAACCCGCATGAAAAAACAAGTGTAGGATTTCGCTACAGAATGTAGAGATTAGAATAAAAAATTACCTTTGATATATGAAAACACTACTACCTCTAATTGCACTAGTGATGGTCTTGGCGGGATGCAAGAACGTCCAATCAGAAAACGAAGCATTTATCAAAACCTACTTCGAAAATTTCAATAAGCACGACTGGAAAGCCATGTCAGAGATGTATGCTCCGAGTGCCGAATTTCTCGACCCTAGTTTTGGAACGGAGCTCGTGCAACAAACACGAGAGGATATTGTGAAAAAATATAGTGAGATGGAATTTCTTTTTCCTGACCTTCATGATGAGGTAAAGCGTATTCATACCAGTGGTGAAAACACCGTTATTGTTGAATTTATATCGACTGGAACGGCGCCAGAGAATTTGAAATTTACATTGCCTATTTGCACGATATTCACCATTGAAAATGGCCAAATTGTAAAGGACTATACTTACTACGACAATTTTTAAATCTCTCTCTTTTTTATGATCAGTTATATTGATATCATCATTGCCATTCCATTATTATTCTCTCTTTATCGCGGTTGGAAAAATGGCTTTGTGATGGAAATTTTTTCGCTCTTATCGCTTTTTGTTGGAGTGTATTTAGGCATTCACCTAAGCGATTGGGTAAGTGTCTATTTACGCGATGAAATGCATATTGAATCTGATAATTTACCCATCATCTCTTTTGTTTTAATTCTCGCTTTAGTCATTGTAGGATTATATTTTCTTGGAAAATTAATTACTAAATCCATCAAAGCTGGTGGTGCCGAAAAGTGGAATCAAATTGCCGGAGCATGTTTTTCGTTGGTGAAATTTATTCTTTCATTGAGTCTTCTTTTCGTCATTTTTAATAGTGTAGATGAAAAGGTCTCTGTGCTTCCTCAGGAGCAAAAAGACAAATCCTTTTTCTACAAACCCATTTATAATTTTTCTCTGAAAGTGTTGCCATCATTGAAAGAGAGCGAGTTTTATAAAGCGGTCACCACCTCCACAGAAGAAGTCATTCAGCAACCATAAAAAAAGCCCCAAGACAAGTCTTGGGGCTTTTAATCATAACGAAATATTATTTTAATTCTCTGGCTTAATAGTCGCCATTAAATATTCACGATTCATTCTTGCGATGTTTTCCAATGAAATTCCTTTTGGACATTGTACTTCACATGCGCCGATGTTTGAACAGTTACCGAAGCCTTCTTCATCCATCTTTTTCACCATGTTCATCACGCGCTCTTTACGCTCTACTTGCCCTTGAGGAAGCAATGCGTATTGAGAAACTTTTGCTGATACGAAAAGCATAGCTGATCCATTTGGACACGTTGCTACGCAAGCTCCGCAGCCGATGCATGTTGCAGCATCGAATGACTTATCGGCATCCTCTTTTGGAACTGGGATTGCATTCGCATCCAATGTACGGCCGCTTGTATTAACGGAAATAAATCCACCTGCCTGTTGGATACGGTCAAACGCTCCACGGTCTACCATCAAATCCTTGATCACTGGGAAACCAGCGCTTCTCCATGGCTCGATGTAAATAGTATCTCCGTCTTTAAATGAACGCATGTGCAATTGGCAAGTAGTAACGCCACGGTTTGGACCGTGCGCCTCTCCGTTGATGAACATGCTACACATTCCACAAATACCTTCGCGGCAGTCGTGGTCAAATGTTACAGGATCATCTCCTTTTTCTACAAGATCATAGTTTAATACATCGATCATCTCAAGGAATGACATGTCTTCTGATATATCAGTCACCTTGTACTCCACGATTTTTCCCTGGTCATTGGTGCTCTTCTGGCGCCAAATTTTCAATGTGAGATTCATTGCCTTGTATTTTTCTTATTTGTAAGAACGTGCAGAAACCTTGATGTTTTCGTACACTAAATCTTCTTTGTTCAACTTTGGTTCGCTTGGATTTCCTGTGAATTCCCAAGCCGCTACATACATGTAGTTTTCATCATCGCGCAATGCCTCGCCTTCTTCTGTTTGATACTCCTCACGGAAGTGACCACCACAGCTTTCATTGCGATCCAATGCATCGATGCACATTAATTCTCCCAATTCAATAAAGTCCGCCACTCGCGCAGCTTTCTCTAATTCTGGGTTCATTCCTTTTGTCGATCCAGGAACTTTTACATTGTTGTAAAAATCTTCTCTCAACTGACGAATATCCGCAATCGCTTGCTCCAAGCCTGGCTTGTTACGAGCCATTCCGCACATATTCCACATGATCTTTCCTAATTTCTTGTGGAAATAATCAACCGGCTTCGTACCGTTGGTTTTGAAGAATGACTCAAGTTGATTACGCACGTTTTTCTCAGCTTCTTCGAACTCAGGTGTATTGGTTGAAATAGCCCCTGTGCGAATTTCGTCTGCTAAGTAGTTACCTATGGTGTATGGTAACACGAAATATCCGTCCGCCAAACCTTGCATCAATGCTGATGCTCCTAGACGATTGGCGCCGTGATCAGAGAAGTTTGCCTCTCCACATGCATAACAACCAGGAATGGTAGTCATCAATTCATAATCTACCCACAATCCACCCATCGTGTAGTGAACCGCTGGATAAATCATCATTGGAGTTTCATATGGATTCTCAGCAACGATCTGCTCGTACATCTGGAATAGGTTACCATACTTAGACGCAACCACTTTTTTACCTAAAGCAATGATTTCAGCTTCGCTCGCATTGTGCAAACCTTTCACGTTTGCTTCTGCCTTTCCGTAACGAACAATTGCTGCGCTGAAATCGAGATATACTGCTTCTCCTGTTGAGTTCACACCAAATCCTTCATCGCAACGCTCTTTCGCAGCACGTGATGCAATGTCACGTGGTACGAGGTTACCGAAAGCTGGATATCTTCTCTCGAGGTAATAATCTCTTCTATCTTCTGGAAGATCTACTGGGCGAAGTTTTTTCGCGCGAATAGCCTCCGCATCTTCTTTGAATTTTGGAACCCAAATACGACCATCATTACGGAGCGACTCCGACATCAAGGTCAATTTAGATTGGTGATCACCTGATACAGGGATACATGTTGGGTGAATCTGCGTAAAACATGGATTTGCAAAAAGAGCTCCTCTTCTGTGCGCTCTCCAAGCTGCTGTAACGTTTGAGCCCATCGCATTTGTAGACAAGAAGAATACGTTACCGTATCCACCTGTGCAAAGTGCCACTGCGTGTGCAGAGTGACGCTCGATCTCACCAGTCACCATGTTGCGCGCGATGATTCCGCGTGCCTTTCCGTCAACGATTACTAAGTCCAACATTTCATGACGGTTAAGCAAAGTAATATTTCCTTTACCTACCTGTCTTGACATTGCTGAATATGCTCCTAGCAATAACTGTTGACCTGTTTGACCTTTTGCATAAAACGTACGTGATACTTGAGTTCCACCGAATGAACGGTTGTCAAGTAATCCGCCGTAATCGCGAGCAAATGGAACTCCTTGTGCCACGCATTGGTCGATGATGTTTGTAGAAACCTCGGCCAAACGGTGAACGTTTGCTTCGCGTGAACGGTAGTCACCACCTTTGATCGTGTCATAAAACAAACGGAAGGTGCTGTCACCATCGTTCATATAGTTCTTCGCTGCATTGATACCACCTTGCGCTGCGATAGAGTGCGCGCGGCGTGGGCTATCTTGGAAACAAAGTGCCTTCACCTTATATCCCATCTCTGCGAGTGATGCTGCAGCAGAAGCACCAGCCAAGCCGGTTCCTACGACAATCACTTCAATGCTTCTCTTGTTCGCTGGATTCACCAGCTTCACAGAGTTCTTATATTTTGTCCACTTCTGATCGAGTGGGCCTTCTGGTATTCTTGAGTTCAACGCCATGACTTAATATGTTGATAGGTTGAAAATGCTTTTTAATTAGTGGACGAGTTTGAAATAAAATGCAATTGGCATCGCTGCGAAAATTGCTGGGATGATGATTGAAAACGCATCGCCCACTAGTGCGATCGTGTTCTTGTATTTGCTGTGATTAAAGCCAATCGATTGGAATGCGCTCTTGAATCCGTGAAGCAAGTGCCAGAAAAGAGAAATACATCCCAATACGTATAAGATAACCACCCAGCTGTATGAGAAAATTAACTCCATTTCTCCGTAGAGGTTTTCATACAATTTTCCACCAATGATCATTTCAGGCTCAGCGATCGTAAGACCAGTAACGCGGGTGCGCAACCAGAAATGATAGAGGTGAACAATCAAGAAAAGGAGGATAATTGTTCCGAGAAGCGCCATGCTGCGAGAGTACCACGTGCTACTTGCAGAAGCTTTTTCATAAGCGTATTTAACGGGACGTGCTGCGCGGTTTTGGAAATAAAGCATCAAACCGTCTACGATGTGGAGGATAAGTCCCACGAATAATCCAATTTCCATCGTTCTTACGATGATGTTGGTACCCATGAAGTGTGCCCAAAGGTTGAACGTTTTACCACCGTCATTGAAGAAGATAGTAGCATTGATTGCACAGTGTACGACCAAGAATGAAATAAGGAAGATGCCTGTCAGAGACATCCAGAATTTCTTTGTGATTGAAGATTTGAATAATCCTGCTGCCATAATCGAGTTGTTGTTTTGCTCGGCGAAAATAAGTGCCAAATGGATACACTCGTTGGAATTTTTCCATTTAGAACACTTCAAAATAACAAGCAATCTGCGAATGTGTTCAATGGTCGATTCACAGGGAGTTTCAGGAAAAAAAAAGCCCCAGCGTTGCTGGGGCTTTGATATTATAAACTAAAATCTTAGTTCAAAGAGTGACGCTTGAAATCCACTGCAGCTAGATCCTTATCTACTGTCTTCAAGTATTGAGCAACAGATAATTTACCATCTTTAATGAATTCTTGGTTTACCAAAGTAGCTTCTTTGTAGAATTTGTTCAAACGACCAAGAGCGATTTTCTCAGCCATATCAGCTGCTTTACCTTCGTTGATAGCCTGTTCTTTACCTACTTCGATTTCGCGTTGCTTAATATCTTCTGGAACGCTAGATTCATCTAGAGCAACAGGAGCCATTGCAGCAGCTTGCATCGCTACATCGCGACCTACTTCATCAGTAGTCGTTTTGTTGAATGCTACGAAAGCAGCCAATTTGTTACCTGGGTGGTTGTACACAGCAACAAATTCAGCATTTGAAATTTCGTATTTAGAAAGATCGATTTTTTCACCGATTTTCCCTACTTCTTCAGTGATTTTATCAGCGATAGACAATGAAGTACCTGGGTAGTTTAAAGCCTTCAACTCATCGAGAGTAGCTGGCTTGTTAGCAACAGCAACATCAGCGATAGTGTTAGCGAACTTATCGAAATCTGCGTTTTTAGCAACGAAGTCAGTTTCGCAGTTCAAAACGATAAGAACACCAGTCTTACCATCTTCTGTTCTTTTGGTGATTACCAAACCTTCAGCGGCATCGCGGTCGCTGCGGCTAGCAGCTACTTTCTGACCCTTCTTACGAAGTAGGTCGATAGCAGCTTCGAAATCTCCATTGGCTTCTGTAAGAGCCTTCTTGCAGTCCATCATTCCGGCACCAGTGATAGTGCGCAATTTGTTTACGTCTGCAGCTGTGATAGTCATGATATTATCTTTTGAATATTATACAATAGTGAACTAAATCTTGAAAGCTAGGATTTCGATATTCTTAATTTTGGATTAAGGATTTCGATTCCTTGTTATCGAAAGATGTTATGCTTCAGCAGTAGTCTTCTTACGACCACGACCTTCGCCACCTTTGTTTTCGCCTTCTTCAGTCTTATCAGCTTTACGCTCAGAAAGACCATCAGCGATTGATTCGATAACTACATCAAGAATTTTAGAGATTGACTTTGTTGCATCATCGTTAGATGGGATAGCGAAATCCACTTTACGAGGATCGCTATTGGTGTCAACCATTGCGAATACAGGGATGTTCAGACGCTTAGCTTCTGCAACAGCGATGTGTTCTTTCATGATATCGATAACGAAAAGAGCAGCAGGAACGCGGTTCATATCAGCGATAGAGCCAAGGTTTTTCTGCATCTTTTGGTAAGTACGATCCAATTGAAGACGTTCGCGCTTGCTAAGAGTAGCAGCAGTACCGTCCACACCCATTTTCTCGATGTTTGACATCTTACGAACTGCCTTACGGATAGTAACGAAGTTAGTAAGCATACCACCTGGCCAACGCTCGGTAACGAAAGGCATTCCGATAGCGCTAACTTTTTCTGATACGATGTCTTTTGCTTGTTTTTTAGTAGCTACGAAGAGGATTTTCTTTCCTGACTTAGCGATTTGCTTCAAAGCACTTGAAGCTTCTTCGAGCTTAACGACTGTTTTGTTCAAGTCGATGATATGGATTCCTTTCTTCTCACCGAAGATGTAAGGAGCCATGTTTGGATTCCATTTGCGGCTAAGGTGACCAAAATGTACACCTGCGTCCAGCAATTCGTCAAAAGTAACTTTTGCCATTTTATTGATTTGTCTTGTTTACGTTCACTTATATTCAACCACCAGGTAGTCGTTCGCCTTTGGGGCATAGCGCCACAAGGGCGAACGAGTCGAGGCAGTTTGGATGCTAAACAACTTCTCCAGCGATTAACGCTTAGAGAACTGGAAGCGCTTACGAGCTTTCTTCTGACCGAATTTCTTACGCTCAACCATACGAGGGTCACGAGTTGTAAGTCCTTCTGCCTTAAGAAGTGTCTTCCATTCAGGGTTGAGTTCGATCAACGCCTTGCTGATTGCCAAACGAAGTGCCTCAGCTTGGCCAGTGATACCACCGCCATCTAAGTTCGCTTTGAAATCATACTTCCCTTCGTTTCCAGTAAGCGCGAACGGTTGGTTCACACGGTACTGAAGTACGAGTGTTGGGAAATAGTTTGTGTAGTCTTTACCGTTGATGGTAAATTTTCCAGTACCTTCAGAAAGATATACTCTTGCTACTGCAGTCTTTCTGCGACCGGATGTATTTGTAACTTCAGCCATTTGACTTGAAAATTATCTTTTGATTATGTGTTCTTTTGGTTGTTGAGCCTCTTGTTCGTGAGCAGTACCAGCATACACATAAAGGTTGCGGTAAACAGCACGTCCAAGACGGTTCTTCGGAAGCATTCCTCGCACAGCCATCTCAATCATAGCAGTTGGGTGCTTTGCCATCATCTCTTTTGGAGTAGCAAAACGCTGACCGCCTGGGTAGCCTGTGTAACGGATGTATACTTTCTCGTCCCACTTGTTTCCAGTCAACTGGATTTTCTCTGCGTTAATGACAACAACGTTGTCACCACAGTCAGCGTGTGGGGTAAAATTAGTCTTATGCTTACCACGAAGAATGTAAGCTACCTCACTGCTGAGGCGTCCTAATGTTTGTCCTTCAGCATTGATAAGAAGCCACTGTTTGTTGGCGTTTTCTTTATTTGCTGAAATTGTTTTATAGCTCAACGTATCCATTGCTATTGATTTCTAGTGTCTTTCCTTTTTGAAAAACGGGCTGCGAAAATACTACCTTTTTTGCAGATAGCAAATACTTTTCAACACTCTTTTTTTAAATCCCTTATTTATCAAGGGTTTCCGAGCGAAAAAAAACATTGATAACCTGAGAGTTTGGAGTTTGGGGATAGGGGAAAAGGGTTGGGGGTTGGGGGTTGGGAGTTGGGGGTTTCCCGTTTCTCCAAAAAAAAACACCTTTCATCCTAAATACCCTTCCGTTACCGAAATGTGTACTTTATATAAAGAAAAGAATATAGATTTTTGAGTCAAGGTTAATGAATGACCTGTTTTTATTCACCTCTCAAAACTTAATGCTATGAATACAAACTATGATTTTCCAGCGCAAGGTCAAGGACTTTGGATCTTTAATGATAAATAAGAAATTCTCGAAAGAGTAATATTTGGTTTTTGTTTGGTTTTGGTGAAGGGCCGCCCCACAAGGGCGGCCCTTTTTGGTGGCTACCTCTAGTATTTAAACTCATTCTCATTTTGATTTTCATTCTCATTCTTCATTTGCTATTATTCCGAATTGCGAATTGAGAATCGAGAATTCTATATATCTTTCCTCAAACAATCCCAATCCCATGCGCGTGATTCGAATTTTGATCTTACTGATTGCCCTTCCCTTCTCCGGGTTGGGTCAGGAGAAAGTTAGTCCAGAGTATATCAAAGAATGTCAGAATACGGAGTATCAAGTGGCGGTGAATATTCCGCAGCTCTATTCTTCTGGAGATATGGCAGAAGCCAACAAACTATTTCAATATTGGAAGACAAACTGCAATCCTTCGGCGGCCATGTTTTATATCGGATTCATCCTCGATATCAAAACGCATGGAAGCATTCAAAACATTTCTGACAACGAATTCGTGCAGTTGATTGTCGAACACGATTTCAGCAAAGCATTATTCAGACCGCGCTTTGGATACTATTATCAATCATACTATGATGATCCGAATAATTCTGAAGTAGCTGAAAAGTTGCATTACTTCATTTATCATTCTATTTCCAACTTAAGATTGAGCGACTTCGAAGAAAATAGTCGCGAGTATTTATTGATTCAAAGCGTACAAGGCAACAAACAGGAAGTTGCTCAACTTCTTCAACGAAAGAATGAAAAGCACCCGGCCCTTCGCACACATTATAATCGATTGGTAGGACAGAGTATCAACCAAAGTTCGATGGTGTGGAGTTTGCGCGCGGGTCAATGGATCCCGCAGGGTGATGCTGCGAAAATTGGTCCGCTATTCAATATCGGTGGAACCGTGGGTGGCATGACCAATAAGGGTGATATTATCAGCATTGCACTCGAAGGTCGCACTGGATCCGGGGTGCGTGATTCGATCAAAATTCGTTATGAGGATTCATTGCAATACACCGATTTTGCTTCTGGTTTTTATGTAGGACTCGAGTTTGATAAAAAATTATGGCAAAGCCCCAATCATCGTCATCGCATTGGTGGGGTTTTGGGACTTGGATATGATTACTTGAATATCATTCCAGAGAAGTATCGCGAGGTAGAAGATGGAGATACGGAAGATGATATTAGTATTAATCCTCGCAAGCACATTTCAACGATCAATGTAAATGTGGGAGCGAATTATCAGTACCGCATGACGAATCATGTATCGGTGGGGGCATACGGAAGATATAATTACACCAACTACCTCAATCGTGGCGGCGAACCCATCAACGGTGATAATTACACTGTTCAGTTATTCGTCTCTGTCTACCTCAATTCAGAAAGTAATTTTGAGATATTTTGATGGATGGATAGAAGCGACATGTTACGATCACCTTCTCGATACTTCAAAAATATCATTTGGGTCTAATTGATTTGGCATTTTGGTTCGAATAACAAATTGGTTGTTCTTTTCCAAATCACTAATCGACATCATTCCGCCAACGGAATTTTCATAAGATTGCAGAGAATCCTCGTATTCTTTGATTGATATGCACAATAAAGGTTCAGTAAAATTCCAAAACCTACTTTTATATTTTAATTGAAATGGTTCTGATGTTCCATAGGCTGGAACAGACAGGTCAACATCTTCTATAGAGCAATCAAATGATATCAAATTGATGTTGTATCCTGTTTCATTTATTAGAGTGCAATTGTATGTATACTCCTTTCTGCATGAGTAAAAAAATAACAGAAAAAAAAGCGAGAAGAAAAATGTGAGTTTGTTCATGTGATCAGTTCAGTTTTCGTCCGCTAAAGTTTAAGTATGGCCAAAGAGAAGGCTGCAGAGGGTTGTCAGGCGAAAGAATTTGATATCTGATAGATATTTGACTGAGATCGCTCGATAATTCAGCCTTACCTCTTGCTGATGAGCACGCACTGTCATTCGTGTAAAACTCGAATATTCTATTGGACCATTGATAAATATTGAAGTAAGAACAGGAATCCTGCTGTTGATCAAAATTTACTAAATAAACCATCCCTGATATATTGTCAATACATCCATGGGGTGCAATTCTTAGATCAAAACTATCTAATGGAGCAGTTTCCAATGAACCACGATAAGTACCAAAAACATCCGCATAGCACTGGTCTTTAACAGTAAAATACTTTGTAATTGTATCCATTCCATTGTCACCTGGAAAACATAATGAATCTATTGGGGCCTGAACTATCAATGTAACAGGTAATTCCTGTCCAATAAAATCCTCAGAAACCGAAAATTGTACTTCTGTAGTTGAATATTCATCAGCCCCTACAATCCACTTAATTAATGTTGCATTGTCCTGAAGAACGCTAACTCTAACGCGTATATTAGGACCCGCTAGACAGACTGTATCTCTTACCCAAATAGTAGGTTCAATTGAGGGAATACTAGATCTCATTTCAAAATAAAAGTTAGCACTCACTTCAGAACTTCCCGCACATGGATCTTGAATAACCTCCACATAATTCGGGCAATCAGGGTTAGTCGGATCCGTGCATTCCTTCTCCTTGCATTTTGAGCATGAAATAATCAAAACAATACTGAAAAAGAAAAGGAAAACTCGATTCATTTAGTTTTTAGTTTCTAAGTGAATCAAATATAACAAAAAGTCTTCAAATTGAAATAAATTGACCTTTCCTAAAAAAACGCTCTCAACTGCACACCACCAGCATGAATAGCCGGGATACCCTCGGGTTTGCGGCCATCGTAGGTCAGACTCAATTGTAAATTTTTCGCAACCGTACGTTGTACTATAATATTCCAAGTAGCATTAAAACCGACATTTAATCCCTCTAAAATATCAAATGCCAAAGAGGTATTTCCATCTCCATTATATTGGATATTATAAAACTTCAAACCTCCTTGTAAACTTCCTTTTTCTACACTATTCAGTGTAAAGCCGGCACCGTAGCTCAGCACTTTTGCGCGCTCTATTCCCAGTGTATTCTCCTTCTCTGAATATTCACCATTCAAATTGAATCGAGAACTCGTCTGTGGCTGCCAAATAATACTTGGCTTGATACTGGTGTACTGCAACGTATAATTTCTTCCTGATAAAAAATCGGAGGATACATCCCGCACTCCTAAACGCTGCTCACTTACAAAAGCAATATCCTGAATAAAGGCCCATCGAAAGGCAATCTGGTGATATTCCTCCCCACGCGATTCAAATCCATTGCTCAACAAATTCTTGTTCTGTAATTGCTGATAGGTGTAATCTGCCGTAAATCGTGGATGTGATTTATTGAAAAATAATGTATTCCGAAATGACCCTCCAAGAGCCAAAAGAACGGTGTCTCCTAAATTTGATATGAACGGATTAAAACGATCCTGCTCGTCTTCGCGATTGGTCTTTCGATCGATGCGATAAGAAGCTTGATCACTCCATTTCGCTACAAATTTTTTCCAGCCACTTGTTTTCTTCCAATTCTTCCCCGTCTGAATTTGCACGGATTGACTAAACTGATTGGTATAGGTACGCACATAATCTGCGGTCTGAACATAACTTCGAATGTAGTTGGCTTCATACACAAACTGTGCTACCTCAAATTCATTCAAGTCGCGCACTCCGTCACTGTTGTAGTCACGCCATACATAATTTCCTTGCCCGGCGGGAACTTCGAGATAAATAAACTCTCTGCGCTGCTCGAGTCCACTACCTATTTCGTAGAACGTAGAACTCTGCAACCAACCACTCGGAGCTTTGTAATAATACTCCACCCTTCCGATCAACGTATTTTCTGGTTGCTGTGTAAATAGCTCCGGATCAATGGCACGCAATCTTCTATTACTCACCCGAATGTTCATTCGGTTTTCTCTTTTTCCCCGCTGACTCCAATTCGCCCCGTATTCATCTGCTCGTGCGGAACCCAAGAGCAAGCCCTCTCTAGGTCGCCAATCCAATCGATCACGATAGTAAA
This sequence comes from Flavobacteriales bacterium, assembly GCA_965247015.1. Taxonomy (GTDB): domain Bacteria; phylum Bacteroidota; class Bacteroidia; order Flavobacteriales_D; family Sanyastnellaceae; genus JAIXWP01. The sequence continues at coordinate 283,885 of CBDFGG010000002.1, read as the reverse complement.
CTGAAACACTCGTCTTCAAGGTGTCGCTCGTGCCTGCAATCACCTGCCAATCATAAAAACGATATGAATTACTCAACACGCTATCTCTTGATTCCAAAAAATAGCGATTCAATTCGTGCTCATCTTTAAATGTCAATCGGAATTTTCCAAGCACTCTCGAAACTTCACTTTGGTGTCTCACGAAGGAGGTGTTACGCAAACCGTCTGTTTCAAGCACCGAACCCTTCGTAATCACGGTCCATTTCTGTGTGCGAATATTCGTTCCCACATTGGCCTTCTGGCCATTGTAGCCCGTTCCAATACTCAAGTACTCACCCCCCAACCAAGCGTTTCCTATCTTATTCTTTTCCCATCCGCCCTGCACTCCAATCCATTGAAAATCTGAAACCAAATTCAATCCTAATAAATTCCAATTTCGATCAAATTCCACTTCACGAAATCGCTCGATACCGACAAAGGTTTTCGAATTATACTCGTACTGTCCGCCCACGGAATATCGCGCGCGCTGAATCGAATCGTTTATTATTTTTTTCTTGGAAAAAATTTCCCAGCCACCCTTCACGGCATAGCCTACATCGTCATTGGCATCTCTCCCGCTGAAGGTATTCAGGTCATTCACTGATAATGCCGCTTCAATAGACGCTGTGTTCTTATCACTCCATTTGCGGCGGTGCCCTGCATGAATCAATTGTCGTTTCTTCGGCGCCACCAATAACAACTGCGGCACATAGCTTCCCTGCGGTACCAATACTCCATCCACTAAAAGCGGACTCACCCACTTAAACTTGCGTCCATTCGCTGTAAATCCATCTTCTACATAATCACCATTTCCCAAGCCAACATTGGTAAATTGAACACGGTAAATCGCCACGCTCGGATCAGTAGAAAAAACCAAAACACTATCAAAACCGAGTGAATCTCTCAATGCATACAACACCTGGCTGCTCGAATAACCCACGCTATCAATGCCTGATGTAAAAGCCGACAGAGGATCGTCCCCTGCATTCGCCAATAATTCGCGTTGATCAGCGGTTAGATCTTGTTGCAAAGGCTGATTCTTTGCATCAGACTCAGAATATAGATTGAGGTATGTGAGAGCAGTTTCATTGCCATAAGTAAGCGCAGTGTGCAACAACGGGCGCGCATAGCGACGATCAGAATACTGAAACTCTATAACAATTCTTCGATCCTTTGTGATGAATTGTTTTGGGGTAAAAATTATTTCTGCAGCATTGTAATCAATGATATAATCTCGGTCTTGACCTCGCTCCAATTTTCTACCATCTATGTAAACAGCTTCTGTTCCAGCGAGAATAACAATAAACAACTCGTTGTCCGCCCCGGTCAAGCGATACGGTCCTTGATTGCCCTCGATTCCTTGGATCACATTTCGAGCAAAACGTCCCTTCGAAACCGAAGCGGATGCTTCTACTGTGAGTGCTTTTTCATTTATTTTTTCATTGGTAAAAAAGTAAGCACCTTGCGATCGTTTGAAATAATTCGTGAAATAACCCTGTGGTTTTTTAAGTAAAAAATCGCCTGCAATAATTTTGGTTTTATCATCAAAAATTTGAATAAAGACCTGATCAAAATCTTGCAATTGTTGGGTACTTCCGTTGGGTTGGATAGGAATATTATCATCTGAAATAGAAGCGAGCAATTGAAAACGATCCGACAATCGACCATTCATTTGAAGATTGAGATTGGAATTCACCGTGAGATTTTGTGCATTTCCAAAACTCACTCCTCGAGAAATACTTCCCGATTTTCGTATGCCCGAATCGTCAAGTAAATTCTCTGCGGTGAAAGGCTGCGGCACATAAGCCTGGATCATTCCACTTCCCGCTGCCGTAATCAGTGTGGTGTCCTTATTAAAAATGCGGGAAGGAAAAGCCGTCGGAAATACACGATAGCTCACACGAATCGAATCCGTAAAAGTGGAATCGATTCGAATCAATTGCGATTTTACATTCAGCACCATGAAGGCCTTGCAAGGCGCGCCATCCAATGTAGAAATCTGAACAGATTGGGGAATCAGGCTAAGAGAATCAAGCACCAAGGTGTCAGCGGAAGCTAGCACCTTCACGCGTTCATTGGAGAACTGTGCCCACGCATGTGTCGGGGCATAGCATGCCAGCAGTAGCAGGCACCAGCGAAGAACTACGATATTAAAACAATGCTTAATCACGATAAGAGGCGCATCCAAAAAGGAATTTCTCTGAAAAAATTGTATTCAGGCGTCTAAAATACCGCTCATCACAAGAGCTACCTCAAATCTCTCAATAATCTTGTAGCTTCGTGGTCTATGTTTATCCGATTGATCAAAGAAAGTTTTTTGTTTGCATGGCAGGCCTTAGTGGTCAATAAGCTGCGCACCACCTTGTCTTTGCTTGGGGTAACCATTGGTATTTTCTCTATCATTTTCGTGCTCAGTGTTGTCGATTCGATGGAAGCCGATATGAAGTCGAGCCTCGATGTGATTGGCAGTGATATTCTCTTCATCCAAAAGTGGCCCATGGGTCCAGAGGAGGGCGATGAAGAATACGAGTGGTGGAAATACATGGGCCGCCGTCAGCCATCCATCAAAGACATGGAAAAACTGGAGCGCCGCCTCACATCTGCATCAGCGATGGCTTATCAAGTAGGTACCAACAAAACTGCAGAGTTTAAAAACAATTTCATTGACGATGTGAATGTGACAGCAATATCGTTTGAATACAATCAAACCATTGCCCTTAAAATAAACGAGGGACGTTACTTCACGAAGCAAGAATGTGAGGCCGGTCGAAACTCAGTCATCATCGGAGCAATTGTAGCACAGACCTTATTCGGAGGTGATGATCCGCTTGGAAAAGAAATAAAAGTGGGTGGTCTGAAGACCACAGTGATTGGCGTATTGAAAGAAGAAGGAGCTTCGCTATTTGGAAACGGAACGGACCAGGCCGTGTATATGCCTGTGGCCTTCGGGATAAGACTCATCAATTACGATGAGGTAGATGCAGCTATCATTGTGAAAGCCCGTGAGGGCATCAGCAATGAGCAATTAAAAGATGATGTTATTTCTACTTTCCGCGCGGTGCGCGGAGTAAAGCCGAATGGCTCCAACGACTTTTCGATTATTGAATCGAAAATGATTTCTGGGATGGTCGATAGTATTGTGGGTGTGTTCAATATTGCTGGGATGATCATTGGTGTATTCGCCATCCTCGTGGGGGCATTTAGCATTGCCAATATCATGTTTGTTTCTGTGAGAGAGCGCACCAACATCATTGGAATTCAGAAATCATTGGGCGCTAAGAATTATTTTATTCTCTTTCAGTTCCTCTTTGAAAGTATCGCTCTATGCCTCATCGGCGGGAGCTTTGGACTCATCTTCGTTTGGCTATTATCCCTATTGATGACAGCAGCATTCGACTTTGAATTCATACTACCGATTGCACGAATTGTAATGGGACTTACGATCTCTGTAGTGGTAGGAGTCATCAGCGGATTTATTCCTGCATGGCGCGCTTCGCGCTTGAATCCAGTAGATGCGATTCGATCGAAATAACACTTAAAATTCGATCGCTATTCCTAGCTGATAAGTGAACTTATTGGTGCGTGTTTCCTTGGTTTGAAAATCCAAGGTATTATCATCAGGATTAATCAAAATAGATTCTTGATCCACGAATGTTGCAGTTCCGCCATTCAGATTTTCGAAGCGGGCATCGATAAAAAATGATCGCGCCACTCGAATGCGTGTTCCCACTGCCCATCCTACAGACCACCCGAAATCGCGGTGTGCAGTGTTTTCCTCTATTACCTCAGTGTATCCACTGCCAGTAAGTTCAATGTCGGTGGAGGTAGTGAAACGCTCCACTCCTGCCATAACATCACCATAGATTTGAAAGGGGCCTTTAAAAGGCTTTAAACGACCTACCATGTGGTAGCGATAGTTGTTGCTAGTGATGCGCATTTCGCCTTGCTCATATACATCATCACCCGCTTTATCTTGACCAATAAATACACTTACATCTTCTCGAGAATTCCCCATGCTGTTCCAAGCGAAACCGACACCAAATTCAAATGGGGAGCGGCGAATAGGGGCTGTGAAATTTGCTGCGATGCCTGTTGGATAGCCCTCATAATTCTGATCAAACTCACCTCTTGGTTCTGCGACTTGCAATCCAATAGCCAATGATGCATTTCTTTCATTCCATTGGGCATGGCTTGCTAGAGCTATGAAAGAAACAATGAGAATGGTATAAATCTTTTTCATCACTTTGTGGTTTGAATCCGCACACCCAATCATTATGCCACACAAAGATATTCCAATAAGCATAGAATACGAGTATTGACGGGAATCTCTTAATTTGGCAGCCGCTATGAATAGAAGAGGGAATATTGTATTGGTAACGGGCGCGGGGGGGCAGCTTGGTCAGGATTTTCGCGTCCTATCGAGCGATCAGCCTGATTTAGTATTTCACTTTGCTACGCGTGAAGAGCTGGATATAGCCAATGAGGAACAAATTATAAATTTTGTGAAAGCTCTTAGGCCCGCCTTTATTGTCAACTGTGCCGCCTATACCAACGTGGAAAAAGCAGAAGAAGATCGTGAAAATAATTTTGCGGTAAATGCCACTGCAGCCGGCTCATTAGCCAAGGCAGCTAAAGCGGTGGATGCCATACTCATTCATATTTCCACAGATTATGTTTTTGATGGTAAAAAGAGCACACCCTATTCAGAGCAAGACCACACGCATCCGTTGAACGAATACGGCCGAGCGAAAGAAGCTGGAGAAAAGAACATTCAAAATTCCATTGAAGCATATTACATCTTCAGAACTTCTTGGCTTTACAGCACCTTCGGCCATAACTTCTTTAAAACCATGATGCGTTTATCAAGTGAGCGAGATAAACTAACGGTGGTAAATGATCAATTCGCTTCACCGACATATGCTCGTAGATTAGCACAAGACATCAACCGAATGATCGTTCGGTTAAAAAATGGTGAGGAAATTCCATTTGGTATTTATCACTACACACATACGGAAACAGCCTCTTGGTTTGATTTCACATGTGCTATTATAGAAGCCGCGGGGCGCGCCACTCAAGTGGAACCAGTATCATCTGACATGTTTCCACAGAAAGCATTGCGTCCGAGTTATTCGAAATTAGACACTTCAAAATTTGAAAAAAATATAGGTCCTACCATTCATTGGAAGGAAGCATTGCAAGAATGTTTTAAAGACTTACAATCATGACACAGATTTCACAAGAAATACTAGATAAAGCAGCATCATGGATGTCGAATGACGTGGATGCTCAGACACAGGCAGAAGTAAAAGCTTTATTAGAAAACGATCCTAAGCTTTTCTTAGAAAGCTTTTACACCGACCTCGATTTCGGCACCGGCGGACTTCGCGGGATCATGGGTGTTGGTACTAATCGCATCAACAAATACACCATTGGCATTGCAACACAAGGCTTGGCGAATTATATCAAAAAACAATTTCCAAATCAGACCTCCAAAGTTGCCATTGCTTATGATTCAAGAAATCAATCGAGCTTCTTTGCGCAAGTGACGGCTGATGTGCTTTCTGCAAATGGAATCGAAGTTCATCTATTTTCAGAGCTCCGCCCTACTCCACTTCTATCTTTTGCTGTGAGGGAATTAGGTTGTCAATCAGGTGTAGTTATTACAGCTTCACATAACCCCAAGGAATACAACGGATATAAAGTTTATTGGGAAGATGGCGCACAAGTGCTTCCTCCTCATGACAAAGGAATCATCCAGGAAGTACGCGCTGTGAAAGGAGTAACAGATGTAAAATGGGATGCAAACACATCATTGATTCATGCAATTTCTGATGATGTAGAAAATGCTTATTTGCAAAAATTGAATGATATTATTCTTTCAAAAGAAGAAATTAAAGCAGCGAATAATTTAAAAGTCGTCTACACCTCTATCCACGGCACAGGAATCACTATGGTTCCGAAAGCCTTGAATGCTCTAGGCTTTGCGAATGTTTTGATTGTAGAATCTCAAGCTGTTGCAGATGGAAATTTCCCAACGGTTCATTCACCAAATCCAGAAGAAAAAGAAGCATTGCAGTTGGCATTAGACTTAGCGAAAACTGAAAATGCAGACCTCGTTCTTGGAACCGACCCCGATGCAGACCGCGTAGGTATTGCAGTTCGCGATGATAGAGGCGAGCTCATTTTGCTCAATGGAAATCAAACTGGAAGTTTGCTTGTGTATTATCAAATCATGCGTCGCAATCAAAAGGGAATGATGAAAGGCAATGAATACGTTGCAAAGACCATCGTTACTACCGATTTGATTGAAGACATTGCAAGAGAGCACGACATTCCATGGTATGATACTTTGACGGGATTTAAGTACATCGCAGGAGTGATGCGCGAGAAAGAAGGCAAAGAATTTTTCATCGGAGGTGGTGAAGAAAGCTATGGCTATCTCGTTGGAGAATTCGTGAGAGATAAAGACGCAGTGCTTTCAAGCGTTGTCATCGCAGAGATGGCAGCATGGGCTTCAGCGCATGGTTTAAGCCTCTATGAGATGCTCATGAATATTTACGATCAATATGGATTGTATCACGAGGAATTAGTTTCCATTACAATCAAGGGAATGGATGGTGTGGAAAAGATCAAGCAAATGATGATTGATCTACGTACCAATCCTCCGGCAGAGCTGGGCGGATCGGCAGTTGTAGAAATCCGCGATATTTCGACCAGTTCAGCAAAAAATCTATTGACCGGGGAAACTCGTGCGCTTGATTTACCATCAAGTAATGTATTACAATTCGTTCTTGCCGATGGATCAAAGATCTCAGCAAGACCAAGCGGCACCGAGCCGAAAATCAAATTCTATTTTTCCATCAAAGAAAAATTCGAAGGCAAAGCAAACTACCGCACCCAAGTATCCCGCATCAAAGACCGCATTAACGCGATCAAAGAGCAGGTGGTGGGATAACAGAGTTAGGAGTTAGGGGTTAGGGGATAAATTTCTCCTAACCCCAAACCCCAAACACTATCCTATCCTCCACCTCAACCCAACGTATCCCATTCTGCCGAATACGGGGGCGTAGATGAGCGAGGCGTCGAAGTACTGTGAATCGGGATTATCAGCGGAAATGATCGGATTCATTTGCATGAAGTTTCCAAGATTTTCTCCACCGAGATAGATCTCAAAATTCTTATTGAAGTGTCGACTTACTTGAGCATTGAAGATGTAATAAGCCTCACCGTAAGCATGTGCCATATAGTGATGCGGATTGGTTGAAGTGTCCGGCAGGCGCTGCTTTCCTAGCCAACGCGCAGTGAAATCGAACATCCATTTTGCTCCATTCTCTTTTTCCTTGGTGCTGTAATCTAAATTCACAAAAGATCGATGTTGGGCAATCAATGGACGTAACAACAATTCCTCACCATAGGTAGTCTTTGCCTCTAACCAACGATATGCCATACGCATATTCAATCGACGAAGTGGACTCCATTGCAACTCTATCTGTGCGCTATTGGAATAAGACTTTCCATCTAACTGATAAAACTTAATCACGGTCGGAGTTTCCCAATCCACTACAATTTGATCTTTGAAATCGGTGCGGTACAAATCAAGCGCGAGTGTTGCATCACGATGGAACATTTTAAATTTCTTGGTAAATACCAATCCCATATTCAATGCGTCCTCTAGCTTCATTCCATAAGGAGTATCGCCATCCACCGCTTCAATTTGAATGACGCGATTGCTAGCAAACATTCCTACGTTATCCATCAATAAATTAGGAGAACGATAGCCTTTTCCGATACTGAATTTTAATGTGGTGAGTTCATTGAAACTATATCTCGTATGCAATCTAGGCGTAGCGAAGAAACCATATGTATTGTGATAATCACCGCGCAAACCAACGATCACAGAAAGAAGTTCTTTGTAGTTGAAAGTATGTTCCGTAAACAAACCGAATGTTTGTTCGGTACGATCAAAATTAAAAACTCCTAATTGTTCTTGATAATCATCCTGAACGTATGATATACCACTCGTTTGTTTGATGGATTCGTTGTACTCTGACGCAAAGAGCACATTCCCTCTCAGATTGAGTTGAATGCCCTCGTAGATGCGGCTTCCATAGTTACCACTTTGATCGTGGTAAGATGCTGAAAACTGCGACCCGATGCTCATTCCATCTTTCTCTTCAAAGACATAGCCCGTCTTTGCGCTTACTTCAGCGCGTTGTGTGTCGATATTAACTCCCCACAATTGGCGGCGAATATCATCCGAAGGATCATAGTCATACTGCCCGCTAGTATTGCTTAGTTGGTGATAGGATGCAGAATAATTTCCGCGCATCCCTTTTTTTCCAATGTATTCCCAATCATTTCTGACCACCAAATTTTGGAACAACGGGTTGTCTAAAAAACCGTCCTTGTTCATGTCAAATCGCTGCTGTGCCTGAGCTCCGTGAAGAAACAAAAGACTATTCCACTGCTCTCCCACTTTTTGCTTTGCCACCGCATTGATCTCCATTCGACCTTGTGAACCATAATATGCATTCACAAAAAGGCGTTCCGCCATGTCCGATGTTTTGTGAGCAACATTGATTTGTCCAGTGATACTTTCATGTCCAGAGATCACAGATCCTACCCCTTTCGAAATAGATATTTCCTTAATCCATGGACCGGGCAGATAGCTCAGACCGTAGATAGAAGCAAGTCCTCTCACCGTGGGAATATTATCAAACATCACCTGCGTATAGCGTCCATCGAGCCCCAACATTTTTATCTGTCGCGTCCCTGTGATCGCATCGGTGAACGATGCATCGATCGATGCATTGGTCTCGAAACTCTCCGATAGATTACAGCACGCCGCTTTGCAGAGTTCCTTCTCCCCCATCACTTGCGACAATTGAGCGTTCTTCAAGGTCATTCTCGTTGCTTCAATTTCAGCAATAATATTGACCCCCGTCATCAATGACGGTTCAAGCGTGATGCTCAACTCGTGTTGTTCGTGATCTACCTTAATCGTGTCCGTAGCGAAACCCACGAACATGATCAAAAGAGTATCTTGTGATTCGTGGTGTTCGAGATGGAAATGCCCTTTGGCGTTAGTAATTGCGCCAGCCTGTGTACCTTTCCAGATCACAACTGCGCCTTCTAAACCTTCCTTCTTTCCTTTTTCATTTAGTACAAAAACATTCCCATGAATCGTCTCCTCTTCATGCTCGTGTTCGTCATGATCCGTGTGTTCATCTTCGGCATGATCGTGTCCATCATGATCTTCGTGATTTTCCACTTGGGCATGAACGACCGTTGTTGCAAATAGCAACAAGAAAATCGTGAATAGCTTTTTCATGATTAGTGCTTTTCTTGTTCGCGATACTTACAACAGTCGTGCACACGGCTGTATTGCTCGTCAGAAGCTTTCGACTTATCCGTGTCGTAGCCCATTTCATTGATCACCTTGTGAAGTTGATCTTCCGAAATCTTTTTCGGCTTGTATGTAACAGTTGCGATGTTCGACTCCAAGTCATAGTCAGCCGCTACCACACCTTTAGTATCCAGCGCTTTTTCGATTTGTGTCTCGCACATTCCACAGATTCCAGCTACATGAATTTTAACCGTAACTGGCTTTTTGGAAGTTTGTGAGAAAAGACTTGATGCACTTAGAAGTGCTATGAATAGAATGATTATTTTTTTCATGATAAATTAATTTATAGTAAAACCGCATTGACATTATCTCCTGCAGAGATGATGGTTACTATAAATTAATTACGCGTAGAGCGTATAGCAAGAATAGAGCTGATATAACGGTCGTTTCAGCGGTGGGCCGCTGTCCGTGTGATAGACATTTAGTTTTTCTTCTTTTATTGGAATATAAAGAGCGATAGGTTCTAATGTCGAAACCAACACCGCTGGGGCGCTCCAATAAAATTCAGGTACTCTACTTTGTTCAACTTCGAGATCAAAGTTGATATTCTGATCAGAGCAACAGCTGCTGTGAATTTCGGTACCCGTACATGAGTGGTCCGTTTTGCAACATCCCATATCATCGCTAGCTACCGAAACGTGCTTCAGATTCCCCATGCAATAGTGCAAATGCAGCGTCATCCCCGTAGAAAGCAGGGTGTACACAGCGACCAGGACTATTGCGAAAAATTTGCGCATACTACAAATATAAGGTTTTCTTTTTATAAATGCAACCGCACAGCCACGCTGTAGCGTGGCTTCACGAGGCAAAGCTACACTGCTCGGCTATTTTATCAATTCTGGGGCGATGAGGCGGAGTTCGAAATCGAGGAGCCATTTTTTGCGGTGGAGTCCGCCGGAATATCCCGTGAGGGTTCCGTTCTTTCCAATGACTCGGTGGCAAGGAACGATGATTGGAACGGGATTACGGCCATTGGCGGTGGCTGCGGCGCGAATCACTTTTACGTCTCCTAATTTTCTGGCAATGTCCTCGTAGCAATACGTTTTCGCGAAAGGAATTTTCATCAACTCCTCCCAAACGTTCAATTGAAAATGCGTCCCTTGAAGATGGATAGGGACTGTAAAAATTTCTCTTTCGCCTTCAAAATATTCATTCAATTGGCGCACACATTCATGTATAATGAAGTGATCATCATGATGCGCCACACCTTCATCCTTCATGTCAATGCGCTCCACTCCCAGATCAGATGCTGTGATGTGCAACCACCCTAGTGGTGAGGAAAGACAAGCAGTGTATTTCATTTGCGTTGGAAGATTTTTACAACATAGTCATTACCATCAAATGTATTGAAAGGCTTTTCAGGTTTGAACACCTCCAACAAATTAAATTGCGATGTATCGCTCAATAAATCGATAGAAGTGCGGCCTTCATTGTCTGCAAAGTGCGCGTCCCAAATCATGAGGTCGCCGCTTCTCATTCGCTGTGCAGGCGTGGAGTCGTTTTCAAAATAAGGTCTCACATTTCCTTGAATGAATGGATCGTGATTGCCTTGAAAAGCGATTTGCGGATCGAAGTACCAAACTCTTCCACTCACTGGACTGCGTTCTTCTAGCCACTCGTGCACTTCATTCATCACGATTTGGCTCTTTCTGCGCGGCATAGGGAGCGGGAAAAACAAAAAAGGCATCACTAGGATCAAAACAGAATAGAATGAAATAAAACGCACGCTATGCCTTCTGCTCTTTTCTTCGAAAAGTTTGTTCAGCCAATTAAATCCGCGGCATGCCATCACTGCATACAAAGGCATCAATGAAGCGAGCACTCGAATTTCTCCGACACTCGCTAATTTACCCAACCACCAAGCTAATCCATGAAATAGCAAGAAAACGATAGATGGTAAAACAACGAGCCAAAGTTCTTTTCTAAGTCCTATTTCTAATCTACCCACATGACGTTTCCATGAACGTAAAATCCAATAAAAACCGGCGCACAATGAGATGAACATCGGAACACCCCATGTCACATAATTGGTCGATATGAAATGGTGCCAGTTTCCGCTACCGTAAAAATCTACATTGACCTCGTACGGGTTGCGATGAAACACCCACATGATGTCATGGAAATAGAAGAAATAGCCAAGCACACTATAGACAACGGTGCCGAAGCCTAGCATCATAAATGGAAGCCATTTTTTATTCAATAAAAACCAAAGGCTGATGAATGGAATTAAAACAAATCCCTCCGTACGTACGAAAGGTAGGAATGAAAGAAGAATGGCTCCTGACCACCAACGTTCCTTCATGATCCAATAAATTGAAACGGTGATGACCGTGCTGAATAATATTTCCGTCATTGCGGAATTGAGGTGGACGAAAAAAATAGGGGCGCACAAGGTCATGAAAGCCGCAGGCCACGCCATTTTATGTCCGAGGTGCCGGGCAATTTTAAACGCATGCCAAGCACTGATAAAACCGAACAGTACATTTTGCAGTTTCACTGCCCAATAACCAATTTGTGCTGCTGGAGCGACAGACGCAGTAAAGAAAGGTTTTCCCCAATGATCTAGAAATAAATAGGGATGCTGAAAAGCCCATTTAGCAATCATAAAATGCTGATAGGTATCTCCCCCTTGATAATCACCGGTGGATAAAACTACAAGCACACTCATAATCACAGCACCCGCCAAAAGGAAGGTGCCTACACGTTTACTTTCTTCGTCGAACATGTAGCGAAGATGAAGAATTTCGAAGAAAAATCAATGATAAAGTTGATGCTCAGAAAGATAATTTTCCACAACATGAGTGACAAGATACTTGATGGATGTACCCGAGCGCAGCTTCTGTCTGATGCTTGTGCTGCTCACTTCAATCAATGGCGCATTGACCATTTGTACTGGAAAATTCTTAGACTTGATGATATCTCGTTCCTCGTCAGACAAGACTCTTGGAAAAACAAAGAATGAAAATGACTCCATGAGCCATTGATAATCTTTCCACATATCAAAATGGACTAAGCTATCTTCTCCAATGAGGACAGACCACTGCACATCTGGATGTTGCTCTTGAAGTGCTTTGAGTGTATTCACTGTAAATGATGGTGAAGGTAACGTCGTTTCGATATCGCTCACTTTAAGAATGGGATGATCAGCAGTAGCGATGCGCGCCATCGCGAGACGGTGTTCGACCGCTGCGAGGTCTTTTGGATCTTTCAATGGATTGTGTGGACTTACAACAAGCCATACCTCATCAAACAAATTCTGTTGTGCAAAATAATCTGCAATGATTAAGTGTCCGACGTGAATCGGATTGAACGAACCAAAATAAAGACCTATTTTTTTCAAGATGCGATAAATTCCTGAACACGTGATTCCGCTTGAGCCAAGGCCTCCGGAAGTTTATCATTGATCAAAACCATATCAAATTTTGGAGCAAATGCCATTTCGTGTTTTGCCTTTTCGATACGCATTGCAATTTTTTCTGGGGTTTCAGTAGAGCGATTACGCAATCTAAAATTGAGCACTTCGATACTTGGAGGTTGAACAAAAACAGCAAGAGCGCTATCTCCGAATATTTTTTTGAGATTCAACCCACCGACCACATCTACATCAAAGATTACATTTTTGCCTTCTGCCCAAATGCGCTCGATTTCTGACTTCAAGGTACCGTAGTATTGGTCTTTGTAAACTTCTTCCCACTCCACGAATTCACCTGCCTTTGCGCGCTTTAAAAAATCATCTGCTGAAAGGAAATAATAATCTTTCCCGTCTTGTTCATGACCGCGCTTTGGGCGGCTTGTAGCAGAAACAGAAAAAGATAAACGCAAGGCTTCATTACCCAGAAGATGATGCACAATAGTTGTTTTACCTGCACCACTGGGGGCTGAAAATATAATGGCTTTACCTTGCTTTAATTCCATAGGCGAATTAACAAAAGAAAAAGCAGATTTGAAAATTTATAGAACGTTGTTGATCTGTTCTTTAATTTTTTCCAACTCATCTTTCATCTTAACGACGAGTTTCTGCATATCAGCATCGTTGGCCTTTGAACCAATGGTGTTGATCTCTCTTCCTATTTCTTGAGAAATAAATCCGAGTTTTTTTCCTTGATTGTCCTCTTTCAATTCGTCTACAAAGTGCTCACAGTTGGTAGTGAGTCGTTGGTATTCTTCTGTTACATCCAAACGCTCCAAGTAGTAAATCATTTCTTGCTCAAAACGATTCGGATCGATTTTATCAATTGGAATGAGTTCAGCAAGATTGTTCTTCAACTTTTCTTTGATTTTCTCCGAACGAGCGGCTATCGGGCCTTCTAGACCATCTCTGTAATCGAGAATGAGTTGAATTCTTTTTCTAAAATCTTCTTCCAATTTACCACCTTCGATCTTTCGATAAGAATCAAAGCGACGATAAGCTTCTTTCACAAGTTCAAACAATTGCGCCCATTCAGACTCATCGAGTTCTTGTGATTCAGGCTTCATGATATCTGGAATACGCATCAATGCATTTAGATAATCTGCATTGGTCATTCCCACTTTATCTCCAAATGCTTTTAAATCTTCGTAATACGCCTCAAGCAATTGCGCATTGATGGACATACGCTTTTCGGCTTCTAAGCTTTCATAATAGATCAATGCATCTGCTTTACCACGCAGTACATTTTCACTCAACCATGAGCGTAATTCCAATTCCTTTTCACGATACAAACTTGGAATTCGCAAATTCAAATCGAGTTGTTTGCTATTGAGTGATCTCACTTCAACAGTAAACTTTTTTGGTCCGATGGTCGCTTCAGCTTTACCGAAGCCCGTCATTGATCTTAGCATAGAAAATAAAATTAAAGAGGCATGTTAGAGTGTTTCTTTCTCGGCATTTTCTCTGCTTTGTTTTCAAGCATTGCAAAAGCCTTGATCAACTTCTCTCTTGTTTGTGAAGGTTTGATTACTTCATCCACATACCCTCTTTCAGCGGCGCTATATGGGTTAGCAAATTTCTCTGCGTATTCTGATTCTTTCTCTTTCCACTTTGCTGTAGCGTCTGCAGCTTCGGTTATTTCTTTTTTGAAAATAATTTCCGCAGCTCCTTTCGCTCCCATCACTGCAATTTCTGCAGTTGGCCAAGCATAGTTCATGTCAGCACCGATATGTTTTGAATTCATCACATCATACGCTCCACCGTAGGCTTTGCGAGTGATAACAGTGACACGAGGAACAGTAGCTTCGCTAAATGCGTAAAGTAATTTTGCACCATTTGAGATGATACCATTCCATTCTTGATCCGTGCCCGGTAAGAAACCAGGTACATCTTCAAAAACCAAAAGTGGGATATTGAATGCATCGCAGAATCTCACGAAACGCGCAGCTTTATTTGACGATTTAATATCGAGAACTCCAGCGAGGTAAGCCGGTTGATTCGCTACAATACCAATGCTTCTGCCCGCAAGACGAGCGAAGCCAACAATGATATTTTCCGCATAATCTTTATGTACTTCCATCCAAGATTCAGCATCAATGACCTTCGAGATCACTTCGTGCATATCGTATGGTTGGTTTGGATTCGCCGGAATAATTGCATCCAAATCTGGACGAGATTCATTGCTTGCTTCATAAGCTACCGAAGGAGCCTGCTCTTCGCAGTTCTGAGGCATGTAAGAAAGCAGTGTTCTTATTTTTTGAATACACGCAATATCATTTTCTGCAGTGAAATGTGTCACACCACTTTTCGTACTGTGAGTGCTTGCACCACCGAGTTCTTCACTTGTTACTTCTTCGTGCGTTACAGTTTTTACAACGTTAGGTCCGGTCACAAACATATAGCTTGTGTTTTCCACCATCATGATAAAATCCGTGAGAGCTGGGCTATAAACCGCACCACCAGCGCATGGGCCCATGATAGCAGAAATCTGCGGCACTACACCACTCGCTTGTACGTTGCGATAGAAGATATCGGCATAACCACCAAGAGAAACGACGCCCTCTTGAATACGTGCGCCACCGCTATCGTTGAGGCCAATCACTGGTGCTCCGTTCTTCATTGCAAGATCCATCACACGACAAATCTTTTCAGCATGAGCTTCAGCAAGAGAGCCACCCATTACTGTGAAGTCTTGAGAGAAGACATAAACCAAACGGCCATTGATTGTTCCGTATCCGGTAACAACTCCATCGCCAAGGTAAACCTCTTTATCCAAACCAAAGTTGGTAGAGCGGTGAGTGACAAGCATACCGAGCTCTTCGAATGAACCTTCATCCAGTAGGAAGTGGATGCGTTCGCGGGCTGTTAGTTTGCCTTTTTTATGTTGAGCGTCAATTCTTTTCTGTCCTCCACCCAATTGGGCTTCAGCGATTTTCGATTCCAATAACGCTATTTTATCTGTCATAACTAAGCTTTATGTCGCAAATATAAGGAGTTCTTAGTTCTTGGTTCTTGGTTCATAGTTCTGGGTTCTTGGTGCTTGGTTCTTAGTTCTTGGAGAGGTCGCTCCACGCATTGGGACCGCCCCCTTCGACAAGCTCAGGACGGAGCTTCGACTGCACTCGGCTATCGCCTCGTTCCCTGAGCGGAGCATTTATTCAAGCGGAGCGCAGATTAAATGCGAAGTCGAAGGGACCCTGCCGTTCCGTGGAGCAACCTCTCCAAGAACAAAGAACCAAGAACAAAGAACTATGAACCAAGAACTACATCACACTCCCCAACAATTTCTTCGTGTAGTCGGAAATGGGATGGTGGTAGACTTGCTGGGCGGGGCCCATTTCTTCGATCTTTCCTTTGTTCATTACCATGATACGATCGCTCATGTGATAGACTACACTCAAGTCGTGTGAAATAAATAAATAAGTTAGACCTAAATCATTTTTCAAGTCATTCAATAAATTCAACACTTGTGCTTGCACGGAAACATCTAGTGCTGCAACACTTTCATCACAAATAATAAAGCGTGGTTCTACAGATAAAGCACGTGCAATCACGATGCGTTGACGCTGACCACCACTGAACTCATGAGGATAACGATTCACTGCTTCACGAGGCAGACCCACTTGATCTAATAATTGATATACTCGCTGCAATCGATCGTGCTGATTACGATGGAGTCCCAATACTATCAACGGCTCCATCAATAAGTCGCCAATGGTATGTTTGGGATTCAACGCTGAATATGGATCTTGGAAAATGATCTGAAGATCTTTGCGATAGGCCTTCCACTGCGAAGAATTGAGTTTGGTCAAATCACAATTTTGATAAACAACCTCTCCACTCGATGAGGGTATAAGTCCAAGCAACATTCTGCTCAAAGTTGTTTTACCACATCCACTCTCGCCTACCAATCCGAGTGTCTCTCCCTCGTATATATCAAAAGTCAGCGGATGTACCGCTTGTACAATTTCTTGTTTTTTGAAAATAATTCCAGATGACTTGATATACTGTTTTGACAAGCCATTAATGCTGATTAAAACATCCTTTTTCTCATCTGAAATTTCAGAAATAATTTTCGGCTCATAGTCGGCATTCATCGTTTTGAGTCGATCGAGCTTCACACCTGGAATAGGCTTGCACTCTAGCAATCCTTTTGTGTATGCATGATTGGGATGATTGAGTACTTGCTTTGCATCCCCCGCCTCCACCACTTCTCCATTCTTCATCACTACGATATAGTCGGCAATTGCCTTCACCACTCCAAGATCATGTGTGATAAAAATCATCGCCATTCCATATTTGGTCTGCAAATTCTTTAGCAATTCTAGTATGGATGCCTGCACCGTTACATCGAGCGCTGTGGTTGGCTCATCCGCAATCAAAAGCGATGGCTCAGCGGCAATTGCCATAGCTATCATCACGCGTTGACGCTGTCCTCCCGATAATTGGTGAGGATACTGACCGAACATTTGTTCGGGTCTCGGCAACAACACTTCCTTGAATAATTCCACCGCACGTTTTTCGGCCTCACTGCCTTTCCAATGTGTATGTAGTTCGAGCATTTCAACAATCTGCTCGCCACATGTCATTACAGGATTGAGCGAAGTCATTGGCTCTTGGAAAATCATTGCGATTTTGCCTCCTCTCATTTCTTCTAATGCCAATGCACCGGGAGCGATTTGATCCTTATGATCAGTGCTTTCAAAAACAAACTCTCCTGCATCATACACCACCTTATTTTTTGGTAGCAAATTCATAAGGCTCAACGAAGAGACCGACTTTCCACTTCCTGATTCGCCCACAATCGCAGTCGTCTTTCCTGCATATACAGAAAATGACACCCCCTTCAAAACCATGCGCACTTCCCCCTCGGATTTAAACCCAAGTGAAAGATTGTTGACTTCGAGAAAAGGAGGTTGCTGCATGCGTCAAATGTAGCAACAAACGACAAGAGACAAGTGATCTCGGCTTCGCCGAGAACAAATGACAAGAAATTCTCGATTCTCAACTTCTTGCAAAAAAGTCTTTGAGAGATTGATGAGACTGCATGCGGAGCATGCCTTCTGGTATTAGCCCCCCATGCTAATGGGGGGGAGAGTTTGGAGATAGGAGTTTGGAGAAAAAGCGATTTTTAATTTTCGATTCCTTGACGTTTGAAAGTATTTCAAATTGATAATACTGCATGCGCAGCATGCCTTCTGGTATTAGCCCCCCATGCTAATGGGGGGAAAGTTTAATCTTGGGAGAAATAATCCCGAATCGAGAATCGAGAATCGAGAATCGAAAATCGAGAATCGAAAATCGAGAATCGTTTCTTGCAATAAAAGCACAATTGCTCCGTTGAAGTCCCGCCTTTCCGCCACATAAATCTTCACCATGAAAAAACTTACATTACTCGCTTCGGCGGTGGGTATTGGGGCTGCTATCTATTTCGTGCAGGTACCCGAAAATCAAAAAACACCTCCTCCTGCTGACCTTGAATTCCCAGCTCTTCTCAACGAACCATCCACCGTTGCTAGCACTCCAGAAGTCGCTACAGCCAATGGTTTCAATTTGGATTTAAAAAACAAAAGTTCTGTCTTTCTTATTAATCCGTCAACATCACAAACCATTACTGGTCCGGAAGGAACAGTGATCATTTTTCCTGAAAATTCTTTTGTAGATAAAAAAGGAAATCGCATTACTACTGATGTGAAAATTAGTCTACTCGAGTGCTATGATATAGCCGCGATGATTGGCAGCAAATTATCTACCACCAGCAACGGAAAACTACTTGAAACGGCGGGCATGGTGGACATTCAAGCCTCTTCAAATGGGGAAGAAGTGTTTTTAGCAAACGATGTTCGTTACGATATTCTATTTCCGAAAAAAGAAGAAAAAGAAGGATTTAAGTTATTCTACGGCCAACGAAATGCACAAGGACAAATCAATTGGATAGAAGACCCTGCTGCCTCTACCACGGCTAGTACAACTCCTTCTGTACCATCCACCGCTACAACCGCAGTCGATAACCCCGACAACTGTTTTATCCAAATCAATAAATCAAATTTTCGCAGAAATAATAAAGTGGCTGAAATGGACTATTTCAATTGGACACTTGCGGATGGAAGTTCGTTCCGAAATTATTTCACCGCCAATTTTAATCCTCCACTCGAAATGGTGGATGAATTTTGTGCTTTAAAATATTCTTGTGAAGTCACCATTAAGCTGGACGAGCAAAGTCGAGTGAAACACTCACACATCAATCACAGCGCTACTGCGAAGTGGGATCAAGTGATATTAGATTTCGTAGACAACCTACCCCCGCTGGATGTTCGACGCTATATGGAGAAATATGACGAGGACCATGCAATTATTCTTCGCTTTGGAAATAAAATCACACAAGATGAATCCCATGAATTGGCTAAGATTGAAAAGTCATTTAAATTAAATGAGGATGAAGAAGTCACTTCTGCAAAAAAAGAGGCGTTGAGCTATTATTGCTTTGCTTCGGCCAAACTTGGCTGGATCAATTGCGATCGGTACATTGAAGAATCCTCAGAGCGCGGTTCCTTTTTCGTGTCGTGTCCCGATTCGAAAGAAACCGAGATGTATATCGCGTTAAAAAAATACGATGGACTTCTCGTTGGTTCACCTACAAACGGCGGGTTTCACTTCAATGATGTACCTCGCAATCTCCAAATAAAAATTATTGCAGTGACCGCAGCAAACGCTCAACCGGGGCTCGCCACAAAAGCTTCCAACACAAAAACGAAAGGAGAAAAAATCGATGTTTTTAAACCTTTCACATTGGTCAAATTAAAATCTGAATTAGCAAGCATATAAATAAAAAAGGTCGCAAATAGCGGCCTTTTTTATTTATATATAATTCAATTTCAAAAAATGAGCATTACTCGTTGATCAATTGCTCAACAAACAAGCGAATTCGTTCGGTATAGAACTCGTGATACTTGCCGGTACTTGGACCATAGAAGCCCGTATGAATCTTTCTCACTCTTCCCTTCTTATCCAAGAAAACCGTAGTAGGATAAGACATAATACTATTCAACGCAGGGAATACTTTTCCGCATTCAGATTTGTTGCTTGTTCCACCAATATAAGCAGGGAATGGCAACTCGAATTGTCCAATGTAATTGGTAACTGCGTTTTTCTGCTTCTCAAAGGTGTCGCCTCTTTCAAAGGCAACAGGGATGATGTTCAATTTATCCGCACCGAATTTTTCGTGAAGCGTTTTCAAGAATCTTGTTTCGTCTGAACAGTTGGGGCACCATGATCCAAAAATTTCGACGATAGTTACTTTACCTCCCATTGAAATACTATCAAACCAAACAGTATCTCCTTCGATCTTTCTTACTTCAAATTCTAATGAAGTATAACCTGGATTGAGAATGGTTAAGCTATCTGGGTCGCGCAGCGCTGCGTTTTCATTCACTACTGCATTCCATTTTTCACTGTAATGTTTTCCTGAATAAAACATCCCGTTCTTGATACTGTCACCATAAATTTCACCAGTAAAATAAAATAGGTGTGCACCATCAAAACATGACAAAGACATTTCACTTGGACCATCGTTTATATCAATGATATCCCCACCTAAGTAGCGGTAGTCGCCCGTTTCTGTCATGAACGTACCAGATAAATCATTATCTGTTCTGCTAAAAATTCCTACCGCTTTGTACTGATCTGGTGTGCCGTATGAAAACGTCGCATCAAATGTTTTTTGCCATGCCGTTTTCACCATGTCGTTCTCCGAATGAGGTGCTGCGGTAAATGGCACTTTATAATTATCGCGAGAAGCATCTTCCCAATATCCAGAGATGCTATCACCGTTAAATTCTTTCCAATGTAAATATGACAAGTAAGGGGCTACTCGTGCATGAACAGAGTCGCCTTTGTGTATGACCTCCGTGAGTTGAATCACTTCTGAATCATTATGAATAGTGATCTTGCCAAGAGAATCCACTTTTATATCAATAGGAATGTAAACACGATTTGCATCGTCTCCTACTTCAAATTTCATTTCCCAGTTTCCAGCCTGAAGCTTAGTGGAAGTTGCCACTTCCGTTGCGCATCCGATCATTCCGAATAGAATGGCACAGGATGCTGCCAGTATAATTCTCACAATAGGTTGTATTAAAAAGTTTAATTCCCAAAAAAGACGTCGAGGCAGCAAAAGGCTGCCTCATTCGTCTTTTCATATATCATTCACCATTAAAAGTCAAACTTGATACCTTGCGCTAATGGCAAGCTCATGCTATAATTAATAGTGTTGGTTTGTCTACGCATATATGCCTTCCAGCTATCTGATCCACTTTCGCGTCCACCACCTGTTTCTTTTTCACCACCGAAAGCACCACCAATCTCCGCACCCGAAGTTCCGATGTTGACGTTCGCAATGCCGCAATCAGAGCCTTCTACAGAAAGGAAGTATTCTGCCTCACGCATATTCAATGTCATGATCGATGAAGAAAGTCCTTGTACCACGCCGTTTTGCTGTGCTACTGCTTCTTCAATCGTATTATACTTCATGATGTACAAAATAGGAGCAAATGTTTCGTGCTGAACGATTGGCAAATGACTACCTGCTACTTCGATGATGGTTGGTTTTACATAGCAACCGCTCTCAAAACCTTCACCTGTAAGCACTCCGCCTTCTACGATTACTTTTCCACCTTGTGCGATGGCATCGTTGATAGACTTCTGATACATCTCAACTGCAGCAGTATCGATAAGTGGACCTACGTGATTGTTTTGATCCAACGGATTACCAATACGGATTTGAGAATATGCACTTACCAATTTTGCTTTCAATTCTTCATAAACTGATTCGTGAATAATCAATCGACGCGTGGTAGTGCAACGCTGACCGGCAGTACCTACAGCACCGAACACAATACCAGGAATCGCAATTTTCAAATCAGCGTTTGGAGTA
The DNA here is from genome assembly GCA_965247015.1 of Flavobacteriales bacterium. Taxonomy (GTDB): domain Bacteria; phylum Bacteroidota; class Bacteroidia; order Flavobacteriales_D; family Sanyastnellaceae; genus JAIXWP01. The sequence continues at coordinate 262,120 of CBDFGG010000002.1, read as the reverse complement.
ACGATAATCGCATTGTTTCCTCCTAATTCAAGTAAGCTTCTTCCAAAACGCTCTGCTACCGCAGCACCCACGATGCGGCCCATACGGCTGCTTCCTGTAGCACTGATCAGTGGCACTCGTGTGTCCTTGGTCATCAACTCACCTACTTTATAATCACCTGAAACGATGCAGCTGATACCTTCAGGAAGGTCATTTGCTGCGGCCACTTCATTCCATACATTTTGACAAGCGATAGAGCAAAGAGGAGTTTTTTCCGAACCCTTCCAAATACATACATCACCGCAAACCCATGCAAGAGCGCTATTCCAGCTCCATACAGCCACTGGGAAATTGAATGCAGATACGATACCTACGATTCCAATTGGGTGCCATTGCTCATACATACGGTGACCTGGACGTTCGCTGTGCATCGTCAAGCCGTACAATTGACGGCTCAATCCTACTGCGAAGTCGCAGATATCAATCATTTCCTGAACTTCTCCAAGACCTTCCTGCAAGCTTTTTCCCATTTCATAGCTCACGAGCATCCCTAATTCTTGTTTGTATGCACGCAGGCGATCGCCGAATTGACGAACGATTTCGCCTCTTTTTGGGGCTGGCATGGTTCTCCAAGTTTTGAATGCCGCTTGTGCCGCACCCACTACTTTTTCATAATCCTCAGATGTAGTAGTAGAAACAGACGCGATAAGGTCGCCTGTAACCGGAGAGTAAGAATCAATCACGGGTCCATTTCCAAAGAAATGCTTACCAGTGCTAGTTCCCTCGTTCAACTTTTTCAAGCCTAATTTGGCCAATGCAGGTTCGATGTTGATACCTGTTGAAATCTCAGTGCTCATTATAAATTTAATCTTTGGGGCAAAATTAGGCAATTGCCCGCTAATTCAAGGAGATAAAAGCTAGATTCGCTTGGGATTCAAAGTGTAAAATTTACACTCCGGTTACATGGTAGTGTGGATATACTTACATTAGCGCCCTCGTAACCCAAAGGAACAAGGAATGAGCTCGATAAAAGCTGTAATTACTGGGGTGCACGGATATGTGCCACCGGATGTATTGACCAATCAGGATCTAGAGAAAATGGTGGATACCACCGATGAGTGGATTCGCACCAGAACAGGCGTAGAAACACGCCATATTTTAAAAGGAGAAGGCCTCGGAACCAGCGACATGGCTGTAGAAGCGGTAAATGGTCTCCTTGCTAAAAAAGGTCTTACGGCCAACGACATTGATTTGTTGATTTGCGCTACCGTTACACCAGACCACGTATTCCCAGCAACTGCTAATATTATCTGTGATAAAATAGGTGCTAAAAACGCTTTCGGTTACGATATCGCTGCGGCATGCTCAGGTTTTATTTTCGCTCTTGTAACTGGTTCTCAATTTATTGAAACAGGAAAGTACAAGCGCGTAGTGGTGGTAGGTGCTGATAAAATGTCTTCCATCATTGACTATACAGACCGCTCAACTTGCGTTATTTTTGGTGATGGGGCGGGTGCAGTATTGCTCGAACCAACTACCGAAAACTTTGGAGTCCTAGACTCTGTGTTGAAGTCAGATGGTCATGGCCGAGTATACCTCCATCAAAAAGCAGGTGGTTCGGTGAAACCAGCTTCTCATGAAACAGTCGATAAAAAAGAGCACTATGTATTCCAAGACGGTCAGCCTGTATTCAAGGCAGCGGTAGTAGGAATGGCAGATGTATCGGCTGAAATTATGGAACGAAATAATTTAACAGCAGATGATGTGGCTTACTTAGTTCCACACCAAGCAAATTTGCGTATTATTGACGCAACGGCTCGCCGTATGGGTGTTGGCAACGATAAGGTTATGATCAACATTCAGAAGTATGGAAATACGACTGCTGGCACAATTCCACTATGTTTGTGGGACTGGGAAGATAAGTTACAGACAGGTGATAACCTTGTATTAGCTGCATTTGGCGGCGGATTTACTTGGGGCGCTGTCTATGTTAAATGGAAAAAATAAATTTGCAAAACCAAACCTAAAACGTTTAGGACATGAATATTACTCAAATCCAAGACCTCATCAAGTTTGTCTCTAAGAGCGGTGTAAGTGAAGTAGAGATCGAACAGAAAGACTTTAAGATCACTATCAAAACTCACGAGCCAGCAGGCAAGAGAGGTAATGAAGTTATCCAAGTAGCTGTTCCTGCAGTTCAACAAGTAGCAGCACCTGCACCAGTTGCGGCAGCTCCAGCAGCGGCTCCAGCTCCAGCAGCACCAGCGGCAGCTCCAGCAGCAGAAAACAAGGGCAACTTGATCGAAATTAAGAGCCCGATGATTGGTACATTCTACCGTTCATCTTCACCAGACAAACCAGCGTTTGTTGAGGTGGGTGCTCAAATCAAGAAAGGCCAAACCGTTTGCATCATCGAAGCGATGAAGCTTTTCAACGAAATTGAATCAGAAGTTTCTGGAACAATCGTGAAAGTATTGGTAAACGATAGCACTCCTATCGAATACGATCAACCATTGTTCTTAGTTGAGCCTGCATAAGCGAGGCTGCGTTGTAACAAACTAAACCGTCAAGCTTATGTTTAAAAAAATATTGATCGCCAACCGTGGCGAGATTGCTCTTCGAGTAATCAGAACGTGCAAAGAGATGGGCATTCAAACGGTAGCTGTTTATTCTACAGCAGACCGCGACAGCCTTCACGTACGTTTTGCAGATGAAGCTATATGTATCGGCCCTCCCCCTAGTAAAGAGTCGTACTTAAAAATTCCGAATATCATCGCAGCAGCGGAAATCACCAATGCGGATGCTATTCACCCAGGCTATGGTTTCTTGTCTGAAAATGCTACCTTCTCTAAGGTGTGTAAAGACAATGGAATCAAGTTTATCGGTGCTTCACCAGAAATGATTGAAGCAATGGGTGATAAATCTTCTGCAAAGCAAACCATGAAAGACGCAGGAGTTCCAACGATCCCAGGATCGGAAGGTCTACTTGGCAGTCTTGAAGAAGCGACGACCATCGCTAATCAAATTAAATATCCTATCATGTTGAAAGCTACTGCTGGCGGCGGTGGTAAGGGTATGCGTGTATGTCACAACGATGAAGACCTTGCAGATGCGTGGGACAAGACTCGTCGTGAAGCAGGCGCTGCGTTTGGCAATGATGGTATGTACATGGAGAAGTTCATTGAAGAACCTCGCCACATCGAAATTCAAATTGCCGGAGACAAATTTGGAAAGGCATGTCACCTTTCAGAGCGTGACTGTTCTATCCAACGTCGTCACCAGAAGTTGGTGGAAGAAACTCCATCTCCATTCATGACCGATGAGCTCCGTGAGAAAATGGGTCAAGCCGCTATCAAAGCTGCGGAAGCAGTGCAGTATGAAGGTGTTGGTACAGTAGAATTCTTGGTAGATAAAAACCGTGATTTCTACTTCATGGAAATGAACACACGAATTCAAGTAGAGCACACCATTACAGAAGAAGTAATCAATTATGATTTGGTAAAAGAGCAAATCAAATTGGCTTGGGGTGATCCAATCAGCGGAAGAAATTACTATCCAAAATTGCATGCCATTCAATGTCGTATCAATGCTGAGGATCCTTTCAAAAACTTCGCTCCTTCTCCAGGAAAGATTACATCGTACCACTCACCAGGTGGACACGGTGTGCGCCTAGACACCCACGCCTACGCGGGTTACGTGATTCCTCCGCATTATGATTCGATGATTTCGAAATTGATTGTGGTAGCACAAACACGTGAAGAAGCCATTACGAAAATGGAGCGTGCCTTGGATGAATACATCATTGAAGGAATTAAAACGACCATTCCTTTCCATCAAAAATTAATGAAAAACGCGAAATTCCGCGAAGGTGATTTCACCACGAAATTCATGGAAGGATTTTCAATGGAAGGATAAAAATCGCACAGCGATTTATTCAAAATATCATTCAAAAAAAGCTGCTCGTGAGGGCAGCTTTTTTTGTTATGGCTTTTTATTACTATTTTTGTTAACCTTAAACGTTAACTATTTTATTGGATTGAAGATTACTTTCAAAAACCGAAAACTTGCAAAGACACTAACAGACCCTATCAGTCTTAACAAGTCCTATGGCTCATTGGCTAAAAGGATTCATCAGAGACTAGTAGAACTTGGTGATGCAGAAAATCTTGAAGTAATGAAAACAATTCTAGCTGCTAGATGCCATGAATTGATTGGAAGTAGAAAGGGAGAATTTGCAATAACAGTTTCAGCAAATTACCGATTGATTTTTGAACCCCATCACCAACCTGTACCAAGAAAACAAGATGGAGGATTGGATTGGAAAGAGATTACCGAAATACAAATAAATGAGGTAACAGATTACCATTAATTAAAGCAACAATGAGCACTTCATCTGAAATAATGAAATCCCTCATCTCCCCCCCAGGAGACACAATTCTTGAGCACTTAGAATTTATTGGCATGACTCAAACCGAATTGGCAGAAAGAATGGGAAGACCTAAAGAAAAAATTAATGATGTGATCAAAGGAAGGGAGCCTATCTCGATGACCACTGCACATCAATTGGAAAAAGTCCTGGGAATTCCTGCCTCTTTCTGGATCAATAGAGAAAAGACCTACAGGCTCGCGCTATACGATCTCGAGCATAAAAAAGAACTCGAGAGTCAATCCTCTTGGCTCAATTCTTTTCCGATTAATAATATGAAAAAACTAGGCTGGATCTGCGACTCAAAAGAAACATCTAGCCTAGTGGATAGCCTACTAAAGTTTTTTGGTATTGCCTCTTCAAGAGAATGGGAAAATATTTACCTCAATGAGGAAGCAACAGCAACATTCAATCAATCCCTTGCATACACATATAACCCTTTTGCCATTTCAGCTTGGTTACGAAAAGGAGAACTTCAATCCAAAGAAATAGTCACCAATGAATTTGATAAAATAAAATTCAAAGAAAAATTGGAAAGAATTAGAGTAAAAGAAAGTAAATCACAAAACTTCAGTTTTGAAACACTACAAAAAATATGCGCTGAAAGCGGTGTCGCTTTAGTACAAACGCCCAATATTGCCAAAGCGCCTATCAAAGCTGCAGCCCGATGGATCCATAAAAAACCAATCATCCAGCTATCAGACAAATTCAAATCAGACAATGAGTTTTGGCTCATGTTTTTTCACGAAGTAGCACATATACTTCTTCACGGAAAAAAGGAAATTTTTCTTGAAGCAATAGATGGCATTACTGTTAACGAAGTAAAAGAGTCTGAGGCCGCAGCATACGCTACGAAACAAGTGCAAAAAATGAAGGGTAGCGAACGATATTAACCCAACGCTTTATTGATAAAACGAATCAATGGTAATGTCGACTCGTATGCTTTGAAGATTTTCTTTTCTGCTTTGCCTGAAATCAGATCTTCATCCGAGAAGGTGAGGTAGGTGAAGAACCCTTTCATTCGAATGTATTCTTCAGCTGGATCATTTGCATCGAAGCCTTTAGGAACGCGCGTTAATATTTCTGGAGACTGCACACCGTCCGGAAATACTTTCAAGAATGATTTATCCTCTGCTATCTTTTTCCATTCAGGTAAATGATAATGGATCTCTTTTCGAATATCGAGGAGATCGTTTGGCTCGGGCATATAGACGCCACCACCCACAAAACTATTTCCTGGTTGTAGTTGGAAAAAATAACCCGCCAAATTGCTCTTCTTTCCACCCTGATTAATGATCGAAAAGAAATTAGTTTTATAGGGAGTTTTATCTTTTGAAAATCGAATGTCACGATTGATTCTCGATACACATTTCTTCGCCTCTATTTCAGCCGCCGCAAACTCATCATCGAATGATGCAATGCCTTTGATAAGTGACGCAGTGTATTGAATAAAATCTTGCTTCGCTACATCGTACTTCTCTCGATTGGCATCAAACCATTCTTTATTATTATTCTTCTTTAGCTTTTTCAGAAAATCTAAAGTCCCCGCTTCAATTTTTAACATACCTCAATTTTTCACAAACTTAATCACGATCTCATATTGTTTCACTGCTATCTCACTAGCCTCTAGTCACTAGTTCTCGGCAAAGCCGAGATCATTTGTCACTTGTCACTTGTAATTTGTCATTTACTAGTTGTTGATGACTTGTGAATAACTCCAGAGGGTTTTGAACAGTGAAATAAAGAGGTAGTTCTTACGTTTGACGCAACGATTTTTACATGATTAGCGAGGCTGCCGTCTTCTTCAATGAGGCGGCAGTTTTGCTTTTTAATCCAGTGAGTACAAACGAAGAACATATCGAATCTACCCCCAGCAACGGAATCGTCGAGACTCCTTTGATGAAGCAATATAATAGCATCAAAGTGAAATATCCCGACGCGCTTTTGCTTTTTCGTGTGGGAGACTTCTATGAAACCTTCGGCGAAGATGCCATTCGCGCTTCGCGCATTTTAGGAATTACGCTCACCAAAAGAAAAAACGGTGCAGCAGCCTATGTCGAACTCGCTGGTTTTCCGCACCACAGTCTTGACACTTATTTACCGAAGCTCGTCAAAGCAGGAAATCGCGTGGCGATTTGTGATCAATTAGAAGATCCGAAACTGACCAAAAAAATCGTGAAACGTGGAATCACTGAATTAGTGACTCCGGGTGTTTCTTACAACGATAAAACAATCGATGCTGCAAGAAATAATTTCCTTGCAGCGGTATCTTTTGGCGGCACACCAAACGCTCCGCAGCAAGCGGGCGTAGCATTTCTCGATATCACTACAGGTGAATTCGTGACCGCACAAGGATCGATTGATTATGTAGATAAACTGATTCAGAGTTTTCGACCCAATGAAGTCTTGTATCAAAAACAATTTGATCAAGCTTTCAAATCAGCATTCGGGGATCGTTTCTACACGTTCCGTTTGGATGAATGGGTTTTTACAAAAGAATTTGGCGTTGAAATTTTAACCAAACATTTCGGTACTAAATCGCTCAAAGGATTCGGAATCGAAGAGTTACCTCTCGGGATTGTGGCTTCTGGCGCGGTATTGCACTACCTCGCAGAAACCCAACACGATAAAGTAGCACATATCGCGACCCTCGGTCGCATCGAAGAAGATCGATATGTTTGGCTCGATAAATTCACCATTCGTAACCTCGAGCTCATCGGCAGTGCCAATGAAAATGCGAAAACGCTCATCGATATCATCGATGAAACAACCTCGCCCATGGGCGGTCGTCTGCTTCGTCGTTGGTTGTTACTTCCATTGAAGGAAATCAACTTGATTGAACAGCGCTTATCCGTAGTAGATCATTTACATCGCCACCAAGAACTCCTCGACCAACTCACTTCTGAATTGAAACAAGTGGGCGACCTCGAGCGATTGATCTCGAAAGTGGCGGTAGGTCGCATCAATCCTCGCGAGGTCCAACAGATTCGAAGAGCGTTGGAAGCGATTCAACCCATCAAAGATTGGTGTGTTCAATCTGACAATAAGGAACTCGCTGCATTAGGTCACCAATTAAACGCATGTAATGACATCAGTGAGCGCATAGCGCGCGAAATACATTCCGACCCGCCAATAGCCCTTAATAAGGGTCAGGTGATAGCGGATGGGGTCAATGCAGAGCTCGACGAACTCCGCACTCTCGCGTTTTCAGGAAAAGAAGTACTTCTTCAAATCCAACACCGCGAAGCGGAACGCACAGAGATTCCTTCATTGAAGATTTCTTACAATAATGTTTTCGGATATTATCTAGAAGTTAGAAATACGCACAAGGATAAAGTTCCAAAAGACTGGATCCGTAAGCAAACGCTTACACAGGCAGAACGATACATTACCGAAGAACTCAAAGAATACGAAACCAAAATTCTTGGTGCAGAAGAAAAAATCGGCTCGATTGAACTTCGTCTATTCAATGAATTGGTGGCTGCCATTATGGAGTACACATCCTCGATTCAACTCAACGCACAACTCCTTGCACGCATTGATTGCATGATGTCGTTTGCAAAAGTGGCCACGAAATACAACTATGTAAAACCTTCGGTGAATGATTCGAAGGTCATCAAAATATTAAACGGTCGCCACCCTGTGATCGAACGTTCATTGCCTACAGGTGAAGAATACGTGAGCAATGATATTTATCTCGATAACGACACGCAGCAAATAATGATGATTACTGGACCCAACATGTCCGGTAAGTCTGCAGTGCTGCGCCAAACAGCGCTGATCGTGCTTTTGGCACAAGTTGGAGCGTTCGTTCCAGCAAGCGCAGCCGATATTGGTATTGTCGACAAAATCTTTACCCGCGTTGGTGCGAGTGATAATATTTCAAGTGGTGAATCTACTTTCATGGTGGAAATGAATGAGACCGCAAGTATCCTCAACAACTTGAGCGATCGCAGCCTCATTCTGCTCGATGAAATCGGACGCGGGACTTCCACTTACGATGGTATTTCCATTGCGTGGTCGATTGCAGAATACATTCACGAGCATCCGAAAGCAAAAGGAAAAACTCTTTTCGCTACGCACTACCATGAACTCAATGAAATGGAAGGTATTTTCAAACGCATCCGAAATTTCAATGTGAGTGTAAAAGAAGTAGGACAGAAAATTATTTTCCTAAGAAAACTTGCACAAGGCGGCAGCAATCACAGCTTCGGTATTCACGTTGCGAAACTGGCTGGTATGCCAAGTAAAGTGGTTGAACGCTCGAAAGAGGTACTAGCACAACTTGAGAAATCTCATTCTAAAGAAAATCTTACTGGTGCCATCGAGCGTGTGGCCAATGATGCAAGCATGCAGTTGAGCTTCTTCCAACTGGATGATCCGATGCTCGAACAAATTCGAGAAGAGATATTACATCTCGACATTAATACCCTCACTCCTGTTGAGGCATTGATGAAGCTCAACGAAATTAAGCGTCTGCTCAGCGGGAAATAACCATTTCACCGATAAATCAGCCCCTTTCACAGACAGTAATATTTAACCGCTAAACGATAGTTCTACGTTTGGAGAAATATTTTTCCAAATGAAAAATGCTATAGAAACAACCGGACTCGTTCACAGTTACGAGGGAAAAGAACGAGTCATTGATCAACTAAACTTATGCGTTCCGGAGGGATCTATTTTCGGATTCCTCGGACCCAACGGTGCGGGCAAAACAACTACACTGCGGCTTCTTCTTGGATTGATTAAAATCCAATCGGGCGAAGTGAAAATCTTCGAACAATCCCTCGCGTCACATCGCATTGAAATTTTAAAACGCGTAGGATCACTCATCGAAAGCCCTTCGATTTACGGCCATCTCACCGCTCGCGAAAATTTATTGATCTGGCAAAAAATATATCAATGCCCTATGTCGCGTCTCGATGAAGTATTGCAATGGGTGGGGTTGAGCAATACAGGAAAAAAGAAAGCGGGCAAATTCTCATTGGGAATGAAACAGCGATTGAGCATCGCTATAGCTCTCCTTCATTCTCCTCAATTATTGATTCTTGATGAACCTACGAATGGCCTAGATCCACAAGGAATTTTAGAGATGAGAGCATTATTAAAAGAATTAAATTCCAAATACGGCATCACCATTCTAGTATCGAGTCATTTGTTATCAGAGATCGAACGACTTGTTTCTCACGTTGCAATTATTGATAAAGGAAAATTAAAATTTCAAGGAACACTTCAAGCCTTGACGAGTGTGCAACGCCAATCAGAATTTTTAATCTTCGACACTTCTGATAATATTCAAGCGTTGCACCTCATCGGTAAGCTTGGACTCGAAGGATATATCGACAACGGTAAAATTCACACTTCTTTGATGTCGCGCCAACAAATTGCTGCGGCTAATCAGCAAATCATTTCCAACGGCATTGAATTATATGAATGCGCGGCAGGAAGAAATGATTTGGAATCCATTTTTATGAACCTCATACAACACGAATCATGATCACCACATTCATCCACAGCTTACAAAGCGAACGCATCAAAATGCGCAGAAGCGCTGCATTCTGGCTGGTTGTAGCCGGTGCGTTATTCATCCCTTCTATTCTCACTATTCTACAAATATTCTATCCTGAAAAATTCTCTCCGATGGTGATGCAAGGCGATTATTGGAGATCACTCTATAAGCATTCTTGGGAAACAATGGCCATACTGCTTTTGCCAACAGGTGTCATCCTCTCCACGAGTTTGATCACACAGATGGAATACAAGAACAACACTTGGAAACAAGTTTTTGCCTCGCCTCAAAGTTTGAGCACCATCTTTCTTTCAAAGCTTACCATCACACTCTTGATGATGCTCGCCTTCTTCATCTTGTTTACGCTTGGCATTCTCATTTCTGCTTATTTACCGCCACTTCTGAATGGCACCAATATCTTTCCATCTCCTGATATTCCAATAGACATCTTCGTTTGGGGCACCATGAAATTCTTTGTCGCATGTTTACCTATTGTCGCCATTCAATATTTCATTAGCATGCGATTCAAAAACTTCTTGGTCTCTGTTGGCGTCGGATTAGCGATGATAGTTGCGAGCATCTTTGCATTGCAGTGGAAGTATGGCTATACATTTCCCTATAGTTATGCAGCGCTGCAATTTTTTGAAGTAAACGGTATGCCACGTCATCCTGCCGATGTTTCCATCATGTATTGGTCGTTGGGATACTTCTTGTTGTTTACATTGGTGCACTATATCACTTATATTTCCAGAAAAGAAAGAGGATAAATTTCATGATTAAAAAATCGCTCATCGTTCTCTTGCACATTGGCTATTGGTCACTGTATCTCTTTCTGCTATTTATCATTTTCGTTCTCACTATTGCCTCACAAGGTGGGGCGAACGGGCAATTCTGGCCAATGCTATATGAGTGGTCCGAATTCATGTTGGTGATCGCAATTATTCCCGGTGCGATTGGATTTTATGTTGGTTACTCCATTTTATTCAAAAGATTTTTTGCAAGAAAAAAAATAATCAAGCTGCTGCTCGCAATGGTTGCAACGGCTCTACTATGCTCTGCTGTTGGCTTTTTGATGGGACATATCATCTACTCTGAATTCCGTCTTTCTCAAATTACTATCGAAGGCATCATTGCGCAAGTCGTTCTCATCTCATTTATGTCAGGCATCAACATGACCATCGGCATCATCATGCAAGGCTTTATTACCGCCTATTCCGACATCGCAGTGAAAGAAGAGTTGACGAGAAAAAATACAGAAATAGAATTGGCCCTGGTTCGATCACAATTGAATCCTCATTTCCTATTCAACACCATCAATAATATTGATGTGCTCATTCAAATCGATCCAGAAAAAGCATCACGTTATCTGAACGAGCTCTCTCAAATCATGCGCTACATGCTCTACGAAACCAAGACCGAGCGTGTCCCGCTTTCAAGAGAGATTGATTATATGCACAAATACATTGCGCTTCAAAAAATAAGAACCTCCATTGAGAATTATGTAGTCTTTGAAGTTGATGGAAACGTTGAGAGCGCAAGCATAGAACCCATGATTCTACTGCCTTTTCTAGAAAATGCATTTAAGCATGCAGAAAAAAATCGCAAAGAAAACGCCATCAAAATTCACCTTTCCGTGGAGGCGCAGCGCATTTATTTCAAGTGTGAAAATACTTTTTTGAAAAAATTGGTAGTTCCTACAATTTCCATGTCTAATGGGTTGGGCAATGAGCTCATCCAAAAAAGAATTAGCTTGCTTTACGGTGAACATGAATTGCGGATGTACGAGCAAGACGAAGTCTATCACGTAGAATTAATTTTGCCGAGATGAGTTATTCCTGCATCATCATAGAAGACGAGCCATTGGCGGCGGAGCGATTGAAAACCTACATTTCAAAGCATCCTTCATTGCAACTCATAAGTTCATTTGAATCAGGAAAAGCAGGATTGGATTTTCTCAAGAAAAATGAAATTGACATTGTATTTCTCGATTTAAATCTCGGTGAAATCTCAGGCATTCACATTCTTGAAAATAACAACATTCCCTCGCAAGTGATTGTCACCACCGCCTATCAGGAGTATGCATTGAAAGGATTTGAATTAGACGTAGTAGATTATCTACTGAAACCATTTGTAGAAGAGCGTTGGTTGGTGAGTGTAGAAAAAGCGATTAATCGTATAGAAGCCAAGCGAGCTGGCAATGATCGTTTTGTGATGATCAAGACAGAGCATCGTTTAGAAAAAATATTTTTACGCGACATCCTCTTCATAGAAGGAATGGGCGATTACCGCAGGATTCACACGGTCCATAAAAAGATCATGACCTTACAAACCTTTATTGAAATGGAAGAAATGTTTGCTCAATCAGACATCGTGCGGGTGCATAAGTCTTACATGGTAGCAAAGAGTCGCATCATCTCCATCAGCAAAGACAAGCTCACCCTCCCCGACCGCGACATCCCCATCTCGGAAAAATACAGAATGCAAATGACAAGGGACAAATAAAGTGACGAGAGACGAGTGACGAGATACTAGAGTAGATACTAGAGATATAGAGATACAGTCCCCAAGCAGGCGCTGTATCTCTATTCATTAGTCACTACTCTAGTCACTAGTCGTTAGTATCTAGTCACTAAGTTTGTCGTTTGTTCCTATCTTCGACATCATATTTTAAAACACTAAACGAGAATGAACAAGCTAATTTCCATTTGCATTTTAATCTTGTTGCCATTTTTCATGTGCGCGCAAGTGCCACAAAAAATGAGCTTTCAGGGTGTCATCAGAAATAGCTCCAATGAATTATTGACGAATCAAATAATCGGTATGCGTATTCAGATTTTACAGGGCTCAGAATTTGGAGCTTCTGTATTTGTCGAAACCCATACACCAACTACCAATGCAAATGGATTAGTTACTTTAGAAATTGGAACGGGCACTGCCATTTTAGGAGCATTCGCTGATATCAATTGGGCATCCGGTCCGTATTATATATTGACAGAAACTGATCCTTCGGGTGGCACTAACTATAACATTTCAAGCACGAGTGAATTACTGAGCGTGCCTTACGCTTTGTTTAGCGCTAGTGGAACACCAGGACCGCAAGGTCCACAAGGAGAGCCCGGAGCCACAGGTCCACAAGGTCCAGCAGGCACTATTCCTCCAGGCACAAATGTGGGTGAGATGATGTATTGGAACGGCACTGCTTGGGTGGCTATTGCTCCTGGAACGAATGGACAAACACTCACATTTTGCAATGGTGTGCCAACATGGGGACCGTGCCCTTCTGACAATTTGATCATCGTTGCATGTGATAGCTACACATGGTCAAATAATGATCAAACCTATACCTCCTCAGGAATATATACTGGAAACGAAATCAATGGTATTGTACAGACATTAAACTTGACCATTATTGTTAGCACTACAAACACAACTAACGTGACCGCTACAGACACCTATACATGGTCGAATACCGGTGAAACATATACCGCTTCAGGCATTTATACGGGTACTACAACAAATTGTATTACTGAAATTCTAGACCTCACAATTGAAACGACACCTGTAGTCGGTGATCCATTTCAAGGTGGCGTTTTAGCGTATCTCTTGCAGCCCGGCGATATAGGTTATGACCCGAATGTTCCGCATGGAATCATCGCTGCTCCAAACGATCTATCCTCTACTACTTGGGGCTGTGGCGGCACACTTATTTCCGGAGCCGACGGCACAGCCATCGGTACAGGCGCATTAAACACCACACAAATTCTCAATGGATGCCCATCACCAACAATCGCTGCAGGTGTATGTCAAAACCTTGTATTGAATGGCTACGATGACTGGTACCTTCCTAGCAGAAATGAATTAACTATTCTATACAATAACAGAGAAGTCATCGGTGGTTTTACCACTAGCAATGTTGGTTTTGGACTAGAATATTATTGGAGCTCTACAGAATATAACAACGATGCAAGTTTCGCTTGGGTGAGAGATTTCGGTAGTGGATACAGCGGAAACGGGGGCAAAAACGGATCCTACAGAGTCCGCCCAATCCGTCAATTCTAACCACCTCACTTAGTGACGAGATACTAGATACTAGTGACTAGTTACTAGAGTAGTGACTAACGGGAAAGAGATTCAGTGCCTGTTTGGAACTGTATCTCTATATCTCTAGTATCTACTCTAGTCACTAGTATCTAGTAACTAGTAACTGAGTTTACGCTACCTTGAGTTGACTAAGTTTGCTTCTTGAGAATTTCTCTTTCGCGTAGGCCAATGTCACTTTGAACTCTTTCTCTTTTGATGAAGGAAGTTCGTACATCGCATCCATCATTATGGCTTCGCAGATGCCTCGTAAACCGCGCGCACCAAGCTTGTACTCAATGGCTTTTTCTACGATGAAGTCCAATACTTTTTTATCGAAAGTGAGTTTTACACCGTCCATCTCAAACAACTTCACATATTGCTTCACCAAAGCATTCTTCGGCTCTGTCAATATTCTGCGAAGTGTAGTTTCATTCAATGGATCTAAGTGCGTCAACACTGGGAAACGGCCGATCAATTCTGGGATCAATCCAAAACGTTTTAAATCCAATGGACTCACATATTGCAATAGATTTTCTTTGTCTACTGCTTCTTCTGACTTTGAACTATAACCGATCGCCGCGGTATTCATGCGGCGTTCAATAATTTTATCGATACCATCAAATGCACCGCCGCAAACGAACAACACATTTGCTGTGTTCACTTGAATCATTTTTTGCTCTGGGTGCTTTCTTCCGCCTTGTGGTGGAACATTGATAATCGAGCCCTCTAGCAGCTTCAATAAAGCCTGCTGAACTCCTTCTCCACTTACATCACGAGTGATGCTTGGATTGTCGCTCTTGCGCGCAATCTTATCAATTTCATCGATGAATACAATGCCGCGTTCTGCGCGTTGTACATCATACTCCGCATCTTGCAACAAACGTGAAAGAATGCTCTCTACATCTTCCCCAACATATCCTGCCTCTGTAAGCACCGTAGCGTCCGCGATGCAGAAGGGAACGTGCAACATTTTAGCGATGGTCTTTGCAAGCAAGGTTTTACCTGTACCTGTTTCGCCCACCAAAATAATATTCGACTTTTCAATTTCTACACCGTCTGAATCTTTTGCAGACTTCTGCATCAAACGCTTGTAGTGATTATAAACGGCAACACTCAATGACTTCTTTGCATCATCCTGACCAATTACGAATTCGTCGATGAAACGCTTAATATCAGCAGGCTTGTGCAATTCCAAATCCTTCTCATTCGAAGCTGGGAGCTTCGACTTCGACTCCTCACTCACGATTGCGTTTGCTTGTGTAGCGCAATCCTCACATATATGTCCACTGATCCCTGCGATGAGAATACTCACTTCGCTTTTTTTGCGGCCGCAGAATGAACAAGTAATTTCTTTCATTTCGTTGAAGTTATCAATATACAAAGGTACTACATATCGCGTAAATGGCGAAAAATGGTCATATTCGCGATATGAACTCACTTAAAAACTTTTATGTCCTAAAAAGTTCAGCGGGCAGCGGTAAAACCTATGCTTTGGTGAAATATTACTTGCAGTTAGCGCTCCAATCAGAGTCCCCTTATTACTACAAGCATATCCTCGCCATCACGTTTACCAACGCTGCCGCGAAGGAAATGAAAGAAAGAGTCATCGATCGACTACGTGAATTCAGCGATGCCAAGAACTTGGAGGAAAGTAAAAAAGGGCTCTTCAATGAAATTGCTCAAGCCCTCCAACTCCAGCCTCATGAGCTGGAACACCGCGCGAGACAATGCCTCGTGCACATGCTCCACAACTATGGGCTGATCGCCATATCGACCATCGACAGTTTCACACATAAGATTGTCCGTTCATTTGCGCGCGATCTTCGCTTGCATCCCGATTTCAACATCGAGATGGATACCAATGCTTTTTCGGAAAAAATTGTGGATGCCTGTCTTGACGCCATTGGGTCGGATGAAGAACTTACGACCTATTTGCAACAATTCACCCTCGAAAATTACGAAGATGAAAAAGGCATGAAGGTGCGCGCCGCACTAGAAGACGTGAGCCGACAACTCTACAATGAAGATGCGAAGGATGTGCTTCCCACTTTGGAACACCTTTCATTGCAAGACTTCAGAGCACTACAACAAAAACTCAAAAAAGACATTGCTGTTTTTGATGAAAAAATAAAAGCTCCTGCATTAGCTGCAGTCGAACTTATTCGCTCAAAAAATTTAGAAATAAGCGATTTTACCTATGGTAAGAGCGGTGCTGTATCTGTCTTTTTCAAATTTGCTGATGACAACTTTGACATGGGCTCACGCTTTACAAACCCCGCAGGCAATACGAGTCGCTGGTGGAGTAAATCGGGAAACAAAGACGCCACAGCGCGGATTCAAGAGATAGAGGAACAACTCGAAGCATATCGTACCACGATGGTCGAGTTGTTTACTTCCGATGAAATGAAGGCGGTGCAACTGAAGCGTGCGGCCGTAAAGGTTGTTTATTCGATGGGCATGCTCGCGCGTCTCTCCACCATTGCACAACAAATCAAGGAAGAAGAAAACACCATCCTCATCAATGATTTTCAAACCATCATCAATGAAATCGTTAATGATAGTCCTGCACCGTTTATCTACGAGCGTGTAGGCGAGCGTTACAATCATATTTTGTTTGATGAGTTCCAAGATACTTCTGGAATGCAATGGAATAATTTTCTTCCCTTGATTGAAAACGCACTTTCAAAAGGCAGTTTCAATTTGATCGTAGGTGATGGAAAACAAGCCATCTATCGTTGGAGAAATGGTAAAGCAGAACAATTTGTTTCTTTACCCGAACTCCTCGGAAACCATCCACCAGAGCGTAAACAAGCGCTTCAACACAATTATGAAAAAGGAATTTTGAGCGCCAATTATCGAAGTGCTAAAAACATCATATCATTCAATAACTCCTTCTTCGATTTTGTGCAAAGCGATCCCAGTATGTCTTTTATCCAAAAAGTATATGAAGATCAAACTCAAGAAGAAAAGAGAGATCGAACGGGGTATGTGGAGGTGAAAATTTCAGCAAGTAAAGAAGGTAATATAAGAGATTTATTTATACAAGATATTGTATCGAACGTTCGTTCGGTTTTGGACCAAGGCTATCTTCCAGGAGACATTGCCATCCTCACTCGCAAGGCTGGAAAAGAAGCAGGCCCTATTGCCAAAGCACTGTTGGAAGTGGGTATCGAAGTGGTCACTCGAGAAAGTTTTCTCTTGAGCAATTCTGCAAAAGTGAAACTCATCATGGCCTATATCCGCTTCTTGTGCCAACCGGATCATTTGTATTCGAACGTGAGCATTTGGCAAAACCTGTGCGTTCTTTATCCTGAAAAATTCGAGTTGAAAAAACTAGTGGAATCATATACGATTCCGCACGATCGAACACTCCTACCCGACATTCAGCGCTTTCTAGAGGCCTATTATCCAGCAGCGCTGGAGATAGGATTACTCCGCTCGCCCATTGAAATTGCGGAGAGTATTATCACCTGTTTTGGACTTACAAAAGATCCGTTTGTCGAATTTTTAATGGATCACTTAACGCGTCTTTCGACGCAGAAAGATTTGAGTTTGCAGCAAGTGACCGAGTGGTGGGAAGAGCGCCAACATACCCTCTACACCTCTTCACAAGAAAGCAACCAAAAGGTCAATATCATGACTATTCACAAGAGCAAGGGGCTTCAGTTTCCGGTAGTGATATACCCGCGGTTCGGAACAAAGGATCCAGCCCGCACCCTTTGGTTGGATGTGAACAAAGAAGAACTGGGCATTGAAAAAATTCTTTATTCTCAAGGAAAAAACAAAGTAGAAGAAGGCATGACTGAAGGGATGATTGCCGATATTGAGAACAGTGCTTTGGACCAGATTAACCTCTGCTATGTCGCCACCACACGACCTGAGGAACAATTATACATCATCATCGAACAAGATCGAAATGTGGACGCCACGTCTAAATTTATTATGGCCTTCGCGGAAAGCAAAATGACTTCAAGTAATGGAGTTTTTAGCATGGGAGAAAAACAGGGTCCTGTCGGTAAAAAGCATCAGCCGCTTGTGACAAAAGAAATTGACGGATCCTTGAAACCGAATATTCATTCGGTTCAGTTGCGCTATACCTTTTTGAAAGACAAAATTATTTCGCAGCAAGAACAACGCATGCTTGGAACCGTGATTCATGAATGTTTATCGATGATCAAAACGCCCGTGGATATTCCACGTGCTATTCAATTGATCTTACCAAAATTCCCAACCATACAGCAAAGCCAAAGAGAAGACATCGCTGCCGAGCTTCGTCGTATCGTAGATCACGAGCTTCTTCGTAAATGGTTCAGCGCAGAAGTGGAGATGTATAATGAACAAGAAATCATTCTCCCTAACGGCCATCCTATACGCCCTGACCGAATAATTATTTCTGAAAATGAATGGGATGTTATCGATTTTAAGACCGGAGCTCCATCGCAAAAACATCATTTACAAGTAAAAAATTATGTGCTAGAGGTAGAAAAAATAAGCGGTAAAAAAGTGAAGGGCTACTTGGTTTATACGCCTACTATGACGGTTGAAGAAGTGATTTAGTCGTTGGATAGACGCGTATAAAATTGCCTTTGTTTGCACACTACAAAGTGCATCGTTTGAAAAGAATCCACGTATCTTCGGTAAAGAAAATTATTCTAAAAGATATTTACGAAGCTACAGTGGGTG
Source organism: Flavobacteriales bacterium (assembly GCA_965247015.1). Taxonomy (GTDB): domain Bacteria; phylum Bacteroidota; class Bacteroidia; order Flavobacteriales_D; family Sanyastnellaceae; genus JAIXWP01. The sequence goes on along the minus strand of CBDFGG010000002.1, from coordinate 243,443 downwards.
AAGGAAGTAGCCCAGACTGTAAAGCGAGTGCAAAAAAGCGGCTGTCTTAGGACAGCCGTTTTTTATGGATCTAATTCTCCATATCATACGGGATTTTGCTAATTGTTTCTATATTGCCCCGTGTTACGAAATGTCCTTTTACTCCTCCTTTTGGTAACGGCTTCTCCGGCTGTTGCAATTTCGGCACCACTTAATAATGACAGCACCATTTTCCTGATCGGCGACGATCTAGGTACGGTTCAAGATTTTATGGTGGTAAAATTTGCCAATAAAGAACTAGGCGACATCATCATCCGTGTGGTAGATGAGGAAGGACAAGTGATGAAAGAATATATTGATGCCAGTGTGAAACCCGGATTCCATCAAGCTTTCGTCGATGTAAAATCTCTAGAGCCCGGACCTTATTCTATTACCTTGATTCATCGCCATCATCGAAAGCAATCGAAGTTCGTGAAGAAATAATCAATACTCAGAATACCAATCTCTCGTCGGTTCAATTTCCCCTAAAATCATGCGCTCTCCTATCATCGGTGTGGTGTAGCGCAGACCCTTCGCCTTTGCCTCTACAACAAATCTTTGAATCGGCTCTTTCCAAGGATGGAAAGCCAATGCGAATTTTCCCCAATGAACAGGGAGTGTCAACTTCGCTCCTAAATCAAACGCTGCTTGAACAGTCAGCTCTGGCTGCATGTGTATCAATGGCCATAGCGCATTGTACTGACCGCATTCCAAAATGGCTAAATCAAATGGGCCGAATTTTTCTCCGATTTCTTTGAAGAATCCATCATATCCTGAATCACCTCCAATAAAAATGCGATGTGTGGATGATTGCAAAACAAAAGAACTCCAAAGCGTTTGTGCTCTCACCAAGCCTCTTCCTGAGAAGTGTCGGGCTGGAGTTGCTGTTATTTTGAAACTCAGCCATTCGTGCGATTGCCACCAATCGAGTTCTGTGATATCCGTTTTATTAAATCCCCAATGCGTCAAGTGAGCAGAGAGCCCCATACTGCATACAATTTTTTTCACCCTTGGCTTAAGTGCAACCAAGGTCTTGTAGTCCAAATGATCGTAATGATCATGTGTAAGGATTAACAGATCAATCACAGGAAGATCCTCAACTGCGTAGGCATTGCTTCCTTCAAAGGCTTTTACCATAAAAGAAACAGGAGCTGCACTGTTCGAAAAAACAGGATCCACCAAAATATTTTTCTCATCTATTTTTAAGAGATAAGATGAATGCCCAAACCAATGCAATGCTGGAGCTCCGATAGGAGACTTCTTCAAATCTAACTTGACGGACGGCAAAGCTCGAGAGGGTGTAAAGTCTTTTGGTTTACTCGCATAATTCTTCATCATTTTCCACGGGGTCGCCTCCTTGGTGAGCATGATCGTTTCAGAAATATTTTGAAACGACTTCCCATTGTGCTGGGTGGAGATCATCAGGGTTTCTTTATGTGTACCTCGAGGGTTTTTACCAAAAATCTTTAACATCAATAAAAATTATACGGTAAAATTAGAACAGCCTTTGAACTCAAAGGTTTTAACAAATGTGAAATGACCACTTCTCCGGCTGAAATGACCAATGCGGCCCTTGGAAAAAGTTATTTACCTTTACCGTGAAAGAGAATCAGAATGAATAAAGTGTTATACAATGTGACCGTAAGCATCAATCCGGAGGTTGAAAAAGAATGGCTTGCTTGGATGAAAGAGACACATATACCCGACGTGATGCGAACGGGCTATTTTTTACAAAATCGAATTTGCCGCGTGCAAGATCTTGAGGAAGAAGGAGGCAAAACCTACGCGATTCAGTATATCTGTAATAGCATGGCTGATTTGCTCACCTACCAAAACGAGTGCGCTCCTGCCTTGCAGGCCGACCATAATCAGCGCTTTCAGGGAAAATTTGCTGCATTCCGAACCGTGCTGGAAATTATCCATGAGCATCCTCAGCCCAACGTGCCTATTAGCGCCAACTAATCACTGACCTTCACTACATTTGACACTAAAATAAAGACCCTCTATTATGATCACAGGCCTTATACATCTTCACTCTACTCTGCGTTGGGTAGTTTTAATTCTATTGGTGGTTACCATTGTGGACAGTTTGATTCGCATGTACCGACCAGTAACCAATGCTGAAAAGAAGCTTGCACTATTTACATTAGCTTCAGTTCACCTTCAAATCCTCATAGGATTAGCATTGTACTTCTTCGGCGATCACGTCACTGAAATGATAGCTCAAGGCGATGTGATGAAAAATTCAGTAAGTCGCTTCTGGGTGGTAGAGCACTTTGCAGGAATGGTGATTGCTGCGGTATTCATTACTGTTGGATATTCAAGAGCGAAGCGCCAGGCAGAAAAGTGGGCGAAGCATCGCATGATTTTCATTTACTATTTGGTAGGATTATTACTCATTCTCGCTTCAATTCCATGGCCTTTCAGAGAGGCTGCTAAAGCATTAGGAATCGGATGGATTTAAAAAATATGTTAGTCGTTGCAGGAATTGCAACCTTGATCTTCGCGTGTGGAAACTCGAGTCAACCGAACGAACGTTCGGTTGCTTCATCTGGTGAAGACACAAAAGAATTAGTAGAAAAAAACTATGGTCGCAAGTGCGCTATCTGTCATGGCAGAAATGGCAAACTTGGTGCATCTGGCGCGCCAGATCTCACAGCTAGCAAGCTCGACAAAGATGGTGTGATCGCCATCATCACTGCTGGTAAAGGCAAAATGCCTCCACAAAAAGATGTGCTATCCACACAAGAAATAGCAGATCTCGCAGACTACGTGATCAATTTAAGGAACGCTCAATAGAATCGTGCAGAAGAAAAATCAATTATTTGAAACCGCGAAGAAGCAAGAAACTTGCGTCCTCGTAGGTATCATCACAAAACAACAATCTAGAGATTTACTAGAAGAATATTTGGACGAGTTGGCCTTCTTAGCGTTGACGGCCAATGCTGTTTGTTTAAAACGATTCACACAATCGTTGGATCATCCCGATTCCCGCACTTTTGTAGGAAGTGGAAAGCTCAATGAAATCAAAGAATACGTCGAAGAGCACAAACCAGATATGATTATTTTCGATGATGAGTTATCTCCATCGCAACTTCGAAATCTTGAAAAAGAATTCAAAGACAAGGGAGTGAAAGTACTCGATCGAAACAACCTTATTCTTGACATTTTTGCGAGCCGAGCTCGCACCGCCCACGCGAAAACTCAAGTAGAGCTTGCGCAATATGAATATATGCTGCCGCGACTCACGCGAATGTGGACCCACTTAGAAAAGCAACGGGGTGGTATAGGCATGCGCGGTCCTGGGGAACAAGAAATTGAAACCGACCGTCGAATCGTGCGCGATCGTATTGCACGCCTGAAAGAAGAACTAAAAGAAATTGACAAGCAAAAGGCCATTCAGCGCGGAAATCGCGGAGCCTTGGTGCGTGTGGCTTTGGTGGGATACACCAACGTTGGAAAAAGCACCATCATGAATGTGCTTTCTAAGTCAGATGTATTCGCAGAGAATAAACTTTTTGCAACATTGGACACAACGGTACGAAAAGTGGTTTTGAAAAATCTTCCTTTTCTACTATCAGATACTGTTGGATTTATTCGCAAGCTTCCCCACCAATTGATTGAATCATTCAAATCCACATTGGATGAAACAAGAGAAGCTGATTTATTGGTGCACGTTGTAGATATTTCTCATCCACAATTCGAAGATCATTTCAATGTGGTGAACGAGACTTTGCGCGAGATTGGCAGCGGTGATAAACCGACCATTATTGTTTTCAATAAAATTGACGCCTATCAACACGTACCAAAAGCAGAAGACGATTTAACTCCTGCAACGAAGGAAAATATTACGCTAGAAGAATTGAAAAAATCTTGGATGGCAAAAATGAATGACGTGGATGTCATTTTCATTTCAGCACAAGAAAAATCGAATATTGATTCGTTTAGAAATTTATTGTACGATCGCGTGCGTGAATTACACATCACACGTTTCCCTTTCAATGATTTCCTTTACGATGATCCGGAAGCCTAAGTACTATACGTACTCCTCGCCTAGCTGAATCTTTATATCGTTAACGAATTGTTTGATCTTTTGCTCATCTTCCTTCTTGCAAACAAGAAGCGTATTGCCTGAATCAACTACGATGTAGCCATTCAAACCATGTAGCACCACCAGCTTCTCATTCGGAACATTCACAACATTATCTGCACATTGGTAAAGCAACACTTTCTTTCCAACCACACCATTTGAACGGTCGTCTTGAGCGAGGTGTGTATGCAATGATCCCCATGTTCCGAGGTCGCTCCAACCGAAATCGCTAAGAATAACATTCACATTCTTCGCTTTTTCCATGATACCGTAGTCAATGGAAATATTGTCGCAAGAACTGTATGTTCGCTCGATGAATGCTGGCTCCTCCGATGTGCCATACACTCCAGCACCATCGCTGAATGCTTTGAACATATCGGGAAGATATTTTTGAAATGCATTTAGAATCGAAGGAAGCGTCCAGATAAAAATTCCAGAGTTCCAGTAAAAATCACCGCTTTCGAGGAAGTCTTTTGCCAATTCAATGTCTGGTTTTTCGGTGAATGTTTTCACCTTCTTCACACGACCGTCGAATGCATCTTTTACATCCGCCCATTGGATATAGCCATATCCCGTGTCAGGGCGTGTTGGCTTGATACCAAGGGTTACAAGATTTCCGCTTTCAGTAGCTTGCTTTACGCTGATATCAATGATGCGCAAAAACTCATCATTGTTTAAAATCAAGTGATCGCTTGGTGCCACCATGATGTTTGCATCCGGCTCGCGATCTGCAATCCAAAAAGCTGCGTATGCCACACAAGGCGCGGTATTACGCATATAAGGTTCACACAATACTTGCTCCGGTTTTAGATCAGGAAGTTGTTCAAGTACGAGTGATTTGTATCGTTCGTTGGTTACGATGAGGATATTCTCCTTGGGCACGATTGGTAAGAATCGATCGTAAGTCATTTGAATCAACGTACGACCTACACCGAGGATATCGTGAAATTGTTTTGGAAATGCTGTTTTGCTCATTGGCCAAAAGCGTGAACCCACGCCGCCGGCCATGATTACACAGTAGTTTTTTGAATTCATCGTAATATTATGAAAGCTTGTTTAAAGCCACTCTCAGGCTTGCTATAGATTCAGTCACGTCATTCATGGTAGCAGTACCCACAGATAGGCGATACCATGGACTAGACTTAGAAGCACCAAATGCGTAGAATGGAACTACTGCGAGTTTTGCTTCTGATAATAAATAATTAGTAACCGCTTCTGTGGTGTCGAGGACATTTCCTTCAGCAGTAGTTTTTCCTTTCAAATCAAATTTCACAGTGAGATAAATCGCCGCCATTGGAGCAATGGCATCTACTTGAAAGCCTTCTGATTTGAGGGTTTGAATACCATTATAAAAACCGACCAATCGGTCTTCTAGTTGTTTTTTGAAATCACCTAAGAAACGTTCAACCGCAGTTTCATTTTGTAAGAAACGTGCAGAAGCCATTTGCTCAGCCTTAGGAGACCAGGCTCCCACGTGACCGAGGATTGATTTCATTTTGTCAATGATCTTCTTCGGACCAAATGCCCAACCAACACGAACACCAGTAGCGGCCATTGATTTAGAAATACCATCTACAAAAATCGTGTATGGACGAAGTTCTGGACGAAGAGAAACAGGATCAAAGTGAACCGTTTCACCGTAAGTGAGTGTCCAATAGATTTGATCGTACATAATGTACAAAGGCTTCTCATCCGCTGATCTGCGTTGGTTTTCAGCGATCACCATATCACAGATAGCTTCCAATTGTTCTTTAGAAAAAACAGTTCCTGTCGGATTGAGAGGAGAACAAAGCGCGAGCAATGTTGCCTTTTGAATATGCGGTGCCAACTCTTCAACGGTTGGCATGAAGTTATTTTCTGGTAAAGTTTCCACAAACGCTTGCTGCGCGTGAGACAAGTGCGTGTAGTGATTGTTGTTCCAGCTTGGAACTGGGAATAAGACCACATCTGTAGGATCTACCAATGCTTGATAGATCGCATAAATGATAGGACGAGCGCCACCTGCGATAAGTATTTCATTCTCGGCATAAGTAAGGCCCTGACCATTCTTGATAAGCTTAGCTACTTCCTTACGCAATTCGGCCATACCGTCTGCCGCAGGATAGTTTGTTTCATCGTTGATATATGCTTGAATAATCTCCTCTTTCAGCTCAGCTGGAATTGGAAAAACTTTTGGATCAAAATCTCCGATGGTGAAGTTATAGATGCGCTCCCCTTTGGCAATGAGCTCTCTGATCTCTCCAGCCAATTTGATGATTTCAGAACCTATAAGATTTTCAGCCATTTTGGAAACCTTCAATTCTGCTTGTGGCGTGCTTGTATTGCTCATTATCCCTGCGGTATTTCTCGGTGCTCTTTTTTAACGCGTGCAAAGGTAGTTTTTTCCTGCTAAACTCTATGAGTTGGAGGGTATAAAATACCGATTGTTAATCACTTGTCGCGAAAAGTGAAACCTTATCTCGATTTATTAGTTTGATTTGCATATATAAATATCCATTACGTCCATGACACGATTGATTCTTTTCACCGCAATTATGTTCTCTGCAATTTGCTCTTTTGCGCAACAAAAACCAGATGAGAACTTCAAAAACATTGCTTTTGCTGTTTCAAAAAACTTCGGATCCTTAAAAGGCGCAGCCACTGCTGATGGATTCGAATCCAATATTAAATATGAGAATGCCAATGCCACAACCATTGAAAAGGATAAGCTTGGCAAGGGCAGTTATTTGAAGATTACTTACTTCAATGAGGATGCTGCAATGTGTCAGACCATCTTGAATCGCGTGATTCCATATTTGGAGTTCTCATTACCGATGTCTGATTTTGAAAAATCTGAACAACCCAGCACGGCATTCAATAGTGGCAAACGAGTAGTCTACAATCCAAAGTCAAATTCAACCAAATATCGAGTAGAAATAGGGGTTGTAAAGGGAAAAAGTGGTTATGAAGGAGTAATTTTATACTTCCCACTCTAAAAGACGAAAAGACATTATTTATCGACGAATCTCAAAAAAGCGGCCCCGTGCCGCTTTTTTAGTTGTATTTTGAGTCAAGAATTCTGATTTTCAATGTTTTCCAAATAAAAAAGTGCAAAACTTATGAAACCCAAAGTGGTACTTGCATCGTAATAGGGGAACTTTAAAAAACAAACCATTAATTCAAAATTCATGAACTTCTTAACTACTTCACTCGGGCGTTATTTATTCGCCGTTCCACTAATCATCTTCGGTTTATTGCACTATGCAGGAGCTGATCAAATGCAGTACATGGTTCCTTCTTACATGCCGTTTGGCGGACTATTTTGGACCTATGCATCTGGTACATCATTGATTCTTGCGGGTATCTCTATCATCATTCGCGTATTGGATTTGATTTCTTGCCTTTCATTGGCTGGAACATTGATCGCATTCGTATTGATGGTGCACGTACCAAATGCAATGAGCGATGATGCAATGTTGAAGACGATGGGAACAGTAAGCGCTTTGAAAGACATTATGCTTGCGGGCGGTGCATTGACATTCGCTGGTCTTGCTAGAAAAAAGTAATTTAGATTCTCTATCCAAAAAAAATCCCCTCATGACTGAGGGGATTTTTTTTACTTCCATATTTCTTAGTGAAGCTTCCCAACCATTTTCGCTGGAACCACTATTTGATCATACTCTTCTTCGGTTACATAACCAAGTCGAATCGCTTCTTCACGAAGTGTAGTGCCATTCTTGTGCGCTGTCTTCGCGATTTCCGCTGCTTTATAATATCCAATCTTGGTATTCAACGAGGTCACGAGCATCAATGAATTATTTACAAGCTCATTGATTCTATCATGATTCGGCTCAATTCCAACAGCACAATGATCATTGAATGACACACATGCATCACCCAACAATTCTGCTGATTGCAAGAAATTGTAAGCCATCATAGGTTTGAATACGTTCAATTCATAATGACCTTGCGTTCCACCTACAGTGATAGCCACATCATTTCCCATGACTTGAGCGCAAACCATCGTCAATGCTTCGCATTGCGTTGGATTTACTTTACCTGGCATAATGCTAGACCCTGGCTCATTTTCAGGAATATAAATTTCACCAATTCCACTACGAGGGCCGCTCGCCATCATACGAATATCGTTGGCAATTTTATTTAGAGAAACAGCCAATTGCTTCAATGCTCCGTGTGTTTCAACGATGCCGTCATGCGCTGCTAATGCTTCAAATTTATTTGGAGCAGAAACCAATGGAAGAGCTGAAAATTCCGCGATTTTTTTCGCTACCAATTCAGAATATCCCTCAGGTGTATTGATTCCAGTACCTACCGCTGTACCACCCAATGCTAATTCGCTCAAATGCGAAAGTGTATTTTTCACAGCGCGCATTCCATGATCCAATTGAGCTACATAGCCGCTCAATTCTTGACCCAAGGTGATAGGCGTTGCATCCATCAAGTGTGTACGTCCGATTTTTACCACATTCATAAACTCCATACTCTTCGCATGAAGTGTGTCACGAAGTTTCTGAACACCTGGCAATGTTTTTTCTACTACAGATTTGTACGCTGCAATGTGCATTGCAGTAGGATACGTATCATTTGAAGATTGTGATTTATTTACATCATCATTAGGATTCAAAACGCTCGCTTCGCCCAATTGGCCTCCGTTTAAGACATGCGCTCGGTTCGCAATCACTTCATTCAAATTCATGTTTGATTGAGTACCCGAACCCGTTTGCCAAATAACAAGCGGGAATTGATCTGCCAATTTTCCCTCTAAAATTTCATCACAAACTTTAGAGATGAGGTCGCGCTTCTCCGTTGGAAGAACTCCCAATTCGCAGTTTGCGTGTGCTGCAGCTTTTTTCAAAATTGCAAACGCAGAAATAATCTCCTTCGGCATGCTCGCCTCTGGACCAATTTTGAAATTATTGCGAGAGCGTTCTGTTTGAGCGCCCCAATACACATGAGCAGGAACTTTCACTTCCCCCATTGTGTCTTTTTCGATGCGATATTCCATTATTATTTTTATTAAATATTCAAATTAAACATTGGCTGCATTTCCTTGAGCCATCAAGAATGCTTTCAAAAATTCTCCGATATCACCATCCATTACACCGTCTACATCGCTTGTCTCATGGCCTGTTCGCACATCCTTTACAAGTTTGTATGGCTGCATAACGTAGTTTCTAATTTGAGAACCCCACTCAATTTTTTTCTTACCAGCTTCAATTTCGTCGCGTGCAGCATTGCGCTTTGCCAACTCCATTTCGTAGAGCTGCGATTTCAATAATTGAATTGCTTTCTCTTTGTTTTGTAGCTGAGAACGTGTTTCGGTGTTATCGATAACAATTCCAGAAGGTTTGTGTTTCAAACGCACCCCTGTTTCAACTTTGTTTACGTTCTGTCCACCAGCACCTCCACTTCGGAAGGTATCCCAAGTAATATCAGACGGATTAATTTCAATATCAATCGTATCATCCACAAGCGGATAAACATAAACTGACACGAAGCTTGTATGTCGACGGGCATTACTGTCGAATGGGGATATGCGCACCAATCGGTGTACGCCGTTTTCACCTTTCAGCATACCGAAAGCAAATTCTCCTGAGAATTCCAAAGTACATTGCTTTACTCCTGCTACTTCACCTTCTTGCATGTCGAGTTCTTTCACGGTGTAACCGTTTTTTTCTCCCCACATGATATACATACGCATGAGCATTCCTGCCCAGTCGCAGCTTTCGGTTCCACCGGCTCCAGAGGTGATTTGAAGAACAGCATTCAAGCTATCTTCTTCAGCACTGAGCATGTTTTTAAACTCAAGATCCTCGATGCGTTGAGCAGCGAGAGCGAATTGAGCCTGCACTTCCTCTTCGGAAGCAGCGCCTTCTTTAAAAAATTCTTGAATAACTTGAAGGTCATCGATGGCCGTCACGCATTGTTGAAATGCGTCTGTCCAGACCTTTTTGTTTCTGATTTGTTTCATCACCAATTCCGCCTTCTTCGGGTCATCCCAGAATCCGGGGTCTTGTGTGTGTTTTTCGTCTTCTATGATTTGGAGCAACTTAGTGTCCACGTCAAAGATACCTCCTGAGCGCCAATAGGCGTTCATTCAGCTCATGGATCGCATCTGCGGTTACATTCATTTTCCTTGCTGAAATTGTGATTTGCGCGGCAAATGTAGTGTATTTTAACTACCTTCGAGACCACTAATCCCTTATGCTATGATCATACTAGACGAACCAAATTCAAAACAAGAAAACTGGAAAAACCCTGAAGATGTAATTAGAGATGGATATGTTTTCAGACTGGAAACTTATATATCTCAAGCCATTCAGCTCTTTAAAAAAGACATTGGGAACTTCGTGTTATTCACTTTAGTTTTCTTTGCTATTTCTGCGGTTATCAATTTAATCCCTGTATTGGGCACCATAGCTGGACTCATTGTCAATCCTCCATTGGCCGCAGGATATTACCTAGTGGCTGATAAGATTAGAAGAGGCGAAGCTTACACCTTCAACAATTTCTTTGATGGGTTTAAGCTGCATATTGGTAACCTTATCGTTTTATCATTAATCTCTAGCATTCTCACCGCTATTGGCTTCGTTTTTTGTATTATCCCTGGTATCTACCTCGCGGTTGGTTACGGCATCGCAGTTCCCATGCTCCTATTTCTGAAACTTGAATTTTGGGATTCTATGGAAGCGAGTAGAAAAGTGATTGGTAAAAATTTCTTTTCTTGGCTTGGCTTCTTCATCGTTGTGTGGTTGGGGGCGCTAATCATTGGAGTATTGGCTTGCGGTGTCGGACTGCTGTTTACAATGCCAGTAGCAATATTGGCCACGTACTGCGCCTTTGCAGATGTAATGTCTGGTCCGGCGGAAAGCGATTCGACAACTACCGATTCAACGACTATTAGTTAATAGACTCAAGCATTTTCCAAATCATAGAAGATTCGTAGCCCCGGGAAATAAAGTACCGGGCTACTTTCATTTTGCGCTGCCACACGGGGATTCCCGCTGTTTTTACCCAGCGTTTTTCAATCAATTCTTTCAAGCCATCCTCATATTCAGCGGGCACTATTTTGGCAATCGCATCACGGATATTGCGATCACTCACACCTTTCATTTTGAGCGCTTGTTCGATTTTTTTGACGCCCCATTTATTGAACCGGTATTTATCATTTACAAACGCCTCAGCATAGCGCTCCTCATTCAACAGATTTTCTGAGATGAGCACCATCATTATTTGATCCCGTTCTTCACTGTTCATTCCCCATCGCATCAGCTTTGTCAAAACATCCTTGTGCGCACGCTCGGCCTTGTCGCAGTAGCGTTTGGCTTTAAGCAGAACCGCTGAATACGAGTATTTTGGAGTATAATCTTCCATGCTTTTTTGGTGCTGCCAAGATATGATGCCTCTATTTAAAAACTAAAGATTCGAAATAATCGTAGATGAAGTGTAACCAATACACCTATCGGATACGTTAAATAACCGATAAAATGTATCAAACCTTTAACTACTTTTGTAGCTCGGAAGGATTAAACCGAGTGAGAATAAACACGTTTTGATGAAAACTACATTGATTGAGAAACTGCACGGTTTGCTTCAAACCGAAGACATTATGTCTATCAGAGAAGCAATTCGTGAGATCCGCAACGATTGGAAAGCGGAATCGGCAAAAGAAAGACAGCTTCAGTTGGAGGCTTACAACAACCAACCAGTCGAAGAAGGCACTGAAAAGCCTCCTTTCACCTATGTTCCCCATGAATTGGAGGAACGTTTTCAAGAGCTCCTCAAAGTCTATGAGGATCGTATTGAAGAGCATGGTAAAAAATTAGCAGCAGAGCGCCAAAAGAATTTGGAGGCTAAAAATGCTATTGTAAAAGAATTCGAAACGCTTATCACAAGCGAAGAAAACATCGGTAAAGCTTTTAGCACGCACAAAGCACTCAAAGAAAGATGGGATGCTATTGGCGATGTACCTGGTGACAAATACCACGAACTCCAAGAGGCGTGGGCAAAACTCAACCACTCTTTCTTCTACAATATCAATATCTACAAATCATTGCAAGACCATGATTTGAAGATTAATCAAAAGAAGAAAGAAGAACTCATTGAAGAAGTAAAAGGCCTTGCGTCTGTAGAACTGATCTCTGATCTAGAAATGTTGGTGAAAAAATTCCAACGTGAATGGATGAATGTAGGTCCATCTCCTAGAGAAACCTATAAAGAACTCGGAGATACATTCTTTGGAATCTTACGCGAGTCTCAAAACAGAATACAAGCGCACTACGACGTTATTCACGCGAATAGCGAAGAAAACTTGACCAAGAAAAAAGCGTTGGTAGAAAAAATGAAGGAAATCCTTCAGATGGAAATCACCAACACTGCAACTTGGAATCGTTGGACGGAAGAGGTAATCAAGCTTCAAGAAGAATGGCGCACTATCGGTTGGGCTAAGAAAAAAGACAACGAAGAAGTGTGGCAGGAATTCAGAGGTCTTTGTGATTTGTTCTTCAGCAAGCGCAAAGAACAATATGAAGTAAAGCGCAATTCTTTCAAAGAACATAAAGACAAGAAAGAGGCACTCATTGCGAAAGCAAAAGAACTTCAAGACAGCACCGATTGGAAAGCCACTACTGAGAGTTTGAAAAAACTTCAAGAACAATGGAAGGCTATTGGCAGCGCTGATCCACGCGATGAGCAAAAGCTATGGCAGCGTTTCCGTTCTGCTTGTGATATTTTCTTCCAAAAGAAAAAAGAACACTTCGGAGAAATGGTCAATCAACAAGAAGAAAACCTTCGATTGAAGACAGCTCTTCTTGAAGAAATTGAATCCACTGAATTGACCGGTAACAAATCAGAAGACCTGAGCTTCTTGAAATTATTCAGCGAGCGTTGGCACGCTGTAGGTTTTGTTCCGAAAGATCACGTGAAGAATATCATGGATCGCTACAATGCTGCTTTGGATAAGAAGTATGGTCAAATCAATGCAGAGCGCGAGCAACGTGAAATGAGTGCTTTCCGCTCTAGAGTAGACAATATCAAGTCCTCTGGAAGTGGAGATCAAGGAGTTAGAAGAGAAAAGATGGTATTGAAAGACAAGCTAGACAAGCTTTTCCTTCAAATCAAACAATATGAAAACAACATGGGATTCTTCACTGGAAAAGGTGCTGAGGCCATGAGAAAGGAGATTGAGAAAAAAATTAAGAGTACCGAAAGAGAAATTGAAGACCTCAAGAAAAAGATGGAATTGCTAGAGCAATAAGCCTTTCAGAAACATTGAAAGCCCTTTCAGCTTGTGAAACCAAGATGAAGGGGCTTTTTTATTTCCCAAAAAAACTCTTAACGGTAGGGTTATGTTTATTTAATGAGTATTTTCGACACACCTTAAATTAATCATTCGGATGAAAAGAATTTACTCAATTATTGGAACAGTCCTAATTGCTGCTGCTGCAAACGCACAAGGCGGACTAAGACCAGCTGATCAGTTTGAAATCAGCGTGTCAAATCAAAGAGGTGCTGAAGCACTTAGCACAAACCGCGGCGGTTCAGCAGATTTCTTCTGTGAGGACTTCGCAAATGGTTTGGATGGAAACAACGGTGTTGGTGCTTGGACTACAGGTGGGAACAACGGAAGCGTTTGGGCACTTGCTACAGCTAATAGCCCAGCTGGTTTCTACTCTAACACACTTAATGCAATGGCTTCTCCAACCGCAGCAAACGGCTGGATGATTTTCGATGCAGACTTAGCACAAGGCGGTCAAATTACTGCTGCTAACCCTGCAGAAGTAATGTCCGGTTATATCCAAACTCCAGTTTTGGATATGTCATCTTTAGAAAACGTAAAAGTTGATTTCAATCAATATTTCCGTTATTGCTGCGCTCAGCTTTCTCCGCTTTCAGTTCAAGTATCGAACGATGGTGGAGCTACTTTCACTGAGTTCAATGCTACAGGTATTCTTATTACCTCTGCAAACCAACTTTCTGCTAACCCATTGAACACGGTCATCGATGTATCTTGTATTGCTGCATTACAGTCACAAGTTGTTATTCGTTGGTCTTACAATGACGAGTTCGCAGACGGCTACAGCCACTACTTCTGGGGTCTAGATGATATTTGCATCTACGAAACAGCTGTAGAAAACGACCTTGAAATCACTCAAGTAACCAATGGTGATATCTTGAACCTTTGGGAATACAAAGTGACTCCTTTGAACCAAGCAATTACAGAAGCTGATGGCGGTATGGTTGCTGGTGTGATCTGGAGAAACAATGGTCGTCAAGATCAAACCAACTGTAACATCGTTATCGAAGTTCTTGATGCAACTGGTACTACAGTGTTGAACACTACAAACGTTCCTACTTTCGATATGCCAGCTCCAGCAAACGAACCAATTTGTCCAGCACCAGTGCTTGATACGATTTTCGTTCAAACAGGATGGGTTCCAACAGAGGTTGGATTATATCAAGTTCGTGCAACACTTACTAGCGATCAAACAGACGATCTTCCAGATAACAACATAGTAACTCGTGGAATCGAATACACTACAGATGAATACGGTCACAACGATGTAGCCTTAACTACTGGTGAACTTCGTGGTCGCGCTAGCGCTGACAACCCAGATCTATTCGTTCCATTCGGTGTAGGTAACATCTATACTTTCCCTAACGAAGGTAGCACAGCTTATGGTCTGACTGTTGAGTTTGGACCAAACACAACTGGTGCTACTGAAACTTCTCAAGGAGCTAATTTCCTTGCAGCACTTTATTCAGATCAAAGTACTACTACTGCTCAAGTTTATGAGCTAGTTGAATTCGGATACCACATGGTTCAACCACAGTGGGTAGACGCAGGACCAATCTACTTCCCTTTCGATAACTCAGCTGAGTGTATCGTTGATGAAGTATATCTTGTATCTGTAGAAACAGAAGAAGAAACAGTTGAAGAATTAACTGTAACTGCTGAACCAAACAGCGATAATGACAACTCAACTGCACGTAAGGATTTCAACTCAAACCAAGTATTGACATGGTTCTTCCGTAACAGCTATTCACCATCTGTACGCTTGATTCTTTCTGAGCGCGCTGTAGGTGTAAATGAAACTGAAGTTTCTAACCTCTCTGGTCTTCAATTATTCCCTAACCCAGCGGTAGATAACACACGTATTCAATTCAATTTGAACGAAGCTTCTAACGTTGCTTACGAAGTACGTGATATCACTGGCAAATTGATGATGTGGGATAACATCGGCAAGCATGCTGCTGGATCAAACAGCTTTAACTTAAACGTTTCTGAACTACCTGCTGGTAACTATATTATCGGTGTAGTAACAGGCGGTAAGAATATTACTCATGAAAAATTGATGATCGTTAGATAATTCAATTTTTCTCCTAGAGATTAAGAACTCTCTCACTTCGGTGAGAGAGTTTTTTTTATACCTACTCCATTGTGGCACGCTTAAAACTACATTTGCAGCGTTAATTTGATGCACATTGAAGATTCACACTGATTTTTCTGACTTTAATAATGGCAAGCGAAGTGTCGTCACCATCGGAACATTCGATGGTGTTCATCTTGGGCACAAAGCCATTATTAATCGAATAAAGGAAAGTGCGGAAGCAATTGGTGGATCTTCGGTCATCCTCACGTTTTACCCCCATCCAAGAATGGTTCTTTACCCAGATGATCATGGGTTAAAGCTATTAAACACTCCTGAGGAAAAGGCTGCCCTGCTGGAGAAAGCGGGGGTTGATCACCTCATGATCTATCCTTTTTCTACTGATTTTTCTAGGATTTCAGCATACGACTATGTCCGCAATCTATTAGTAACGGGACTGAATGCAAAAAAAGTAATTGTTGGATATGACCATCGATTTGGTCGCAACCGAGAAGGCGATTTTAATACTCTTTCAGAATGGGCTGAATTATTCGATTTCGAAGTAGAAGAAATTCCCGTGCAAGAGATTGATGATGTGAATGTGAGTTCTACGAAAATCAGACAATGCCTAGCATCTGGTGATCTTGAAACAGCTAATTCCTACTTGGGATACCGATATAGTATTTCTGGCAAAGTAATTCACGGAGCCAAGAAAGGCTCTACCATCGGGTTCCCTACTGCAAATATTGCGGTAGATTATGCTTATAAATTAATACCGGCCAACGGAGTATATGCAATCTATGCAGATGTTAATGCGTCTAGGTATAAAGGTGTAATGAATATCGGCCACCGCCCTACGGTAGAGCAGACTTCACAACTTCACCTAGAAGCACATCTTTTTGATTTTAATGAGGATATTTATGATAAAAATATCCGTGTTGAACTGGTAAGTAAAATCAGAGAAGAGAAAAAATTTGGCTCGATTGATGAACTAAAAAATCAAATCTTCGTTGACGTAGCTTCAGCAAAAAGCATTTTATCATGAAATGGATTGTCTTTATTTTTCTTGGACTAATTAGCATCGCTTCTAACGGCCAGCTTTTGTCTTTGGAAGCCCTTGACACCACCAAAGTATTTCGATCAATAGAAAGCGCTCTAATCAATCCTAATGAGGTATATCGATTGGATCTTTCGAAACAAAAACTTGTAGAGTTCCCAAAAGAAGTTTTTGAATTTAAAAACTTACAAGAACTCAATTTATCGAAGAATAAAATCAATGTCATTCCCGACGAGATTATCAAGCTAAAAAATCTACAGCGCATTAATTTTTCGAAAAATAAAATCTCTGAAATTCCCGAGGCGATGTTGGTGCTTACCAATATAAAGTCGATGGATTTGAGTGATAATTTTTTAGAGAGAATTCCTGAAAACATTAATCAGCTCAAGGCACTAAAGGTCTTGATTCTTTGGGACAATCCGATTTCTGTGTACCCCAATTCCCTAGGACTTCTAGAAGAATTAGAAATTTTAGATCTGCTAAATAATCAGATGAATGCTGATACTCAAACGCGATTGAATAATATTCTTCCTAAGACAAGAATTATTATGTCTCCTCCCTGTCGATGTCAGGATGGTGAGTAGATGAAAAGTCTTTTCCTCCGATTACAATTACAAACTCTCCTCGCGGTTCATTTTTCTTGAAATGAGCTAAGACCTCTACGGCTGTACCGCGAACTGTTTCTTCAAATTTCTTCGAAATTTCTCGCGACACCGAAACTTCTCTCTGTGGCCCACAGAAGGTCACTAGAGACTCCAAAGCTTTCACCAATCGATGTGGAGATTCATAAAGCACCGTTGTCTTTTCCTCTTGTGCGATTGCCTTGAATCTGGTTTCTCTTCCTTTTTTATGCGGTAAAAAACCTTCGTAGACAAACTTTTCACACGGAATACCGCTCTGCACTAGAGCTGGAACAAAGGCTGTAGGTCCAGGCAATGTAAAAACCTCAATGCCTTGCTTAATGCACTCTCGAACTAATAAATACCCAGGATCAGAAATGGCGGGGGTTCCCGCATCCGAGACGAGGGCTACGGATTGAGTATGTCGAATTTTCTCCACTAATGATTTCACTACCTGATGCTCATTATTGAGGTGGTAGCTCACCAATTGATTGTCGATGCTAAAATGTTGGAATAACTTTCGTGTTTCACGCGTGTCTTCTGCCAATACAAAATCAGCTTCCTTGAGCAATCGAATTGCTCTCAGAGTGATGTCCTCTAAATTGCCGATGGGCGTAGGGATTACATATAGTATTGCCACAATTAACCTTGGTGACGACGTTCGATAAGCTCAATGAAATCCTGTGTCACTTGTGACTCATTATTCCACACATATTTGGATCTAAGTTGCTCCAATTGGCGCAAGGCCTCTTCACGAGAAGTATTATTGAGGCGATCAATAGCTACTTCGTATTCTTGATTATTTCCCTTGAATAATTCTTTTGAGAATTGGAAACGTTGATTCAAAGTAATGGCGCGCTTTAGATCAGGAATAGGAGTATGTTCCATTTTCTGAGCTACCGTGCTTGTATTTCCCACACTCTTGCTCAAGCGATCGTTCAATGATTCTTGGGGAGTAATACTTTGCATAACTTGGTTGATGCTTTGAGCAACGTTCGCAATAGGTGGAGTCATTTTTGGTTCCTCAGGAACCTCAATCGTAAATTCAATTTCGTGCTTTGCAGCTAATTCATCAATGGTTGGCTCATATGCTGGAGCTTCCTCTTGAGCAGCTGGCTCAGAGCTTTGAGCAGTCACTTCTTCAATTGCATCGATCAAGGAAACTTGATTTGGGGTTGCAACTGAACTTAATTTGAACGGAACAGAAAAATCTCCTTCATCTTCCTTCTTTACCTCAGTCGTTTTCTTGACCTCGGTATCATAAGCTTTGTACTTCAATATCACCATGCGCTCATAGAGCTCACGGCTGTGATCGGTTAAACTATCGAGTTGTTCGATGGTAAGCTTGCCAATATTTAGCTCGTCCAATCCTTCTTGGAGTGCACTTACAAGCTCCTGTAGGCGTTTGAATTTTACTTGATCGTTCATGATGTGAAATTAGAAAATCCCCGAACGGTAAATCAAGGGTAGGTTAATGACTTATTAACCAAAGAAATCAACCAAAATTGTTAAGATTTAATCGAATCTCTAACCTTTTTTGGAAGGCTCTGAAAGACCAGATCATAGCTATGATCCACAAGTTCGATGATGAGTTCATCAGTCACGGAGCCTGTCACGTCCACGGTGTTCCAGTGCTTTTTACTCATATGGTAACCTGGGCGAATTCCATCATAGTGCTCTCGCAACTCCTCTGCTCTTTCAGGATCACATTTAAGATTTACCCCTTCGAATTTATTGATGTCACAAAGGGCAAACATTTTATCCGCTACTTTAAATACAAGCGTATTTTCATCAAAAGGAAGATGCTCCGATGTGGCGGGCTTGCTGAGGCAATATTCTCTAAAGAATTCGATATTCATATACAAATATCAATCATAAGCAGCACATCTCGTATGGCGTTCAGAATCGCCACCACAAGCTCTTACACCAATCATAATTTCATGTGTTGGACCTCCATCAAAACGCATTTTAGAAAGCGTTAAGTCGTAGGCATATGCTGCAGTAAGAAACCCTAAGAAATCTATTTTAACTAGTGCTGAAAGTCCTGATCCACCGCGTCCTCCAATACCGAACGCTACTTTTTCACGATATGATAAAATTGCTTGTCCCTCGAGGGATGCTTTAGATTGTGCGACATAGTTCATCAACAGTGCTGGCTTGAAAGCAAGGTCGTCTGACATTTTGATTGACTTTCCATAGGCAATGGTCCAGTGACTGAGTAGCTCGCCTTTATCTATTCCTTCCACCGTTGCTCTATTCATTTGACGCATGGATACACCGATGAAGCGATCCTTGTTATACAGCCACAAACCGAAGTTTACGACAGGAAAAATAAAATCACTTGCATTGTTCTGAATCACTGGATCAATATCCTGTTGCTCCAATGTAATCTGCGCAAAGTTGACACGGTATTGCTTGAATCCGAGTCCTAGTCCTGCGCTCAACATATTTCCTTTTCTCATACGCATGTGGTATGCATAATTGAGATTTAGACCTGTATAGCTAAATGGCCCGGCTTTATCATTTTCTACCAAGGCACCTATACCATGGTAATTGAATTTTGCCTTACCTAATCTACCATGTACGCTTGCAAAGCCTGTATTTGGTGCACCCTCAAGGCTTGTCCATTGACGACGAGCACCAAGCTTCAACTCCAAGCATTCTGTATTACCTGTCACAGCAGGATTATACTGAATGTAGTTATAGGTGAAATATGAAAACAACGGTAACTGCTGAGTGAATGCCGACAAAATCATCATGCTCAAAAGCATGGAAAGTAAAATCTTTTTCATGCTTATTTGAGAATGGATACTACCCCTGTTAATGGTTCAATTTCTACAGCCAAGGAGTTTAGTTCGATTACATAGTAATACGCTCCCATTGGCAATGATTTTCCTTTGTTTGTTCCGTCCCACGGCTGAGCATAACCAGTAGATTTAAATACAGGCTGCCCCCAACGATCATAAACGGTAATAACTGCAGAGTCAAATCTCTCTACTCCTTGAATCACCCATTCATCATTGATTCCATCCCCATTTGGTGTAAGTCCTGTGTAGATGACCACTGGGGGTCCAACAGTAACAGTCGCTTCTCCTGAAACGTCACAAGTACCCACTGTACCAGATACAGTGTAAACAGTGGTTTCTTCTGGAGTACTCACAGGGTTTTGAATAAATGGATCATCGAGGTAATCTACAGGAGACCACTCATAGGTATCCGCATTGTACGCACCCAACTGTGCCGAACCTCCCAAATAGACCAAGAAAGGATCAACGGTGGTTCCAATATCAACTGCACTGCCTGAAATTGACATCATAAACTCGCATGGACCATATTGTGAAAGGTGGTCTGAACCAACAATCACCACATAATCCGTATTTGCAGAAAGATTATTTACTGTTTGTGTATAGGCTGTTTCAGATCCCTGACAAGCACTTGGAGTGCTAAATGAAAGGGGATTACAAGGGCTGCCTCCAGCGGGAATTTGAACGACAATCGTATTGATTTGATTGGGTCCTGTGAAATCGTCGCAATCTCCAGGTGTCACTGTAATATTCACAAAACCGTCATCCAAGCTGCCGGTAGTGAACATTGCGTAAAATGTCATTTGTGAATTAAAACAACTGTACCCGAGTGGATTCACCACTAGTGAATCCTGAATACCGGGGGTGTCAGCGCATAGAATGTTATTGCTTACTTCCGAGCAGGACTGGCCATTTGCGATGGCTGCCATGAGTAATAGTAAGGCTGTAATTAATTTCGTCTTCATTTATCCTTATCGTGCGAGACATCCTACGGGAGAGTCGCTTTTTCGTTTCACAAATGTTGAAAAGAAGAAAGGAATTTTTCACCTCCGTTTTTTTCTTTTTAAACAAGCGGATGTGCAGCATTCATAGGCTAAACGAAAAACGGGTAAGCAATGTTGCCTGACTTATTCAAACTCAATAAGAATGGTGTTCTTTTCTACCGCAACACCTTGATTTACGCCCACTCTTTTAACCGTTCCGTCTATTGGGCTTTTGATGACATTTTCCATCTTCATTGCTTCTAGAATGATCAACGCCTGATCTTTTGCCACGGTAGCGCCTGCTTCTACCATAATGTTGAGCACCATACCAGGCATAGGAGCTTTGATTTCTCGCACCTTTGCTTGTCCAGCACCTTCCATTCCAAGACTCTTGAGCAGATCGTCTAAGCGATCTTTCAGTTGAACCGTGTGAAGATTATTATTCACGCGGATGATCATTTGCTTCTCCGCTTTTTTGATTTCTACAACTTCTACATTATAAGATTCATTGTTGTATAAGATGTGATAGCGTCCATTTTCTTCTACCACATCCAATTGATAGTTCTCGCCATTTAACTTACCAGTGAAACCAGAAGTATCTGGTTCTACATCCCACTTTGATGAATTATTTACCGTTGCGTGATACATTGTCTTATAATTGTGACGCGAAGCTAAATATTTTTGGCGCTGTGTCGGGCATTTATATACACATACCTTTCTGCAAGCAAGCGTGTCACTATTGCGACTTTCATTTTTCAACCCAACTGACAAGGCGGACAGAAATGGTGGAGGCCATTTGTCTTGAGCTAAAATCAAGGCATTTAGAGAATAATAGTCCCTCCATCGAAACAATCTATTTCGGTGGCGGTACCCCAAGTCTGCTTTCATCGAGCGAAATTTCAATTATACTAGAAACGATTTACCGTCATTTCACTGTTGGCAATCATGCAGAAATAACGTTAGAAGCCAATCCAGATGATCTCACAGCCGCAAAATTGAAAGAGCTCCGTACTTCAGAGGTAAATCGACTCAGTATTGGGATACAAAGTTTTCGAGATCAAGATTTGAAATTCATGAATCGTGCGCATAACGCCCAGGAAGCAGATAGATGTGTAAAAACCGCCCAGGATCTCGGTTTCGAAAACATTACCATTGATCTCATTTATGCCATTCCAGGATTAGAAAAAGCTGACTGGATTAACAACATCAATACAGCACTTGGGCTCAAGGTCCCACACATCAGCAGTTATTGTATGACGATAGAAGAAAAGACGGTGTTCGGAAATAGAGAGAAGAAAGGTCTGCTTCTACCCACTGAAGACGAACAAGCACTTCTGCAATACATGACGCTTTCAGCTATGCTCAGAGAACATGATTACCTGCATTATGAAGTATCGAATTTTGCAAAAAAAGGATTTGAATCAAAGCATAATACAAGTTATTGGAATGGCAAACCCTATCTCGGCGTAGGCCCGTCTGCCCACAGCTTTGATGGAAACTCCACGCGTCGTTGGAATGTATCTAACAATGCTATCTATCTGAAAAAAATATACGATAACGACATTTATTTCGAATCAGAATCTCTCAGTCCCAGCGAGCGATACAATGAAACGGTGATGACCTCTTTGCGCACAGCAAAGGGTATTGAAACTGAATTTGTAAAATCTACTTTCGGAATTGATTTGAAGAAAGAATTTTCCCAAGAAATAGGTGAATACGAAGCTGCGGGTTGGCTCATATCAGACGATAAAGGAATCCGTTTGACCGAAGAAGGATTCTTTCGTGGCGATACCATTGCTTCTGATTTTTTTAAAGTTGAAGAAAAATGAAAGTAGAACTTACCATAGAAAACACCACCTATAAAGCTGATCTCACGGCTCCGATCGATATTTCTATTCCCCTTTCACCCGAAGGACCGCGCGCTTGGTATGTCGACCGAATGATCATTCGGCCTGTACAAGGTGAAGGCTTTATCGGTGACGTATCTCAGGGTGGATCCGTCAACTTTCGAGATATACAATTTAATCCTCACGGACATGGAACCCATACGGAATCGTATGAGCACGTAGCAGCGGTTTCTCGACCCATTGGCACCCTCTTATCTAAATATTTTTTTTCAGCACAACTAATAACCGTCGCTCCTATATCACACAATGGAGATAGCTTAATCACTCTTGAGCAATTAAGAATCATGAATCTTAGTGCCGTCGAAGCTTTGGTTGTTAGAACGCAACCGAATTTTTTAGAAAAAAAATCTAAGAACTATTCGGACACCAATTTCCCCTATTTCGAATCGGAGGCATTATCATATCTCGCCGACAAGAATATTCAGCACTTGCTAGTAGATCTCCCATCAGTGGATCGTGAGCATGACGAAGGAAAGCTCGCAGCCCACAAAGCATTTTGGAAGAATGGTGATGCTTCGAGACAGCAAAGTACTATCACCGAGTTCATATTTGTTTCTGACGAAATTCAGGACGGCCTTTATTTACTAGAACTTCAGTTTCCTGCATTTATAAACGATGCCTCACCTAGTCGACCCGTTTTATACCAATTATTTAAATCCAGCTGATTCCGGACATGGATAGACTGCAACATCTTGTGATGGAAAATAACATGAGCCAGTCGACAGCAGTTGCCTAAACACCTCCGACAATTCTAGCTCATTTCCTTTTTTCACATGTAAAATCAAGGTGATTCCGCTATTCAGCACAATGGAATAATCATCCAATAACCCTTGTTTTTTCAATACTTTGCAAGTCTCCTCTGCTACCGAACGATCATTCGGTGTATCCTTAATGTACATATACCCTGAATTCAACAACGGCACTTCGTAACGTCCAGGATCAATCAGTGCGACAACAGGAAAAGAATTTAGTTTTATTTTTTTTCTAAAAGCCGTTTGACCTTTCAGAGTCTCATGTTTAAAATAATATACCATGGGCCCGCCATCTCCATCGTCTTTGATGCTTTTACACAATAAATTTTTTCGAAGAAAAACTGCATCTTGTCCGGTGCATAGATCTCGCATTTCAGCATCCTCTCTTCCATCCGAATAAACCATCGTCTGAAATTCACCGCCTTTTATTCCAACCGGATTGGAAAAATAAACACACGAACCATTCTTTAATCTAAAAGGAAAATAGCTTTGAAGGTACAGGCTATCGTCCAAAGGTGCATAACCCGGCATAGTACCTTGAAAATGAAAGCGCTTAAAGACAGTGTATTTCCAATCCTTTTTTTCGGCAGACCTAAATACCCCCGGGCCGTAGCTTCCTAGCGGGAATACATCGCTCTTCACCATTTGTACACCATTCACACTAAAGTGGAGACTATCCAGATTTGCACCCTGAGGAAGCTCCCATTTGACATAAAGAACAGAATCCACAATACCGATTTGGCTGTGGGTGGCGAGAGAACAAAGGCTAAAGAGAACAGCTAGTACTTTCATATGGCGCAATTTACTTGGATTACAGTTTAGATAGATATTGTTTCATTTTTCATCGCTAAATTTGTACCATCTTGTCAGACGTACTCCTATTCATACCGCCACTCACGCAGCTTAATACTCCGTATCCAGCTACTGCCTATTTAAAGGGCTTTTTGGATTCGCAGCAAGTGCCGTGTAGGCAAGCGGATATTGGACTGGACATGGTACTTCACGTTTTCAATCATCAAGGACTTGTGAATCTTTTTGATGAAATTGAAAAAGGAGATTTCAAATTGTCACCACCGCTTCAGCAGATGGTGTTTCATCGTAAAGCTTACGAAGAGACCATTGATTCGGTGATTTCATTTCTTCAAAATGCGAATTATACGCTCGGTTATCGCATTGCCAATAGGCATTACCTTCCAGAGAGTTCTAGATTCAGGCATTTAAAAGACCTTGAATGGTTTTTTGGAAATATAGGCACGCATGACAAGGCTCGATACATCTGCACGATGTATTTGGAGGATTTGAGTGATTTGATTCAGGCCACTATTGGTCCTCATTTTGGTTTTTCGAAATACGCGGAGCGTATTGCACGCACCGCAGTGTCATTCGACCCCATCGAAGAGGCCCTGCTTGCACCTTTGAACTACCTAGATGAAATCCTCATTGCTTCAGCAGCGAAATATTTCGAGGAAAAAATTCCGGCGATGGTAGGATTCACAGTGCCATTTGGAGGAAATCTCTACGGTGCCTTAAAAGTCGGCCAATGGATTAAAGCCAACTATCCCGAAGTAAAAATTGTACTTGGAGGTGGTTACGCAAATACCGAACTAAGAGATCTAACCGATCCACGTGTTTTTGATTACGTTGATTTCATAACATTAGATGACGGTGAAGGCCCGATTCTGAATCTCTATAAAAATATCAATACCAATAACCCTAATCCTCAATACAAGCGAACGTTCGTTCGGTTGGATGAAAACGTGGTATTGATGAATGATTTAAAAGGTGGTGACTTTGGCCACGCCCAATTACCAGCACCAAGCTACCGCGGTCTTCGATTGAATGAATATCTTTCGATGTTTGATGTTCCAAATCCTATGCACCGTTTATGGAACGACGGCCGCTGGAATAAGCTGACCATCGCACACGGTTGCTATTGGAAGCGTTGTAGCTTTTGTGATATTTCGCTAGACTATATCGGTCGCTACGAAAATAGCACTGCCGTGCACTTAGTAGATCAAATGGAGCAGCTCATCGCAGAGACAGGTGAAACAGGATTTCACTTCGTAGATGAAGCTGCGCCTCCGCTAGCACTGCGCGACTTAGCATTGGAAATATTAAAACGTGGACTTCAAGTAAGTTGGTGGACGAATATTCGTTTTGAAAAAACATTTACAGAAGATCTCTGCAAACTATTAGCTGCTTCGGGATGTATTGCCGTTACTGGTGGTTTAGAAGTAGCAAGTCAAAGACTTCTTGATCTCATGGAAAAAGGAATCACCATTGAGCAAGTGGCGCGTGTATGCAAAGGATTTAGAGACGCAGGAATTTTAGTACATGCATATTTGATGTATGGTTTCCCAACAGAGACGGAGCAAGAGACGATAGATTCATTGGAAATTGTTCGACAGCTTTTTGAAAATAACTTGTTGCAATCTGCTTTCTGGCATCAGTTTGCAATGACGGTGCACAGCCCTGTTGGATTGAATCCCGATAAGTATAAAGTCATCCGTACAGGTCCTGAATTCAAAGGGTTTGCAAACAACGATCTCTACCATGAAGATCCTACCGGAGCAGATCATGAAAAGTATTCAGCGGGATTGAAAAAAGCACTTTACAATTACATGCACGGAAATGGAATGGATTTTCCATTTAGCAAGTTCTTCGATTTTAAAACACCGCCTACCACCGTTCCAAATAAATTGATCGCGAAGCACATCAAGAAACCGCTGCCCGATTCCTTCTCCACTCCTGGCTATTACGTGATGTGGTATCGCGTGAGCATGCGTCTTGAAAATGCGAAACAAAACAACATCGACGTCATTTTCCAAAAACCAAAAGGAAGCGCCCGAATGACGCTTCCCTCTGTAGTAGCTGAATACCTCATTAGCAACAAAGACCGTTTTCCGCTCGGAAACCCTGAGCCCATCGCCCTTTCAGAATTAGCTGATGCTCTTTCTCAACTTACAGCATTACCATTAGATGAAATGATTCGTCAAGACTGGTGGTTGAATCTTCGCAAAGATGTGTTATGGGTATTGAAGAAATAATTTGAATTACAATTTATCATTTTCCATTTTCTTCATTCTTCTAATTTGCTTTCTAGTCATTCCAGCATATTGCTGATTCTTCTTGTTCAAAACCTTATTCTCCTCTGAAATCTTAAATTGTTCATCCGTCATGATGGTATAGCCTACTTGAAGTGTGTAAAAGAATTGAATGCAAGGCTCTGCAACATCTGAATTCAAAACTTTATCGAATTGATTGTACGGCATTCGGTCATAGAAAATCGTTTTATTTTTTTCGGAAGTTTGAATAGTAAACTCTCTATTCAATCTATCCAGCTGCGCTGTTCTTTGAGATTTATCAAGGCTTGCATCTAGGTCAGCTGTGATCATTGAAACCATATAAGGAGATGCGCCAGAGTGAAAGGCTGTATACGACTTGTAACGCTCCATTGGATATGACACATTGAATCCGTCTGCCACATTGTATGAAGTAAGATGAAATTGAAGTTGGCTATATGTTTCTTTTTTTGTCTCTATCACAGACAGAGCGGCTTTTCTAAGTTCCTCATAATAGGTTTGTGCTCCATCAATATTATACTCCACTTTCACCATGTCATATACATTTGCATAGGCCATTTCGGAAATAATTTTATCGAGTAAATCATGTTTCTTGAAAAGAACGTGAATGTTCTTCTTCATTTCAAAACCTGTAGGAATTTCTGTTGATGTAGTACTAAATCTCTTGCGTTCGATGCGATACTCGTAGGTTGGTACCACTGAAACTGCATCCACATGAATATCAGCATCTGAAATGCCGAGTTGAGCGAGCCCCATTCTGATGTGTCGAAGGCGCATTCCCATAATGGAGTCTACTTCAAATGCATCCGCACCAGATTGACTCATTGCGAAGATGACGGTATAAGATGAAGCTTTCACATTCATCATTACCTCTGCTTTTAAATTAACTGTAGACCCGTTGCTTGTATTGACTAATATGGGAACTTTGTCAGCCGAAACCGAAGATGTGTTGTATAAATAGTTACCTGCAGACTGCGCGGATGAAGCCATTTGAAGACCAATTAGGACAACAGCTAGACATAATGTTTTAAAAATTTTCATGGTTTTGATTATTTGATTTGAGAGGTCTTACCGACCAACTTCTCAAACGTTCAAATCAATCCATCAATTTTTAAAAAAAAGCAATGTAGGCTTTGCGTCCTGTCCTTCATTCGTAATCCACATATCCCCATTCTCAAGAATCGTAATGCCCTCTGCTTTATTAAAAGTCTTAGGGTCGAGTACCTTAATATCCTTAAGTATTCCTTCATAAGAACATACAAATAGCATGTGATCTGTTGCACTCAAGATGTACAGTTCATTAGTAATTGGATGAATGGCAATGGCGCTGATCTGAAACTTAAGAACATCTATCATTTCTTTATTCTTGGGATGCTCTCGTTGAGGAAGAGGAATATTTTTTTCTCTTGCAAATGCTTTTACTGCTTCAACATCAAATTCGAAAACCGGCTTTTCCGAGAGCTCTTTTTTATCAAGATCAAAAGCATAGATCGCTCTTAAATTCTTGAATTCCTTACCTTTTCCAATCTTGCTTTTGCATCCAATTAAAATTCGATTGTTGTTCTTATCATAGCACAAGCCTTCGTTGTTGGTGGCAGGGATTGGTGTTGGATAGGAGAGAATTTCTTTTTCTCGTTGCTCAAAATTCTTCCACTCGAATAATATTCCATCACTTTGAAGCATAAAAAGTGAAGTGCCTACTTGAGCTATTCCTTCAAAATCTCCAGGTCCACTGAACTCCATTTGGTCGATGATTTCCGCCTTGTGGAGATCAAGAAAAAAAACAACTCCTTGTTCATCTTGAACACATGCAGCGACATTCGAGTCAAGCGCTACCAATCCTGATATTTCATGAAGAATATCCGGTAATACAAGCTTTTTCTTTGGAGTATTAAAATCGAATGCCTCTGTTTTTTCCTTAGGCATGTCCACTCCCGTTGAACAACTTGCCAATAATATTATTAATCCGATAAAGTATCTCATTCTTTATAATAAAGGTCATATGCTTCTTCGATAAAATCCCATCCAAATTTGGACAAGTTAGCATCTGTGCTCATGATGATAAAGATATCGTGATTGGCAATTTCTTCTGATAAAATTAAACCAGAATGTGTAGTAAATCCATGAGAAGTAGCTGGATAAATATCTCGATAATAATACCAAAACTGAGAGTCACCAAAGGATCTTGAGAACCCTTGATCGATAAACAACCAATAGAAACTATCAGCAATAGTTATCATTTTTGGTTTTGCCTTTCCTTCATCGCTATCAAACAAGAGTTTCGGCACGGCTGTAGTGTCATCATCTAGCTTCTCTAGTAAATTTAAAGAAGCTCCAATATCAAAATCAGTATTCATAGATCGATCCACAACCACTTCATTATATGTCATATTTACCAAATCGACATTTCTCAATTTCTCGATATATCTAACTAATGAATCTTGCGCCAAAGCTGCACCATAATAACTCCAATGAATTCCATATTTCGGATACAATGGATAGATTGAAATGTTTTTCTGCTCCAAAAACCAAGATTGAAAATCTACATAATTCAAGCCCCGCTCATCCGCTTCTTTTATGTGCTCTGAATAATTTGTCTTAGCCTTTATTTGATCCGAATTCTCAGGAAGATAATCACTATAAAATGTAGCTTTTCCCGGTGCAAAAACGAGTATAAGATCTTTACCCAGCTTTTTAAGTGTATCCGAGACCATTTTGATTTTATCCATTCTCTCTACCACTCTTTCATCACCGATGTAATCCTTTCCGCTGTATGCCTTGATGTAGTTTTCTTCAAAAAGATAATCCTCCTTGCCCACTAATACTTCAGCTGTTCGCGTACTTCGAAATGCAGTCCACGCCAATTGATGTTCTAATCTTATTAGGTTGTTTCGAAATCCAAAGCCATTTGCTAATTCAACTTCTTTCTTTTCTTGAAATTCACCTGACCACCACGCATTCCATGAAAAATCTACTTTTTCAAAAGGTGGCGAATAGCCTTTCAATGGCTCCTCTTGCACGAACAGAAAATATTCTTGATATATAATAGTGCCGAAGCCCAACAATATCAAACAAAGCAGTACGATATGTAGTATACGTTTTATCAAAATCTAAAATAGATAAATGCATTATATCCCATGGATGAAATGGAGGCTATACACAAGGTAAGGAAAACCAGCGCTAAGGCTGTTGCGGTAATATGTCCAAGGGAAGAATAGGAATCCGATAAAATGCGGTTTTGAATTCGTTGCGACCATTTCATGATTCCAAAGAAGGAGAAGAAAGTGGCGATAAGGAAATAAAAAATCACTTCTGGACTCAAGTAATAGGCTTCTTCAAAATTCCAACTAAATAGTCTTGAAACAAAATAAGTAGCATCCGAGAAAGTCTCTATTCTAAAATAAACCCAACCTATTGCGATAACTATAAAGTTATACAAAACCGAACAAACGTTCGGTAGCCTTTCAAGATACTTCCCTAAGAACATCCTTTCAATAACCAGAAAAACACCGTGATATGCGCCCCAGAGAAGGAAATTCCATGACGCCCCATGCCAGAAACCCGATAATAAAAAGACCACCCACAGATTAAAATATAACCTTGACTTGGAGTCAACACGATTTCCACCGAGGGGGATATAGAGATAATTTCTCATCCAGTTACCAAGGGAAATATGCCAGCGCCTCCAAAACTCTGTGACACTTCTCGCGGTATATGGATTATCGAAGTTCTCTGGTAATCTGAAGCCCATCATACGCGCAAGCCCCAGCGCCATATCGCTATAACCGGAAAAGTCAAAGTAAATCTGAAATGTATAGGCTAAAATACCAATCCACGCCGTGGGCGTGGTCCAATCCTCATGAGGTAACCCAAATACATCATCAGCGACTGATCCTAGGTGGTTTGCGATGAGTACTTTTTTTGCAAGACCGATAATAAAACGATAAAAACCGAGCAATCTATTTTCATTGGTTTCGAATGCAGCTCTGTCATTGATTTGATCAGCCATATCATGATAGCGGACGATAGGCCCTGCTACCAACTTTGGAAAGAAAATAATATACAGGAGATAATCCTTGAATACCGTTAGTGGTTTATGAACTCTTCGATAAACATCCACAACATAGGTAATCGTTTCAAAAGTGTAGAATGAAATGCCTATCGGCAACGCCAATTTTACCCACTCGGTTCGTTGATACCCCCAAAGAGCTAGTACAGATTGAATATTTTCTACGAAAAAATTGAAGTATTTAAAGTAGAAAAGCAATCCGACGTTGACTCCGACAGACCCTATTAGAAGCCACTTTCGAACCTTTGTGGATTCTGTTGAATCCATTTTCTTTACTATAAAAAAATCGAGAAGGGTGGTAAGTAGAATTACGAAAATAAATTTCGGAGCACCCCAGCTATAGAAAAAAACACTCCCAAAAACAATGATCCAGTTTCTCCATTTTTTTGGAGCAAGAAAATAAACAGTAAAAAATATTGGTAGAAAATAAACTATAAACACGATGCTACTGAATACCATATTCTTAGTTTGAGTGCTTAAATACTTCTAGGAAAATCAAGGTAAAACGACGCTCCCCTTCCCTCTTTGCTCCAAAAAAACACCCTTCCTCCACATTGAATCATTATGCTCTTCACCATCGCTAAGCCTAATCCTGTACCCGTACTTTTTGTGGTAAAGTTTGGAACAAAAATTTTAGACTTTCCTTCTTCACTAATTCCTACCCCTTTATCATTGACCCGAATGATTATTCGGTTTTTCCAAGATCTCAAAGATACCACTACACAAGGCTTCGAATCAATCTTGGATGCTTGAATTGCATTCGTCACCAAATTGATTAGCACCCGCATCACTTGCTCTCTATCCGCCGTCACCATTGGGTTTTCAATGATTCCAATCTTTAATTGAAAATCGTATTGTTCCTGATTATTAAAAATTTCAAGGGTACTTTTTGTAAGTTCTACAATATCTAACTCTTGTAGATTTGGCTTCGGCATTTTAGCAAAATTCGAAAACTCGTTTGCGATATGGCTTAGTGCATCTATTTGCTGCGTCATGCTATCCACGTACACTTTGAGTTTTTGATCAAATTCAGGTGCCTTATCATTCCATGATCGCTGCAATTGCTGAACACGGAGTTTCATGGGAGTAAGAGGATTCTTGATCTCATGCGCTACTTGCTTTGCCATTTCCCGCCATGCACTTTCTCTTTCTTCCTGAGCAAGTAAAGTTGCTGATTTCTCGAGTTCTCTCACCATTCGATTGTACTGTTGCACTAAAGCTCCAATCTCATCATCACTCTCCCATGTGAGCACATCGTTCTTTCCCCCCAGTTGCACGTTCTTCATGCGCTGCCCCACCTCTTGAAGCGAGCGCGTGATGTAGGTACTCAAGAGATACGCTACAAACGATGCCATTAAGAAAAGTAGGATATAACTCTGCACTAAATCTTCGAGGAAAACAAAGACATCATTGCCTTCCATCTTTGTATTTTCATATACAACAGAGGTCACTGCAATAGGCTTTTGATCTTGGTCTTTGAAATGCCAATAAGCATAAGAGTATTGTTGATCACCTACCGTTTTTGAAGTCACTGCTCGTTGATTGCCAGTAATGAGCTGTTTGAGGATGGTGTAATTTAGAAATATCGGTGCTTGAAGTGAATCAAGAATATCAGAATTGGTAGAGATGAGATAGTTTCCTCTCAGATCATACATCGCGATAAAGAGATCATGCACATCGCTGAGCTCGCATATCTTATCATTGAAGGCATAGAGCACGCTATCCGAAGAAATATATCCTCCATTTTGATTGAGGAAATATTCCATGCTTGCTTTTACAGCTCGCTCTTTTCTTTCAAGTCGCAATTCATTGTAGCGTTCGCTTTCTTCGTAGTGATCATACAAAGCAATACCACCAGTCACGATGAATGACACCAAAATGATGGCCATCATGGACAGATAGATACGAGTACGAAGTGTCAGGTGGAAACGAAACATGCTTCGAAGGTCGCAATTTTCGCGCCAGCTACAAAGTAAGAAGAAGGAATAATGTATTAGCCTTTTAATGCATCTGCACCAGCAACGATCTCAAGAATTTCGTTAGTGATCGATGCTTGACGAGCCTTGTTATAGGTAATCTTCAACTCTTTCACCAACGCACCCGCGTTGTCTGTTGCCTTGTGCATAGCAGTCATACGAGCACCGTGCTCAGATGCATTGCTATCGAGAAGGGCTTTGAAAAGTTGAACCTTCAATGAGCGTGGGATCAAGTCCTCAAGAATTTGCTCTTTGTTTGGTTCGTAGATGTAATCTACTTTGGCAGTTGAACCACCTTCAATTGGCTTAACAGGCAAGAACTGTTCGTTTTGAACTACTTGTACTGCAGCGTTCTTGAAGCTGTTGTAAACTAAAACCACCTTATCCCATTTTCCTTGCTCGAATTGATCCATGATCGTTTGAGCAATTTTTGAAGCATTTTCAAAAGTCAATGCATCGAAAATAGTGTGTGGATTTTCGCCGAAGCCATCGGTAAAGTAATGGCTGGTTTTGCGATAAGCATCACCAGCCTTTTTACCTAACGACAATATTTTCACATTTGCATTCGCGTATTCACCGCGAAGGCTTGTACGAATTTCTTTGATAATGTTGTTATTGAAACCACCGCACAAACCACGGTTTGAAGTGATAGCAACTACAAGAACATTTTTCACATCTCTCTGCTGGCTGAATTTACCTTCATTACCATCAAGAGTAGAGCTAACATTCGCAAGAATCTCTTGAAGCTTCACGGAATAAGGGCGCATACGTGTTACTGCATCCTGCGCGCGCTTTAGTTTAGCGGCAGAAACCATCTTCATAGCAGAAGTGATCTGCATAGTTGAATTTACAGAAGTAATTCTAAGACGTATTTCTTTAAGGTTTGCCATAACTCGATCTTTCCTTTATCCGATTGCCTAAATATTAATACTTGCTAGTCAAGTCTTTTGCTACGCTTTCCAATACTGCGATGATTTCGTCCGTCAATTGACCAGCACGAAGACCATCCAATACGTTGCGGTGTTTCATATCCAAGAAGGTCAAATATTCCTCTTCGAATGCTTTTACCTTATCAACTGGAACACGAGACAATAGACCTTTCGTTCCTAGGTAGATGATAGCAACTTGCTTTTCAACTGACATTGGAGCGTTTTGACCTTGCTTCAAGATTTCCACGTTACGGCGTCCTTTTTCGATAACGAATTTCGTTGCATCGTCAAGGTCAGAACCGAATTTCGCGAAAGCTTCCAATTCACGGAATTGCGCTTGGTCAAGTTTCAAAGTACCAGCTACTTTCTTCATCGACTTGATTTGAGCCGATCCACCTACACGGCTAACGCTGATACCTACGTTGATCGCTGGACGTACACCTGCGTTGAACAGGTTTGATTCCAAGAAGATCTGTCCGTCTGTAATAGAGATTACGTTTGTTGGGATATACGCTGATACGTCACCTGCTTGAGTTTCGATGATAGGAAGAGCTGTTAAAGAGCCACCACCTTTCACTTTACCTTTCAAGCTTTCTGGAAGGTCATTCATTTTTTCAGCAACACTCTGAGTCGCGTTCACTTTCGCAGCACGCTCTAGGAGACGGCTGTGAAGGTAGAATACGTCACCCGGGTAAGCTTCACGTCCTGGAGGACGGCGAAGAAGTAGAGATACCTCGCGGTAAGCTACTGCTTGCTTTGACAAGTCATCATAAACAATCAATGCTGGACGACCTGTATCTCTGAAATATTCTCCAACTGCTACACCCGCGAATGGAGCGTAGAACTGAAGTGGAGCAGGATCAGAAGCTGTAGCGGCAACAACAACTGTGTAAGCCATTGCACCAGCATTCTCAAGCGTGCTCACGATACCAGCAACTGTAGAACCTTTCTGGCCAATAGCCACATAGATACAGAATACTGGTTCGCCTTTATCGTAAAATTCTTTTTGGTTGATGATCGTATCGATTGCCACAGTGGTCTTACCAGTCTGACGGTCACCGATGATCAACTCACGCTGACCACGGCCGATTGGAATCATCGCGTCGATCGCCTTGATACCTGTTTGAAGAGGTTCATTTACAGGCTGACGATAGATTACACCAGGAGCTTTACGCTCAAGAGGCATCTCGAATAATTCGCCTGAAATAGGACCTTTACCGTCGATTGGCTCACCAAGTGTATTTACAACACGACCAAGAAGGCCTTCGCCTGCCATGATCGATGCAATACGCTTAGTACGCTTCACGCTAGCGCCTTCTTTCAATTCGCCCGAAGGACCGAGCAATACAGCACCCACGTTGTCCTCTTCAAGGTTCAACGCGATACCGCGAACTCCGTTTTCGAATTCGATCAACTCACCCGATTGTACGTTCGAAAGACCGTAAATACGAGCGATACCGTCACCTACTTGAAGGACGGTTCCTACTTCTTGTAGTTCGGCTTCTGATTTGAAACCGGCCAACTGCTCGCGCAAGATGGCTGATACTTCTGCAGGTTTAACCTCTGCCATGTGTCAGATTTTTTTAAATGTAAAAGCCTATAATCTTTAGATTACAGGCACGTAAGGGTTCTTTTCGAACTCTCTTTTTAAATTCTTTATTTCACCAGATACGGATGCGTCTACTCTGCTGTCTCCGACTTTGAGAATAAATCCACCGATGAGAGAAGCGTCTACTTTCTCTACCAATTCAATTGCTTTACCCTTTGCTAATTCGCCAGCCAATTTAGAGATTACACCTCTCGTTTCAGCATCCAAAGCTGCTGCGCTGATCACCTCAGCTACGATGATGTTTTTGAACTCTTTTACTTGACCAACAAATGCAGTAGCGATTTCACCTAGCATTGACTCTCTTCCTTTTTTAGTAAGAAGAATCATAAAAGCTTTCGAAATTTCGCCGGTATGGCTTCCAAAGATTCCTTCCAAAACTTTCACTTTCGTGTCGGTCTTGATAACAGGGCTGTGTAGAAGCAATGACAGATCACGGTTAGCATTGATAGTATTAGCTACCAACTCCATGTCCGCGAACACTTCATCCACTTTACTTTTCTCTTGAGAGAGAATAAGTAGTGACTTGGCGTATCTGTATGCTATTCTTGTCCCTTTCATAATCTTAGTTAGCGCTGATATCAGCAGCCATTGATTGATTGAGTGCTTTTTGTTTCTCTGCGTCAGTAAGTTTTTCTCTTACCAACTTCTCAGCGATGTCAATAGAAAGAGTAGCCACTGAATTTTTCAATTCAGCAATAGCTGCTTTCTTTTGATTCTCGATTTCCGCGCGAGCTGCGGTGATCATACGATCTGTTTCAGCCTGTGTTTTAGCAGAGGCTTCAGAGCGAATTTTCTCAGCAACTAATTTCGCGTCCTTAAGAATTTGGTCGCGTTCGTCGCGTGCTTGACGAAGAAGATCTTCGTTGCCCGCTTGAAGCTTTACCATTTCAGCACGAGCGCGTTCTGCTTCATTCAAAGCATTAGCAATACCCTCTTCGCGCTCCTTCAAAGAAGCTACGATAGGACCCCATGCCAACTTCTTTAGAAGCACTAGCACGATAATAAACGATACACTCGCCCAAAAGACGGTACCGACGGATACACTGAGCAAACCTTCCATGTTCTGAGGTTTTCTTGATTAAAAAAACACTAATTATTATCCAAGAGCTACGAGCAAGCACACGATCACTGCGAAAAGAGCAACACCTTCTACAAGTGCAGCAGCAACGATCATGTTAGCACGAAGGTCACCAGTAGCTTCTGGTTGACGAGCCATAGACTCAAGAGCAGTACCACCGATACGGCCTACACCGATACCTGCACCTACTGCAGCCAAACCTGCACCGATACCTGCCAAACCTTGGTTCATCATAGTGTCTAACAAAACTGTAAGAAATTCCATTGTTGTATGGTTTAAATTATTGCGATTTTAATGATGTTCGTCGTCGTGATGATGTTCTTGTGTTGCATCTCCGAAATAGAGTGCAGCCAACAATGTAAATACATATGCTTGTAAGAACGCCACCAACAACTCAATGAAAAACATGAATACCATGAATAAAACAGAGCCTACACCCACACTGTAACCTGCTACGGCGCTGTTCTGACCGAACAATAACACCAAGCTTACGAAAGCAAGGATGATAATGTGACCAGCTGTGATATTCGCTGTAAGACGGACCATCAAGACCATTGGCTTTTGGAACACGCTCACAAATTCGATTGGAACTAAAATAAACTTAATAGGAAGCGGCACTCCAGGAGGCCAGAAAATGTGTCCCCAGTAATGACCATTACCGCTTACTGTAGTAATGATAAATACTAAAGCCGCCAGTACCAAAGTAATACTCATGGTACCAGTGATATTGAATCCACCTAAGAATGGAATCAAACCTAGCATGTTGCTCATCCAAATGAAGAAGAATACTGTCAACAAGAATGGTACATACTTGTCTGCTTTCTTCTTTCCGATAGAGGGAATAGCAACTTCATTTCTAACGAAAAGAATGAAAGGTTCGAAAAGGTTTTGCATTCCTTTCGGAGCCTGACCTTCTCTTTTCTTATATGCATTAGCGATAGACTTAAAGATAACAACCATTAGAATCAATACCACGAACATACCGAATACGTTCTTAGTGATAGAGAAGTCCATTGGCTTAGCATGAACACTGTGCTCAGCGTGATCGCCATGAGCTGCATCAGTTACTGGAGCAGCAACGTGTGCTTCAGCAACGTGAGTAGTATCAGTATGTTCTGTATGTTCTGTATGTGCGTTAGGATCAACGATGTGAATCATCTCATGGTGATTCTCGTATGTTGTTCCTGAAGATGCAGTGTAAGGTTTGAATTTCAATTCTCCATGAGCATCGAAACCATCCCAGAAATTGCTAGAGCTAAACATGTCCACATGTCCATCGTGGATAAGGATCACAGGAAGTGGAATATAAATCTGTCCAATGATGTGAATCTGGTGACCATCTGAGATGTGGTGCATGATCATATCACCTGGCTTGAACTCATGTCCGCCTTCTGCATGAGCATCCTCGTGCTGTCCAAAAGCTACAGTCACAGATAGCATTAAAGCCATCAGTGCCATTCCGAATTTGGTATATGTATTTTGTATGCTTGTCAACACGTTTTGCATGTGGTTTACCCCTATGAAAATTGCGCGGCAAAAGTATGCACGTTATTGATATAAAAAAGGCTTTATTGAAAAAATATTTTCAACCTTCCCTGAGATGCTCTAAAACATCAATAAAATCAAGGTAATCAGGCTTCGGACACTTCTAAACAAATATTATTTTAACCTTCTACATCATTTCACAGCCTTTTGTCAAAGAAACAAGCTGAAATCATCCTTGATTCCACCCGAAATGTATATTTGACCAAACATTTACAATAAAACATGAGAAATAATCACGAGATAGACTTTCGCGTTTTCGGCGAGGAAATGCAATGTGTAGAGATTGAGCTCGATCCACAAGAGACGGTTGTTGCTGAATCCGGTGCCTTTATGTACATGGATGAAGGTATTCAAATGCAAACCATCTTCGGAGATGGATCGAAGTCTGGCGGTGGATTTTTCGATAAAATTCTGGGTGCAGGAAAGCGTCTCCTAACGGGTGAAAGCCTATTCATGACCGCGTTTACACACCAAGGAGCAGGAAAAGCAAGAGTTGCATTTGCATCACCCTATCCTGGAAAGATTATCCCACTTGACTTGCAGCAATTAGGCGGAAAAATTGTTTGTCAAAAAGACTCTTTCCTCTGCGCTGCTAAAGGAGTTGCAATAGGCATTGAATGGCAGAAAAAACTGGGCACTGGGCTATTTGGTGGTGAAGGATTCATCATGCAAAAGATCGAAGGAGACGGATATGCATTCTGTCATGCGGGCGGGCATATTATAGAGCGTGAGCTCAAACCAGGAGAAACACTTCGTATTGATACCGGTTGTGTGGTGGCATATACTTCCACTATTGACTTCGACATTCAATTCGTTGGTGGAATTCGTAACACACTTTTCGGAGGCGAAGGTGTATTCTTTGCCGTGCTCCGTGGTCCTGGCAAGGTTTGGCTTCAAACACTTCCTATTTCGCGTCTTGCATCACGTATCCTTTCTTATGGCAGCGGCAATCGTAAGGAAGAAGGTAGTATCTTAGGCGGCCTAGGAAACCTTCTCGATGGCGATGGACGCTAATAAAGCAGTGAATAATAAAATTGACATAAGTATATTTCTAGAACTCGCCCACAAGGCGAGTTCTTGTATTTTGGATGTACGCAGTCCCGGCGAATATGCTCAGGGGCACGTGCCCGGCGCAATCAACTTGCCCCTTCTAAACAATGAGGAACGGCATCACGTAGGACTGACCTACAAAGTGCAGGGACAAGATGCCGCCATCAAGAAAGGATTTGATTTGGTGGGGAATCAATTCGCTTCAAAACTCAGCGAAGCACAACGCATTGCTGATGGACGCCCGGTAATCGTGTATTGCTGGCGTGGAGGAATGCGCAGTCAAATCATGCAATGGGTGCTTTCACTCGGCGGTCTCGACACCAAGCTGATCGACGGAGGTTATAAAGGATTTCGTAGATTCCTTCTGGAGCAATTTAGTCAACGCACAAAATATGTAGTACTGGATGGACCAACAGGAACGGGAAAAACAGACCTTCTTTTTTTCTTGAAAAAAAATGGCGAATATATCCTCGACCTTGAAGGCGCTGCAAACCACAAGGGAAGCGCATTTGGCGGAATTAACAAAGGTCCACAACCCACACAAGAACACTTCGAGAACTTGCTTGGATTCGAACTTTCCAAAGTACCGAATGATCGTTCGGTTTGGATTGAAAATGAAAGCCGACTCATAGGAACGTGTCGTGTTCCCGATCTTATTTTTAATCGAATCCAAAACGCGCCAATCGTAGAGGTGACAAGGCCCATCGAGCAAAGAGTATCGCGTATTCTCGAAGAGTATGGCAAATTTTCAAAAGAAATATTGATAGAAAAAACAAAGTCTGTTAGTCGTCGAATGGGGCCAGAAGTAAATAAAGTCGCTGTAGAATTATTAGAACAAAATAATATGACGGCATGGGTAGAAATGCTTCTTGCATATTACGACAAATCCTATCATCACAGCCTTCAAAAGCATGCTGAAACACGCAAAATGAGCGTGGAGTATGCTGAAATCACGGATGAAAATAAATTACTCCAACAACTGCTTACCTTCGCAAGCTATGAGTAATACGGATGTCATTCGATTAACGTCTTTCAGCAAAGGAGCAGGCTGCGGATGCAAACTTTCATCAGCAGATTTGCATGAAATCTTAAAAGACAAAAAAACATCCATAGACACCTTTCCTACACTACTTGTGGGCAATCAAGGCAATGACGATGCTGCGGTGATGGATATTGGAAATGATCAACTGCTCATCAGTACACTCGATTTTTTTACTCCCATCGTAGATGATCCATACGTGTTTGGGCGTATAGCAGCCACAAATGCACTCAGCGATATCTATGCAATGGGCGGCAATCCTAGTCTTGCATTAGCGATACTCGGTTGGCCTATTGGAAAAATTCCTCTCAGCGCTGCTGGTGAAATTATGAAAGGCGCGCAATCTGTGTGTGATGCAGCAGGAATACCATTAGCTGGCGGTCATAGCATTGAAGCACCTGAGCCGTTTTTTGGATTACAAGTAAACGGCATTACAAGCAAGGAGCGACTAAAGAAAAATAATAGTCTGCAATTAGGTGATGTTCTCCTCCTCTCGAAACCATTGGGTACAGGAATCATTACTACTGCAGCCAAAAAGGAAAAAGCAGTATCTTCTGATTTAAATGAAGCCATCGCTTCCATGACCAAATTAAACGACCTTGGAATATCACTTTCTAGACTCAACGGTGTTCATGCCATGACCGATATCACTGGTTTTGGATTGCTCGGCCATTTACTAGAAATGATAGGCGATGCAGAGGTTAGTGTTGAATTATTGGATGAGAAAATTCCAACGTTCGATTTTCTAAAATCATATTTGGATCAATTCATTTATCCCGATATGACCACTAAGAATTTTTCAGCTGTCACAAGCAGAATTACAACACTTGATGCGCGTCAACTTTTTACATATTGTGATCCACAAACCAGTGGAGGCTTGCTTGTGAGCGTTGCTCCTGAAGCAGTCGAGGATGTGCTTCATTTATTCAAAGAAAATAATGTACACTCCTCTTGTTTGACCGTCATTGGAAACGTAATTTCTAAGGAAGAAAAATCAGTTATAATTCGCTAAGAAATGAGCTCATTCAGTAAGTTGAATCAACATCTCTTAGATCGTTTAGAAAACGACAAAACCTTTATTACAAAAGACTTTTCTTTTTTTAAAATCTTTCAGCACGGAGTCATTTACGCTCACAACAAGAGCAAGAATAAAACCCTGAAGACATACTTTCATTGGCCAATTTTTCTTCAAAAATGGAAATATCGTTATTCCAATTTTTCCAAGAAAAAAAATAGAATTGCTCCCTTCCTTAAAGAAAATCTAATACTCGAGCCAGGCCGAATTTTTACCAAAGAAAATGGCGATGTTGTATCCATTTATTTTGATAAAATTCAAAAAGAAATTGAAGGCAAATACAGCACCGTTTTACTGAGAAGCAACAGTCCAATACAATGTGATTATGTGCTGGATCAACTGATTGCGGCAAATGATTCATTAGATAAAAATGAAAGCAGAATGCTGTTAGCTGTTAACGAGGTTGCGGCTAAATTGAAGGATTCGAATTGGTACACTTCTTCAGAAAAAAATTATATCACCAGCGCACTGCATGTTTTTCTAGATACTTATAGAACATACTATCGACTGGTGAAAAGTAGTCGTGTAAAGCGATTGTATTTCATCGCGCATTATCACAACGAAGGTATCATTGCAGCCATGAATGATTTGAATATCGAAATCATCGAAATTCAGCATGGTCTCATTAGCAAGGCTGATTTATATTATTGCTACAATCCGCGTTTCTCTAGGCATTTAGAGCATGCCTTTTTCCCTGATAAACTAGTTCTATTTGGAGATTATTGGAAAAATATACTAGTTGATGCTGCGGAGTGGCGGACTCAGCAATTGATCATTGGCGGTGAATACATGGCGAACGCTCAAGGAAAAATTGTTGTCGCTGAAAAAGAAAATTTGATTGTTGTAGCAGCGCAAAAAGGAATGGAAAGAGAATATCTTCCTTTGATATCTGCATTAAAAAATCATCTTTTAAATCATCCGGAATGGCGGGCCATTATCAAGCTTCACCCTCTTGAAAAACACCCCCATTTGTACGAGCAATTTGTGTCCTCCCAAATTTCCATAGCGGAGAAAGGAATGGATATTACCAAATTGTTTTCACGTGCTAAGATTCAGTTAAGTATTTACAGCACCACCATCTACGATGCAATTGGATATGGCCTAAAAAATTATTGCTGGCTCTACGATGGGATGGGGCGCGATTATGCTGAAGCGATGGTAGAACAAGGCGCTGC
This sequence comes from Flavobacteriales bacterium, assembly GCA_965247015.1. Classification (GTDB taxonomy): domain Bacteria; phylum Bacteroidota; class Bacteroidia; order Flavobacteriales_D; family Sanyastnellaceae; genus JAIXWP01. The sequence continues at coordinate 201,215 of CBDFGG010000002.1, read as the reverse complement.
AAGTGGACTCGGTATTGATGACGACCCTGTTCATCATTTTCTAAACGCAGGTGCCGACACCAAAGAATCTGACAGAAGCTTCTACTACGCTCCGTTTCAACCTTCAAATTTCTTGGAAGCATAGATGTAGATTGAAAAAATCGCTATATTGCATCTCCTTAACCAAACATGTAATGAATCAGATGCGTTTCATTTTTTTGCTGGCGATGCTTATTTCAGTGAAAGCCTTCTCCCAGGCCACAAGTGCGACAGCAATAGTTCTCACTCCAACTGCCTACTTGGACGCGACTCCCGGTGTTCCTACTTTAGTTAGTTCATCCCTTGTTTTAGGTACTGCTCAAACCTTCCCAACATGTGTAGGTTCGCAATCGGTAGCATGGTTTCGTGTCAATATTCCTGTTGCAGGTAATAGCACGCTTGATACACGTTCTTTAAAAATCACTGTCAACACGAGTGCATTCAGCCCAGTTATCGATTTCTATGACGCAACCGTTACCTGGAAAGAATGTGTAACCGGTGGAATCCTTCGCACCAATCCTGTGACTAATCCAATCATAGCTCCAAGTGATTATTATATTCGTGTAAGTTCAACGTCTATCGCGACTGGAGCGACTTTTAGCATAGGTGTGGAAACATATCCTGTTGCGGAAGTTCGTGCAGGTTACTGGCCAACCGCCACTACCAACGGCGACACAGATGGCTATAGTTCATGTGATCAAATCAGAAGAAATAACGTTACCAATGGTAATGCATTAATACAAAATCAGCGCTGGGTATTTACCCCATCTACCACTCCCAACAACGGATCGTGCACACACGTTCTCGCTGGTTCTGGAGGAATTCAGTTGATTAGCAATTTTCCATGTGTATGCTATGGAATTAACTACAATGTCTCTGTAGAATTTCAATTGGACGGTCATTGGTGTGGCGTTGCCATTACGCGTCCAGTCAACATGCAAACGGCACCGACCACGACCATTACAACACCATCAGGTTCAACTGTTCCATTGGGTAATACCGTAAGTGTTGCAAGCTTTTGTCCTGGCGCTTCTGTAGAATGGGAGTTCTTGACTCAGAATGGAACTTACATCTATATCACTACGCCTGGAACGGCTCTGCCTCTTTCGGCTGTAAGTTGCATACAGTTCAACAGAATTTATCAATTGCGCGCTCGTCTCACTGAGTGTGGCGTTACAGGTCCATGGTGCGGCGTAGCAGGAGCCAACTCCAACCCATGTGTCATCTTCACTCCACCGATGCCTACGATCCCTGTACCAAATGGACCATCACCAAACGACTTCTGTTATTCACAAGTCGCAACGAATGCCTTCATTGATGTGGACTTTTATGCGGGAGTTACACAGTACATATTCCAATTTACGCGTGTAAATAACGCAGCGCCTTTCACTCCAATTGCCACACCAACTATAGTGTTCTCTAACACTTCTGGTTGTTTGATTTCTGCAGGTCAATGTTTGGCTAATCGCACATATCGTGTGGGAATCAAGCCAGGTTTGAATACATGTAATTCTCCGCAACAAGGCGACTATAGCCCTTGGTGTTACTTCTCTGTAGCACCTGCTCCTGCTCCGATTCAGGCCATGCCTACCATGCTAGACGAACTAGAAAAGACAACAGAACAAATCGTTAAGTCATCTATTGAAGGTGAAGATTATTTGGACATTGAACTCTATGGTTATGGGGAACAAAAAATCCTCAATATTTCCACCAATGGACAAGAGGTTTTGAGAAATGGTGATGTAGTTCTGTATGATTTGAATGGTCGTGCAGTGTATCAGCAAACCATGTACGGTGCGACTGGAGTTACGATGATTCAATTGGAACTGCCATCAGATCTTCCTACGGGAATCTACATTGCACGAGTGAAGTCTGATTCACGCGTTCAATCAGGAAAGATTTTCATTCCAGGATCAACAAACTAAAGATCTAGTTTTAGTTGTTTTGGTAAAAGGGCAAACGTCATTCTATGATGTTCGCATGGACCTTCTTTTGCTATCGCTTTGCGATGATCTGGCGTTGGATACCCTTTGTTTTTTTTCCAACGATAAGCAGGAAATGAAGCATCCAATTCATTCATGATCTCATCGCGGAAAGTCTTCGCTAGAATGGATGCCGCGGCAATATTCATAAGTTTTCCATCACCTTTAATCACGCATTCATGTGAGATATCTGGGTACGGGATGAATGCATTTCCATCGATAGCGATAAACTCTGGGCGAACTTTTAATTGATCTAGGGCGCGGTGCATGCCAATAAAACTTGCGTTACGAATGTTGATCTCTTCGATCTCCCTTGGCCCAACCACCGCAACACCCCATGCAATGGCGTGTTCAATAATATAAGGCCGCAATTCTTCCCGCTGTTTTTCTGTGAGCTGTTTGCTATCGTTTAAAAGCGGATGTGAAAAATCATCAGGTAATATTACCGCTGCAGCGACTACTGGTCCTGCGAGACAACCTCTCCCCGCTTCATCGCACCCAGCCTCTAGTTTATACTGACTTATTTTGGGAAGTAATGAAGCCATTATTTTTCAAGTGCTTTGGAAATGCAGCTCCACATGGCCACGGCTGATTTATCCCAATGAAATGCTTCAGCTCTTTTGAATCCTTTTTCGATCAAAGAGGCTCTCAAAGGTTCATCTGAAGATATTTTTTCTAGAGCATTTGAAATGTCATCAACACTAAATGGATCAACAAGTAAAGCCGCGTCGCCCGCTACTTCTGGCATGGATGTAACATTGGAGGTGATCACTGGAACACCGGCATAAAATGCTTCTACGATAGGGATTCCAAATCCTTCAAAATAGCTCACATAAACAGAAGCCAAGGCCCCACCGATTGCTCTTGTAAGATCGCGTGACCCTAGTCTTCCTTTTAGTAGAATGCTTCCAGAAGCGATACCCTCAGTCATACTTTCTTTTAACTGATCATCTTGCCAGAAAATATTCCCGACCAGCACCAATTTTACATTACTATTCGTTCTCTTCTTGAAGGCTAAAAATGCAGGAATAAGGCGTTGTAAATTTTTTCTTGGATGAATGGATCCAACAAAAATGAAGTAGTCTTCTCCATTGGCAAACTCTTGTTTTGCCAAGACCTTCTCTTCACTTGAAAGCGGCTTGTAGTCCGTGTTTGCACCATTGTACACCACATCAATTTTATCAGGATTGACATGATATGTCTTTATCAAATCGGATTTACTGAATTCACTAACCGTTGCAATTCGAACCGCTTTTTCTGCAAATCGTGGTGATCTTTTTTTCAAAAAATCAGTGTAAACTTTTGGGATATCCTGTGGGAAGTGTTCGAAATTGATGTCGTGAATCACTACCAATTGTTTGATGCTTGAAGTGAGAGAAATCTGAGCATCTGGAGAAATAAAAATATCCGGTTTTATTCTTTTTAAAAGAGCTGGTAATGACCAATCATACCAAATCTTCATCAGCATGGGATGCCTTGCCGGTGGAGGTATGACGTGTGCTTTTACGTTTTTTCCAAAAATAAATTCACGAGAATAAGGTCGGTCGAAGATGAAGTGAAACTCTACTTCGGGATGGGCTGCAACAATTCTTTTGAAGACCTCAAAAGTAAACCAGCCGATGCCATCGAGTCGGTCGCGAAGCAGAAGTCTGGTGTTTACAGCAATTTTCATAAGAAAAAAAAGGGCTGTCCGTATTGAACAGACAGCCCGCAAATATCTTGAATATTTCTATTACAGACGAACGATACCCTTGTGACGTCTTTCGTCAGAAACCGTTAATTTTTTGCGGCCCTTGCGGCGACGTGATGACAATACTGCGCGACCTTTAGCTGAAGCCATGCGCTTACGGAAACCATGTTTGTTTCTACGTTTTGTATTGGAGGGTTGGTATGTACGTTTCATTTCTCTTTTGGTATTAACCGTTAACTACTTTTCCTTGTAAAAGGGTGGCAAATATACTCCGATTTTTTTTCTGAACAATAGAAAAGTCCATTTTTTCAACAAAATTACTCACGAGGCTCTAGAACCCCTTATTTCATTGATAATCTAAGACTTTACAATCCTATATCTTCTTTATCTACCGACTCAGAGACACTGATATCAATTCTTTTGTTGATGAACAGTGCTTTTCCCTTTGCGTATCCCTTTGCTTCAATTTTCAATTCGCTCTTAAAAAACAGCTTCAGCGCGCTACCTAGAAGCTTTTGAAATGCCTCTGGCTTCGCTTTAACACGGAGTGCTTGAGTTGTCTTTGATTTCTTTGGAATAAGGATTTCTCCAAATTGATCAATGGTCCCAAAAAAATCTCCTTCGATGAAAACATCCACCTTGGTTTCCTTGAGTTTCAAATCATACCAGTTGGGGTTTTCAATGGTGAAATAAATCTGTGCTTCAATTCCATCCGAATTGAGTTCACCCATCTTCACCTCTTGAATATCCGACACGTTTACATCCTTGTACATTTTACAAGAAGAAAACGAGCACAGTGCTACGAGCAGTAATAATGCGAATTTTGATTTCATATTATTCCGCGAAATACTTGTGGAAATATGGAATCGTTTCAATGCCCTTGTAGTAATTGAATAAGCCGTAGTGCTCGTTTGGAGAGTGTAATGCATCACTGTCCAAACCAAAGCCCATCAATACACTCTTCAATCCTAATTCGCGCTCAAACAATGCCACGATTGGAATAGAACCACCACCTCTTGTAGGAATTGGTTTTTTACCGAAGGTAGTTTCCATTGCTTTGCTAGCTGCGATATAAGCCTTGCTATCTGTAGGGGTAACGACAGGCTCACCACCATGGTGAGGTCTTACTTCTACTTTCACTCCAGCTGGAGCAATACTTTCAAAGTGATTCTTGAATAATTCCGTGATCTTGTCAGAAGATTGATGAGGCACCAATCTCATAGAGATTTTTGCAAATGCTTTTGATGGAAGAACTGTCTTAGCGCCTTCACCAATATAGCCGCCCCAGATACCATTGCAGTCCAACGTAGGACGGATACCTGTTCTTTCTAATGTTGTATAGCCTTTCTCACCGTGCACTGCGTCGATATTGAGGTCTTTCTTATAAGCAGCCTCATCAAATGGTGCTTTGTTCAATTCAGCGCGTTGTGCAGCATTCAACTCTTCAACTGCATCATAGAAACCAGGAATGGTGATATGATGATTTTCATCGTGCATGCTTGCAATCATTTTCGCGAGAGCGTTGATTGGATTGGTAACACCGCCGCCATATACACCTGAGTGCAAGTCGCGATTTGGTCCTGTTACTTCCACCTCAACATAGCTCAAACCACGCAGGCCGCTGTCAATGCTTGGACAATCATTTGCGATAATCGAAGTATCCGAAATCAACACAACATCCGCCTTCAATCTTTCTTTATTCGCGATACAGAATGGACCGAGGTTGTTGCTACCAACTTCCTCTTCACCTTCGATCATAAACTTCACGTTGCAAGGCAGGCTTCCCGTTTTCCACATCGCTTCGAAAGCTTTAACGTGCATAAACATTTGTCCTTTGTCATCACAAGATCCGCGAGCGAATATCGCTCCATCAGGGTGAATTTCTGTTTTGCGAATAACAGGCTCAAATGGAGGGCTCGTCCAAAGATCGATCGGATCTGCTGGCTGCACATCGTAGTGTCCGTAAACTAGAACAGTAGGCTTAGTAGGGTCGATAATTTTTTCGCCATAAACAATAGGATATCCGTCTGTTTGGCAGAGTTCAACTTTATCAGCACCGGCATTGCGCAGGTGTTCTGCTACTTTCTCCGCAGTGCGGATCACATCATTTTTGTATGCTGGGTCAGCGCTAACGCTTGGGATTCTGAGCAAATCAAAAAGCTCGTCTAGGAAACGCTGTTTGTTCTCAGTAATGAAAGACTGTACTTGTTCCATGAAAAATATTTTGGACAAAACTAATTGGATTTGCGCATCACAAATGCCTAAATAGTAATAAATACAGATTCTAGGGAAGTGTTGGAAAACAAAAAAGCGAGAAGATCGCTGGTGCTTTCATTCTCGCTCTGATTGTCTGTGCGGGCGGAGGGACTCGAACCCCCATGCCGTGAAGCGCTAGATCCTAAGTCTAGTGCGTCTACCAATTTCGCCACGCCCGCTTAAGGGACCGCAAAGATAATCAAAATTCTGAATATCCAAAATTCCCAACTTTAACTATCTTTGCACCCCTTTTTTCAGGGCCCATGGCGAATGAAAATCAGGGAATTATACACCGACATTTTTTTATCAAACATGAATATCGTTCAAAACAACATCGACGCATTGAATGCCGAGCTGACGATCCAACTAGAACCAAAGGATTACAGCGATCGCTATGAGAAAGCATTAAAGGATTACAAGAAAAAAGCGAACATCCCTGGATTCCGTCCTGGCCACGTTCCAACAAGCCTTATCAAACAGCGCTTCGGTAAATCGTTGTTGGCTGAAGAAATCAATAACGTATTGCAGGATGCAATCTACACGTACATCAATGAGCAAAAATTGAATGTACTTGGTAATCCACTTCCAAAGAACACGGATGAAGAAGTTGGAAACTGGGACAATCCTGGCGATTTTAAATTCATCTATGAATTAGGTCTTGCTCCAGAGTTTGATCTAAATCTAAATGAATCACAATCATTCGACTACTATAAAGTAGACGTGAATCAAGAATTGATTGATCGTCAAATGAAAGATTTGGCGCGTCGTTACGGCAAACTTTCTTCTCCTGAAGTAAGTGAAGCTGAAGATATGTTGATGGTAGGTCTTGCAGAATTAAATGCAGACGGGTCTGTTAAAGAAGGTGGTATCACTAGCAAGACTACTGTTACTATCGAGTATATCAAAGACGAAGCAACGAAGAAATCATTGGTAGGTCTTAAGGCAAATGATGTGGTAACAGTTAATCCACACAACTTGTCTTCAAACCACGAAGACCTTGCTCAAATGCTAGGTGTAACGCACAATGATGTTCATGATTTAGCATCATCATTCCAAATGACAGTGAACGAAGTTCGTCGTATGGAAGCTGCTGAATTGAATCAAGAATTATTTGACAAGCTATTCGGTGAAGGCACTATTTCTAGTGAAGCTGAAATGCGCGAGCGCGTGAAAGCAGATTTAGAAAAAATGTTTGCACGTGATAGCGATTGGATGTTCAAGCGCGAATTCGTGAAGGAAATCGTTGCACGAGTAAATCCAACGCTTCCAGATGCTTTCTTGAAAAGATGGATTGCTATGACCAACGAGAAGCCAATCTCTGAAGATGTATTGGATGCAGAGTATCCAAACTACTCAGGTGGTCTTCGTTGGCAGTTGATCGAAAATAAAATCATTCGTGAGAATGATATCAAAGTAACTGTAGAAGATGCAATGGCTCACGTTAAAAACTTGATGTCTGAGCGCTACGCACAATACGGAATGAACCTTGAAGAAGAGCAGTTAAATGACTTAGCTAAAAAGACTTTGGCTAACCGTGAAGAAGCTCAGAATGTATATGACTTCTTGTATGAAGATAAAGTGGTTGCTTTGGTTAAATCAAAGTGCACTATCGTTGAGAAGCCATTGAGCTATGACGAATTCGTCCACAGAGTACAGCACTAATTTTTTTATTAGATAAAAAAATACCCTCGTCAATGACGAGGGTATTTTTTTGTCCTTATGTGAAAACTATTACTGCTTGATCACTCGGATAGACTCTCTCGAATCACCATTTGTAATCATCATTGTATAGCAACCACGAGCAAATTCATTCATATCAATATTTGTAATATTGAATCCTGTTACCACTTGCATTTGTGAGTTGTGAATTTCACGACCCATCAAATCAAACATCTGAATTCTAACAACTGTGTTCTCAGAGCTTTCAAATGTCACATCGATGTTATCTGATGTTGGGTTTGGATAAACATTTACTGTGTTGATGACTGCGTTTTCTACCACCATTGCATCTTTATCAGATTCAATGATTGCTTCTTCTTCCTCTACTACAACACCTTCAGCCGCAATACGGAAAGCAGTGTTGCTGCGGTTTGCGCGAAGTGTATAACATGCAGCATTGAAAGCGCCATTGTATCCATAAACCTGAAGTCTATATGTACCTACAGGTCCGTTGTTGTAAATGATTGACTCATTCGCAGTGCCAGAATTCTGTGAAATTCCTACTTGAGTACCGCTTGGGTTGTATAGAATCACATCATAGTCTGCAGGAAGATTTGTCAAATCAATTTTGATATTTCTGTTCGAAGTAGTCGTAGAGAATCTGAAATAATCCTTGTCAGTAGCAGAGCTAATGATTGCTGAGATATTTGCATTCACTGCAATTGTCTTAGATGTATTGTACGTATTATTTGATTCATAAGTATCAGTGCAAGTCACTACAGCAGTTGTAGTGAAGTTCACCTGGGTGCTGTTAGCACTAGTACCAAACGAACATACTGTTGCAACACGTGTGTTGTAAGTTGTTCCAGAAGTAAGACCAGTGAAAGTGTAAGAGTTAGTTGTTGTGCTCACAGTTGTCCAAGTAGTAGCTGAATTTAGCTTGTACTGGAAGTTGTAAGAAACAGCACCACTCACAGCAGTCCATGTTGAAGTTGCACCCGTTTGAGTAATTCCTGAAGTAGCCAAACCTGTAGGAGTTCCACAAGTTGGAGCTGCAGTTGTAGTGAAATTCACTTGCGCGCTATTCGTGCTTGTTCCACCTGAACACACTGTTGCAACACGAGTGTTGTAGGTTGTACCAGCTGTAAGGCCTGTGAATGTAAATGAAGTTGCAGTAGTGCTCACTGTTGTCCAAGTAGTCGCTGAATTAAGCTTGTACTGGAAGTTGTATGATACCGCACCGCTCGCAGCAGCCCATGAAGCTGTTGCACCGTTTTGTGAAATTCCAGAAACTGCCAATCCTGTTGGAGCATTACATGGAGTTGGAGCAGTACCTGCAATGATATTTACAGTGTAATCTTCTACTTCACCATATTGGAATGACTCACATTGTGTTGGAAGAGCGTTGTACTTCATACTCACACGCATGCGGGTAGATCCGATAGTTGCAGTTGAAGGAATTGCAATTGTTCCATTCACAGTAGTTGTAGAACCAGCTGAAGTGTAAACCAATTCACCTGCATCGTCAAAATCTAGATCTGCGTTGAAGTCAATCCATACTCTCCAGAATTCAGTATACGCAGTAGCCGTATAACCTGGAGTTCCGCTGAATGCATAGCTATTGTTAGTTGCAAGCGTTGTTGCAAGTGAAGTAAAGTTTGCGTAACCATTGTTGTTACCGCTAGTGTTGTTGATTGTTCCAACAACCACGCGATTGATAAATTCATCAGCAGTGCTCAAACCAGCAGAAGCGCAATAAGTAGCCGCGCAACCCGTCGTTGAGAATGCAGTTGATGCAGAGTATGCACTTGATGTAGAAGCATCACACACTGATTGAACTTGCCACTCATAAGCAGTGCAAGCTGTAAGACCAGCTACTGTATAAGAAGCAGCGGTAAGTCCAGTCACTTCCGTCCATACAGTTGCGCTAGCAGCCTTATATCGTACATTGTAAGAAGCAGCAGATGCAGAAGCCGTCCATGTGAAAGTTGCTCCAGCGGCAGTAATTGCTGAAGTTGCTCTACCACCAGGTACAGCACAAACATTACCTACTGGTCCGCATGCTGTTGAATTGAGCAATGGCGCTCTAAATCCGCCTGTAGCAAACAATGCAGCCATACGCGCAGCTTGGGCATTCGAGAACATATACATGCAAGCATCATCGGTATAGTCCATGTAGTTCATGAACATGTCACCGTTTGGACCATTTGAGCAAGTAACATTTGGGAATGTTGGGCAACCATAGTTTGGACCAGCAGCGTTTGGAGTATCTGCAACTTGGTCAGAACCTGTGCAACCAGTACCATCATCACCCCAGATGTGGAATAAATTTAACCAGTGGCCTACCTCGTGCGTAGCAGTACGACCTTTGTTGAAAGGTGCAGTCGCAGTTCCGTTGGTACCGAAATATTGATAGTCGATTACAACACCATCAGTGCTTGCTGCTCCTCCTGGGAACTGCGCGTATCCAAGGATACCACCGCTGATGTCACACACCCACATATTCAAGTATTGATCTCTTGACCATGCATTCACACCACCAGTTGAAGAAGACTTCACTTGGTCGTTTGTACCGAATGCAGTAGTTGATGTTTGAGTTCTTGTAATACCAGTTGTAGGATTTCCATTAGGATCCACTGTAGCAAGACAAAACTCAATGTTCGCATCCGCTGCAAGTCCAGCAAAAGCGCCAGGAACAGATGAAGCGTCAGCATTCAATTTTCTAAAGTCAGCATTCAACACATCGATTTGTGATTGAATCTGTGCATCACTGATGTTTTCAGTTGCAGTATTCCAAACTACGTGTACAACGACAGGGATCGTCACTAGAGCGCGGTCTAGGCCACCTCCATGTGCAATAAATTCGTTGGTGTAATTTTCAATTTGCTGACGACGTAGATCGTACTTTTCATCATTTGAACGTACAAATTGCTCTGATTCGGTGGTGCCGCAAATACGTTGTGCGGACGCTGCTTGGAAGAGAGCAAACGCTGTCAAAAGAAGTAGAATTCTTCTTTTCATAATCTGTTTGTTTTGTTTTGTTAATTTACTCGTTAAGGGTGAACGAGCGAATTTAACAAATTTTCCCATATACAATACTTATTCGCTCAAAATCAGTCTATAGACTACCAATCAAGGGGCATGAGCGATGAAACAGTCCTGTTGTATTTTAGCCGCATGTCCAGCTCAGCTATTTTTTCAAATCGAAAGGAACTCATTCTTGAGGCTTTGGCTGTGACCAGTAATCTGCTTTTTACATTTCTATATTTAAATGGTGTAAAAGAATGTTTCATCTTCGGCCTGTTAGGGCCGCTATTGCTGGGTATTTTATGTTTTCGGAGAAAGCTTTATGCAGAAACTTTTTTGCAAATCATCTATATCTTGTCGACCATCATCGGATTGATCAACTTCTCCAATTCAGGATTCACGGCTCGTTCATTTTCTGGAACGAATCATTTGATCCTCATTTTATCCGGAGCAATCGTTGTTTTCGTCGCTGGATATTTTCTAAAAAAGAAGACAGATGCTCAGTTGCCTTACATCGATAGCATTACCACGGTTTATGGAATCATTGGAACTATTCTAATGATGTTCTTTATTCATGAAAATTGGCTTTATTTCATTTTCATAAATGCCATTTCCATCTTTATGTACTTCAAAAGAAGAATGGTGTTGAGTTCCTTGATGTATCTCTTATATCTTGTGATGAGTCTTGATGGATATTTTTACCTAGGAATATTTACATGAGAATAATATCCATCACTGGCCCTGAAAGCAGCGGTAAATCGGAATTTGCGGTGTACCTCTCTAAAAGATTGAAAAATGCTATTCTCTGTCCTGAGTATGCGCGTGCCTACATGGAAGAGCATTTACCCGATGGTACCTACACCAAGGAAGATGTAATAAAAATGTTCCGTGGACAAGCCGAAGTCTGGGATGACTTGCGGATCAATAATGCTGATTATCTAATCCTTGACGGTGACGTGTTCATCTATGCAGTTTGGGTAGATTATGTTTTCGGAGAAAAATGGAATGAAATAGAAAGCTATTTAATAAAGCATCGCCCCCACATCACTGCTTTATGTACACCAGATTTGCCTTGGCAACCTGACCCTTTGCGCAGTAATCCTACCGATAGGGACATTCTATTCCAGAAATACAAAAATTTAATTCTTGAGAATCAACTTCCTTTTATTGAAATCAAAGGCGAGGGAGAAAAAAGATTTGTGAGCGCTTTTGAATCAATATGCAGCGCACTTTCCATAGATGAATCGGAATACCAGTAATCCGATAAAAGCTCCTAATGTATTTGCGATAAAATCATATGGATCTGTCGCACGGTCTATGAACCATTTGCTCTGATAAAACTCAAGAATACCGCCATAAGCGAGTGCAAATGAAACGGCAATAAGACGTGCATTTTGCTTAAGTGGTCTTGAGGTAGATTGTTTCTTAAATGCCACGATGAGCATATTTACCCAAAGTGCAAAAACCCCCATGTGCACCAGCTTATCGAACTTCAGAAGACTCCATAAGTCTTGATAAACTATATCCCCACCGGGGATACTATAGACGAAAAAAATAATGGCCGCCCAGATGATCGGGACGGCCAAATATCGAAATATATTTTTCACCTGGAATTAAGCTACAATTGCCTTGTAAGCATCTGCATCCATCAAACCTGATAGATCAGCTCCAGCGCTTAATTTTACTCTAATCATCCAACCTGCTCCGTATGGATCTTCATTTACTGCTGCAGGATTGTCTTCCAAACCTGGGTTCACTTCGATCACTTCACCAGCCACTGGCATGAACAAATCAGAAACGGTTTTAACAGCTTCTACTGTTCCGAAGATTGCGTGTTCCTCAAGGTTCTCACCTTGTGTTTCGATTTCAACGAAAACGATATCGCCCAATTCGCTTTGAGCGAAATCAGTGATGCCAACAGTTGCTACATCACCTTCGATGCGCACCCACTCGTGGTCTTTTGTGTACTTAAGTTCAGCAGGAAAATTCATTGTTGTCCTATTATTTGGTCGCCAAAAATAGGATAAAAGATGAAAGCCTTAACTTTCGACCAAAATCTATTTCAAAAAAACATGGACATGACAACATCCAGCATTCTCATTCTAATAATGATAGGACTTGTAGCGGGGCTGTTGAGCGGCTTTGTTGGTGTAGGTGGCGGAATGATAATCGTTCCTGGACTAGTGTTTCTTTTAGGTGCGAGTCAAATGACCGCACAAGGAACGAGCCTTGCCCTTCTCATGTTCCCAGTGGGTATTCTTGGAGTAATGAATTACTACAAAACTGGAAATGTCAATTTTCAATATGTAATCATCATGGGACTCGCCTTTGTGCTTGGAAGTTACTTTGGTTCCAAATGGGCATTGAAAATTTCAGAGCAAAAAGTAAAACTCGTTTTCGGAATTTTCTTGCTCTACATGTCTGTAAGAATGATTTATAATTCTGTGAAGGCAGGATTATAAAGATTAACGACGCGAACTTTTTCTGCGCTCTTTTTCTTTGATAATCAATCCAAGCTCACGACCCGTTTGACCCTTTACACTTGTGTTTTCTTTAGCTCTGCGAATGAGATATGGAATGACTTCACGAATAGGTCCGTAGGGCACGTATTTCGCCACGTTGTAACCAGCATGAGCAAGATTGAAACTTATGTGATCGCTCATACCAAATAGCTGAGCGAAGTACACACGCTTATCATTTCTGCTAATTCCTTTCTTATCCATCATCGTTGCCAACAGCATCGAGCTCTGCTCATTGTGCGAACCACAACAGATGGAAATAGTGTCAATATTTTCCAGACAATATTCTAATGCTAAATTGAAATCACGATCACTTGCTTCTTTGTTCGGCTGAATCGGATCTAAGTAGCCTTTTTCGGCAGCGCGTGCTCTCTCCTTTTCCATATATGCTCCACGTACGAGCTTATATCCAGAATAGTAGCTCTTTGATTTTGCATCCTGATGACACTTTTTCAAAAACGCCAAACGATCATGACGATACAGTTGGATGGTATTGTAAACAACAGCTTTTTTTCCGTTGTATTTTTCCATCATTTCATTCGTCAAATCGTCAATTGCATCTTGAATCCAACTGTCTTCTGCATCAATGAATACAGGAGTTCCTGTCTTTTCTGCCAAACCACAAATACGATCCACACGTTCTCTAACGCGCTGCCACTCCGCGATTTCTTCATCGCTCAGTTTTTCTTTCGCATTTATTTTCTCAAGTAAAGCAAATCGAGCTACCCCTGTTACTTTGAAAACACAAAAAGGAATATGCTCGTTGTTATGTGCTGTCTGGATGGTATGCAATGTCTCCTCTGTGGTGGCGTCAAAATCCTTTTCCGACTCCTTTCCCTCCACAGAATAATCGAGGATGGTACCGATATTCCCTTTATCGAGAATTTTCGTTGCTCTAGCGCATTCAGCGATGGTTTCTCCTCCACAAAACTGCTTGAAGATATTCCCCTTAATCGCCCACCCAATTGGAATGTGGAGTGCCAAAGCAAAGTTGGTCATAACGTCCCCAACTTTCACAAGACTTGGATTTCCAATGAGTTTGAATAAATAATATGATCGATTTAGGTCGCTATCAGATTTGCCCTTAAAAGCAATTTCCGTGTTGTCAAACGAAATAGGTGCAGGTTCCATGCAGCGAAGTTAATAAGAAAGGGGGTAGACACAAATGACAAGAGACAAATGACAAGGGACAAATGACAAATGCTCTCGGCTTCGCCGAGAATGAAACCGCAGAGCCGAGCTGCAGCTCGGCTTTGCAGCTCGGCTACACAAAAAACAAAGCCGCGCATTAGCGCGGCTTTGTTTTTTGTATCGAGAATCGAAAATTGAGAATCGAGAATCGTTTACCGAACAATCATTCGGTTATTTATTGTCTCTCCACCGTCGATTACTTGGATCATGTACATTCCTGATGAAAGTTTTTCTTCCATCACGATAGATGTGTTCAATGAACCAGCAACTGTAAATTGATTGTTGTAAACCACTCTGCCCATTGCATCAAGCATTCTTACGATAACAATTTCTGAATTGATTCCTGCCAAACGTACGTTGAATACATCACCAGCGTTTGGATTAGGATACACTTCAAATGCACGCTCTGTAGAGGTTGCAGCTGATGGAGCAAACACATCTCCTTCTTCAAGGATGGGTGCATTGATCGGAGCTTGACCTGCTATGCAAAGCAATTGGTAACCTGAAGTGAATGCACCAGGACCGTATGAGAATACTGGACGAATACGAACTCTGTAACGATCACCATCTTGTACACCTGGGATTTGAGATACTCTCAAATAACGTGATGTGCTGTTGCTTTCAACAAGAATCGTTTCGATACCGATGATATTGTCTTCTGAATCTACTTCAACAAATTCCCACTCATATTCTACTGCACCACAAACCACCACATTTGTTGAAATGAAAGAACCACGAGTACGTGCCGTTGGGCAACGATCTGTTGTACGAAGTTCTACTGCTGGATGTGCTGCAATCGTAACGTTGAATGGAGCGCTAGTAACTACTGAAGTAACGTTGTTTCCACCTGCATCTGGAAGGATGAATGTGTTAGAGAATGTTACTGAGTAGGTAGTACCATATTGCAATCCATTGAACAAGCTGAATGGAATCTGTGTACTTGTGTTGCTCGCAGTATAAGAGTCTTGGCCATTTACGAATGTCGCAGAATAAAGCTGCGCTCCTGTCCATGAAGCTTTGATGAATGAGCAAAGATTAGCGAATGAATTACCGTTATTTGGTACGCTCGCTCTCAAATGTTGAATACAAATTGTAAAGTTTCCTACAGAAGATGTATTGAAATTTCTAACTGCTACAAAGTAAGTCTGACCAGGAGTCAAATTATTTGCAATCAAAACTTCTTGACCTGTTGTTGTTTCATTTTCTGAGAATAACATTGCTGTTCCAGCATTGTCTTGTAGCTCTAATACTAGGTTATTCACTGTGCTCGAAACTTGAATTCTCGCGCCCTGATTTTGAGCTACAAACTTGTACCATACATCTTGACCCGCACCCATTGGAGCGCTTGTCATTGCTTCTGGCGAAGGTGTAGCACCCGCTAGTGTTCCATTAGTGTTTGAACATAGTGGGAAGGTAACTCCCATCATGGTTGGAGCCGCAGCTCTGCTGTCATTTGCAACAACAGTAACAGGGCAACCTTCGTTGATGTTACCATCACAATCATTGTCAAGATTATCACCGCAAAGCTCAGGTGCATTTGGATATACCGTTGCATTTGCATCATTACAATCAGTGTTGTTTGAGCTGAATCCTGCACCTGGATTGCTGCAATAAAGCGCGCCCATTCCAGCACCGAATCCATCTCCATCAGCATCTACATAATAAGTGAGCGAAGCAAAAGTGCAAGATCCATCATCTGTATTTGCTGATGCATTGTAGTTGCATGCAGTATTATTTGTACAACCAAGAATGCAGTTAACACATTCTCCAAAACAGATGGCACTAAGATCTTCGATACCGTCAACTAAAATAGAACGATTAAAACCTCCAAAGCCATCATCAGCACCGCAAGAAGAAGGCACTACTTCTGAGAATGGCCAGTCATTTCCGTTGATGAATTTATATTGATAAGTGATGCCGCTTACAAGGTTTAGTGTTACCTCATAGACCCCATCAGTATTTCCATCCGTCATTTGAATTTGGTTGGGTTGCCATTGCGCATATCCGCTGCTACCAAAGCTTCCAGCAAGGTAAACCCCATTTGGAGAAACGGTCTCACCTGCCAAATTCACACGGAAAGTTACAGGATAAATCGGAGTGCAATCCACACATTGTGCGAAGCAAACTTCATTCAAAGTTACATCCACATCACCGGCAGTGAATGCTCTATTACCAAAACCATTTTGACAACCCTCAGTAATAATTTCTGCGAAATCAAAGCTGTTACCGTTGATGAATTTATACTCATAGTAAACCCCTTCAGTGAGTGTGAGTGTTACTTCGTAAACCTCATCACTATTTGCATCTGTCATTACAATTCCAGCAGGGTTCCACTGATCGTAACCATTGACACCAAATGAGCCCGCCAAATGAACACCATCTGGAGATACCGTTTGGTTTTGCATGTCCACACGGAAGGTTACATCAATCTGCTCTGGAGCAGGCACGCAATCGCTGCAAGAAGCAAAACATACTTCACCAAGCACAGCGTCAGTTGTTCCCACACTCAAGAATCTGTTTCCATCATTGTTGCAACCACCAGGCACTGTTTCAGGCACAGATGGCGCATTCCAATCATTTCCATTGATGAATTTATATTGATAATAATATCCCTCTGCCAAAGTCAATGTCACTTCATATACACCGTCAGAATCTCCATCGGTAAGTGCGATGCCAGCAGGATTCCATTCTGGTCCTGTGTGCGGTGCTGGAGTGAAATGAAACTGTCCGGCAATGTGCACTCCATTAGGAGACACTGTTTCACCCTGCATATCCACCTTGAATGTTACATCATGGAATTGAGGATTACTAGCACAGAAACTACATTCATTAAAACAAAACACAGGACGAATTTGATCTGATGTTCCTACAGTGAAAGTTCTATTTCCTCCGCTGTTGCATGATCCCAGACCACTTCCTTCATCTGTACCCCATGCATTTCCATTTAAAAACTTATAGAAATAAGTTCCAGAATTCAAGTTGAGTGTAACCTCATAGATATTATTCATATCTGGATCGGTCAGCATAATAGCACCTGGGGTCCATGTAGGTTGTCCTGGTGTTATATCACCAAAATTCCCTGCAATAGAAACACCATTTGGACTCACCGTTAGATTGGTCATGTCCACACGAAAAGTAATTTGATAGGCGTATGTCCATAGGACTGAAAATAGTAGTACGCCGAAAGAGAGCACCTTTTTCATTTGTGATTGGTTTGGTTATAATGTATTTGGTTATACAGTAACTCAAAGATAACAATAATTTTACTTAGTGTACATTTCACACCTACCTATTTTTATCCTACAACAGTGTTGGGTTTCAGAGATTATATTCTCAAAATTTTAACTACTTTCACCACCTATTCTTTTTAGCCTTGATCAATAAAATTCTTACTACCCTTTTGGGAATATTATGCTCGGTGGTGATGTATGCGCAAAGCGCTGAGGGTGCCCGTGCAGCAGGACTTGCGGGAACATCTGTAACTCTCAACGATGAGTGGTCTACCTTTCATAACCAAGCAGGTCTTGCAGATTTAAAATCATTTACTGCGGGAGCGTATTATCAAAATCGTTTCATGATTAAAGAACTCGGTGACCGAGGAATTACTTTAGCCACTCCTGTTGGAAAAGGCGTATTTGGCTTGGCTTATCAAAGCTTTGGATATAGTGCTTTTACACAAGCCAAGTCGGGACTTTCTTACGCTATGAAATTGGGAGAGAAATTTTCCGTAGGTGTACAAATGAATTACCACAGTCTGCGCATTGCAGAAGGCTACGGAGTGAGTCGTGCTTTTTCTGTAGAAGGAGGATTCCGATACATGTTAAATAAATCGCTCATCCTTGCTGGACATATTGAAAATGCGAATCGTGCAAAAATCGCTGACTACAATGACGAGCGCGCACCCTCGACACTTCGAATGGGAGCAACTTATGTTTTTTCCAAAAAAGTACAATTGAGTGGCCAAGTGCAGCAAACCACACAGCAAAAAGTTGTTGGATCTGGCGCCATAGAATATTTCATTGTAGATGCTTTCGTAGTGCGCGCTGGGTTTGCTTCTAATCCAACATTAAGTGCTTTTGGATTTGGTTGGAGAAATCAAAATTTCAAAGCGGATATTTCTGCTTCTTATCACAGCGCCTTAGGGTTTTCGCCACAAATTGCATTGTCTTATTGCCCTAAAGGTTTCTAATGATTTTCTTGAAAAAAATATTCGCTCTTGTCGTCTTGCTTCTAGCGAGCGCTGCCGCGTTTGCTCAGCCTGATCAAGATTTAAACAAGCAAAATATTATTGAGCAACGCATCGAAGTAATTGTATCCACACTGGATGAAACAGTAGAGCTGGATTACACCAACCTCTTCGAAGACCTCACTTATTACTACGAGCATCCCATCAATCTCAATCGGGCTAGCGCTGAAGATTTACGCGAGCTCTATTTATTGACAGACATACAGATAAATGCACTTCAAAAACACATTGCAACTTTCGGTGCATTGCGCAGCATTTATGAAGTACAATCTATTCGTGGATTTGACCTTAACACCATTCGTCTTATTCAACCTTTTGTGACCGTTCAAGCGGCTGGAATGCTAGAAGATTTTTCTTGGAAAAATATTTTTAAAGAAGGAAATAGTGACCTTTTCTTGCGCTACAGACGAACGCTTCAAAAACAAAAAGGATATTTACCAGATGAGGTTTCTGGAGAAGCTGCTGACTTTTTGGGGAGTCCAGACTACATGTTTAGCAGGTATCGATTCACCTATAGAAAAAATATTTCTGCAGGTTTCACAATGGAAAAAGACGCTGGTGAAAGTTTAAATAATGGTCCTGATTTTTACAGCGCACATTTATTTATCCGAAATAACAATCGCATCAAAGCCATTGCGCTGGGCGACTTTCAAGCACAGTTTGGTCAAGGACTCACCTTTTGGAATGGATTGGGATTTGGAAAATCTCCATTCGTTATGAATGTGAAAAAGAATGCGCAAGGACTGCGTCCTTATTCTTCAGTAAATGAGAGTTTGTATTTGAGAGGAGCAGGCACTACCATCGCACTTGGAAAATTTGAAATCACTGCTCTAGCATCTATCAAAAAAATGGATGGCAATGTGGTATCCATTGAAGATACCACCATTACAGATGACAACATAATCGTTTCAAGCTTACTGAATAGTGGCTTTCACAGAACAGCAAATGAACTTGCAGATAAACACACCATCGACGAAAGAATTTATGCTGGAAATATTAAATACTCTACCAGAACATTCAGTGCAGGCTTGACCGCGGCGCGACTCGAATACTCTAGTGAACTTCAGCCGCGAGCACAATTATATCAGATCTATCGCTTCTCTGGACGCGAGAACACCAACATTGGATTCGATTATCAAAAGGTATTTAGAAACTTCAATTTCTTCGGAGAGGTTTCCCGTAGCGCCAATGGAGGGCTTGCTACTTTGAATGGGATGATTGCTTCAATACATCCTCGAATTTCTGTGAGTGCACTGCATCGCCATTTTGCAAAAGATTATCAAGTACAATACTTCAATGTTTTTGCTGAAAGTACCACTCCGCAAAATGAAAGAGGTTTGTTTGTGGGAATGGAAGCCAACACTGCAAAAGGTTGGACACTCACAGCTTACAGTGATCAGATCGTTTATCCTTGGTTACGATTTAATGTGCAAGCGCCTTCTCGAAACAGTGATTATTTATTCCAGCTGAATTACAAGCCTGATAGAAAACAAGATTTTTATATCCGTTATCGTGTGCGCAATGGCAGTGAGGATGCAGGCGAAGAAGGAGAGCTGATTGATTATCCTGTTCCAGAGCGACAGCAAAATTTCAGAGTAAATGCCACCTATCAACCGCACCCAAACGTGCAGATGCGTAGCCGCTTGGAATGGAACGTTTATGACAAAGAGAATGAGGGTCGTGCGAGTGGATTCATGTGCTATCAGGATGTGATCTGGAAAAAGATGGGATCGAAAATTAGCTTGAATGTTCGTTACGCTCTGTTCAACACCCCGTCTTACGATACTAGAATTTACGCATACGAATCTGATGTACTATATGCCTTTAGCATTCCTGGTTATTATGGCCAAGGGCAGCGCATGTATGGATTGATCAAGTGGGATGTAAAAAGAGGCGTGGACCTTTGGGTGCGCTACGCGCAATGGATCTACACCGATCGCAGCGTAATCAGCAGTGGCACCAATGAAATCGCCGGCAATCGCCGCGGCGACGTGACCGTCCAATTGAGATGGCAGTTTTAAAATACTGTAAATCAACAAGAACATTCTGTTAGGTTTCTTTTTCAATTTGAAATGAAACCATTATATTTGTTATCCGTTTTATAAATAAGAGGCAAGGTGTTTGCTTTGAAACTATAAAACCCCAGGTATATGAAGAAACAAATACTATTCTTATTTACCGCCCTATTGATGAGCGTAGCAGGTATTGCCCAAAGCAATAACCCAATAGCTACTGCCTCTATTTCACCGAACCCAGTAGAATCGAAAGCGACCCTCACATTTGATGAGCCCGTTCACGAAGAAATTACGGTGGTGATCAAAGACCTTACAGGTAAAATCATTTCTCAAATCAAGCCAGATACTCAAGGCGACGCATGTGTTGCTGTTCGTTTAGATGCAGTAGATTCTCTTCGTAGAGGTATTTACATCATCCAAATTACTGGTGCGAGTGGAAAAGTAAAAACATTGAAATTTCAAAAGACATAGAATCAAATTCTATTTTAATTAACCCAAACAAATCGGTAAAACCCCGTCATAAGTGATGGGGTTTTTCTTTTTTCCTTCCCCCATTTAATGCAGGACTGGTACAAAAAGGCATGCTTCAAATCCTAATTTTCTATTCCACTTTCGGCCATTCGCATAGAATTCCGAATCGAGAATCGTTCTACTTCACCATCACCTTCGCTACTGGGTCGAAGAGATAGATTGTATTAGTGCTGACTTCGGTGCATTGGAATCGTTTGCGGAGTTGTGTTCCTTTTTTGAAAAGACGGTGTTCTCTTCCATAAATAAACAACGCGCCTTCTGGAACATCTATTAATAGCTTCACATTGGGACTCATCTTATCATAACGAGAGAGCTCCAAGAACAAGCGCGAATCGCTATGAGTAGTTGCCCCTGGATCTCGGAGATACATTCGCAAAGCAGCTCTAATGGGGCCAGGAAAGACATCTGTTTCTAAAAATGGACCCAAGGTTTCACGGAAACTTTGCTTCCATTCCTCGCCGTGTGGTTTGATTTTCGGACCATACTTTACATGCGCAACCAAGTGCGCTAATTCATGCATCAGTGTAACTAGGAAAGCATACTTATTCAAGTTACCATTCACTGTAATTTCATGTCGATCCCCGCGATGACCCGCAGTTCGAAAATCGCCATGCTTCGTTGATCGAGGCTGCGTAATAATTAAATGATGGGGATACTCTCGCAATTTATCGCATGCGAGTTTCAAGGCACTCTCCGGTAAAAAGCGCTCTAATGCAGACTCTAAATTTGTTGAATTTTTCACTTCACCTCACCCACTGTTTCAACTCTATCTTCCCACTTCGGACAGGTGTTACAGCGATTTTTCTTATTGCTTGCACAGCTTGTGGCAATTAGTCCTAGAAGTGCTAAAATGAATATTGCTTTCTTCATACCTCAAAGATAAAGCGAATTATTTCACTTTGAATATCCAATTGTCTTGTGCTTTGTCAAAAACTAAATCTGCTTCAGAAGCGATTGTTTCTTGATCAAAATTTAAATCCAGATAGACTATAGCTGGCGTTCCAATAATCGCACGGTGAACGTGGAAGGTCTTCGACTTTTCTCCAATACCCTGAAACTTGATTTGCGATCCTGTCAAGTGATCCACGACGAAATAATACAAATCACTTTGGAAGGTCAGCTCTCGCGTATCGGTCGGCTGTGTGATATTAATTTTCAGTGGTTCTTCCCCTCTGCCCTCTACCCAGCCAGTAACTAATAAACTATCGCCGCTTAATGTTGCCCCAGGTAGAAATTCTTTATACTTCCAAGACTCTGGCTCATCAGCATCAACATCTATCACCACTCTGTCTCCCGCAAACAATGAGTCTTTTAGCATCATTGGAGCACATGACGCAAATTGGCGACCTGCTAGCTCATAACCCAAGCAAACTTCATATAAGGTTTTCCCTCCCTTAACATCAAGTGAATCTACAGAAAGAACAATGGCCATGATGCGCTCCTTTGCCTCTGGCATTTCTGAATTAGAAGAAGGGAAAAAACTAATAAAAAGACTAGTACTGCCAAGTATAATCGCGTAGAGTGTGTTCATCGTGTGGTGTTAAGCAACAACCGAATTTAAGACATTTATTCGGGGCACACAATTATCGACTTAAAAATTAACGAAATAGCTACCTCTCACGGCGCAGCACATCCTTGATTTCCTTCATGAACTCAGATGGAAATACGAAGTTGTTGAGGATATCATTATCCGAACGAAGAATCTGACTGCGATCGCCCTGCCAACACATTTCGCCTTTGTAAATGAAATTGATGAAATCTCCGATTTCAATTACAGAATTCATGTCATGACTTACTACCACCGTAGTAATATTAAACTCGTAAGTAATTTCCTTGATAAGATTATCAATGACAATAGCCGTTTCAGGATCGAGTCCGCTATTGGGCTCATCACAGAAAAGATATTTTGGATTCATGGAAATAGCACGAGCGATACCAGTTCTCTTCTGCATACCGCCTGAAATTTCGCTAGGGAATAGTTTGTTTTTCCCCGCTAGATTTACGCGCTCCAAACAAAAATCGACTCTGGTTTGCATTTCCTTTTTAGTCATGTTGCTAAACATTTTCAAAGGAAACATTACATTCTCCTCCACCGTCATACTATCAAACAAGGCACTGCCTTGAAATAGCATTCCCATTTCCTGACGAATGCCTCTGCGATCCCATCGATCCATGGCGGTGAAATTTCTACCGTCAAAAAGAATCTCACCTTTATTGACTTCCATCAATCCCACGATACACTTCGTGAGTACTGATTTTCCAGAACCACTTCGACCAATGATAAAATTGACCTTTCCCGGATGAAAGTCGATCGTGATATTTTTCAAAACATCATTTGACTCAAAGCTCTTTGATATGTCTTTTACCTGAATCATAACAGAAGCAATTGAGTGATGATATAATTCGAAATCATAATGAGGATGATGCTATATACCACTGCTCTTGTCGAACTCTGACCAACTTCGAGTGCCCCACCTTTTGTGTAATATCCGTGATAGGAAGAAACGCTAGTGATGATAAATGCGAAGACGACAGATTTGATAAGCGTGTATGAAACTTGAAAAGGCTCAAATGAATAAGTCAAACCATATTCATAATCCGTCAAAGAAATAACTCCTGTTGATGTCCCAATGAGCGCGCCAGCGGTGATTCCGCATGCCATTGCAATGACTACCATAAATGGAAAAATGATAATCGACGCAATGATTTTTGGCAGCACTAAATAACTCGCAGAGTTGACACCAATGATATCCATAGCATCAATCTGTTCAGTGATGCGCATCGTCCCAATTTCAGATGCAATATTACTTCCGACTTTACCACTTAGAATAAGACAAACAATGGTCGAAGAAAACTCCAGAATCATCGTTTGGCGTGTTGTGAAACCAATGGTCCATTTTGGAATCCAGCCGCTATCAATATTTGCAGCGGTCTGAAGTGTAACAACCGCTCCCATAAACAATGCAAGAAGCGCTACAATACCGAGAGATTGAATCCCAATCTTATCGATTTCGTCAATGATAAGTTTGCGATACAGCTTCCCTTTTTCAGGGCGCGTGAATACATTGACAAGCATCAATGTGTACCGGCCGATATGTTTATAGATATTGGTCAACGTAGCAAAGATAAGTACTTAAGATTTATCTGAATGCGCTTAAGCGTTCAGCATCTAGGCGGAGGAAGATAAATAACAATAAGGTAAAGCCCATGAGTGATGATCCTCCGTAACTAAAGAATGGAAGTGGAATACCAATGATTGGCGCCAATCCGATTACCATCCCAACATTAATCATCAAGTGAAAAAACAAAATACTGGCTACGCAATACCCGTAAACTCGGGAGAATTGCGATCGTTGTCGCTCAGCCATATTGATGATGCGAATGATGAGATAAATAAATAATCCAATCACGATTAAACTTCCAATGAAGCCCCATTCCTCTGCTACAGCGCTAAAAATAAAATCCGTCCATTGTTCTGGAACGTAATTGTTTTGTGTCATTGGTCCTTCCAAAAAGCCTTTACCAATAAAGCCTCCAGAGCCAACCGTGATTTTGGCCATCTCACTGTTGTAGGCTGCACCTTCTCTTTCGACAGGCATGGATAGCATCACATATATCCTTTCTCGGTGGTGGGCCTCCAAGACATTTTCCACAATATAACTTACGGAGAAGGAGAACATGATACTTGCAGTAGCAGAGATACCGATGATCCAATAAAGCGTTTTTCTATTTCTAGGAACGATAAAATTCTTTACCACTACTAGAGATCCAATGGCTAAAAGTGCAACAATCAGAATGAGCAAATAGATTCCACCTTGCTCACCTGCGAAAGGGAAATCAATAGAGCCTGCACCGCTCACAATGCTAAGTACACCGAACACGATAGCACCGAGGCCAATGATGAGAACGTTACCCGACAATCCTTCGCGATACATCGCGAAAATGAATGCTACAAATGTCAATACCGATCCAACGTCGGGCTGCAAAAGAATAAGCCCCGCCGGCAAACCAATGATGGCCGCTGCAATAATTCTCGTCTTCCACGTCTTGAATTTTGCACCAGTCGAGGAAATATATTTTGCTAATAAAAGACTGACACCAATTTTAGAAAACTCCGATGGTTGAATACCAAACGCTCCTACTCCAAACCACGCTTTGGCCCCATTTACCTCTTTACCTATGACTAAAACTAATCCTAGAAGAAGCACGAAAAAGCCATATATAAATGGAGAGAATTTATTGAAAAAATCGCCTTCAACATAGAGTACAAACAGCGCCAAAAAGAAAGAGACTAGAATCCAAATGGCTTGTCGTCCGTATTCTTTATCGAAATCCAAAATCATGGGTTGCGATGAGTCATAGGCCGCGCTATAAATATTCATCCAGCCGAATAGAACTAGTACAACATATAAAATGACCGTTCCCCAATCAACTCTTCCAAGTGCTATGCTTTGGCTATTCTTCATCGATTCAGGAAGTTTGATTCAAGTAATAATTTCTCTGCTGCCTTATTCGATGTAGTATCGTTAAGATATTTTTCAATCATCAAGCTAGCGATTGGTGCAGCCCAAGTACCACCGAATCCGGCATTCTCCACATATACAGCCATTGCAATTTTAGGATTGACCTTAGGTGCGAAGCAAACGAAGACAGCGTGGTCTTCCTTTGGTTCATTTTGAACTGTTCCTGTTTTTCCACAAATTACAATGTCTTTCAATTTCACACGACCCGCTGTACCGCCAGGTCCTACTACCTTTTCCATGGCATTAATCACTGTCGTGAAGTGCGCTGTATCAATACCTGTTTCATAGCGCACGCGAAACTCCTCTCTTGGTAACCCACCAACACCAATTTGTTTGACCGTGTGAGGTGGCACATAGTACCCACGATTGGCGATAATACAGGCAAGATTGCACATCTGCATCGGTGTGATCAACATTTCACCTTCACCGATACTCAATGAGTAGATCGTTGAGAATGCCCATTGCAATTCGCCATACCATTTATCGTAGTATGCGACACCGGGAACAAGACCAGATTTCACACCAGGAATATCGGTATTCAAATTACTTCCAAAGCCAAATCGTTTGATATATCCTTGCCAGATGTCTAATCCAATACGCGCATCTTTGAAGCGGCTCGTTTTATCGCGGTCACCTTCCACGACACGCTGCATAACACCTCTGAAATAGGGATTGCACGAGTGAACAATCGCCATTTCTAAATCATCATAAGAGTGACTACCGTGGCATCCGATGATTCCTCTGTTGCATTGAATGCGCGTCTGTGGAGTGATTGCTCCAATTTGCAAAGCAGCAAGCGATTGTGCTAATTTGAAGATCGAACCAGGTCTGTATTGCGCTTGCGTAGCACGATTGAATAGTGGCTTCTGTGGATCCGTATTCAATACATTAAAATTGCGGCCACGAGCTCGCCCAACTAGCAAGTTTGGGTCGTATGTGGGCGCACTCACGAGTGCCAAGATCTCACCGGTAGAAGGTTCGATGGCTACGATACAACCGCGTTTGTTCACCATCAATTCTTCGCCATATCGTTGTAATTCCGCATCGATGGTTGCAATCAAATCTGTTCCTTCAACTGCCGCGATATCTAATTCTCCTTCCGCTACATTTCGCTCCACACCGAGGTTGTCGCGAAATACATATTTCACACCACGTGTTCCGCGCAGTTCATTTTCATATGATTTTTCAATACCACTTTTTCCGATGTAGTCACCTCTGCGATAATCTGGATTTTTATCCATTTCACGTTTGTCGATTTCGGCAACGTCGCCAAGGAGCAATGCACCGATACTTTGTGGATAGATGCGGAGTGTACGAGGGGTGCCGAAAAATCCAGGATACTTATAAAGGTTTTCTGAAATACGAGCGAATTCGGGAGGTGTAATTTGCTTGATGACCGGAGAAGGCTTATAGCGCACGTTCGGCCAACTCACTGCTTTAGTTAAAGCAGATACCAATTCTTCTTTCGTGAGACTAACCAATTTGCAAAATGCTACGGTGTCGAAAGGCTTCACATCTTTGGGTAACACCATCAAATCGTAAACGGTTTGATTTGTTACGAGTAGTTTACCATTTCGATCATATATCAAACCTCTCGAGGGATAGACGATCACTTCTTTTTCAGTAAGAGCAGTACCTCTATTCTTCCATTCATCATTCAAGACTTGAAGGGAAAGCAGACGCAGTGCATAGATAATTCCTATGGCACAAACGATGAGAATAATGGTTATTCTACGTCCGTCGAGATTCACTGCTGTGAATTTTTAGAAGTATAAATTAAATATTGACCAATAGTCATGAGAATCACGGTTGCCGCGGTACTCATGATGATGTGTAGTAATTGATAGAAAAAATCTGAGAAGCGAAGCACTTCTAAAAAGAACAATAAAGTATGATGGAAGAAAGTAAGAATAGCCGCATAGGTGATATACCAAGGCAGCCCCATGCTTTGCACCGTTGGGCGTTGCGTTACTTCATATCCTTCACGTGGAGAAAATAATTTTTGAATCAGAGGCTGCAAAAAAGCAAGCAGTAGACATGCTGAAGTATGTAAACCAGGAGGCCCGCTCATCAAGTCCATGATCCAACCCACTGCAAAGCCAATGAAAAGCACGAGTACACGTGGTGTTTCAAAAGGGAGCATTAGAATCCCGAAAATATAAATCCAAGGCAATATCAAGCCATCGAGTGGCTGCATTCTGTTCACCACCAAACATTGGAGGAGAATCAAGAAAGCAATTCTAAGGATATTAATTAGGATTGTTAACGGCATCTAATGATTGAACTGCTTGTAAAAGTGAATCTTGTTCGGGCTTGTATAAATCTTCTATAACTTGAACGTATTCTAGTTTTCTATAGTCCGTGCTAAGTCTAATTTTTATTCTATGAAAATTTTCTTCTGGTTGATCATTGAGGCTTTCTACATAACCCACCATCATATCTGAAGGAAAGTAATCAGAAAATCCAGATGTGATTACAGTATCACCTACCTCTACAGGAACGTGTTTTGGAATCTCTCTTACATCAGCGATTTCTGGTGATCCACCGGGCCATGCGAGCAAACCATAATCACGGCTACCTTTCATTCTTACACTTGCTCTGAATTTGCTGTGAAGAATTGGCATGACCACACCGAAATTATCACTCACACTGCTCACGATTCCGACGATAGATCCATTACTAATCACCCCCATAGAACGCTTCAATCCACCAATAGAGCCTCTGTTGATCATTAAGTAATTGGATTCTCTGTTTAGAGTTACATTTTCCACGTGAGCATCACGATAAATGT
Organism: Flavobacteriales bacterium; assembly: GCA_965247015.1. GTDB lineage: Bacteria > Bacteroidota > Bacteroidia > Flavobacteriales_D > Sanyastnellaceae > JAIXWP01. Next base: position 172,767 of record CBDFGG010000002.1, on the reverse strand, counting down.
ATCTCTGCACAGCACCGGTGTCTGATGCCGGGCGATATTGGTCTTGATTGATGACCAACATATTTTCTGGGAGTCTGCTACGTAGAATTGCATTTTCAAGAGAAAGGCGATCGTTGATTTCATCGAGGATCCAATACTCTTTCAAGTTTGTTCTCCAAGAATAAATTTTACCTGTCCAATCCTTGCTGTGTGTAAGGAATTCAGCTTTCTGAAAATTATTATTCTCGAACAATACAAATAGCGCAAACCCCTGCAGTACTAGGAAAAGCAGGAATACATAAAAGCGTTGTATAAGACCAAGAATATTCCTCATAATCCGAAATACCTATTGCTTCAGAATAGTTGCAAATACTATGAGCTACGCATTAGGAATTGGAACTTGTTCACGTTTTTCAACGCGATACCTGTTCCGCGAGCTACTGCGCGCAATGGATCGTCAGCTACGTGCACCGGTAGTTTTGTTTTCATTGAGATTCTCTTATCAAGGCCTCTCAATAATGCGCCACCACCTGCGAGATAGATACCCGTCTTGTAGATATCCGCACTAAGCTCTGGCGGTGTATTTTCAAGACAGCTCATAATTGCTTCTTCGATTTTAGAAATTGACTTATCGAGCGCATGAGCGATTTCAGAATAAGAAACAGAAATTTCTTTTGGAATCCCTGTCATCAAGTCGCGACCTCTAACGCTGTAATCCAATGGAGGATTATCGAGTTCTGGAAGCGCTGCTCCTACTTCGATTTTGATTTGCTCCGCTGTACGTTCCCCGATGAGGATGTTGTGTTGACGGCGCATATATTCTTCGATGTCTTGAGTGAGTTCATCACCTGCTACACGAATATTTTTGTCTGTTACGATACCACCAAGAGCGATAACCGCGATTTCCGAAGTACCACCTCCGATATCGATCACCATGTTTCCCATTGGCTCTTCTACGTCGATACCGATACCGATAGCCGCAGCCATTGGCTCGTGGATCAAGAATACTTCCTTAGCACCCGCATGTTCAGCCGAGTCCTGCACCGCTCTTTTCTCTACTTCAGTGATACCAGATGGAATGCAGATCACCATGCGAAGAGAGGGTTGAAAGACACCCTTGCTTCGGTTGATCATCTTGATCATTCCCTTAATCATATCTTCTGCAGCGTGGAAATCAGCGATTACACCATCCTTGAGGGGACGAATCGTCTTAATATTTTCGTGTGTTTTACCGTGCATCTGTTGCGCGGCGCGACCTACTGCAACCGTTCTTCCCGTAGCGCGATCGCGCGCAATGATAGACGGCTCATCCACTACGACTTTGTCGTTTTGAATGATGATCGTGTTTGCAGTACCCAGGTCTATGGCAATTTCCTGTGTCAGGAAGCTGAAAATGCCCATGCGTGTTGGTTTCTCTAAGTTATCTATTCCTAAACCTTGTCCAAAAGCCTTGTAAAACAAGGACTTTTTGTTTTATCCAAGTCGGTCACAAATATATTCTTATTGTTAAGACAATAGATAGCCGCGGCTTTCAACAAATTTAACGAGTTATCAACCACGATCAACACAGACCAAACCTCGACTGTTAAGATAACCCAACGAAATGGGCGCATTTCTTTTCCTCGATTTATTATCCTTATTTTTGACCAAAATTTAATAATTATGGCATTCACATTACCCGCGCTTCCTTACGCATTCAACGCTTTGGAGCCACATATCGATGCTCGCACCATGGAGATTCACCATGACAAACACCATGCGGCATACACCAACAACCTCAACGCAGCTATTGCTGGCACACCTCTAGAGAACCTAACCATCGAAGAAATTTTGGTGAAAGGCTTTGATACACCCGCTATCCGCAACAACGGTGGTGGTTTTTATAACCACAATTTGTTTTGGGAAGTGATGTCTCCAAATGGAGGCGGAGAACCAAAAGGCGCAGTAGCAGAAGCTATCAATGCCGCTTACGGTTCTTATGAAAACTTCAAAACTGAATTCGCAAAGGCAGCAACTACTCGCTTTGGCTCAGGCTGGGCTTGGCTTTGCGTTCACAAAGGTGGTAAAGTAGAAGTTTGTTCTTCTGCAAACCAAGACAATCCATTGATGCCAGGTATCGGTTGCGGTGGCACTCCAATCCTTGGCTTGGATGTGTGGGAACACGCTTACTATTTAAACTATCAAAACCGCCGTCCAGACTACATTTCGGCGTTTTTCAACGTTATCAATTGGGATGAGGTAACTCGTCGCTTTGAAGCTTCGAAATAATATTTTTTGAAAAATAAAAAAGTCCAGTGCAAAAGATGAACAAAATCTCTTGCTCTGGACTTTTTACTTTTACCATCACTAATTCGTAACACCGTGTATTGTAACGACCTATTTTCATACAGCAGATTTAAAACGCGTGAAGTAAAAATTGGGGATCTTCTTCTTGGAGGCGACCAGCCCATTCGTCTTCAGAGTATGACCACCACCGACACCATGAATACGGAGGCCACCGTGGCTCAAAGTATTCGTATGATCGAAGCGGGATGCGAACTTGTGCGAATTACTGCACCAAGTAAAAACGATGCTGAAAACCTTGCCCCCATCAAGCAAGCGCTTCGTGAAAAAGGATACAATACACCCATTGTTGCTGATATTCACTTTACCCCAAATGCTGCGGAAGTTGCAGCAGGAATCGTGGAGAAAGTTCGCGTCAATCCTGGGAACTACGCGGATAAGAAGAAATTCGAAGAAATAGATTATACAGACGAAAGCTATCAAGCGGAACTTGATCGCATACGTGAGCGCTTTACTCCACTGGTTTTATTATGTAAAAAAAATGGCACCGCTATGCGTATCGGTACCAATCACGGTTCCCTCAGCGATCGTATCCTGAGCAGGTATGGTGATACCCCGCAAGGGATGGTAGAAAGCGCTATGGAGTTTCTTCGCATTTGTCGTGACCATGATTATCACGAGATTGTGATATCCATGAAAGCGTCTAATCCGCAGGTAATGGTGCAAGCTTATCGCTTGCTTGTTTCAGAAATGATGAAGCACGACATGAATTACCCACTCCACCTAGGTGTTACCGAGGCTGGAGATGGTGAAGATGGTCGTATCAAGTCTGCTGTGGGTATTGGCACATTGCTCGAAGATGGAATCGGAGATACCATTCGCGTATCACTTACCGAAGAGCCAGAAGCAGAAATCCCCGTGGCAAAAATGTTGGCCGACCGTTATGTCCAACGCGCTTCGACGGCCAGACCCATCAAGCCTGTCACGTCAATGGTCAATCCATTTGAGTACACGCGCAGACATTCCTCTGAAGTGGAGAACATAGGTCACCGTCAGGTGCCGCGTGTGATTATGGATTACAGTCATAAAAATGAAATCACTGCAGCTTCTCTATTTGGAGTTGGTTATAACTACAGCGTGCCACTAGATAAATGGAACCTCAGCGACTTGGCTTGTGATTACATTTATTGTGGAAAAAACGCTGTAACCTTTGAAATTCCCGGCACTCTAGGACTTATATATGATTATGAATATTGGAAAAATGTAGCTGATCAGCCACGTTGCTATCCATTATTTACAAGAGAAAATTACTTACCGAACGAACGTTCATTCGGTTTGCATTTCTTGAAAGTTACTGCCGATTCATTTACAGAAAATGATCTCACTTTGTTTACTACGCACCCTGGGTTAGTGCTGATTTTAGAAACAGATAATACCCATGCAGTAGCGGATATGCGAGCATTCTTCTTTTCATTACTTCAGAAAAATATTGATGTTCCTGTGATTATTTCAAGAAAATATACAGGACTTTCTGAGGATGAATTTATGCTCTATGCACCTACAGATGCGGGAGCTTTATTATTAGATGGTTTAGGTGATGGAGTATTTATCTCAGCACCTGAATTGCCGATGCAACGTGTAAACAGCACTGCATTTGGAATTCTTCAGGCAACTCGTACTAGAATATCTAAGACAGAATACATTTCATGTCCAAGTTGTGGTCGTACACTTTTTGATTTACAAGAGACCACTGCGAAAATTCGCTCGCGTACTTCTCATCTAAAGGGAATTAAAATCGGCATCATGGGTTGCATTGTGAATGGTCCCGGGGAGATGGCTGATGCCGATTACGGATATGTGGGCACAGGTCCCGGTAAGATTACTCTTTACAAGGAAAAAACGGTAGTTAAAAAGAATGTAGCGGAAGAGCGCGCCGTGCAGGAGTTGATTGATTTAATCAAAGAGCACGGCGACTGGATAGAGCCTAATCTTCAATAGGACCATCCCCTTCAAACTCAGTTTTAAATCCAACAACGAGTACATCATCTACTTGTTCGAATCCTGCCTTCCAACCATCGAAAGTTGTTTTTATGAAATTCGATTGTTGGTGCATTGGGAAAATTTGCATTTGTTCTAGCAAATTGAAGAATTGCGTCTTCATGAATTTTTTACCCTGGCGTCCACCGAACTGAGAGTAGTAGCCGTCAGAGGTCATGTAGAGTGAATCACCATGTTGGAGTTTTATAATCGTGCTTTCAAACTTTCTGAAATTGGTATTGCAGAATCCACCAATGGCCGCGCCATTTGGTTTGATTTCTCTTACCACGCCGCTTTCACTAGCGATGTATAAAGATCGCGCGGCTCCGCAGAATCTGGCGGTCTGCGTTGCCTCGTCGATAACCAAAACACCAACGTCCATTCCATCTCTCAGATCATTGCCAGATTTATCCGTACACAGGACTTGATTAAAACCTCTCTCCAATAACTCAATGATAGCAGAAGGCTCCATCATGGCCCATTCTGAAACAATTTTTGTAAGCAGATCATTGCTAACCATAGAAAGCAAAGCACCGGGAACGCCATGTCCCGTGCAGTCTGCAAGCACGATCACTTTGTACTTCGAAGTTTGATGAAACCAAAGGAAATCCCCGCTGACAATATCCTTTGCTTGATTAAAAATAAACGACTCAGGGAACAAAGCGCCGAACGACTCAATTTTCGGAAGGACAGCTTGCTGTATGCGACCAGCATAAGTAAGGCTATCGATCATGTCTCTGTTCACCTGTTGAAGTTCCACACCAATTTTAGTGCGGTCATCAATCTCTTTCCTTAACGCATCGTTTAACGTAGATAATTGCTGAGTGCGATCTTTCACACGTGCTTCCAATTGCTCCACAGCCATATCCAATTTTAGTTGCACAATCTTCTCCTCCGTGATATCCCTATTCATTGCAACAAAATGTGTAACCTGACCATTCTCATTTGTCAGCGGGGAAATTCTTAGATTGTTCCAAAATGGAGTTCCGTCTTTTTTGTAGTGGACTACCTCATCTTCAAATGACATCGCATTTTGCATGCGGATGGCTAGTTTCTCGATTACCTTCAAGTGTGTATTCGATCCTTGAAGCATTTGATATGATTTACCTTCGATTTCCAATGGATTATAACCAGTCATTCTTGAGAATGCTGAGTTGCTATACATCATTGGGAAGTGAGGCTTTGTAGCATCGAGAATGACAACTCCTTCCACCGTACTCTCTAGAGCGCGTGATTTCAATCGAATTTCTTCGAGTTGTCTTTTTTGCTCCGTAATGTTTGTTCTAACAGAAAGGAAACGATACACCTTGCCTTGCTCATTTAGTAATGGGATGATGGTGTTATCTACCCAATAGTACGAGCCATCTTTAGCCTTATTCTTCGTTTCTCCTTTCCAAACTTCACCTCTGAGAATCGTTGCCCACAGGTTTTGAAAATATTCTTTTGGGTGATATCCTGAGTTGATGAGCTTGTGTGTTTTGCCAATGATTTCGCTTCTTGTGTATTGGCTTGTTTTACACATCAAATCATTGACATAAATGATCACTCCATGCTCGTCAGTAATAGAGACGAGGTTATGTAAGTCGATGGCCATTCGCGCATTACTCACTTCGCGGAGAGCATTTTTCAAACGCGATTCAAATCTCATTCTTTCAGAAATATCTCGGCTTACGAGAATAATTTCTTTCAATTCATTGGTTTCTTCTTCAAAGATGGGTTGTGCTGAAGATTCAAACCATGTATATACACCCGCTTTATTTTTAATTCGATAAGAAAAAATCCACTTTCCTTTCTCTGTGATGTGTGACCAATGGCGCTTGATAACGCTGGCTACATCTTCGGGATGGATGAGGTTTAATGCACTTGTACCGATCACGTCTTCGGGTTCAAATCCAAGCAGCGCTCTGCATGCGGGCGACACGAAAGAAAATATTCCTTCCGGGTTCACAGTAGCTATAATATCAGTAGAGAACTCCGCTAAGAGTTGGTACCGCCGAGAATTGGCGTCTTTCATTTCATTAATCTTTGAATCTTACTTAAAATCGACGCTAGGTCATCTAGGTCCGTAGCCTTGTCTAAAAAATAATGCGCTCCAAGTTTTAAGCACTTGTCGCGATAATCACCATTCCCGTGACTGGTGATCATAATGGTAACAATGTGAGGGAAGTCCGCACGGAGAGTAGAGAGTAAATCCAAGCCGTTTTCAGACTGGAGATGGATGTCAATCAAAACCACATCGGGTCTTTTCTTGTTAATCTCTAGAAGTGCAGAAGGGATATCCAAGGCGTAACCGGCAAAACCGATGAGCGGGTTTTCGTTGAGCATTTCGTGAATGCGTTTAGCAACGATAACTGAATCATCGACCAGAAGTACATTAATCTGTTTTAGATCGGTATCCACTGTGTTGGAATTTTGGTGATACAAAGAAGCATCGCCTTTCCAAATTAAATTATAGTGCTATTCAAGAATGATTTGTAGTGGTTTGTACTACAAAGTGTAAAAATTACGCTAAGCCATTATCCATGGCATATCTCGTTAGCGCTGCGTTAGTTTCCAGGCTTAGTTTTTCCAAGATTCGTGTGCGGTAAGTACTGATGGTATTCACACTTAGAGATAATTCAGAAGCAATTTCAGAAACTGTTTTTCCCTTTGCTAATTGCTGCAATACTTCCAACTCGCGATCCGAAAGATTTTCGTGTGGTGCTTGAGAATTTCCGTATTGCGTGCCTGACGCGAGTTGTTCGGCCACCGCATCGCTTACATATTTTCTTCCTGCTAAAACGCGTTCGAGTGCGTTGATGAGCAATTCAGGAGCAGAGTCTTTATTTAAAAAACCAGAAGCTCCAGCGCGTAATACCCGCACTGCATATTGCTCTTCGGGATGCATACTCAAAATGAGAACAGGAAATTTTAGTCCGTTCGACTTCAACTGTTTTAAGATATCGAGTCCACCACGACCGGGCATAGAAAGATCCAACACCATAAAGTCTAATGAATGAGTTTCCACAGCTTGAAAGACTTCAGCGTCTTTCGATGCTTCTATAGCTTCTGCATCAGGCCATCTCTCTTTGATAATTCTCAAGAGGCCATGTCTAACAAGAGAGTGATCATCTGCTATTAGAAATTTCATGGAGCGAAAGGTAGTTTAAGTTCTAGCATGACACCACCATCGGTGAGATTCTTAATCTCAAGTGTACCACCGAGGGACTCTGCTCTTTCTCTCATTCCAATCAATCCCAGTGATCCCGACTTTGATTCACCAGTGAAACCAGTACCATTATCTACAATTTGCATGTGCAGCACACCTCTATCGATGACCACTGCTATTTGCACCTCCGTAGCATGTGCATGGCGAGCTACGTTTGTGAGCGCTTCTTGACAAATTCGAAAAACAATAATGCTAAAGTCCTTTTGAAAACTCCACTCCGTTTCAGGCAGATTAAGGACCACGTTAATTTTGGTCCTTTCCATAAATTGTTTAGCATGCCATTCAATAGCTGCAATCAATCCGAAGTCATCGAGTACCACTGGTCTCAGATCCGTGGCAATTTTTCTTACACTTTTAATTGCTGTGGTGGTTAATTCTGTTGCCGCTTCTAATCGTGTCTTTAATTCCTCTGTGAGGTCTGTGCTTTTATTCTTGATCCATGATAAATCCAGTTTAATTCCTGTGAGCACTTGCCCCAGTTCATCGTGAATCTCTCGAGCCATGTGCGCACGTTCGTCCTCCCTAATTTTTTGAAGGTAGATTGTCAGATTTCGCAATTGCTCATTGAGTAATTTGAACTTCTCGTTTGATTTCATAAGCTCTTCTCGAGAGCGTTTTTTCTCAGTAACATCTCGAAGAAATATTGCCATCCCTTTCTGAAATGGATAGGCATAAAACTCAAAAGTCTTACTCGTCAATTTATCATGAAACTCATAGAACACATTAGCTTGAGCTGCCATTATAGAAGAAAATTGATACGGGACCGGCAATTCTACTTCGGCTGCATATAATTCCTTATAACTTTTACCTACAATGTCATCGTGATTTCGATTTAACATGACTTCACCTTGAGGATTCACCTTGGTGACAATGCCATCCGCATTCAACTCAAAATAACCATCTGATATTCTTTCAAAAACTTGCCCAACCTCTTTTGTTTTTCTGATGACCTCAGCCTCCAGCGTTGCATTAAATGAACGTAGTTTTTCTTCTAGTTCTCTTCGCTTATTCAGATCCCGCTGCAATAGCGTAAAAATTGTTATTACAAGAAGAACACAAACGATAGCATAGGCATTATTTCGCTTGATGGCTGCTTCAGAATTTTCTTTTTGTTGAGACTCTAGCCAACGAAGGCGGAAGCGTCCCTTCTCTTCCAACTCGTGAATAATGGCAGTAGATTTTTCCAAATGAGTATCTCCTATTCCTTCAGAAATTAATCTTACCGCTTGGTGTTTGTCTTCTGCGTTAGTTGCTTCTACAACCTGTTTCCCAAAATCAACAATGGATTCAGCATGAAGGACTAATTCAAAAATACTGTCTTGTAATTCTGGATTTTCTTTCGCGATTTTGAATAAAGCTACTTTAGTGGTATCAATAGATCGTCTGCTAGATTCAAATTTATCCTTGAAATTTTGCGAGGGAGAAATAGCGTAGCCCCGATAACTAGCTGCGAAACTTTGGCAGTGATTATTCATCTCTTCCAAATATTTCATCATGTAATTAGTACGCTCGATGCTTTCGCTTAGAAATAGATTCCTTTTATTGTTGTGAACTGCAAGGGCAATCATTACCACGAATAAGAAGATGGTAACAACAAAAGCCAAAACAATTTTATAATCAATTCTAAAGGCCATCCAGTGTAAGGTTTATTTAAAGATAATAAAAAGAAATGATATTAGAATATCTTATTTCTTCTCAACTCAAAATTTTGACCTAAATACACTCTACGAACCACTTCGTCTGACGCTAATTCCTCTGCCGTTCCTGACTTTAATATTTCACCATCGTACAATAAATAAGCTCTATCCGTGATGCTCAAAGTCTCTTGTACATTGTGATCCGTAATTAAAATACCAATATTTTTTAATTTCAATTGTGCGACAATTCTCTGAATATCTTCCACTGCAATGGGGTCAACTCCTGCAAATGGTTCATCTAATAAAATAAACTTGGGATCTGTTGCGAGAGCTCGTGCAATTTCCGTACGTCTTCTTTCACCACCACTTAAGTGATTTCCGATATAAGTTCTTTTCGGAGTTAAACCGAATTCATCTAAAAGGCTGTCTAGTTTTATTGCTTGTTCTTTTTTCGTGAGTTTTGTCATTTCAAGAACAGCCTTGATATTATCTTCTACAGAAAGTGTGCGAAATACAGATGCTTCTTGAGGCAGATATCCCACACCAAGCTGTGCTCTGCGATACATGGGCTCTTCTGTTATCACTTGGCCATTCAATGTTATCGCACCTTCATTAGGTTTGATTAATCCTACAACCATATAAAAGCTTGTAGTCTTTCCAGCTCCATTTGGTCCAAGCAACCCCACAATCTCTCCTTGATTCACATCAAATGAAACACCCTTTACTACGGTGCGCGGACCGTAACGTTTTACAATATTCTCTGCTCTTAATTGCATGGGTCAAAGATAAATTAACAATGGACTGTTTGCACAGTTGAAAAAAACAGTTGTGAGATATTTCAGAATGATTACATTTCCACTGGTTCTAAACTTTAACTAATGAATTATATCCACAAACTCGTTTTGTGTGCGACGGTGCTCGGCACTTCGCATGCTGCGTTTTCTCAAAGCGCAAGTTTAAGTGCTGGAGGCGATGCCTCTGGAGGTGGCGGTAGCGTAAGCTATTCCGTTGGCCAAATCGATTACAGCTTCAGTTCTTCTAATGACGGCGTACTCACATGGGGAGTTCAACAACCCTATGAATTATTCGAAATTATTGGAGTTGAAGAATGGGGAGGAACGTATGACATCAGCGTATTTCCTAACCCTGCTTCAAAGTTTATTCAACTCAACATTGCAGATCACAATGGTGATTTAAGTCTACGCATGTTTGATGCATTAGGTCAGCTTGTAAGAGCAGAAACTATTCGTGCAGCGCAAACTCAAATTAATCTAAGTGATTTGTCCAATGGTATGTACTATCTGAAGTTGTACAACAAATCTGGAGTTGAGACGAATGCTATCAAAGTAATTAAAACACACTAAAACTAACTATCATGAGAATTTTTACCAAATCACTTCTAACTGTGATTGCCCTATTCATGGCTGCTCTCAGCTATGCGCAATCACCACAAAAAATGAGTTTTCAAGCTGTCGTTAGAAACGCTTCAAACGATCTAGTAACGAGCTCAAATGTCGGAATGCAAATCAGCATTTTACAAGGCTCAGAAAATGGAAATGCAGTTTATACCGAAAATCACACAGTTGGTACCAATGCAAATGGACTCGTTTCATTGCAAATCGGAACCGGTAACGTGACATCTGGTGTTTTTGCTAATATCGACTGGGAAAACGGTCCTTATTTCATCAAAACAGAAACCGATGTAACTGGTGGAACAAACTATACCATTACAGGCACACAAGAATTATTGAGTGTTCCATTCGCATTGTATGCGTTGAATGGTGGTGTTGCTGGACCACAAGGTGAAGCTGGACCGCAAGGCCCTGAAGGACCAGCGGGTGCACCAGGACCACAAGGTGAAGCGGGTCCACAAGGACCGCAAGGCGAAGTTGGTCCACAAGGACCAATGGGCGCAATGGGAATGATGGGGGCAACTGGCCCACAAGGTGAGGCTGGCCCACAAGGTCCAATGGGAATGACAGGCGCAACTGGTGCTACTGGAGCAACAGGCCCAGCGGGTCCAGCGGGTCCGATTGGATTGACCGGTGCGACAGGTCCACAAGGTCCTGCAGGTCCAGTAGGAGCAACGGGTGCAACAGGTCCAGCTGGCGCAACAGGCTTGACGGGTGCGACAGGTCCAGCTGGTGCAACAGGCCCACAAGGCCCTGCAGGTCCAATAGGATTGACAGGTGCTACCGGTGCAACGGGCGCAACAGGTCCACAAGGCGCAACGGGACCACAAGGTCCAGTAGGTGCAACTGGAGCAACAGGACCTCAAGGTCCAGTAGGTTTGACTGGTGCTACTGGCCCACAAGGCCCAGAGGGCCCAGTAGGCGGAAGCGACACGCAAGTTATTTTCAATAATGCTGGTGCGGCAGCTGGATCTTCAAGTTTGACATGGAACAATGCTGCAACACGATTGACAACAAACAATCTAACCATTGGATCTGCCGCAGGCTCTGGAACACGCGTGCTTGTAGCAGATGCATCAGGAAACGTTTCAACAGCTAGTAATGGAGTTACTGGAAATGGAACAAATAACTATCTACCTAAGTGGACTAGTACTGGCTCTACTCTCGGCAACTCTGTTTTTCAAGATAATGGAATAAGCACTGCCATCAATGCTTTTCCATCCCTGATATATCAATTGTATGTGTATAGACAACAGTTGACAGCAAATGGTGACGGCCAGCACTCTTTATATGGATACAGAACGCGTGACTCCCAAAATGACGGAACAGGCTACGCACAAATCAATGGTAACTCGGCTACCGCTGGTTTTAACTTCTGGGGCGATGTTTATACTTGGGGCGTCGGAGGCTGGAACTACAACGACTACTCTCGTTGTGGAGGAGTTATGGGTGCTGATGTAAATGGCACTTTCTGGGGCTCACTCGGATACCGTAGCTCAGGTCTTCTAAACTATGGTGTATATGGATCTTCTGCATACGCTACAGGTGGCGGTTTCTTGCCAGCTGCAGGTGGTGCAGGTGTTGGTGGTGGCTTCTTTGGTGACTTTGTAGGTAGCTTTTCAAAAGGTACCACTATCGGACAGTTGAATTCTGGAAGTCTTTTCGCTACTTACAACCAAGGTAACACTTACACTGTAGGTAAAAACGTAGAACTTGTTTCTAACAATGGCACCGTTACTCCAGTATATGCAGTAACAAGCATGGAGGCGACACTATATGCAAAAGGCAATGCTACATTGAATAACGGAACTACATTCATCGCATTTGATGGTAAATATGCGGCATTACTTGGAGAAAATCCAGTGGTGACAGTATCTGCAAATGGCGAGTGTAATGGTGTATACGTTCAGTCTGTTTCTAAGAAAGGATTTTATGTAAAAGAAATGGGCAACGGTTCTAGCAACGTAACTATTTCTTGGATCGCTGTGGGTAACAGAATCGACAACTCTATTGTTGATGCTGCTACTGCAATGGTTTCTGCACCAGACTTCGATCGCAACGTTTCACAAGTATTATACTCGGACAGCAACCATGATGGTGCTGCACTAGGTATGTGGTGGGATGGTAGTGCAATCCAGTTCGGTACAATTCCGGCACATTTGAATGCTCCTGCAAAGAAGTAATCAATTAAAAAATATTAGAACCATGGAAAAGACGTCTTCGGACGTCTTTTCTTTTTTCTTTGCACCATGCGCTTAATTCTCTTTTTCATTTTTATAGTTGTACAAGCAAATCATTTGTTTGCGCAGGATTTTTCATGGACAACAGAAGACTCGAAACATCTACTGCAAACGCTTGCGCACGATAGTCTTCAAGGCAGAAAAGCAGGAAGTAGTTTTGAGAAAAAAAGCTTGGATTTCATTTCGAAAGAACTTCGATCTCATGGTAAAATCAAGTTAAAAAGACAATTATTCTTTGCTCCCATTAGTGAGAATGACTCTATGCAGTGCAGCAATGGTTATTTTTTTATCAATAATAAAAAAGATCAGACCATTATCATCAGTGCTCATTATGATCACATTGGTATGGGCGGAGCCCTTTCTAAAGCTCCTGGTAAGATAGAAGTTCATAACGGTGCAGATGATAATGCATCAGGAGTAACACTCGTTTTTGAGCTCCTTAAATTTTTACCAAAACATTATAATTATCTTATTGTATTTTACTCTGCTCATGAAATTGGATTGTACGGTTCACAGGCCTTTCAAGAGATTTCGAATAAGAAAAAATATAGAAAAATCAAGGCACATATCAACTTTGATATGGTGGGGCGTCTTGATAAGACGAATCCCACCCTTCGATTGACGCACAACTTTCCGGATAATAAAATATTCGAATATTTACCTATAAAAATTAACTACAATCCAGTCGAAAAACTTGAGCAAATTGACACCCGAACGAACGTTCGGTTAGGAATTCCTTGTGTGAATATTTCAACGGGGCTGCATTCAGACTATCACCAACCTTCGGATGATGCTCAATACATCAATTACGATGGCTTGAAGATTGTGGCTAATTATGTAATCAGGGTCATTGAGACGATCTGATTGGATACTTTGCAGTTTTAGAAAGTTCATTTGACATTACCCGATCTTCGTCTGCACCTTTTTTTCGATCATCTTCTAGACGAATGCGAATCACATAACGCATCATATAGTAGCGTGGGTTTTTAGCATCATACTTGAGAGCCTCTTGTATTGCATTATAGGCTGCATCGTAATTTTTGTAGAGAAAATGTGTTTCCGCGAGGAAAAAATAATAGTCGCCGAAATTTCTGTATGTCTTATCTACTTTATCAAAATATTTCAGTGCTTTTTCATATGCACTTTCCTTTTTCTTGTCAGAATTCATATGATCCATTCCTGCGCGCATGGTAGCCATTGCCCTTATTAGCGGCACTTTTGGGTCATCATATCCTTTTCGGTTTAATGAATCAAGCGCATTCAGAATCGTGGGAATTTGTTGTTCATTTCCAAAAAAATAAAGAGAGTGGTAAAAATCTGAATAGCCTTTTGATGGATTACTTAGTGCAAATTGAACCAACGCTCTTTGTGAATAAGCGTAACCAAATTCATTAGACCCCATCCATCGATCAGTGATATATTTCTCTGGAATATTATTGATGATCTGATCCCAATCATTCAAAGCGCTCCAATAATCTTTTAAGTAAGTCGCTCTATAAACCGCTCGCGATGCGATATTCCAATGCTTACCATCCAGACAAATCCAATCGTGGATCTCTAGTGCTTCTTGATGTCGCCCCATCTTTTTAAGAAGATCGAGTTCTATGGTGTATACTGCTGCATCAGGTGCATTCTCGTGCAGGCTTCGTACAATTTCGTAGGCCCGCTCCAGATTGCCCAGACCTTCCTCTCCCTTTGCGATCGTCATTTGTGCGCGTCGATCATCATTTTTGGTTAGACCCTTCGCCCGGGCCTTGTTGGCCCAATCAATGCCCTCTTCAAAGCGTTTGTATTCATAAACGCATTGAGATGAGAGCTCAAGCATGTGTGTAGCGCTAAAATTTTTCTCCAATAAAAATTTTGAAGGGATAAACTTGTATTCTTCGAGAATACCTGCATTCATGAGGATGGTAAAACTCGACGGAGTAATACCTCTCGATCTGGTAGGAATCATTTCTTGGTCGATGTATCCGCAATCAAATGCGAAAGCTCCTCTTCTGAATACCAGCGAGTCCATAATAGAGCTAATACCCGCACCATTTTCTCCCATGATGTTATAGAGGTCTACCATCATAGTGTCTGTGCCGTGAATACTGATGATTCGATGGTCTCCAGGTGGGCAGGATAAGCTTAACGAACCTTCCTTATGTTGATACCAATAGCGCGGTTCAAGCGAAATTCGAGATTTTTCAATGGATGCATTGGGTCCATGACCATCCATTTTGAGCACCATCCATGAATAGGAGGTGTCTGCTCTTTCAATTGATTTTAGTTCTTCGTCACAAACGTGAATGATAGAAATACCGCCCCCTCCGCCAGGTTGAGCAAATACAGTATGACACCACAAAAAAAAGAACCACCAGAAAAAATACTTCATGATTATTTATTTCAGTGGTGTCATACCGTCGAGATTATTATACGTTCATTAGAAATTAGAGCAATGCTGCGACTACTAATCCTCCTACGAATAAAACGCCGTAAATTGAAATTACAATTAGAACTAAAATTCCAATGAATTTATAATGTGACTTCAAGTTTCTAAAGCCCTCTTCTAATGTAGCAATATCTCCAGTACGTATCCCGTCTCTAAGTCCTATGGCTCCTTTATATAAATACAAAACTGGAAAGAAGTATAATGCGGCCATAAGTATGTAGATAAAGGTGATCAACCCTCCACCAAGTCCACCCATTGGACTTACATCTCCAAATTCTGGTCTTGACAGCGCACTCATAGCGGCACCCATGTAGAATCCCAAAATGATCATAAGTCCGATACCCACAAACCCCACGATCCCTATAAACCGCGCCCAGCGAGCAATCTCGAGAATGTAAGCTTGAATTTGGCCATTCATTCCCTGTCCTGAATTGTTTGAAATGTTGTTGTCTAGTGTTTCCATAAAAAATTGATTGGTTTAGTAGGACGAATATATTGAAATTCGATTCTCGATTCTCGATTCTCGATTCTCGAAATTCGAAATTCAAGATTCGAAATTCAAGACTGACTGCTGCTATAAGCCGATAGCCATACGCCATGAGCCGATAGCCATAAGCTGCAAGCCATACGCCATGAGCCACCAGCCACCTTCCGCCAGCCACTAGAAATCGACTTGGAACTTTGCTCGGATACCGAAGCGAACGATGTTGGGATTATCGAGGTATGAAAGACGCCAGAGTGCATCGATGCGCAATACTTTGAAAATATTTTCTATACCCACAGCTGCTTCAACATATGGTTTACTGAGGGTATAAATATCTGGCTTGCCATCGTAATTAAAGTCGCGCGAAAGAATCAAATCATTCTTCAAATCATATCCTCCCACCAATGCTTTTGCACTGACCACTTCGCGCCATTTCAGTCGACGCATGATTGGAATTTTATTTAATACCAATCCCTCCGCGTGGTACGTTGCCCACACACTTGCCCACTCATCACTCACGAATTCGAAAAAGTTCATGGTGTTATACGAACTCTCATCATAGAAGAAAGTCTCATTTCCTTGGTGCATCATCAACAATGGATATGGAAGATTACCAAATATTTTTCCTGCCTCCACTGTCACATTCATATAACCAAATGGACCAAAGCGGGTCTTATCTGACACACGCGCAATCAATCGCTGATACTCGAACTCACTGCCCAATACATTCGGTGCACCATAGCTGTAAAGCACTTCCACCGCAGGATATGTAGTACCCAAACTCACACGTTCGAATTCACCATAAACAAATTTTTCCTTGTATGCGAAACGCGTATAAAGCGTCACTTCTGATGTTATCAAGAAATTGACTTGTTGTTGATCGGTCAACTGTGGTTCGAATCGCACGTAGCGATACTTATCACCAGCAGGCTTCAACACACGATGAGTGAAGATGAGTTTGTTACTAAAACCATACAGCCACTCCCTTTCAAAATAACCCGTCGCCTCCGTGACATCCGTTAGTTTATTTGCGGGATTCCTTCGGAATAACGAGCTCAGTACGTTGTCTTCACGGAATGCTCCATCAGCTTGACCGAGCTGTTCCATATCTCGCTTACCACTCATGCCAAAGGCCATGCGTGGATTTTTTTTCATGATATAAATCAAACCACCGCCATACTTGAAACGCTCATCACGCGTGCCATACGCGAGGTAACCATCCAACATGATACGTTTGCTAAACGCATTGCTCGTGCGACCTCCCAAACGAAAACGATTGCCCTCAACTGGATTAAAACTGTAGAATGTGTAGTATGGACCGAGTTCGACGGGACCGATCACTTTATATCCAGAAACGAATAGTGTGAGAATATTTGCAACAGTCCTGAACTGTGGCAGATTTTTCAAAGTATCTACCATGTGATAGATCTGCAATTCCTTATCGGTAAGTTCTACGTGCCGCGACTGTGACCAAAACTCCTCATCTTTTTCTCCCGAATCTTCCATCACAATGATATCAGAAACACCTTTATAGAATTCGGGTTGTCTCGGCTTATTAATCACAAAACCCTTGTACGTAGCGGTCTTTCGACCGTACACTCCCATTTTTTTATCGCTGATATTGAAGTCGATGAGTAATTCATCTTTCGTGAGCATCCACACTTCATCTTCGACTTCATCGTATTCTTGCTTCACTTGAAACTCTTTGATCCAGTTGATATTCGCGCCCTCCGCGATGGTCGCTTCTACACTTTTGATGGCGTAAGTCGAATCATTGACCCACATTTCTCCGAAAAATAAAAGCTCTTGTTTTCGTCGTGGAAAGAATTGCAACTTGTAACACCACTTGTTTCCGATGTATGCACTGTCAATCAAATCATAATCGTAGAAGCCCAAACAATATGCGGAAATCGGACTCGTAAAACTCTTACCAAACGCCACAATCTCGTTGTCATAGATGTTGACGTTTTGATACATGTCTCCCAAGAACTGATTGATACTTTCGTTCTCAACACCACTCACTTTTGTGGCTTTAATAATCTCTTTCGAATTTTTTGGGTCGCGTCTGAAATAATAATCTGAAAGCGACTCTGTCATGAATACAGGCAGATAGGGCTTTTCCTGCGTGGTATCAATACCTTCAAAAACAAAAGCAAAAGGCTTGAATATTTTACGGTCTTGAAACTCTGCTGTGATATTATTCAAATCAAATTCAACCTTGTTGTATGCTTCGTATTCGTAAGCATCTAACTTTTCTCTGTTGTTGATTTTTTTATTTCGAAGAACATTCTTCACAAGCGCAATGGCGGGGTTCGGCCCTTCATCCGGACGAATGACAATCTCCTTCAATTCTCCGATAGGAGATAATTCGAAATTGACAACTTGTGTAACTCCTTGTTTCACCTTCTTGGTCATCATTTGATAACCAACAGAAGTGCATCTCAATGAATCGCTGCTGTAATATGTTTCGATACGGTACTCACCATTTTCATTGGTGGTAGCTCCTGACTTTGTTCCAACAAAAAATACAGGAGCGAAAAGAATAGGTTCTTTGGTTTGTGCATCGGTTATTTTACCGGACACAATCGTCTTTTGACCCCACGCTGCGGCGGCGAATAGAAAGAGAACAAAAAGCGTAGTGATGTGTCTTGCAGAACCCATATTGATTCTACGAAGAAACGGAAAAAAAGTGACAATTCACCCGCGCTTGCGGGTGAATTGTCTACAATAGATTGTCACTTGTACTATTTATTCTTGAAGGCATCGAGACCACACTGCAACCATGCGTCATACTCTGCGATGGCAGGTGTATAACCCACTGGTGTGTTCAAGAGCTTACCATCGGGAGAAAGTATCGCGTAGAGCGGCTGTGCATTGCTATTGAATGATGCAATTTGGAATGCAGCCCAACGATCTCCGTAGGTCTTAATTTCTTTTGTCTTTTTCACTCCATTCACCTCATAAGAATAGGTCTCCTGAAGCTCTGCTGGAAGTTCCTTGCGGTCGTCGACATACAATGAAACGACAATGAAATCCTTAGACAATTTATCCAAGATACTTTGATTGATCCACACGTGCTCTTCCATCTTACGACAGTTGACACATGCATAACCAGTGAAGTCGACAAACAATGGTTTATTCTCGCGCTGCGCGCGTTCTACTGCCAATTGATAATCGTGTTCGCAATCGAGGCTGTGTGGGCAATCTTTTGGATACATCCATGAATAGCCTACAGGTGGCGCCAAACCACTCAACAAGGTCAAACTGTGATAAGTATTATAACGCTCGTCGTAACGGAAGCCAGAGGCGAGATAGATCACCCATGAGATTACCAATACACCAAACCCTATTCTGAAAAGTCCTAATTTTTTCAATGGGCTATCATGTGGGAATTTGATTTTACCGAAAATGTACAATGCCATGAGTGCGAAAATCACTACCCACAAGCCGAGGAATAATTCATACTTCAAAATTCCCCAGTGGTCTACCAAATCCGCTTGAGACAAGAACTTCAGAGCGAGTGCTAATTCCAAGAATCCGAGTACAACTTTCACTGAATTCAACCAACCACCTGATTTAGGAAGTGATTTTAACATTCCAGGGAAGGCAGCGAAAATCGCGAAAGGAATTCCCAATGCAAGACCGAATCCGCCCATACCCGCAGTGAGTTGTATCGCGCCACCATCTTTTGAAAGTGAACCCGCAAGCAAAGACCCAAGGATTGGACCTGTGCAAGAGAACGAAACAATCGCGAGTGTGACAGCCATGAAGAACGTACCTACCAATCCACCGACATTCGATGCATTGTCCATTTTATTCGCGAATCCCGATGGAAGAGTGATTTCGAAATATCCAAAGAATGATATCGCAAACACTACGAAAATGATGAAGAATGCAACATTCAATGGAACGTTGGTCGAGATGTTATTGA
This sequence comes from Flavobacteriales bacterium, assembly GCA_965247015.1. Taxonomy (GTDB): domain Bacteria; phylum Bacteroidota; class Bacteroidia; order Flavobacteriales_D; family Sanyastnellaceae; genus JAIXWP01. The sequence goes on along the minus strand of CBDFGG010000002.1, from coordinate 153,122 downwards.
GAATGTTTTCGTCGATTTGATCAAACAAGTGGAATGGCAAACTCAACAAGAGGTAGATTCCGAAAATGAATAAACCATACGTCACAGCGCGCGTGATACCCTGTCTCTTATTCTCGCTGCCCTTCGTGAAGAAGCTAACAGTTAAAGGAATCATCGGGAAAACACAAGGCGTAAGCAATGCCACCAAACCTCCTAGGAATCCAAGAATAAATAGCTCCCAAAGACTTGCATCTGGAGCAGCTACAATCTCAACACAATCCTTCACTAAAGGATTGGTCACATCTACTCCGTCTAATTTATATTGAAATTTTCCAGGAGTTGAAGAAGGTGCATTTGTTTGCAAAGGATCAATCACTTCTCCTGTTCCAGTTGCAAGATTCACCTTGAAGTTGACATCTGTTGGAGGCAAGCATTTTTCATCATCACACACCATGAAGTTTACACTGGCTTTCACTTCAGGAGCCTTGTTATCCGTCACTTTCACGCGTTGCGTGAACGCTGCAGTTCCCGAAAAGAAATTGACATCCATCATAAAGTTTGGGTCATATTTCTTCGTAGGCGTTCCCTCTTTTACACCTTCAAGAAGTTGAACATTTGCGGGTGCTTCTATTTTGAAAGTTGTTGCAACAGGACCTTCGTTGCTTGGTAAAAACTGAGAGTACAAATGCCAGTTTTGATCAATATTCGCAGTGAAAATAATATTGTAAATACCCTCTTCGACCTTCACAGAATTCACACTCCATTTCACTGGTGCTAGAATGCCAGAAGTCGCTTCAGCGGCGGTTGTTGACACTTCTTCCTCTACCACTTCTTTAGCTCCAACCTCAGCAATTTTCACAGAGAATTTTACGGGATCTGGGAAAATACATTTGCTTTCGTCGCACGCCATGTATTCTAGAACACCAGCCACTTCAAAAGCTGCAGGTGATTTACGTTTGATGCGTTGGATGAAGACCGCTTTATTTTCAAAATAGTTTAGATCCATTTCGAAGTTCGGATCGAAATGAGTGATGTATTTCAATCCCTCTTTTGTACCACCTGATTTGGTGTATGTGTTTGCTGCTGTAAGCTTTAATTCCGTAGGGATTGGGCCAATGGCATTCGGATCATTAGACACCTTTAGTGCATATACGTGCCACTTAGGCTCAATTGTAGCAGTGGCAGTAATATCTACCTCCTCATCATTGACATTGGTAGCAGTAAACTTCCACTGCACCGGATCCACAATTTGTGCGGATGATTTTGATAAACCTAATACCGTAGAAAAGACTAAGGCAATAAAAAGCGAATAATATCTCTGCATGATCGTAAAATTCATTTCGTTCAAATTTAGTTACCCAACGAGGATTAGATTTCCACTAATCAAAAATTTAATTGGATTTTCACCACAAAAATAAGACTCCGAAGATTACGGAGTCCTTACAATATGGGGGAAAATAAATAAATAATCGTTGGATTCTCAGAGACATCCCGTTAGGGAATCTTAACGCTCTGAGCCTACAAATTCGACGTCCAATATACAATGAATTGGAAGAGATTGACCATGCAATAAAACAATGCTTTCATCTCCTGTAGCAACCACTCGTGTGCGGAGTGTGCGGAGTTCTACCTCGTCTTGAAATGTTAGGATGACTTCTGTCTGATCGATGCCTTCTAAGGCCATAGCTCTGAGAAGATGTGCCTTTCTTTTGATTCTCGCACGCTGTGTATCGAGTACATCATCTGTGCGGAAGGCTAATTTATCAATATTGAAAATCGTAGTATTCTCTTGCGGTGTGTTTGACTTCATGCTTAAATCTTAGGTTCACCCTTATAACGGGTGGTGCTCCTAAAGGGTTTCATTTCTTCCGCAATTGAATGGCATGCTCCGTCTCTTCCGTGATCTTGAAACGCTCGTCAATCCTCATTCCTACGACCCAACAAATTTCTCCACCGGAGGTCACTACATGCACCTTCGCTTTGTCTTTCACCTCTACTTTTTCTCCTATTAAGAAATCACTCACCTTCTTTCGTCCTTGCATTCCTAAAGGATGAAAGGCATCTCCGCTTTCCCATTTTCTGATTTCTAAAGGCAAGGTCACCTTTGCTTTATCTAAGTAAACAACATCTTTATTTTTAGAAAAATGCTTGGGTACTGCCACATCGGAAATTTCTATCTCCACCTCTTCCTCCATTACTGCGGAGCCGTAGTAAATTTTCAATCCCTCGCGCACCTTACACACTTCGCCCATTTTATAAACGATACGTTTGCCCGGAATGGCGTTCATCAGTGCGTGCCATGCAGCACCTTCTTGATAGCTCCATCCTAATTTCAATGCGATATATGAAAGGCGCATTTCATCATACCCATCGTCTTGCAACACACTTTGCTTGACCAAAATCTGATCTTCCTGTGCTTGCAAATGATCGTTGCATTCAGCACCCAATCGAGACAAGACATAATCATGAATCAACACATTCTTGTCATGCGCTCTCTGAATCATGCCATCCACTCCAGGTTGGATGTCACGGAGCAACGGTAAGATTTGATTGCGCACTTTGTTTCGTGCGTAGTCATTCTTCAAATTAGAAGCATCCGTTCTCCACGGAATGGTGAAGCCATCAGCGAGCCAATCAATTTCTTGTTTTGAAAATTCCAATAACGGACGAATAACCTCACCGTTTTGAGCATTCATGCCAAAAGGCACCAATGGATAATCACCGCGCAGCCATTGCAGCAGCCATGTCTCTATGTGATCACCTGCGTGATGCGCAGTAGCGATATATGAGGCGTGTTCGGCTTCGAGTACCTCACGATAAAAATCATAACGGATATCGCGCGCGATGGCTTGAAGATTCCCATCCTTCCAAACATGCGATGGAACACGCTTTACGAAGTGTTTGATTCCCTCTTTTTTACAAAACTCTGCAACCGTTTGCTCATCAAGCAATGAATCATTTTCACGCAATTGATAATTCACATGCGCTACGACCACCGGAACTTGAATACGATGCAACAAAAAAAGCAACACCATACTATCCATTCCACCACTTACACCCACCACCACTTTTGTTTGGCGATTGAGCGCAAATCTGTGAGAGCAAATGAGCTCGAATCGTTGAAGTAATTTTTCGGCGGTTGAAAGGTGCATGCTACAAAGCTAGTCAAACGGCAGGTGCATCACTGCCTTTCCTTTTAGAAGACATTCTTGATATTCGCTCTCAGCGTCGCAGAGCGAAGTGATGGCACCTCCTACAGTGCAGCGAATCATTTTTATTTCATCATCATAGAGCAATGTGCGAATGACCACATTCCAATCCATGTCTCCTTCTGGAGTAATGACACCCAATGAACCAGAATAGACGCCTCGGCTCGCCGATTCGTATTCATCAATCAATTGCATCGCTCGAATTTTCGGCGCGCCCGTCATAGAACCCATGGGAAACGTGGCATTCAATATTTCGCGAAGCGAATAATCTTCTTTCATTTCACAAGAGATGGTAGAGATCATGTGATGCACCGTTTTAAAACTGTAGATGCCAAACAACTCATCCACTTTTACAGAACCCTTGGCGGCTAGGCGCGATAGGTCATTGCGCACCAAGTCTACAATCATCACATTCTCAGCACGCTCTTTTGGATCGTTGAGCAATTGTGTTTTTAATTGCTCATCTTCCTCCGCACTCCCACCTCTTTTAATCGTACCCTTAATTGGAGCAGAGACGAGTTTGTGGCCCTTCTTTGATAAAAATTGCTCTGGAGAGGCGCATAATACGTGGTGTTGATTCCATTGGAGATAAGCCGCGTATGGTGCTTGTGTATGATTATTTATTTTTTGAAAAAGAGAAAAAGGCTTTTCTAATTCGTAACGCGCCTCGAATGTTTGGCAATAATTTACTTCATAGATGTCGCCTATTTGAATATGGTGTTTCAAACGATTCACTATAGACTTGTAGTGGTCGGCGGTTTGAAGAGGCTCCCACTTTGGCTTATGCTGTGACGCGGAAGTCGAACAATTTTTTCCAAAAAAATCAATCCACGAACCGTCGGTATAGTCGATCACCGCCTTCCAAGAGCTACCGTTAAATTCAATGAGCACTTCAGGTGAGAAGAAAGCTACATCTGAAAAGCCCATGGGATGAGGAATTCGCGTTTCGATTTTTTCGAAATGATTTTTTAGATCATAGGAAATGTAGCCAAACCACCAATTCCCCCTGAGCTCAGGATCGCTTACATCATGAGTGATAGCGCGGGCTCCGAGCGCAAGCATTGGTCTTTCGCTGTTCGGGCGCCAGAGCATACGATAGCCCTTCCATTGCGGAAGTTCAATAATCGCTTGCCATTGCGACCAATCGATGACTGTATTTGCTTGCATTTGCGCGGCTAAATTAAGCGGGAATGAACAATATGAACCTTGACTACCTTTGCAATGTTTCGCACATAATAACCCCCGGTGGGGTTGTTTTGTGCTTTTATGCATTTACAGCAATATGAATCTTTCGCAATTAAAAGAACACTATAAAAATCATCCATCATTGGATGTATTGACCGCGGCATTGAACGAAAAGGGAGGGAAAGTCCATCTGAAAGGCGTGGTAGGAGCAGCGGCGGCGTTGCTCGCGAATGGCTTTTTGGAAAAAACCAATAAGACCACCGTTTTCATTTTGGAAGACAAAGAAACCGCGGCATACTTTCTCAACGATTTGGAAAATATTGTTTTCCCATTTCAAGAGCGCGCGGAAGATGGAGCGATCCTTCAGGAAGAAGACATTATCAAGATGCGAAAGAATCACATCTTGTTTTTTCCACGCAGTGCGCGTGTTCCTTATCAGGTAGAGCAAACGGAGAATGCCAATGTGGCGATGCGTGCAGAGGTACTCAATGAAATCCAGAAAAGATCTGCCGGTGCAGTGATCATTACATATGGTGAAGCGATTGCAGAAAAAGTAGTGACTCAAAAGGAAATGGCGAAAAGCACTTTCGACATAGAAGTGGGTCACAAAATTTCCCTTGAATTTGTTGATGAAATTTTCCAAGATTTTGGTTTTGAAAAAGTAGACTACGTTTACGAACCTGGTCAGTATGCTGTGCGAGGAGGTATCTTAGACGTCTATTCTTACTCTTATGAATATCCTTACAGAATTGAGCTTTTCGGAGATGATGTGGAATCCATCCGAAAGTTTGATCCTGCTACGCAGCTTTCTGTAAATAAAATGACGAAGGCCACGGTTGTGCCCAATGTGAGTAGCCGTCATACAGAAGAAGATCGCATCAATCTGATCGAATTTATTCCAGACGATGCAGTAGTGTGGACACGTGATTTGCCAACAACACTGGAACAATTTTCAAAAGAATTAGAGAAGGCACAAACGCAATATGATAAGTTAGGCAACGTCCTAAAGCACGATAAACCAGAAGCACTCTATACAGCGAAAGAAGACTTTTTGCGCATACTTAATCAAAAGGCAGTTGTTGAATTTGGAGGTTTGAGAAAGTTCGTTGAATCGAAAGTCATCGACTTCGATATGATGCCACAACCCGCATTCAACAAGAACTTTGATATGTTAGGGGAAAATCTTGCGAATAATGATAAGCAAGGATATACCAATATTGTAGTGGCGGGTCAGTCGAAACAAATGGAGCGACTGCATCAAATTTTTGAAGATAAAAATCACAAAGTTTTTTTCCATCAAATTCAAATAGAATTCAGCGAAGGATTTGTAGATCGCGCTTCAAAAATTTTACTTTACACCGATCACCAAATCTTCGAACGCTATCATCGCTTCCGATTAAAAGAAGGATTTAAAAAGAGCAAAGAAGCATTGACAATAAAAGAAATTATGTCATTGCAGCCAGGAGATTACGTTGTTCACATCGATCACGGAATCGGCCAGTTTAGCGGCTTACAGAAGATTGATGTAAATGGAAAAGAGCAAGAAGCGATTCGTCTCACCTATAAAGGTGGCGATATATTATATGTGAGTATTCACAGTTTACATCGCATTTCGAAATTTGTTGGAAAGGATGGAACTGCGCCCACCACCGACAAACTGGGCAGCAATGCTTGGCAGAATTTGAAGCGCAAGACCAAGACAAAAGTGAAAGAACTTGCTTTTGACTTGATTAAACTATATGCGAAGCGCAAGACCACACATGGTTTTCAATTCACGCCCGATTCTTATATGCAAACGGAATTGGAAGCTTCGTTTATGTATGAAGATACACCAGACCAACTGAAGGCAACACAGGCGGTAAAAGAAGATATGGAACAGACTTCACCCATGGATCGCTTGGTGTGTGGAGATGTTGGTTTTGGTAAAACAGAAATCGCGATTCGCGCTGCATTCAAAGCAGCGACAGACGGCAAGCAGGTAGCAGTGCTGGTTCCGACCACCATTCTATCACTTCAACACTATAAAAGTTTTTCAAAACGATTAAAAGATTTTCCAGTAAAGGTCGATTACATCAATCGATTCAAAACAGCGAAGCAAGTAAGTGACACGTTGAAAAAACTAGAGATGGGTGAAATCGATATTATGATCGGTACACACGCACTGGTGGGAAAGAAAGTAAAGTTCAAAGATTTGGGTCTGTTGGTGATCGACGAAGAACAAAAGTTTGGTGTTGCAGTAAAGGATAAATTGAAAACGATGAAGGCGAATGTGGATACGCTAACGCTTACAGCGACGCCTATTCCAAGAACTTTGCAGTTTTCGTTGATGGGTGCACGTGACTTGAGCATCATGCAAACACCGCCACCCAATCGACATCCTATTCAAACAGAGATTCATAGTTTCAACGAAGAAGTGATTCGCGATGCCATCAGCTATGAAGTGCAACGAGGCGGTCAAGTGTTCTTCGTACATAATCGCATTCAAAACTTGAAAGATCTTGCCGGAATGATTCAGCGCGTATGTCCTGATGTGCGCGTGGGTATTGGGCATGGTCAAATGGGTGGTGAAGAATTGGAAGAAGTGATGACCAATTTTATCGAAGGAGTTTATGATGTACTGGTGAGTACTGCGATTGTAGAAAGCGGTATTGACATCTCCAATGCGAATACCATTATCATCAATGATGCACATCATTTTGGATTGAGCGACCTTCACCAATTGCGCGGCCGCGTAGGTCGAAACAACAAGCAAGCTTTTTGTTATTTGATTGCACCTCCACTACATTTATTACCAAGTGATAGTAAAAAACGATTGATGGCGATCGAGCAGTTCAGCGATTTAGGATCCGGATTGCATATCGCGATGCGCGACTTAGATATACGAGGAGCGGGTAATTTATTAGGAGGAGAGCAAAGTGGATTCATCAATGACATTGGCTTCGAGACCTACCAGAAAATCTTGAATGAAGCCATTGATGAATTGAAGCAAGAATTCTTCAAAGACTTATATGAAGATGAGCAGAAAAAGAATAAGTCTTATGTGAAAGAGACCGTTTTAGAAACCGACTTTGAGATCTTGATTCCGGATAATTATGTATCCAGCATTACAGAGCGTATTGCGCTTTACAAAGAGTTGGATGATATTGAGAATGAAGAAGACTTGCAGAAGTACATGCGCAATTTGGAGGACCGTTTTGGTCAGATACCAACGCCGACCATTCGATTGATAGACACCATGCGCTTGCGCTGGTTGGCACGTGAGATTGGTTTGGAGAAATTGGTACTGAAGAGCGACAAGATGATTGGTTACTTCATATCCAATCAGGATTCACCATACTACCAAAGCGATCGCTTCACGTTGGTATTAGAGTTCATCAAGCTGAATCCGAGCATTGGTAAGATGTATCAGAAGGACGAAACCCTGCGCATGTCGTTCAACGAAGTCCGCACCATGAAGCGAGCGGTGCAGCTGATGACTGCGATGGCGAAAGGGGAGAAAGTGACAAATGACAAGTGACAAGATACTAGTGACGAGATACTAGTGACGAGATTAGATACTAGCTATATAGTGTTACAGCCTCGAGAGGGCACTGTAAATCTATTTAGTTAGTAGTTACTCTAGTCACTCGTCGTTAGTATCTAGTAACTAAATAAGTAGGTAATAAAAAAAGGGCTGTCATCGACAGCCCTTTTTTATATTGTTTGGCAAGTGATTACTTGTTCAAGTACTTAACTACTTCGTTGTAGTTAGCAAGAAGACCAGCCTCGTTAAGGTGATCGTAGTCAGCACGCTTCATAGTAACGACACGTACTGGGTAGTCAGCAGTGATTCCGCCAGTTGCAGAGAAACCAACGATACCAACGTTTACTCCGTCAGCGTTTGGACCGTAGAAGAAACCGAAGTCAGTGATTTCGTGCCACTGAGATGGGATATTGTTCCAGTAACCGAAAGTATCCTGTACATAAGCTACAGCCATACCGTTCTCATAAACTTCTTGATCGATGAAATCTACAGTGTACTCAGCATAAGCACCACCTGCGAAATCAGCAGCAAGAATAGTAAGGTCGTTTGAAGTAAGGTCAGCGTTGTCGCCTTGTGGACCTGCTGGACCTTGAGCACCTGCTGGACCTGCTGGACCTTGTTCACCTTCTTTAGAGCAAGAAGAAAGAGCGATTACTGCAACGCTCATCAAAAGAAATGCAATCTTTTTCATGTTGTTTGGGTTTTGTTTGGTTTTAATAAATAAGGGCTGCAATATGTGCAAAAAATGAATGCACGCAACGTCTGTTTATATTTTTTCGAGCATTTTGATAAGGTCCTTACCAATATCTTCTCTGAAGTATTTTCCGCTATATTCAATGGATTCAGCCGCATCAAACGACTTTCGAGTAGCGTCATTAATAGAATAACCGTAGGCAGAAATTGCCAAAACACGTCCACCATTGGTGACAATCTTGGCACCAGATTTTTTTGTTCCTGAGTGGAAGACAATGGCCTCATCCGCGCGGTGAAGACCCTTGATCTCTTTTCCTTTCTCGTACGACTCTGGATATCCTTTGCTTACAGTCACTACGGTGCTGCAAACACGATCGTCGACATGAAGGTCGCATTCTGAAAGGGTTTGAGTGACCACGCCCTCCAAAAGATTCAATAGATCACTTTTGATACGAGGCATGACCACCTCTGTCTCAGGATCGCCCATGCGACAGTTGTACTCGATCACATAAGGATCATTGCCTACTTTAATGATACCGATAAAAATGAAGCCTTTGTATTCAATCTCATCCGCCTTCAATCCCTTGATGGTTGGGATGATGATACGACTTTCAATTTTATCCATGAACTCCGGCGTGCAAAAAGGAACAGGAGATACAGCGCCCATGCCGCCTGTATTCAAGCCTGTGTCGCCCACTCCAATACGCTTATAATCTTTTGCTTCTGGTAAAATTTTATAGGAGTGTCCGTCGGTAAGAACAAACACTGAACATTCAATGCCTTTCAAGAATTCTTCGATAACAACCGTATTGCTGGCCGCGCCGAATTTTTCGTCGAGCAACATACTGCGAAGCTCGTCCTGTGCGGTCTTCAAATCTTCGATGATGAGCACACCCTTTCCCGCTGCTAGTCCGTCTGCCTTTAAGACATACGGTGCCTTCATGGTCTTCAAAAATGCAACACCCTCTTCGACCGTTTCTTTTGTGAAAGAAGAATATTTTGCTGTAGGAATATGATGACGTTGCATGAATTTTTTTGCAAAATCCTTGCTGCCTTCTAATTGCGCACCTATTTGTGATGGACCAATGATACCAACACCTTGAAGGTTTTTATCCGTTTTGAAAAAATCAACAATACCTTTTACCAGCGGGCCTTCCGGACCTACCACTACAAGTTGAATGTTGTTTTCTACAACACATTTTCTAACTGCTTTGAAATCTTCTGGATCAACATCGAGGTTTGTGCCCACGGCAGAAGTTCCAGCATTACCTGGGGCAATAAAAAGCGACTGTATGTGGGAGCTTTGTGCGAGCTTCCAGCTAATAGCATGTTCGCGACCTCCCGATCCGAGCACTAGAACGTTCATCATGTAGCAATTTTGGTGGTGCAAAGAAACGAAAGTTTCAGGAATGAGGATTCCGAAAAATCAACCTCTTCCTACAACTCGCTTCAATCGCCAAGTCCACTTCACTTTCGACCACGATTTTGGGTTGGATGGAAACAATTTTTTTAACTGTGAAATGATCAATTCTTCGTGTCCTTTTTTAGCCATTTCCAGTAAATAGACCTCAAGTAATCTTGTTTTTTCTTGTGCCTCTTTCCCTTCCCATGTAAGGCGTTTCCCAAACTGTTTGCGGATTACCCATTCTTCGCTCCAACGTATCACTTTTTGTGCATCGTCATATTGCACACGTGTGTTGAAAGAAGAGTGTCTGAAGAAATTCAATTCTTTGGATACAAAAGCCACTGATTTCGAAATGTCCTCGCAGAGAAGTGCGTACACCAGCCAATCTCCGCACTTTTTGTATTTGTTATAATGATTTTCTTCATTCAATATCGCGCGAAACTGTTGCATTTCGAAGAGGCAAGCGCTTGCGTTTGGAATGACATTTTTTTCAAAAAGATATTTCTGTAAAAACTCTTTATTACTCAGAATAAAATCATTCTCCCAAATATTCGGCTGAAAGTGTTGTGTGTAGGCCAGTCGATTTAAAAGATGATTTCCTTTTTCATCAATGTCTATGGATTGACAATAGGCCAGCGAAATATTTTTCTTAGAAAAAAAAGGAATCATCGTTTCAAGAAAAGACAAATCACTCGTATCGTCACTTTCTGCAACCCACACCAAATCACCCGTTGCGAATTGCAACCCTTTTCTCCATTGTGAAAAAGTACTTCCACTATTCTCCTCATTGAAAAGAATGGTTTTTACTTTCGAATGATGGCGATATTCATTTAAAATTTCTTTGCTATTATCCTTGCTCACATCATCCATCAAGATGATTTCCATATGCTGATAAGACTGCTGAAGAATTGATTCTATGCGTTCCTTTAAGAAAGGGGCGTGGTTGTAATTTGGAACGATTACAGAAACAAGAGGTTGATATTTATTAGTGTTCTCAGCCATTTTTCTGGAGAACCGTCGTAATAATATCTTGAACTTGAGGTGCCACTTCTTTCACATCATATCGCTGTACCTCTTGATACGCGCCCTCTCCAATCGTTGAGGCACCGTTTCGATCGGAAGCCCATTCCTGAATTTGGTTTGCAAAAGCTTGAATATCTAAGTAAGGTATCACTGCACCTCCTTGGCGTTCTATCAATTCAGGAATGCCTCCAGAATTTTCAAAACAGATGATTGGCTTTTTCAATGCAGCCGCTTCTAGCGCTACAAGCGGGAATGGATCTTCACGCGACGTGAGCGCGAAAGCATCAAATGCCTGAAAATAAGAAGCAGGATCACTTGTGGCATCCGTGAAAATAATAGATGGAGTTATCCCTAACTGCATACATTCATATCGATAACCCTCTACGATATCCTTTTTAATTGCTCCCACCCAAACAAATCGAATATCTTTTGAAAGTGGCGAATGATGGATGATGCGCGAAATTTCGATGAATAGATCGATGCCTTTTCTCCAGCTCATCACCCCGCTTCCCCCGACTACAAATTCATTCGTCAGTCCCCAAGCTTTCCTTACGTCCTCTATTGACCGAAGCGGTTTTTTCATTTGACTGGTGGGAACACATTCGTAGACCAAATCAACAGCTGTATTTTTCAAGTCAAAATTTTCTTCCAGTAAACGCTTGCAAGCCTTGGAAACACTGATCATTCGATCTATCCCTTCTAGTACTTCTGCGCGCATACTATTGGCATAAAACGAGCGAATCGAAAAAGGCATTTCGTGCACATGGCTTATCCATGGCTTGTTCCAACGCTTTTTCAATAATAGGCCCACTTCATGACTAGCCACGGTATTGGAATAAACCAAATCGAATTGAGCGCCATCGAGTTCTTTCAAAACGATTTCGCGATGAGAAGGCGTTTTTCTGAAAAGCCCAGTAGCACGATTAACCACGCGTTGAGAAAAAGTAAGAGGTGGTGAAGAAACCTTCCAAAGCCAAGTAGTTCCAAGCGCCTCGAAATCAGGGATGAGTGGTCCACCGTCGAGCAGTAGAAAACACATTTCAATGTTTGTGTTTTCTCGAAGCCATTTTAGCTGATGCAAAAAAACGATCGGGGCGCCCGTTCGTGTTGCATCGTGTGAAATGAAAAGGATTTTTGGCATCGGCACAAATGTCATTGTAAGGCCAAATATATCCATATATCCTTGTATCTTTGTAGAACCTTAGCTACACAAAGCCTTAATTGCGGACAGAATATGGAACCCAAAGCAAACGAGTGGGATTTAGAGATACAACACAAGTCAAAGTTTTTTGACGTCAACTTCAAAGAACTCTGGCGTTACCACGATTTGATGATGCTTCTTGTCAAGAGAGATTACAAAGCATCCTTCAAGCAAACGATACTCGGTCCGGTTTGGTTCTTCATTCAGCCGATCCTCACCACTTTCATCTACATCGTAGTCTTCACCAATATCGCGCGCCTAGGCACCGATGGCAAGCCTGCAGCAACGTTCTACCTTTCAGGAATCATTCTTTGGAATTATTTCTCTACTTGTTTGACGACCACTTCCAACACTTTCGTGAGCAATTCAAATATTTTCGGAAAAGTATATTTTCCAAGATTGATAATGCCCATGGCTGTAGTAGTTTCAAATCTTGCAAAGTTTGGAATTCAGTTTGCGTTTTTCTTGATCGTGTTGATCTATTTCTTATTGGCACCAGAGCCACAAATTGAAGTCTCGTGGTATGTTATATTGACACCCGTATTCTTATTCATCATTGGATTACTTGGTTTATCATTTGGACTCATCATTTCATCGCTCACTACCAAATATCGCGATGTGAATCATCTGGTTGGATTTGGTGTTCAATTGTTGATGTACGCTACACCCGTGGTGTATCCGCTCTCTATTGTTGATGAAAAATATCGAACCGTATTATATCTCAATCCGATGACAGGAATAGTGGAAGGATTCCGCTTTGCTTTTCTTGGATCAGGAGAACTTCATTTAGATTTAATTGCCTACAGTTTTGGATTTGCAGCAGTCATGTTTCTGTTTGCGATTACTATTTTCTCCAAAGTTGAAAAAGGATTTATGGATACCGTGTAATTGACAGCTCATGAGTAAAGTAGTATTATCCGTTGAAGATGTAAGTAAGATGTACCGTATTGGTCTTGTGACGAGCAAAACGCTCAAACAGGATATCAATCGTTGGTGGCATACCGTGCGCGGCAAAGAAGATCCCTATTTGAAAATTGGGGAAAAAAATGATCGCGCGAAAAAAGGAGAAAGTGATTTTGTTTGGGTTTTGAAAAACATTGATTTCAAACTCGAACAAGGAGAAACGTTGGGAATTATTGGTCGCAACGGTGCTGGAAAATCTACGCTTTTAAAAATCCTTTCTCGCGTTACCAAGCCAACATCTGGAAATATTAAAGTCAAAGGCCGCATCGCCAGTTTGCTTGAAGTAGGAACAGGCTTTCACCCAGAACTTTCAGGAAGAGAAAATATATTTTTGAACGGTGCCATTCTCGGCATGCGTAAAAAAGAAATACAAGCCAAGCTCGATGAGATCATCGATTTCAGCGGCGTAGAACGCTACATCGACACTCCCGTAAAGCGCTACTCTAGCGGGATGTACGTGAGGCTTGCCTTTGCTGTAGCTGCTCACCTCGAGAGCGAAATTCTAATCATAGATGAAGTACTTGCAGTAGGTGATGCTGAATTTCAAAAGAAGTGTTTAGGAAAAATGAATGATGCTACTTCAAAAGAAGGGCGCACCGTTCTTTTCGTGAGTCACAATATGGCCGCAGTACAAAATCTTTGTACGAAAGGCTTACATCTTCAATTTGGACAAGCGATTGAATATGGAAATATTCAAAGTGTTATTCAAAATTATCTAAGACAAGGAAATGAAAATCTAACGACTGGAAAAGCTGATTTATCTGAAAGAATAAGAAGTCGTGGTAAAATCTTAGCAATCAAGAGTGCTTGGTCAGAAAGTAAAAATGGTGAGATCACCAATGTATTCAAGATGGGTGAATCGATTACCCTCAAGTTTGAATACGATATGGGTGGTTCTATTCCATTTGTTCTTTTTGGCTTTGGAGTAGAAACGGAATTGGGTCTACGTATCGCGACATTCAACAATGATGTGATGGGTCCAGGACCATTTGCAAGTGCAGATAAAGGTGTGGCATCTTGTACTATTGAAAACCCTCAATTTGCGGCCGGTCGCTTCTTTATTTCATTAGCGATTGTTCACAACGGAATTGAATGGGTTGATTTTATTGAACAAGCAATCACCATTACAGTAGAACCAACAGATGTTTTCAATACAGGAAAACTTATGTCCGAGTCACAAGGCTTTGTATATTCTTACGGTAAAATCGAAAACACACCTCATGGATTTATTTCGTAAGTTCAAAAAAGCAGCTCCTGTAGCGGCGAATCCACTGGCAGATGAATTAAAGAAACATCGCTCGTTTACATTTTCGCAAGAGGGCGAAGATTTATTAATCAATCGAATTTTAAATAATAAATCGGAAGGCTTTTTCATTGATATTGGAGCGCATCATCCGATACGTTTTTCTAACACCTATTTCTTTTATAGAAAAGGATGGCGAGGAATCAATGTCGATGCGATGCCTGGCTCGATGAAGGCTTTTCAGCAATTTAGATCTGAAGATATCAATATAGAAGCTGCTGTTTCTAATAAGGCAGAGCAACTCACTTATTTCCGTTTCAATGAACCAGCACTCAATACATTCGTTGAAAGCGAAGCATTGAAGAAGGATGGATTGCATGGGTACCGAATTGAAGAACGTATTTCTATCCAAACCACTACCCTAGCCGAACTGACTTCAAAATATTTACCCGAAGGAAAAGAAGTTGATTTTTTGACCATCGATGTAGAAGGTTTGGATCTCGCAGTTCTTGAATCTAATGATTGGACGCGAGTAAAGCCTAAATTGATCGTAGTGGAAGATTTGACCAAAGAACTCGATTTGATATTAAAGAACAGCGCAACGAAAACATATTTGGAATCAAAAGGCTATCGCCTTTTTTCAAAAATGTTTAATACCTGTATGTATTTAAGAGAAGACTGATGCTTGCACCGATTGTTTTATTTGTGTACAACAGACCTGAGCTAACGCTCCAGACACTGCGTGCACTAAAGGAAGCAGCACAATCGCAAGAATCAACGCTGTATATTTTTTCAGACGGTCCCAAAGAAAATAGTGATGCATTGACACAACAAAACATTGCATCCGTTAGGGAAATCATACGGCAAGAACAATGGTGTAAAGAAGTGATTATTCGCGAGAGCGATCAAAACAAAGGTCTCGCCAATAGCGTCATCGCTGGTGTTACAGAAGTTATTTCAAAACACGAACGCGTCATTGTCCTCGAAGACGACATCATCGTTTCTCGTGGATTTCTATCATACATGAATGAAGCCCTAGAACTCTACGCTCATGAAGACCGTGTCGCTGGGGTGAGTGGGTTTTGTTATCATGAATCAAATGTCGCTCCTGACACATTCTTGCTGCCAATTGCATGTTCTTGGAGTTGGGGCACGTGGAAAAGAACTTGGGATTATTATAATCCAAATTCAAAAGATTTGATCCAAAGCATTCGATCAAACAAGCAAGAAAATCAATTTGATTTTGGTCATTATCCGTTTTTCAAAATGCTCGAAGATCAAGCCGCAGGTCGCGTCAACTCTTGGGCTATTCGCTTTTATGCAAGTATTTTTTTAAGAAAAAAATACTTTCTCTATCCAAAAATATCTCTTGTAAGTAATGTTGGTTTCGGTGCTGCTGCCACACACACCAAAGAAAAAATTGAATTATTCAATAAAAATATTTCCGACCAACGCATTCGTGTTATTAAGTCCAGCCCTCAAGATTCACGAGAAATTATAAAGCTAACTGAGACAGCATTTCAAAAGAGTTTTGAAAAAAAGAAAACCGCTCCTATCACTATGAGAAAAAGATTGAAATCATATATCTCACGCATTATTCCACAGCCTATTGATCATGCACCCATGATTCGAAAGCTGGAGGTGGCATCATCAAACAACCATGAAAAGCTTTTGCTTCAAAATGGAAAACTTCTGAGCAATGCCCTCCATACCTGGACAATCGATAAAATTTCAGATGCAGAATTTCAAGTGTTCTCTCAGTGGGGTGATGATGGAATCATTCAGTTTCTTATTCAAAAAATAAAACCGACTCCTGTATTTATTGAATTTGGAGTAGAGGACTACAAGGAGTCCAACACACGATTTTTACTACACAACAACAATTGGAAAGGACTCATCATCGACGGTTCTGAAAAACATATTAAACGCATTAAGAACAGCGATGAGTATTGGAAATTTGATTTAACAGCAGTTTGCTCATTTATTACTGCTGAAAACATCAATCAAATTTTTACCGATCACCATTTCAATACTTCCATCGGAATTCTATCTATTGACATTGACGGCAACGACTATTGGATTTGGAAAGCCATTAATGTCATACAACCTGAAATTGTCATTGTAGAATATAACAGTGTGTATGGAGATGAGCGCACGATCACCGTTCCATATCAAGCTGATTTTGTCAGAGCAAAAGCGCACCATTCTCACCTCTATGCGGGCACTTCTTTAGCTGCTATAGTTCAACTTTCTGAAGAAAAAGGATATGCTTTTGTTGGGTCCAACTCAGCAGGAAATAATGCTTACTTTGTCAGAAAAGACAGGCTTTCTGGACTTCTTCCTTTATCTTCTAAAGAGGGCTATGTAGCCTCGAAATTCAGAGAATCTAGAGATGCTAATGGAAATCTGACTTACCTTTCAGGTCAAGATAGATTAGGCCTTATCAAAGGCATGCCTATTTACAATACGACAACACAAACGTTAGAAAAAATATAATGGAGATTAAGTATCCCGTTTACCAACCTTCGCTTACTGGTAACGAAAAAAAATACGTACTTGAATGTCTTGATTCGACATGGATTTCTTCTAAAGGAAAATTCATCAATCAATTCGAAAAATCTTTTGCTGATTACATCGGAGTGACGCATGCAACAAGCGTTTGCAATGGCACCGTAGCTTTGCATTTAGCGATGCTTGCTCTTGGCATTGGACCAGATGATGAAGTGATTGTCCCAACATTGACCTACATCGCGTCTGTGAACAGCATCGTTTATACCGGTGCCACTCCTGTATTCGTTGATTCTATCGAAGATACGTGGCAAATGGATCCCGCGGATGTTATTCAAAAGATCACACCAAAAACGAAGGCCGTTCTTGCAGTGCATCTTTACGGCCATGCATGCGACATGGAAGCTCTTTCAAAGATTTGTAAAGAGCATGATCTTTTCTTGATTGAAGATTGCGCAGAAGCTATCGGTACTAAATTCAAGGGAAAGCACGTCGGTACTTTCGGAGATATTTCCACATTTAGTTTCTTCGGAAATAAAACAATGACTACAGGTGAAGGTGGAATGGTGGTCACCAATGACCAAACACTCTACGACCGCGCCAACCACTTCAAGGGTCAAGGTCTTGCCATGCACCGCCAATATTGGCATGACGTGGTAGGCTACAATTTTAGAATGACCAATATTTGTGCATCGATTGGTCTAGCACAACTTGAACAAGTTGATCAATTTATTGCTCGTAAAAGAGAAATTGCTGATTACTACCAAAAAGGATTAGCAAATTCGAAATATAAGTTTCACCAAGAAACTGAAAATGTATTCCATACATTTTGGATGTGTAGCATCTTAGTGGATTCTCCAGATAAGCGCGAGCCACTGCGCAATCACCTTGCAGCAGCAGGAATAGAAACTCGACCTTTATTCTATCCAGTGCATACCATGCCAATGTATGCTCAGAGATTCCAAAAGCACCAAGTGGCTGAAAAATTAGGCTGGTTAGGAATTAATCTTCCAAGCTATCCAGGTCTTTCGAACAGTGATCTTGATTTTATCATTAAAACGATTCTTGAATTCTAGTCTTTGATGAGTCAACGCAAAGTATTGATATACGTTCCTTTTATGGATCAAACGTGGGGCGGTGTGCGTCAGTACACCACCACTTTATTGCGACTTCTTGCAAAGCAAAATGAATTTGCTGTGATTATTTATCACAATTCCAACGACGAAGAAATAATCAAAGTACTTTCCGAATGCCCTGAAATTAAAAGGGTTTCAGATATAGATGTAAATATTTCTTCTTGGAAAAAGATGAAAACATCTCTCAGAAATATTTTAATTTCTATTGGAGAAAAAATTAGTGGTCAATCCATTGCTCGTGTAAAGATTGACTTATTGCAAAGTATCATCGACTCGCACGGGATCAGCATCGTACATTGTCCATATCAATATTTGCCTTCTTTCAGAAACGCTAAAGGAATTACGACGTTTCATGATGTACAAGAACTTTACTTTCCTGAATTTTTTTCTTCGAAAGAAAGAGCATATCGAGCAAGCTCATATCCGAAATTTCTAAAGCAAACCGCTGCTGTTTTTGCAAGCTACAAGCACGTTAAAAAAGATATTCTTCAATTCTTCGAGCAGCCAGACGAAAAGGTTTATGTCGCTCTTCTTCAGATGGACAACCATTGGGTAAACCATATGAATGAAAGTAACATCCAAGATCTTTCAAACTACCAATTACCATCTTCATTTTTATTGTATCCCGCGAATACTTGGAAGCATAAAAATCATGAATTCCTAATTCGAGGAATAGCAGATTTAAATAAAGCGGGGAATGCGATATCTGTTGTTCTGACAGGTAATAATAAAAACGAAGAAGGCGATCGTCTCAAAAAACTTTCATCAGAACTCGGTGTTTCGCACCTCATTCATTTTCTAGGAATAGTAGATGAAAACTTATTGTACACTTTGTACAAAACCTGCACAGCTGTAGTAGTTCCAACTCTTTACGAGGCTGGTAGTTTTCCTTTAATGGAAGCTATTCTGTTAGAGATTCCTGTTATCTGTTCAACCACTACTTCACTTCCAGAAACGATTGGTGATAGTCAATTCACGTTCGATCCAAAAAATTCTAGTGAGCTTCAAGCGCGCTTGAATTCCATATTCTTCGATTCAGAATATCGCAATGCTTCGAAACTGAATGCTAGTTCTAGAAGAAAATCGATCATAGAAACGGGTGCACTCGAAACATTTCTTACTTGTTATAGAAACATTTCAAAATAATGAAACAGGTAATAATTCTAGGTACATCAGGTCACTCCAAAGTCATCACTGATATATTTCGTGCCTCATCTGAATATGAAATTATAGGCTACCTAAGTTCAGATAACACTTTAAAGGAGTTTGAATATTTACCCATTTTGGGAACCGAAGAAGATTACTTCTCAAATCATATAATTCGCGATGATGTTTATTTCTTTATAGCCATCGGAGATAATTATATTCGATCAAAAGTAGCTTCCAAATTAAAAGTACTTCACCCAAGCATACAGTTTGCCACAGCAATTCATCCCTCGGCGGTGATTAGTCCCAGCGTAGTTATTGGCGACGGTACCGCAGTAATGGCTCAAGTTGCTGTCAACGCACATTCTCGCATTGGAACTCATTGTATTTTGAACACATCGTGTTCAATTGATCATGACAATGTATTGTCCGACTTTGCCAGCGCCGCTCCAGGAGTGCATACAGGAGGCAATGTATCTATTGGAACGTGTAGCGCTGTCTCCATTGGAAGCATCGTCTTACATCAAGTTAAAATCGATGATCATACTGTAGTAGGTGCAGGATCTGTAGTCACAAAGAATATATCTGCCCATTCGATTGCTTACGGCAGTCCATGTAAAGTGATCCGTTCTAGAAAAGAAGGCGAGAAATATCTTTAACCCTCACTTGAATTTATTTAGAATTCGACGCATTAAACTTTGTGGTGGATTTGCATTCCAGTAACGCTGTTGCTTCTTCAAATCTCTCAGTTCAAAATAGTCCTCATAAGAAGCGGCAAATTTCTCTTTGTAGAACATCAATCTCTCTGCATCCATCGCGCTGCCATTGCCGCTTAAATCCGTGCTCATTCCACCGTGCTCACATACTGAGATAAATTCTTCAACACGTTGATAGCTGGCCTTTTCATTCAGTATTGCATTCCATATAAATACGCTGTCTGCTATAATTTTATATCGCAGGTCGTAACCTTTTCGATCTGTCAAAAAACTTCGCTTCGTCAATGTTGCTTGATGTGGTAAAAAAGAAAAATACATATCGCTCAAGCGCAGTCTATTCGGGAAAGTCACTGCTTTTCGAGTGCCATTTTTGTGCTCAAAATAAATATCTCCGTAAATAAAATCAGGATATTGCTCTGCGCCGCGCACCAACTTCGATAGTGAATCTTCTTGGAAAAAATAATCACCACTATTCATGAAGATAACATACTCTCCTATTGCCCGAGCCAAGCCTTTATTCATGGCGTCAAACACTCCGCTATCTTTTTCTGAAACCGCATGCGCCAATTGATTGCGGTATTGTGCAACGAGATCTGCACTGCCATCAGAACTTCCACCATCCATGATGATATAATCTAGATCCACTCCTCGTTGACCTAAGACACTTTGTATGGTCTTCTCCAAACCCAAGCGATCGTTATAACACACTGTAATGACAGACACTTTCATAAGGGCAAATTAAAGACATTTGTCGCTAAATTAGCCATCTATTCCGACCTTAGCGCCCAGTATGAAAATTGCCATTTTATCCCCCCGTAAAGGAGCATTGACAGAAACTTTTATTTCTGCTCACATCGAATTACTCGATGGGAATAAAATCGTTTATCATTCCGGTCGTCTTCCGAAAATGAAGGATGATGAGCGCCTCACCGCAGCCAATCACATTGCAGTGCGCGCCGCTCGAAAAATTCAATCCGCGCTTTTCTCAGGAAATACTTTGATACTTCAGGAAAAAGCTTTTTTGAAATCTCTCGTTCGTGAAAAGCCTGATGTAATCCTTGCGGAATACGGCACTACAGCGGCATATAATATTCATCTCATAGAAAAAAGCGGAATTCCACTTGTCATCCATTTCCATGGATTTGATGCCTCCGAAAAACCGATTCTGGAAGAATATGCCACGCGATACAAGCAAATGTTTGCATACGCCACGGCAATTGTCGCAGTCTCTTCGGTGATGAAACAAATGCTTATCGACCTCGGTGCACCCAAGGAAAAAATCGTTCAAACATGCTACGGCCCGAATGAATCCTATCTCGGCATCCATTCTTCTTTTGACAAAAAGAAGTTTCTCGCCATTGGCAGAATGGTCGATAAAAAAGCGCCGCACCTTCTTGTTCTTGCATTCCAGAAAGTGATCGCCACTCACCCAGATGCTACACTCACGATCATCGGCGACGGTCCTCTATTTCGAATCACCTCTGAGCTGGTCACAAATCTTGGACTCGAAAAGATTATTCATCTGAAAGGCGCTCAGGGCGCTGCTTTCATTCAAAATGAAATGAAAGATAGCATTGCATTTGTCCAACATTCCCGAACAGCTGAAAACGGCGATATGGAAGGAACACCTGTAGCGGTACTCGAAGCACAAGCTGCTGCATTGCCCGTTATCTCTACGATACACGCCGGTATTCCCGATGTAATAGTTCATGGGAAAACAGGATTTTTAGTGAACGAAGGAGATGTGAATGCCATGAGCAAACACATGATAGACATCGCAAACAATTACGAAAACGCCCGCCAAATGGGTCGTGCAGGTCGTCAGCGCATACTGGATCACTTCACGATGAAGCACCACATTGATACCCTCAATGAGGTCATCAAAAAATCGATTCGCTAAATTTTACTTGATTAAAAAGATCGCTGCGTCCTTATAGGTTTGCAACTTCAAGAGATAAGATCCATCTGATTTTACAGATTGAAATAAACTACCCAACGCTTTCATTCGTTCTTTTTCTCTATGATGCGCGTAGGCTTTCCAGCGATACATGTCTGCAATTCTCGATTCAAAAAAACGAGATGGGAAAATTTTTCTGAACTCACCATTTTCAGCAAGAACAAATAAATATCGCAATCTACTTTCGTAGTAAAATGGTTTTGATTGATAAAATTTCTCAGAGTTACTATCGTGAATCACATAAATCACGGTGTACACTTCTATTGTAAACACGGGGTATTCCAACGCTACACGAAAGAAAAACTCTGTGTCTTCTCCTGCAAAAATATCTACACGAAATTGATGCTTCGCTGTTATATCTCGATGAATAGCGGCACTATGAATGAGAATTTCATTTTTCCAAATCTTGTAAACCGCATGCTTCCCTTCGAGTGGAGTGATGATCTGTTTTTTTTCAGGCTTATCAGTATATACGCGCGTCGCTAATGTGTGATAAACACCTACCTGGAAATTTTCTTGGGCAATGCGATCATACAAGGTTTGAAGATGATGATCCAAATAATAATCATCCGAATCTAAAAGACAGATAAACTGTCCTTTGCTTCGCGATATACCATTATTTCGTGCAGCACTTTCTTTAGCATTTTCTTGATACACATATTGAATTCGTGCATCGCCTAAGAATTTGCTGACCACCTCTTTAGTATTGTCCTTCGATCCATCATCTACAACAAGCAATTCCCAATCAGTAAACGTTTGAGCAATCACACTTTCAATCGCCTTTGACACGAGGTGAGCACGATTATAAGTAGGTATGATGATGGAGAAAAAAGACATAATATTATTCTACAAATTGTGATAATTCGTCATAGCAACGCGTGTATGACCTGATTCTATTGGTTTGCCGCGGTGAATCATATTCGTTTCAAATAGAAGCAACGTTCCCTTTTTAGCCGTGCATGTTACAATCTTGCTTTCATCACCGCCAACAATCTGAAGTAGTTCGTCGTGCGTAAATTGGTACTGATCAGCCTTGATCACTTTTGCAAAGTGAAAATTCGCTGCGGCAGAACCCGGCAAATATTGGAAAGGACCACTGTGCTCATCGACATCTGTTAGATAAACCATGGCTTTAAACCCACGTTTATACACCATATCACGATGCCATCCGCCTCCACTACCAAGATTATTTTCTTTGAATTCAAGACGATTGCTCATCGTGAATTTGACAAAAATATCTGCTTCCAAATAGGCAGCACCAACGTCCAAAATTTCTTTATTTGAATTGAATGCCGCAATCAATGGGTGAACATTTTCCGCTTTAAAAATGCGATAGTCCGCCTCATTACGATCTTTCCAAACGCTAAACCCACCTTCCTGTTCCCAACCAAATTTCGTTTGTTGGGCATCGTCAAATGAGCTTTGCTTCGATCTAAAATCTTCTATTTTATTTTGAATACTCTGCTTGATGGTATCACATTCTTCTCCTGATAAGTAGTCAGGAATTATAACAGCGCCATTTGCCTTTAACTCCTCCAACCAAGCTTGCTGCTTTACATTCAGCTTTCGTGATGTAAATGAAGGCTTCACCGAATAACGATTCCGATAAAGCTGAAGCAATGTTTTATAGCGCTCTTTGAATTTCATTTTACATTCTTGGTTGATCGATAGGAGTAGCCAAAAAATAAAACTCTTCTTTTCTTTCCTCTTCACTTAGTTCTGCTGTCCATTGTGTGTCGAGCTTGCGAAGATTGGGGAGGTATGCTTTTTTGAATTTTTCATCAGAGAAAAAATTCAAAACTTGATCAATATTTTGACCTCTCTCTTTGAGATCTTTTGGATGGACTTCAATGATGAATGTCGTTTTTGCTAGCGCAATCAATGATTTGGCACCATTGAAAACATTTACTTCTTCACCATCCACATCCATTTGAAAAACAGTTGGAACAATGCCATCCTTGATGTATTGGTCGATCATTACAAAATCTTTATTAGCATGATCACCCACCATTTTATTAATAGGATACCAGTTGTTGGGTTGTGGACTTTTCAGTCGATTCGATTCTTGAAAAGAAATAGTGAACCAATTTCCTTCAAAACCATAGAATTTTACTTGAGGACAAAGTTGTGTCGCTAGAATACCATAGAATCCGAAATGAGCTCCGACATCAAATACCACATCATCATTTTTAAGATTTCTCTCAAACCATTTCACCACCTCAGGCTCGTGGCCATAAGGTTTAGCGAGGCGATTCACCCAGGTGTTTCCCTTTGGTGGAATCACTAAGTCCAGCGCGATATTCGGAGTGAGTGCCGCGTTGGAAATGACTTTTTGCCCTGTCTTTTGCAAGATGATTCTTCGTTGCGTAGATAAAGGCAGCAACGAAAAAACAAAACTTTTAATACTCATTAAGGTCTAGCTATTTCCGCAAATATAGCATCTCAAACCACAGCTTACTCAAAAAAAACGCCCCCAGACGAATCCGGAGGCGTGGTACATAATCTATTGGTTGAGGTTTACTTTCCTAATCTAATTGTAGTGCGCTCTCCCGTGGTCATATTTATAATGTCCACCAATGAATGCGCTCCATACACGTCATCACTAAATGTGATCACATTCTTAGAATAATTTCCTACAAAACTTTCAGTCAATTGTTGTCCCAACATATTGTATGCTGTGATTTTGAATTGGTATTCTTGATCGTAATCAAATGTCAATTGAATACCATCAGCAGTAAGCATTCCGCTCACACCACCTTTGGTAGGCTCGATTGCTGAAGGAACATCCTTCTTCTTCCATCGAATCTGGAAGCGTGCATCCGTTCTGTTCGCCTTGATTTCTGCCAAGAATGATTTCGTTTCATTCATATTGTATGCATGACCATGAAGCAAATCTTCGAAGATCATTTCATAGCCATCCACTTCTGGAGCGCCTTTCCAACTGATCATTGTTTTGCCACCTAGAGCCGATTCAATTTTTACAGGAATAATAAATTCTTCTTCCTGTAAATTCATATTGCTAATGCTCAAATCAAATCCATCAGAACTCACGGTTGACAAGTAAGGTGCGTCATTGATTTGACTTTCCAATTTGAAACCATCCTTATCATTTTCATAAATGCTTGATGCATTTTCGTCCCATACCAAAACAGTTTCATCTGTGTAATCACCCATTTTTATTTGGATGGATGTAACTGCATCGGTACGCAAGCTCTTGAAAGAACCAATATTGCTGGTCTTCACCGTTTCGCTCACTGCAAGTGTTGGGCTCGCAGCGTTTGCTTGTACATAGAAACTTTGGCTGCTCGGAATAATTCCAGTTCCTCCGTTTGCTCCCACACCATTGATGTAAGTAGAGTATTGAGCGATCGCTGAATTCCAAACGTGCACCGCATTATTCATATTTGTCTTCGTCCATCCAGCATTATCCCAATCGATGGCAGAAGGATAAGGATTTGACACAAGGCTCCATCCGTCTGCTGTTACATCACCGTTATTGGTAAATGTTACTGGTAATGTTTGTGCACCTTTAAAGATACTTCCATCTACATCCAACTGCAGTAATCCCGCATTCATATAAATGAAATATCCACGACCAGATGCGAGTACTTCAGCAAGAGAAGTAACACCTACGAACCCTTGGTTTCTATTGCCAGGAGCCGACTCGTTGTAGTATTGAATATTATTGAAATTGTAATTTGGATAATCAGAACCAGTAAAACCAGTAGTGATCATATCATCATTCCAATCGCTCACTGTTTTGCTTTGAATAGGTGAGCCGATATTTACCCAACCAGCATTTGTCGCATTGTGGTAACGTTGAATAGTGACATTTCCCAGCAGATCTCCTGTAGTCAATGGTCCGATACTTCCGGTGTTCGCAGCATTTGACACAAGTGTCAATTTTCCATTTGTACTGAATACTCCAGAGTTTACTTGAAGCACGCCTTTTACTCGTAGTCCAGTACCAGCAATCGAAACCCCTGATGCATTGTTGCAAGTCACATTATGAAACTCAGGAATACCAGTGCCATTAATAGATTGGCTGACCGTTCCATTAAAGTTTACATTTCCAGTTCCCACTGTATGTGTTCCATTGCAAACGTATGTTCCGTGCAGTGTTACATTGAGATTATTTTGGGTAAAATTGGCGGTGTTTGCGATAGAGAAATTACGAGCCGTGATGGTCACATCATTCGTTATCGTATGTCCTGCTTGGATAACAATATTGATCCTGCTGCAGAGCGTAGTGATTGCTTGTGCTGTGCCGGTCGCTGTTTTAGACCAGATCGCATCGCTCACATTGCCGCTTGCACGAGAGTACCAAGTTGCTACACCTTCGCCTAATGTGTAATATGAATTATCAGCAAAGTTGACACCGCTGAAAGTCAAGAATGGAGCGGCATACACACCTTCGATAGGTGTTTCATCATCAAAGCCATCACCATCATTATCTACATAAAGTAAAATTTCTTCTGGATTAGATACACTCAGAGAAGTAAGATCAAAACGAACAGTAGTTGTTCCTGTTTCTCCCGTCTCTTCCACCTTCCAGCGTCTATCGAGTAATGAAGCAATCGTACAATTGGAGCCGCCGTAAGCAGCGAAAGTGAGTGCGCCATTATTATTTCCAGATACCAAATAATCTCCATTATCAAGACTGCTTGGACTAGAGAATTGAACCATGTCATCAGGGTTTTCACTTGATGAAGTGGTTTGATTCAAACCTTGAGTAGTAGAATTTCTTCCGATACCAAATAAGTCAAAAGAGTATGTTGCGTCATCATAATAATCGTGTTCAGTGACAGCGATAGTGAGACCATATTTTACAGACAAGTAGGTATTGATGCTCGCCTTCTCTGTAGCAGTTAAGTTTCTGTTGTACATGATTGCTTCCACGAGGTATCCTGAGAAACCGCTCGTGGTGAAGCCTCTACCGATCACACCGTTTGTCATTCCGGGACCAGAAGCACCAAGAATATTTGTAGTTGAAACAGTCGTTCCGTCTTTAATTTCAGTCACTGCTCTTCCGCCCGAAGTAAGATTTTCTCCCATAACGATGGCAGGTACTTCAGAAGCGCCAGCATATCCCGTAACAGTAGCATCAGCGTTGCTGAGAGCCGAACCCTCGCTCATTCTGAGATTAGTGTTTGATGAGTACCCAATGTGCAAACCTCTTGGAAGCGTTGATTGCACGCCAATTACATAGCGAAGCGTTCCGTTATCAATTCTTTTAAGGACAGTAATAATGGTGTATTCAGTGCCAAGTGAAGAGAGGTTGATATTAAAAAACTTACCGCCACCGTTGAATTCGATAGCGGGATTTCCGTTCATGATATTCGTTGCAAAACGAGGTCGCGGCGTATTCGATGGATCCGATTGTGTCGCGTTGATTCCATTGCCAGATTGGTCATTCCATGAAGAAAGGAATGCACCATTTGTTGAGCTCGATGTACCAGCATCCGCTTTGAGCCAAATGGCTAAGCCCGACGAAACGCCGCCCGGGGCCTGTGATAGGCTGGCTAGCGAGAGAGCTAAAGCAGTAATGGTGAGTAGTACATTTTTCATTTTGTCCTCTATTAGAAAGTTCTTTACACTTGGGTATGGCACTTTCTACGGGCCACTCAGAAAAAAGGTTGCGATAATGCAACTCGTGCATTAAAAATTGTATTTCGTGCCGGTCAATCGAGACTAAAGAAAAATTCTCGATTCTCAAACAGCGCACAGATTAAAACTACTTCACGTGAATGAGACAGCATGTGTAGCATGCCTTCTGATGCTTGCCCCCAATGCTAATTGGGGGACAATCAAATGACAAGAGACAAATGACAAATGACAAATGATCTCGGCAAAGCCGAGAATAAATGACAAAGGTCTCGAATGCCACTCCTTATAAAACTACTTCATATTAATGAGACAGCATGCGCAGCATGCCTTCTGATGCTTGCCCCCAATGCTAATTGGGGGACGAACGAACGATCAGGAATAAGGGTAACCACAAAAAAAAAGGCTGCAATTTCTTGCAGCCTTGGCACTAACAGTGCTCCCCAGCCTGGGCTCGAACCAGGGACCCCATGATTAACAGTCATGTGCTCTAACCAGCTGAGCTACTAGGGAATTTAAGTAGAGGAACACTCTAATTAAATTACCACTTGACTCTAGCATCCCGCCTTGACGAGATAAAGCACCGATTCATGGTGAGGAGTATGTCAATTCATTTCTTTTCCTTTGAAAAGGGGTGCAATATTACAAGTTTGAATTGATATTTGCAAAATCTTTCGTAAAAAAAATTGAATAGACTCATTATCAGCTGGCTATCAGGCCTTCGATAAGCCTTTGTAATAGCGAATAAAGAAAATCATACTGGCCAATCCGTTCAACCACATCATTACAGCCATCACTACGGCAGCGCCAAATACACCCCATAATGGTATCGCCCACTGGCACAACAAGAATGCCGCAAGCAACACTCCTATATTCACATAGGTATTGATATCTGCCCGGCCAACAGCGGAAAGTAAATTACCAAAAGGTACTCTCAACAAATAACCGCCCCCCACTCCTATTAAAGCAACATACATAATCTCGGGCTGTGAAGCATAGTATGTTCCAAACAACCTCAATATATGCGGCGCTAATAAGCCCACAGACACCAGCAATAGCGGCGTCAGCCATATCATTACTTTCCAATAACCCCTCATATAGTTTCTCAAAGCCGCAGCATTATGCTTCATTTCGGAATTACTCACGTAATCCGTAGCCGCAATCGTCGAAGGCAAGATCAACATGGCCATCGGAACAATCACTGAAATGCGATACAACGCAATCACCTTGTCTGAATCAACAATCAGACGCCCCATTTGAATGATATCAATCGTAAAAAACATCTGAGCGATAATCGCTCCCACAGAGGTAAAGATGCCATACTTCCAAAACCCTACTGGAACAACATTCTCCCACTTCGGCCACGCAATCAATGGGGCATTCAACTTCAAACTGTAAGGCAGCGCCGCTATCAAAGGAGAAATCAATATCGCAATTGCATAGCCTTTCACTCCATAAAGCAGCGTCAACACGAGACTTAAGGCAACAAGTGAAATGGCATACCATGTATCAATCCACCCAGAGTAGTCATTCTTGTGCATACTCCGCGCATGACTCTTCACGTACTCCATGAAGAGCGTAGTCACAACAGTGAAAGACAAAATTTGAAATGAAACTGTGCTCTCAGGTAGTTCGACACAAACAATCGGCGCAGAGATAAATAGTAAAACCGCTAGTATCAAGGAAAACACCATCCCTCTGCTATAAGCATAGGCATACAATTTTTTCTTGAGATCAATATCTGCATTGTCAGCCGCATAGCGAACATAAGCCTGATAAGCACCCACACCCATCAATGGAATGATGGCGTTGACAATACTCTGCGCATAGGAAAAAGAACCGAATGATTGTTCGGTCGACCAATGCGTAACAATCAAGACAGAAACAAAACCCAATATTTTTGAAAGCCCACTACCAAGGAGCATTTGCACCCCTTTGCGTTCTAAAAACATCTTATAAAAATTACGCTCTGTCATCAAATCAGCAATAATCCGCTCTGTTTCGTGGCTAAATATCGCTAAACCTTGTCAAATCCGCATTTGATTTGGCTTTCGTGAATATTCAAAAAGAAAAGCAATCTTACGAGTTGTTATGGAATATACGAATATCTTTGCGAAAAATTTTTTAGAATGAACCTTATCGCTGTTGGTACAGTAGCTTTCGATTCTATCGAGACACCCTTTGCAAAACAAGACCGTGTTATTGGTGGTGCTGCTACCTATATTACACTTGCTGCTTCACACTTCATTAAGAGCTCAGGCTTGATCTCCGTAGTTGGAGACGACTTCCCACAAGACATGTTGAATGAAATGGCATCAAGAGGAATCAATCAAGAAGGCCTTCAAATCAAGCAAGGAGAAAAATCTTTCTTCTGGGCAGGTAAATATCATTTCGACCTCAACTCTCGTGATACCTTGATTACTGATTTGAATGTACTTGCTACTTTCAATCCAGTAGTTCCTGCTTCATATCACGGATGTGAATTCTTGATGCTTGGCAACCTTGCACCATCTGTGCAAATGCAAGTAATCGATCAAATTCCAAATCGTCCGAAACTAGTGGTGCTTGACACCATGAATTTCTGGATGGACTCTGCATTGGAAGACTTGCATGCTGTTCTTAAGAAAATCGACGTACTTACCATCAACGATGAAGAAGCGCGTCAGTTGGCTGGTGAATACTCATTGGTAAAAGCAGCACGTAAAATCTTGACTATGGGTCCTAAGTACTTAATCATTAAGAAAGGCGAGCACGGTGCGTTGTTGTTCGATGAGCACAATGTATTCTATGCTCCAGCTCTTCCACTAGAAGAAGTAGCTGACCCAACAGGAGCGGGAGATACATTCGCTGGTGGATTCATTGGCTATTTAGCGAAGACACAAAATATTTCTTTTGAAAACATGAAGCGTGCAGTAATCGTAGGTTCTGCAATGGCATCATTTACATGTGAGAAATTCGGTCCAGCAAGACTTCTTGAACTAACACACGAAGAAATCAGCGAGCGCATCGAACAATTCGTAGCCCTCACCGAATTCGAAATCGCTTTGGAAAACTGAGTCAATGACAAGTGACAAATGACAAGAGACAAATGATCTCGGCTTTGCCGAGAACAAGTGATCTCGGCTATGCCGAGATGGAAATAATGAAAAAGCCACTCTATCGAGTGGCTTTTTTATTGGCCCA
The DNA here is from genome assembly GCA_965247015.1 of Flavobacteriales bacterium. Taxonomy (GTDB): domain Bacteria; phylum Bacteroidota; class Bacteroidia; order Flavobacteriales_D; family Sanyastnellaceae; genus JAIXWP01. The sequence continues at coordinate 122,448 of CBDFGG010000002.1, read as the reverse complement.
ACCCAAGCCCCATCCCAGAGTTCATTCTATCTCAGCAAATCCGAAACCATATGTCATTTGATTCTTGTCGTTTGTCCCTTGTCGTTTGTCTCTTGTCGTTTGTCACTTGTCGTTCGTCCCTTATCTCTTGTAATTTAAAAAAAAATTCTCTCCCCCCTGTAACTTCCTCTTCCCCCTCACCGTCATACTTTCAAATAACACGAAACAACAACACAAAAAACAAATATCATGAAAACGTTAGCACTCACTTTAGCACTCATCTTCGGTCTTACTTTATCAGGATTTTCTTCTAATACAGAAGTATCGAAAGACAAAAACAAAAACCGCCGAAACACTGAGTTGAAGCGCTCTGTAGACAAGCAAGTTCAAAAGCACATCTTCTTCCCACAAAGCAAAGAAGAAGCTTTCGAAGGATCAGCAGATGTAATGTTTCAAGTATATCCAGATGGTGATGTAAGAGTCATCCTCATCAAAACAAAAAATCCACTTCTTGAAAAATTCATTGAAAACCAAGCGAAGAAAATGAAAGTAGGAAAAGATGAAGTCGTGATTGGTGAAGTATTTCGTTATCGCTTCTCTTTCCAAAAGAGCGAGAATTAATCCAGGCTGCAAGTAGTAATTTTCATAACAAACAGGTTGAGGGCCGTTGAGATAAAGATCTCAACGGTCTTCGTTTTTTTATAGACTATCTTTGCACCCATCATGAGTTCGGTTAAAAAAGACATACGTACCCTCACCCTCGATGAACTTGTTGCGTTCTTTGAAGCCAATGGCGAAAAGAAATTCAGAGCAAAACAAGTCATGGAGTGGCTTTGGAAAAAATCAGCGACGTCGTTCGATCAGATGAATAATGTTGGAAAGGGCGTAACCAACCTGCTTTCCGAGCATTTCGAACTCAAAACCATCAAACTTGCAGATCAACAAATCAGCTCCGACCGCACCATTAAAAGTGCTTTCGAAGTAGATCCCGATAAAGTGGTAGAAGGGGTATTGATTCCCACTACTAATAGAATGACCGCATGCATCTCATCTCAGGTAGGATGCAGCCTTGCGTGCAAGTTTTGCGCAACAGGGCGACTCAAGATGATGCGCAATTTAACGGCAGGAGAAATCTATGATCAAGTGGTGCACTTACGCAACGAGGCACAGAATCGCTATCAAATTCCGCTATCGAATATTGTGTACATGGGAATGGGCGAGCCATTGCTCAATTATAAAAATGTGCTCACTTCTATAGAAAAAATCACTTCCCCTGACGGACTAGGCATGTCGCCGCAGCGTATTACTGTCAGCACTGCTGGTATCGCGAAGATGATTAAAAAGCTCGGTGATGACGAGGTTAAATTCAATCTTGCATTGTCATTACACGCGGCAAACGATGAAAAGCGCAATCAAATAATGGATATCAACGAGACTAATAATCTTGAAATCCTTGCCGACGCGCTGAAGTATTTTTATCAAAAAACAGGAACCCGAGTAACCTTCGAATACATCATCTTCAAGGACTTTAATGATTCAATTAAAGATGCTCATGAGCTTGCCAACTACAGCAAAAACCTCCCGGTCAAAATAAATATCATCGAATACAATCCGATTGATGGTGGAGAATATCAGCAAGCAGCACCCGAGCGCGTGGATGCATTTGCTAAGTTTTTAGAAAGTAAAAATCTCATTGTCAATGTCAGACGCTCCCGAGGAAAGGATATCGATGCTGCATGTGGTCAATTGGCCAATAAAAACAAGGCAAATCAAGCGAGCTAAAATCATAAGCTTTTAAATAAATATTGAGATTTTGTTTACCTTGCCCCCGCTAAATAAACAAATAATAATATCTCACTATGAAAAAGCAAATTGCAATGTTTTTCGCAGCAGCAGCTACTCTAGCGCTTACATCATGCGGCGGTGGTTGGACTGAAGAAAACAAGACTTCAATGAAAGAAACTTGTACTTCACTTCAAGAAATCATCTACCCTGATGACGCTAAGGCTATCTGTGATTGCTATGTAGACAAATTGGCTACAACTTACCCAGATGCTGATATGACTCCAGATCAGTCTATGGCTGTTCTTGATGAGTGTTCTGCTGATGCTAAGAAAAAAGCAGAAGCTGAGTCAGAAAGAAAGATGCAAGAAATGCTTAACGGCTTAGATGCTTCTATGGATTCTTTGGGCAACGCTGCTCAATAATCTTTCGAGCTCTTAAAGAATAAATAAACCCACCAATTGGTGGGTTTATTATTTTATCTATTTAGGATATTTAATCTTTACTAATTGTGCGTTTCCCGGCATATACTGAACTTCCACTTCCGTTCCTGGATCGTACATGGGTTCACCTTCACATCTTTCCTCAGCTCTAAACTTTACCAAACGTCCTTCTTGTGTGGTGTATTCAATTAAAGGATAGAAATAACGCACTCCTTTTTCATTCATCGACATCCAATTCGTAATCACACCCTTCACTTTTTTATGTTTAAATGGAAAAAAAATCTGCTCTTTAAATTTCCAATAAACAAAAGCCAAGATGATCACCGCAGTGATGGTATAAGCCAACCAAGCTGGCATTTCTAAATTGTCCAAAAAATCCATTAGGCCTGTTTTTTAAATACAAATCTATACTTTATCACTTGTCCAATCTGTGGGTCGCCTTTTTCAAGCTTGATTTTATTGAGCTTCTTGATGACATAGTCTGCCAATTGAGGGCTCGATGCATTGATAGAAAGTATTTCAACTTTCCCGGCCATATCGATTCGAAAGCTAACCTCTACCGTTCCCTCTAGCTCCTTTTCGCTTTGCGGCTTTTGAATTGGAGTGGTAATAGCACGCGCCTCCAAGCCTAAAAAGCCAGAGAGAAGCATGAATACCAAAACAATAGCGCGAGGCGTCATAGTAAAAAGGTCAAGAATAACTATCTAAAGTTACGTCAATTGATGACAAATATTCTATTGAAGTTGCTTTTCTTCCTACAGAAAATGAGCCAACGGTAACAAATCTCGGATAAACGGAAAAAATTTCAGTTTGGGTTGTAACTTAATTTTAGAGGTGGGCGTCATACTTTCAAATAACAACATTTAATACCCCAAACAAAATGAAAAAGCTCGCTCTCGCCTTCATAGCTCTCATAAGTGTTTCAGCTATGTCTGCTCAAACTACCCCTGCCGAAAAAGATACTACCACTATCAACTTCGGTGAAACACAAGTGATGATCCTAAGCACACCAACAAATGACTCATTGTCATCTGACAGTGTCAACATCACTCCTCCAGACTACAAAAGTGAACTAACCCATTGGGCAGGACTCGACCTCGGTGTCAACTTCCTTCTCAATAGCGATAACAAAACAACCTTGGCTGAAAATGATGAATGGTTGGAACTCGATCAAGCAAGATCACTCAGCTGGAGAATCAACTTCTATGAAGAAAAAATCAGAATCGTGAAAGATTATGTTGGAATCACCACTGGTCTTGGAATTACTTGGAATAGCTACACTTTCAACAAGAATGTAAACCTCAATGTCACTAGCGACTCCACTTTCGGTGTGATTGATTCTCTTCCAGAATATTCAAAGAACAAGCTTCGCGCTACATATCTGCACCTCCCTGTGATGCTTGAGTTCAACACAAGCCGCAACCCTGATAAATCATTCCACCTTGCTGCTGGTGTAATTGGTGGATGGAAAATCGGTAGCATCCACAAACAAGAATTCGAACTCGATGGTCAAAACTATAAAGTGCGTGTGAAAGATGATTTCAACCTCTCTCCTCTAACACTTGATTTGACTGCTCGTGTAGGCTACAAAAACTTCACAGTATGGGCTACTTACGGATTGACTCCATTGTTCAAAGACAACAAAGGACCTGAAGTTTTCCCAGTATCTCTAGGCATTACGTTGATTCCTTTTGGTTAAGATACTTTCGCAGAAATTGCGAAGGCTTTTCAGCAGCGAGGTTCGAAAGGACCTCGCTGTTTTTTTATCTAGCTACCACACCCACTTTATTGGTATGCCCGATGCGCTCGCGCTTCTGAAGCATTACATATTTCGGTGGCACTTGAATCTTCTTATCACACAAATCATTTCCTGAAAAGAAAGTGATCCAATAAGTATTGGTAAGTTCAATCGAGTCGCGAACCAAAATCTCGAAAGGCTTGAACTCTCCGGGCTGGAGCTCGTCCATTAGAAAGCGCACCTTTGCTGTTTGCTTTTCCTTGCCTTTGATAAATCCGCTGCCGCTCGCGTTGATGATCACATTGAAAACCGCTTCCGGACGCTCATTGAAGAGGCCTACTGACCATATCTTTTTTCCATCTGCATCTTTATCTGCGACAATTGCAACACACATCCCTTCAGCAGAAGGGATTTGAAAATCTTTCTTCATGCGACAAAATTAGGTCAAAATCCTATTTAGCCGCATTGATGATGCGCTCACCCATCGCCACATATTCTTCTAAATCAATAGGCATGTGGCGCACACGCTCCTTGCTCTGAAGGTGACCAATTCGAACCACCATCATTTCCAAATCAGGAATTACGATCACATATTGCCCACGCAATCCACGGAATGAAAAGTAGTCGTGCCCTTTGTACTCGCCCAACCAGGTCTGGTAGCCATACCAATAGTTCTTTTCATTCTGAGATTTTTCTGGCGTAATGTCCACCATCATTCCAGGAGTAATCGACTCCTTCACAAAAGCAGGAGGCACAATCGTATCAGGTCCAAGTACTCCGTTATGCTCGTACAGCATACCAAACTTCGCGAAGTCGCGAGCGGTAGCGTAAAAACCTGAGAATACTTTTTCCATACCCTTGTAATTATCAAGGTTCCAATACGCATCATTCTCCGCACCGATACACGACCATATCTTTTGATGGAAATATTCGCTCACCGTGCGTCCAGTGGCTTTTTTCAAAATCATTCCAAGCAGAATTGTATTTCCACCTTCATACACCCAGCCCTCTCCTGGCGCAGTTGTTACGTTAAATTTCATCGTCTCTTCTACTAGATCCCCTCCGAAATAAGCACGTGCCATGAAGCCAAAGGGATTGCCATAACTTTCTCCGAAAGGAATGCCACTGGCCATTTGAAGCAAGTGCTTGATGGTAAGGTCTGCCCCTTTTCCTTCTTTAAATTCTGGTAAAAAATCTCCGACCTTTTGATCTACACTTTGAATATAACCCTCACGAATCGCCACTCCGATGAGCGAACCCGTCATACTCTTCGCCATTGAAAAGGAATTTGTGACCGTTGTTTCATCTGTTCCCTCCCAATATTTTTCAAAAAGAATAGAGTCTCTATGTATCACAAGAAAAGCGGTAGACTTGTATTGCTCGTGTATTTTTTCCTCATCAGACGAAAGCGCTATAAAACTATATTGCTTGTGAATGGCCCACGGTTCGGGCTTATCAGCCTTGATGGTGCTTGTTTCAAAATAATCTTTATCGTCAATGTCGGGCATCGATCGGCCGATGAGATAAGTGCTCCTCAATCCTTTTAACACATGCCCATTACCGGAAACATAAAGTCCAACAACCGCTAAAACAATGAGTACCAGTAAGGATTTTAGGATGAGTTTGAGGATGCGCATATTTCTTATTTTTTTGAAAAATAGTAAAAAATGGTAACCTTTTGATGGAATATCGTAAACAAGGGCCTACTAGTTAATCCCATGTTGAGAACCACTCTAATATCAATGCTGCTCATTCTTTCTACTTCTGCTATGATGGCGCAGGACGAAATGTACAATGCCAGACAAGCTTACGATGAAGGAGAATACGAATCCGCACTGATCATACTCACGGAGTTCCTAGAAAAAGGAGCCAATCCCGATGCACTTATGTTACGTGCAGATTGCCTTCAAAAAGTCGGTGACTATGGCATGGCACTATCCGACTACGACAAAGCAAGAGTTTATGGAAGCAAAGACGACCGTCTTTTCCTTCATAGAGGTATCTGTAAATCAAGCATGGGACAAACCGATGGCGCGAAACTCGACCTCATCACTTACATCGAAAAAAATTCTGAAGATCCTGTAGGTTACTACTGGATGGCGGCAGTAGAATATCTCAATGCAGATAACAAAGCTTGCCAACGATACGTCGACATGGCTTTAGCAATGGACTCAACCTATGCTGACGCATATTACCTGCGCGGCGCGAATATGGCAGATCAAGGAAAAAACCTTCAAGCAATGGAGGCCTTTCAACAATCCTTTGAATACAACCCAAAACAACACCGCGCAAAACTCAATGTAGCTGTAATGCTCATTGAAATGGGACAATTCTCAAACGCTTTAGAAATGCTGTCTGAGCTTAGATTGGAAAACATCGACTTCCATGGCGAAGTACTGTACTACCGCGGTGAAGCCTTTTACTTGAATCACGACCTAGAAGGAGCGTGTATAGAATGGAAGGAGGCCAGTGATCTAGGAGATGCCGACGCTAGTATTAATTACAAAAAACTCTGTATGAACAAAGGCGATAAGCCCAAGTTTAAACGCAGATCATATGGTCAGTTCTAATACGACTTTCAATTCCCAATTGGCACGAATCTGAACTTTCGAAGTATGTAATCTCACATACTCCGCTTCTTCTTGCTTTTTGAAATCGAGTGGATCCCAACGTCCGTTGTTGTTCTTATCTCTGTAGAATCGAACCGAATATTCATTCGGTTTTAAATTTTTTATCTTCCATTCTTTTAAGCCAGAAGTACTTCCTTTCCAAATAAGTACATCTGATTTATCGCGCACTTCCAAAACACCATCCTCAAAGCCCGATAAAGAATCACTTTGCAATACCATCATCCCCACATCTTCTGCAGTTAGCGTGGTAAATTTCACATCCAAGGTGTCATTGGTATGTCCCATCACATCTTCAAAAGCCCCGGGTAAAACGATCAATTGATATTTAGATCCACCTTCTAATTTAGGGCTGCTCGAATAAGCCAACGGTGAAGTGATATTCCACACAGGACTCTCTAATAGGAGCGAGTCTTTTTTCAAAATAAATTTCGAAGCATCTTTTAAAACCGAACGAACGCTCGATTGAAGAATCAATGGCTCTGAAGCCATCATCTTACTGGAAATTCCTGATGAGAGGCGTAACACCTTTTTATAATCTTCAGCAAAAAATGGAATAGAAAGCGTATCTACATTTTCACCACTTGAAAAACTAATACGTACATTTTTCTCAACTGGCAGGCCTTTCAGAGAATAAAACAATGTATCCTCATCACTTGATTTGAATAAATCAGCGGTTACATTTTCCCCATCCAAAATATTGAATGAATAAGGAATGCGTCCTTCGAAGAGTGGATTCCATGCGATCGAGAACAAGCCCGTCGAATCCACCTTATAGGAAGCAAAGTCAATCGCATCAGGCATTTGAGAGTGCATTTCTAACACTTGTTCCTGTAATTGATTCGTATCAATAGCAATCGAACTTACTTTGCTGATCAAACTCACACGCTCATCGCTATCTACTTTATAATTGCCATTCAAATCCTCTAGTGCTAATAGTTGATAGTTGCCTGAGGGCAAATATGAAATGATAAAACTCCCGTCTGCCAAGGTTCTCGCGAAGTATGATGGTAAACTTGTTTTTGGATCGAGCACATCAACGGTGTCATCATAAAGCATCACCTTCATTCCTGACAGCTTTTCATTTGAAAAAGGAATGCTTGTTTTACCATACACCACCATCGAATCGAGTTTATCTCCAGTAGAAAAAACATACACCAGTTTTTCAGCCTTATTACTCTCGTTGAGATCGACAATTCCATCTCCAAAATTGAATGTGTAAGTTGTGTTAGGCTTTAGCTCCTCTTGCGGCTCAATGATGACAGTGCGATTCTTTACTTTGATCACTGGTTGCTTTTTAAGCGGTGGTGAAACAATCAATTCTTGATAAATATTATTCAATTGAACATATTCATCAAAGGTGATTTGAAAAGACTTTTGGTTAAAATTGGTGTTCAACGATGCAGGACTCATACTCACTACTTGCGGCGCGGTAAAATCTTTCTCCCCGCCCGACAAAGGTTTCTGATTAGCACATGCCACCAGTACTGCCGCGATTATGAACGCACCAAAAATCTGGAGTTGATTCTTCATAGAACAGATTCGATTACTGACACCACTTCGACGAGCCATTTGTGATCTACTTCAGAGAAATCATCTAACAGATCGCTGTCCACATCTAGCACTCCCACCACATCGCCATTCACATTGCGGATGGGCAATACTATTTCTGATTTTGATAATGAACTACATGCAATATGACCTGGAAAAGCATCGACATCAGGAACAAGGATGACCTCATTTTTTTCCCAAGAAGAACCACATACTCCTTTGCCTTTGAAAATACGCGTGCAGGCCACAGGTCCTTGGAACGGGCCGAGCACCAATTGGTCATTTTTAACAAAATAGCACCCCACCCAGAAGAATCCAAAAGCCTCTTTTAGGGCAGCCATAATATTGGCCACATTTGCGGTAGTATCGGACTCACCTTGTACCAAAGCCTTGATCTGTGGGAGGATTGACGCATAAATCTCCTCACGCGCCGCCCCCTTAGGGATGTATAAATCTTCTGCCATTATGTTGCGAAATTAAGGATGAATCGAACCTGTTAACAAAAGGTTTGTTTGATGACCACATCCGCGCTTAATTTTGGCGCATAACCAATCAGGAAATGTCAAGTACAAACTTCGCATCACGCCACATCGGACCACGTGCACATGAGGTCCACGAAATGCTAGATATCATCGGCATTTCATCTATTGACGAACTCATCAACAAAACGGTGCCTTCAGCCATCCGTTTACAAAAGCCGCTCGACATCGCTCCTGCTGCTTCTGAAGACGAATACCTCGCACATGTTTGGGCGCTCGGAAAGAAAAACAAAGTAAACAAGAGCTATATCGGGATGGGTTACCACCCGACATTTGTTCCAACTGTGATTTTGAGAAACGTACTTGAAAATCCAGGATGGTACACCGCTTACACTCCATACCAAGCAGAAATTGCACAAGGCCGTCTTGAGGCGTTGCTCAATTTCCAAACTATGGTCACAGACCTTACAGGTCTTCCAATTGCAAACGCAAGTCTTTTAGATGAAGGAACCGCCGCTGCTGAAGCGATGATCCTTTTCTTCCACAGCCGTTCTCGTGAAAAAGAACAGTCTGGTGCAAATAAATATTTCGTTGATCAAACTGTATTTCCACAAACACTAGATGTATTGAAAGGTCGCGCGAAGCACCTCAAAATCGAACTAGTGGTTGGTGATTATAAGACATTCACATTCTCTTCTGATTTCTTCGGAGCGTTGGTACAATATCCAAACGGCATCGGACAAATCGAAGATTACAAAGAATTCGCTGGTGCCGCTCACGCAGCTGGAGCTTATGTTTCTGCAGCGTCCGACTTGATGGCACTTACACTTATCACTCCTCCAGGTGAATGGGGTGCTGATATCTGCTTCGGAAACTCTCAGCGCTTTGGTGTTCCAATGGGCTACGGCGGACCTCACGCTGCATTCTTCTGCGCGAAGGATGAATTCAAACGCAATATGCCAGGACGTATCATCGGTGTATCGAAAGATCGTCATGGAAACAACGCCTATAGAATGGCGCTTCAAACACGCGAGCAACACATTCGTCGTGAAAAAGCTACATCTAATATTTGTACTGCACAGGCACTTCTAGCTGTGATGGCTTCAATGTATGCAGTGTATCATGGTCCTGCTGGTGTAAAAGCAATTGCCACACGCATTCACGAACGTGCTACTGCTCTAGCAGCAGCGCTTCAGGGTAAAGGTGTGAAATTGACTACTACAAAATATTTTGACACCATTCAAATCGAAGGCAACGAGGCCGCTATTAGAACTGCTGCTGAGGCGAAAGGAATCAACTTCCGCTACTTCGGCACTGGTCATATCGGTATCTCTGTCAACGAAACAACTACCGTTGAAGACCTCAAAGAAATCGTTCAAATCGTAGCAGGTAGCGACGCTTCAATAGGCAACGGAAGCAGCGCCATCAGCGGCTTTGAAAGAACATCTTCTTATTTAACACACCCTAATTTTAATACACATCATAGCGAAACAGAAATGCTTCGTTATTTGAAAAAATTAGAGAATAAAGACTTGTCACTCGCTCACGCAATGATTGCATTAGGCTCATGTACTATGAAGCTTAATTCAACAAGCGAAATGATTCCAGTCACCTGGCCTGAGTTCGCCAACATTCACCCATTCGCTCCGCTCGATCAGACGCAGGGATACCAAGAAATGTTGGTACAACTAGAAAAAGATCTTTGCCAGTGTACTGGTTTTGCTGGTGTTTCACTTCAGCCTAACTCTGGTGCACAAGGCGAATTGACCGGCCTTCTTGTAATCATGGCATACCATGAAAGCAGAGGCGAAGGCCATCGCAATATTTGCTTAATTCCATCTTCTGCGCACGGTACCAATCCTGCATCTGCTGTAATGGCGGGCTTGCAAGTAGTAGTAGTGAAGTGTGATGACAACGGAAACGTAGACGTAGAAGATCTTAGAGCAAAGGCAATCCAACACAAAGACAATCTTGCAGCGTTGATGGTTACTTACCCATCGACACATGGTGTATTCGAAGAAGCGATTCGCGAAATCACTCAGATCGTTCACGACAATGGTGGACAAGTGTATATGGACGGTGCAAACATGAATGCACAAGTTGGTTTGACCAATCCTGGTAACATCGGTGCTGACGTTTGTCACTTGAACCTTCACAAGACCTTCGCTATCCCTCACGGCGGCGGCGGTCCTGGCATGGGTCCAATCGGTGTTGGTGCACACTTAGTTCCTTTCCTTCCAAGCAATCCAGTAATTACAACTGGCGGCAATAGCCCTATTTCAGCAGTTGCTAGCGCTCCTTGGGGAAGTGCTTTGATTCTCTTGATCTCTTATGGCTACATCAAAATGCTCGGAGCAGAAGGTGTAACAGACGCTACAAAATATGCGATCCTCAATGCCAACTATATGAAGGCAAGATTAGAAGGCCATTTCGATGTATTGTACACAGGAGCAAACGGAACCGTTGCTCACGAAATGATTCTCGATTGCCGCTCATTCAAAGCAGCAGGCATCGAAGTGGAAGACATCGCGAAACGCTTGATGGACTATGGATTCCACGCTCCTACTGTTTCTTTCCCAGTTGCTGGTACTGTCATGGTAGAGCCAACGGAAAGTGAGCCGAAGTCTGAACTTGATCGCTTCTGTGATGCAATGATCATGATCAGAAAAGAAATCGCTGAAGTAGAAGGCGCCATCGCTGATAAACAAGACAACGTTTTGAAAATGGCTCCACACACTGCTGTCGAATTGACTGCAAACGAATGGAACCACTCTTACTCTCGTGAAAAAGCAGCATATCCAATGCCTGGTATTCGTGAGAATAAATTCTGGACTACCGTTGGTCGCGTTGACAATGCTTACGGTGATAGAAACCTCGTTTGCACATGTCCTCCAATCGAACAATATGAAATGGTGAAGTAATTTTAACTTTCACTAAAAGTTTAACCCCCATCTTTGGAATCAAAGGTGGGGGTTATTTTTTTTATGTAAAAAAAAATGACCTTAGTACATTTGATAAAACCTGTCAATATGAAATCAATACTTCTTGTGCTGGCAATGGCTTGCTCTATCAGCATCTCAGCGCAAACACATCTTGCGAAAGCAGGAAGCAATCAATCGAATCTTCCTGATTGGGCGCAGCTCATGTACAGCGAGAATCCGAACTTTTACGAAGTAGTAGAAAAGTATCAGCACTACTATTCGGTAAATGATTTCGAGAAAAACATTCACACGCAATACTTCAAACGTTGGACAAGCAGTGTGAAGAAATTCGTGCAAGCAGATGGCAGAATAATCTATCCGACCAAGCAAGAATTAGAATCACAAACAGCAGACATTCTACAAAATCAAGCAAGCGATCGCGGCAGTGAAATCTGGCATTTTGAGGGCCCAAATCATCACGTCGATGGAGATGGTTCTCTAACTGCGGGATTCAGACACTCCAACGTGTATTGCCATGATAGAAGCGCTACGAATACAAGCTTACTCTACTGCGGTACTGAAAGCGGCGGACTATATAAAACAACCGATGCCGGACAAAACTGGAATCACGTCACTAAAGGATTATTGGTTGGTTGGGTAAGTGCAGTGCGATGCAAACCAAGCAATGATCAATTCGTAATTATGTCTGCCAACAATGATCTTTGGAGATCTACAGATGGCGGAAGCACTTGGGAAGTCATTGGTCAGCCCGGCTTTGTTTCTCAAAATATTTCTGCTTGGGAAATTGCATACAATCCCGAAAACAACGACATCATTTATGCAGCAACAAACAACGGTTTCTTCAGAAGTACAGACAGTGGAAACAACTGGACAGAAGTACTCAATAACAACTGCGAAACCATTGCAATAAAACCGAACGATCCTTCGGTTGTGTATACCATTCAATACGAACCATCGCTTGACTACAGCCGTTTTTATAAGAGCACAGACTATGGTGCTACATTTCAAATGATCGATAACGGTTGGTTCAATGCTTCTCTTGGAAATATTCAAATTGATGGAGGTCGCTTGGCCGTAACCGAAGCTGATCCCAATAGAATTTACGCACTCCTCGTAGGTTATGAAAACCCCGGTTCATCTGTCATTACCAACGGATGGGTAGGTACATGGGTAAGCTATGATGCCGGCGAAACATGGAGCTTTCCTCACAATCAAATTGGAACTCCCTATACCGACGAACATCCCAACTTGATGAACTTTAGTGCCGATGATGGCACCTACACACAGATCCACTACAACACCACCATGGCTGCGTCTCAGATCGACCCAGATAAAGTCTTAATCGGTGGACTCAACCTTTGGATCAGCAACGATGCTTGCGCTACATACCAAGGTGTGGGCGGGTACATCGGTGGCATTGATTATTTCCACGTCGATCAGCAAGAAATTAGGATTTACAAAACAGGTCCAACCACAGAGGAAATTTGGATTGGAAATGATGGAGGAATTCTACACTCAAGCGATTTCATGCAATCACATGATAATCTTAATCGTGGCATTCGTGCTGTCAATCTCTGGGGATATGATCAAGGTTGGAGTGAGGATATCATGGTAGGAGGCCGTTATCACAATGGAAATATGGCCTATCATGAAAACTATCCTTCAGGAGAATTTATCGCACTCGGTGGCGGTGAGGCACCTACGGGTTATGTAAATTATAATGATGAAAATGAAACGTTTTTTAGCGACATCGGAGGGCAAGTACTTCCTGAATCGCTCGATCAACAAGCAACGTATCAAAGTCTGACGTTGAGCCCCAATGAAAGTTATTGGAACAATGGTAGCTCACGCATCATGTTCGATAATACTTATTTCAACATTGCTTGGCTTGGAAACGAGAACAAACTCTACCGCTCTACAGACGGTGGATCAAGCTATGAGCTTGCTTACGAATTCGGCACCAACCCTGATAACGATGTACTTTGGATCGAACAGAGTTATGAGAATAATGACTACATCTACCTTCATCAAGCAGTTGGAAACTCAAGTGCTATGTGGCGCTCCACGGATCATGGCGCTACTTGGTCTGCCGTTAACCTTCCGTCCACATTACGCAATATGACCTTCACACTTTCGGGTGATGATGAAAACACGCTGTGGGTTTCATATTATGATGGATCGAATGGACAGAAGGTTTACAAAACTTCTAACGGCGGAACCTCATGGGACAACTGGACCACTCCAACATTGAATGGTCGCTCTCCTTGGGCAATCGCACATCAATTCGGAACAAACGGCGGTGTTTATTTAGCGATGCTCAATGGATTGGTGTATTATCGAAACAACACTATGACCGATTGGGAATCATACAGCAGTGGATTACCCGCGAGCTCAGAGCCCCTTCGCATCGTGCCGTTTTATAAGGGCGAAGTGATTCGTTTGGCAACATGGAACCTCGGTGTATGGGAAGCTCCATTCTATGAGTCGAGCAGCATGATGGCAGACTTTGCCGCGGAATATGAATCATTCTTCTGTCCAGGCAATCCTGTTCACTTTGTTGATCACAGCGTAGTGCCAGATGGCGCAACATATAGCTGGTCTTTCCCCGGCGCGATTCCATCTTCAAGTGAAGAAAAAAATCCGACTGTCATTTATGAAAGCGAAGGCACTTATGACGTAACACTCACTGTAACGTTTAATGGCAACAGCGAAACGACTACTAAGACATCATACATTCAATCACAAAGTGGTGCGGAGTTCCCACTTTCAGAAAATTTTGAAAGCGGCAGCTTCCCTTCTACTTGGCAGCGCGTGGGCAATGGCTCTTGGTCTGTGACAGATGATGCAAGTGCTTATGGAGTAGGACAAAACTGTATTCGTTTTGATAATTTTTACTACGATGCTCAAGGAGCAAGAGATGAGTTTTGGACAGGCAAACTCAATCAGCAAGCCTCGACTTTACTATCATTCGATGCGGCGTATGCCCCGTACGGCGGCCAATACAGCGATACCCTTGCAGTATTAGTGAGCTACAATTGTGGGACAGATTGGACCACCTTATGGGTGCGAGGAGGGGAAGAACTTGCAGTTGGAAATGGCACCACTGACTTCTACATACCTGCGACAAATGAATGGGCGAATTATGAAATCACCATTCCTGAAAATCAAAATAGTGATGAAGTAATCGTGGCTTTTCAAAATCGTGGACATTACGGCAACGCCATTTATGTAGACAACATCAATCTTGAAATCATTATAAGCGTAGAAGAAAAAGAAGTGGAATCTACCATCACGTTGTATCCTAACCCAACTTCTGATTTTCTTCAAATCAGTGGAAGTGGTTTGAAAGAAGGTGCTTCATTGATTCGCATCATCGATGCTACAGGACGAATTGTTTCTTCAGAAAATATGATGGTTGCGGGTAAAAGACTTGAAAAGCGCATTGAAACTGATCAACTCGCGAAAGGTTATTATACCCTCGAAATAACAAATGGTGGCGATTCCATTCGCCAGACTTTTATTAAGAAATAGGGCTCCACCAATAAGAAAGTCCGTTCTCCGTTTGGGGGACGGATTTTTTTTACTCAAAAATTTTTGTTTTCACAATGAGTTTATTTTCAACTCAATAATTTTTTAAACCTACCAAGTGATAGGTATTTTGAGTACTTATGAAAAAGGTTTAACCGTTTTTTTTGTGAAAACGCGGAATTAATTTAGCGTCCAATCTCCAAAAAAAGCCACGTTAAACAATTATGGACTCTTACAATTTTTCCGCGAAGCAGATTCACATTCGCATTCGCAATTTGCGCTCTAAACAGGGCATGTCACAAGAATTTGTCGCATCAAAAATCGGCATTTCACAAAATGCTTACAGCAGAATTGAACTTGGACTTGCTAAGCTATCGATAGAGAGAATGCTGAAGATCTCTGAAATTCTTCAGGTATCTCCAATCGAATTGCTGAATGAACAAGAAGTAATGGCATAACAAAAAGCCCTCTCATCAAAACGAGAGGGCTTTTTTTTGATACTCATAGAATGCTTATTTTCGCGACATGATTCAAAACTTGTCAGACGAAGAAGTAGTAAGAAGAAACGCACTACAGAAATTACGAGAAAAAGGTATTGAGCCCTTCCCTGCGGCTGAATACGTAGTAAACAATTACTCAAAAGACATTTTAACCAACTACGAAGAGGGTAAGGAAGTAGTGGTTGCTGGCCGTCTCATGAACATGCGTGTGATGGGTAAGGCATCTTTTGCAGATCTTCATGACAGTAAGGGTAAGATTCAGATTTATATCGCATCAGATAATATTTGTCCGGGGGAAGACAAGTCGTACTACAACGAAGTAGTGCGCCACCTTTTGCACTTTGGTGATTTCATCGGTGTCAAGGGAACCCTTTTCACCACGCGTATGGGCGAAATTTCCATTCAAGTGAGCGAACTTACAGTGCTTGCAAAATCATTGAAGCCGCTTCCTGTGGTGAAGACCGATAAAGAAGGAAATATTTACGATGCTTTCACCGATCCAGAATTGCGCTACCGCATGCGCTATGTGGATTTGGTAGTCAACGAAAAAGTAAAAGAAACATTTATAACGCGCACCAAGATTGTCAATGCCATGCGCGACTTCTTCAATAGCTACGGCTATTTAGAAGTAGACACACCGGTATTACAGGCCATTCCCGGCGGTGCGTCTGCGCGTCCATTCATCACGCATCACAATGCACTAGATGTGCCCATGTATTTGCGTATTGCCAATGAGCTTTACTTGAAGCGCCTTATTGTAGGCGGTTTTGAGGGTGTATATGAATTCAGCCGCAACTTCAGAAATGAAGGGATGGATAGAACTCACAATCCAGAATTTACCGTAATGGAAATTTATGTAGCCTATAAGGACTACAACTGGATGATGGATTTCACAGAGGCTATGATTCAGCATGTTTGTGAAAAAGCACTAGGCACCACCTCCGTTCCATTTGGTGATAAAGTGATAGATTTCAAAACACCGTTCCGTCGTCTATCGATGACAGATGCTATCATTGAATACACAGGATTTGATATTACTGGAAAATCAGAAAAAGAACTTTTCGATTTCTGTAAGAGCATTGGTATAGATGTAAATGAGTCGATGGGTAAAGGAAAACTGATCGATGAAATTTTCGGTGCAAAGTGCGAGGGCAATTTTATTCAGCCCACATTCATCACGGATTATCCCGTAGAAATGTCGCCGTTGTGCAAGCGCCACCGCAGCAATCCAGAATTGACCGAGCGATTTGAATTGATGATTAATGGAAAAGAATTAGCGAATGCTTATTCTGAGTTGAACGACCCCATTGATCAGCGCGGACGTTTTGAAGAGCAAATGAAATTGCAAGAGCGCGGAGATGATGAGGCGATGTTTATCGACCAAGACTTCCTTCGTGCATTAGAATATGGTATGCCTCCAACATCTGGAATGGGTATCGGAGTCGATCGTTTGGTCATGTTGTTGACCAACAATCCAACGATCCAAGAAGTACTCTTCTTCCCTCAGATGCGTCCAGAGAAATTTGCAACTGGTCCGGATTTAAAAGAATACGAGGCCGCAGGCATTGCTCCTGAATGGATTGAGCACGTAGTGAAAGCGGGATATGATTCATTAGACAAACTCCGTGAAGCCAAGTCTACATCCATTCACCAAAACCTAAACGCTTACCGCAAAAAGAACAAACTCGACATCCCAGCCATGCAGCTAGCGGATGTAGAGTCGTGGAAGTTGGTGATTGGTTCTTAGTGCTGGGTTCTTGGTTCATTGTTCTTAGTTCTTGGTTCTTGGTTCTTGGATGAGGGCGGGCCATGGATTTGCACTAACCTTATTTATTGCGAGGTATTGGAGTCGCTCCACGGATTTGCACCACCCTTCGACTTCACTTCGCTGACGCTACGCTTCGCTCAGGGAACGAGACGCGCTCACTAAATGGGGAAAAAGAAAAAAGTTGGGCACAAAGTGCCCAACTTTTTTCTTTTTCCCCATATGAGCGAAGCACGACCGTTCCCTGAGCGGAGCATTTTATCAAGCGTAGCGTAGATAAAATGCGGAGTCGAAGGGTGGTGCCACCCGTGGCCCGCCCTCATCCAAGAACTAAGAACCAAGAACAATGAACCAAGCGCCGCCCTGAGCGTAACGTAGCGCTAGCGAAGTATAGCGAAGGGAACCAAGAACCAAGCACTATCAGAACGAGAATGAATCAACTCAATGTTTGAGTGCAAGGAAACCTATTCACGGTACCAGTCGTACATATTCGGGAATAACGGAATATTATGGCAGAAATAGCGCTTAAGTGGCGGAATATTATTGAAAACTCAGCAGCACGAATCATGCTGCTTCTCTTTGGTCTATTAATAGGACTCACGACCTTATTCCTTGCATACACTTATCAGTCTCAACTCAATCAGCATGAAGATGCTGAAAAAAGCAAGCTATCAAGTATCGCTCATACTCTCGCAGCACAAATAGATGGCGATGAACACACCGCATTATTTGAGTCTTTCGCTGAAATGGACGCTCTTAAAAAAACAGACGATCATCCTTTTTATTTACAAAACCAAAAAATGCTTGCGAATGCAAGAAACGCGAATGGATTGAAGACCGACATCTACACCATGGTTTTGAATCCTTCTAGAAAATATTTTGAATTCGCCATCTCTTCTTCTACCAATCCATATTGGAAACACCAATGGTCTGAGTTCGATGCAATACACATAGAAAAATATAATTCAGGTGGAGACCTTGGACCTTACACTGATGAAAACGGAACTTGGCTCTCTTCGTTTGCACCCATTAAAAACAAAGCAGGACAAACAGTCGGACTGCTCCAAGTGGATCAAACTTTTGACACATTTATCGTAGCTGCAAGAAATGCAGTGATTCGACAACTCGGGTTTGTACTTGTAGGCTTAGCGGTTGTTGCATTTTTCATTCTTCGTCAAGTGAGAAAAATATTGAACAAAGAAGATGCATTGAAACAAGAGCTTTCTGAAAAATCAAAAGAACTCGCCGTTAAAAATAGAGATATCGTAGACAGCATCAACGCTGCCCAACGTATACAAAGCGCGACACTTCCAGTGATTGCCAATATCAAAAAAGTTTTTCCAGAAATGTTTGTCATGTTCCAACCTCGCGATATCGTGAGTGGTGACTTCTTCTGGTTTATGGAAAAAGATGAGTACAGCTACTTTGCGGTAGCAGACTGCACTGGGCATGGCGTTCCCGGGGCATTCATGAGCCTCATCGGAAATACCATTTTAACCAATATCATCAATAGCAATGAAGCGATTACCCCAGGAATGGTACTTACAAAATTGAATAATCAAATCGCCTCATCCATCAATCGCAATACAAAGCACGAAGGAGAAGGAATGGATATCGCGCTTTGTCGTTTCAACAAAGAAACAGGCGAACTCCTATTTTCAGGAGCAGGTCGTCCCCTCACGCAATTATCAAATCGTGAATTGAGCATTTTCAAAGGAGACAAGCATTCGATTGGATCCAAATACTTTGCGAATCAAGCCTTCACCGACCACGAAATTCCTTGTTCTGCCGGCAATCTCATTTATCTATATTCAGATGGATTCGCAGATCAGTTTGGTGGCGAGAAAGGCAAAAAATATCTGAGCAAGCGTTTCCAAGATTTTATAATCGACCATCAGGATCTTCGACTCGAAGACCAGCAATACCTTTTCCAATATGAATTCCATTTTTGGAAAGGAGAATTGGAGCAAATTGATGACGTACTGATCGGCGCATTCCGCATCCCATGCACAGGAGTCAACCAGCAGTTAAAAGTGGCATAGTCGGCCAATAAATTGACAATCAAAAAATTTGTTGTATCTTTGCAACGCTTTAGGCACTGAAATATCAACGTGAGAGGGGTCAAAGCCCCTCTTTTTTTTGGCTATAAGTCAAATCGGGTGTTGATAATCAGTAATTTAGACACGGCAATGATTACAAAAGACAGGATACAGAGCTTAATTGATGAAAAGATTGAAGGGACAGACATCTTCATTGTAGAAATCAATATCAAACCCGGCAACAAAATCGAGGTGTTTATTGATCGCGATAGTGGATTAGCACTGGAAGACTGTTTGATGGTCAGCAGACAAATTGAGGGCAACCTTGATCGTGAGGTAGAAGACTTTGCATTAGATGTATCGTCGCCAGGAGTAGGCCGTCCGTTGAAATTAAAGCGCCAATATTTTAAGAATATTGGAAGAAATGTAGAGATCAAACTTACCGATGGTTCAAAGCTCGAAGGCTTGATGAACGCTGCAGACGAAGAGAAAGTAGTAGTGCACACACGCACAAAAGAAGAAGTAGAAGGTAAGAAAGGAAAGAAATGGGTAGAACGAGACATTGAAGTCCCGTTTGACACGATATCAGAAACAAAAATTGTAATTAGCTTCAAATAAATCATTGAAAAATGAAAGGGGTAAACCTAGGTGAGGCGTTCTCGGAATTCAAAGAATTCAAGAACATCGACCGCGAAACGATGACCAACATCCTTGCGGATGTTTTCCGTAACATGATCCTTAAGCGCTGGGGCGCAGATGATGGCTTTGACATCATCGTAAACTCAGACAGAGGTGACTTAGAAATCTGGCGTACGCGTGAAATCGTACCCGATGGAGAATTGGATGACGAGGTCGCACAAATTGAAGTGAGCTTAGCTCGCAAAATCGTTCCAGACCTAGAGATAGGCGAAGAATTGATCGAAGAAATCAAGATCGAGGACTTCGGTCGTCGTAACGTTTTGGCAATGCGCCAAAACCTTGCTTCTCGAATCATGGAACTTGAAAAAGACCATATCTATCAGAAATACCGTGAGCGCGTTGGTGATATTATCACTGGTGAAGTTTACCAAGTATGGAAGAAAGAAATACTTGTCCTTGACGATGAAGACAACGAATTAGTATTGCCGAAAGAGCAGCAAATCCCTAGTGATTTCTACAAAAAAGGCGACACTATCCGTGCCGTTGTTTACAAAGTTGACATGCGCAACAATTCACCTTCAATCGTTCTTAGCCGCACCGCGCCTGAGTTCTTGGAGAAATTGTTCGAACAAGAAGTACCAGAGGTTTTTGATGGTTTGATTACTATCAAGAAAATCGTTCGTGAGCCAGGTGAGCGTGCGAAAGTAGCTGTAGAAAGCTATGACGATCGTATCGATCCAGTAGGTGCTTGCGTAGGTATGAAGGGTTCACGTATTCACAGCATTGTGCGTGAATTGCGCAATGAGAATATCGACGTTATTCAATACACCAGCAACGAGCAATTGTTGATCGGTCGTGCTTTGGCACCAGCAAAAATTTCAAGCATCAACCTCGATCGCGAAAATGCGAAGGCGGATGTATTCTTGAAACCTGACCAAGTATCGCTTGCAATCGGTAAAGGTGGTCACAACATCCGTCTAGCGGGTCGTTTGACAGGTTTTGATATTGATGTATATCGTGAAAATGAGGCCGACATCGATGATGTGGATCTTGACGAATTCTCAGACGAAATCGATAGCTGGATCATTGCAGAATTGAAAGCCATCGGCTGTGATACTGCACGTTCAGTACTCGAAATTCCAAAAGAAGATTTAGTGAAAAGAACAGACTTAGAAGAAGAAACTGTAGACGAGGTGGTCCGCATTCTTCGCGAAGAGTTTGAATAATAACAACGTAGAGTTTACTGTGGAAAGATTATCTTTACACAGGAGTTAAGTGAAAGAGAGTTAGTGCCATCGAACATATTTTCGGTGGCCACCAAATACAATTTATGTCCGAAAACAAGGCACCACAAAGATTAGGAAAAGCGGCAGTAACGCTTGGCGTAAGTAAGGATACCATCGTAGAATTCCTTGGTAAAAAAGGAATTTTGGTGGACAATAATCCAATGGCCAAAATTGAAGCCGATGTGTATGAGATCTTGGAAGTAGAATTCTCAAGCGATCAGAAAGCAAAAGAGAAAACTGCGGCTCAAGCAACAAAAATTCGTGAATCTCGCGAAACCATCACCCTTGATTCTACAAAGAAGAAAAAGGCAGATGGCACAGATGAAGAGGAGCCAGAAATTGATTTGACCAAATTCAAAAGAAAGGTTGAACCAGCAAAGGCTAAAACAGAGCCTACTCCTGAAGTAGCACCAGCCCCAGCAGTAGAGGAAACTCCTGCTCCAACTCCTGAACCAGAAGTGGAACAGGTGATCGAGAACAAAGGTGGTGTGAAAATCGAACCAGTGGAAGCCCGCTCGGATGACGAAGATCGTCCTGGTGATGTAAAAATCATCGGTAAAATTGATTTGACTTCTCACGAGAAATCAAAGGCGAAAGGCAAGAAAAAAGAAGAAGAAAAAGCAGCTGAGAAAAAGAAAGGCGCAAAAGGTAAAGCAGCGGAACCAACCCCTGCTCCTACTCCAGAGCCCGTTGTAGAAACTCCTGCAGCAGTAGTGCCAGTGCCTGAAGTCGTTGCACCAGTAGAGAAAGAATTGATTCGTGTAAACGTTCAAAAACTTTCTGGTGTTAAATTGATGGGTAAAATTGATCTTCCAACAACTCCTGAAAAGAAGAAGGAAGAAGCAAAAACTCAGAACAACGATCCTAATAAAGAAAAACGCAAACGCAAACGCGTTGCTAAGGTGGATATCGGTCGTCAACAAGAGGCTGATAAAACCAACCGTAATAGACCAGGCGGCGGACAAGGCCAAGGTCAAGGTCAGCAAAACAGACCAAACCCGAACGCTACACCGCAACAAAAAGCGGAACTCAATGAGAAGCAAATCCAGAATCAAATCAAGGAAACGCTTGCTCGCCTAGGTAATCAAGGTAAATCCAAGTCTTCGAAATTCAGAAGAGAAAAACGTGATCAGGTCGCTCGACGCGCTGATGAACAAATGCAACGCGAACAAGAACAAAGTTCTGTTCTACAGTTGACCGAGTTCGTAACGGTTTCTGAATTGGCGACCATGATGAATAGACAACCGGTTGAAATTATTCAAGCGTGTATGTCTCTCGGAATTTTCGCTTCGATCAACCAGCGTCTTGACGCAGAAACAATCCACATTATCGCTGAAGAATTTGGCTTCCAAGTTGAATTCGTAAGTGCTGAAGTAACGGACTCTGTGCAAGAAGAGGCAGATCGTCCAGAAGACCTTGTATCTCGCCCACCAGTTGTTACAGTAATGGGTCACGTCGATCACGGTAAAACATCGTTGCTCGACTTTATCCGTAACGCAAACGTACTCGCAGGTGAGGCCGGTGGTATCACTCAGCACATTGGTGCATACAGTGTGATGCTTCCATCTACACAAAAGAAAATCACGTTCCTCGATACACCGGGTCACGAAGCGTTTACCGCTATGCGTGCTCGTGGTGCTCAAGTAACTGACCTTGCAATCATCGTTATCGCAGCAGACGACAGCGTAATGCCTCAAACAAAAGAGGCGATCAGTCACGCTCAAGCTGCTGGTGTTCCAATGATTTTTGCTTTCAATAAAATGGATAAAGCTGGCGCAAATCCTGAAAAGATTCGCGAGCAATTATCGCAAATGAATATCCTCGTTGAAGAATGGGGTGGTAAATTCCAAAGCCAGGAAATCGCAGCAAAGAAAGGATTGAACATCGACAAGCTTCTTGAAAAAGTATTGCTTGAAGCTGAACTCCTTGATTTGAAAGCGAATCCGAAGAAACGTGCTGTTGGTACTGTCATCGAATCATCACTCGATAAGGGTCGTGGTTATGTAGCTACAGTGCTAGTAGAAGGCGGAACACTTCGCGTTGGAGATCCATTGCTTGCAGGTCAATACAGCGGCCGCGTAAAAGCAATGTTCAACGAACGTGGAATGAAAATTAATGAAGCAGGACCAGCAACTCCTGTATCACTTCTCGGTTTCGAAGGCGCTCCAAACGCCGGCGATCGCTTCTATGTACTAGAAGATGAAAGAGAAGCAAGAAATATTGCGACCAAGCGTCAACAATTACAACGCGAACAAAGTGTGCGCACGAAGAAACACCTCACTATCGAGGAGATCGGTCGTCGTATCGCTTTGGGAGATTTCAAGCAATTGAACTTGATTGTAAAAGGAGACGTGGATGGATCAGTAGAAGCATTGGTAGATTCACTACAAAAGCTTTCTACAGAGAAAATCCAAGTGAGCATTATCCACAAAGGGGTGGGACAAATCTCCGAATCAGACGTATTGTTGGCATCTGCGTCAGATGCAATCATCGTCGGCTTCCAGGTTCGCCCAAGCCAAAGTGCTCGAAGAATTGCAGAGAACGAAGAAATTCAGATCAAGCTATACAGTATCATCTACAAGGCCATCGAAGAAATCAAAGAAGCGATGGAAGGTATGTTGTCCACTAAGATCGAAGAACAAGTGGTGGGTACTGCGGAAATCCGTGATGTATTCAAAATCACGAAAGTGGGTACCGTTGCCGGTTGCTTCATCCTCGATGGAAAACTTACACGCAACAGCAAAGTGCGCGTAATTCGCGATGGTATTGTAATCTTCACTGGTGAACTCGGTTCATTGAAGCGCTTCAAAGACGACGTGAAAGAAGTATCGAAAGGATACGAGTGCGGATTGAACGTAGAACGTTTCAACGACATTAAAGTAGGCGACAACATCGAAGCCTTCGAAGAAGTAGAAGTGAAGCAAACGCTATAAAATTCTCGATTCTCGATTCTCAATTCTCAAATAGCTTGTCGAGAATTGAGAATCGAGAATTATCAATCGCTTTATTCGTTTTGAACATCAAATCCAACATCCCCAATTTTATTACCCTCGGTAATTTGCTTTGTGGGTGCATGGCTTTGGTGACATCGCAGATGGAAATGGCTTGTCTGTTCATTTTCATTGCAGCAGTACTAGATTTCTTGGATGGAATGGTGGCGCGACTGCTGAATGTAGCTTCACCACTGGGTAAGCAACTCGACTCGCTCGCCGATTGTGTGACCTTCGGAGTGGTGCCATCTTTTCTTGCCATGAAAATGCTTTATGCATCTGTTCGTCCAGAAACTTTTTCAGAAAAATGGATCTTGGTTGTGCCTTTCATGATGGCCTTAGCCGGAGCATGGCGACTCGCTCGATTCAATATTGATGAATCACAGAGCAAATATTTCAAAGGACTTCCAATTCCAGCCAATGGCATTCTTTGGATTGCTATTGTGATGCTTTATGGCCGCTCATTGGGAACTTCCGATCAAGCCGAAGGTATTGAGTACATTGTCATTATCACATCAATACTTAGCTCGCTCATCATGGTGAGTAAACTCAAATTATTGAATTTCAAAATTTCGAGTTTAGCTTGGAAAGGAAATGAGACTCGCTTTGTACTCCTAGGCCTATGCGCCATTGCGATAATTGCAGCAATAATTTTAAAAAGTCCTTTTACAGCCATCCCGGCTGTACTACTTTTGTACATCGTAGTATCACTGCTACATTATTATAAATTCTACAAAGATGAACTTCAAAGCGGAAATTGATGTTATGCCTATCGAGGCTCTGTTGGACCCACAAGGAAAGGCAGTTTCTAATTCTATGACCAACCTAGGTCTTCCAGAAATTTCTGGTGTAAGAATCGGAAAACACATCACCCTTCATGTCGAAGCAAAAGATCAAAAGACAGCTGAAGCTAAAGTGGATGAAGCTTGCAAAAAATTACTTTGTAACGAGATTATGGAATTCTACAAATTCCAATTGACTGAAGTAAAATAAATTGAGACAATACATCGCCATAGGATTGCTTTGCATTGCAACGCTTCCTTTCCTGGTCAAATCAGGATTGGTGATGCACTATTGGTTCAATTACACCTACTATGCAGAAGTCCTTTGTGAAAACAAAGACAAACCTGAAATGCATTGTAACGGTTCTTGCGCATTGAGCAAAGAACTTGCAAAAGCAGAAACAGCTAAGCAATTAGCGGACACCAAAATTCCCGAATTGAATAAGCTCAATGTGAGCCTCTTCATACCGTCGCAGCTAACCGAATGTTCGTTCGGTGATGCACTAACAACAACTTACTTCAACGCGACTAATTTCAATCTTCCTACGATTTGGAAGGTTGACAACATCTTCCACCCGCCAGCATTGGGTTAATTATTTTATCATCATCCTATTATTCAATCATTCTGACAACCCTTATTTGATAGGCGTTTCAGCAATGCGTTGCTATTTTCTATTTTAAAATAATTAATTCATTATCATGAAAAAAAATATTCTTTTCATGGGTGTTGCTTTTGCGATGCTCATTCTTGCTGGTTGTAAAAAAGACGAAGAAGAAACAACTGATCCCATCACTGAAACCCCCACTTATGGTGAGATGGAATTAGAAATGGAACACGTATTCAACGATGCATCATTTGCACTTGGAACAAGCTACACCAACTCCAGCGGTGAGTCTGTTACTTTTAATACCGTTAAATACTACGTGTCCAACGTAAAATTGACAAAGACCGATGGAACTGTTTGGTCGCAACCTGAGAGTTATTACTTGGTAGATCTTTCTGCAAGTGGTTCTAACATGCTTCATATTCACGACATCCCAACGGGAGATTACACCTCAGTAACATTCACGCTAGGCGTAGATAGCACACGCAACGTATCAGGAGCGCAAACAGGAGCGCTTTCTATCAGCAATGGTATGTTCTGGAGCTGGAACAGCGGATATATTTTCGCTAAATTCGAAGGAGACAGCGATGCTAATGTCGATGGCTTCTCTTACCACCTCGGTGGATTCTCTGGTGCAAATGCAGCATTGAATACTGCTACCTATTCTTTCGCTCCAGCCTTGTTAAACATTCGTCAAGACGCAGCGCCAGTGGTTCACATGGGAGTAAATCTTGCAAATGTTTTCGGCGGAAGTGCTGGTCCATTGAGCGTTGCAAACACATCAGTGTTGCACATGCCAGGTGCAATGGCCAATATGATTGCAGATAATTTCCAATCAGGAGTAGAACTCGAGCACATCCACAACTAAGATGAAAACACATCGCATCAGTTTTTGGATACTGAGCTTTGTTTTTATTTCTGTTTTGAATGCTTGTAAAAAAGATTCTGAAGTAGAAGAAGAAATAGCACCACCAGATTCCTTTCGGGGTCTGGTGGTTCCTTCCCACTTCCCTGCGCCTCATTATCTTTCTTCTAACAATCCGATTACAGAAAAAGGATTCGAGCTCGGTCGAAAATTATTCTATGATCCTTACTTGAGCATTGACAATACCGTGTCGTGCGGCACGTGTCATGCACAGGTGCATGCTTTCGCAGACCATTCTGTTCGATTCAGTACAGGAGTGTCCGGCCAACTTTCCAAGCGTAATTCACCTTCCATGTTCAATCTTGCATGGAATACTTCATTCATGTGGGATGGTGGAGTGAATCACATCGAGGTCATGCCCATCGCGCCGTTGGTGCATGCCGATGAAATGGGAGAAACCATAGAACATGTGGTAGAAAAATTAAATGCACATCCTACCTATCCTGAGCTCTTCAAAGATGCATTTGGTGCGGATGTCATCACAGATCAGCAGATGCTTTGGGCCTTCGCTCAATTCATGTCCATGATGATTTCTGATGACAGCAAATACGATCGTGTAGTATTGGGAAAAGAAACCTTTACCGCTATTGAACAGCAAGGCTATGAATTGTTTCTACAGAATTGCAACAGTTGTCATACCGCTCCATTATTCACAGACTACAGTTTTCGAAACAATGGTTTGACGAATGATTTCACGAGTGACAATGGTAGAGAACACATCACACTAGATCCGGCGGATAGAGGGAAGTTCAAGGTACCATCGCTTCGCAATGTTCAGATCAGTTATCCCTACATGCATGATGGTCGACTTGATAATCTATCAGAAGTGATTGATCATTACAGCGAGGGCATTATAGCCTCACCTACGCTTGATCCATCATTAAGCAATATGAATTTTACAACAGAAGAAAAGGCTGCATTGATTGCCTTTCTATACACCTTAAATGATTATTCCTTTTTGGGTAATCATGCTATTTCAGAACCATGAAAAAGAAGATACTAGTTATTGTATTTTTTACAATAACCCTCCTGTCTAACGCATGTGACATTTGTGGATGCGGCGCTGGTGGCTCGTTTATGGGAATTATTCCTCAGTTTGGAAAAAATCAAATTGGTTTTCGACACACCTATCGCAGCTTTACGCATCCGAATACCGTTCTAAATGTGAACGGTCAGAGTCGAGTGTTGCGAGATGAAAATTTTCAGAGCGATATATCGCTACGCTTTTTTAAAGGCCAACGGTGGCAGTTTATAGGAGTGATTCCTGTCCGACAGCACATTCGGCATGAAACGCTTCGTACGACCCGTATAAACGGCGTAGGAGATATCTCCGCGAGTGTTCACTACATCATCGTCAACAATAGCGATAGTATGGATGTGAAGTGGAAAAACCTCGTAATGCTCGGCGCCGGAGTCATGTTGCCCACCGGCAAGTATATGCAGCGCGATGAGACCAAGGTGATGTTGCCCGCACTGTTTCAAATCGGGAATGGAGCCTATCAATATTTCTCCAACGTCTATTACACCTTGCGATATCAGCAGTGGGGTTTGAATGTGAATGCACAATACACCCTAGCGATGCAGAACGAATTGAAATATCAGTTAGGCGATCGCGTACAAACGATGGGAGGGATTTTTTACAAGAAAGATTTCAGTTGGAATAAGAAAAAAGCCGATCCGAGTTTACCCGTGTTTGACAGCAAGCAAAAGCGCACGATGAGCGTATTGCCTTCAGTGGGATATGCATTAGAACATTCCGAAAAAGATAGAGAGTACGAAGTGATCAAACCCTACACCGGAGGCACACAGCATTTGGTGTATGCGAGTTTAGACTTCTATTTTGAAAAATGGGCATTGAATTTATTTGCCCAGCAAGCCTTCTACAACAACATCCCCTTCGCCCAACCCGAAAACAAGATGCGCGTAGGATTGGGAGTGGTGGTGAGGGTGTGAAATTGGCGGGGAAAAATAGGTCTCCTACCTCACCCTCGCGCGCTCGGAGTCGGCGGCGGATTGTGAGCGTGCTTTGGTGGCGTTGCCTTTTGTGAAGCGATAAGAAAATGATAAGGTGACCACTTGTGTATCCAACCTACTCTTCCAACTTGCTGTTGAAGCTCCTAAGCCGCGGATGTCGCCTCCTGGCAAGTTGCTGTGAAATATATCATCACACACCAATCGTAAGGTGGCATTATTGTTCCAAAATTTCTTCGATCCTGCCACACGCATTCCCCCCACCGCAATGGTTTTAAATTGTCCTGAAACTACACGCGTTTGGTAAAATCCCCCCACCTCAAAACCCCAACCCTTATCTCCCATACGACTAACCGTCGGACCAACATACCAATAAGCGCCGCGATTATCGAGCTGTCTGCCATTCAACTCACTCTTCACTATGTTATTCATCAACTCTGTGTAACATTGAAAACTATACTTCTTTTTAAATTGTGTGTACACATTCATCGATATTCCAAATGAATGCTGCTCTCCCAAATTACCCGGACGACTATAAAAGATTGAACCATCCTGACGTATCGTTTCATTGATGACGTCTTTCTGCAAGTAATAATTCAAACTGGTCGTCACTTTATTTTTAAAAGTGTACGCGAATTCTGTATTGTAGCTAAACATCGGTCTCAAGTATGGATTTCCAGTGTATAGAGTAAATTGATCCATGGGGTATGTAAATGGATTCATATCTTGATAATTGGGACGATCTATTCTTCGACCTGCATTGAATGTGAGTACGTGATTTCCTACTGAATCCATTTGGTACATCACAAATAATGTGGGAAATAAATTTGTAAATGATCTTGAAAAAGTAGAGTCCGGCTTTACCAAATTTCCCTCCTGATCTCCTTGCAAATCGGTGTCCTCAGCACGCAACCCTGCTTGTACACTGATTTTATTCTTGGTATATGTAAGATTCGAATACAACGCACTGATAGTCTCATCATATTTAAAATCATTACTGAAGTCATAATTGGGTGTCTCCAATCCATTCTCTTCATTTCTAAAATCGGCAACATTGGTAGTGGAAACATTACTCCATTTTCCACCGGCACCAAATTGCAATAAGGTGCCTATCGGTTGCGCATAATCCAGCTGTGCTGAAACTATATCAATGTTCGAAGGAAGATCACTGATCAAATTTGTACGATCGGTCAGAACATTATTATTATCATAAATAACATTCACCAACGACTGCTCCAATACAGAATTATAATTTAAATAATCAGCATTCCCTGAAATCGTTTTTCCGAGTGTATCAATTTGATAACTGAAATTCCAATTGGCACTGTAATTCTCGAATATTCGCTCCGACGGATTTAATGCTTCCACTCGACCGAGCGGCAATCCATTTGCATCTGCCAAGAGAGAAACGTTATCACTACCACCAAAAGAATCATCTCTGAATCCTCCAAACGAAGCGCCCATCGTAAGTTTAGCGTTTACATAATAATCCACACCCACTCTGCCATTCATGCTGGTATTCCCTCGACGCAGCCATGTGCGTTGCTGAAAAGCGCTCTCAAATGCTCCCTCATTCGAAAAGAAATTCCGTTTAATCTTTAAATCTTGATAACTGTTATTTTCTACATAAGATAGATTACCATAAAAATTAAACTTGTTGATGCGATAAGAGAAGTTTCCTGAATTATTCGTTCGGTGATAAAAGCCCTGCCCATAAGCAAGCGAAACGCCACCACTCCAACCAAAAAGTTTGTTCTTTTTTATTCTCAAAACAATTATTCCTGCATTTCCTGATGCATCATATTTTGAATTTGGTGTTGTAATAATTTCAATCGTTTCAATAGCGCTCGCTGGCATTCCTTTCAGCGCATTCACCAAATCACTTCCTGAGAGATACATGGGTCGATCATCTTGATAGACCATCACACCTTGTCGACCGCGAAGCATGAGCTCTTCATTCGCTCCGATAATCACTCCTGGTGCCTTTTGAATAAGATCCCATACCGTTGCTGAGGCGTTAGAAATCATCGCGTCAGGGCGCATTACTACTTTATCCGCTTTAATCTCAATAGCCGATTGCATGGCGGTTACCTCTATCGTCTTTGTTGTGTTAACAAGCGACTCCAAAGTTATTTTTGGCATTTCTATCAGAACTCCACTTTGATCAATGGTTACCACATCTGATGAGTACGTCGTAAATCCAATCAAACTGATCGTCACGAAATAGGAACCTTCTTCAATTCTATCGAGAATGTAAAGACCGCTGCTCTCTGTAAAAGTAGATTTCACGAGTGAAGAATCCTGCGCGTTGAATAACCCCACCAAGGCCATGTCCACACCTCTACCTTCTGCATCAGCGGCAGTTCCTGAGATAATTGATTGCGACATCAACGGGGAAATCAGAATAATCTGAAAGAAAAAAAGTAGTAATGATTTCATAAAATGAATTAGTGATGAATCACTTTTTTGTGCAACAAAACAGAAGAGGGAGGCTCTTTATAAAACTGTTTGAAAGATCGACTAAAAGAATAGATATCCGAAAACCCTGATTGCGCGGCCACTTCAGAGACTGAGCAGTCCTTAGTCCGAAGCATGTAATGAGCATATAACAGTCGCTTGCTTAAAATATACTTATAAGGGCTCTCATTAAAAAGCACTTTAAACTTTCGGAAAAAAGTGAATTCCGACATACTTGCTTCCTTTGCAATTTGAGGTATAGATATCTCCTCTGTAAAGCAGCTATCGATATAGTTTTTCGCAGAAATTAAACGTTTAATATCTAAGGTAGAAACAACAGTGCGCTTTGTGTACGGCTCCTTTTGAGCCGTTGTAGCCGCTAGTCGATTTTCGATAAGATGTTGGGCCAATTCAAAATAGAAGCCTCGCTCTAACTGATAATCTTCATTCGGACGAAGTGAAAAGTGTGTCGCGTAGCTCTTTAAAAATTGGCCCAACTGATTTTGATCCGCAGAATAAACAACTGGCTCGAAATTTTTAGAGTGAAAATCACTCTGTAATTGTATGAGTGTTCCATCGCTTAATTCTTGCAATCCTTTATCTAATATTTCTTGCAAGGTCAAACTATCGAGATCAACACATAAGCCCTTCACTGCATTCGCACTATCAATTTCAACATTTCCTTCAGAGCAATGATTCGCTAATAAAAATTCATTCTCACCAACTTCATACTTCTTTCCATTAATAACATATCGTTCCGTTCCACTAAAAACATATTTCAAAGAAAATCCGCGAAAACGAATACGTCTGTAATACTGCGATGCACTTGAAAACGCAGTCACATCGCCCTTCACAGGAATGGGTTTCGTATTGATATGTTTATCTGACAGGAAAAAATACATTCCTTTTATTATCCGTTTGTTTTTATGATTCGATGTGTTTCCACATCACCATTGATAGACTCTACATCGAGCAAATAGGTTCCTTCTGCATATTCATTCATGTCAATATTGCATTTCGAAGGATAGCTTATCCCTTTGAAAGAAGCAACTATTCTACCATCTAAAGAATATAACTTCCATGATTTCATACTCTGCAACCCTTCAACAATAACATGACTCGACGTAGGATTTGGATAAACCGAATAAACATTCGGTTGATTATTCAAGGCTGTTTCTTCAACGCTTAAAAGATTGGAATTGTCTATTGCTTCTATCAATTCCCTTACTACGGGGATGAGTTCCCACGAAATAAAATCGGCATCGTTTCCACAAACCGTTATGCTGATATCCAATGCTGGGAAATACCAAGAGCTTGCGGAATAAGCTAAGTCTCCCCCATGACCATATCCCACATAACCGCTAAATGTTTTCCGATTGAGTCCGAGGCCATACGTCGCGGCGGGTAGTCCTGGGGCTGTCATGGTAGTTTGCGCATCCGCCAATGTTTCTGGTTGGAGCAGGTCTCCGCGCATATAGGTTCTCATCCATTTGGTGATATCCTCAGGAGTTGCATAGTATCCCCCTGCAGCGCCTGCTACTGAGTTTAGTGACAAATAACTGTTATAGAAAAAATGTGCGTCCTGTGTTTGGCCTGTCCCAAAGATGTCCATCCAAACGTGCGCAATAGGCTCGTTATATGCTTCGAATGCAGGAATTCCAAAGGTTGATAAGCCAAGTGGTTCGAAGAAACGATTGCGAAGTTCTGTGTAATATGGATTTCCGCTTACCTCTTCGATGATCATTCCAAGCAAAAAGTAATTCGTATTGCAGTAAGACCAATTAGTCCCAGCGGGATTTAGTGGTGGATTGATGAACGTACTGATAAGATTATCAGCTTGCCAAATTTGATTTACATCTGCGAGCAGCGCAGGTTGTAGATTCGGGTTGGACATCACATCATATAAACCGCTGGTGTGTTGTAATAATTGTCGAATGGTAATTCCTGGATCGACATATTGGAAGGAAGGCAGCCATTCTCCAATGGTGTCTTCAATAGAAAGGAGACCCTCGTCATGCATTTGCAGCACACAAGCCGAGGTGATAGTCTTCACGATGCTTCCCATGAGATAGGCATCTGCTGTGGTGGCATTAGCAAGCGGCTGCGAAGAAGATATTCCTACGGCAGACTTCCAAACCGCACCATCGCCAAATTGAATAGCTGCACTCAACGATTTAGCAGGCACAACTATGTGCATACTATCGAGCGTTTCTTGTAAGATTTCGCTCAAGGCGGGAGAGACCGTTTGCCCTGATGCGAAGATGTTAGAAAGTAAAAGCGTTGCGAGTGAAAAAGAGGTAATAAATATTCTCATTTAAAATAGATTGATTTTCTCAAATCTATTCTAAGGTCGCAACATAAGATTTAGCAAATCCTGCTTACATGATGAGCGGTCACTAGGCTCTATCGATGGAGCCTAGGACCTTCTTCATAAACTCATTTCCTGCTTCGCGCTCGGTCATGCCGGCAGCGATCATTTCATGTACCTCGAGGGCACCGCACATATTTGAAATCAATTCACCAATGACATTGATCTCTTCTTCTTTTAAAGAAGCAGCCTCAGAGGCTGCTTCTAAAACTTTAATTGCGGTTTCAATTTCTTCCACCGAACTAGTGCGCTGAATTTGCTTAATTACTGGAAGTTTCATTGATCAATTCTTTAAGTTGTTCTTCTTTATTCGTCTGAACTTGATTCACTAACTGACCACCTTTGAAACCAGCGAACGTTGGCAAATTGCTTACTGAAGCGAGTTTGCGAGATTCAGGAAACTTCTCTGCATCCACAATCACAAACGTGATGTCTTCATTCTCGCCTGACAATCTCTTAAACTTTGGCTTCATCAATCTACAATTGCCACACCATCCCGCAGAATACTGCACCATCACCTTCTCATTCGAGTTGATGATTTCTTGTAAATTGTCTTGTTCTAATTCGAGGATCATAATCTTCTTAGTTTGCTGATAAATATTCGCTCACACCTTCTTTCGTTGCAGCCATTGCTTTCTCACCTTCTTCCCAGTTTGCAGGACAAACTTCACCGTACTTCTCTGTGTGCAATTGTGCATCGATTAATCTCAAATACTCATCAATGTTACGTCCCAATGGGAAGTCATTGATTGACTCATGACGAACAATACCATCTTTGTCGATCAAGAATGTACCACGGAATGCGATAGGTGCACCATGGAATGACCAAAGGTTTGTCTCTGGATCGAAATCATATTCACCACCCAATACACCGTAGTTCATTGCGATCACTTTAGAAGAATCCGCTAGGATTGGGAATGTTACTCCTTCAATACCACCGTTGTTCTTTGGAGTAGTCAACCATGCAAGGTGTGTTTCTTCAGTGTCAGTTGAACAACCAATCACTTTAACACCGCGCTTTTCAAACTCTCCCAATTTCTCTTGGAAAGCATGAATCTCCGTTGGACAAACGAATGTGAAGTCCTTTGGATAGAAGAAAAGAATCACGTGGTTCTTTCCGATGAATTGATCAAGGCTGAAATTTTCTACAATTTCTTCTCCGTTGATTACCGCTCCAGCAACTGCTTTCGGCGCTTTCTTACCTACTAATCCCATAACTTTTTTGTTGTATTTAATGCTTATTTTTTTCGAGTGCAAAAGTACACCTCAACACCACTCCTACAACAGTCCTCCTTATTGAATGTTTCAATGAGCATATAGATGGGGTATATGAGCCCTTTAGTTCATGGTTCTTGGTTCTTTGTTCTCCTAAAGGGGAGGCTACCTATTGAGAATACCCGCTATTCACTGCGGAGTTAGATGAATTTTTACCATTCTTGGTCCAACTCTTATAAAATTTTCTCCAAGAACTGTCTATGCCTGAAATAAGTTGACCGTTTTTGAAGTAAAAACAACTTTAAAAATGGTAATAGGATGACAAGTATCAAAAGCACAAAAATGACGCGACAGGAGCGTCAAAATCGTTATTTTTCGGAATCATTTAAAGTCAAAAAAGTTCAAGAAATCGAACGAGGAATTAGTAAAATTGCAGAGATCTGTAAGGAGTATGAAGTCTCCGGCACTGCTGTTCGAAAATGGATTTTAAAATATTCCACTATGAAAAAGAAGACCGAAAAGATGGTTGTTGAGTCAAAAAGTGACACTCAAACGATCATTGAACTCAAGAAACAAATCGCTGATCTGGAGCGGCGTTTGGGTCAAAAGCAAGTTCAATTGGACTTCAAAGACACCATGATCGATTTGGCCGAGGAAATCTATAAAATCGACATCAAAAAAAAACTTGGTACCAAACCGTCTTGAGGCTAAAAGAAAAGTACAAAGTCGCTGGAATGTCCTACAATAGCGTGTACAAAGCATTAGGAACAACCAAGCAAGCAATTAGTCAATGGACTGCTAGACAAGATCAAGAATGTGAGATCCTAGCACAACTAGAACTAATTGTAAGAGATATCAGGGAGGATCATCCAGCAATGGCGTTGCGCTATATCTTTCATAAGCTACCTGAAAAGCTCATTGGACGCGATCGTTTTGAACAACATTTTAAATCGATGGGATATGGAGTGAAGATTGAGCGAAAGTATACACGAACAACAGATAGCCGAGGTGTTACCAAGTTTGATAATCTAACACAGGGCCTGAGGTTAGTTCGATATGATCAGCTTTGGGTAAGCGATATAACCTATTTTGAAATAAACGATGAGTTCTACTACATCACCTTCATTTTGGATGCGTATACAAGGCTGATAGTAG
This sequence comes from Flavobacteriales bacterium, assembly GCA_965247015.1. GTDB lineage: Bacteria > Bacteroidota > Bacteroidia > Flavobacteriales_D > Sanyastnellaceae > JAIXWP01. The sequence goes on along the minus strand of CBDFGG010000002.1, from coordinate 86,682 downwards.
GGCATTCTGTATCGGAGACACTTAGAACAGAGGATACGACCATACCAGCACTACAAATGGCTTTAAAACAAAGGAAATATGGCAGCAAGAACAAACCGATTGATTTGATCTTTCACTCAGATGGTGGTGGTCAATACTATTTTAAAGGATTTATCAAACTGCTTCGAGCGCTGTCGATCAAGAGCAGTATGGCTGAGACAGTATATGAAAACAGTAAAGCCGAGCGAATAAATGGGGTAATAAAAAACAGCTATTTAAAATATTGGTCCATCAACACCATGACTGAACTAACCAAATCTGTTGACCGCGCAGTGCAATCCTACAACTCAGGAAAACCTCATTCGAGTTTGAAATTAGAAACTCCTGTAAACTTTGAGAAAAAACTATTTTCTTTACAAAGCCAAAACAGACCGAAGATGAAAAACTCATCGAAGGAAAGATCAGATAAAAAGGGCATTGAGCCCGTTTCTATCTGAGCCAAAACAAGACCTCAGAATCTAAATCTATCTCTGGAAATCCAAGATTAGGTTCCAATAAAACGGTCAACGTCATTTAGGCATGGACAAACTAAGAACCAAGAACTAAGAACCAAGAACCAAGAACTGATATGTAACCTTTCCCCCACCGCTCCCGTTCAAAGCCATGTGTTAAATAACTCCAACCTATAAAATTTATGAAATACACATCTCTTTTCTCAGGGATTGCTATGTCTCTGATTTTGTTGTCAAGCTGCAAGAAAGACGAAGAAGCAGCTACACTCCCAACAACAACTCCTACTCCTGAAGTGCCCACTACCTATGGTCAAATGAGCCTTCGTGTGGATCACAAATTCGGTACGCAAGCTTATGCTCTTGGTTCATTCTATACCAATGCTGCGGGCGAGCAAATCAGCTTTAACAAAACAAAATATTATATTAATGATGTCACCTTGATGACTGCAACTGGCGCTCCTTTCGAGATTGCTGGAACCTGCCACCTTGTTGACCTCACCGACCCTGCCTCACTTACTTTGAATTTAGACAATGTTCCAACCGGAACATACACATCAGCGCGCTTTACTATCGGATTGGTAGATGAAAGTCTTCCAACCGATATGGTGGCGATGAGTACAGAAGATCAAATGTATTGGACAGATTCTCAAGAATTCATCTTCATTCGATTAGAAGGCTATAGCCCTGTTGCTCAAAGCGGACAAGTGAAATATATCCTTGGCGGCGATGAAGCTCCTCACGTGGCTTTAAATGAGCCTACAGTAGCATTCACACAACAGTTGGTTGTGACGGAAGAAACAGCCCCAGAATTGGCAATCAATTTAGATATGGCGCGCGTCTTCAATGGCCCTGCGGGTAATGTATCAATTGCTGCTACACCTGTGGTGCAAGCTCCGGGCGCAAATGCGGTAATGGTGGCGGATAATTTCGCCTCAGGATTTAGCTTCGGCTCGATCGTAGAATAAGGATTTTTTCATCCCACAATAAAAAAACTCAAAGCAAGCGCTCGGCGCGAATGCTTTGAGTTTTTTCTTTTTGTACAAATACTTATTGAGCTGGCTCGTATCTGAAATTTCTAATCACCACTTCATGCTCCATTGCATTCTCCGGACCAATCGCCACATGCGGCAAGGTCCAGAAGTTCATGCGCGCATTGGTAGTATTTCCAGGTGCTGGAATAATAATCGGATTCGATGATTGACCGCCTTCATACTTAATGCGAGCAGGGTTTGACAAATCAAAACTCCATGAGGACATAATAGGATTCACTACATCAATATCTCCTCTCCAACTGCGCCATGTGATCAATGAGTCGGTCCAAGTAAACTGGTGCGTTGTAACTCCTATCAAATTATTCGAATCGGTATTCGCATACTCGCTGCGCTCGTCGAAATAAGGACCAAAATTCACGGGCTGAACACTGTAGGTTAAAGGTGTTTCACTTTCCGCATTTCCCCATTTCGAAAGCTCAATATCTACCTCACTATTCGCTTGTGTGTAGAAGGTGTTGTTATCCCATGTGAATAAACCCAACACCACATTATTCGCGAAACTCATGGGGTCTGCCTGAATGGTCCATGTGTATGTTCCATAACCCATTGTATCTTGTGATATCACTTCTGTTGAATACCAATTACCATTGCGATTCGCGATGTTCAAATGAAGATAGCCGTTTTCATCCACCCATACATCTTCATATAATTTTGAGAAAAAATTGGGGCCAGGTCCCACCTGATTCACGCTGCTCTTCACATCCCACTTACGTCCTGCAAAGTTGACAATGTCTCCTTGTCGCATCAATACATCCTCTGGATCACTTTGCTTACATGCTGAAAGCATTGTCACGGCTGCAACTCCAAGAAGTATTGCAAAATTTGAAATTCTCTTTTTCATATTACTTAAGTGTTAGAGTTGTCTTTAGTTTACCTATGATAATATCAAAATCTCCCTCCTCATAAACCCACTGTCCGTCTTTGTTACACAGCTTCAAATCTGAAGCTCTTAATACAAATGTTACCGTTCGTGTTTCTCTAGGCTGTAATTCTATCTTTTGAAACTGTCTCAATTTTTTCACGGAAGGTGTCACACTTGCGTAGTGATCACGAATAAATAAAAGCACTGATTCTTTAACCGAACGATCGCTCGGGTTTTTCAAAGTCACCGTGACGTTCACCAATCCATTCTTTTCTACTTCAGGTGATGCCACTTTGAGATCGCTATATTCGACATTCGAATATGACAGTCCATGCCCAAACTCCCATTGCGGATTGAATGCTGTATTTGCAAACTTCTGATCAAATGTCTCTGTGTATTTGTGATCATATGTCAACATCGACTGATTGTATCTCGGATAGGTAATAGGTAGTCGACCAGAAGGGTTAACATCACCGTAGAGAATATTCGCTAGCGCTTCTCCACCAAAATCGCCTGGCTGATAAGCCATGACAACGGCACTCGCTAGATCTGCAATTTCATTTACCAAGCGCGGTCTGTTTTCTACTAAGACCAGAATTATTTTTTTACGCAAAGAGGCCAGTGCTTTCACGTAATCCAATTGTGTTCTTGAAAATGATAAGTCATCAATATCGCCTACTTTTTCTGTAGCAGGATATTCACCTAAACAAACCACAATTACATCTGCCTCTGACGCGAGCTGCATAGAATTGTCAGATACCGGTTTGTCCAAAATATCACAGCCCAACGCATACTGAACGTTTGGAATCTTTGCCTTTAATGCTTCGTAAATAGTGTACTTCGTGGTATCATCCCACTTTTCATCAGTGCCCTGCCAGGTACGAGTCCACGCACCATTCAACAAAATCATGGAATTTGCAGCAGGGCCAGTAACAAAAATTTTATCTTGTTTTCCAAGAGGCAACGCACTGTTTCTATTCTCTAATAATGTGATGCTTTCTTCAGCAGTATTCAAAGCTGTTTTTTGAAAAATTGGACCTCCGAATAAATCGTAATCTCTCATGGATGGAACAATAGGCGTCGAAATGAGTCGTAGTTTTTCTTTTACCCAAAGAATTCTTCTTACGCTTTGATCTAATCTCTTTTCACTAATTCTTCCTTCTTTCACCAACTCAATCAAATGATTGGTAAAGTTGTAATCATTCGGCACCATGCACATATCGATACCCGCTTGAACTGCTTGATAAGTGGCCTCTTTAAGACTACTTGCCGTTTTATGATTGAGATGTAATTTCATTACATCTTCCCAATCTGTAACTGCAATTCCCTCGAATTTTAATTCGTCTCTAAGCAGAGTAGTAAGAATATCATAATTCGCATGTACCGGAACTCCATTGATTTCACCGCTGTTGATCATCACAGTCAAAGCGCCTCTCTTGATGGCTTCTTGAAAAGGTGGAAGATAAATTTCTCTTAATTGATTATTCGGAATGTATGCTGGAGTGCGATCCTTACCAGTGCGAGCACCGCTGTATCCAAGGAAGTGCTTCATACACGCCGCAACATGATATTTATCCGGACCGGCGAGACCCTGATATCCGTCGATCACTGCTCCGCCCATTTCAGTGCACAAATAAGTATCCTCACCATAGGTTTCAAATACGCGTGACCATGCGGGATGTCTTGCCACGTCTAGTACCGGTGAAAAATTCCATGGAATGCCAGCAGCTCTCGTTTCATAAGCCGTGATCTCTGCTCCTTTCTTCACAAGCTCCGTATTGAACGTTGCAGCTTGCGCGAGTGGTTGCGGAAACAATGTCGAACCGATCACATAATTGGCTCCGTGAATCGCATCTATGCCGTATAAAACTGGAATTTTTAATCTTGTCTTCTGTGTCGCTACACGTTGAATAGTACCGATCATTTCATGCCATTGTGCCAATGGATAAGCATGTCCTCCACAATTCAGAATCGATCCCACATGATGCTCTACGATCGCTTTGTGCAACTTCGCACTATCGATTCGATGAGGCTCTTGAAGATTATAAACTTCACCCACACAAACCACGTCAATGTTGAGCTGCGTCATTTGTCCTACTTTCTCCTCAATCGTCATTTTAGAGATCAGATCAGTAATCCTCTTTTCATATTGATCGTCCAAATCTCCTGAAGGTAATTCAGGCACAGGGATGATCAAACGACAGGCAGTTATTGTAAAAATTACAAAAAGTAAAACGACGTAGCGCATCATCAATAAATGTTATGATTTCGATGGCAGAGCAACGAGCTCTATCTGATCAATGAAAACCTCTCCACTCGATTCGAATTGAAACATGAGTTGTTTTACACTGTACATATCCACTTGACTCGTGGGCAATTGAAAGCGATCTAAAGGAATTAACACTTGTGTCCAATTGGTTGAAATTGGACCATTCACTACTACATCTTCGGTTACACCTGTCCATTTTTGGTTTCCTGCAAAGTCTTCAAAACCGATGGCCCAAGGCAATTGCTTATAAGGCTTTTCATTTGTTTTTACCCAAAATGAAATCGCTGCTTCTTTTGTAATTTGAGAAAGATCCTTCCCTGTCCAACCATCCCAGCCTATTCCTAGACCGAGCCATGGGCAGCCTCCTTCGGCTTGTTTGTTCCACTTGATATGAATCGCTGCACTACCCGAATGAACGTTCTGTTTATCAGAATTAACATTCAAACAAGTTGCCTCTTTTGAATACCATACTTCGGTTCCAAAATCATCTTTGAAAATATTCAATTGATAAAATCCATTGATGTTTTTCTCATCTTGTGTTTGACTAGTCACCTCATAAAGACCAGTAGGCTTTAGGCTTGAACAGGCAGTCAAGATTGCAACGACAAAAACAAAGGCACTGAATCGCATCATGATATTATGGATTTAAAGGAGCTCCTTCGGTGAAGATCATGTAATCGAGATAGCTCTGTGTATATCCTGATGTTGGATTTGCGAGGAATAAAACAGATACTTGAAACAGTTTGTGTGGTTCACGAATTCCATTTCCAATATCCGCGGCTGGCGCGCCATTCACTAATGTTGCCAGTTCTGCATAATTGCGGAAAATATGCTGCCATCCATTTACTTGAGGATTGATTTCCACCGCAAACATGTCTTCATTCGCAGCATTGTAAACGCCATCCTCATTATCATCTTCTCTAAACTGAAACAAAACGAGTCCGTTATTAATCGTTTCTGGTTTATACAAAAACGCATTGAAATAAACATTCGCTGGATTGCTGTTCAAATCAAAACGAGGACTGCCGTAAGCGCTTGCAGGAATATTTACCAGACCCTTCAACCAATCCCAATTCACTGAACCGCCCATGTCGTAGTATTTGTTTCCTTGCGCAGCGTTATCATTAGTTTGCACCACGAAGGTCATATTCGCTCCTGATTGCACAAAAGTGTTCCAAGTTGATGGGAAACCGTCTTCGAAATCGCTGAGCAAAAACCCTTGATTTACTCGGCCTGCTTCTACTGTCAATGTATCACGAAGCGTATCTGGCTCATTCAAGAACGTCACCTCCACTGCACATTGCTCACCACGGAACATTGGAAGAACTGTTGTTGTTCCTGTCCACATCGCATTCTCTGCTTTCAATTCACTAGAGAATCCTGAAATATTTTTTATTGCTCCTGAAGACAATCCCTTTACACGCACATTCCATTCAATATTCTTGGAAAATGTTGCGGTAAAAAAAGTGGTTTCACCTGCGCTGAAATCAACAGATCGATTGGAGATATCTAGTTCTTGCAATACTGCAAAACTTCCGTAGAGATCCACCAAATCTGGTCCTGCAAATTCATCATCTACTTTACAACCAACAAAGGCTGCGCTAAGAATGAACGCTGAGAGAAAGATTTTTTTCATGATTAAAAATTCATTTGGTACAACAACATAAACTGATCTACCTTATAGCTTGTAGATGCCAATGTAGCATCTTGTGTGTCAAACGTATTCCATTGTGCAGAAAGGAATGATTTTTCGCTGAAGCGATATCTCAAACCGGCTGCTTGCATAATCTCTTTTCCATTCACACTGTATTCTTGGAAATTGAAGATCGAGGCATATTCATCCTTAATAGATACGAAATCGAAACCATTGTAGTTCACCTGCTGCCATCCCACTAAAAGATCTAATTTTTCCATGATCTCTAGTTCTAGGCCTAGGCTTGCTACATCTGTATTCAATTCCACCCCACGATAAAACTCCGAACCTGGGCGAGTTGTTTGGTCTCTTCTGAAATTGGCCTGTACACGTACCATTCGACCCCATTTTTCCGAAATCTTATCTTTTTTGAATTCTACTCCTACTTGCGTGCGGCTGAATTCGCGCGCTTCGATGGTACCTTCTCCTTGTGTTTCGCCGAGCATGTACTGCTCTGCCTTCACGGTCCAGTTTTGTTTTTTATCCTTCCATTCTGCTCTCACAATGGTACCTTGTCTATTTGGCGTCGCATCTCCGTAAGGGGTGATGTTGTCGTACTTCGGAGAAAAGTTCATGAGGTACGGTTGCAATTGAAGATTGTAGAGTGATGATTCTCTCATCAAATCCATAATCGTCAATTGACGCACTGTTTGTTCATTTGTGATTCTACCGTAGGCTGTTGGAAGCTGTCCATAATTGATTCGCTTCGTTTGTGCGCCTGGTGAGTTGAAATCACTTTCAACTCGCTTCAAGGTAGCACCTACAGAAATGCCCCATTCTCTATTCGAAACATTCAGTTCCAAATCAGAAGCATTTGCTTGCTTATATGGCGCTTCATCATTTCCCACATAGTAAGATTTTGATCTCGCCAACTCTGCTTGAGCGTACGCACTCCATTTTTCATTGGACCACATGGTCTTTGCAGTTCCCGTAACGACAGGGTTTCTGAAAATACTATTGTTGCGTGATGTTCCTTCAACATCGAAAAGACTTACGTAATAAAAACCAGCGTGGAAATACTTGCTTTGGAGCAATTGAATATTCGCACCACCGAAAATACGGTCGTTCGTTGCTGAATTATCCGATGCTCTTACACGTGTTGCCACTGCTCTAAATTGTAGTTCTTGGATATACTTCTTAAATACAAGTCCAAACTCTGTTGCCCCACCTTGCTGACGCCATGAATTATCATCATTGTAAAAATGGTCATAGTTCAACACATCATATTGTTGTCTAAAAATGGTGGGAGTCGTTTGCAATAATTCTTGATCGCTGTTCCAAAGCGTGTACTTCGTCATGCGATAATTGATATCTCCCAATTGATATCTCACCACTCCACCGATGACACCTTTGATATACATCTGACGGATGTCGAACGTCACTCCTGACCCCCAGAAACCGCCGTAGTCATTTCTGACACGCACCATCCCTTGGATTTCCATATTTTTATTCGGGCGAATATTTAATCCCAAGTCTGCCATCACGTGACCGCTATTCAAACGTGGAATAGTAATAGTGTCTTCGACGGCAACATTTTGATCGAGACGATCACCGAAAAAGATACCACGCGCCGCACCTGTTACGTTGAATTTTCTTGCTGGAGTTTGAGCGTGAGCCATCATACTAAACATCGCCAACAACGCGGCCAACTGCCATTTCCAAGAAATTATATTTTTCATATCGTTAATTGTCATCACTCGTTCTTTTTAGAAAAATGCTTTGATTTCCACTGTCAATTCGCGACCGCGGAAACGGTCCAATTCAAAACTTTCATCGCGGAAATAATACCAACGATGACGTAAATACAGACGTGTATTTTTTCCCATATCAATATCACAACCTACACCAACACCCTCTCCGTACTGGTTGCGTGGACGTCGTGTCACTTCGTCGATATCGGTCAAATAATTTCCAAGCGTGCGTTCGTAGCCGTAGTAGGCATTCAATAAAAATCCTCTGCTAATTGCATAGTAGGCCTCGATCTCTGCCGAGTATTGTCGGATATATGCTTTTTCATTAGTTATTACAACAGGTGAAAAATCGCGCTGCGCGCTTCCCATTTGTAAGAGTGAGAATAAGTAAACATCCTTGCCTGCAAGTCTAGTGTGGTACTTGATCTGCGCTTCTGCAACAGCAAAATGTTTTTTGTTAACTACCACACCCGAGCTGTCATCCAAGAGATTGACGGTTTGATAGACATCGCGGAAAATGTCGGAGTAACGATTATAAGGACCAACGTTTGGAGGGAAATTCCATCTCCAAAAACGTGAGCGCGTAAATTGATTGACAGGATTTCCAAAGGTGATCACTGGCGCTGCTGCAGATATCTCTGACGAGAAACCCAGTCCACCTGCAAATTTCAAATCTTGTTTGCCAGCTTCCACATTCAAGTTGAGACCTTGTCGGTTGTTGGTCATTTGTCCGAGGCGCACCATACTGCTTCCAAAAGGTTGGAGCAGCGCCGAGCTCCCTACGCTACCAGCGGGAATATCATTGACAGAATATTCTGTTGTTGCCGTATTCCAGAATACCGCATTATTATTTACAACATTTGGATTGATGCGGAATACATGGATTTCCGCCGATGGCCAGCGGCCTCTGCTTGGTGTCTTGACTTTGAATTGAAATAATTCAGCCCATCCTTCATCATTGTTTGGACTGTAATAATTCCCCATACCTGCCTCTCCTTTGAATACAAATCCTTTCTTCTCGATCATGAATTCAAGAGTGGCTACATTCAAGCCGAATGATTCTCTCGCGAGACTATCCGTATAGGAGAATGAATTAATCGTATTGAATGAAATGAAATTTTTTCCACCCCAATCTTTCTTCAATTTACCACCGTAAGAAAAATTAGGTACTTGAGAAAAACCTCCGTTCAATTCCGTTTTTCCGATGAGTCCTGAAAAAGAAATTCTACCTGGAAAATCTATTCCTTCTACAACAGCACCTACGAACGCTCTGTTTCCCCAGCGGTTATCTTGATCGATAGAACCTTGATCGAAATACTGTTTGTAACGTGATGAAATGTCTGTGCCTGTTGGATCCCATGGGTTTCTTTCATAAAGCATAAAACGATTATATCCTCTGAAAGAGGCCATCGTTAGATCAGACATTGCATACCATTGAATACCGCCAACGTGCGTTATAAGCGTTCCCTTAGACGTCTTGAACGAACCGTGCAGATTCATCCCTAGAAGCAATCCAAGATTTCCACCCAAGCGAAGTCCTGTGCGTGGATATTGAATATCCGGACGAAGAGAATCTACTACTTGGCTGCCATAAGAACTTCCAATGATACCATTCAGGAACTGAAAGACATAGAGGTCAAAACCCCAACTCGAACGATCGTTCGGTCGGCCTGCAACATTCAATGTTAAACTTGGAAGCTGACTATCATCACCAATAAAAATAGATCGTGGTAATGCAGTATCTCCAATGATAGGATTTAACAAATAAGGATCAAGCTGACGTGTATACGTTCCGAAGAAACGATAAGAACCTGAGATCTGAATATTGCTCGTTCCAGGATCTTTTTTAGGAAAAAGTCCAAGCTCAGAAAAGCGCCCAAATCCTACGGAATCAGCCTGTGCATGGATTCTTGTTGAGCAAGTCAACAAGATAATTACACAAGCACTTGCAAGGCGTAAAATCATGATTGGTTTGGTTATGAATACCAAACATAGTACTTTTTGTATAAAATACAAAAAGTATTATTTACTAGGGTTCCATTTCCATTTTCTTGAAAGAAACGGGGCGAGCAGGACCCAAATTTGGGTCGCGTGCAGTGACAGCAAAAGGCACATTTTCGTATGCGTAATGACCATTTCCATCGTAAACAAATATGAATAATCGGTAGTGCCCTATTTCAGCTGGAGCATAGAATACCGCATTCTCATTTTTCTTTTTTGTAAAAAGCCCACTGATGGGAAGCGGCGCCGATTCAGCATCTCCTCCTGCTTTGATATCTGTGCTTTCAGGAATAATCTGCCATTGATAAATCAATTTATCTCCGTCTAAATCGCTGACATCAATCTTGGCCTCGTACTTTTCTTCGGCCATTAATGAAACGCTCTGTGATTTGTTTTTTCCATCTACCAAAACAGCTTTCACTTGTGGAGCTCTATTCTTAGGTTCAGCACCCTTCCACAATTTGTGCAAACGATCGATGGGCTCTGCAGTTTTTCCATCTTCAGAAAAAAGTCCGTACCATGTAGAAGTTGTTTCTTGTTTTTGTCCCCATAGAAATACAAAAGAGCCGATGCATTTTTCGCGGTCGCCGCTGATGTACTTTTTGTAGCGCTCTTCGTATGATTCTGCTTTTTCAAAGCTGCTCTGTTCGATGGGTGCGTTCCAATTGGTCTTCGCTACTTCCCAGTGTCCATTCGGACCCCATTCCGTAATGGCGTATGGGCCTTCCCATCCCGCTTTGCGAATGGTTTCTTTCACATTCCCCAGATCACCATAAGTATTGATTCCATAGATATCGATGCTTGGTGCGCGTTCTTTGATGAGACGAACTTCTTCCGGGTCGAGACCTGCGGTTACTGTGCACGTCGGATGATTTGGATCTAGCTCATGAATCATCTTCGCGATGTCTTCCACTGCGTACCACACATTTGTGTTTTTGTAAAAAAGATCTACTTCATTACCGACACCCCACATGAGTAATGCTGGGTGATCTTTGAGTTCCATTACAGCAGAGCGAAAACCATCTAGTTGTGCTTTCACTTTTACAGCATCGTCATAGTCGAAACCGTGACGTTCGTGCTGCACCCACAAGCCCATCATCACCGTGAGTCCGTGGCGCTGTGCTTCGTCGAGAATTTCCTTTGCATTATCGGTACTCCATGTGCGCACACAATTTCCTCCGATTTCAACGAGCTTATCCATTTGCGCATGACCGCCGGCACCTACTATATAGTATGGTTCATTATTTCTGAATAATTGCCATTGGCCATTTACTTGACGCACCTCCACTTTCACTGCTTGAGAAAAAGCATTGATGGATAGTAGAGAGATTAAAATGAATAAGACCTTTTTCATTTGCTTAGGATATTATAAATCAAAATAAAAACCCTTTCCTTTTAAATCATTATACTTCTTTTCATCGAAGCGATAAAGGATAGAAGGTCGGTGCTTCACGTTTTGCTGTGCTTCCTCCTGTCTTACGAGGAAGGGCATTTCGGAAGTTTTCTTTCTAAAGTTACCTTTATCAAATTGTTTTTCCAAAATAGTTTCATAGAAATCTTGGAACTCTGTAAGCGTAAATTTCTCTGGAAGTATTTTACTCCAAACAGGTTCTTGCTTCACAAGGTTCTTTAATTCTTGAAGAGCGTGTGTTAAAATTTCTTTGTGATCGAAAGCCAGCTTTGGGATTCGCTTTACGCTGTGCCATTTCGTTTTCACTGCCCACGAGGATGCCATAGGTTCGATATCTGTCATTTCAACAATGGCGGTATATCCTACAGTAATAACGCGACCTAATGGGTGGCGGTCTACTTTACCGAATGTACGTACTTGTCGAATAGGAATATCATTGATGCTTGTAAGATCGTTCAATACACGAGAAGCCGCGCCATCAAGGTCTTCCAGCGGATATACAAGATCGCCTGGAAGTGCCCAGAAACCATCAAATGGTTCTGTTCCTCTTTCTATTAATAATACCTTGAGTTGTCGTTCGTGATAACCGAAAATCACGCAGTCAACGGAGAATGCAGATTTAAAAAACTCATCGATAGGAATCGAGTAAAGATCCTCTTGTTCGATACGTGATTTAAATGCACGAGAAGTTGCAGTCATGGAAAATGGTTTTGACAAATCTAATCAAAAACAAAAACAAAGGACTTTTTGTATTTTTTACAAAAAGTCCTATATTCGCTTTTATATAACCAAATCAAACCAAGAAAAGTCATGAAGAAAATTCTACTTCTTTTAACTGCTTTTACGTGGACATTCGCTTCTGTAGCTCAGATGCAGATGGATTTACCATGTAATTTTAATGATGCCGGTGTTACTTATAGCGTAGTTGGATTCGGTGGTGCTGATGCATCGACTATCGAAATGGATCCAACCGATATGAATAACACAGTTGTTAAAGTAATTAAGTCTGCTACTGCCGAAATTTGGGCAGGAACAAGTGTTACCGATTTAGGGAACCCTGGATTTGCTAATCCAATTCCTTTTGCTTCCAATCTTACAACAATGACACTACGTGTGTGGTCTCCTGACGCAGGTATTGTGGTTCGTCTTAAAGTGGAGCAAATTGGTAACAACGCTGTTACTTGCGAAACAGATCAGCTTACAACTGTTGCTGGTGAATGGGAAACTTTGACTTTCAATTTTGCTAATCCTGCTACAGGAACGCAAACATTGAATTTGTCAAGCACATTCAACCTAGCAAGTGTATTCTTCAACTACGGAACATTGGGTTCTGCTGTTGGTGAGAAGACCTACTACTTTGATGATCTAGCGATGGGTGAGCCAGTAGTTACTCTATTGGATCAAATGGATCTTCCTGTCACTTTCGAAGACGAAAACGTTGAATACGGTCTGATCGGATTCGGTGGTGCTGAAGCAGCTTCTATCGAAATGGATCCAACAGACATGAACAACACTGTTGCAAAGGTGATCAAATCAGCTACTGCTCAAGGTTGGGCTGGTACTACTGTTACCAACTCTCTACAGCAAGGTTTCGTAAATGGCGTTCCATTTACTGCTGAAAACACGCAAATGACTGTTCGTGTATGGTCTCCAGATGCTGGCATTCCAGTACGTTTGAAAGTAGAAGCTTCAAATGACAATACTATCAGCTGTGAAACCGATGCATTCACTACCGTTGCTGGTCAGTGGGAAACTTTGACATTTGATTTCGCAAACGAAGGAGCAGGTACTGCTGAATTGAATCTTGCGAACAACTATAACAAAGCTAGCATCTTCTTTAACTATAACGTACCAGGTGATGTTACTGGCGAGAAGACTTACTATTTCGACGATATCCAAATGGGTAGCGGTGGTGGTGGTGGAAGCACTGACTTCAACGTTACTTTCAAAGTGGACATGTCACAAGTAACAGGTGCTTACACTACTCCAGAAGTAAATGGATTCTTTAATGACTGGTGTGGCGGATGTGCTCCAATGTCCGATGCTGACGGTGATGACATTTGGGAAATTACTATTCCACTTCCTGCTGGTACTTATGAGTACAAATTTGCTGCTGACTCATGGACAATACAAGAAAATCTTGTACCTGGTTCAGAATGTACACTAACAACTGGTGGCTTTACAAACCGTATCATCACAGTATCTGAAGATATCGTGCTTGATCCAGTATGTTGGGGTAGCTGTGCAGCATGTGGAATCATCAATGGTCCATATAACGTAACATTCAAAGTAGATATGTCACAAGTGGCTGCAACATTTACAACTCCAGAAGTGAATGGTATTTTCAACAACTGGTGTGGTGGTTGCGCTCCAATGGCTGACGCTGATGGTGACAACATCTGGGAACTAACTATCCCATTGAACGCTGGTACTTATGAGTACAAGTTTGCTGCTGACAGCTGGGGAATTCAAGAAGAATTGACTCCAGGTTCTTCATGCACATTGACTACAGATGGTTTCACTAACCGTGTTGTAACTGTAGAAGGTGAAATGAATATGTCAGTGGTATGTTGGGCATCATGCGCTGCTTGCATCGTTGGTCTAGACGAAGCAACTTCTAGCAATACATTCTCTGTTTATCCAAATCCAGCAAATGATAAAATCTTCATCAATGGATTAAACAATACTGGTGCGACTGCAAAAGTTCGCATCTTCAATACTGTGGGAAGTTTGGTTTCACAGTCTACTATTCAGACAGTACAAAACCCATCTATTGATGTATCATCAATGGAAAATGGAGTGTACTTCGTTGAAGTGGAAGTACTAGGTGTACAACACACTCAAAAGGTTATGATCCAGCACTAAGCTGATCGTTGAGCTTTTTTGAACAGGCCGTCTATGAGAGTATGACGGCCTGTTTTTTTTCCTATCATTGTATCACTTAATCAAACAAACCAATATGAGCACCAAAAGCACGCCAGCCGGCGCTTTAATCACGCTGATTACTATTTTCTTTTTCTGGGGATTTGTAGCAGCCAGCAACGACATTCTCATTCCTGTTTTTAAAGAAGCACTCACGCTTACCGCAGGTGAATCTCAAATGATTTCATTTTGCTTCTACGTTGCTTACACTGTGGGATCATTGATCTACTTTGGAGCTTCACAGATTTCGAAGCAAGATATTTTAAATAAAATAGGTTACAGAAATGGACTCGCACTAGGTCTTTTGATCAGCGCAGTTGGTACGTTGTTGTTCATACCTGCAGCGAATACTGCATCGTTCCCTCTTTTACTAGCAGGTTTGTTCATTGTAGGACTTGGATTTTCATTGCAGCAAATTGCAGCGAACCCATTGGCCATTGCCATGGGAGATCCTGCTAAAGGATCACAGCGTTTGAGCCTTGCTGGAGGGATTAATAATGTGGGCACCACTATCGGTCCTGTGATTATTGCGTTTGCTATTTTTGGTTCTCCTAATGCAGGCAGCACCACAATGAATTTGGAATCTGTAAAGCTTCCTTACATCATCTTAGGAATTGCATTTGTTCTTGCCGCATTGATGTTTAAGTTTTCAAGCGTTCCAGATAAAATCGACAGCACTGATTCTTCGAGCGCAAGCGACATCAATACATTGGATTCACATTTAACAAAAAAAGAAGCTGTAAAGTCAGATAAATCAGGCCCGTTCTCATATCCTCAATTGTACTTCGGTATGATTGCCATTTTCATGTATGTGGGCGTTGAAGTATCTACAGCGAGCAATTTACCAGACTTCATGAAACAAGCGGTGGGTATGCCAAGCAGTGGTATCGCTCCTTATGTTTCATTGTTCTGGGCGAGTTTGATGATTGGTCGTTGGACGAGTGCTTCGGGTGCGTTTAATGTATCTAACGGCGCAAAGCAATTTCTTAATCTCGCGCTTCCCTTTGTTGCGTTTCTCATTTTCCTTTTTGTGAATAGCATTGCGGGTCACGATATGAAGGATTTCTACTTCTATGCAGCATTCATCGTATTGCTCATTGTTGTTGATCGTTTAAGTGGTGGAAAACCATCACGACAATTGATGATCTATTCTGTATTCGCAATTGCCTCACTCATTACAGGTATTATGGCGAGTGGCATGGTAAGCGCTTGGGCATTCATTCTTGTAGGGCTCTTCTGCAGCACGCTCTGGCCTTGTATTTTCACACTTGCAATCACCGGATTGGGAAGACATACCAATGAAGGTTCAAGCTTCTTGATCATGATGATTATGGGTGGCGGTGTGGTTAGCTTAATTCAAGGAAAATTAGCAGAACCACATCTTCTTGGTATTCAAAATTCTTATTGGGTGGGTGTTGTATGTTTCTTGTACCTCGCATTCTACGCTTGGAAAACAAGAAATCTAGACACGAGCAATACACAAGCAGCAGCGCATTAATTTTTTCTTTTTAGATAAAAAAAAGGGGCCCCACAATGGGGCCCTTTTTCCTACTACTTAAACTTAAACCACTTATCCGGGATTAGTGTTGAACTACTAATCTTTCGGTCATTCTAGTTCCATCGAACTCAAATGCTATCATATATACTCCATTAGAAAGTGTTTCATTGAATTGAATGCTACCGTTCCAAGAACCAGTGCTAGCAGTCCATTGCTGAGTTGCAACTTCTCTACCTACTGCATCAAGTACACGGATCACAACAACTTCAGCTTCTACATTTTCAAGAGCAAACTGTACAAATTGACCAGCGTTAGGGTTTGGATAAATGACTGTTCTCACTTCATTACCCATTCCACGATCTGCTGCTTCTTGTTGACCGAATGATTGTTCGGTTTCTGCCATACCTTCTCCGAAGTTTTCGATACATACCATTTGGTAATCATCACCCCATTCACCAGCGATGCGTTCAAACACTGGGCGGATTCTTACTTGGTAACGAGCACCTGAGTGTACACCTGGGATTCTGCTTAGTCGGATATATCTTGTAGGAGCGCCAGAAGCTACTAGCATAGGCTCACCGATTGCGTTTCCTTCTGCATCCACTTCCGTAAACTCCCAGTGCAATTGTGTCACACCACAAGGCATTGAAGTAGCTGCGATAAATGTATTTGGCATTTTCTGAGCTGGACAAACATCGCTTTCGCGCACATCCAAATCTTCGTATCCGCTAAGTTCTACACTGTAAACCTCGTTAGTGAATACTTGAATCATTTCAACGTTTCCTGCAGCGTCTTCCATTTGGTAAGTTGTCGTCAAGAACAAGTCGTATGTGTTGTTGTATTCCAACGCTTCAAAGAAGTAGAAAGGAAGGAACGTTCCATTGCGTGTCATCGTGAATTCTCCAGGGATACCAGTCAACATCGCGGTGTAATTGAACGCACCCATGTCAGCAATCTCGAGTCGTGCGCAAAGGCCGTCGAATGAAGGACCATTGAGAAGCTCCGTTGCTCCGAGGTAAGAGAAGCATGCTGCAAATGCACCACCTTCTGTTTCGCTCACTTCACGAATCGCAACATAGTACAATTCATCAGGTGTAAGAGAACCAGTAAATAAAATCTCTTGGTTACCTGCACTTACATCTTTCGTCGTGATTGTTTCACCTGCTTCATTTTGAAGTTCAATCATAACATCTGATTGAGCATTTACTGCCAGTCTGAAACCGTTGGTGCTCGCGTAGAACTTGTACCAAACATCACCTACCACCTCAGAGAAGTCTGATGTTGCATCAGCAAGTGTTCCTTCGATAGATTGACAACCAGGGAATTTGTTTGGAGAAATAAGTACTGCCGCATCGCGACCATCGTTTGATGGAGGGAAAGCACAGTCTTCGTCAATAGTTCCGTCGCAGTCGTCATCGATATCGTTGCCACATTCTTCAGCAGCGTTTGGATTCACAAACATATTGCTGTCATCACAATCGCCTTCAGTGCTAATCAATTCGCTTGCTAGAGCAAAACCTTGCGGACGCTCACACGCTACGATTGATTCACCAGTACCAAAACCATCTTCATCAGCATCAGCAAACCAAGTAGTTTCAGTCACCACATTTACAACAGCAGTTGTAGAAGCTGGATTTCCGTAGGTGTCAGTTATTGTAAGAATTACAATAACCTCTCCCAAATCCTCACAAGTGAATGTTGTTTGGCTCAATGACATGGAAGCAATTTGACAGTTGTCAAATGATTCGTTATTCACGTCCTCAGCAGTAATTTCTGCTTGGCCGTTGATATCAAGTGTTACGGTGATGTCTTGAGCAAGTGCGGTTGGAGCTACTTCATCAATGACTTCAACAGTAAAGCTCGCTTGTGATTCGTTTCCTGAAGCGTCTACTGCAGTGTATGTTACAACTGTAGTTCCTACTGGGAATGCGCTGCCGCTCTCGTGTGTAGAACTAAATTCGAAATCGCACTCTTCATCATAAAGAAGAACAGCAAGACCTTCTATCACTACCTCTTCAGTCACTGGGCCATAGAAAATTTCACCAAAAGTGTAAGGGATTCCTACAGGGTCTCCGTTATCCCAGTCCCAGCCATCGTTATCATAATAATTATTGAAGTTCGAAACCAAATAGTTTCCTCCATCATACATGTCATAACCTCCATCGCTTATACCCACTACCTGGTCCATACCGTCAGTCACATCATCAATATCGATGTAGTAATAGTATTCACCAACCACAGATGCGAATGTTTCAGCATACGTGTCCATGGCATTATTCAAAGCTGCTAAGTCAAAGGTGTATCCTGCTTCGTCAGACACTCTTCCTGCGTCTGCAACATTTGTTGCAAGCTCTGTTGCAAAATAAATCAGTGATTCAAGATTAAATCCATAAGAACCATCACCACGTCCGCCAAACATAGCGTACATGATAGAAGTGCTACCTTGGATATTGTTCAATATAAATTGATCGTCGCCATTTGAACTCGTAGCTTCTACCCAGATTTCAGTTTGTGCAGGATCCACCAAATAGATCTTATGAATCGCTGGATCATAGCTATCTTCATTTCTCAATTGCACGTATGCGATATATGCATTTCCATTACCAGAAGTAATCTCTTGAGAAGTCCATTCCATGTAGCCTTGACCATCTGCGCCGATATTTCCATCTACTCCAAATGAAGTCATTTCTTCTGCATTCACCGCAGCGAAGAACATTCCGTTATGGAAGTCAGTGATGTATGAAGAGTTGTTACCGAAAGCCTCATTTGTTTCTTCAACAGTTTCAGTTTCCCAAGAAACAATTGCTTCGCATTCCTCTTCTCCAAGGACGACTTGGATCAGGTCAGTATTGATATCAATGATTGGAGCATTTGCATCCTCAATGTTTTCAAAGTATGCGTAGTTGTACGAAGTCTGACCTAATGTGTCAGTAACCAAGATAGCAAATTCAGTTGCACCAAATCCTATTAGCTCTGGATTGATGGTGAGCATGATATCACCCCATTCTGTCAAAGTTGTAACAAGAGCAGAAACTGGAAGCACATCTTCGTTGTAAGATTCAAAAGAAATAATCAATTCCTCGCGTGGCGTTTCGCGGTCGTAGTACCACAAATATTGTGGCTCCATTTCAGTTTGATTGCATGATAACTCGATGCTGTTTAGACAACAAACTTCAGGATAATAATCATTGACATACACAACAAAAAATCTCTCATCAGATGCTCCTTGTGCATCTGTAACGGTCATGGTTACTTCTGCATAACCTAATCCTTCGAATTGTGAGATGATCACCTCCCATCCATTCCATGAAACATTTTCTGCAAGCACAACACTTTCATTAGAAGAAGTGAACGTCGCTACTAATTCATTATTTGGGGTTTCTACATCCCAGATGTTTGTCCAGGTGTAATAATCGTTATCCGCTATAGACGCATAAACATTTCCAATATAATCAATGACCGGTGCATTATTAGTTGGCTCTTGAATATCAACTACGATATTCCACCATTTCTCAGCGTAATTAGCGCCGCCATTCATTCTGATAGCAATGTATTGTCCTCCGTCAAATGCCGGAGTATAAGAGATTAAATTTTGTTGTAAATATTCATTGATTGCTAATAGACTTCCTTCCAAAATCACTTCATAGTTTTCAGTAGTACTTACATAAATACTTTCTGACTGTACTGCGCTTAGAGCACCGTTGCTAGCATCCGAAAGCATAAGTGAAAGAGAGATTTGATCCGTTGCTTTTCCACCAAGTACAATCTGTTGGCCGATTGAAATGGCCTCTTGAATAAAATGTACTTCGAAATTGTTATACAATGAAGATGGAATTCCTGGAATCGTAGAAAATAATTCTCTTCCACCGTCAGCATTGATATCTTTATAGAAGGCACTTCCTGCAGGTGTATTCAAATTTGCAGGTGAAGACACCAATACCTTCTCAGTATATCCTTCGCCATTCCATTCAAAATAAGAAGTATTGAATCCATAGAGCGTTCCTCCGATGATTTCTTTGATTCCATCATCATTCAAATCTTCTACTTGGAAGCCTGGTGCGAGACGAACATTTTCGAAGTAGAAATTTCCATTTTGACCACCTCCTGTTTGAGAGATTAAATCATTCTCAGGGATGACAATTGACTCAGTGAAAAGTCCGCCACCTTGATTGAAGAACACAGAGGTCCAGCCTCGCCATACGACATAACCGTCTGGCCAAGTACCGCCGCTCCAGTTGCCTGAACTACCCGTCGCAGCGATATCTGCAAGACCATCATTGTTCATGTCGACAATTTCAATATCGATCACATTGACATCATAGTCATACATGGGATCAATAAGAGTTGACTCACTGAATGCACCGCCACCGAGATTGGTGTAGAGTGTGAAACCATCAAAATTTGGAACGATGAAATCAAGCAAACCATCATTATTCATATCGAATGTTTCGCACTCGCTTGAATAACGATTCTGGTTTGTTGTTACATTCTGTCTTACGAATGTTGACTCCCCTTGATTGAGGAAAATAAAAATGTCGTTGTTAGGACCTTGTGCAATGAAATCCATTTGATTGTCATTGTTAAAGTCACCTTTGCAAAGACCGTAGATATCATTGTCTATTGTTCCAATATTCATAGGCTCTTGGAAAGAAGGCCCATCAATATTTAAAAGCAATGAAATCTGTGATCCGTTAGCGGCTACTACATCTACTTTACCATCGCCATTCATGTCTGCGAAAAAAGCAGAGCTATGATCGCTTGCGGTAACAGGCAATTGCCACGAAGTACCGAGACGTCCATTTTCTATAGAAGTCATCGTAATCGTGTTGTAAATAGAAGTAACGTAGTTGCTACCGTTGTTTCCAAAATCTATTATTTCTGAAACACCCATCTGGCCATTGATAATGCCGCTATTGGGATTTGAATAATAGATTTGATTAAATGAAGTTTGAGCATTTGTTGCGAAGTAGATCGCTCCCATTAGAATTGTCATGGCAGCTCGATACCAAGACGATGGGTGTAGTAAGTGTGTTTTCATAAAATGAGAAATAGGGATTATGTTTTTGTATCTCGTTTCGAGGTTTTCTACTTCGAGGATTCAAATTAGTTTTTGCCCTATTTCTTCAAACTGCATTTCAGCAGGTATGAAATGAAAAAAAAAGCCCCTGTTGTTTTAAAACAGGGGCCTAGAAATGTAACTATGTTTTTTTTACTTGATCACCATCAGCTTTTCGACGATTCTTTCTTCATCGAAAGTAAGCTCCACTTGATAAAGTCCATCAGAAAGTGGTTTGTCAAAATTGATCTGAATCACGCTAGAACCCTCTGTATTCAACACTTTCGAGAATACTTCGCGTCCTTGGATATCAATAATTCTAACATTCAAATTCTTTGTTTCCAATCCATCGATAGAGAGGTTGATCATATCTCCTTTTGAAGGATTTGGATAAATTCCTGCTTCTAAAATTTGACCATTTAGGCTTGCATTTGGCAAGTTGGTGTCGTTGTTTTCGTCGTTCATTCCAGAAACAGGTCCAGCGACGCAAAGCAATTGATAATCGGTATACCATTCGCCTGCAACATCACCGAACCATGGACGGATTCTAACACGATAAGTCGCACCCGCGATCACGTTTGGAATCATGTTTACACGCATGTAACGTGTTTTAGTGCCGCTGCCAACATATACTGGCTCCACACCAATCACCTCATCATTTGCAGTCACGTGAGTGAATTCCCACTCATACTGTGTGAAGTTACAGAGTGAAAGATCTGCGCTAATGAATGCACCCATCGATCTAACCGTTGGACAACGATCTGCCAATCTCAAGTCGAGATCAGGATGTTGTGCAATTGTAATTGTGAACGGTCCTGCTGGTACTACTACTGTATGGATGTTGCCATCACCGTCAGGAAGGTTGTAAATCGAATTGATGTACACTTGGTATGACATACCATACAACAACGCTGGGAATAGCGTAAATGGCTTTAAAGTGCTTGTGCCGGTATGTGAGTAAGTGTTCTCTCCATCTACAATGACTAACTCATAGAGTTGACATCCTGTCCAGTCACACTTAAATGTATTACACACACTAGAGAAAGTAGTTCCATTATCAGGAGCACTTGAATTCAAGTATTGTAAACAGATAGAATAATTACCAGCAGCAGCAGTGTTGAAGTTGCGCACTACTACATAGTAGTCTGCACCTACTGTCAAATTACCAAAAATCAATTGTTCTACTTGACCAACACCATTGTCATTCTCCATCGCAAGCATTGCTCCACCTGCGGTTTGTAATTCGATGACCATATCATTGATATTACTGTTCACTGTAATTCGCACTCCGTTGGTATTCGCAATGAAGTGATACCATAAATCTTGACCAGCACCAAGAGGCTCTTCAGTCAAAGATTCTGGAGAGGCTGATGCATTCAGTAAGTTGCCAGTATTATTAGAACATGCTGGATACATTGCACTATTTAAAAGAAGTGCACCACTTCTTGTATCATTTACAATAAGTGGTGTAGAACAACCTTCATTTACAAAACCATCGCAGTCATCGTCAAAGTTGTTTCCACAAAGTTCTGTAGCATTTGGGCGAATCATATTATTGCTGTCATTGCAGTCTGTTGAGTTCACAACAAATCCATTAGGAGGAGTGCTTGTGTAGCTCGTTGTTGGAGCATTCAAATTTCCATAGCCATCATTATCCGCATCTGCATAATAAGTATACAACGGACAGCCATTGTTTAATCCTCCAGTGCAATCTTCATCTATGTTGTTGCCACAGATTTCGGTAGCGCCTGGATATACAGTATTGTTATTATCATCACAATCGCCCTGACAAACAGAGAAACCGTCGTTGTCTTGATCGTAACCTTCATCAATTGAAGTATCACAGTCATCATCAATTCCATTACACAACTCAAATGCGCCTGGATAAACGATACCATTGTTATCATTACAATCACCTTCACAAGTAGTGAAGCCATCATTATCCATATCAAAGCCTTCGTCGATAGTGGTGTCACAATCATCGTCGATGTTATTGCAGGTTTCTGTTGCTCCAGGATAAATAGCATTAGAAGCATCGTTGCAATCACCAGAAACGGCAACATATCCAGAAGGAATATCACAATCGCTCATTGTAACGTTTGGATTACCAAAACCATCACCGTCTGTATCAGCATACCAAGTAACCGTAGTGCCAACCGTGATCAAATCAGTCATTGTAACAGTATTCGAAGTAGTCGAATTACTTGCAGTCAAGGCAACTGTATAAGTGCCCGGAGTGCTGTATGTTACAATTGGGTTTTGAGCTGTAGAGGTTGCAGGAGTTCCGCCTTCAAACGTCCAAGACCAGCTAGTAGCGCCACCTACAGAGGCATCTGTAAATGTTACTTGCTCACCATTACAAATTGAATTTCCACTTGTAGTGAAGTTTGCGACGATAGAAGAAATGGACAAACATGAACCAACATTTGTAAGCACATTATGTACAAGACCATTCAATACTTCATTCACTTGATCAACACAAACAGTAGTTCCTTCGATTGAAGAGTAATGAATTCTGAAGAATGGTGTATTCACAAAATGCACTGGCATTTTTGAATGAGCCGAGCCACATGCTGCAATACGGTAGCCATTTGTAGTCCAGTGGATGTGTGGATCCCATGTTGCGGTAGGCAACAAATTTTCAACACTTTCTATCACAATTCCATCAACCACGAATTGCAATGCCGTGATTTCACTAGATGGATTATTGATGTAGACATCAACATATCCTTCCGTCAAGTTTACGGCATGAATACCAATTTCTACTGACTCACCTTGATCCACAAATTCGTTGTCATAATCACAATCCGTTAGCAACAATGGGCTTGTTCCTAAATCCAATTGTGTGTGGATACATTCTTCAAGATAGATTGCATCCGCTACAGAGATAGTACCGTCATTATTCAAGTCGGTACAAGAAGATGTTGCGATGTTCGCATTTTGAACTGCAGCATCTAAGTAATGATGCACATCCAGTTCAGTCAAAAGATTGTCTGAAAGAACATCTCCTCTCTTCACCATTCCAGGGCAGTTTCCTGCGCAGTCTGGATAGCTATTACCGAATGGTTGTCCTACGCAGTCTTCAATAATTGGACAAGCGTTGATGTTTTTTGTAAAGTTGATAATGTTACCATTTGCATCACGACCAAAAGAGATACACACCTGTGCCCAGTTATTGTCGTAGCGCAATTCGTAGCGTCCGTTAGCATCTGGGCTTTGATCCCAGTTTGTGCGCACTACCAAATAATATTCACCAGCTGGAACGTCTGTAATATCCACCCATTGGCATGATAGTCCTGATCCATAAGTATCGCGACAACCAGCAGTGATACCCATGTTTCCACAAGTGTACTTAGCAGTGAATCCAGATGGACAGAACAAATCGAGTACACAGAAACCGTTCTTGAATCCAATTTGTGGCATTGGTTGACCTGCTTGGTTGTACAGCAAGTATTCAGCATATCCTTCGTAGTGATAGTGGTTGTGACACTGATCATATTCGAATTGAGGGTTATTAGCATTAGGAACTCCAATGAAATAATCTTGGTTACCAATATTCCAAATAGTAGTGGTGAATCGTAAGATTTGACGTGAGCCTAAACCTTGCAGACAGCCTTCATTTACTAGACATGCATCATTTCCATTAACTGTAGTAACCGTTAGAGAATTGAACACATCATTTAATGAAATCTCCAAGTCTGGACCTAAGTTTTCACAGTTAGGACTACCATTGTAGTAGCAAGGCCCAGGTGCTCCAGCGATAGGATCGAAGTTACATGCAAGAGGATCAAGACATCCAACGATTGGACCCATGTATTCAATAAGGAAATCAATAGTGCTGATTCCGCATGCACCTCCTGTATCACCAACACGGAGATAATATGTTTGACCTCCTTGCAGGTATGGAGTCATTTCTGCTTGTACCCCGCATAGATCGTCGTTATAAGTAACTGTAGCCTCGTTTGAATCATCAAAGTTTGCCATATTACAGTAATCATAAATCCAAAGCTTTGTATCGCATGTTGCTAGATCACAAGTGCTGATTCTGTATTGTCCATTTTCAGCAGGAGTGAATTCATACCATGTGTTTGGCTCTGGTGCGGTAAATGATCCCAAGCTAGCAGTAATAGGGTTATTACAGCTTGTACCTTGAGGGCAATTGATATCACGTACATCTTCGTAAGAGAAGTTTGCACCCGTTGCTACTTCCACACCATTGAGATAGATGCGATAGCTACCATTTCCATTGCTGCAACAAATACCATTTCCACCTGTATCATAGATTTCGAAACGGTGGCAGTTATCGCCGATACAGAAAGTAGCATCATTAGAAGTGCCTTCTGCAACGATATTATTGGAGCTATCAAAAACTCTCCAGCTCGTTTGTTGAGGAAGGTTATCCGCAGTAATATCTACTGTCATGATGGCACCCGTTTCAACGATCACATTTTGAGACACGACATCCGTTGCACCAAAACTATCTTGAACAGTCAGTGTTACAGGATATACACCCGGCGCACTAAATACTACTAGTGGATTTTCTAAAGATGAGGTTGATGGTGTAGCACCTGGGATATCCCAAGCCCATGAAATAACATTCCCTTCAGAAATATCATTAAGCTGAATATTCAAACAGTTAGAACCTGAAGGGACATTTGTAAATGCCGCGTTTAGATCAGGGAAAACACAAGAACCATCTTCTGCTGTAGCGCATCCATCATAGTTGGTAGCATTCGGATTGGTACATCCGCTTGCACCAATAGATGTAATATTTAATTGGAAAGTTCCTACGTTAGCATTATAACCGCCAACTTGAACATAGTATGTTGAGTTCGGTGTAAGAAGATCACAGTTCACATTGATGCGTGAGGCCAATCCAATACCAGAAAAGTCATCATTGCACGCAAGCTGTGTTCCGCCGCAAGCGCTGTATAGCGCAAGGCGAGTATCTGCTAGAGTACCAAGTGTTGTTTGAATAGTTACATCACCACCTGTATAAACAAAAGAATACCAGAGGTCTCTAATTCCCGCGCCGCCGCATGAAGGCTCGGGGCCATTGGAAGCAGCATTAGTATTGTTTGCAGCTAGAGCACCACCATTCACATTGAATGGAATTGCATTTGCGCAAATATCATTTACTGGAATACAATTGCTCGGAGTAACAGATACTGTCGCAGATTCAGAAGACAATCCTGAGTTAGAGCATGTGGTTACTAAATGATAAAAACCAATTGCTGTAAGGTTAGGAGTTGTATAAGTAGGGTTGGTAGCTCCGCTAATATCCGTCCATGGCGCACCGCCGTCTAACGAAGATTGCCATTGATAAGAAATACCTAATCCACCAGATACATTTGATGCAGTGATTACTGCAGGGTTATTTGTACAAACTTCAATGACCTCTTGAACAGTAGGAATATTAGGCATTCCAGCACAAGGATTTGGAGGAGTCCACGTGAAAGTCAAACCACTTGCAGGTAATATTGCATTTGTTGTTGTTATGCTTGCTCCACTTGCACCACCAGCTGTTGTGCTCGCCCATGCTGAAGTAGAAGTTCTATTCGTGTAAACAGTATTCGTTCCTCCGCGAAGACCTACTTGCACAGTTAGTGCAGTAGTGTTAGTTGCTGTGCACGTTCCATATATGTATTGAATAACATTGGTTGTCTCAGCAAGTCTGATTTGGAAATTAATTACATCACCAGTTACCGCACCACTGTTATAACGTCGAGCGTTGTTCCACTGAACCACGAATACTCTATTGGGAGCGGTTCCTTCTGTTGCATAAGTAATTGCTTGACCATTGTTGATGATGTCACGACCAAAGGCCGAAATAGCACCATTATAGGCAGTGTTAGAGCTGATTGGACTATAATTCGTGTTTCCAGGATTAGTGGTACCGAAGGTTATAAATCCATTGGGGCTAATAAAAGCTGATGTGTAGCTTGTTCCTCCAAAGTTAAAAGAGAAAGGAAGCGTAATCGTTTGTACAGCATCATCCCATGTAGTGCCTCCCCCCAGCGCTGTAGGCGAACTGATGGGTGTAAAAGTACCATTGGATTGCGAAAACGAATAGAGATTTGCTTGAGAGAGCGAAACAGTAGCAGAGCAAATTATAAATAATAATAGCGCCACCGCACGAGTACAGTAAGTCATTGTTTAGGCTTTGGTTTGGTATTGGTTAATTCGATTGCCCGCAGACAATCAATTCAAAAGTAGGAAATAATTAGCCTTCAACCAAATACTACCTTAATCTCCCTAATTTTGCAAACCAATAGATTGAAACTCCAATGCCCTCTCCAAGGTCAGCATACATTGAATTTCTTAGTAATATCGATGACGAAAAGCGCTTTTTGCTGACGAAAAGGCTTGCACTCTTCGCGCTTTTGGCGAATCTAATCTTCCATGTGCATGATTTATTCTTTGATCATCAGCGTGGTATTTTAGTTCTCGACCTTTCTATGATGGTAGTATTCGCTATCCTGTATGGGTTTGCTTGCAAAAGAGAGAATCAGCAATTCGCGGCGATTGCTCTTACCATCTTAACCACTGCTTGGGTATTTTGTAATAGCATGCTGTACGGGAGAGATAGTCAGATAGATACTTTTCTCATCACTGCCCCTCTAGGAATTGCATTTATTGTTAACCCAAAACAACGTGGTCTTCTCGTTACGTTAATCCTTCTTCCTGTACTTGCTGATGTCAATTTGAAAATATGGGCCTATGATTATGCCTTTATTGAAGAAATAGACCATGATTTTGTAAGAAGCACAGCAATACTGAGCGTATTCACCAACTTAGCATTGATAGGCATTTATATAAGAACAACAATTCTTGAAAAAGAAAAATCGGACCAGTCATTGATTGCAGAACATGACAAACTGATCAAGGTTTCTGAAGAATTAAAAACACTCACAGAGATTGCCAATCAAACGAATACATTTCTAGACAAACGCGTGGATGAAATGGTAGAAACTATGCGTGCTAAGGATAATCAAAATCAGTTGGATCTTATACAAAACGAAGAAACCCAAAGAGAGCGCATTGCAAAAGAACTTCACGATAGCGTTGGTGTATTGCTGAGCACCGCCAAACTAAAAATGGAAACCTTGCAAGGAGCCAACAACGATCAAGCGATTCAAGACAGCATTGAAATGCTTGATCAAGCTTGCCAAGAGGTCAGATCTATCTCGCATCAAATGACTCCTATCCTATTTTCTAAAATTGGATTGGTGGGAATTCTTCAAGACTACCAAGCTATTTTTAATAGAAGCGGAAGTGTAGAATTTGAACTCATCATTGATAATTACAACGATGAGTTGAGTCGTGAGAAAGAGCTAATCATCTATCGCATTATTACTGAGTGTATCAACAATGCCATTAAGCACTCAGAGTGCTCCACCATCACCGTCCAATTGATAGCGCGGGATAAAAAGTTACATCTCTCTGTAGAAGATGATGGGATTGGATTTGATATATTTACCGTTACTAATCCTTTTGGGATTAAAAGTATTAAGCAAAGAGTAAAACTAATTGGCGCACAATTTCAATTCGATAGTCGTATTGGAGAGGGCACGCATTATTACATTGATATTCCGCTGAAATGAAAACGAAGATTGTAATTGCAGATGATCATCAGCTCTTTCTTGATGGTATAAAAACTCTTCTCGAACGCGATGGAGAATACGAAGTTGTCGGAGAAGCCACTACGGGAAGAGAATTGATTGAGACTATTCTTAAGAAAAAGCCAGATGTCATTATTAGTGATATATCCATGCCTATCATGAATGGCTTGGAATCCGCAGCGTATATCAAACAACTGAATATCAAAACACCTTGGATTATTCTAACCATGCATGATTCTCCATCATTGCGTAAAGAAGGTTTATCAGTTGGCATCCAAGGATTCTTAATGAAAAATACAAGTGGAGAAAAACTGAAAGAGTGTATTCAACATGTACTACGCACAACGGTTCCGTATTATCACTCTATGCCTCCTCTTTCTACGAAAAAAATAAATGTAAATCCACTTACTAAAAGAGAAAAGGAAATCGTACGCTTGGTAGTGGAGGGAAAAACTAGTTTGGTCATTGCTCAAGAATTAAGCTTGAGTATCAAGACAGTTGAGACACATAGAAAGAACATTTATCAAAAGCTAAGCATCAATAGCGTTCCGCAATTAGTTGCTTATGCAAGAGCCATTGGTCTATAAATAGAGAAGGCCTCCACGTTTGGAAGCCCTCTGTACCTTAACGTATTGAATCATTGCAAAAGCAAGACTACGAATAACTCCTATAGATCGAGAACCAAAGCCTTTATTTTCAGCACCACAATCTAAAGTGATGCAAATATCACTCAGCCTTAAGTGCCTACAATACCTAGTTATGCGTAATTTAATGGGGGTGAAAACACCCGGAAAGAGTTTGGGGGTTGGAGTTGGGGGATTAACCGCAGAGCCGAGCAGCAGCTCGGCTTTGCAGCTCGGCTTTACAAAAACACCGCTATACAAAAAAGACAAAGCCGCGCTTACGCGCGGCTTTGTCAATATTAATTTCGAATTCCGAATTTCGAATTTCGCGAAGCGAGATTACCGAACAATCATTCGGTTATTCATTGTCTCTTCACCGTCGATTACTTGGATCATGTACATTCCTGATGAAAGTTTTTCTTCCATCACGATAGATGTGTTCAATGAACCAGCAACTGTAAACTGGTTGTTGTAAACCACTCTGCCCATTGCATCAAGCATTCTTACGATAACAACTTCTGAATTGATTCCTGCCAAACGTACGTTGAATACATCACCAGCGTTTGGATTTGGATACACTTCAAATGCACGCTCTGCAGAGGTTGCAGCTGATGGAGCAAACACATCTCCTTCTTCAAGGATTGGTGCGCTTACTGGAGCCTGACCTGCTACGCAAAGCAATTGGTAACCTGAAGTGAATGTACCAGCACCATAAGAGAATACTGGACGAATACGAACTCTGTAACGATCACCATCTTGTACACCTGGGATTTGAGATACTCTCAAATAACGTGATGTGCTGTTGCTTTCAACAAGAATAGTTTCGATACCGATGATATTGTCTTCTGAATCTACTTCAACAAATTCCCACTCATACTCAGTAGCACCACATACAACTACATCTGTAGAGATGAAAGCACCACGAGCGCGTGTTGTTGGACAACGGTCAGCAGAGCGAAGTTGAACTGATGGGTGAGCTGCAATTGTTACGTTGAATGGAGCGCTAGTAACTACTGAAGTAACACCATCAATGATGAATGTGTTAGAGAAAGTAACACTGTAAGTAGCACCATACTGCAACTGTGGAAGCAAGCTAAATGGAATCTGCGTGCTAGTATTGCTTGCAGAATAAGTGTTTGTTCCATCAGAGAAATTTACAGTGTACAATTGAGCACCAGTCCATGAAGCTTTGATGAAAGAGCAAAGGCTTGTGAAAGTAGTTCCGTTGTTTGGAACGCTAGATCTCAATGTCTGAAGACAGATGCTAAAGTTGTTTGAACCTGGAGCATTCATATCTACTACTGCGATGTAGTAAGTTGCACCTGGAGTAAGGTTGTTAGCTACAAGAATTTCTTGACCTGAAGTTGTTTGGTTCTCAGTAAATAATACTGTTGTACCAGTTGAATTCAATAATTCAATTGCTAAGTTATCGATACCATTTACCTGAATAGAAACACCTTGAGTTTGAGCAACGAAACGGTACCATACATCTTGTCCTGCACCTACTGGAGTTGCGATTTGCGACTCTGTAGATTCAGAAGCACCTGTAAGTGTAGCGTTCAAGCTGCTGCAAAGAGGATATACTGCACCGTTTACCAAAGTTGCATTCGCAAATGAATCATTCGCAGGAACACCTGGAGTAACAGCGTTTGCAGTTATTGTGCGTGGAGCAGAAGTTGTAGATTCACAATCACTGTCAGTAGCAACTACAGTGATAACGTCAGTTCCAACTACTGGAGTGTAAACTACGCTGTAAGGAGCAGTAGCATCAACACCAACAGAGATACCGTCAACGAAGAATTCAACGCTTGTGATAGTACCGTTTGCATCAGTAGCAGTAGCAGAGATAGTAAGGTTGTTACCAGCTACAACAGTTGCACCATTTGCAGGAGCAGTGATTGCAACAACAGGAGCAACGTTACCAGCATACGTCAATGTTGGGTGAGTCAATTCACCTGCAGTTGGGTTTGAAGCAACATAGTTCTCAGCAAGTCCAGAAGCGATATTCACCAACTGAACGTTGAATTGGAAGCTAAGATCACCACTTGTAGTGAACTGAGCTACACAAACCATGTTAGAAGAAGTAGCACCAATCACACCACCCAATGCTGCGATAGCACCATTAGAAATAACGATTGAGTTACCTTCAGCTTGATCTAATACATCAAGTGCAGTACCCAAACCAAGAGTGTTAGGAACGATATAAGTTGATGCATTGCTTGGAGCAAAACCATCTCTTGATCCAGAACCAGTGATTGGTTGACCGAAACATCCACCTGCATTGTTTGCAAGAAGGTTATCTTGGTTTCCAACAGAACCGTCTGTATCTTCAGATTTCAAAACACCTGCTTTAGTAGCAGCAACACCACCAGTAGTAAACCAAGAGTCAATCATTGCTGTATTCTTTGCAATGTTTACTAATGAAATAGTACCTGGGTTAATTGCTACACCGTAGTTAGGATCGTTATAGAAATTAGTAGTAGTGTTCACAGTAAGGTTGTGAGCAGCATTACCATACAACTGAGAGAATTTGTAACCCGCAGCCATATCAACGTAAACACGGTAAACTGTTGTTCCCACCGTTAGTGGAGAAGTTGACAAGTTCGCCGTAGCATCAGCAGCATCAGCAGCATCTGTAGAATAGTATTTTTCAACCACTATTCCCTGAAGACCCTGAGAAAATGCGCTAGACGCTAGTACAAGTAAGAATGCACTAAGAGCGTATTTAATCTTTTTCATGGATATTAATTTTGGTAGAAAGTGCCTCCATTTCTGGAGGCACTTCAATTTTTTATTAGTTACAAGATGTACCGAAAGCTGGAGCGAAGATCAAGAAGTCGTTCACGTCAGTTGTACCATCAAGGTTCAAGTCTGTTGGACAAGCACGAACACCTCTAGTTGAGTTCAATACTTCAGAGTAAGTCCAGTTTGACAACCAGTTCTCTCCGTTTACTGAAGAGAAAGCACCACGGAATGGAGCTGGTTCAAAGAAACCATCTACTGGAGTAGTTGGGCAACCAGAAACTGAAAGAGCTGGGTTTGGAGTAACGTCGTTCTTAGCAGTGAAAGCGTTAGTTGTAGTGTTCACTGTGAAAGTGTAATCGAAACCTGGAAGTGTGTTACCAGCAACGATATCATTCTTATCTGTTACTGTGAACTGAGTAAAATCAGCACCTGAAGTAACTTGTGTACCAGGACCAGCAGCATTAGCGCCGATAGTGAAAGGATAAGTACAACCTACGAAAGTGTTACAAACGATTTTCAATGATTGTGAATCGTTACCATTGTTAACAGAAGCTGGACCTGGGATATTTGACCAGTTGTTCCATGATTCACCACCTGTAGCATAAGTACGAGTACCCAAAGACTTCACTAGGTTAAGACCTTGACGGAAGTTTGCGAAAATTGAATTGTAAACTTCACCTTCAGTAAATTCTTTAGCGAAGATACCAGCCATACCAGAGTTGTCAGCAGTACCCAATGCTTTGTTGTTACCAACAAAAGTAGCATTGTAAATAACAGGATGTGAACGTGGAGTATTGTTAGACTTTTGGTCGTCACCATCTGCTTCGATACCGTTATCAGAGTCAACACTTGAAGTTAAATCTGATTTCATTCCGAAGAAGAATTGGCACTTACCTGACCATCCCAAATCCCAGTCAAGCATATCATCGTTACCGAACAATGTAGTAACATACTTCAAGTTAACTGTACCACCGAACAATTCGATGTTGTCATCACCACATGATACAACTTCGATGTGTTCTACTGTAGTACCACGACCAACAGAACCGAAAGTAATACCATTGATTTCGTTACCTACTGCAAGGAAAGCACCTGTGTGACGAACTGATACATAACGAAGGATACCTGAGTTATCGTTATCATCAAAAGTTCCAACAGTTTCACCTGCTACTGGGTTGTTGTTGTTTTGCATTACACCGAATCTATCTTGGATGTTAGAAGTAGCAAAACCTTCTAATACACCAAGACCATCAGCTACAGCCAAACGACCGTTACCAGCACCTGGAACGTATGGTCCATTAGCTGCAAAAGTCAAGTTGTTAGATGCTCTACCTAATAGAACAAGACCACCCCACTGACCTTGGTTAGCGATTGCATAAGTGCCATCCATTGGGTCAGCTTGAGCTGTGAAAACGATTGGGCAAGACTCAGTACCAGAAGCGATAATTTGTCCACCTCTTTCAATTACTAATGCAGTTGCTTCTGATGGAGTAGCCGCAGTAGCACCTTTTAATACAGTACCTGGAGCAATTGTAATGTTTTGTCCAGCTGGAATGTAAATTTTCTTGTCGATAATGTAAGTGTTATCGCAAGTAAGAACAGCACCGTTAGTCAATTCACCACCGAAAGTTCCGCTGACAGCAACGTAACCTGGGAGAGAAGACAACAAGATTTCTGGTCTAGAAGAAACTGAAGGACATCCACAAGATGCACCTAAGTTCGTCTGAGCATTTGAACTAGTCAAAGCTCCGAAAGCGATCGCCAATGAAGCAATTGCTTTGAAAATTGTTTGATTTTTTTTCATGTTGATTTCGGTTAATTATGTGGCCAAAGGTGAACATCTATATCACCCTTATGATAAAGCAGCCTTTACCAATCCGTTAATTACAAAGCCCTCATTGTTTCCGAAAAAACAACTTGAAAAACTATATTCTTAACAAATGAAAATCAAACATTATAAGAAAAAAAAAGCCCAACAATCATTATTGTTGGGCTATGCTGCAAAGGAAAACCGAGATTAAATAAAACAACTATTTGCAGACTATCTTGTAGGTCATCATTGAATTTTCTGTTGAAAGAACTAGATGGTATACACCGCTTGCTAAATGCGATAAGTCAATAATTTCTGTAGAACTTGGTTTCACATTCTTAACAAGTGAAACTCTTTTACCCAACATATCGACAACATAAATAGTAGCATCTAAATTTGTAATAACAGCTATTTCACTTTCAAAAGGATTAGGGTAAACCTGTGTAAATGTTGTGCTAACATGCTCAATGCTCGTAATCAATTGTAACTCTTCAGACACTTCACTAGTGCACCCATTTATTGAGGTTACAACTAAAGTGATTTCATACATTCCAAAATCGGTATAAATATTAGATGGTGATTCTAAATTAGATGTATTGCCATCACCAAAATTCCATTCATAAGAAAGCGCAGTGTTATCCTCGATGGTTGATTCATTAGAAAGGGTAACTTCCAAAGTACCAGCTTCAGATTGAATTACAAAATCAGCTGTTGGTGCAGGACTTACAGTGATGTCCTGTGAAAATTCATAAACGCAACCAAACTCTGTAATAGCCTCTACCAATAAAGTATTCGCTCCGCTACTTACAATTTCAAATGAAATATTTTCACCGAATCCAATCTCTTCGCCATTCACGTTCCAATTGTATGCTACCACATTCTGTCCTTCCACAATTGCGGTTGTAGAGAATGATTCAGAACTATTCTGACAAATGATTTCATCCGTTGTTATCTCACCCAAAACAACATACTCTCTTGTCGAATAATTATAACCAGCAGGGATACCATTCAATAAAGTAGATGTGGCGCTGAAAATCTCAGGAGTGATTTCTAAACATGGATTAACAACTTTAAATCTTAACACAACAATATTTGAATTCGAATCGAAATAAAGGTTATTCAAATTTTTAGATGAAGTCACTCGAAGGGTATTACTTGATTCATCATAATTCGCGAACACATCCATATCCATCTGACTAGATACTATTCCAACAAACTCTAATGCAGAAACATCATAAGACATCCAAAAGTCAAGTGCATTCAATGCTATTTCATTTGTGCTTAATACAACAGGAATATCCATCATCACCTCACCCAACTCTTGCACAATTGAAGCGTTTTGCAAATCAAATAAAACGATGTCCTCTGCATTGATATCATTCGAAATTTTGCTACCTCTCAATTCGCCATCTGCATCATAATTGGAATAACTTCCATCTACATCTCCAAGCATAATAGCAAAATAATTTCCATCACCTATAATTGGACAAGTTGTTCCATCATTCGAAAAGTTAATCACATCTAATGGCAAGTTAAATGGCACGGCAGGAACTCTATTCTTTGAATACCCTACATTATCATCGTTTGGAAATGTTGATGAAATAGCATATGCTGGATCATTTTCTAGCATATCTAAAGAAACAAAAATCCAATCCTTAGACAATTCTCCATTCGATACACCGCCCTCATAATTCCAAGCCTGTTGGTATTCTGAAATCGCACCTGTTGCTCTCTGTTGCATTTGAGAAATGTCTCCTGCGCTAATCACTCCATCCAGATTCACATCCATTGCCAACAACT
This sequence comes from Flavobacteriales bacterium, assembly GCA_965247015.1. Taxonomy (GTDB): domain Bacteria; phylum Bacteroidota; class Bacteroidia; order Flavobacteriales_D; family Sanyastnellaceae; genus JAIXWP01. The sequence continues at coordinate 51,136 of CBDFGG010000002.1, read as the reverse complement.
CAAATACGCTTGGCACAAACCCACCGTCAGCTAAAAGTGTTTTCGCTATAACAATGTCAGCTCCATTCACAATCGGCTGCACAGCAGTGGTCGCCAAAATATCTCTTGAAATTAAAATTTCATTTCCATCATAAAGGTTAAAATCAAAATTACCATTCAGATCTGTATTTGAAATAGAACCCGATAGCACACCGTCTTGCACACCTTCAATGGTTGTCTCTAAATATAAGTTAGGATTTGAAACATCATAAGACAATGGACTTCCATCATACCAAAAAGAAATACCCCCCTGATAATTTGAATTGATCTCTGATGTAATTGTACCGCTATTCACACCTTTGATTTCTACACCAGAAGTATAGCTTTCCTGAAGGAACAATACATCTATTGTTGTCTCGTCCATTGGAAGGAATTCTGACAATTTGATAAACTCTAAACAACCAATTTCTCCAGTTCCTTCGAAAGCTGTTCCTATTGGAGCATTTCCACTAAGCACTATTGAGAAAGAAATTAATCCTGATTCAACACTTTGAATAATTACCTCAGCATTTGTCGGATCGATCAAATCAGAAGCAATATTGAAAACACCTGTTGGTTCTAATTTTGAGGCATCAAAAGCCACTTCAATATCGTATCCAATCACGCCATCTGCGCTATATAATGCAGATGTAGAAATTGGTAGGCATACCACTTCTGCATTGCAGTCAACAGTCAAATTATTGACATCATAAGGTAATGCATTTGGATCAGCTACAACAAATGAAATAGCATCAGAGGTAGTCATTCCTCCCAAGTTATCCGTAGCTACAGCATAGATTGTATACTCCCCGGGAATAGAAGTCCAGCCTAAAGAGTATGGCATATTTTCTACTGTTCCGAGAAGTTCATTATTTAAATAAAATTCTATAGAAGTAATACTTCCATCCACATCATTTGCACTTGCTGAAAAAGTTAGCTCAATTGGAGCTATAAACAGACTGCCATTCATAGGATCAACAATCGACACTTGCGGAGGCACATTTGCAACTACACTAAGATTTATAACATTAGAATTTCCAACACTACCGATATTATCAGTTACTTCTGCTCGTATTGCTTGATTACTTCCGAGCACCGCTTCGAAAGTCACTTCATAAGGTGCTGTATTATCAATAAAAATAGATTGATTGTTTAAGAAAAATTCTACTTGTTGAACTGTACCATCAGCATCATTAGCAATTGCCGTGTATGTAACATCAGTACCTGCAATTGCAGAGGTTGGTCCAGCTATGCTAATGGTAGGTAAAGCATTTGATACGGCATTAAAATTTACAGTGCCACTAGTTGTGCTCACACAATCACTATCAGTCGCGATGGCATAAACATTATGTGCTCCAGCAGTTGGAATATATGAATACGCATAAGGTGATTGTGAATCTACAAACACAGAAACACCATCAATAAAAAATTCCACTGAGGTAATAGTACCCACTGCATCTGTAGAATTTGCTTGAATGAGCAGAGCGCTACCTACTTGTACAGATGAATTGTTAGCCGGATTCGTTATAGCAACTACAGGAGGAACGTTTGGACTAAAAGTCAACGTTGGATGCGTCAATTCTCCAGAACCTGGATCTGAAGCTACATAATTTTCCGCAGCCCCTGTCGCAATATTCACAAGCTGTAAATTAAATTGAAAAGACAAATCACCATTAGTAGTAAACTGAGCGACTAACACTCGATTAGAAGATGTTGGACCAACCACACCACCTAATGCAGCAATGGAGCCGTTCGCTATGACGATACTATTTCCAGGAGTTTGATCTAACACATCAAGGGCAGTTCCGAGACCGAGCGTATTGGGAGAGATATACGTTGTAGAATTGCTCGGAACAAGACCATCTTGTGCGCCAGTTCCAGTAATTGGAAGGCCATAACAACCTCCAGGATTATTTGCAAGCACCCCTTGCAGATTCACTAATGCACCATCCGTATCCTCCGGCTTCATCACACCTGCCTTTGTTGCCGCAGCACCACCCGTAGTAAACCATGAATCAATCATAGCTGTGTGCTTGCGAATATTGTTGACAGAAACAGTAGCAGGATTCACAGCTACTCCATAATTTGGATCATTGTAAAAATTAGTGGTAGTGCTAACGGTCAAATTATGCGCTGCATTACCAAACAATTGTGAGAACTTATAACCAGCAGCCATATCAATGTAAACACGATATGCCGTAGTGCCCACTTCGAGGGTTGTAACAGCACCATTCGACAAAGCATTTGCTTGGTCTGCAGCATCTGTGAGATAGAATTTCTCTACTACAACACCCTCCAATCCTTGACCAAAAGCAACGCTTCCGATCAATGATAAAATAGAAATTAAAATTGTTCTCATTTATTTATTAATTCAATATTTATAAGAAGTAGGTAAGACCAAAATTCAGCGACACATTTGTGAATCTCCTTTCAAGCACGCCATCATGTAAACTTGAAATATTTCTATTGTAGTTACCCTCTACAAATAATTCGTATCGTTCGTGAAAACGCTTTGAAAAGCCCAATCCACCGAGCAATCCGTATTGTACCTTATTCACTCCCTCCGATACTTTTTCCTTATATTTTTCTAACTCATTAATTCTTTTGAAATGCATGGTAGAACTTAAAATATAACAACCGTTTACACCTAGTGTGATATAAGGGTTAATTTTCTTATTTGAAATAAAACGATAATGAAATAAAATAGGCACCTCTAAATATTGATATCTAAAGCGTATATCGTGAAGTGCTGCTATTGCGATGCTATCTACTCTATAGCCATTTTGAGCAAATAATAAACCAGTCGATAAGAAACTCTTACTGCTTATATTATAATTAACTCTTAACCCAAATCTATAGGACATCGTTGGGTCTTCGAGATTGTTATATGATTCTTCTATCAGATCTAGTTCACTCTCCGTTGTAGTGAGTACTCTATGACCATATCCCAAACCAGCAACCCCACCTATTTGAAGTCGCAAACTATCGGATTGCGCATGTGCAAACGATGACAGCAGTAAGAAAATAATAGGAATGATATTTTTCATAGTTAATCCTTTACACAACGGATAGTCATACCATATTCTTTGAAAGTGGATTGTCGGAAAACTCTAGTGTCATACAAATCAATGTATCGATACCAACCATCCCCATTCTGCAATGTGTCCTTAGCCCACCAAAAAGCGGTGGTATTAAAAATATTTATTCGACCATCTACAATTCGACAACCGCCTGGAATTGCATTAAAACCGTATTTATTGGATCCGAATAATTCTCCTCCCGAAGGCCAGCCAAGTGAATTCTTACTCGCGAGTAAATTTGCTTCTTCCTCTCCTCTAAATCCCGTAGACTCTACCTCGCTATTTTGCATACCAATCGATCGTTCGAGTGTCTTCCATTCTTCGTCGCTTGGTACATGCCAGCCCTCTGGAGCTACATTTTTCGAATCTCTCACCACATGACCATTGTAAAGAAAACCTGACGTACCGCTATTAATCACAGAGTAGCTCGGCACCGTTGCATTTTCCCATGCAGCGTTGTTTGAATTATCAATTAAATTAATCGTAGTACCATCATTAAAACGTGTGGTTTTCAAATTCTCGGCCATCCACCATTGATTACCAATTCTTACAGTTTGATAAACATTACCATCAATATCTGTAACCGTTCCTTTCTCGATAACCAATTCCTCCTTCTCGTCTTCTTTACAAGCACCAAGAAAAAACGTAATCACTAATAGGAAATAAATTGCTCTCATATTTTCACTATTAATTTAATTTGTTCGCCAAGATCCGAGTTGACTTTCAACTGATACAAACCAACTGGTAGTCCGCTAAGGTTAAATTCACCACTTAGATTTAAATCTGCGCTTTGATACGTTTCTTCCATTACCACGACACCGTACATATTATACAGTCGAACGGAAAGGTTTGAGGAAACTCCGCTTAATATTCTGTAGATAACATAATCCTCTGCAGGGTTTGGATAAACCTCAACATCGTATGAATTTCCTTTAAGATGAGGACATACCTCTTCTATATTGAGATTGGCGCATAACCCTGGATAGCAGCAGATATTTTCCAATTCAATATTTGCATCCGCACTGTAATTACATGCCAACGGATCCATGCATCCCACTACAATCGGTGTTACACATGCAGTTGGATCTAAGCAAATAAATGATGGGTCATATTCTAAAAACTCTGGATTATTACATCCACATTCAAAAGGATAAGACAAGAATGGATTGTACTCTTCGTTGTCCGAAGTAATTTCATTGGTAGAAACATATTTTCTACTAGTCAATACACCATCCAATAAAAATTCAACTTCGATATTTATATCAAATGTCAATTCTCCCAGAGTGGTAAGCTGAGCAATGATTACTTGATTACTATCTGGAATAACACCTCTTACTCCTGAGTTCTGAAGAATAAAATTTGTACTCGAAAAACTATTCAATGAATTAATAGAGCCAAACATGGTGGGGTCTTCTCCTGTCACAAAATCTAGCACCCCTGTTGAATACCAATCAGAAGGGGTAAAATCCAGCGTGTCCATTCCATCTGCAATGGCTAATGGAATTCCTGTTGTTGGATCTTCATTGATTAAAAGTCCTGTCGATATCATTTCACTTCCACCGTCATTATTAATTCCGCCGATAAATGATCCATTGTCATCTTGATCTTTTAGAATACCATAATGCGTAACCGGTCCTTGTTTTCTAGTTGTTTGACCCAATGTGAGCCAAGTGTCTAATGCAACCGTATTTTCTTGATATCTCGCTTTTAAAAAATCTTTTGCGAATGTTTGCCCGTCAGAAGCATTATTAAAAAAAGGCGCCGTACTTGAAATCTGAAATGGATGATTCGCATCTCCATAAATCGATTTCAATATCGTTCCCGGCATGAGATCGACATATACACGATAGGTAACAGAGCCCGCTGGCAGCGTTCCACCAATATTATCAGTGGCATCATTTTCATCGGACACATAATAGCGCTCAACAATGACCCTCTCCAATTGGGAGAAACTAGTCGCCGGAACGATCAAGAATAAGCTTATAAGTACAAGTAGTCTCATGGAAATTATAGTTTATAAGCAAAACCTAAAATGAAATTGGTGCCATATCTAAATCTGTCATAATCCACCCATCCTTCAGGCAAATCATAAGATCTTCGGACAGGAGCATTTAAAATATCTCTGATCGTCAAACTCATCGTAAAATGTTTGCCCAATTGTCGGCTTGCTTTAAAGTCCAACGTATGGCGAGGCAGCTCATAAACATCAGCTCTTCCGCGCACCGCGCCTGCAATTACCAGTCTTGGTCCTTGCACATTATAGCTCAGTGTTAAAATTGTTTTGCTTGAATCTGCTTGATAATTCAGAATACCATTGATCAAATAAGGTGCTTGACCAAACATTGGGCGATTGATAGTATCAATAACAGAGTAAACTTTTATACCATCTACTGTCTGTAGATCTCTTCGAATAAATCGCGCGATAGAATTCACCACTGTCACATTTGCCTGAAACTCTATGTGCTGACCGATTTTTTTCTTTCCTTCCAACTCAACTCCTCTAACATTAGAAGATGATACATTCTCCCAAGTAATCCCTGAATTACCGAATCCCATCTCAATGTGATTCTTGAAATTTTTATAAAACAAGCTCACTGAAATATGATCGCCTTTCAAGAAATATTTCTCAAATCGCAAATCATAATTATCAATATTTACCACCTTCAAATCTGAGTTTCCATATATTAATGTTCTAAACTCATTGTCGAAAATAGCAGCATCACTCAACTCTCGAATACTTGGTCTAGCAAGGGATCTAGAATAGTTCAAACGAAGGTTGGTTTGATTTCCTTTATCAGATTCTCTCTTAAAAACTAAGCTTGCACTTGGAAGAATATCCCACTGATCTAATTCCGCTGCATTCACAAAAGGAAAGCCTCCCACATTCTCCCTGCGAGGATCATTGTTTTCAAGACCATCTAAATAATATTGATCAACGTCAGTAAATATGTCTGTGTGCTCAACTCTTGCACCACCCGCAAATCGAATGGAAGGAATAAACTCATAATCCACCATTAGGAAACCAGCCTCAACATTAGCATCACCGAATGTGTGATTTCGAGGATTATCAAAACTACTGTAAACGAAATCTTGAATTCCATTTTGAACAATAAAACGACTCGGTCTCATATAAGCGTCCAAATCATCGTTGATCAATTGATCCAATTGCGTATTATTTCCTGGTAATACTCGGTATTCTTCAATATCGCTCTTTCTATAATTTCGCTGTGTAGCAAGACCAAACTTCAACTTTCTAGTTCTCTTCGTATTCTCAGAATTTAATGGCATTTCAAAGTTTAGTCGGCTATCTAAAATATTTTCAGTAAGGTATCGATAGTATCTGCGAATTCCATCTCCAGCTGTTGGAGAAAAAACATAATCCACAATCGAATCATTCTGCACCACTTGAACATACTGCGTGGCCTTGAAATCAGGGGCTACACTTTTTCCTCCGGTGTACGAAGTATTAAAATCAATTTTTAATTTAATTTTTGGGATAAAATGGCTTGAAGAAACTTGACTAATTAATTGTCTTCTTTCTTCATAAAAAATGTTTCGCTCTACATCCATTTCTTGAATTTCTTCAGGCAATCTGAATGATATATATCGAGCGACATCATTAATACCGATAACATTAGGCATGAATAAAAACGAAACTCTATTATTCTCATTAAGCTTGTAAGCCACATTCATTAGGGCACTCCAAGAGTTTGTTTCTCGGCTCAACTGCGCATGATCCTGTCTATCGAATGGATAACCCAATGTTTCGTCACCAACACGCTGCGACACACCGTCTGGATCATATCTATAGACATTTCCATATCTAAAGCCGAATAAAAATCCTAGCTCTTTCCCGAAGAGAGTTGTTTGATTTCCCAGACTAAAACTTTGAGAAAAACTAATAGGAGCTTTTATTAAACGAGTATTCCAACTATTAGAAAATCCATTATTATGATCTGTTCCGTCTGGATTTAATTTTGAAAAAGCTAATGGTTTATAATCATTCAGATACGCTGTTCTTGCACTCTGATAAGCCGCTTCATCATTGATAAGTGCTGATGGCAATAATCCCAACTCCACTAATCCTAACTTGAAATAAGCTTCAGCCTGCGAGTTTCCATCGTTCCATCCTGATATTCCTTGCTCGTTATAGAAACCCTCTAATCCGAGGGCCACCATTTCCTGATAAGTAGTTGGTGCTAACGTTGGCGTGGTCAACTCACTTGTAGTTCTCTTTCTTGTGCCATTATCAAAACCAAGCCAATCCGTTGAACTACGCTCGGATGTAATAAAATCTTGAAATGTACTTTGCGAATTATATCCAAACTGTGTTTCCACATTGACCGATAATTTGTCTGGATAATCTTTTGTTTCAACGGAAATATAAGCGCCCGCCCAATCGCCCGGATATTCAGGTGTTTGAGTTTTTGTGATGACAATATTATCTACAAGACTAGCAGGAAATATATCCAGCTTAATATTATTCGTAAGAGGATCAAGCGTAGGAATACGTGCACCATTAAGCGTAGTTTTCACATAACGGTCACCAATACCGCGCACAGTAATCAATCCACCGCTTGTTGAAACCCCTGATACACGAGCAATAGCACCAATGACATTGGAGTCTCCCGTTTTCTTAAATGTCTCTGATGAAATATAATCAAGTGTAGCCGCAGAGTTTATCTTTATTCGCTCCATGTAAGAGTCAGAAGAGCGCTTTGCTTTGGCGATAATTTCAACTCCTTCTTTTAAAACTCCTGTCTCTAGAATTACAAAATCTCTAGAAATAACCTCATTATTCTTGACTGAAAAAGGCTCAATTAGCTCATCGTATCCGACCATATAACAACGAATAGAATATTCTTTGCTATCGGGAAAAATGAGGGTAAACAATCCATCAAAATCTGTTTGCGAAATGATCTTCTCATTCTCTTGAGCTCTAACAATGACTCCGTACATAGGCTCGCCATTGCTATCCACAACCTTTCCGTTCAGTTTTCCTTGTCCAAAAGAAAACAAACTAAAAAAGCTAAGCACCAAAAGAGAGAGTAGGGCTTTCATAAGAAGATGAATAGAATGATATTACTTAATGATTAAACGGTGTACTTCTGAATAGTCTGTTGTGTCGATTTTAACACTGTAAACACCTGCACTGAGCTGTGATGCGTCCAGTGTTGCACCCGATACATTTCCATTAGAAATAAGCACTTGCTTCCCTGTTAAATCAACGATTGTGATGTTATACTTTTCATTGCTACCCAATTCACTCTTTATTGAAATAATTCCTTCAGATGGATTTGGATAAACAACAAACTGATTGTCTATCGCCTTTGGTGACAACTCTTTCACAGATACAATTTCTGGTGAGGTATAAATCAAGCTCTCCAACTGAATTTCATTTTCTCCTGGATTTTCCGCAACATAGATTTGACTTTCGCCTTCCACTGGAGTTCCTATCTGAACATTGAGTTTAAAACTCAAAACACCATCGGTCGTAAATTGACCAATCAATACATGATTAGATTCCGTTACTCCTTGCACCCCACCAAGAGCTGCTACAGTTCCATTTTCTACGATGAAATCAGATCCTGCTGTTTGATCAAATACATCCAAAGCACCTGCTAGACCTAGTGTATTAGGAAGAATTGGAGCACCTGGCATTAAACCATCGATACCGTTATCGCCTGTAATCGGTGCTCCAATTGATGGGTCTGTATTAGCCAAAATACCCTGCAAGTTACCGATCGACCCATCAGTATCTTCCGTCTTTATGACACCCATTAACCCACTAGCAACGCCTCCTACAGTCAAGTAAGAATCGATAAGCGTAGTGTTTTTTTTAGTATTGTTTAGGCTTGTACCCTGATACACCGCAAAGCCATAATTTGGATCGTTATAAAAGGAAGTGGTGGTCGAAATATTCAATGGATGCTCTGGACTTCCAAAAAGCTGAATAAACTTGTAGCCTGGCAATAAATCAACATAAACACGATAAGTAACGCTTCCTATTCCCAAAGGATAAACCGCAAAATTTTCATCAGCATCAAGAGAGTCTGCCTCATCAGAAACATAGTATTTTTCTACTATTATCCCCTCTAAACCTTGCTGTGCAAGCGATACAAACGTAATGCTTGATAAAAATACTAGTAAAACAATTCTCATGATTACTTACGTTTTTTTGATTTATTCTTTTTCTTTTTATTCTTCTTCGTTGAATCAAAAATCAAATCAGGGTGAACCCACTCACCAAACGTTGGATTTTTGGCAACATATTTTTGTGATGTTCCATTCGGAGCACCAATCAATAAATTCAATTCGAATTTTAAATCACCCGCAGTAGTAATCTGCGCGATAAGTACAGTATTTGTGGTCAGCGAATCCACTCCCACAGAGCCCTTGCCCATAGCGGCCCATGCACCATTTTTGATAGAAACTTTATTGCCCTTCGTAGCACTTCCAAGAACTACTAAACTTGAATCAATTTGAAAAAATGTTGGAAATGGCGCCACTCCAATACGTGACAAACCATTTCTTTCTTGCAAGGAATATTTATTTCCTTTCGTCTTGCCATTTAAAAATCCTTCTTGAATCGTAATGCTCGGGTCATGCGACATTGAGTCATTGGAAAGCATGACGCCCCAATGATTTTCACTCGCTCCACCAACAGAAAGCCAGGAATCTAAAAGTCCTATATCCTTTTTTAGAGCTCGCTCAGGAAATACATGAGCGTTCGTTGTCCCAGCGTCAGCATGATTAAATATCGGCTGTGTGCTCTCTATGAACAATTCATGCTCCGGAGAACCATAAGCAGCCTGAAACCGAAAACCTGGTTTTAAATCAACATAGATGCGATAAGTAACCGAACCAGCAGGTAGTTCACCACTGATCAATTTTCCGGCATTATCAGCCTCTGTGGAGGTATAGTAACGCTCCACAATTACTCCTTCTAGCCCATCTTGAGCATAATAAATAGAAGAAGCAATACAGAATAGAAAGGTAAATAGTCGTTTCATAGCAACGTGACAAAACTATTTTTGTCACGCTCCTTTTCAGTTAATGTGAGATTAATGAATAATCAATAAAGTGGCGACATTAGACCAATCTGAGTTAAAAGTTTGTTGCTAGAATACCTCAACAAAGGGTAAATACAATTCTTTGTTTCCAAAATATTACCGAAAATACCGCAAAGCCACAGAGCCGAGCTGCAGCTCGGCTATACAAAAAAGACAAAGCCGCGCAGTAGCGCGGCTTTGTCTTTTTTTATCGAGAATCGAAAATTGAGAATCGAGAATCGTTTATCGAACGATCATTCGGTTATTCATCGTCTCTTCACCGTCGATTACTTGGATCATGTACATACCAGATGAAAGTTTTTCTTCCATCACGATTGATGTGTTCAATGAACCTGCAACTGTAAACTGGTTGTTGTAAACCACTCTGCCCATTGCATCAAGCATTCTTACGATAACAATTTCTGAATTGATTCCTGCCAAACGTACGTTGAATACATCACCAGCGTTTGGATTAGGATACACTTCAAATGCACGCTCTGCAGCAGTTGCAGCTGATGGAGCAAACACATCTCCTTCTTCAAGGATTGGTGAGTTGATCGGAGCTTGACCTGCTACGCAAAGCAATTGGTAACCTGAAGTAAATGTACCAGGACCATAAGAGAATATTGGACGAATACGAACTCTGTAACGATCGCCATCTTGTACACCTGGGATTTGAGATACTCTCAAATAACGTGATGTGCTGTTGCTTTCAACAAGAATCGTTTCGATACCGATGATGTTATCGTCGCTATCAACTTCAACAAATTCCCACTCATACTCAGTAGCACCACATACTACTACATCTGTAGAGATGAATGAACCACGTGCGCGTGTTGTAGGACAACGATCCGCTGCGCGAAGTTGAACTGATGGGTGAGCAGCAATTGTTACGTTGAATGGAGCGCTTGTAACTACTGAAGTAACGTTGTTTCCACCTGCATCTGGAAGGATGAATGTGTTAGAGAATGTTACAGAGTAAGTAGTGCCATACTCCAAGCCGTTGAACAAGCTGAATGGAATCTGTGTGCTAGTGTTACTAGCAGTGTATGAATCCAAACCGTTCACGAATGTTGCAGAGTACAATTGTGCACCTGTCCAAGAAGCCTTGATGAATGCACAAAGGTTAGCGAATGTAGTTCCGTTGTTTGGTACGCTAGATCTCAAGTGCTGGATACAAATAGTAAATGTACCATTGTCAACCACACCAAAGTTTCTAACTGCTACATAGTATGTAGCACCCACCGTCAAACCACTTGCGATCAATACTTCTTGACCTGAAGCTGTTTCATTTTCTGAGAACAACAATGTAGTACCTGCTGCATCTTGAAGTTCAAGACCGAGGTTGTATTGCGTGCTGTTTACTTGGATACGTGCACCTTGTGATTGTGCAACGAAACGGTACCATACGTCTTCACCTGTGCCAACTGGCTCCGCGCTCAATGCTTCACCGTTATCACCTGCGTTAAGTAATGTTCCTGTTGTGTTGCTGCAAAGTGGGTAAGTAGAACCAAGCACCGCTGGTGCAGAAGCACGGTTGTCATTTGCTGGAGCATTTGCATTACATCCTTCGTCAATCAACGTATCGCAGTCATCGTCAATACCATTTCCACAGATCTCTGTGTTCAATGTTACAACTACTGATGCGCTTGCAGAAAGACCGTTTACATCAGATACAGTAACAGTGAATGTCGTGTTAGCTGTTACTACAAATGAAGGGTTAGCAACTGATGAAGTAAAGCCGGCTGGAACCGAAGTCCAAGCATAAGTCAATGCAGATGCACCGCTTGCTGTAGATGTGAAGTTCACTGTAGTACCAGAACAAACTGTGTTATCGTCAGCGTTTGCTGAAACTGTTGGAGCTGGACCACCTACTGTTGTGAAATCGCCTGTTCCAACTGCTACTGTGCTGTTAGCTGTATTAGCCGCAGCGTTCACTGTTCCCACTGCTTGGAATGGCAAAGAACCATTTGCAGAATAAGCAGTGATCATATTTGCTTCTGTTCCTACGATATCAGCATCAAGGTATGATGCAGAAACTGTATTTACATAGCCAGTGTAACCTGATTGTGCAATTGACCAATAACGAGTGATGTAATCTGTAGTTGATGCGTTTGATGGCTGAATAGCGTCTGTAACACGTGCAGCAACGAATGCCCCAGGAGCAGCCGCTGAACTTGTGAATGTAACAGTGATTGGAGAGTACTCTACATCTGTAGATTGATCTGCCAATGGGAATGTTACTGGGCTTGCATATCCAATACGCATTTCACCAGTGCTGTTTGTAACAACACCATCGTTCACCAACGTACCCAATACTTGGCTCGCAGTTGAAGTCAATGTGAAGTGGTTTGTTCCAAGAACCAAACGACCTTCTGTAAGTGTGAACACACCAGAAACATTCAAGTCTGATCCAAGAACCAATTGGTTGTTAGTTGCACCTGTATGATTCAAGATCAAGTTTGAAACAGTGTTCGCACTAGCTGAGAAACGTAGTGTACCAAAGTTACCATCACCTGTGCGAGCAATGTTCCAAGTACCACCAGTTGCTGCAATAGCACCAGTAGTATTCAATACAAATGCATTGCTTGTTGATGCAGAATTAAACAATGTGAAATTGTTTGTATTCAAATCAATCAATGAAAGGTTCAAGGCAGTAAGACCACCACCTGAGTTATTACCAAGTAATACTTCAGAAGAACCATTTACAACAAGCGTGTTAGCTGTTGTAGTTTGAATACGGAACCAACGAACTTGGTTGCCGTTTGCGAAAATAGTTTGTGTACCACCCGCTGTTCCAGTAGACTGAAGCGTGATGCTGTTTGTAGCAACTGGAGGAGTCACTGTACCAGTGTAAGTCAAGTCACCACCAAAACGCAAAGTTGCGAATGGAGAAGCACCAGGACCATCAATAGTAACGTTGTTAAGTGATACGTTTCCAGTAGCTGTTGTATTGTTACCTGCAAAAGTTTTTGTTCCAGTACCGCTCAAAGCAAGGTTACCATAAGTAACACTGTTTGGGATAGTCAATGCGATATTAGAATACTCAACTGTACTATTTGCAGCAAGTGTTCCGAAAGTTGGAAGAATTGTATTTTCAATAGTCAACTCACCAAGATTAGCCACATCAACTGTTCCTGTGAAAGAGAAACCAGATGGGATGCTGAAGTCAGTTGCTAGTGTACCGTTACCAACTACTACTTTAGAACCAGAACCAGATACAGTCCAGTCAGCAGCGATAGTAGCAGTAGCTCTATTTGTTACGATGAAAGTTTGACCACCAGTAACGAAGTCAGCCGGAACTGCACCAGTACCGTCTGTGTTCAATCCCCATGTAGCAAGATCATTCAAATCACCGGTAGCTTTAGAATAGTAATTTGCGATCAAAGAACCAGAAAGGTTGATCACTACGTTACTAGCACCAGCTGAAGCATGTGTGATAGTACCAGAAGTAGCTCCGTTCTGACGTACATAAACCGTTACTGGCTCACCGTCTAAGTTTCCACCAGTTTGTGTCAATGTTACAAAAGAACCGAAACCAGCACCTGAAGTAAGGGATACTTCATATCCAGCAGAAGCAGTTGCAACAACTGATTCAGTTAAGTTATCAGCAGATACAGTATATGATTGCTCAGCGCTTGGGTTGGCATCCGTTTGAACAAATCCTGTAAGCGCCGCAGTTGAAGCGATAATGGTTGGAGTTGTATTCAAAGCTACAACACCTTGCACTTCGATATCATTTCCTGTGAAGTCACCAATACCAGATGAACCTCCAAGTGCTTCAGAGTTGTACATATAAACTCTGTATGTTACTGGAGCAGCTGAGGCAGCTTGTGTGAATGTAAATGTAAAGCTTTGAGTTGTTGTATTATCAACGATAACACCTGCAGTACCCAAGTCAGCCGCATATCCATCCACTGAACTTCTTAGTGCAATGGCACGCGCTCCCGTAGCTGATCTCTGAATGCGCACAGCAATTTCAGAAACTGAAACTGTGTAGCCAGAGTTTGGAGAAATAGTGAACTCCATATAATCATTTACGTCAATAGATGTGCTTGTCGTCCAATCAGTAGCATTGAAACGATCGGCATTTCCAGAGTTCGTTAATCCAGAACCTCTAGTAATCGTAGAAACTGCAATGTTTGGATCATTAATATCTGAAACATCACTCACTGGTGATGGTGAACCCAACAATCCAGCAAAGTCAAACGCTAGAATCGGTGCAGCCAAGATGTTGAACGTATTCGAAACACCAGTTACAACGCCCATTGAAGCATTCAAAGTCAGACCTGTACCAGCAACAGTATGCGTCAATCCAACGAATGTAGCAACACCGTTAATAGGAGTAACAATAACTGGAGCGCCAGTCAAAGTACCAGTTGAAGTCAATGTGATATCTGTAGCATCAGTATCTGTATTGTTCAATGCATCTTGTGCACGAACCACCACTGATGGAGTCATTGCAACTGTAACAGCTGTGTTAGAAGGCTGTGTAGTGAAATTCAATACTGTTGCAGTTACTTCGATTCTGTTATCATCGCCTGTGATGCTTGAAGCAGCACCACCAGCGTTAGCAGCAGCAAATGTTGAAGCAGCGATATCAGCAGAAGCTGAAGCAACAGTGAATGAGAATTGTGTGTTATCTGTAACCGTTGGCAAGAAGCTCACACGGATAGAAAATGTCTTCGTTGCATCGTCAGCGGCAGTCAAAGTAAGGCCAGTGAAAGACGCTGTAGTACCTGCAGCTACTTCGCTAAGCTCAGTAGTGCCATCATATAGTGCGATTCTATTCAACACAGCATTACCCGAAACGTTGAAAGAAATACTGTTCAAAATAGTAGCAAGAGCATCTGCATCTGCTGCCGCACCGCCATCACGAATGGTGAAGCGTGCCACTTCCAAAGATGAAGATGTCAAATCAGATTCTTGATAAAGATTGTATGCAATGTTTGCTGGCGCAGTAAATGCAGCATCAGCAATAATATCAGAAAGGGCGCTAGCTACAGCAACACCAGTACCTGTTACAGATACAGGATCACTTGCAGAACCAGAAGTTACAGCGATCGAACCGCTCTGCACACCAGCAGCTGTAGGAGCAAAACGCACATAAACGATTGTTGGACCAACAACTCCACCTGTTTGTGTAATGGTTACAGAAGAAGTAAATGTTGAACCATCCAAGCTCACCAAGAAGTGTGTTGGAGCAGTAACAGTAATATTTGCAGTTAAATCAACACCTTCTACTTCTGTAGTCTGAGAAGCAGATTGTGAACCTACGTTCACACTACCAAAGTCTGTTAGTGTGTTTGGGGTTGAAGTTACTAGAGGAGCTGGACCTGCACTTGTTACAGTACCGGTCAAAATAAGATCCTCAGCACCAGCAGTGGAAACTTGGTTAATATACCAAGTACCAGTAGCAGCAGAACCTCCCCAAACTACTAATCTGAAAGTAATAGTATTGGTTGGTGCTACGTTTTGAAGCGCAGAAATACCTGAAAGATCGATAGCAGCTTGGTTATTTCCTGCCGCAGTAGTTGTAGTTCCCCATGTAATCGGTGTTCCAATATCAACGAATCCACCACTATTGATTTGATATTGCCATTGACCTGTTGTTGAACCTGCTGCAGAACGACGAATATTGTAAGCTGAAATACCTGCTACAGATACATTAAAGCCAGTACTTGGTACAACAGTGAATGTTACAAAATCATTAGCTGTAACTGCGTTTGCAAAGCTTGTCTCGTTTGTACTTAATCCACCCCAAGCATTACCAGCGCCAGTACCAACCGTGGTGATTCCTGTGCCACGCACTAGTCCGCTAGTTGTGATATTAGTTGCAACGGTCGCTGGTGTAAGAGGTGAGGCACCAAAGTTATTTGTCCCTCCGGTAAGACCAGTCGTTTGCCAGCCTAGAAGAGTTTGAGCCATAGCTCCTTTTTGCATCCCGAGAGCAGCAAAAAGCACGAAAAATAACATCAAAATACGCGACGTTCGCGTCTTGGTGTAATTGTGTTTCATTTATTAATTAGAATTTGTTTCGATAAATTGCGTTGGCAAAGAAACGGCAATTATGTTAAGAAATCATTACCTAAAACTGTGTAAAATGCCAACATTTGTTGCGCAAAACGGCCCTCCTAAAAGAGGGCCGTTGGTAGTTAGTGTTAGGTAAGGTTTAGAACTTAAGCACTATATCTTCTCGATTTTTCTAGACACCACGCGGTCTTCACCGTATATCTTCAGAATATACATCCCCGCTGAATAACCTGTCATACTCAAAGTGTGGGTACGGTTGGTACTCGCAAGGCTTCTCATCATTAGCTTTCCTGACAAATCAAACAACTCGATATACATGGTTTCTCCTTTCTGATTGCCGATTTCAAGATTTTCTACTATTGGATTTGGATATACTGTGAATCCAATATCACCTTTCAACTCTTGAAGTCCTACACAGATTTCCTCGGTAACAACCACCTCATCTGTTGCTTCACAACCCTTTGAATCTTGGATTGCTACTGAATAAGTTCCTGGCTCGCTGATTTCGATGCTTGAAGAGGTCTCCCCAGTGCTCCAAAGTATCTCTTCATAATTACCCACAAACAATACTGTGCTCTCACCCTCACAAATCTCCTGATCAGGACCCAAGGTCACTAATGGCAACGCCGCTACATTCACATATGTGGATGAGGTCGTCTGACATCCTGCTGCGTTTGTCACGGTTACAAAATACTCTCCTTCTTGAGTGACCTCAATGCTGCTAGTCATCGCTTCCGTTGACCAAACATGCGCATCCATCTCATTACCGGTGCTAAGCGTTGCAAAATCTCCAGAGCATACTTCCACGAATGATGGAAGTGTTGATGATGGGAAGTCTACAACTTCTACACTAGTAGAACTTGTGTTCACACATCCAAATTCATTTTCAAATGTCGCAACCAATTCTGTCAAACCGAATGAATATTCGGTCGCATCTACAAGAATAGTGTTTCCAAGATCTCCGTTAGACCATGTTGTATTCTGAACATCTTCTGTTACGATTACAAGCTCCACTTCGTCTGCACAAAGAACGATAGGCTCGATAGCTGCAACCGTTGGTACAGGGTTGATGGTAATATCTGCTGTGGTATAAGTTGCACACTGCTCTGCATTGGTCAATCGCACATTCAATTGTACACTCTCTGTTACTTCAATGCTCTGCGCTACTTCACCATTCGACCACTCTACCATTTCATATCCCTCTGGTGCGAAAATGGTATTCACTTCTTCAGCACACTGCACATAAGAAAGTGGCTCTATTGTGCAATATGGATCCTGATAGTCTAGGCTCATCGCCTCTGGCAAATGATACATGAATAAAGTAGTAGGTCTATTGTTTGATTCGATCTGACCATCCGCATTTGGGCTAATGATGCCATAGTCGTTATCGTTAATCACTGCAATGGTGGTATTATCGATAATCGTCAATCCTTCAGGCTTGTCTAGATTGGTGTCCCAACCCGCTTCCAAAAGATCTAAGTATAATTCTCCAACTATTGGTTGAATGCCATTTGTAATCGCAGTCTCCACATTGAGCAATTGCTCTGGCGTCAAGCCATTATAATCTTCTTGTGTTAAAGCTGTGGCACCCTCAAGCGAAATTTTAATCACGTTCTTGTAATTCCAGCCATTGCGCTCAGCGTGCTCCAACAACAAGAACTCGTTGTTATTAATCGCAACCAAATCTCCAATCTTCCAATCGCGCTCTCTGATCTGTCCGATCTGAGGTTTGTGTGCGTACAAGAAGGTTCTCCACTCTCCCGTGAATGGATCCAATTCCATCATGCGGTGTAGACGTGAGTTATTACCGGTAGCCACATCAGGATTGTTGGCTGGAGACTGAAGTATCGCATAAATCTTTCCGTTTGGCGTCCATGCTATTCCTTCAAAACCTCTATTCGGTCTACGCATTCCTACCATTGGATCGATTTGGATATCCTCTGCTTGTGTTGGGAACGGCGTGTAGCGATTCACTACTTGACCATTCGCATCTAGCTTTAAAATATTCGCACCATATTCATCACAAACCCAGAAATAACCATCATTTCCAAGTACTATTCCTTCTGAGTCTAATCCCCATTCATCTGTATTCAAAATGTTGTTATAAGGATCTAGTGGAAGCTCTCCGCTATTACCAGCACCGACTGGAATCGGACGGCCGCTCAATTCTGCACCCGATGGCCTTTTAATAGGAGTCGTTTCTACAAACGTTAAGTTCCCTTCGCTTGCTACCATGCGGTGCATCTTTGGAGCATAATCTGGGAATACAAATACCTTCGTTTCTCCAACTGCTAGCGGATGATTGTTTGCATCCGCATTCGGACCACGATCACCTACTACATAAAATTCGTTGGTAGTGCCTGGCACATGATACATTCCACTCACGCCAGCTTCGCGGATTTCTAGGTCGTTTATCGTTCCGATCAATTCTGTTCCAGAAAGATCAAATGTTTCCAATTCAATTTCACCTTGCGCTACAAGATCCACATCCACTTGGAAGATGGTCACTGTACCGCTAATTTCATTGCTCACCACCACGAGGTCGCGCTCGTTTGGACTGATGCTGCGAGGAATGAATAACAATCCCTCAGGACCCATATCCAATGATTCCAACGTTTCTTCTCCAGCATCCCAACCACGATTATTTTCATACGTTACAAATACAGGGTTGTTTGGATCTGTAATATCAAATACCATCACTCCACCGATTCTTTCCAAACCGATGAACGCATAGTTTTTTCCATAAATAACACCAGTCGCGATTCCTTCAGGCTCTGGACCTTTGTCATCACTTCTGTTATCAAAAGATGTATTGTCGTCGTTAGTACTATTGAAGTGCGCTGGGTCAAGCGATGCAGTGATTTGCTCTAGTGCATTTCCACTGTCATATACTTTTTCACCTGCACTATTCCATATTGTAAATGAACGAGCGCCAAAAGCAAAAAGCTCTTCGAAATCACCATCAAAATCATAGTCTCCTTTTGATTTTGTAACGTTCAATCTTCCAAGATTGGCGTTTGATTTCAAAATTGCCCCTGCGGGAAAAGCCTCTGCATCGAGCGTAAGAGAAGAGATTCTCCCTGGCTCTGCATACGTATCATATTCTCTTACATCTCCTTCGTTTGCCGTGATGTAATATGTTTCTCCATTTGATTCAAATGATGCAATCGCATCAGGTTGGTACATACCTCTCACTGGCCAAGCCGTGATATTGATAAGACCATCTGTATTACTTGCGTCAAATCCATTTTGTACAAGCGTATGATCTTTAAATCCGAGTGGTGTAATGCCTGTCAATTCCATCGTTGAAAGATCAATCAATGCAAATGCATTGTTCTCTTGCAATGTCACTACTACTTGATTGTCATCTGCAGAAAATGCAGCATACTCAGGTTCCAAATCCTGGTTAACCTCTGATAATCTGTTGTTACCGAAGATGCGTACATCCTGGTGCAAGAAATCAATGTGGGCCCATTCAACACCAGCAATATCATCAGCATCATTTGTAGATGCTACAATTTGAATTGCTGCAAAGCCAGCGTTACCTTCCAATGAAAGTTCATATTCCGCCCATCCATTGGTGATTTCATTCAATGCAATCAATGGAAGTTCTTCCCATGCTTGACCAACTTGTGTAAGCACTTTTACTCCGAATACATCATCTGCTTCAAGTCCGCTGGTGAAGTATCTCAAACGCAATGTTCCTTCTGGACGACCCGCCAATTCAGCGAAATCAAACGTCATGGTGTGAACACCACCTTCCACATTTGCTGCATTCAGGTTTTGAATTCCCCAAAATGTTTCTCCGTGAATAGCACTGCGTCCTCCTAATGAAGACACCGGTCCCCAAATAGAAACACCAGCTTCATCATACATCATTGGAGAAGGAGCAAACGCCCAGTTATCATTCTCTAATTCGAAGCTTTGGCGAATATGATTGTAGTTTTCAAATGTGAAATTTGTTACAGCATCTTGAGTGAGTGTTGCGACATCATTTGAAATATCAATTATAGAAATCGAACCTTCTGGATCTACCGTGTAGTCAAGACTTGGCTCACCTTCATTAGCAGTCACCAGTTTTGTATGATCATGTGAAATTCCGATCATATCAGGCAAAGCGCCTACTTCAAGTACGTTGAGTAAATTACCATCAATGTCGAATATTGCAACCGATCCATTGTCTTGTTTTACAAAAGCCTCAATAGCAACGGCAACATAATTATCAAATGTTACCACACTGTTAGCAGCGGCACCAATTGCAGAAATATCAATTGAAAAAAGAAGAACAGGAGCAACAGGGTTAGCGATATTGAATACATCAATTTTGCTTGTTGAACCATTGACTACAAAAAGTCTTTTTGATCCTTCGTTATAGCTTGAAATTTCAGCAGCTCCTTCGTCAAATCCGCCTTCCAATTTTGTTGTTGAAATCGGTCGTAGACGTAGCGCGTCAGACTGCGCTTGGGCCGTGCTCGCTGAGAGCAATGTTGCAAAAAGTAGGGTGTGTAAAAGTGTTTTCATCAGTGGTTATTTACTTGCGGTGCAAATAACCATCTGCAATATATCCCTAAGAAAAACCGAGTTTTATGATACCACTCCGCGTGTGTTACGTCATCGTAAACCAGCGCCGGTCATTTGTTAACTTGAAACTTTATTTGTTAAGTTTCTAACAAGTACAATGAGGTTAACCACATAGACTACCATCATACCTAGGGCTACAGGAACCTTCTGTTCTTTATTGAAATAAATATAGATTCCAAGGAATGAAGCAGTCACTAAAAGTTTTACGGTTACAGATGCCATAAATGCCGTTACAAATCGACGAGGACTTTTCTCATTGGCTTGAAGAATATTCTTGTATAAAAGAAAAGTCATCACAGAAAAAGCGATTGTTGCAATGTAAAGAACTACTGGAATATGTGTCACAAGGCTCACACCGTAGAAACCACCGAGAAGAAGAATTGTGGCGATAATTAGCCACCAAACAAACGCTTTTGAAATCATTTTTTCATCAAATCTTTAATGGCAAAATACATAGCTGCCACTACGCTAAAAATGGACAAAGTAAGTGTCCAAACTTTCGACTCTCCTCCCGATTGTTCATCGAGCCATCTACCGAGGAACACACCGAGGACGATGGTAATGGCCATTTGCGTTGCCATTCCGGAGTATCGAAGAAAACTATTTTTCATTACACCGCTTCTACCGCCAAGCGAGCATCTTCTTTCTTGATGTCCTTCACCTTAGCACCCATATTGCATGCTCCGGTAAACGTTGCGCCTGGCTCGATGCTCAATTTATCTGTGAAAATATCACCTTCTACTTTCGCTGTTCCTTTCAAAGAAAGAAGTTGTTGTACGGAAATTTTTCCTTTTACCACACCTTCTACTTCTGCATTCTGACATTGAATAGTACCTTCAATTTTCCCAGCAGGTCCAATCACCAAACGGCCCTTTGTAGTAAGGTTTCCGATGAATACACCGTCGATACGGATATTCGATTCGCAACGGATTTCACCTTCGATAGAAGTTCCTTCTACGATGCGATTGATCGCCATATCTGGCGCGGTTTCTTGTGCTCTTGCCATGATCTTGTTTTTTGAAAACATGATTAATAATTGTCTTTAAAAAATTGCAGGTAATCATCAATTGCTTTCGATTTGAAAAGCGTAATGTAATTCGCTTTTGAAATCAAAAACACGTCATATCCTGCAGCATTTAAATCCTTCAAAGTAGTTTGATCTGTCGTGAATGCCGATTTGTAATCCGCAGCGGCAGCCATTCCTTGGAATGGTTTTACCAATACAATGTGATGATCCTTATCTAATAAGTTATTCGTCACCTTCAGTGCGCTAGACGCCCAATTCGCGAGGTTGTAATCACTCACTTGTGTTTTCGTCTGAGTAATATTTGTTCCCTGAACGGGCAACAGAACAGCTAAATAATGCTCAGCTGATTCATCAAATTTGTAAGATCCCACATTCACCTTTGGTGCCTCTGGATCTTTTGGCTCTGGTGTATTTTCCACTACTGGCAATCCAACTTCTTTGTTGATTCCCTTCAAAATTTCATCAGCTCGTGCAGCCTCTTCTGTATTTGGACAATCTGCTTTTACATCATTGAGTTCTTTCACCACATTTTCCTTAATTCCCAATGCCGCGTCAGAGTAGCCAATACAGATCGCACGAAGCAGTTTGTATTTACATATCAAATGATTCTCCGGCTGTGTCTCTATCACTTTATTACACTCGCCCATAGCGTCGATGTACATTCGGCGGGTGTACATTTCATACACCAATTCATAAGCCTTTAGCTCTTCTTTATCCTTCACATCTTTTTGATCCAAATACTCTGGATTGTCGATGAGTCGCGCCCATTCCGAATCGGGATAACGCGACTTGATTTCATTTCCCCAATAAACAGACGAACAAGTTGTACAGAAAGGATTGCTCTTATATCCTGCTAATTGCTCCTTATAAAGCCAAGTGCGATACAATTGATAGTGAGTCATAGGATGGAAATCACTTTCCTCCATATTTAAAATCTGCTGCTCCCAGATATCAGTAGCATTATCGAAGTCGTCTAGATTTTCCTTGTACAAAACACCCGCGCGATAATAGGCTTCCGACAATGAAAGTTGAGAATCTTTGAGTTTTGCTTCATCACCGCATGGGAGATTTGCTCTCAACTCATCAATCGTTGGGACTTTATACTTATCTTCTTGCACTGCCACTTGCGTGCTAGTAGTATCTTCTGCAACAACAGATTCATCCTCCGCGCCAAATGAGCCATTCAAGCGTGATTGTAGGCGCCAGTTGTCTTTCAATGGGCGGTCACCCCAGTAGTCGGTAAAGTTTTGTAATCCTTTGTCACGGAGATTTTCATTGTATGCCCAGAAGCTTCCATTGATAGAAGCCACCGCATTGTCTTGCTGTTTTGCTGCTAATTCCTCGTCCTTTCTTCGGCGTTCCTCGGCTTGTTGTTCCGCATCTTTCACGGCCTTTCTTAAAGCACGTTCCAAATCGGCCTCACTCATAGAGCACAACTTGTTCACGCTGTCGTTTAATTCAATCGTGTTGAGGTAGCCTACCAATTCCGTCAAACTTTCCGCGCGCGCTTTTACTTCTCTGTAACGAGGATGCTTCTCATCCATATTGATCTGCGTGCTGTCGTAATTCACTTGTGCATTCACATACTGACGTTGGTCGAAATACAAATCGGCAAGCTTCAAGAAAGTCTTAGCCTTTTGTTTTTTATTATCCACGTTTACCAGATTCGATTGCTCGAAATAGTAAATCGCCATTGGTCTGTCTTGCTCTTCAAGAGCAAGGTCTCCCAATGCGTAATAGATTTGATCGCGGTAAGAAATGTTTTTTTCATCCTTGAGCATCTTCATCAATTCTTTCTTGATGCCTTCAGAATTTCCTCCTCTTCTGCTGAATGAAAGAGCTTTATTGATTTTCGCATAAAACTCAAGTTCATAAACAGGATGCGACTTGAGCACGGCCTCATAGTTCGTAATGGCTTCTGAACTTTTGTTCATTGCCTGATACATCTGAGCTAAGATGAAGTGCGGACGAGCCTTGTTTCTTTTTTTCTTGATGTACATCAGCGACGTTTCCATGCTCTTCGCTGCTTCTTCCAGATTTTCTTGATGAAGAAAAATGTCGGCCATGGCCATATGATACTCAGAAATGAGCTTTTCGTCGTTGTCCGCTTTTGGCTCAGCACGCTTTAGTGCTTGTGTTGCTCTTGAGTACTCACCTTGTTCTATCAATGCACGAGCAAGCCATGTGGCGCTTCCGAGCTGTGTATCCTTGTCTTGATACTTGCCATTCACATATTTGAAAACTTGCTCTGCTTTAAGGAAATTTCTTTTGTAGAAATAAGACTTACCAATGACCATGTAGTTTTCATCAATGTATTTATTGAAAACAGGTCTCTTCTTTTTCTTGTCTGCTTCTTTCTTAAGCGTGTGGCGATTGATGACCTTTTCGCTCTTCTCGATAGCACGTTCCATTTCTGGATAAATCGTCTTAGAGATTTCATCGGTTCCGTTCACAAAAATCGGCAGGATATTATCGTAGTCTGGCTTGTAAGCAAGGTTTACTTTCTTCAATCCTGCCTTGATACTTTCTTCAGCATTGAAGTATCCATTGTAATGCGCAGTAACGTTGTGATAAACGCGATATGTGAACCCATCCTTTTGGGTACTGCATGAGATAACAACCAGCAGCAGGCAGCAGAAAATGAAATTTTTAAGATGGCTTCTTCTCACAGGATAAAAATGATTTTGGTAGGGGTACTATTTTCAAGGCCCGCCCACTAACGGCTAAGTTGCAAAAATATTTGATTTTTGCCGCTATTTGCTAAAATAATTGAGCATTGGCAATACTTTCATTTATTTGCAAAACCGAATCCGTGATGAAAGAATGGCAAAACAGCCTGTAAATAAGAGAAAGCGTTTGATAAAAAAGCTGAAAAGCCGCTTCAGGCTTACAGTTTTGAATGAAAAGACTTTTGAAGAAAAGTTTAGTTATTCGCTGACGCCCATGAACTTGATCATCATGTTTGGGGGATTACTACTCGTTTTTGGCACCCTCATTTATCTTTTGGTGGCTTTTACTCCCCTAAAAGCCTACGTCATTCCTGATTTCACCGACTATTCTTACCGCGAAGACGCTCGTATTGCGCGATTGCAGGCCGATTCATTATTGGCAGTTGCTCAGCAAAATGAACGTTATGTGCGCGATTTAAAGATTATCCTTAGCGGTGGAGACCTCACAAACGCGATGGATACGGGAAAAAAAGAATTTTCGGAGGTCCAGCTCAATTATGAGGTTTCTGAAGTAGATGAGGAAATGCGCCAAAAACTGAGTGCAATCGACCGTTATGACTTGGATGTAGAGCAAAACGAAAAGCAAGAAAAACGCGGTTTTCTACTGTTCCGTCCGGTCAATGGCACTGTTTCTAACTACTACAATCCAAAAGACGGGCATTTTGGGATCGATTTGATCGCACCAAAGGATGATCCCGTTCGTGCAGTGCTTGATGGCACAGTGATGATGTCTTCTTTCACTAGTGAAGATGGCAACATTATACAAATCCAACACGCCAACAATTTGGTGTCGGTTTACAAGCATAACTCTGTTTTATTGAAAAAACAAGGCGACCGTGTCAAGACGGGAGAGTCCATCGCCTTCATTGGAGACAGTGGCGACCACAGCGAAGGTCCACATTTGCATTTCGAGCTTTGGCTCAACGGTATGCACGTGAATCCACTTGATTATTTGCGCGAGTAACGCTAACAAAAGGACGTGTAAAACATCCCTCCATTTTCCGTTTTTACTTGAGATTAAAAGTCCACCTTTGTGAAAATACTTGGATTATGAAATCATTGATTGCCCTATTAGGAGCCGCTCTTCTTATTTCAGGAACTGGATGTGTTAGCCACCGCAAATACACCGAGCTCGAATCGAGAAAGAACAGCCTTGTGACGGAGAATGATCAGTTGAAAAAGCAAAACGAATCATTGATTGCTTCACAAACAGAATTGACCGCGCAACTAGAGCTGCGCAACAAAGAGATCGAAGAATTGAAACTTGACACTGCCGACATGGGCCGTCAATACCGTCAATTGCGAATTCAATATGACAAAATCAACGAGCTAAATGATATCCTTTCAAGAAAGAGCAATGAGCTTCTAAGCCAGGCTACAGGCGAGAATCAGAAACTTGCGGGCGAACTTTCAAAGACGCAAGAAGTGCTTCAAAAGAAGGAAGATATGTTGAAAGCTCTTGAGGCCGACTTGAACGAGAAGCAAGCTGACATTGATAAAGCAAACGCTGCGTTGAAAGATCGTGAAGCAAGATTGAAAGAATTGGAAGACCTCCTCGAAGCACAATCTGCTGCTTCAGAAGCACTCCGCGCTAAGGTTCAAGCAGCTCTTCTAGGCTTCCAAGACAAAGGCCTTACTGTTAGAGAACAAGACGGAAAAGTATATGTGAGCATGGAAGCTAAACTGCTTTTCGCTTCTGGTTCAACCACGGTAGATCCGAATGGAAAAAAAGCGTTGGTGGATTTGGCAAAAGCGATCGAAAACGAAGTAGACATGGAGATTATCGTAGAAGGACACACGGATACTGATAAACTTTCATCCAACACTGCACCTCGCGACAATTGGGAGTTGAGCGTACTTCGTGCAACTGAGGTAGTAAAAATCATGACTGCAAATAGCAACATCAAACCAACCGTATTGAGTGCTGCTGGCCGCAGTGAATATCACCCTGTTAATGCAACAGATAAGGCGAAGAACAGACGTATCGAAATCATTCTTCAACCTGATTTGGGAGAGCTTTACAAGTTGATCGAAGAATAATAATTAGCTAAATACTTCTCTGAGAATCGCTAGACTCTTTATTTCTCTAGCATTCTCGAGATGAAGTTGAATATAAGTGATGAGGAGTTCGAGCATGTATTTTCGCTCTGAGCCCGAATACAAAATGGCATTGACCTCCTCTGTTTTTTTATCTAAAAGCTCTATCCAGCGGGCCTTCCAAGGCCCTTCGAGGTAGTGCCTATGACTAGGACGAAGTGATGTGGTCTCCCCCTGCATTAAATCAAAATATGCATCACTTTCGTCTTGCTCTTGCGGATAAAAGCCATAGTAGCGCGTCAACTCCATCAGAAACCACAAGTGAAAATTGCGCGTGGATTCCAACTGATCAAACGTTAGCAAGGAGAACTCCAGAAAGGTGAATAAATCACTATTCTGATAGTCGTCTGCAATGGTCTTGTAAAGCACTTCATCCAGAAACAATGCAACCGCTGTCTTCACTGGATCAAAAGGAATCGAATGATAGCTTACAGCCAAACGCAAGTGCTTTGGAGTAATCATTTTCTGATTCTCCTTAAAGTTTGCACTGAGTTCTACGATGTTCAATGGTTGTAAAAGTGGACCGACATTGGACTTGGCCGACTTTCCAGAGCGAATCATAAAAGATTTTAAACCAAACTCTTGGGTAAAGATTCGCGCGATAACTTGCGTATCTTTATACTTAATTGTCTGAAAAACAATTCCTTTAATTTGGTGTTCCACTATTATGATGCGGGTTTGAGGCTATAAAGATGGGGTGTTTTTCGTTTCCACAATGCAACGTTCAAATCTCCTAAAAACAGTGAATTGAATATCAATATACTTCACTCATCTTTGGAACAATTCCAACGGACTAAGATCGCTATATAAAAGCGGAATTATAATATTGAAAAGTTACATTGTTCGCCCCAGGCGGATGGTGTATGTTTAAAGTTAGGTTAGGCAGGGCAATCTTCGGGTTGCCCTGTTATTTTTTAATAATACCTAATTGAAAAAATAACGACTACGAACGGAGCTGATAGTGCACTTTAAAACTCAAGTCTGAAAGCACCATCTTAGAATACGCATTCCCGTTGATATCATAGAACGCGTCTGAAATTAACTCCATCAAATTCTCAGCATTTCGATCATTAATGAACGCTGAAAATTTCTCTGAAAATTGTTGTTCCTGCGCATTCATTCTTGCAAGCGATTTACCTGCATAATTGAGAATAAGGTTTTGACGCACTTGATCCAACGCATACATCAAAAACTCCTTTTGATCTTCACGTGAGAGCTTGTGCATTTCATCCGACCAAGAAACAATCTTTGCTACATCCTTCGTGTAACACATTCTCATCCAATCGATGAATTGTGTGCTGAAGAACATATTGGGATCTTCTGAATGCGCCAGTAATTGCGCTCTCCACCAGTTACCATCTACATAGTGTGTGATGCCCTCTGCGACTTGCGGCGCAACACCTTGTTGCAATAAGCCTTCGCGTACAGTATCATCTGAAAGCTTTGGAATCACCAAAGTTTGAACACGCGATAAAATTGTAGATAGAATACGTTCTGAATTGCTGGATACAAAAATGAAAATAGTGTTCTCCGGCGGCTCTTCTAATGTCTTGAGCAGTTTGTTAGCCGTAGGAACACTTAAATATTCAGGAAGCCAAAGGATCAAGAATTTATATCCACCATCATGGCTTTTTAATGAAAGTCTTTTTACAATAAAATCCGCTTCAGCAACACTTAATTGAAGCACCTTATTTTCCTTAGTAATAGAGGTTCTCCAATGTTCGATTCCCATATAAGGAGTCTCTAACAGTGCAGCGCGCCACTCTGTTGCGTAATTGCCCGAGTTGGTCTTGTCTCCGCCTTCCGATTTTGGTTTATTGAAAAATGGAAAAGAAAAATGAACATCAGGATGCTGCAATGACGCGTGTCTTTTGCAAGAGGGACAAACGCCGCAGCTATCGTCCTCGGTGCGCTGCGCGCAATGAATGTATTGTGCAAACGCTAAAGCAAGAGGCAAGTTGCCAGAACCCTCCGGACCCAAAAGCATGATGGCGTGCGCGAGTCTTCCCTCTTTGAAAGAATGAAGCAATCGCATCTTCGATTCATGTTGTCCTATGATATCCTTAAACTGCACTCAAAAGAATTTTTGCGAAAATACACAAGAAAGTGGGTTGTACTGGATTCGAACCAGTGACCCCTACGTTGTCGACGTAGTGCTCTAAACCAGCTGAGCTAACAACCCGTTAAGGTTTTGCAAGACGAAACCCAACGTCATAGATTCCCTCCAATGCATCTGTACGCATGGCTTGATGGATATCTACTTTATAGTGCCCTGATAATGGAAATTTCTTGCGCTCGCGGAATAGCACTCGATTGTCGAAAATACTTCCTAGACCGCTTCCATACCAGTTTCCGAGTTGATCGGCCAACGGACACTCTAACGTATCAATGCTTTTCTTTCCATTCGGGAATTCCATTTCAACAAATAAATACAAGTTGCTAAATGGATATTCCTCGCCATTTCTGACGTTGACATAAAAATTGTAGAGCTGCAATGTATCCGTGATGTCGAATTCAAATGACTTGACATCATTGGCTTTCCACACAC
This sequence comes from Flavobacteriales bacterium, assembly GCA_965247015.1. Lineage (GTDB taxonomy): Bacteria > Bacteroidota > Bacteroidia > Flavobacteriales_D > Sanyastnellaceae > JAIXWP01. Next base: position 21,971 of record CBDFGG010000002.1, on the reverse strand, counting down.
CACCTTCTACGGCCTTGTTTTCTTCATAGACCATATTCTGATCACAAGAAGCAAAGCTTAATAGAGCCATTAGTAACAACAGATATGTCGCAGTCTTCGTCATTCTCCCGCTCCTCCTTCAGGCTTAGGCCCACCATTGTTTGGTTGATCTTTACGAGGTCCGCGATTGCGATTATTGTTATTGCGATTTCTATTTCCTTGATTTGGCTGTTGACCTTCCGGGCGCGGTGCGCCCTGCTGTCCGCCTTGTGGGGCGCCACCTTGCTGACCTTGAGGACGAGGTCCTTTTGGTCGCGGCTGGCCCTGAGGCTTGTTCTGTCCTTCACCCTGCGGCTTAGGTCCTTGCTCTTTGTTTTGCGGACGATTTTGTGGTCTACCTTGCTGATCGCGGTTTTGCGGAGGTCTATTCTGAGGTCTGTTCTCACGATTTTGAGGAGCACCTTCACCCGCAGGCTTCGGAGCACCCTGTCCTTGAGGACGTGGAGCATTTGAATTGCCCGCGCCACCAGCATTTCCGCGACCGCGATTCTGTCCGCCTCTGCCTCTGTTCTTATTTCCACGACGCTTTTGGTCGAAACGGGTAAGACTGTCTTGACCCACTACTTGAGCGAAGTCTGTTTCTTCTAACACCTCTTCTGCTTCTTCGATGAAGTCTTCCACATCTTCGATTACAATTCCCTTCTTATTCATCTCAATGATTTCCTTCACTGCGGCTGATGAAAGTGGGAACGGTGGCTCTCCTGGTTGACCGTCGTAGATATAGTAAAGTGTCTTTTTGAAAATATCTGTTTTGAAGTGAACTGCAATTCCCTTCGGCAATTTCAATTTCACATTCGTGCTTGGCAAATCTTTTAATGCCTCAGCATATTGATCCAATTCATAGTTCAAGCAACACTTCAATTTTCCGCACTGGCCGGCCAATTTAGAAGGGTTGAGTGAAAGTTGCTGATAACGTGCAGCGCTGGTAGATACCGCTCTAAAGTCGGTAAGCCAAGACGAGCAGCACAATTCGCGACCACAAGATCCGATACCGCCGAGACGACCGGCTTCTACGCGATAGCCGATTTGGCGCATTTCGATGCGCACCTTAAATGCCTCCGCATATCGCTTGATCAGTTCACGAAAATCGACGCGATCATCGGCCGTGTAGTAGAATGTAACCTTGCTACGATCGCCTTGATATTCCACGTCGCTAATCTTCATCTGAAGGTCAAGCTCACGAGCAATCGTGCGGGCGCGCATCATGGTGTCTTGCTCTGCTTTGCGAGCCTCTTGCCATTTCTCGATATCCTCTTCTTTCGCCTTGCGATAGATTTTCTTGATCTCGTAATTGTCTTTGATTTCCTTGCGCTTCATCTGCATGCGCACGAGTTCACCCGTAAGTGAAACAACGCCTACATCATGGCCAGGAGAAGATTCCACAGCGACTACATCGCCAGGATATAATTCGAGGTTACTAGCATTTCTGTAAAACCCCTTACGGCTATTCTTAAAACGTATTTCTACAATATCAAATACTTTCTGACCCATTGGCAATTCCATGCCAGCGAGCCAGTCAAATACATCTAGTTTATTGCAGCCATACGTTCCACACGCACCGTTATTTTTACAACCTCCGGGGAGGCCGTTATTTGAAGAGCAACTTGAACATCCCATTTTAAAAATTCTTTATCATTCTCACGAATCAACTACATTGAATTGCAGCCTATTGAGTTTAGGCCTCTTCGCAAATATAAGCGCTCCATTGAATTTCTCATCCATGAAAGCCGCATTTCTACCTCCGATCCAACAGCGATGCGGCCTAGCGCGGTTTACCTTCTAAGACTTTGACAATTTTACCGTCTTTATATTCCTGCTTCAAGACTACCTTACCCGTCTTCTCGTCATAGCTCGTGTAAAGTCCTTCGCGCTTGTTGTTTTTATAATTTGCCTCTTCAATGAGTTTGCCCGTGCCACTGTATATCATTGATTTTCCATTGAGCTTTCCTTCTTTGTAAGTGCATGCGCGCAGAAGCGGTCCATGCTCATGATAATACTCCCATTTGCCATCAGGTTTTCCATCCTTAAAACTTCCGCGACTTTCTAATTTTCCTGCAGCATTATAGGTTTCTGTCATTCCATGGAGTTCGCCTTTCATATTGTAAGTCTCCATTTTTTCTTTACGCCCTCGCTCAGTCCAATACGTCCATTCACCTGTCTTCACATCATTATTCCAAGATCCCATGTAGTTCTTTACTCCATTGGGATAATAACCTTCCCATGCACCACTCATCTTTCCCTTCGAATAATTCCCCTTGTCTTTCATTTTACCAGAATCATAGTAGCTGGTCCATACGCCTTCTTCAAGATCATTCTTGAAATTACCTTCCATCAAGGTCTTTCCATTCTCAAACCAATATTGCCATTTGCCCACTTTCAATCCTTGATCATAATTCCCCGTTTTCCATGCTTCACCTTTCCAATATTGATACTGCCAAGTGCCATGCATCTTTCCATTCTCATAATTTCCCCAATATTGTTTATTGCCATTGGCATACCAGTAAGTCCATTCGCCCACTTGTACATCATTTTCAAATGAGCCATTCATATCCTTTGCACCATCTTCTAAAAACCAACTCCACGCCCCTGATTTTTTTCCGTTGTTATGTTCGCCTTTTACATTGAGCTGCCCATTTACATAATATTCTTCGATGGGCCCATGTGGTATACCGTTGAGATAGGTGGTAAGCTTTCTAGTTTTTCCTGTTACAAATAATTCTTTCCAAACACCATCTTTTTTCCCTTGAATATAATTTCCTGTAATTTTTATTGATCCTCCAGAATAATGCTCTTCGAAAAGCCCGTCTGGCAAGCCATTCGAGTAGCGCGTCCTTGTTTTTAATTTTCCATTATCAAAAAATTCTTCGATTTGACCATTGCCATTTCGAAGGGTATTTTCCTTTTTTGAGTTGTAATAACACATCATCAAAACCACAGAATCTTGATGAATTTCCATGGATGAAGTGTCTCCTGTTGGATAGAAATACGTCCACTTTCCGGTCTTTTTTCCCATGGTATAAAAACCTTCTTCTACCAGAATACTATCCGCAGTGAAAGTTCTTTGAATACTGTCTTGCTTATCATTTTTGAAATAGCCTTCAATCATGATTTTGCCATTGGGATGAAAACGTTTCACGCTACCATGAAACTTTCCCTTTTTATAATTTGCTTCTTCTTGAAGAATACCTGTATCGTAATAATATCTCCACAGACTATCTTCAAACCCGAGCACATAGCGGCCTTCGCTTCGCGTTTTGCCATTGGGATAAGTGTCTTTATAATCCTGAATTTGACCAAACAGTGATGGAGTCAGTGCGAAAAAAACGCTGAATAAAAATACTAGTAGAAAAAATCTTTTCATGCCTCAAAATTAGAATGTAAGCCGCGAGTGCGACCCGAGTGAGGTAACGATTATGAACAATAAAACGTGTGTGAAATGCTTATTTATGAAGCGATTTTCGATTCCATGTTCGCAGATTATAAATCAATGTAGGCACTCCACCAATCAGGGCAAGCATAATAAATGCAACCAACGGAGCATTGTTTAACGCTCCTCTGAAAACAGCCATTAATAATCGTGAATTTAACCCTGCAAAACAGAAATAAAGAAACCAACCAAGCCCACCAATCGCGGCTAGAAACACTGCATAAGAAGGTAAGGTGTGTACCTTTTGATCATCATTTTCTTTAAACGCCCAATCATTATCCAATGTATTCACCTCTTTGTATTGCTTATTGGAAATGACTTTGCCGCTCACCAATAAATAGAGGATCTGCGCAAACAGAGGAACAATAAAAGACACTTGCAAAATGATTGTCTTTAAATTTCGATCATCTGAAACGAGTTCTTGCAAATACATCATCATCAGAGTACCCATGATGATGGAACAAACTAACGAGATGTATCGAAACATTTTGAGCATGCTTCGAAGATAAGAAAATTACGAATTGAGTTTCAATACCGCAAGGAATGCTTCTTGTGGAACTTCCACACTACCTACTTGACGCATTCTCTTCTTACCTTCTTTCTGCTTTTCCAAAAGTTTACGCTTACGAGAAATGTCACCACCGTAACACTTCGCTGTAACGTCCTTTCTCAAAGCTTTGATCGTTTCACGTGCAATGATCTTCGCACCAATAGCAGCTTGCAGTGCAATCTCGAACTGTTGTCGTGGGATCAACTCGCGCAGCTTCACACAGATTTTTTTACCTAAATCATAAGCGTGATCTCTGTGAATCAATGCTGACAAGGCATCCACTTGATCGCCATTGAGGAGAATATCCATTTTCACCAAAGCACTTTCTTGATAGCCCAATGGGAAATAGTCAAACGAAGCGTATCCTTTAGAAATCGTTTTCAAACGATCATAGAAGTCAAATACAATTTCAGCAAGCGGCATTTCGAATGTCAATTCGATACGATCAGAAGTGAGATAAATCTGATTCGTTAGCATACCTCTTTTTTCAATACACAAAGTCATTACAGCACCAGTGAATTCACTCTTGGTAATGATCTGCGCTTTGATATAAGGCTCTTCTACATAATCCAGCTTCGCTGGATCTGGCAATTCACTTGGGTTGTGAATTTCCAATTTCTCCCCCTTCGTTGTGTATGCGTAATAGCTAACGTTTGGAACGGTTGTAATTACAGTCATTCCGAACTCTCTTTCGAGACGTTCTTGAATGATCTCCATGTGCAACATTCCAAGGAAGCCGCAACGGAAACCGAATCCAAGTGCCGCTGAGCTTTCTGGTTCGAAGACCAATGAAGCATCGTTCAATTGGAGTTTTTCCATTGAAGCGCGTAGTTCTTCATACTCGTCAGTATCCACAGGATATACTCCGGCGAATACCATTGGCTTCACATCTTCAAAACCTCTTACCGCTTCCGTGCAAGGATTTGCGACCGTCGTGATGGTGTCTCCAACTTTAACTTCCGTTGCTGTTTTGATACCACTGATGATATAACCTACGTCGCCGGCTTTCACTTCGGTGCGTGGCTTGAGATCAAGACCAAGCACACCAATTTCATCTGCTTCGTAAACAGTATCAGTACTCAAGAACTTTACTTTATCGCCCTTGCGAATAGTACCGTTCATGATGCGGTAGTATGCGATGATTCCGCGGAACGAGTTGAACATAGAGTCAAACACCATCGCTTGAAGCGGAGCTTCTGTATCGCCCTTTGGGTGCGGCACACGCTCAACAATTGCTTCCAAAATATCTTCAACACCTAGTCCTGTTTTTCCAGATGCGCTCAAAATGCTATCTCTTTCACAACCGATCAAATCAACGATTTGATCTTTCACCAATTCAGGTTCTGCGTTTGGAAGATCGAGCTTATTCAACACTGGAATGATTTCCAGATCATGTTCTAATGCAAGGTAAAGATTGGAGATCGTCTGTGCTTGAATTCCTTGAGATGCATCGACAATCAAAAGCGCTCCTTCGCATGCAGCGATCGAACGCGATACTTCGTAGCTAAAGTCAACGTGACCTGGTGTGTCGATCAAGTTGAGAATAAACTTCTCTCCCTTCTTGCTGGTGTATTCCATCTGAATCGCGTGCGCTTTGATGGTGATACCCTTCTCTCTCTCCAAATCCATATCATCCAGCGTTTGTGCAACTAACTTACGGTTGTCTACCGTGCCAGTGACTTGCAATAAACGGTCGGCCAATGTTGATTTACCGTGGTCGATGTGAGCGATGATACAAAAGTTACGAATATGCTTCATAGATATACCTATAAAAAAAGGCACGCAAAGATAATTCAAATCAGCGTGCATTTGACATTCAACCGATTAAGCTTACTATTATGACTAACAACAGTTTAGCTCCAGCAATAAAAAAAAAGCACCCACGTTTGGGTGCTGCTTTTTTTGAGATAAACTCTGTATAACCAAACAAACCACATTTGATTGCTGTTGGAGAAGGACTCGAACCCCCACGAGGCAGTTAGGTGGAAACGAACAAAACTTCCTGCAATGTTTAGTTCGTTTTTCTTTATCCTGTGATCCTCACCCTAGCGACAGTAGGGCATGTCTGCCATTTCATCATCCAACAATGTAGTTCTCATTAGAACACTACAAAGATAAAACGCTCTTTTGTAAAATGATAAAATTCGCATGTTTTTACCATTATTATTATTGAAAATTTAATGAATTGATATTTTCATTAAAAAAATGATAATTTAGCTTTTAAAATCAGGCCATGAATTATCAAATTGACAACACCGACATCAAGATCTTGAACATTCTATCTCAAGATGCCTTCACTCCGTACACTGAAGTTGCTAAAAAAGTACACGTTGCGCCAGGAACAGTGCACGTGCGCATGAAGAAAATGGAAGATGCAGGAATCGTTCGAAAGCCCCAACTACAGCTTGATCTAGCGGCTCTCGGTTGGGACATCACCGCTTTCATCGGTGTGTATTTGACCAAAAGCGATGTGTATTACAAAGTGATTCGCGAATTACAAAAAGTACCTGAAGTACTTTCTTGTCACTACACCACCGGAACTTACTCTTTGTTCCTTCGTGTGCAATGCAAGGGCACAAGCCATCTTCGCGATGTATTGTCTGACCGCATCCAGAAAATCGATGGTATTGCGCGCACAGAAACGCTAATCAGTTTGGAAGAAAGTTTCTCGAGACAATTAAAAATCTAGTGGCGCAATCCAGCACCAATGATGTGCGTGCGCAGAAATGGCAGCGCATTAAACACTGGATACAAAGGCCCTACACGCCGACCAATCGGCGGTGCCAATGTTACTTTCTTAAACTTAAAATCTAGTTGAGGAAAAAGTTGTTTGACCTGATCGATGGTCACTTTGCGCACATCAGGATTGTTGGGATTATTATAAACGAAATCATACCATAACAACATTCCGTTCTCATTCAATAATTCCATCATTGAATGGGCAAGCACACTTTGAAAGTTTGTATCGAGTATAGACGTAAAGACCGTAGACTGAAATACCACATCAAATTTTCCGATTTCCTCAGGCTTCATTGCTGTAGCATCTCCTGGAATAATCGTAATATCAGGATGCCTTTCTCGAAGCAATTCAACGCGATCATCTAGGAGTTCGTTCGCTACAATTTGAGTTGCGGGTACTCCAATTTTTTTGAAAAAAGAAATATTACCTCCGCCTCCAGCACCGATTTCCAAAACACGAATAGACGAAGGCTCGCCGAGATATTTTTTAATGAAATTCAAAAAAATAGTTTCTCGTTCTTCTGAGCTGTAACGAATAAATGAAGACGCTTGACCATGGGCCAGCACGCGTTGATCCGCCTTTCTTTTGGCGTATCGCTCTTTCATTTTTTCTGTTTCGGTACTCATCAAATTTCAATTGTTCAGCGAAATACGCCGTTCATCACGTGGCAAACATAAACCTACATCATTTAACTTATACTTGCTTTCCAAAAAAATAAAGAATGAAATCCCTGCTTTCTACACTTTCACTTTTCTTATCGATCAGTCTATTTGCTCAGGTCGAGCCAGCCTGGTTGCGCTTTCCAGCGGTATCACCCGATGGCAACACCGTGGCATTTTGCTACCAAGGCGATATATACACCGTTGGCATTAATGGTGGAATTGCAACACCTATCACCATTAGTGATGCTTATGACAAACAACCCGTTTGGTCGCCTGACGGTAAAATGATTGCATTCGCTTCTGACCGTCATGGAAATTTTGATGTGTTTGTAGTGCCAGCAACAGGCGGCACAGCCACTCGATTAACCTATCACTCCGCAGGAGATACACCATCCGATTTTACACCCGATGGAAAAAACGTCATCTTCACTTCGGCTCGCATGGATTTGGCGTCGAATCAGGAATTCCCAACGGGAGGATTACCAGAATTGTATTCTGTTCCTATTGGAGGTGGAAGAGAAATTCAGCTTCTCACTACCACAGCACATCTCGCGAAATACAATTCAAAAGGTGACATGATTGTCTATCAAGATCAAAAAGGATACGAAGATGATTTTAGAAAACATCATACATCCTCCGTTACACGCGACATCTGGACATATTCTTTTACCACAAAAGAATATACAAAGATTTCTTCTTTCAATGGTGAAGATCTCGAACCTGTATTTGCAAAGGATGATAACACTGTTTACTATTTGAGTGAACAAGGTGGAACCATGAATATTTACAAAACACAATTAGGCACGCGCGCAAGTACACCTGTTACATCAATGAAAGACCATCCGGTGCGCAGCATCAGCATCTCCGATGCAGGTCTTCTTTGCTTCGTTCATCATGGTATCATTTACACACAGAAAGAAGGAGAAGCTCCAAAAGCACTGCGCGTGCAGATTGCACAAGACTCACGCTACACTGCTGAGAAGATTGTTCCGGTAGCAGGTGCAACAGACTTTGATCTTTCACCGAATGGAAAAGAATTCGCTTTTATCTCTCGCGGAGAAGTATTTGTTTCGTCTGTTGCAGAAGGAACTACCAAGCGAATCACCAACACTCCAGAACAAGAGCGCAATGTAGACTTCAGCCCTGACGGACGCTCCATTGTATATTCAAGCGAGCGAAATAATTCTTGGAATATTTACACTTCTTCTATTGAAAGAAAAGAAGAGTTGTATTTCTTCAGTGCTACATTGATCAAGGAAGAAGGTATTTGTGTTGGTCCAGAAGAAACGTTTCAACCAAGCTATTCTCCAACGGGTGACGAAATCGCATTTTTGGAAGAGCGCACAGCGTTGAAAGTGATCAATTTGAAATCAAAGGCAGTGAGAACTATCGTTCCCGCCGAGCGCAATTACTCTTACGCAGATGGGGATCAGCATTATGATTGGTCGCCAGATGGAAAATGGTTTTTGGTAAATTATTTACCTGGTGAGCAATGGATTTCTCAAATGGGATTGGTCTCTGCAGACGGTAAAGGGGAAATTAAAAATCTCAGCAATTCAGGCTTTGGAGTAAACGGTCCAAGCTGGATGATGGGAGGAAAAATGGCTATTTGGAACTCATCATACGATGGCTTGAAAAGCCGCGGTGGATGGGGCGGAGAGTCCGACATGTACGCCTCTTTCTTCACACAAGAAGCTTATGATTTATTCAAATTAACAGAAGAAGAATTTGAATTGTATAAAGAGGAAAAAGCAAAAGAAGAAGAAGAGAAAGCTAAAAAAGAAGAAGCATCCGCTAGTGATTCAAAAAAGAAAAAAGAATCTGCTGAGGATAAAAAGAAGAAAGATGAAAAGACTCCTGAAATCAAGCCACTAGAGCTCGAACTAGATGGATTCGATGATCGCAAAGTTCGTTTGACCATTCACTCATCTAATCTGACAGACGCTTATGTAACCAAAGACGGTTCAAAGCTTTTGTATCTCACAGAAATGGAAAAGGGTTTTGATTTATGGCAAACAGATCTTCGTACGAAAGAGACAAAAGTGCTTGCTAAGCTTGGTACTGGTTACGGCGGAATGCAAGCTGATACTTCAGATAAATTCTTGTACATCATTTCCAATGGTATGATCACCAAAGTAGATCTTGCTACTGGAGAGCCAAAACCACTGGCTATGAAAGGCGAAATGGTTTTGAATGAAAATGCAGAGAGAGCTTACTTATTTGAGCACATTTGGAGACAAGTACAGAAGAAATTTTACTTGAAAAATCTACATAACGTTCGTTGGGATTTTTACAAAGAAGAGTACGCAAAGAAAGTAAGTGCAGTAAATAACAACTACGACTTCGCCGATATGATGGGCGAAATGCTCGGTGAGTTGAACGCGAGTCATACCGGCGCTTTTTATTGGAGCCCAAGCGAAAACGGAGATCAAACTGCAACACTAGGATTCTTCTTCAAGGAAGGATATACAGGCAATGGTTTAATGATCGAAGAAGTCTTAGACAAAAATCCAATCATCACGAAAGAGTCTAAAATCAAGGCAGGAGTAGTGATTGAGAAGATTGATGGCACTGCCATTACTCCAACCACAAACTACTATTCGCTACTAAATAGAAAAGGAGGTAAGAATACTTTGTTGCATCTTTTCAATCCAAAAAGTGGCGAACGTTGGGAAGAAATTGTAAAGCCATTTGGCTATGGATTACAAAATGAACTGCTCTATCAGCGTTGGGTAAAAAATTGCGAGCACATCGTAGATTCCTTGTCTGGCGGCACTATTGGCTATGTCCATGTTCGTGGGATGGATGATGGCAGCTTCAGAAAAGTGTATGACAAAGCCCTCGGAACTCATGCGTTTAAGAAAGCCTTAGTAGTCGACACTCGCTACAACGGCGGTGGTTGGTTGCATGATGATTTGGCCACATTCCTTAGTGGCAAACCCTATTTAGAAATGACTCCTCGTGATCAAAAAATAGGAAAAGAACCAATGTTCAAATGGGCTAAACCTTCAGTAGTAGTTATGAATGAAAGCAATTACTCAGATGCGCATTTATTCCCATATGTATATAAAGAACTAGGTGTAGGAAAGCTCATCGGTATGCCCGTTCCAGGAACAGGTACTGCTGTTTGGTGGGAAGGTTTGCAGAATGGTGTTGTATTCGGAATTCCGCAAGTAGGTATGGTAAACGACAAAGGTCAGTACCTTGAAAACTTACAGCTTGAACCAGACGTTAGAGTTGAAAACGCCCCTGCTATTGTAAGCAAAGGGCGCGATCAACAACTTGAAAAAGCCGTTCAAGAACTACAGAAATAAGAATGGAAACGGGGGTTGATTATCTCTCTAATGTGAGATAATCAACTCCACCATTTCCACCACTCACATCTTGCAGTTCTATCTTCGAATTCGTTTGAGTAATCACATGCCAATCATCGTTCAAGTCGCTATGCGGCGTAGAGCTAAACGATAAGTTCAATTTAACTGTAGAATCATCCTCACCCGTGCTCCACGAGCCAGATGTATTGCCAGAACTCGCAGTTACATTCACTGTCCCTCCGTTGGTAAAATCAAAGGAATGTCCTGTGAATTTGTACGTCTCATCCTCGCCGCTATCGATATAAGACGTTACTTTCCAATTACCATCCGACAGAATATCAGATGCATTATCAGCATTCATCGCTGTGTCATTACTACATGCACTGAATATCATTACAGTGGTAGAAAGAAGAAGAAACATTTTTGCTTTCATGGCGATTAATTTTCTCCAAAGGAAAGCCGAGCATTTGCATTCAACGCATCAAGTGTGCTCAATAGGAAAACTTCCCCCTTGAATAGGAAGAATACTAGGCCAACATTCTCTTGGTCTGACGAAGAATGTTCCAGTACACCAAAGCCGCATAAGACAAGACTATTGCAAATAGAATAACTACAGCAAACGAGCTTGGAATCATACTTTGCTCTCCCACTAGCACTGCTAGGAATGCAGACAACTTCCATCGGAGTAAGATGCCTCCTAAGAAAGCCAACACGAAACTGATGGCAATAACACGTATTATTTGAGCAAAAATTTTCTTAGATAATTGGGAATAGGTATATCCCAAATAACCCAGCGTTCTGATCTCCTGATCCGAGCGCGCGATAAGCAAATCGGTCATTTGTAAAAAACTTCCCAACGATAGAATTACAATAAAAAAACCAAGTACGAGTCCGATAGAAAGTATGCGTTGAGCGATTAGTTTCTCCTTTCCCATTTGCATTTTTTCTTCGCTCGTTTCATAACCTTTCTCGCTCATCCATTTTTCAAGTGCACTAATATCATCAGATGCCACGATGATGCGCTGTGGTGCTTCGCGTTGCCCTAGGCCGAACTGCTCATTAGCATATTCTAAGAAACTCAATGGTGCGAGGATAGTATTGATGCGATCGCTGAATCCTCCGATTCGAGCATTGAAAATTTGAGGTCCGGAAGGCGTTTCGATGGAAATTTTGAAGGCGCTCATCTTCGCCACCGATTCCGAAATTTGAGGAAGATCTTGGCCGGGTGCGAAGCCGAAATTATAAAGCGCGAGATAATCAGATGGTACGATTATCGGCACATCCGGATCGGTAGGTCGCCACCTCCAACCAGCAGGCTTTGTATCTAAAAAGCGATCGGGTACTGATTCAAAAAACAACTCGGTCTTGAGCAATGGACCCATATCCCCAAAATCTGCAATGGCATTGGCGCGAAAACGATTACTTACAAATTCACCAACATCCGTCACGCCTTTGAGTTCCTCTACCGATTTTATTTCTTCAATAGAAAATCCTGAACGGCCCATTCCCATTGCTCCGAAGACGCTAACGCGTTTGTTCAAGACCAAATATTGATCACCGAACAAACGTTCGGTTTCGTTCAAGGCCTTTGAAATATCGAAGTATAGTGCCAAAGAAATCCAAATCAATAATAATCCTACAAACGAACTTACCAGCACGAGGATTCGTTGCCAGCGTTTCATTTGCTTGGAAAATATTTTTCTGAATATCATAATGCAATCTCCCTTTGAAACGTGTATCCGTGCTTATCCCCCAAGGAAGAGACGATCCATCCTGCTTGTTCTTCCGCTACGCGCTTTTCAACCAATCGAAAAACACGTTGTTGATTTTCTTTATCCAAATGACTAAAGGGCTCGTCAAGCAACAGCCAATCAAATCGCTGTAACAACGCACGCACAATAGCTACGCGCTGTTGCTGCCCTTGTGAAAGCGTATTGCATTTACGATTTAAGACATCTTTCAAATCTAATTCAGCAAGCCATTGCTCTGCTTGATCAATGTGAAAGTCCTTAGACAATTGCGTTTTTAACAAAAAATTCTCTTTCACCGTAAGTTCATCAAACAAGCGCAAATTCTGAAAGAGCATGCTGATCTTATTCTGACGAAGGCCGCTCCAATCGTTTAGTCCAAGGTGTTTTGTGTCTTGTTCGTCTAGTAGAATGGTGCCCATAAAATCCTTTCTCGCTCCAAAAATGAGCGATAAGAATGTGGTCTTGCCTCTTCCTGAAAAAGCACTAACAAGATGTGATTCGCCTTTATTTAAGACAAACGAATTTCCCCACACCCCACTTTCATAGTCGGTGCTTTCATATAAAAACGACGGAACAACCTTATTAAAATGGATTTTCTTCATTCGGCACTGGGAACGTTCCCTCTTGGTATTGACGCATCATTTCTTCTTCCATCTTTTCGAGTTCTTCACGCTCCTTTTTCCGCTGCTCCTTGTTATAAGTTGCAGCTGTGTCTATCTGTTTGATCATTCGATACAAAGAATTCCCTTCACCTTCGACTAGATTCATTTTTATTGAAGAATGAGACTTTTCGCCTGTCATTTCTACATCTTTTGCAATTTCCAAAAACTTCGAAATGCCGAACCAATCACGACCCATTTCTTCGCGCATTCCTATTTTCATTGCTTCAGGATAATCCGCTTGATTGAGGTTCATATAAGCCGACATAGGATTTTCTTTTAAACGAGAAGCGTAGTTTGCTGGCAATGCACCAAGGCTTCCAGCCTTGGCTTTTTGAGCAAGCTTGACGCTATTGGTAAACATGAATCCATTTGGAGTCTCTACCGCAAAATATTCTAATCCACCAAAGCCTAAGTTCATGAAATAAATCCCTTTAAGCTCGGGCTCTGTTGACTCTTGGAAAAAGTTCTTTGTAAGCACTTTTTTGAATCCATCTTTATTATTACTACCGAGCCACAATGTGCTTACAGTTTTGAGCTCTGGACCTGGAGTGTAGCCAAAATACATCTCGTTCAATGATTCTTGATTATACTGCGGTACCTCATAAGAAATGGAAGTCAATCCATAGGTAGCCTTCCCATTGAAAACTGCCAACATTTGCTCTTCATTCATTCCAAGTTCTTCCTGAACTTGAGCAATTGCATCGGCAATGTCAGGAAGTGTTTTATAAAAATCATAATAGCCTTTAATGTTAATGTTAGCACCAGCACAGAGATATACCGTGCTATCTGTCACATACTGTAAATCCTCATCACTCAAGCCAGATGATTGGATGAATTCTAATTTTTCCAAAGCAGGATTTGATGTAGACCAATCAAAGTCCAATTGCACATCATTATCATTAAAGTTCAAAGCAAATTCTCCATAAGAATTCTGAAGCATTTTAACATTGTCCAATTCCGCAATAGACATTCCGCGACTGCTTGAAACTGCGCTTTCATAAATACCATTGCCATTAATGAAAACGGCTATATCATTATCTTTTTTAATAAAATCTACAAACTCGCTCACCTCGGCCATCGTGTTCTCAGAGGGGCGTTTGAAATTTCTTTCAAGGTATGTATTGGTCAACTGGGGATCACCGTAATAACCAGATCTAACGAGTGTTCCACCTTTATCGCTCCACGCCACTGTTAGACGTTCGTCGAGCGTTGCGTATCGGAAATTTGAACCAAGCTGAACAGATAAATTCGGTTCTATTTTTTTTAGAGTAGTTTCCAGATCACCAGCATCCTTGACATCAAATACTAAAACTTGAAATTCTGAATCACTCCATGTTTCAGTGTAAAAGAAAATGTCAGACACAATGTTTATACCCGTAGAAAACGGGCTTGAAAGAATTTCTTTCATCACTTTACTTTCCGCATCATTCTCATTATTCTCTGCTTCAAACTCTTTGTACCATGGTAGTTCCTTGAGTTTTTCCAAGTCAGCTTTTTTGGCAATTGACGCCCAGTCTGCAGTAACGACAAACATTGCTTCTTTAGGAATCAATTTGGTGTGCTGCGTAGAGCCTGAGAAGAAATACCAGAGTGCGCCTCCACCGAGAACTACCACTCCAAGAATGATGAGTAAAACCTTTTTAGTCATTTCATACGGGATTAGTGAACGCGAATATAATATGTGGAGCCTTGTTGCAGGAAACTTCAATTATATTTGAATCATGAAAACCTTTTCCAAATTTCTCTTTGCTCTAGCAATTGGCCTCGGCATGGGCTGTTCAAATATTCAGAAAGAAGCTCCTGCACTTCCTCAATCGGAAGGTTATGGTGTAAACCCTGGCAGTAGAAAATACTTTGAATACATGCGCCATCGCAATCCAGCAACCGGCGAAATCCCACGCCAGATGCGCACTGCAGTAAGTGAATTTGCTGAAAGATTACCTAAAAAATTATATGACAGAAGCGTCACTTGGACTGCACGCGGTCCTGTAAACAAAGGCGGACGTACACGCTCACTAGCGATCGATGTTCAAGATGAAAACATCCTTCTTGCTGGTAGCGTATCAGGCGGACTTTGGCGTTCTACAGATGGCGGAGCTTCTTGGAACAAATCGACCGCTCCTCATCAAATGCACAGTGTATCATGCATCGTGCAGGATAAAAGAGCAGGACACGAAGACACTTGGTACTTTGGAACAGGTGAAGAATTCTATGGTGTGGTGAGTGGAACATCGTTCACATCACTCTATAGTGGCGACGGTATCTACAAAAGCACTGATAATGGCGTGACATGGGAACCACTCGCGTCAACTGTGAGCAACACGCCGCAGAACATCCTTCAAAATGGTTCTTATGATTTTATTCAAAATATGGCCATCGACTATTCTAACACAGAAGAAGATGAAGTTTATGCTGCAGTGTTCAATGGAATTATTCGCAGCACCGATGGCGGCGAAACATGGTCGCAAGTACTTGGCTTCACTGGCAGCGGATCTCGCTATGTCGACCTCGCTGTTACTCCTGAAGGTGTTGTCTATGCCGGCTTCTCTTTCGCTAATGGTGCTAATCAAGGTGGAGTGTTCCGCTCTGAAAATGGTATTGACTGGACACCGATCACTCCTTCAGGGTGGTATGGTCAACAGCGCTTGGTTTTCTGCGTGAGCCCTCTCAATTCAAATGAAGTGTATATGATCGGAGAAATGCCGAACAACAGCTTCTCTACCACTGGACACATACTTTACAAATACACTTATGTTTCTGGAAATGGCCAAGGAGCAGGTGGAGTTTGGACCAACCTTTCTTCTAATATTCCAGATGACGATTGCACATTGCAAATTGGAACGGACTTCGACTTCGGAACATTTAGATCACAGAACAGCTTCGACCTTTGTATGGCGCACCACCCTACACAACCAGTATTGTTTATTGGTGGTGTAAATATTCACCGAAGCATGAGCGCATTCACACAAGACGATCACGATTGGATTGGTGGCTATCGTTGTAACGTCGAAAACCCTTTGAGCTACAGCTATCCAAATCACCACAGCGATCAGCACTGGATGGTCTTTTCTAATAGCAATCCTGATGTAATGTACAGTGCGAATGATGGTGGTGTTTATCGCACCGATGATGTGCTTGCAGACTCAGTGATGTGGACGCCACTCAATACAGGTTATCGCACTACACAATTCTACACACTTGCTTTGGAGCAGGGGTATACCGATTCAGATTTTGTTTTCGGTGGAATGCAAGACAATGGAACATGGATCACCAATTCAGATGACAATCTAGCTCCATGGAAAGAGGTACACGCGGATGATGGCGCATTCTGCGCACTTCCTGAAGGTCGCAACTTCATCATCACAAGCAGTCAGCTCGGCAGAATGTATAAGAAAACCATTGATGAAAATGGTGTACTAACCAATACCGAGCGTATCGATCCAATGGGTGGACCTCAGTACTTATTCATCAATCCACTTATTCTCGACGCATTTAATCATGATAATGTATTCATCGCTGGAAACCGCACCATCTGGCGCTTACCGAACGTTAGCTCTATACCAGTAACAGGAAATTACATCAATAAACTTCCTTCAGAATTCTGGGATAACATTGGTGAAAGTTTGATCCCTCTTTCTGCTGGAGCAATCACAACGCTTGATCAGCCAGTGATCAACAATGATCGTATCTACTATGGATCAAGCGGCGGACGTGTGTTCAGACTTGATACTACTTACACCAACCCAACACGCACAGAAATATCAAGCGATCTTTTCCCTAGCGGAGCATATACGTCTTGCGTCGCTGCAAATGATTTGGATGAAGATGAAGTAATAGTGAGCTTCTCAAACTATAGTGTAAGAAGTATTTTCCACAGCTCTGATGCCGGTGAAACTTGGGAAGACATCAGTGGTAACCTCGAGCAAAATGCCGACGGTACGGGTAACGGCCCTGCAGTATATTGGGTAGAAATTTATCCAAGCACACCACAAATCTATTTTGCAGGAACAAGCGCCGGATTGTACAGCACCACTGTCCTTGATGGAGATAATACTGTATGGGAAATGGAGGGAGCAGAAACCATTGGAAACGTAGTGATCAACATGATCAAAGCGCGTCCGTATGATGGAACACTTGCTGTTGCCACCCATGGAAACGGGATCTACACTGGTTCTCTCGATCCAATCGATGCTGCGCGTGTAGAAGCGATTGGTACGTTGAATAAAGACGTACTGGTATTCCCAAATCCATTTAAAGAAAATGTTGCATGGTCATTCAGCACTAAAAAATCAGAACAAGTTTCGATGGTAGTGTATGATTTGAAAGGTCAGAAAGTTTATGAGAAAGCTTATGGCACGCTCCCCGCAGGAGAGCAGCGCCTCGACTGGGCACCAGCTAGTAACCTACCTGCAGGAACATATGTTTACCGATTGAAAATTGGTAGCATTCAACGCACTGGTAAATTGATTTATAATTTATGAGCCACCGAATGAACGCTCGGTTTTTTGTTATCGCCTTATTTTTCCTTGGTCGCATAGTTTCATCGCAAGCTCAATTTACCTTGCGTATAGACTCCCTACCGCAACTCACACCGCTGCGAGATACCATCTATGGTGTGCTTTCTCAGACGAATGATTTGGCCATTCCCCAGCGAGTAGTGTTTCAAAAGGTCAATGGAACATGGCAATACACAATGGATGTCAAACCTTCTTCGGATTTGTACTTGAGCATTCACCGAGGGACCGAAGCCACTGCAGCCCTTGATTCAGTAGGAGGAGCGCCGACCCATTGGAATTTGGTAAACGCAAAGACGAACAATTTTTCCATAAAAATAAAAACATGGGCAGACATCAATCGTCGACCAACGGTAACACCACAAGTGCGTGTCTTGGATGACAATTTCTTCATTCCCCAACTGAATACATATCGTCGTGTTTGGATACTTCTTCCGGCAGATTATGAGACATCACAAAAACGCTACCCCGTAGTCTACATGCATGATGGACAAAATGTATTCGATGCGACTACCTCCTTTGCTGGTGAATGGGGCGTGGATGAAGCCTTTGCAACGAGTTTATCTAAATGCCCTCAAGCAATAGTAGTGGCAGTGGATAATGGAGGAATGAATCGCAACAATGAATACTGTGCTTATGATAATGCAGAAGAAAAAATTACTGCGCAGGGAAAAGCTTATGTGGATTTTCTCGTCCAAACGCTAAAGCCATCTATTGATAAAGATTTTCGCACATTGAGTGATGGTTCCAATACTGCGATATTAGGTTCATCGCTCGGTGCAGTTATTTCTGCCTATGCATTTTTAACTTACCCTGAGGTGTTTCATAAAGTGGGACTATTCTCTCCAGCCTATTGGATCAATCCTGAACTGAAGCAAGATGTTTTTGAGCATAAAATCAATCATAATGCTCGAATATATCAGATGTGCGGCACTGATGAGGGTGATGGTTCAGTAGTGATGAATATGTTGGAATACAACAATTCATTTCTCGACAGAGGATATGCATTCGATCATGTTCAATTCACCGATTGGCCTGACGGACAACATTCCGAGTGGTTTTGGAAAAGAGAGTTTCCGCATGCTTACAAATGGCTTTTCGAATGTGAGGACAAGATGGAAGTGATTAATAATTCAGCCGTTCAAATGAGTCCCAATCCGACTTATGAAAACGTCATTATCAAAGCCCCTGCAAGTCTCGGCATTGTTAAAATAGAAGTCTATGATTACGAAAAGAAGCTCCAACTTTCCGTAGATGCTTATGAAGTAGGAGAGTATAATTTGTTTGTGAATACACTATTTCCTGCCACTTACACGGTGAAAGTTTATACCACCGATGGTAAAGTGGAAACCCTAACTTTGTACAAAATATAATTATGTCAGATTCAAAAATTTCAACCGATAAAGCACCCAAGCCCGTAGGCGCATATCCACATGCTCGTCGTGTGGGCAATTTATTATTCCTTTCTGGCGTTGGCCCACGTGTAGCAGGAAGCGACGCAACAGATAGTGGAGTGCCAGGTTTGAAATTGGATAAAAATGGCAATTTTCTAGAATTCGATTTTGAAGCGCAATGCCACAGCGTGTTTCAAAATGTGAAAGCTATATTAGAAGCCAGCGGAAGTAAATGGGAAAACTTAGTGGACGTCACCGTTTTCCTGGTGAATATGAAACGTGATTTTCATACTTACAACAGGCTATATGCAGAGTATTTCAAAGATGCTCAACCTTGCAGAACTACAGTAGAAATTAATTCTCTCCCCACCCCGATTGCGATCGAATTGAAGTGCATTGCGACAATAGATTGAGGCTCGCTTAGAAATTGGCAAGCTTCTTGAAAAGTGGGAAAACATGAAACAGATCATTATAATTTTCGCCCTGATTTTAAGTGTAGGCTTTGCTAATGGTCAGACCAACAAACCTCCTAAAGTCAACATCAACAACTTGCCTTCTTTGGGCTACCGCAGTGTAGTGAACAACGCGTTCCGTGCGGGAGAAAAAGTGACTTATCGTATCCACTATGGAATGATCAATGCTGGTGAAGCAACGATTTCCGTAGAAGATTCTAAATACACCTTCGGTGGCCGCCAGGCTTACCACATCGTCGGAACAGGTAAAAGCCTTGGTTCTTTCGACTGGTTCTTCAAAGTACGCGACCACTATGAGACTTACATTGATAAGGAAGGTATCTTCCCTTACCGATTCATTCGTAACACCGATGAAGGTGGTTATAAAATTAATCAAGACTACACTTTCCACCAGGACAAGCGCGCTTACGTAGATGAAAAGAAAAACGCCTACGCCACTCCTGAATTCGTGCAGGATATGATCAGTGCCTATTTCTATTCAAGAACATTGGATTACTCTGGAAAGAAAAAAGGCGACATCATCACCATCATGACTGTTGTAGATGGTGAGGTATTTCCCCTCAAAATGAAGTATCTCGGTAAAGAAACCATCAAAGTCGATGCTGGTACGTTCAACTGTATCCGATTTGCTCCAGTAGTTCAAAAAGGACGTGTATTCAAGAAGGAAGAAGATCTAAGTGTTTGGGTAACCGACGACATGAACCACCTGCCTATCCTAGCGCAAGCCAAACTAATGGTCGGATCCGTAAAGATCGAATTGAAACAATACGAAGGCGTAGCCAGCACGCTAGCCAGAGTCAAGTGACAAATGACAAGAGACAAGTGACAAATGACAAGAGACAAGTGACAAGAGACAAGTGACAAATGACAAGTGATAAGTATTCTCGGCTTTGCCGAGAAGAAGGAAATCTTGTTGGACTTGTCCAACAAATAAACTAAAATCGGCAGAGGAATCTTTGCCGATTTTTTTTGCACAACCGAACCATCCCGCGGAACGTGGGATTGTAACGATGCGAGCACAGCGAGCAAGCAACCCAAGCGCAGCGCGCAGTCCTATTCCGCGAAGCGGGAAAGCCATTCGCGAAGCGAATACCCCCCATGAGCGCAGCGAATACCAGTCTTTCGCGTCAGCGAAAACCAGTCACGAGCGAAGCAAAGTACCCGACTTTCGCGCAGCGAAACCGGGGTTAGTGTGTTTTTTACACTTAGTGTTTGGTAGAGGGGTTAAAAGAGTATATTTGCGGCATAAATAACAAAAAATGAAAGCATTAGTAGAAGCTTTTCCACAACATCTGCGCGAAGCCTTGGCGATCGGTCTGTGCCGCTCAGTTCAACATTCCATCGAAGAAATTTAACAACGTAGTCATTTCAGGTCTTGGTGGATCTGGTATCGGCGGAAAGATTGTTTCTCAGCTTGTAGGAGAAACATGTGCCCTTCCAATTATTTGCACCAATGACTATGTATTGCCAGCCTTTGTTGATGCCAACACACTTGTGATCATCAGCAGCTATAGCGGTGATACCGAAGAAACAGTTGCGGCTTTTCACGAAGCTCGTGAAAAAGGTGCTGAAATCGCATGTATCACTAGCGGTGTAAGATTGCAGGTTTCGCAAAGAAATGGCTTAACTGTATCATCATCCCTGGTGTAATCCTCCAAGATCTATGTTTGGTTATAGCGCTGTTCAACAGTTCTATGTACTTCACGCATATGGTTTGATCGACAATTCATTTGAAAAATCAATTGAAAATACCATTTCATTGATTGAAAATAATATTGCAGAGATCCGTGCTACTACTAAATCAGTAGCAGAGAAAATGTGATCGTATTCCATTCTTTACTCTGAAGCACAGTACGAAGGTCTTGCTATACGTGGAGACAACAGATCAATGAGAATAGCAAAATGCTTTGTTGGCATCATGTATTCCCAGAAATGAACCACAACGAAATGTAGGTTGGACAGGCGGAGATAACAGAGTTGCAGTATTAATGATTCGCAACGAAGACGATCACAAGCGTTCACAAATCCGCATGGAACTTTGCAAAAAGTTGATGGTGAAAAATGTGATACCATCATTGAGATGTGGTCAAAAGGTAGCAACCGCGTTGAGCGTACGTTCTATTTGAACCACGTAGGTGACTGGTTGAGCATTGATCTTGCAGAATTACGCACGAAGGACGCAGTAGCGATTCCAGCGATTATTTTCTTGAAAGGCGAATTAGCGAAAGTTTAATTTGATATTTGATTGAGTAAACCGTCTCACGAAAGTGAGGCGGTTTGTTTATGCCTCTTCGTATTCAAAAGGGGCGCGCTAATTTTTTTCGAAGTACCGATTTCACTTCCTCAATATCCAATGCACGGCCGAGCTCTGTATGCATACTCGCCACTTCTTTATCATCGATTCCGCAGGGGATGATATTTTTGAAATAAGATAAATCAGAATTT
>CBDFGG010000001.1:0-427636 GCA_965247015.1 Flavobacteriales bacterium | reverse complement strand
CAATGGACTGACTAATTTGACTTCCATCGAAGCATTTGATACTGAAACGTTGGAGTTTACTACTGTAGCTGATTTGGCAGTCGGACGATCGTTTCACAGATCAGTATTGCTTCAAGACGGACGAGTGCTGATTACCGGAGGCTTTGATGGAAATGTCAACTTGACATCTTGCGAAATATTTAACCCGATTACGAATGAGGTCGAAGAAGCTGCAAGCATGAATTTCGCTAGAAGTTCTCATACATGTAATATTCTACAAGACGGGCGAGTAATAGTAACCGGTGGATTTAATCCGGATAATGGATTCCAGCAAACGTCTTGTGAAATTTATAACCCCAATACAAATACTTGGCAAAACATCGCCTCACTAAATTCGGGACGAGATAATCACGCTGCAGCGCAATTATATGGATCATTGTTGGTTTCAGGTGGACGCTATTATAACGCAGAATTAAATCTTTTTGAAGGCCAAAAATCAGTTGAAGTTTACAACCTCCAAACAGACTCCTGGGAGATCTCTTTCCCTGAAAATTCGCAATCACTGTCGTATCATAAATTGCACGGCTTGAATGGCGCTGGATATTTGGTAGTAACTCCTGGCGGTGTCGCTAATTCCGGAATCGATGTCGAATTTACATACAGTAGCAGAGAAGATTTCTTTGAATGGGAATCCCCAGGTGTTACTTCATCATTAAATGTCAATACACCATGGTATGCTGTCTACGACAACAATCCAGGCTACTTGTATGCAAGTGCTATTACTGTAGACTCCCCAAATTTGGCTCTTTACTACAGTGGAGGTTTAAAAACTAATGGTGTGTCGAATGAAATAGTGGCGTGCAATATTATTGTTTCATCCATCCCAGAAATCGAATTACCCCCTTTAAAAATTTACCCCATCCCGGCAACGGATATCGCTACAGTGGAATGGGGCACAAATGCAGATTATGTATTAAATGTTTACGACCTTAACGGAAAACTAGTGGCAACACAAAAGGGAAGAGATAGCAAAGCGCAAGTAGCTGAACTCCCAAGCGGCAACTACATCGCTCATGTAACCATCGGAGAGAATACCATCTCTGGTAACCTGAGCTTCCGTTAAAACTCAATTTTATAACTCAATACCGGAATCAACGGAACCATGGTCCATTCTTCAATCTGGCCTTTGTCAGCATTGAAATAACGACCTCCAATGTTTTGACGATTCGTTACATTTTGAATATCCAAGGATAGGGTGGAGCTGGTCTTCACCTTATTTTTTTTCAAGCTAATTTTCAAATCTGCACGCATATAATCCGGTGCCTTTTCCGAAAACGGACGCGTCTCATCATACACTCTCGTTCCCGCATCCAACGAGGCTTCCAAATCAATGGGCGTGGCAAACAACCCTCCCGTATAAATCAAACGCAGATTTACGCCCAAGGTCTTATGTTTATTGGATTTTCCAACCTTCCATTCTTTTCCTCCGGTAAACGTACACGTACGACCTGAGTTGAATCGGGTATTGTGCCATTTGCCATCCATTGCTTTATACTCTGATTGAAAAATAGAACCAGATAACAAAAAGTAAAGTCCATTTTTGGTGAATTGCTCAACGGTCAACTCTAATCCTTTGTTTCTTCCCAATCCCTTATTAGCAAAGGGTTCTAGGATGAAGTCATATTCCATATTCAAGGACGATAAGCTTGATCCTTCTCTGTCTTCTACTGCAATGTTGAAGAGGTGTTGGTAGTAAGCTTCCAATTTTGCGTGCAAGAATTTACTAATGCGATGATCATAACCCACCACAAAATGATGTGCTTTATTCATCTCAAGATTTTCATTGTACTTCACACGATTTCCCTGTGCATTTATAGATTCGCCATGATAGACACCAATCGGCTGAACCTGGCTGTGCAAGCCGTATCCAGCGCTCCAGGAATGTGATTTATTCGTCGTGTATTTCAATGAGCCACGTGGCTCAATGCTGTAAGTACCATTATCTAATACCGTTATGAAATGCAATCCACCCAAAAATTGTAGTCGATCGGTAATACGATATTTCCATTGTGAAAATGCTTGTGCAGTGCGCATTTCTGCAGATGCATCCAATGGCTTCAACCTCTCGTCAGTCACTTCATCCAAGTAGTTTTTGTATAAATTAAAACGATGTAAATTCAGATAGACTCCTGTTCTAAAATGATGTCTCGCATTCTTTTTCCAGTTCCATGTGGTGTTATACGTCAACTTACTTTGCTCAAATTGCTCATTATATATTTCTTGAAAACGAACATTGTCATCATACTCTTTCAAGTGATAGCCAATGCTCACTCCAGAGCCACTAATTATACTTTGGATGTAATGATGATCATTGATGATGTATAAATGCTTGAGCCCGGCCATCATGGTATTACTTACATATTTCCCTTGCTCACGATCAGAGCGATATTCCCATTTAGCACTGTCCGACTCTGCTTTGAATTGCTGATCACTCAAACCGCCGAAGCCGAAAAGACTGAAGGTGCCTCTCTTTTTGGTAGGCATATAAACGTGAAAACTCAAGTCTTGAAAATTCGTAATTCCATCGCCCACATTTACACCAATATTAGAAAGTAGCGATAGAGTAGAGTAGCGGTAGTTCACTAAAAAAGAACCGTCGTAACCCTTGCGCAGCGGACCTTCTACAGCCGCATCGATTCCCATAAAGCCTGCTTGAAAAGTGTACTCACGTTTTTCATTATTGCCTTTGCGCAACTTCAGATCAAACACTCCAGACAATGCATTACCATATTCCGCAGAAAACGCTCCCGTCATAAAATCAGAGTTGGACAGTAATTGACTGCTGAGGATAGAAATACCACCGCCAGATGTGGCGGGCGCTGCAAAGTGATTCGGACTTGGAATATCTACACCTTCCATTCTCCACAAAAGACCAAAAGGCGAATTCCCTCGAATGGAAATATTGTTATTCCCATCATCGGTACTTTGCACACCCGCAAATGAAAGCGCCATGCGTCCTGGATCATTGATAGCCGCCGCAAACTTCTGTGTTTCTTCGACACTAAAAGTCCGTGTACTCGTGCCACTCATGCTATTCACCGCCTCCTGCTTGTCGCTCTCAGCAACGATTTCAACACCTGCCATCGCAGCAATATCTTCCTCAAGAGGAATATTTAGAACCATTTCTTTTCCACTCTTGATCTCAAGATTTTGAATCGTCCCCGTCTTATATCCTGTGTATTGAATGATCAATGTTTGAGATCCGATAGGAACATTTGCGATTCGAAATTGACCGTCCATATCCGTCACCGCACCGATGATCGGATCGGTTCCATACACAATCACATTCACCCCCGGAAGGGGCTGTGAAGAAAGATTGTCCATCACCGTCCCACGAATGGTTTGTGTCAATTGCTGGGCATACACGAGATTGGTTAAAATAAGGCACAGCAATACTAGCATGCCTTTGCACATGATGTTTGGTTTCATAATAAAAGAGTATTAGTAGTGAGAGAAATACTAGTTGTCTATTCGAAGAAAACTACCCGTCATTGAGAACTCAAGCGTTATTCCAGTATTTAATTCTATTTGCTGGTGATTGTCCTCTAGTTCCCAATCAGTGACTACTTGATTTGGATAGTTTTGACTAACATAGTTTTGAATCGTTACAGGAACCACGGTTACAGGAAGAGCCGATATTCCATCGATTTCAACCACTTCTTTTTGACGATTGAATTCGAGGTAAAAGCTATTGGTCAAATACACTTCGTAGACTTTTTTCAGATCATCAAATTCTCTGCTCGCTTGCACTATTTCTTCATCTGGAAAATGTACCGTGACGTAGGATGAAATTTCACCCGGTACCTCACTAATCGGAAGAACTTCTTCTTTCTCACAACTGCTAAGAAGAGTTCCAATGGATAGAACAAGAGTTAATTTGAAAAGGATTGATTTAGAAAACATAATTGTAATATTTAAGGGTACTACTCTTTGAAGGATTTTCGCATTCTCCTGCACAGCAAATCCGCCATACATCATGAAGACCCCCAACTCCCCAATCACCCTTACTCAAAATCGAAAAAAATGATTCTCAATTCTAGATTCGAAATTCATTCCATCTCGGCACCGCCGAGATCATTTGTTCTCGGCACAGCCGAGATCTCTTGTCATTTGTTCTCGGCATAGCCGAGATCACTTGTCCCTTGTCCCTTGTCCCTTGTCGTTAGAAAAGTCTCACCCCCGCCCTCGCGCCAATCCACCAGTCAGTCGGATTTTCGTTGATACGATAGAGCGGACTCTCGAACGCATTGTATGGATCTCTTGTGTCTGCACTAAAGTAGTTTAGATTGACGGCTGCGAAAAGAGCCAAATGTTTGAAGATTTGGCTTTCGACGCCCACTTGAAATTGTGTGCGAATATTGTAGTACTCAGCGAACACACCTTCGATCATTTGCTGGGTAGTCAAATCAATATTTATCCGAGTGCGGTATGAAACTTTTGGTGAGGTGCCTAAACCAAAACCGAATGTCCATTCGGTACTGTCTGGAGCACTAGGTTTGATTCCAGCAAAATAGATAGTGTAGAGCTTAGAAACGCCCAATCTGAGCGCACAATTCAAATATTTGTCACTGTCATAACTGATCTCCACTTTGTGATAACCCTTCTTTATCAAGCTAAATACACCGATGGATACACCGCTAATCGAATCAGCAATATTGATCACACCGATCTGTGTCTTTGCATGCTTTGCCACATTGAATGTACCGATCTGAACAGTGGCACTGTGGGCTACATTAAACACTCCTGCCAACTGCACGCCCTTGTATTCACCGCGCTGCACATTCCCAACACCAGACAATGTGAAGCCACTTGAATTGAACCCAGAATAATGAACTAGTCCCGCGATATTCATCCCTGTAAATCCACCTGGATTCACATTGAATAATCCCCCCAACTGAAAGCCACACGATGCTCTTTGGTTATACCCAAATAGCCCTGAAATCTGCGCACCATGCTGTGTTCCTCCATTGATATTATAAAGCCCTGCCAACTGAAAACCACTTGCATTTTCACGATTCATGTTGAATAACCCAGCAAACTCAAATGCACGAGAACTAAATGCATAGCCGCCGAGAATGTTAAACGAAAAGGCATTACTACAATTCGCCGAAAGTTTGCGATTGGTGCCAATGAACGGCACGAAGCTCACTTGCGCGGCGCGGTAAATAGTATCATCCACGTTTTGCACTTCAATGCGATTTTTAATCCAGAATGAAGCGATATCTTGACTGACATCGTTGATGCCTCGCTTCACTCCTGAAAGGTAGGTATAGAGCGTCGTGTCGCTTTGTGCACGAAGTGTAAGCGGTTCGTAATTACTACTACTTTGAAGCTGTTTTATAGCGGTGTCTGCAAGGTTTGCCTTGCCCACTTGCAATGACTTAGGATCCAAGTCGCGCTCGATATACAACTGATAATACCCAGCAGCATTGGTATTGGCTGATCTACGAGAGCCTTGATGGTACACGGTTGCACCATCTACCGAACGACCATTCGAGTCTTCCACATATCCTTTAATGGCTGTGTACTTCGAAGCCTTGGAGTCTCTTGTGATGATGATATAATTCTTCGAATCTTTGAAGTTGTATGTAGAACCAATTAACTCTAATAAAGCCCCGCGCAGCGGGGTATTCACAGCGTTGATGCTCACCATTTTTTGACCATCAATAATGGATGGGGAATAAGAGAAAACAATATTCTCTTGTTGCTCCAATTGGCGCAATGCGTTCGCGATAGTTTGCGATTGACACTTGTAAGTGATACGCCTCTCGAGAACTTGTGCTACAGAGAGGATAGGAAAAAGCGCAATCAATAAAATAAGGAGTCGTTTAATGACATTCATTGCCCAATAATTTGTAGTTGTCATTCTCCTGAATAAGCGATGCATCAATGGTTGAGGCAATCACTGCAAGAATGAAGGAAAGTTTTTCATCCTCAAACCGAACGTTTATTCGGCAGTCTTTAATTTCAGGGGAAAAATAGATTTCAGTCTCGTAGTATTCGTTCAATACAGCGATCACGTTTTCAATTTTCTCATTCGTAAAGTTAAAATGAAATGGACGGGCAGATCGTGTTTTGGAAACTATAAATTGATTTGTTTTTTTGGAAAAATTGGCGGTTTCTCCGACGGCCAATAATACAGGCGGGTGCAATTGGTCGCTGCATCGCACCTTACCATCCTGAACAATGATGGTAATGACAGTATCGCTAGGGTCGTTTATCACCGTAAAGACCGTCCCAATATCTTCAATCACCAGCGGTCCAGCATGCACCACTAGCGCTTGTTCCGAGCGTACATCAAATGAAGCTTGACCAACTAATGTGTATTCGTGTTTTTGTTTTTCTTCATTGTATTCATGCGAAATGAATGACTCTTTCTCGAGCGAAAGGATTGTACCATCAGGCAGTGTATCCGTTACAGGAGTAGCTGTAGCTGTCAATTGGTATTGGCTGCTCGATGTAATAAGCATGAGCGTAGTGATTAGCCCTATCACAGTGGCTGCCGCTGCAACCCACCACCAGGTGCGTGGATTCGTTTTTTTCCCTACCCACGGACGTTCTACAACTTTAGTATCGCTTGATTTGTAAAGCAATGCATGTGCTTGCGCCATTTTATGGAAGTGCGCCAAATGCTCATCCGATGAATCCACCCACGCGAGCAGTTGCACCGTTTCTGATTCACTTAACTCATTGTTTAAATGAGCAGTGATGAGCGTATCAATATTTTCTGGAATGGTATTCATGTGTTCTATCAAAAGAGGTGAGGGAAAAGAAGGAGGAGGAGAGGTAAGTAGTCGGCAAGCTCTGTTCGCATGTGTCGAAGTGCTTTCCCCATATGCACTTCTACTGTTTTGATGGAGATATTAAGTTGCTCGGCAATCTCTTTGTATTTTAATCCATCTATTCTACTGAGTTCAAACACTCGCCTACA
Source organism: Flavobacteriales bacterium (assembly GCA_965247015.1). Classification (GTDB taxonomy): domain Bacteria; phylum Bacteroidota; class Bacteroidia; order Flavobacteriales_D; family Sanyastnellaceae; genus JAIXWP01. The sequence continues at coordinate 420,666 of CBDFGG010000001.1, read as the reverse complement.
TTGCTCCGGTAGCAACTGTAGCGCTTTTTCAATCTTTTTCTCAAGATCGGAAGGATCATCGTCTTGTACTACATAAAGCTTCGCTCCGCTTTGCGCAGTGTATTGTTGATGCTCCTTCTTCACCTTCTCATGCTTGAGCCAGTTGAGACAACGATTCTTTACTGCGGAGTACAGAAGTCCCTGTATTGAGCTTTCAGCCTCGAAGCGATCTGGCTGTTCCCACATTTGAGTAAAAAGCTTTTGAACAAGGTCTTTTGCATCGTCCTCATCCTTGAGATAAAGTCGCGCATATTGGGTGAGCGGAATAAAATAGTCTTGAAAGAGGCGGTCAAATGCCAGAGGATCTCTTGCAGGAATGACAGCCGTCGATTTAGTAGTTTCCACAGGGTAGGGATATGTTGCAGCCAAAGTAAACACTAGGTTTTTTAGTTATGACAACATAATTAGAATTTACCCTTATTCGGGTCTTAAAATCGCGCTTGTCTATATCATTTCTTACGATATTGAAAAATTCAATAAGTTTTTAATATTGGAGTCAAGGTGACTTCAAGACATAGATTTTCAGTGAATTAGGCACTAGTAAAATCGATTGTTAAAATCGGTTAACGTGCTGTTTTTGAACAGTTTGCCGTTGCAATAATTTTCACAACTGTTCGTTGACAACTCCTTTTTTTTTGATTCTCAGCGGGGTAGATGGAAGTCGACGCGGGGCGAAAAAATATCAAAAAACAGTCTAATTTTGGGGTCTGACTAATATTTAATCGTCTGATTATTATTGTTTTACGAGTTGTAAATAAAAAAAGAAGAATTATTTTGCATGAATGCTTGCACGGACGAATTCTCTGAGTATTTTTGCAGCCCGTTTTTTAGGTCGAAACAACTCGATCGGAACAACGTGAAAAAAAGGAACTTAGAATAATGCCAACGGTTCAACAATTAATACGTAAAGGACGCGAGCCTAAAACTTACAGAAGTAAGTCGGCCGCTTTGACCTCTTGCCCACAGCGCAGAGGAGTATGCACTAAGGTGTATACTACTACTCCAAAGAAACCAAACTCTGCTCTTCGTAAGGTAGCGAAAGTTCGTCTTACGAATGGTTTTGAAATCATCGCCTACATCGGTGGTGAAGGTCACAACCTACAAGAGCACTCTATCGTGCTAGTGCGCGGTGGTCGTGTGAAGGACTTACCAGGTGTGCGTTATCACATCGTGCGTGGAGCTCTTGATACTGCCGGAGTAAATGGTCGCGGTCAGCGCCGTTCGAAGTACGGAACAAAACGTCCAAAAGTTAAAAAATAATCCTTTCAAGATAAATAAATCATGAGAAGAAGAAAGGCCAAAAAAATTGCGGTACTTCCAGACCCAAAGTTCAACGAAGTAGTTGTAACGAAATTCGTTAACAACCTTATGTTGCAAGGAAAGAAAGGAACTGCATTTGCAATTTTCTACGATTCTATCGAAAAGGTAGGAACTAAGACTGGTGAAAACGGTCTTGATATTTGGAAGAAAGCATTGGAGAATGTTACTCCAGCTGTAGAGGTGAGAAGCCGTCGTGTAGGTGGTGCTACTTTCCAAATCCCATCTCCAATCCGCGATGAACGTAAAAATTCAATGGCGATGAAATGGTTGATCGGTTATGCTCGTGGAAGAAATGAAAAGAGCATGTCTGAGAAACTCGCTAACGAGATTATCGCTGCATCTAAGGGTGAAGGAGCTGCTTTCAAAAAGAAAGAAGACGTTCACCGTATGGCTGAAGCTAACAAAGCATTCTCACACTTCCGCTTCTAATATAGCAATACAATAAAGAGAGAAAGAAATGTCACGCGACCTTAGATATACAAGAAATATTGGTATTGCTGCTCACATCGATGCAGGAAAAACAACTACCACTGAGCGTATTCTTTACTATTCTGGTGTAAACCACAAGATTGGTGAAGTTCACGACGGTGCAGCTACCATGGACTGGATGGCTCAAGAGCAAGAAAGAGGTATCACTATTACTTCTGCTGCTACTACAGTTTTCTGGAACTACCGTGGAAACAAATATCACGTAAACATTATCGATACTCCAGGTCACGTTGACTTTACAGTTGAGGTAAACCGCTCACTTCGCGTACTTGATGGACTAGTGTTCCTCTTCAGCGCAGTAGACGGTGTTGAACCTCAATCTGAAACCAACTGGCGTTTGGCTGACAACTACAGTGTTGTTCGTATTGGTTTCGTAAATAAAATGGACCGCCAAGGTGCTGACTTCTTGAAAGTCGTTAAGCAGGTGAAAGACATGCTTGGTAGCAACGCGGTTCCACTTCAAATCCCAATCGGTGCTGAAGATGATTTCAAAGGTGTTGTTGATTTGATCAACTTCCGTGGAATGATCTGGAATGAGGCTGATAAGGGTATGACATACGAAGTAGTAGATATCCCAGCTGATTTGTTGGAAGAAGCTACTGAGTATCGTGAAAAACTTCTAGAAGCTGTCTCTGAATACGATGACAACTTGATGATGAAGTTCTTCGATGATCCAAGCTCAATCACTGAACGTGAAATCTTGGACGCACTTCGTCAAGCTTGCCTTGATATGAAGATCGTTCCAATGGTATGCGGATCATCTTTCAAAAACAAAGGTGTTCAAACAATGCTTGACCTAGTGATGGAACTTCTTCCTAGCCCACTAGATAAGGAAAGCATTAAGGGTACTAACCCAGATACTGAGGAAGAAATTTCTCGCAAGCCAGACTTCAACGAACCATTCGCTGGTCTAGCTTTCAAAATCGCTACTGACCCATTCGTAGGTCGTCTAGCATTCACTCGTGCATACTCTGGTGTACTTGAAGCAGGTTCTTATGTCCTAAACACACGTAGCGGAAACAAAGAGCGTATCTCTCGTATCTTCCAAATGCACGCTAACAAGCAAAACCCAATCGAAAGATTGGCTGCTGGTGACATCGCTGCAGTGGTTGGTTTCAAAGACATCAAAACAGGGGATACCCTTTGTGATGAAAAGAACCCAATCGTTCTTGAAGCAATGAACTTCCCAGAACCAGTTATCGGTATCGCTGTTGAGCCTAAGACTCAAGCTGACTCTGATAAGATGGGTATGGCACTAGCTAAACTTGCAGAAGAGGATCCTACGTTCCGCGTAAGAACTGACGAAGATTCTGGACAAACTATCATCTCTGGTATGGGTGAGCTTCACCTTGAGATCATCGTTGACCGTTTGAAGCGTGAATTCAAAGTGGAATGTAACCAAGGTGCTCCGCAAGTATCTTACAAAGAAACAATCCAAGGCACAACTGATCACCGTGAAGTTTACAAAAAGCAATCGGGTGGTCGTGGTAAATTCGCTGATATCAATGTAAACATTGGTCCTAACAATGACGCGGAGAAGCCAGGTCTTGTATTCGTGAACAATATCAAAGGTGGTAACATTCCTCGTGAATTCATCCCATCAATTGAAAAGGGTTTCAAAGAAGCAATGAATAACGGTGTTCTAGCTGGCTACCCAGTAGATTCTTTGAAAGTAGAGTTGAACGATGGTTCATTCCACGCAGTTGACTCTGATGCTCTTTCTTTCGAATTGTGCGCTAAAATGGCTTACCGCGAAGCGATGCCTAAGTGCAAGCCAATTCTTCTCGAGCCTATCATGAAACTTGAAGTCGTTACACCAGCTGAAAACATGGGTGATGTAATCGGTGACTTGAACAAGCGTCGCGGTATGATCGAAGGAACAAGCGAAAGAAACGGTGCAACCGTAATCAATGGTAAAGTTCCTCTTTCTGAAATGTTTGGTTATGTAACAGACTTACGTACCATCACCTCAGGACGTGCAACATCAACAATGGAATTCAGCAACTACTCTCCAGCTCCGAACAACGTAGCAGAAGCAGTAATCGCTAAAGTGAAAGGAAAAGCCAACGCCTAATAATAACCAGTAGATGGCTCAAAAGATCAGAATAAAATTAAAGTCCTACGATCACAACCTCGTTGACAAGTCAGCTGAGAAGATTGTGAAAACAGTAAAGGCAACCGGTGCAGTAGTGAATGGTCCAATTCCACTTCCTACACACAAAAGAATTTACACCGTATTGCGCTCACCGCACGTTAACAAGAAGGCTCGTGAACAGTTCGAGTTAAGCTCTTACAAGCGCCTTCTAGACATCTACAGCTCTTCTTCAAAGACAGTAGATGCGTTAATGAAGCTTGAGCTACCAAGCGGAGTTGAAGTAGAAATCAAAGTGTAGTCACAACTAAATAAATTAAACACATGCCAGGATTCATTGGTAAAAAGGTCGGGATGACTAGTGTCTACAGTGCCGCTGGAAAGAATATTCCATGCACAGTGATAGAGGCTGGTCCATGTGTGGTGACACAGATCAAGACCACAGAAAAGGACGGCTACCAAGCTGTTCAAATCGCTTTCGGCGATAAGAAAGAAAAGAATACATCTAAGCCTATGCAAGGTCACTTCAAGAAGGCTGGTGTTACTCCAAAGAGATTCATCTTCGAAGTAGATGGTTTCGAGACAGAAGTAAAACTAGGAGATGTAATCACTCTTTCTGACATCTTCACCGAAGGAGAAAACGTTGACGTAATCGGTACCACAAAAGGTAAAGGTTTCCAAGGTGTTGTAAAACGCCACGGATTTGCTGGGGTAGGTGAGAGCACTCACGGACAACACAACCGTCTTCGTGCACCAGGTTCACTCGGTGCGTCTTCTGACCCATCACGTGTATTCCCAGGAATGCGCATGGCAGGAAGAACCGGAGGTGACCGTAGAACTGTTCAGAACCTAGAAGTTGTGAAAGTTCTTCCAGAAGAAAATCTAATACTCATCAAAGGTGCGGTACCAGGATTTAATGGTGCTACCGTTTTAATCGTGAAGTAACATGCAACTGGAAGTATTAAATATTCAAGGTCAAAAGACGGGTAACAAGGTTACTCTCGATGATACAGTGTTCGCAATCGAACCTAATGATCACGCAATCTACCTAGATGTTAAGCGCTACCTAGCAGCTCAACGTACAGGTACTCACAAGACAAAGCACCGCGGTGAGGTCCATGGATCTACTCGCAAGTTGCACAAACAAAAAGGAACTGGTGGATCTCGTAAGGGAAGTATCAAAAACCCATTGTTCCGTCAAGGTGGTAGCACATTTGGTCCTCGTCCTCGTACTTACGATATCAAGGTCAATAAAACTACTCAACGTTTGGCTCGTGCTTCTGCATTGTCTTACAAAGCAAAAGATAACGGAATCCTAGTTATAGACGCAATTAATTTTGCATCTCCAAAAACGAAGGAGTTTGCTCAAGTAATCAAGAATTTGAACCTAAGCGACAAGAAAACTCTTGTGTTGATTTCTGAAAGAAACGATGCAGTTTACCTTTCTTCTCGTAACCTCCAAAAGGCAAACGTTCAAATCGCGAACATGGTAAACACCTATGATATCATGAACAGTAATAACATCGTGTTCGTTGGTAACGCTCACGAAGTGGTTACAGAAATCTTGAAAAAGTAAGCGCCATGGAAATTTTGATCAAACCACTCGTTACCGAAAAGATGACTGCTATCCAAGAGAAGCAGGGCAAGTTCGGATTCATTGTAAACGTTAACGCTAACAAAATCGAGATCAAGAAAGCGGTCGAGAAAACGTACGGTGTAACTGTTACTGCAGTGAATACTATTCGCTACGACGGCAAGCGCAAAACTCGCTATACCAAAACTGGTATCATCGAAGGCCGCTCAGCTAGCTACAAGAAAGCGATCATCTCGCTTGCAGCTGGTGACACAATTGACTTTTACGCCAACATTTAAGATATACTCGAGAAATGGGCATTAGAAAACTTAATCCGGTAACTCCGGGTACTCGCTTCAAAGTCGCACAGACTTTCGACGAAATCACAACTGACAAGCCTTTCAAGGCATTGGTTGTGCCAATGAAAAAGACCGGTGGTCGTAACAACCAAGGTAAGCGCACTATGCGTATGATTGGTGGCGGTCACAAGCGTAGATACCGTTTGATCGACTTCAAGCGTAACAAGCATGAAGTAGAAGCTAAAGTGATGACGATCGAATACGATCCAAACCGCTCTGCTCGTATCGCTCTGGTAGAATACGCTGATGGTGAAAAGAGATACATCCTAGCTCCTCAAGGTTTGACTGTTGGTCAAACAATCATGAGCGGTGCAGGTGCAGCTCCAGAAATTGGAAACGCACTTCCACTAAGAGATATTCCACTTGGAACTACGATCCACAATATCGAAATGAAGCCAGGTAAAGGTGGAGCCATTGCAAGAAGTGCTGGTAGCTATGCTCAACTCGCTGCACGCGACGGAGCTTACGCTGTGATCTCACTTCCTTCTGGTGAAACTCGTTTGATCCTTGCTGATTGTATCGCTACTATCGGTGTTGTTTCAAACTCAGAACACAACCTCGTGCGCTCTGGTAAAGCAGGTCGCTCACGTTGGCAAGGTCGCAAGCCTCGTGTTCGTGGTGTTGCAATGAACCCAGTAGATCACCCAATGGGTGGTGGTGAAGGTCGCCAATCAGGTGGTCACCCACGCTCACGCAAGGGTACTCCAGCAAAAGGCTACAAAACTCGTAAGACTAAGAAGCCTTCTTCTAAATTTATCATCGAACGCAGAAAGAAATAAGATAAGCAATGGCAAGGTCACTTAAAAAACCGCCTTTCATCCACTACAAACTCGCTAAGAGAGTAGAGGAAGCGCAAGCAGCAGGTAAGAAAAATGTTATCAAGACTTGGAGCAGAGCTTCAACTATCAGTCCTGATTTCGTAGGTCTCACTATCGCTGTACACAATGGAAAGCAATTCATTCCAGTGTACGTGACAGAAAACATGGTAGGTCACAAACTTGGAGAATTCTCTCCAACACGTAACTTCCGTGGTCACTCAGGTAACAGAAAATAATCCCGACTAAAGAATAGAAAAAATGGGAGCCCGTAAAAGATTAATGGCCGAAAGGCTTAAAGAAGAGCGCAAGAGCAACTCTTTCGCAAAGTTGAACAACGAACCATCTTCTCCTCGTAAGATGAGATTGGTCGCAGATATCATCCGCGGAAAGGAAGTTGTTGCAGCACTCAATATTTTGAAGTTCACTCGCAAGCATGCAGCACTTCCAATGGAAAAGCTTCTTCGCTCTGCTATCAGCAACTGGCAAGCTAAAAATGCTGGTGAAGATATCGCAACTTCAAATGTGATCGTTAAAGAGATTCGCGTGGACGTTTCACGTACTCTTAAGCGCATCAGCCCTGCACCACAAGGACGCGCACACCGCATCCGTAAGCGCAGCAATCACGTTACAATCATTTTGGATAAAAAATAACACAGGAAGCTAGAATGGGACAAAAATGTAACCCGATAGGTAACCGACTCGGCTTCATCAAGGGCTGGGACAGCAATTGGTACGGCGGAAAGAACTACGGTGATAAAATCGTTGAAGACGATAAAATCCGTAAGTATCTGATGGCACGCTTGAAAAAGGCGTCTGTATCTAAAATCGTAATCGAAAGAACGCTTAAACTCGTTACCGTTACGATCAATACTGCCCGACCAGGTGTAATTATCGGAAAAGCTGGATCAGAAGTGGACAAACTGAAGGAAGAGTTGAAGAAACTTACCGGAAAGGATGTTCAAATCAACATCTTCGAAATTAAACGCCCAGAATTGGATGCTCGCTTAGTAGCAGACGGTATCTGCCGCCAAATCGAAGGTCGTATCAGCTACCGCCGTGCAACTAAAATGTCACTCGGAAGCTCCATGAGAATGGGTGCTGAAGGTATCAAAGTAACGATCGCAGGCCGTTTGAACGGTGCTGAAATCGCTCGCTCTGAGACATACAAAGAAGGACGTACACCACTTCATACACTACGTGCTGATATCGATTATCACCACGCAGAAGCTCACACAGCTTACGGACGTATCGGTGTGAAAGTATGGATCTGCCGCGGAGAAGTTTACGGAAAGCGCGATCTAAGCCCTAACTTTGGCCAAGCTACTACGCAAAAGCGTACTGGTGCTCCAGAGAGAAGTGGAAGAGATGATCGTGGTGGACGCGACAACCGCAGAGGTGGTAATTCACGCGGTGGCGAAAGAAAAGGCCGCGGATAAACAAGAAATAGAAACTGAGTCAAGATAAACGACCATGTTACAGCCAAAAAGGACGAAATACAGAAAGCAGCAGAAAGGCAAAATTAAAGGTATCGCTCACCGCGGATCTCAATTAGCCTTCGGTAGCTTCGCAATCAAAACCTTGGACGAAGGATTCATCACTTCACGTCAGCTTGAAGCTGCCCGTGTAGCACTTACAAGGTTCATGAAAAGAGAAGGTAAAGTGTGGATCCGCATTTTCCCAGACAAACCAATCACTACCAAACCAGCGGAAGTACGTATGGGTAAGGGTAAAGGTGCCCCTGATCACTGGGTAGCAGTGATCAAGCCAGGAAGAATCCTTTTCGAAGCAGAAGGTGTTCCATTGGCGGTGGCTCAAGAAGCTCTGCGCTTGGCAGCACAAAAATTGCCTTGCCGCACCAAATTCATCGTTCGACCTGATTACGTAGAATAATAATTACAGCAATGAAAGCTGCAGACGTTAGAAATATGTCAGATAATGACATCCTTGAAAAAATCAAGGAAGAAAATGCGAACTTGGCTAAAATGAAATTTAACCATAACATCGCAGGAACAGAAAACCCCATGCTTATCCGCGCTAAGCGCCGTGATATCGCACGCATGCAGACGGTTTTAAACGAAAGAAAAAACATTAAATAAGGATCCTTGTAATGGAAAGGAATCTCCGTAAAGAAAGAATTGGGGTAGTTACCTCCAATAAAATGAATAAGTCCGTAGTGGTGACTGTTGAAACGAAAGTGATGCACCCAAAATACGGTAAATTCGTTAAGCACTCTAAAAAGTTCATGGCACATGACGAAAAAGAGGAGTGCGGAATCGGTGACACAGTAAGAATAATGGAAACTCGTCCGCTCAGCAAATTGAAGCGCTGGAGATTGGTAGAGATTATCGAAAAGGCTAAATAAGCCGTAAAAAAGTTTTTGAGCTATGATACAAAATGAGTCTCGACTAAAAGTAGCTGATAACAGCGGTGCACGCGAAGTTCTCGTGATCCGTGTGTTAGGTGGTACACGCCGCCGCTACGCTTCGCTGGGTGACCAAATCGTGGTTACCGTAAAGGATGCACTTCCCAGCGGTAACGTGAAGAAAGGTGCTGTCTCTAAAGCAGTAATCGTTCGCACTAGAAAAGAGGTGAGAAGAGCAGATGGTAGCTATATCCGTTTCGACGATAACGCTGTCGTTCTACTTAACAACCAAGGTGAACTACGTGGAACACGTATCTTCGGTCCAGTGGCGCGCGAACTGCGTGAGAAAGACTACATGAAAATTGTTTCATTAGCCCCAGAAGTACTTTAATCAGTAAAAAAACAGAGCGATGTTTAAGCGACTCAAAATAAAAAAAGGCGATACAGTAGTGGTTACCTCAGGTGAGCACAAGGGCAAACAAGCTCGTGTGACCAGCGTGGACCGCTCTAATGATCGCGCAATCGTAGAAGGTGTGAATATTGTGACTAAACACCGCAAACCTTCTGCACAAAACCCACAAGGCGGTATCGAGAAAGTCGAGGCCGGAATCCACATCAGCAACTTGATGGTGATCGATACTAAAGGCAACGCAACTCGCGTAGGCCGCAGAAAAAATTCTGAAGGAAAACTCGAGCGCTATTCTAAAAAATCAGGGGAGACACTCAAATGAGCTACGCACCACGTCTAAGAACAAAATACACTGAGGAAGTTGCGCCTAAATTAATGGCTCGTTTCGAATACACTTCGAACATGCAAGTGCCTCGTATCGTTAAAGTTTGCTTGAACCAAGGTTTAGGTAAAGCTACTGCAGATAAAAAACTTATCGATGCAGCTGTTGACGAAATGACGCTTATCAGCGGACAAAAAGCAGTGGCAACACTCGCTACTAAAGATATCTCTAACTTCAAACTCCGTAAAGGTGTTGCAGTAGGAGCAAAGGTGACCTTAAGAGGTGACAGAATGTACGAATTTTTAGATCGTCTAATTTCTGTATCTTTGCCAAGAACTCGTGACTTCCGTGGAGTAAGAGCTACTGGATTCGACGGAAGAGGTAACTTCACATTCGGTGTGAAGGAACAAATCATCTTCCCTGAAATCGATCTAGACAAAATTAAGGCTATCAATGGTATGGACATCACGTTCGTTACCACTGCTAGAACTAACGAAGAAGCTAAAGCTTTACTAGAAGAATTCGGATTCCCATTTACAAAATAATATTACCACTTAAAGAATACCATGGCTAAGGAATCAATGAAAGCCCGCGAGCGTAAACGCATCGCTTTGGTTGAAAAATACGCAGCTAAGCGTGAAGAGTTGAAAGCTGCAGGAGATTGGGACGCACTTCAAAAGCTCCCAAAAAACAGCAGCGCGGTTCGTGTTCACAACCGTTGCCAATTGACTGGTCGCCCACGTGGTTACATGCGTCAATTCGGTCTTTGCCGTAACCAATTCCGCGAACTTGCCCTCAACGGTAAAATCCCAGGAGTTAAAAAAGCAAGCTGGTAATATTTATAACTTAAGAAACAGACGTAACAATGTTTACTGATCCAATAGCAGATTACCTTACCCGTATTAGAAACGCACAGATGGCTCGCCACAAAGTGGTAGAAATCCCAGCTTCTAATTTGAAAAAGGAAATTACAAAAATCCTTCACGAAAAAGGGTATATCCTCAACTACAAATTTGAGGAAGGAAAACCAGGTACTATCAAAATCGCTTTGAAGTACAACCCAAAAACTAAAACTCCAGCTATCACGAAAATCGAAAGAATTTCGTCGCCAGGACACCGTAAGTACACAGGAGCTGAAGAGCTTCCACGCGTACTAAACGGACTAGGTATCGCTGTTATGTCAACATCTCGTGGTGTTATGACTGACAAAGAAGCGCGCCGTGACCACGTGGGTGGAGAAGTATTGTGCTACGTATATTAAGAACAAGATTAAATTACTGACCAATGTCAAGGATAGGTAAAGCACCCATCACCATCGCATCAGGAGTGGAAGTTACTTTCGCTAACGGTGTAGTTAAGGTGAAAGGACCAAAAGGGGAATTGCATCAAGAAATCGACGGAGCTATCTCAATCGATATCGCTGATGGTCAAGTCACCCTTTCAAGAACAAGTGATCACAGAGACGCAAGATCTAAACACGGTCTATACCGTTCTCTAATCAACAACATGATTGTTGGTGTGAGCACTGGATGGAAAAGAAATCTCGAAATGATCGGGGTAGGTTACAGAGCTAAAGCAACTGGCCAACAGCTAGAGCTAACGCTTGGTTTCTCTCACCCAATCGTATTCGAACTTCCAAGTGAAATCAAAGTTTCTGCAAAAGCAGAAAAAGGTGAAAACCCAAGCATCGAACTTGAAAGTTTTGATAAGCAACTACTAGGACAAGTTGCAGCTAAGATCCGCAGCCTTCGTGCTCCGGAGCCTTACAAAGGAAAAGGTGTCCGTTACGTTGGAGAATTTGTTCGCAAAAAAGCTGGTAAGTCAGCAGCTAAATAATAGATACAAGCAATGGCATTCAGCAAAGAAGCTCGTAGAGCAAAAATTCGCACAAGAATTAGAGCTACTGTTAAAGGAACTAACTCAAGACCTCGTCTTTCAGTTTTCCGCAGCAATAGCCAAATTTACGCCCAGATCATTGATGATCTAAAAGGAGTAACCCTAGCATCTGCTTCATCTCTTTCTATGAAAGATGCTCAGAAGATTGCTAAAACCGAACAAGCTAAATTGGTTGGTAAGCAAATCGCTGAGAGAGCAAAAGCTGCTGGTATCGAAGAAGTAATTTTCGATCGTGGTGGTTACTTATATCATGGACGTGTCAAATCATTGGCCGAAGCAGCCCGCGAGGCAGGCCTTAAATTCTAATAGAACTCATGGCAGACGCAAGAACAGTTCGCTCAAGCGAAACAGAATTAAAAGATCGCCTAGTAGCCGTTAATCGTGTTACTAAAGTGACAAAAGGAGGACGTACTTTCGGATTCGCAGCTATCGTGGTAGTTGGTAACGAAAACGGAGTAGTAGGCCATGGTCTAGGAAAATCTAAGGAAGTTTCTGAAGCTGTAACTAAAGCAGTAGAAGACGCTAAGAAAAACCTAATCCAAGTTCCAATTCATAGAGGTACTATTCCTCACGAACAGGATGGCAAATTCGGTGGTGCTCGTGTATTCATTAAACCAGCTTCTCTAGGTACTGGAGTTATCGCAGGTGGTGCAATGCGCGCAGTATTAGAATCTGCAGGTGTAAAGGACGTATTAGCTAAGTCTAAAGGTTCTTCAAACCCTCACAACGTAGTAAAAGCTACTCTTGATGCTCTTTCTCGCTTGAGAAATCCTCATGATGTTGCTAGAATGAGAGGTATCTCTCTAGAAAAAGTATACAACGGTTAATACATCATAGAAATGGCAAAAGTTGTTATCACCCAAGTACGTTCAGCTATCGACCAGCCTAAGCGTCAGAAATTGACGATCGAAGCTCTAGGTATCAAAAAACTTAACGTACCTGTGGAAAAAGATCTTTCTCCAAACATCGAAGGAATGATCCGCGCAGTTAGCCACCTGCTTAAAGTGGAATACAAATAATTGATTACCTCCTAAAAAGGATATTGATATGAATCTTAATACACTAAAGCCTGCTAAAGGATCTGTAAAGAATCGCAAGCGTATCGGACGCGGAGAAGGTTCTGGTCACGGTGGAACATCTACACGTGGTCACAAAGGTGCTGGTTCACGCTCAGGTACTAAACGCAAAATCGGCTTCGAAGGTGGTCAAATGCCTCTTCAACGTCGTCTTCCAAAATTCGGCTTTAAGAACATCAACCGCGTAGAATACAAAGGTATCAACCTCGATACCCTTCAATTCTTGTCTGAAAAATACAGCATCACCGAAATCAATATTGATACTCTTATTGAGCACGGTATCTGCGGTAAAAAAGATCTAGTGAAAATTCTAGGTCGTGGAGAACTTAAAGGTAAGTTGAATATTTCAGCTCACGGATTCTCTGCAACTGCTAAAGATGCAATTGAAAAATTAGGCGGTACTGTCACTACACTCTAAGACTTTTATGAAAGAATTTATCAAGAAAATAGGGGATATATACAGACACGAAGAGCTGAGAAAGAAAATCGGCTTTACGTTAATGTTATTGCTCGTCTACCGAATTGGATCTTTTATCATCCTTCCAGGTATTGATGCCTCCAAACTCGACTCGGGTCAACAAGGTGGTATCCTCCAATTCCTTGGTCTCTTTACAGGAGGCGCGTTCAGTCGTGCTTCCATCTTTGCATTAGGTGTAATGCCTTACATCTCTGCATCGATCGTTATTCAGCTTCTTGGACTTGCAGTGCCTAGCATTCAAAAGCTCCAAAAGGACGGCGAAAGCGGACGTAAGAAAATCAATCAATGGACTCGCTTCCTGACAATTGCTATCGCTATCGTTCAAGCTCCTAGCTACATCACTCAATACGTTGACGATGCAGCGCATCCAGACGGCGCTATGTGGACTGTTACTTCTGTAATTATCCTTACTTGTAGCACGCTATTCGTGATGTGGATCGGTGAGAAAATCACTGACAAAGGAATCGGTAACGGAACATCATTGATCATCATGATCGGTATTGTATCTGACATTCCAAGAGGTTTCTACACTGAAGCTACTACACAGACGTTGTTCTTCTTCCTTATTGAACTTGCTTTCTTAGTACTTATCATAGGTGCTGTAGTTGCAATCACTCAAGCAATCAGAAGAATTCCTGTACAAATGGCTAGCTTGGCTCAAAGCACTGGCTTCATGCCGAAAGGTGAGGGCTCACGCTCTTATATCCCGCTTCGAGTGAACAGCGCCGGTGTAATGCCTATCATCTTCGCTCAAGCGATTATGTTCTTGCCAGCATTGCTTCAAAACTCTGAAACATTTAGAGATAACAAAATCCTTCAAAGTCTTACAGACTTCCAAGGTGTAGGTTACAACATCCTACTTTTTGTAATGATCATCCTCTTTACTTTCTTCTATACAGCGATTGTTACTAACCCTAATCAAATCGCAGATGACTTAAAGAGAAACGGAAATTTTGTACCTGGAATTAAGCCTGGGAAGCCAACTGCAGAATTCATTGATAAAGTTTTGTCGAATATTACCCTTCCTGGTGGTATATTTGTCGCCCTTATCGCAATTTTGCCTGCAATCGTAATGATAGTTGGTTTGACTAAGTCACAATTGTTTGGACAATTTTTCGGTGGAACATCACTGTTAATCACGGTTGGCGTGATCCTAGACCTGTTACAACAGATCGAAAGTCACTTGCTTTCTCGTCACTATGACGGACTCATGAAGTCTGGTCGAGTAAGAGGAAGAAACACCAACGCGATTAGCACTGGCGGTATAACAGGTTAATATTAGTTATTGTGAATAAACCGGTTTACAAAACCGATGATGAGATAGAACTCATCAGACAAAGTTCTTTACTTGTTGGAAAAACATTAGCTGAGCTTGCAAAGCTTATTAAGCCAGGAGTGACAACTCTTGAACTTGATAAGGTAGCTTACGAATTCATTCATGATCATCAAGCCTATCCAGGTTTTCTTGGATACAATGATTTTCCGAATTCGATTTGTGCAAGCGTCAATAGTGCAGTGGTTCACGGACTTCCTACTAACATCCCCTTGAAAGAAGGTGATATCGTGTCTTGCGACATCGGAGTAGTGAAGGACGGATACTGGGGAGATTCGGCTTACACATTCGCAGTTGGTGAGGTTTCAAATGAAATCAAACAACTGATGAAAGTGACCAAAGAAAGTCTGTACCTAGCCATTGAGCAAGCTGTTGCTGGAAAGCGCATCGGAGATATCTCCTACGCTGTTCAGAATCATGCGGAGTCTCATAATTATGGTGTGGTGAGAGAACTGGTTGGACACGGTGTAGGAAAGAGTCTTCACGAAGCTCCTGAAGTACCAAACTTCGGAAGAAGAGGTTCAGGATTACAACTACAAACAGGATTGGTGATCGCGATTGAACCGATGATCAACCTAGGCACAAGAAATGTTCGTCAATTGAAAGATGGATGGACAATTCAAACAGCAGATGGAAAACCAAGCGCTCACTATGAACATACCATAGTAGTACGTAAAGACAAGGCTGAGATACTATCGAGCTTTGAATGGATAGAACAAGCATTAGGCTTGAATTAAAATATGGCAAAACAAACGTCAATAGAGTTGGATGGAGTCATCGTGGAAGCATTATCAAATGCTATGTTCCGCGTTGAATTAGAGAATGGTCACGTTATTATTGCCCATATCTCAGGAAAGATGAGGATGCACTACATCCGTATCCTACCAGGAGATAAAGTGAAGGTGGAGATGTCTCCCTATGATTTGACAAAAGGAAGAATAAGCTTCCGTTATAAATAATTATTTGAACTACAATGAAAGTACGTGCATCGTTGAAAAAGCGTTCCGCTGATTGTAAGATCGTAAGCAGAAAAGGAAAGCTTTATGTAATCAACAAAAAGAACCCAAAGTTCAAACAAAGACAAGGATAAAAACTTCCCAACGTAGGGACTAACCATATATTGAAAAATGGCAAGGATAGCAGGTATCGATTTACCGCGTAAAAAAAGAGGAGAAATTGGCCTCACTTATATCTATGGTATCGGACGTAGCACAGCTCGCCGCATTCTAATAGATAACGGAATTGACGTGAACAAGAAAGTAGAAGAGTGGGATGACGACGATCTTTCTAAGATCCGTGGTATGATCACTAATGAAGTGAAGGTAGAAGGAGCTCTTCGTTCTGAAGTTCAAATGAGCATCAAGCGTCTTATGGACATTGGTTGCTACCGTGGTGTTCGTCACCGCGTTGGACTCCCAGTTCGTGGTCAATCTACAAAGAACAACTCACGTACCCGTAAAGGTAAGCGTAAGACAGTTGCGAATAAGAAGAAAGCCGTTAAATAATAAATAGCCTCAAGCAAAATAGTCATGGCTAAAGTCGACAAAAAGAAAAAGAAAAATGTGGTTGTTGAAGCGGTGGGTCAAGCTCACGTTCAATCCACGTTCAACAACATTATCATTAGTCTCACGAACAATTCTGGTCAAGTGATCTCTTGGTCATCTGCCGGAAAAATGGGATTCCGTGGTTCTAAGAAAAACACTCCTTACGCTGCTCAATTGGCTGCTGAACAAGCTACCAAAGAAGCTTACGATCTAGGTCTTCGCAAGGTGAAAGTTTTCGTTAAAGGACCAGGCGCTGGAAGAGAATCAGCTATCCGTACCATCCATGGTACTGGTGTTGAGGTGACTGAAATTGTTGATACAACTCCACTACCTCACAATGGTTGCCGTCCTCCAAAGGCAAGAAGAATCTAATCACGAACAACATCCATTCAAATAGAAAATGGCTAGGTATACAGGTCCAAAAACAAAAATCGCTCGTAAATTCCGTGAGGCAATTTACGGTCCAGATAAAGCTCTCGAAAAGCGTAATTATCCTCCCGGACAACACGGTCCAAATAAGAAGCGTTCGAAGCAATCTGAATACGCTGTACAGCTTTCTGAAAAACAAAAAGCAAAGTACACTTACGGTATTCTTGAGCGTCAATTCTCAAATCTATACAAGAAGGCTTCTGCTCGCCCAGGTGTAACAGGTGAAATCCTTTTACAGCTTTGTGAGTCTCGCCTCGATAACACTGTGTTCCGTCTTGGTATCGCTCCATCTCGTATGGGCGCTCGCCAACTCGTTTCTCACAGCCATATCACTGTAAACGGTAACGTGGTAAATATCCCATCTTACCAATTACGCCCAGGTGATCGTATCGCAGTTCGCGAAAAGAGCAAGTCTCTTCCAACTATCACGCTTTCTCTTGCTAACCGCAAGAAATTCGATTGGTTAGATTGGAACGACGGTGATAAGCAAGGTGTATTCATCACTTATCCTGAACGCGTTCAGATCCCAGAAAACATCAAGGAACAACTTATCGTCGAGTTGTACTCTAAGTAATCCATTTAATAATACAACCCACTCAATGGCTATACTCGATTTCGTAAAACCGGACAAGGTCGTGATGCTAGAAAGCAACGACTTCACAGGGTCGTTTGAATTCCGTCCACTTGAACCAGGCTTTGGAATCACTGTTGGTAACGCCCTTAGAAGAATCTTACTTTCTTCTCTAGAAGGTTTTGCCATCACCTCTATCAAAGTAGATGGAGTAGATCATGAATTCAGCACTATCAAAGGTGTGGTTGAAGACGTGACTGAAATCATTCTTAACTTGAAGCAAGTTCGCTTCAAGCGCCAAATCGAAAATACTGACTACGAAAAGGTAGTTATCAATATCACAGGCCAAGAGCAATTCAAAGCTGGTGATATCAGCAACTTCACAACAGCTTTCCAAGTTCTAAACCCAGATCTAGTGGTTTGTAACATGGATCCAAAAGTGAAATTGCGCATCGAATTGGCAATCGGAAAAGGAAGAGGATACCGCCCAGCTGAAGAAAACCGCACTTCTAGCGCTCCAGTTGGAACTATCTTTATCGATAGCATCTTCACACCTATCCGTAACGTGAAGTTCTCAGTTGAAAACTTCCGTGTGGAACAAAAGACGGACTACGAGAAACTTATCCTTGAAATCCAAGGTGACGGTTCTATCACTCCTAAAAATGCTCTTCAAGAAGCTGCTAAAATCCTTATTCACCACTTCATGCTATTCAGTGACGAGCGTATCACGCTTGAAACAGAAGCTAAAAAAGAAGTTGAAGAATTTGATGAAAGCTCTCTTCACATGCGCCAACTCCTTAAGACTAAATTAGTCGATATGGACCTTAGCGTACGTGCATTGAACTGCTTGAAAGCCGCAGATATCGAAACGCTAGGCGACCTTGTTTCTTTCAACAAAAACGATCTTCTCAAATTCCGTAATTTCGGTAAGAAATCTCTTACTGAGTTGGAAGAGCTAGTAGAAGGAAAAGGTCTTCAGTTCGGAATGAACGTAGCGAAATATAAACTAGACAGAGATTAATTTTACAACTCTAGTACATCACTGGAGCCTGAAGAAACGTAGAAAATGAGACACGGTAAAACAGTAAATCACTTAGGAAGAAGAGCAGAACATCGTCAAGCTCTCTTAATGAACCTCGCTTGTTCATTGATTGAACATAAGCGTATCAATACGACTGTTGCTAAAGCGAAAGCGCTTCGTAAATACATCGAACCACTTATCACTAAGTCTAAAACAGATAGCACTCACAGCAGACGTCTAGTGTTCAGCTACCTGAAAGACAAATATGCAGTAACTGAACTCTTCAGAGAAGTTGCTTCAA
The DNA here is from genome assembly GCA_965247015.1 of Flavobacteriales bacterium. Taxonomy (GTDB): domain Bacteria; phylum Bacteroidota; class Bacteroidia; order Flavobacteriales_D; family Sanyastnellaceae; genus JAIXWP01. Next base: position 402,234 of record CBDFGG010000001.1, on the reverse strand, counting down.
AAGTGAACGATCGCCCAGGTGGTTACACTCGTATCATCCGTACTGGATTCCGTCAAGGTGATAACGCAGAAATGTGTTTGATCGAATTGGTTGACTTCAACACGATCTATGGTAAAGAAGCTGCATCTGCTACTGCTAAGAAGCGTACACGTCGTGGTGGTGCTAAGAAGAAAGAAGATGGAACTGATGTTGTTGCTTCTACGGATGTAACTACAGATGCACCAGCTGCTGAAGCAAGGCCAAAAGCAAAGCGCGCAACTAAAAAGAAATCTGATGAAGAAGGTGCTGCTGAATAAGCCACTGTCATCAATCTAATATTAAAAGCCCTCGAAATTTTCGAGGGCTTTTTGTTTATGTTTGTCTCCACTAAACCCAAATCACATTACTATGAATATCTATGCAATCCTCGTTTCGACGCTTGTACCAATGATCATTGGTGCTATCTACTACAATCCAAAACTCCTCGGCAATGCCTGGATGCAATCTGCAGGACTCACACAAGATCAACTTAAAGGATCAAACATGGCGAAAATCCTCACCATGACACTCGTGTATAGCTTCCTAGCTTCTGCCTTGCTCTCATTTATGGTAATCCATCAATTACATATTGGATCGGTACTAGCAAACGAACCTGGTATCAATGACCCAAATTCGGAGGTAGCAAAGTACATGAAGAACTTCATGGACACTTATGGAGACCGCTTTAGAACATTTAAGCACGGTGCTTTCCATGGTGGATTTACATCTATTCTTTTCGTTCTTCCAATGATCGCTATTCCTGCAATGTTCGAAAGAAAGTCGGCAAAGTATATTCTCATTCACGCCGGTTACTGGTTCATCTCTCTTTGCATCATGGGAGGCATCATCTGCGCTTGGAAATAACAAGTTTAATTTTTTGTTGAAAATACAAGGCGTCCTTTCGGACGCCTTTTTTGTACTTTTGCCCTCCAAATGATCCGAGATAAAATACCCGCAGTGCTCGTTCTGGAAGATGGCACTGTTTTCCATGGACAATCTTGTGGAAACGTTGGAACTACCACCGGCGAAATTGCATTCAACACGGCAATGACCGGCTATCAAGAAGTATTCACCGACCCTTCGTACTACGGCCAAGTGCTTATCATGGCCACCGCACACATCGGAAACTACGGTGTGCACGCCGAAGAAATCGAATCTGAAACCTGCAAAGTCGCTGGAATTATCATTAAGAAATTCTCCGATGTCGCCAGCCGCGTCGGGGGCAATGGTACCCTCCAAGATTATCTCGTACGAGATAAGGTAGTAGGTATCTGTGATATCGATACTAGAGCGCTTGTTAGACACATCAGAAAGGCCGGCGCAATGAATTGCATCATTTCCTCTGATAATGCGAATATCGACGAGCTAAAGAAGCAAGTGAAGGAAATCCCCTCTATGGACGGACTCGAACTTTCTTCAAAGGTCGCTAGCACTGAATCCTTCTTCTTCGGAAATCCAAATGCACCCTACAAAATAGCCGTGCTCGACTTAGGAATCAAAAAAAATATCCTCAGATGCCTCGATGAAAGAGGCTGTTACCTCAAAGTTTTCCCGCTTAGCAGTACAAAGGAAGAAATCCTAAGTTGGAATCCTGACGGTATCATGTTTAGCAACGGTCCTGGCGACCCTAGCGCAATGCCTTATACCATCGGGCTTTTCAAGGAACTCATCGAAACAAATATCCCTTGTTTTGGCATCTGTCTCGGACACCAAATCATTGGCCTGAGCCAAGGATTGAAGACAGTGAAGATGTTCAACGGACACCGCGGAATCAACCATCCGATCAAGAATTTGATCAGTGGCAAGAGTGAAATCACCAGCCAAAATCACGGCTTCGTGATCTCTCCAGAAAGTGTCGCTGAGAATCCAAACATTGAGGTAACTCACATACATTTGAATGACCAGACAATAGCTGGTATTAGAATAAAAAACAAACCTGTTTTTTCCGTGCAATATCACCCGGAAGCAAGCGCAGGTCCGCATGATTCTCGATATCTCTTCGATCAATTTATCGATAATATCGTAGCGGCTAAATCGGCGAAGAACTGAATCACTTCGCTCTCACATTTAGAATAAAAAAACAGAAAACAAATGTCTTCAATTGCAAAAATTCAAGCCCGTCAGATTCTCGACTCGAGAGGGAATCCAACGGTAGAAGTAGAGGTCATCACAGACCAAGGCATCCTTGGCCGTGCTGCTGTTCCTAGCGGAGCTTCTACAGGGATCCATGAAGCAGTAGAGCTTCGTGACAACGACAAAAGCATTTACCTCGGAAAAGGTGTTACAAAAGCCGTTCAGAATGTCAATTCAACGTTGAATGATGAATTGAATGGTGCATCTATTTTCGATCAGCAATTAATCGACCGCGCTATGTGTGCGATCGATGGTACCGACAGCAAAGCAGTACTTGGTGCAAACGCAATCCTCGGAGTGAGCCTTGCAGTGGCGAGAGCGGCTGCAGATACGATGGGCATGCCCTTGTATCGCTACGTAGGCGGTGTGGGCGCGAATACGCTCCCCATTCCATTGATGAACATCATCAACGGTGGTGCGCACGCAGATAACAAAGTAGACGTTCAGGAATTCATGATTCTTCCAGTGGGTGCTGAAACTTTCAGCGAAGCATTGCGCATGGGAGCAGAAGTATTCCATCATTTGAAGACCGTTTTGAAAAAAGCAGGTCATAGCACCAACGTTGGTGACGAAGGCGGATTTGCTCCAAACTTGGCAAGCAATGAAGACGCTTTGAAAGTAGTGATGCAAGCCATCGAAGCAGCAGGCTACCGTCCAGGAGAAGACATCTACATCGGACTTGATTGCGCGAGCACTGAGTTTTATGATGCAGAGAAAAAGATCTACACCTTGGGCAGCACAGGCGATCAATTGACCAGCGCACAAATGGTGAGCTATTGGGCAGATTGGTGCAAGCGTTATCCAATCGTATCGATTGAAGACGGATGTTCAGAAGACGATTGGGACGGATGGAATTTGTTGACCAAAGAAATGGGCGGACAAGTGCAGTTGGTGGGCGATGATTTATTCGTAACCAACGTATCACGTTTGGCGCAAGGAATAGAGCAGAGCATTGCTAACTCTATTTTGGTAAAAGTAAATCAGATCGGAACACTTACAGAGACCATCGATGCGGTAAACATGGCTCACAGAGCGGGTTACACAAGCATCATGAGTCACAGAAGTGGAGAGACAGAAGATACAACGATTGCAGATTTGGCTGTAGCATTGAATACAGGACAAATTAAAACAGGTTCCGCAAGCCGCAGCGACCGGATCGCAAAGTACAATCAGTTGCTCCGCATCGAAGAAGAATTGGGCAAAGTAGCATATTATCCAGGAAGAAATTTCCCATACGCACGCTAATTTAATTCCCGAAATAAATTATTAAAATCCTCTTGAATTTCAAGAGGATTTTTTTTTTGCGCTGCCTAACGGCCCGGGCTATCCGTTCCAAGTCCTCGTTCCGCTTCGCTACACTCCGGGCTTTCCACTACTATCCCTAGCGCCCAAGCCACGGTCCGCACTGTTTCACTGCTTAACCGCTTCACTGCTTAACTGTTTAATTGCTTAACTGCTTAACTATTTCACTTCTTTAGCAAGTTTATTAATTCCAGTTAATCAGTGAAACATTAAAGCAATTAAACATTGAATCAGTTCAAAAAAATTTTCTACATTCAAAATTTTATTATTTAAGTAAATGAATTACTTTTAATATTGACAACGTCAAACTGATGCTAGTGGAAAATCGTTATAACTCATTCTAAAGCCAATGCCAGAAAGAATAATTCTATCTTTCGTTTCTTTAATCATGCTTGTTTTAACAATAAGAAGAGGTGATAAGCTAGCAACCGTTCTTTCTTTAGGTTTTACAGCAGGAGTATTAATTACTTGGATAGAATTGCCGGTAATTAAAACAATCGGTTTGGTTATTTATATGTTGACTGCACTTCTAGTTACCATCACAAGTTTGAACAACAAAGAACATTCAAGTCGAGATCAAGTGACAATGATGATTTCAGGGATTTGGGCATTTGGAGCGAATCTTTTTTCAATAATGGAATGGCCGTATGCTGGAATTGTTCGCCTAAGTATGATTATTCCGATTATCCTTTTCTTAGTAAGTCTTATTAATGGATTGACGAAAAGAAAAGAAATTGGATACTTGACAATAATGAATGTTGAATTTTTATTACGATTGATTCGATAGAATAAAATTGCGCTAAAACATTGGCTAAGCGTAATGCGGGCTGAGAGTGTGAAAGTGAGCTTTCTTACTCCGAAGAGACCTTACGATAGTAGGACAGTGAATTGCTCCGAAATCCCGCACTACGCTTATACTTGACTGTTACCTGCCAATTTGGAACGACACACAAATGACAGTAATAATATTATTTATAGGACTAATAATTGGACTGAACTGCATTACACTTCTGACGAAAACGAACTTTCCAAAAGCAGAGAAAGTAATCGGTAAACTGTTAGTTGTTGCGACAATATTGTTTCTGACGATTTTCATTTTTACGTTTAATGGTTACAGGCTAAAGGGGCTATATTCTTTTCTTACAATCAGTTTGACATTCACCTGCTTGGCAATTATTTATTTTGTACTATTCAAAAACACGATCGTGAAAATTCTGACAACCACATTCCTTCTGACACCATTATTAGGTGTTAGTATTGTTATGCTTCTGTTTGGAAAAGTGATAAAGGAATTTGATCTAAATGGCAATACAAAAATTATTGTTACGACTGGTGAATTTTTATCTTGCGGAGAACTAATTTATATCACGCAGACAAAGTTTGGAATTTTTGACAAAGAAGTTCATTATGAAAGCAATCTTTGTTTGCGTGGGATTGAGAAAATAGAAACAGTAAGAATAGATGACAAACACGCTGAATTTTTAATTTATCATGACCAAACAATGGACTCTGAAAACCCATACAAATATGACGTGGAAAGAAATAGCGGCTGGTGACACAGGTTTTGCGTCAGACGGTGTGACTTGGAAGCATAGAGCTTTGTGCTTCTAGTACACTTTAGTAATAAATTAAAGCTTTGTGTTCAGAAACCCGCCCGAACGCAAAGCCCCAAAACGTTAGCAATTGTATGACGACAGAAAATAATATTAGAAAGAACAGAATACCGGGATTCATAATTTTATATGGACTTTTTTGTGGACTTGTTCTTTCCTTTAATTTATGGCTCATAAATTTCGTTAGCTATTTAGCTATATGGACAAACCTTGTTTTCATATTCTTCATATTACTCCTTTTCATCAAGACTTACAAATGGGTTATTGGCATTGACATTAAAGTTGTAAGCTCATTAATAATTGGATTTCCCGTATTTCTTATTGGCTTAGCTATTTTTCAATTTTTCTACGACTTTGTTTCGAATATACACTATACCCTACACGGTAGACAAGAACTTATAAAGGAATGGTTTGGATATGCCGCATTAATGACTGCCCTATTAGCTTTGGTGTTTTTACCTATTTATCGGTGGACACAACGAAATAAAGGGATAGCTAAGACAACTACAAATGAGAATAACAGCAACTAACAGCACCTACCCAAAAGGCGGGGTTTCGTGTTCCAAAGACAGTTTTGTGGTTAATGAAACATTAGTTTTTCAAATCAAGTTTTGTGGTAAAAGTCCCGCCCTTCGGGTAGCTGCAAACCGTTACAGCCAATGACATGAGCTACTTTAAAATCACTTTGATTTCAATAATCTGGACACTTCTTTATGCTGAAGGACCAATAGCGTCATGCGGCTTAAATCAGGATAATTCGGAAATATTTTCTATGGTTGGCTCACCCGATAAGGCGCCATTGGAAAAATCCAAACTGTCCATAAGAATTCTACGAGATCACAGATGGCAGGAGGAGGCACCTACTCCTAATTGTATCCATCACATGGAATTTGGATCAGGTGGTAGAGGGAAAAGTTATGGGTGTGGACTAATTGGTACGCTCGACTTTAAATACTCTGTGCGGAAGGACACTCTGTATGTTGAGCAATATCGCGCTTTTATCACCAATGAAGTTCCGAAGAAATGGATGGGAGGGAAGTACATTTTTACTGGTTATTCCCTCATATTGGTGGAGGCAACTGAATGGGATTCATCCGGAAAGGCTAAAGATGTTTTAATTGCTCGAAAGCATGAATTTGAAATGAAATAAACAGGCTATAATAGCACCTACCAGTAATTGGCGGTTCAGTGGCTGAATGAAGCTTTTTATCCCGCACATGCGGGATTCAGTTCTAGCGGATAGTTTTGTGCTCCGAAATCCACTTCTTCGCAAAGCGCCAAACATTAGGTGGCAATTTTGTGGGTACAACTCCTAAGGACAAAAGACTAATTGACAAGACAGAAATATTTACATTCAAAAAATGACAACTCTATATAGAACAAATTCAGAAAATAAAGACTTTCGAAATTTAGTTTTAGAACTTGACAAAGACTTGGCAAAAAAGAATGGAGAGAAAAATGATTTTTTTGCACATTTCAATAAAATTGACCTTATTAAACATGTAGTTGTTGCACTGAATGACAATTTACCAGTGGGTTGTGGAGCAATGAAAGAATACGACAAATCAACAATGGAAATAAAGAGGATGTATGTATCCATTGAAATGCGAGGAAAAGGCGTGGCTGTTGCAGTTTTAAATGATTTGGAAAGTTGGGCAAGAGAGTTAGGTTATAAAAAATGTGTATTAGAGACGGGCGATAAAATGCTTGAAGCAATTGGTTTATATAAAAAGAGTGGTTACAAAGTCATCAAAAATTATGGACAATACGAAAATGTTGAAAGTAGTATTTGTTTTGAAAAAGAATTGTAATCGACTAGATTGAAAAAAGTAAGAAAACAACAGCTTACAGACGGTTAGATAGAAAGCGGGCTTAGTACTAAAATGAAGCTTTGTGCGTCGTATCAAGTTCAGAGGTGATAGATAGATTTCGTCTCCGAAAGCCCCAACTTCTTATAGTGGCAAACCGTTATCTTGCAATATTAGAACAGACCAACTAAATGATTTTCATGGATAATCATAACTTAAGTGAAGAACAGAAGTTCAGAATAACACGATTTCACACCGAAGAAATCCTACTGATTTTATTTATTTGTAGTACTGACTTGTCGGACTACGCTGAAGAAGACTTGGTGATTTTTTCAGAGTGCATAGAAGGACGAGTGGAAGTACTTTTTGATGAAGATTTTTTAGAAAGAACTGAAATTCAGAATTTTCTCAAATTGACATCTGAGACAATGATTCACTTTAAGCAATTACAGGAGTTTCTCATTAGTTTATACAGTTCCGAATGGAGTAGAAAAATGAAAGAACGAAAAATTTGGGTTAATGCTAATAAGTCTGCAAATCAGATATTAAAAGAACTTGGTTTAGTATATGTGGAACCTATTATATTTATGAGCGATGATAAATATTTAAATGTTGACTGGACTTGAGATGGAATTAATTACTGCCTTTAACGCAGATTTTAATCAGGCGGGGTGTTGAGCGAACTTGAAGCTTTGTGTTTCTCTTAAACTTTAGTAATAAATTGAGCCTGCTTTCAAGTGGGACCGAAACCCACCCGAATGCAAAGCTGGAAAACGTTTTTAAAGTGATCTGAGAATATTTATAAAAGCAAAGTAGTCAAGCTGCTTGTTAGAATCCAAAGCCAAATGAATGTTAGTACCTGTTTTAACAAACAAAGAATGAAAGAAATTTTAAGTGTTGCATTTCTATTGATTGTTGCAAGTTGTAATCAGTCTAGTCAAAATAGCCTAAATCTTCAAGATCATGCTGGACGAACTGAAAACGTGGATAGTGTCAAGACAGAATTTAGTATTGAATTAGTTGGGTCGAAAAGCTTTATAAAAAACGATACAACTTTCTTTAAACTATTACCACATAATGTAGCAAGTGTTTCTTTAAAACCGAAAAGGCCTGGAATGATGTTGCAGTTTCATAATGAAATGTACATGGCTTATATAAAAGACCTTGATACATTGTTCATTGAAGTCATAGAAATGAATAAGGAAACTGGAATTATGCAAGACACTACAGTATTTAAATTTATAACTGATGACAAAGAGTAAATTCGCTTGAATTACTTCGAATAAAATTATCATCACACAAATCCTCATCCATAAGCGATAACACCCCCAACCCAATGAAAAAAACTGAAATTATTATTGCCACTCTTGCACTCATCGCGCTCGTATTGAATTTACTACTCATTCCAGGGAGTGGAATGTTGACGGTCTTGTCATTTTCAATACTTGCTGTGATGTACTTCTATTTTGGATTAGTCATATTCAATGATGTGACAGTCAAGGAAGTTTTGAAAATACGTAGTATTTCAGAACTGATTTCTTTGAGAAACAATGGAGCAGTCGCTACGGGAGCGGCGCTTGCATTGACAATAATTGGACTGATGTTTAAAATTCAATTATGGCCTGGAGCTAACATAAATCTAAGCCTAGGACTTTTTGGACTCGCTGTAGTGACCATCCTTGGAGCTATCAAATATTCAAAGAGTAAATCAAATTATTACACCAAGATTTTAAAAAGGGTAGCTATCATAGGCGGATTAGGACTGATCGTATTTCTTTTACCAGAAACAAGTTTAGTTGAATTCCAATACAGAAATCACCCCGCTTATGTTGAAGCCTATAAAAAGGCAATGGCCGACCCCAACAACAAAGAACTTTGGGACAATGTACAAGCGGAAAGACAAAAGATGTATGAAAATGCCGCAGTGGAATGATTGGAGCATCATTATATAGGACTTGCTATCTTTAAGACTTGTTGTTCCCGTCAAGTTCTGAGCAGCCAACAAATTTAGAGCTGTAAAATCCGTTTTTTTTATCTCTAAAACACTTCAAGAAATTTTTATGAGAATAAGCCTATCCATTTTTCTGTTTTTTTTAATTGCTTGTAAAAGTCAGACGAATTCGGATAAAGTTTCTTCTGATGATGGTACGTTTTCAGAAATAGAATCTGAGAAGAAATATTTGAATGAGGACACAAGCTACACGCCATTGACAATAAAATTTGGGAAACTAGATAGTGTTACTGTGATGCGAAAATCTTTTAATAATGCAGGAAATAACAGGTTTCACGAATTTATACTAGTAAATGGGAAGCAAGCATATATTGACTCGAGTCACACATTTGATTACCAGAGCGAATACAATCGGGTAATGATCGATAAAGGAAACATTTTTCTCTTTCTTGAAAGTGACGGAAGTCCGAACTTCAATGTTATAACTGCTTTTTCAATTTCTAATTCGTCAGTAGATTTTGTATCTGATTGTGTGTATAATGATGAAAAACAGAGAGGAGGACCAGCACCCTTCACCGACATCGATGATGACGGATTCCTAGAATATGGCGGATTTGATCTCACCGAGCATTATGGGAATGATTCAATGTATTACATTCCCTCGGAGTTTTATGAAATAAAGAATGGGAGAGTGCTCTTTGATAGCACATTGACAATCGCAATGGATAAAAGGGAAAATGGTGTTTATATCAAGAACCCGCTCAATAGTGATGGTTTCTGTTGTGTACTCGTTAAAAGACCTAAGTATCAAAAGAAGTGAACATGAAAAACGGTAATCATAACACTGGCCACAAGTCAATCGGAATAATGGATCCTTATATAGACTAAATTAGGTAATCCAGCACACAGTAGCTCTAGGTCACACTAGCTACACTTATTACAATAAACGAAAACGATTTGCCCCCTATCAGAAATTAATAATAAATTCAACCCAAAACTTCGGAGTCGAATTTTCCAAAATCAAAAGCCCGAAACCCTGATACAAAATACCAAAACATGAATTGTCCGAAGTGTAAAAGCGAGATTAAAAAAGAAGACATCAACATCATGACGGATGTTGGTCAATGTCATTATTGCGAGCATATCTTCAAGATTTCTGAAAACCTAAGCAGTGAAGTAGATGATGGTTTTGACATAGATACGCCTCCTCAGGGAACATGGATTAGGAGAGAGCTAGATCACATCGTAATCGGAGCCACTACGCGCTCTGCGCTCGCTTTCTTTCTGGTTCCATTCATGATCGTTTGGTCAGGCGGATCTATCGGAGGAATTTATGGCAGCCAAATCATAAGTGGGGAGTTCGATCTATTCATGTCTTTATTCGGGATTCCATTTTTAATAGGCTCAATATTATTTTGGACCTTGACGCTGATGGTCATCTGGGGAAAGGTAGAACTGACGCTCGACAAACTAGGAGGCAAAATATTTACAGGTATCGGAAGCCTTGGTTTGACAAAGCGTTTTACGTGGGACGAAATCACAGCTGTTAGAGAAAATGATCTCACTCATCGCTATCCGGGAAGTCAAGGAGGAGAAATTCAACTTGAAGGCAAAAAACGAATCTCATTTGGAAAAGCGGTAAATGAAACCAGACGATACTATTTATTTCGCTCACTACAAACCATCATCGGAAAAGCGAAAGCAAATAGAAATTTTATTTAGGATCTCTAGCGTCAAAAGTGCCGGTGCAGTTGCTAGATCAAGCCTTCAATCGTTTTCAAAGGAGTAAACATTTCGCTCTTTTTCGCGCTGCCTAACGGCCCGGGCTATCCGTTCCAACTCCTCAACTCTCTAATTCTCTAACTCATATAATCTAATTTCAATGGCACACGAACATCACTACAAACTAACCGCAGTATGGACAGGCAACAAAGGTGACGGAACTAAAAATGTTCGAACCTATGACCGCAGCCATACCGTTTCCATCGATGGAAAACCGGAATTATTTCTTACAACGGACAACGCTGCCGTCGGCGACAAGTCAAAGCTAAACCCTGAAGATTTGTTGGTGACTGCTATTTCATCCTGCCACATGCTTTCCTACTTGTACCTCTGCTCATTGGAGGGTATAGTAATCACAGCATACATCGACAATGCCTCAGGTATTATGATTGAAGAGGCCGACGGAAGCGGGAAATTCAAAGAAGTAACCCTGAGGCCAAACTTTCATGTCGCTGAGGAAAGCATGGTAGAAAGAGCCATCGAATTACATCACAAAGCGCACGAAATATGTTACATTGCCAATTCAGTGAATTTCGAAGTAAAGTGCGTTCCCTCCTGCAAAGTAGACGAATCAAGTAAATAACTCCCCAACTCCTCAACTCTTTTGCGCGCTGCCTAACGGCCCGGGCTATCCGCTACAATCTTTTCTTCGCTTCGCTCAAAAAAGGATTTCCGCTACTATCCCTAGCGCCCAAGCCACGGAATCGCACTGTTTCACTGCTTCACTATTTCACTGCTTCACTGCTTCACTATAATGATTAATTCGAGTTAAACATTGAATCAGTTGAATGTCCTAGTAATTCAATGCTTATGTTGGTTAGTAAAAATTTCCGAAATTGAATAGCGTCGAAAGAAACAAAAATAAATGTTTCTATTAATGGAAACATTTGTATATTTGAAGTCTTAAGCGAGATTGCACGAGCCGTTAGACTCAAAGACCAGTATTTCAATAGTATAAATAAATAATTATTCACATGGCAACAAAAAAAATGAAAACATATACGCTTGCCGAGATGAAAGACAAGTACGTAGGGAAAATTGGGACAAAAGAACGTGAGAACTACGAGTATGAGCTTCGAATGGATGTTTTGGGAAAAATGATCAAGGCCGCAAGGCAAGAAAGAAACTTGACACAAGAGGAGCTTGGCCGATTAGTTGGAGTTCAAAGAGCTCAAATTTCTAAACTTGAAAGTAGTGCGAGTAGTGCAACGATTGATACGATAATGAGAGTATTTAAAGCATTAAGAGCGGAAATAAATTTTAATGTAAAAATCGAAGACAACTTTGTTAAACTGGTTTGATGCGCATTTAGTGCACTTCTCTAGGTGCTTTATTTAAAACATTATTTCCTTACTAAATCATAATTTTTCGTCATGCAATGATCAAAACAATTAGCTTCTTTTACTCTACCATTAGTCCATCTAAGGGAGTATTTGCCATGCCACGAAGTAGCACGCAAGGTATTTCGGAAAAAGGACAATTGATCATGATATTAGTTTCAGCCGTATTTGTTCTTTATGTTGCGTTGAAGGTAAAGAAGAACCTGCAAGAACGAGATAGAAACAAAAAACATTAGTACACCTGAGTAGAATGAGTTACTTTATTTTACTATATCTCCTAGTTGCATTTAATTAATTCGTCACCGTTTCACTAAAATGATGAATTCCAGTTAACCAGTGAATAATTGAAGCAATGAATCATTGAAACAGTTGAATCACTCCCCAACTCCTTAGCTCTCTAACTCCTCAACTTTCCCCAAACCCCAAACCCCAAACCCATTACTGCTTCACTATAATGATGAATTCCAGTTAAACATTGAATCATTGAAGCAATGAATCATTGAAACAGTTGAATCACTCCCCGACTCAAGAAAAGCCAGCAATGATCGTAAGCCAAAAATCGAAGATCGTAACTCCTTTTCCGCAGTAATGAACCGAATCATTCGACTGTTGTTTTATATTGGTATTGTCTAAGCAAATAGTTGAAACCAAAGAGCCCTGATAACCAAAACAAGCATATTGTATCTTTTTATATGCTGTGTATCGCACTACGCAAATGGGCAAACCAAGCAAAATTTTAATTGGCAAATTCAAAATTCTGGAACTGCTTCCACTCCTGTATCTGCCGCATTAAATTTTGATAATTGCGAACTCTCTGTCATCAATAATTCATTTGGTTCCGGATTCGAAGGACAAACATCTATCTCTGACCGCGAAACTGGAGCGTTGCTTTTCTATACAGATGGCTACACTATCTTGAATGCAGATCATCAAGTAATGCAAAATGGGCTAGCAGCTGGTTTGAGTAATAGCTGTGCTCAGAACATTATTATCAGAAAACCGGGAAGTAATTCGTTATTCTATGTCTTTACTCCTGATGTGCAAGGGGGATTAGTAGAAAACATCAACTTCCCAAATGCCTTTGGGATAAAGTACGCTGAGGTAGACATGACTTTAGACGGCGGACTAGGTGCAGTTACATCTACTTTCAATCCTATCAAGGCAGCAGGAAATTGTGAAATGCTTACAGGAGTATATCACGCCAACGGCGAAGATGTTTGGCTGATTGGTCATGAGTATGGCAATAGTAATTTTTTTACTTTTCTTATTACAAGCGCTGGCATTAGTGCTACCCCTGTGCTCACTGCTGCAGGCCCCATCGTTTTCACTTTTCAGCCTGGGATTCCTCAAAACTCAAATTTTGACACCATCGGTGAACTCAAAGCTTCACCGGATGGAAGTAAATTAGCATTTACCACTTTTTTCAATGGATACACGTGCCTCGTGGATTTCGATAATGCCACCGGAGCTATTTCCAATCCCATTGAACTATCCGTTGATGGACGCGGATATGGAACATCGTTCTCACCGGATAATACGAAACTCTATTTCTCAAGCATTTCAGGACAAAGCTTTACAGGCGTTGATGATAATTCTCTTTTTCAGTTTGATATTACTTCCAATGATCCCGTCACTATTCAAAACACGAGAACTACCATTTTTAGTTACGAAGCTGGTTTCAGAAGTTTAAAATTGGGGCCTGATGGAAAAATTTATGTGGCCAGAACCACCAATGTGCAACTAGGCAATGGAGCATCTTACCTTGGAGTGATTAATGAACCAAATAACCCAGGATTAGCTTGCGACTATGTGCACGACGGAGTTTTTTTAAATGGACCATATGGGGCATGGGGGCTCAACAACAGCATTGAAGAATTCTACTCTTGCAATGAATTTCAATTTTCACTCGGCCCCGATACTATAGTGTGTCCGGATGAGTCAGTTATATTGACCGCAATAGAAGGACAATCAAGCTATCTCTGGAGCACTGGTGAAACTACAAGTGAAATCACTGTCATCCAACCGGGAAGCTATTGGGTCAATGTCAATGGACCAGCGGGCTCGGCAAGCGATACAATAGTGGTGTCTAATTTTTTAATTTCTAATGTCACTATTAATGGTCTCTCTACTGCTTGTCTAAAGGAAACTACAGTGCTTTCAGCAATTGGAAATTTCACTGAGTATATTTGGAATACCGGTCAAACAGAAAACACGATTACTGTGGAATCTAGTGGTACATATGTGGTGACCGCCTCAGATCTATGTTCTACAAGCGTCGACTCTTTAGCAGTTAATTTTATTGATTGCGAATGTGACGTATATATTCCAAATGCTTTTACTCCAGGCGGCGCAGATATCAATGAGGTTTGGCAGCCGATCGTGTGCCCGGCCATAGCTTATGAAGCTACTGTGTATGATAGGTGGGGAGCTCCTATTTTTCACACACTAAACCAAAATGAACCATGGACAGGTAATGTGAATGGGGGCAATTACTTTGCTGCAAACGGTGTGTACGCTTATGTCATTAATGTTACAATAAATCAAGGTGAACCTAAAGCGTATTTCGGACACATCACATTAATTCGATAAGAATCACTTCTTGATTTTTGAATGGCCAATTTCAAACTCTCAATGAAAGAAATGAATATCAATCTTTCAATTCGCTAGAACATGGAAAAAACCAGTGAATGTTTCGTTTCCAGCCAAAATTAATCTGTAAAAATAAACACTGTCTACTACATCATTCGGACTCCAATTGTTTTGGTAATTCTCACTTTCATACACCACACTTCCCCAACGATTATATACTACTAAATCAGAAGATCGAGTTCTATCTAGGTTTTGGATGATAAAAAAATCATTGAAACCATCTCCATTGGGAGTTACAATATTGGGAATAACTATTTCACCAAGAACTTCGAAGTTTATGATCACTGTGTCTACACAGCCCAAAGCATTCGTCACTGTTAATTGGATTTGATAAATACCTTCTTGCGCATAGCTATGACTTGGATTTTCTAAATCACTCGTAACTCCATCACCAAAATTCCAATTCCACGTTACGATGGGCGACGAATCTTCAGTAGACGTGTTTATCAAATTGAAAGTGGTACCTGATCCATAAATCGGATTGTTTGAAGCAATAAATGATGCATCAGGCGAAGAGGCAATAACAGAGATTTCAGAGGAAGCTTCGCAACCTAAATTGTCTATCGCTATTATTTGATAAACCCCAGGACCTACTGTCGTTTCAGACAGTGTTTCTCCATTTGACCATAAATAGGAGACGAAACCTGTTTCTGCAGAAAGAAGTGTTGTTTCACCCAAACAAATATTCGTGTCGCCACTTACATTAATGCTTGGAGAAGAGACTTCATTAATGGTAATGGTGTCGGAACTCAAGCAGCCGTTTGAATCTATTGCAGTCACCAAATAATTACCAGCACCAACAGTAATTTCAGGTGTTTGGTTGCCATTATTCCATAAGTAATTCGAAAAGCCTGAACTAGCTACCAGTGTAGTAAGCCCATCTAAACAAATTTCGTTTGGGCCACTGATGGTAATGATTTGCGGGATAAAATTATTGACAACAAGCGTGTCACTAAAAGTCCCAATGGTATTACTTGTAGTAACCCAATAAGTGCCTGATTGATTCACAACAATGGTGCTTGTAGTATCTCCAGTATTCCATAAATAACTAAGTTGATTAGGAGGAGCACTTAGTGTTATGGAGTCTCCTTCACAAATACCCAAATCAGGACCTATTGAAAATTCGCTGCAAGAATAAAAGTCTTCAATAACATTATTCAGTCCCCATCTGCCATTATTCTCCCCAAGGAAAACACCGTCATTGACATAATTACAAGCTAGTCCACTTTCATTGGGATTATTTATAACGCCCAAATAACTTGAACCCAAGCCCGCTGCTACAAGGGTGGATCGAGCAACATAAATTTTTCCATCAGGACCTAATTTCAAACTTCGGAATCCAGTTTCTGAACTAAAAATTTCCACGAGTGACTCTTGAATGGTTGTGGCGTCGTTTGAGGTAACATCAAATTGCACAAGCCATCCACCATTGAGAAAGGAAAGATCTCCTTGTGTGGCATCGACACGCGAGAAGTAAAGCTTTGAATTATCTTGTGAGAATGAAGTACCATATCCAGCAGAACCTAATTCTAAATCAATTGCATTGGTGATTTCACCTGTTTCATTATTGAAATCTAACAAGCAGGTATAGCCATTGAAGAAGGTAGTGAATGCTAGTTTTTCGCCATTAGGCGATGCTTTTAATTCACCTATTGCATCATAGTTTGAATTGGCATAGTTGCCAGGTTGAAATGTTAAAATGGTTGGCCCTACATTGGATAGTATAGGACCTGAGGTTATACCGTCACTTGTGAGTAGAAAAACAAAAAAGGTATTGTTTCCATATTGATGTCCGATAATCCAAACATCTTGGCCGTTTTGATGATAAACACCAGTTACCATTTCACAATTACCAATAGGCATTAACAAGTTTGCACTGCTTACAATATCTCCCAACCCTCCGTTTAATTCCATATCAATCACTGTATATGTGAAACCGTTCAAGTTTGGAATCAAAGTATTTGTTACAAGGCCCGCTTGTGGTTCAGGTGTGAATAGATAATACAAAGAACCAGGACCAGGTTTTTTTACAATAAGATTTTGCGCCTTACTGTTCGTTACTCCAATTTGTAATCCATTAGACATCGGCTCCCCAAGAGCATTTCGAACTTGAAGTCCATTGCTGTAAAAAAGTAATTCGCCAGTTTCACTATCTGAAATAGCTGTTTGTCCTTCGAATTGAACACCAACAGCATTTTCTAAAACATTTGATTCACAACCTTCAAAATTTATAGTAGCACCATTCTGTTGAGCGGGACCAGGAAAAAATCCACCCACTATCCAATTAAAATGTTGCTTTGATTGTTGGCCAAAAGACACCAGTGGCAGAACTACAAATAGGGGGTAGAGGATTTTTTTCAAGTAGACAATTTAATTCAAAATAACTTTATCTCTGCGAATGTTCATATCTTCGATAGAATAAGAATTCTGGGAAAGTCCCGTCGTGTATCAAGTAACTCTTAGCAATGAAATTTCGAATGATAATAAATAAAAAGTGTTTTCTGTCATTACTATTTTCGTTTGCAATATTCTACGGAACAACACAAACGATAATTTTTGGAACTAATAATTATGTCGAATACCAAGTTGGAACACTTCCATTAGTGATTTCAGTTCCGCACGGTGGAGACTTGGAACCAAGTTCAATTCCAGATAGAACCTGTAATGATCCAGTTTATGCGACTGATGAGTTTACCATTGAAACCGCGATGGAAATTAAAAACGCACTATTCGCACTAACAGGCTGCTATCCTCATTTGATCATTTCTCACTTGGATCGCAGTAAACTTGATCCTAATCGTAATTTGGAAGATGGCGCATGTGGTAATATCGAAGCTGAAACAGCTTGGAATGAATTCCACGGTTTTATTACGGATGCAAGAAATACAGCAAATCAGGAAAATAACTTTCATACTTTTTTTGTCGATTTACACGGGCATGGAAATCCAATACAAAGAATTGAGTTGGGTTATTTGCTTTATGATACGGAACTAGAATTATCCGATAATACTTTAAATACTTCTGAATATTTAAATTATAGCTCCATCAAAAATCTAGCTTTGGACAATGCAAATGATTACACGCATGCCGAACTTTTGAGAGGTACTTATGCCTTTGGTACCTTGTTAGCCAACAATAATTATCCCACTGTACCGAGCCAAGGCATTCCTTTTCCGGGTACAACATCCAATTACTTCAGCGGTGGATACATCACAGCCAATCATACTTGTTATAATGAAGAAGCTCCTATTAATGGGCTTCAGATGGAATTGAATTATAATAATATTAGAAACACACCTGCTAATCGAACTGCATTTGCAGGTGCATTTACTCAAAGTGTATTAGAGTATTTCACCACTCATTTTAATGAATCATTGATAGGTTGTGCTTCACTTTCAGTGGATAATAATGTTTTGGAAAAAAAATCAATCATTTATCCAAATCCATTAAGCAGAGGCGATGACATTCATTTGATATTTTCAGATGATAGACGATATGAATATCAAATTTTGAATTCTTTTGGTCAACTAGTTGAAGCAGGGCTGGTAGATAATCGAGATGCTATTGATTCAAATCGCTTGTCTTCTGGTATTTATTTTATCAAGCTGACAGATAAAATTCAAAACACCATTCACACACATAAAATTGTTGTGCACTAACTCCTCAACTCTTTTTCGCGCTGCCTAACGGCCCGGGCTATCCGTTCCAAGTCCTCGCTCCGCTGCGCTGCACTCCGGGCTTTCCACTACTATCCCTAGCGCCCAAGCCACGGCTCGGACTGTTTAACTGCTTCACTATTTCACTGTTTCACTAACATGATTAATTCCAGTTAACCAGTGAAACATTGAACCAGTTGAATAACCCCGAACCCCGAACTCTTCAACTTTTTTACTCTTCAGAAATACAAGAAACAATCACAAAAAAATGGATGCAGCAATAGCAAGAACAATTGGACGCGAAACCACAGTTAAGTATGCGTGGGTTGGATTAATTACAGCGTATATAATGTTTGGCTTATTTCTCTTCAGCTGGGAGCATAATCTACTCTTAATATTGTTTTGGATAAATGATGTAGAATACAGTCATTATCTATTGGCTTCGGCAGTAGGTCTCTTGGTAATGGCCCATTTCTATGGTGGAAAGACAGGCGTCGACATAATAATCCGAGAGGAAAATATATTCATAGCTGGGGTTAAATGTGCCTTCATATCCCTTCTCTTCGGAATCTTCTGCGGCTGTACTTTAGTTTTCATTACTGAAGCTTTGTTGACTGGCGACGATTTGCTAGATGCAATCATAGACTATTACTTCAAGCCACTGTTCTGGGTAACAATATTCGGCAGCATTCCAGTTGTCATTATTGGTAGTTTACTAGGAAAGAAAATCTTACAAAAATCAAAGAGGCATGAAGCACTTAATGCTAGTGAGCAATAATTAAATTCACGGTTCGCAAACACTAGGAAACCGTTCCAGATTGAGGATGAATTTTCCAAGAACCAAGAACTAAGAACTAAGAATTATAAACCCTTAATCTAGATCAATGAAACATCGCATCGCGTCTCAGTAAATTTGTTTCATGAAAACGAAATCAATTCAACAAATACTGCCACCACCTGCACCACACATGGTAGGGGATGGATTTAGAGTGCACAATTTTTTTCCTAGTGGATACAACATGCCTCAAACGAGAATGAGTCCATTCTTCTTGATGGATTACAATTCTAAAATTGATTTTTCTCCACGCGAAAATCCTCGCGGCGTTGATGTGCACCCGCACCGTGGTTTTGAAACGGTAACGATCGCCTTTCATGGAAAGGTAGCCCATCACGACAGTGCCGGAAATAGCGGAGTCATCACTCCAGGCGGCGTGCAATGGATGACTGCCGGATCAGGTGTATTACACAAGGAATATCACGAAAAAGAATACAGCGCGCAAGGCGGACCATTTCAAATGGTGCAGCTCTGGGTCAATCTTCCTGCAAAGGATAAAATGACCGCACCAAAATACCAAGGCCTCAATAATGAGCAAATGGGCAAGTACATCATTCCAGAAAATGGTGGAGTAGTAGATGTCATTGCGGGCGATTTTAAAGGTGTTAAAGGACCAGCAAGCACTTTTACACCAATCAACATGTATGTAATAAGATTGAAGCAAGGAAACCGCTTAGAATTCGATTTGCCTGCATCATACAACACAGGACTCCTCGTGACCGAAGGCGCTGTGAAATTCAACGACGATGCTCAAGCCAACACAGACGAATTCGCATTATTCCAAAACGATGGTGAAAGAATAACCGTAGAAGCGTTGGAAGACGCCGTAATCCTCGTTCTCAACGGCGAAGGAATCGATGAACCAATAGCAGCCCACGGCCCATTCCTAATGAACACCTACGACGAAATTCATCAAGCAATAAAAGACTTCAGCACAGGGAAGTTTGGGAAGCTTGAATAGTTTATGATTCTCGATTCTCGATTCTCGATTCGAGATTCGGAATTCGAAATTCAATTAAATGCGAAGCATTTAATGTGTCTCGGCAAAGCCGAGATCATTTGTCATTTGTCCCTTGTCCCTTGTCCCTTGTCTCTTGTCTCTTGTCTCTTGTCCCTTGTTCTCGGCAAAGCCGAGATCATTTACCGAAGGTATCTCCTCACCGCGGCGTGACCTACGTAGATGAGGGGAGTGAGGGCGATGGCAATGATGAGCTTCAATATATAATTGGTCGGCGCTACTACCATGTAGGTCGACCAATCCATATTTCCAGGAAGTACAAATCCGATGTAAAGTACAATGTAGCTATCTATCAATTGCGACACCATGGTGCTACCAGTGGATCGCATCCAAATAAAACGATTGCCTGTTTTATTTTTGATGTAATGAAACAAAGTGGCATCTAATAATTGCGATACCAAAAACGCAATAATGCTTCCCACAATCACCCACGGCGCTTGACCAAAAACAGATTTGAATTGCTCGTTGGTCGCTAACCCTGAATTAGGAATTTCAAACGCAGGGATCTGTAATGCCAACAATACAATCACGAAGCAATATGCAATCAATCCCGCAGTGATCCATGATAATCGGCGAACTGCTTTGGCTCCATAGAATTCATTCATCAAGTCGGTGAGAAGAAATACCACCGGCCACGGAAGGATACCGATAATCGTTACGAAGGGACCGAATTGTTTTCCAAAAAGATCAAAAGTAATCGGTACTTCAACGAGCTTGTTGCTGATCAATTCGGCTGTAACAGCATTGGTGATGAATAATCCTGCAAGCGCGATGAACAACCATTCTCTGCGTCCTAAGTTAGAAGTATTGCTGTCTAATGTCATGGTCTAGTGATGTGGAATGTTTTCTGAATATCGTTACAACTATATTTCACCAAATATGTTCCCGAAGCCCATGATTGGATATCAATTGATTGATCGCCTTCGAATTTCATGAGCGTTGTAATGGCCTTCCCATTCAAATCAAATACTTGAAATGCTCCGCCTTTTTGAGCGTTTTTCATGTGCAAACGCATCTCATTCGAGCGATAAACGATAGGAGCATTTGAAGTGTTTACTTCTGGATCTAAACCAACGGTGCCACTCTGAATGCCCCAACAATATTGACCTTTTTGAATATTCGAAACAATGATTCTTCCTGAAAAATTGGTAGCACTGCCTTGTGTCTGAACTTCAGCATTGTTCCAAATTTGCCACGCACTATTCGCATCCGGACGATAAAATATTTTCAAATCATTCTCTGTCAATCCAAGATTTTGCAGAATCAAAAAGAACTCAGTGTCATAATACTGCCCTGATGTAGGACTACCATAATATCTGAAAGTGGCATTAATACTTGCATTATCAAAGACTCCGTCCACCAACCACCAACGGTCATTCGATAGAATGTAATCTGTAAATGGAATAGCATTGGGCATATCCGCGGGCGCAAAATGATTCTCGACATGCAATATCAAACTATCATTTCCTCCCATATCATTCACTTGCAACTGCGCTTCTGCGTAGGCAAAGTTTTGAAGTCCTGTGTCGTTTACAACTCTTGTTTCCGAAAGAGTGGCTAAACTCAAACGATCATTTTTATTTAATAAAATAGATTTGACATCGAAGTTGTCAGGCAAAGTGAAACTCACTTCGGAGTAGGCGTCTGTTACAACGAGGGTAGTGTCGAATTGATTTCCTGTCCAATCTGTTGCTGTGAATTGCAATGGTACATTTTGAAATAATTCGGGATTGTAATGTTGGTACTGCGATACAGCAACATTGATTTCATCATTGCTCTGTGTCCAATGATGCACTCGAAATTCTGCATCACCCTCCGCAAACACCCAATTATCAAAGAAGGCAGTGAGGTCTTCTTCCGTATAATCTTGAAAAAAATCTCTTAAGTTTTCTGAGCTCACCGCTTGAAAACTATAATTGTCCATGAAATTTCGAATGGCTTCGAAGAATGCTTCATCGCCCATATAACCTCGCAAAGAGTGCGCTACAAGTGCGCCTTTATTGTACACATGTGTACCATATACCAACTCATGAGGCACGCCGCTCACGGGGTAGCGACCGCCATCGAGCGTATGCGCGCTGAGCAATACTGATTTATGATTGTCTCTTACATAGTCGATGTAGTCTGCATAACCATAGATGGCTTCTAAGAATAAAGCTTCGCTAAATGAGGCCCAACCTTCATTGAGCCACATGTCTTCTGCAGTGGAGCAAGTAATTAAATCACCCCACCAATGGTGTGCAATTTCATGCGCCATCAATGTCTCGTAATCAAGACTTCCATCTATCGCGAATAAAGGATATGCAATGTTTGTGGCGTGTTCCATAGCGCCGCCGTTAAAAGGAACCGCCACGTATCCCACGCGCGGCCAGCGATATGGACCATAGTAAAATTCTTGAGACTCCATCCACGGAATGATGTTCTCAAAGCTTGCCTTAAAGTCTGTAGTATCTGCCGGTAGTGATGCGAGATAAATTGGAATGTTATTTCCCGTTACACTCTCGAAAGACCAATTGACATGCGTATAATTACTTGCCGCAACCGAAGCGAGGTAGGAGGGAATGGTACGATCCAATTCCCATGTGGTCAAGGTCGAATCTTGCCCTACCAATTCTTCCGACGTTTTCATACCACCAGCGTAGCTTTTCTTTCCTTGATTAGTAAGGGTTCTCACGGTATAAGTGCTGCGTTCCACAAAATTGTCAAAGCATGGAAACCATGCGCGACCGAAGTTGTGAGGATCTGCATTGAATCCTACACCAAGATTATAAGCATAGGTCGCATTGATGTAAAAGCCTCCAAAACTAGGATCTACAGCGGGTGTCCCATGATAGAAAATGGTGACCTCGATGTTGTCGTTAGCATTAATAGGATTATTCAAGGCGATGAATAAATCGGTGCCGATGTGTTGGAAATTCAACGATAGGTTTCCTTGCTTCACACTATCTGTGGTCAAGTTTTGGAGATCGAAATGCAAGGAGTCTACCCCATCTAGCAGTGCTGTCATTTGATGAGTACATGCACCAGAAATGAGATTTTGATTGGTCTTGGTAAGATCCAAATAAATATCCGTATGTATGATGTCCAATGTGTCGCTTCTGCTGTTACCGGGGTCTTCCCAAAGCATTCGATGTGTTCCGCCATGCATGGCATGCGAACATCCTACATGTGGTCGCTGCGCTAGAGTGGCAATGCTCAAAAGCATGGATATAGCAACAAGAATGAAATTTTGAATTCTCATGTGTTCGAAATAGAATGGCAAGGTAAATAAGTTTTTTGGGTAGAAAGTAGGGAAATAGAAATCCTATATGTATCTTTCGTGTTGGATTCCTAAAGGTAAATATTGAGCTATGAAACCGAGCAATGAATTATTTGACCTCATAAAAACACTTTCAAAGAGCGAAAAGCGATTTTTCAAACTTCAAAGTGCTTTGCAAAGTGGTGACAAGAACTATGTCAGACTCTTCGATACCATTGATAAAATGGAGGAATACGATGAGGATCAAGTAAAGAAAGCCTTCAAAGGAGAGAAGTTTATCAAACATTTACCAAGTGAAAAAAATCACTTGTATAAACTGATCTTAAAAGCGCTCCGCAGCTACTATAGTGACACAAGTATTTCTAGTATTCTCAAGCAAGAAATCAAGAATATTGAGATCCTTTACAACAAGTCACTCTTCGACGAATGCAATAAATTCCTTGCTCGCGCAAAGAAGATGGCGGTGAAATATGAAAAGTTCTACTATCACTTCGAATTGATCAATTGGGAAAAAACCTTATTGGAAGAAGCATTCGAAGACGGACAATTCACAATGGATATTGATGGGTTGATTGAAGAAGAAAAACTCGTCATCGATCAATTGAGAAACCTCGCGGAATACCATGTACTCTATAGCAAAATCAATTATGTATTTCGCAGTGGAGGTTACGCTCGAACCGAGGAAAATCGTGCGATCATTGATGAGATTGTCAACCACCCACTCATCAAAGGAAAAAATACAGCACTTTCAAAGCGAGCGGCAACGATATGTTACTATACCCAAGGTTTCTGCAACCTTGCCAATGGAGACTACGATACCGCATTGGTGAAATTTAGAAGAGTGAAGGCCATCCTTGATGATGCCGATCATTTGCGCGCCGATCTTTCTAAGCGCTATGTCCGCACCATTGCCAACATGATTACCTGTTTGTTGCACAAACAAGAATTCGAAGAAGCCCGTCAATTAATCGTATTGATGCGTTCGTTCAAAGAAGAAGATGGGTTCAACTACCGCGATGTGCAAGCAAGTATTTTCAAGAATGCTGGTCTTGCCGAGTTGGAATTGTATCATCACAAAGATGATTTTGACAATGGAGTAGAGGCTGCCGAAGAAATTATGAAAGGGCTTGCCACATTTGAAGGTAAATTACAGAAAGAACACGAATTGAATTTCTTCTATCAATTTGCATATATCTATTTCGGAGCAGGGCAATTCAACAAAGCATTGTCTTGGTTGAATAAAGTCTTGAATGATAACGAAAACACATTGCGTCAGGACTTGTATAGCTATGCCCGCCTGTTCAATTTGGTCATTCACTATGAGTTGGGTAATTACGATTTGCTAGAATATACCATCAAGTCTACTTCTCGTTATCTTCAAAAAAGAGAGCGCGATTTCCCAATGGAAAAAGTAATCATTGATAATTTTAAGAAGATCATCAAGAATCAAAGCGCAGCCGATCGCAAAAAGCATTTCCAAACATTCCACAAAGAGTTGGAAGTACTCAGAGGCGAACCTGAAAATGAAATCGTATTCAAATACTTCGATTTTAGTACTTGGGTGAAGGGAAAAATTCAGTAGAAATATTTAAGTAAATAAAAAACGCGCCTCGATTGAAGCGCGTTTTTTTATGAGATGAATTAGTTATATCAACTTTGTTACAGTAAAATTGGATGCTCCATCTGCACGAATAAATGCCAGCGATACAGTGCTTCCTGTTTGAATTCTAATAGAGAATACTTGCCCTGCTTCTAAGTAGATTTGAGCGGTCACTGTTCCTCGATTGTTAGCCTGTGTATGATGGCTTGCATTATTTAAAACTGCGGTACCAAGAAAATCTGCGGAAATTGTTGCGGAGCTGGCCGCAGCTGAATTGATAAAATCATTATTCACATCAATGTATGGGAATATCGTTACGCTGTTTGAAGACATAACTTGCACGGATACAAGATAGAGACCTGCACTTGGAGCAGTAAAAACGCCCGAAAAAGGATTGTAGGCAGATCCAATGTTTGTATTTATATTTTGAAAACAAGTTGCAAGTTCAGGACCATGCATATTTGACCCCGTTGAGATTGATTGAGCAATGTTAGCTGAGGCTCTCACAAGTAACGTTGGACCGCTAGAAGTCCCACCGCTAGCAGGAGTTACCCAATGCGTATTATAGTTTGATCCATCGACTTTTGCTAGCACTTGACCTGCTGATCCACCGGCGGGAACACCAATACCATCTAGCCCTTGTGTACCTTGGGGTCCCATTGCTCCCAGCGGGCCTGGTGCGCCAGTCAAGCCAATTGGACCTTGAGGGCCCGTTGCGCCTGTTGCCCCAGTCATTCCCATTGGACCCGCTGGACCAACATCTCCTTGAGGGCCTTGTGGTCCTACAGCACCAGTCATTCCCATGGGCCCCATCGGACCTGTTGGTCCTGCTTCCCCTTGGATACCTTGCGGACCCATTTCACCTTGAGGGCCTTGTGGTCCTACAGCACCAGTCATTCCCATGGGCCCCATCGGACCTGTTGGTCCTGCTTCGCCTTGGATACCTTGTGGACCCATTTCGCCTTGAGGGCCTTGTGGTCCTACAGCACCAGTCATTCCCATGGGCCCTATCGGACCTGCCGATCCTACTTCACCTTGGATGCCTTGAGGACCCATCTCACCTTGCGGGCCTTGTGGACCTGCCGCACCAGTCATTCCCATTGGCCCCATCGGACCTGTTGGTCCTGCTTCGCCTTGGATACCTTGTGGACCAACTTCGCCCTGTGGTCCCATTTCACCTTGGATTCCCATTGGACCTTGTGGACCAGTTTCACCTTGTGGGCCTTGTTCACCTTGGATTCCTTGCGGTCCTATTTCTCCTTGTGCACCTTGTGGTCCTTGTTCACCCTGAATACCCTGAGCTCCTTGTGGACCAGGAGTTGAGCTTCCCGATGTTTTTGCATACAATGCAAAAGGAACGCTCAACAATTGTGATACACCCGAAATCGTGTAATCTGTTCCTCCGTCAACATCAGTTTCTGTTTTGATAAAGTACGGACCATTTGCCCAATCGATTTCGGAGAATGTTCCCGATATAATTTCACCACCACCAATTTCAATGGATACAAGTCCATTGGCATTAGAAGTGGGCGATTGTGTTTCCGAATAAATCACTGTACCATCTGCAGATCCTTGCAAAATGGAGATTTGCATACCAACGTCTTGATTGGTGATCAGTACGTTTGAATTGTTTCTTACTATTGCTTGAAAGCTCATCCTTTCGGGAGACTGAGCGAATGAAGCAACACTAAAAAGTAGCATCGCTAGTGTGATGAGGAAGTTGAATTTTTTCATAATAAAAAAGAAAGAGTTGGAGTGATTATGCTTTTACAATTTTGAAACTTTTGATTTCTTGAGTGCCATCTGTGACCTTCAAAAAATAGATGCCACTTGTACAATTTTCCATTGGAATAATGGTGGTATTGCTCATAATAGGTAACGTAGAAATCAATTTTCCTACTTGATCAAAAAGCTGAAACGTTAATCGATTGAAATTGTAATTTTTAATTTGCAATGCTATTTGATCGCTTGTTGGGTTGGGAAAAAACAGACAGTTGCAAATGCACATTCAAATTTTCGATTCCTGAAATGATTTCAACGTCGTAAGGTTGTTGTACACCTTGTGAGATACTACCGCTTATTCCGGAGTTAGTGGAATACACCACTTGGCCAACAGAATAACTAATACTGCCAATATCGTTGACAACATCAGCACCACTTGATACAACAGATTGCTGAGAGACCGCGGCTACTGATGTCAAGAGAAATGAAATAATAGTGAAGGGTTTTTGCATGAGCGAAAAATTTTGACCTTCTATGTTTTCGCTCTGGATTTAGTTTCGTTTTTTATGGACTTCTCTAAATGCTAATTGATTGGAAATGAAATATTTTGTTTCAAGAAAATCTAATCTGCTGGCAATAAGTAGACTGCTGTTTTCTGTTACGCAGGACATTTCATTGTAAAATGAAAATGGAGTAGGGGATATAATTATTGAAGAATGATTTTTCTTCTCCAATTTTCCATTTGGGAAGCATTTGTCCCTCGATCTACTTCTCTAAAAAATTTGATCGAAGCCTCATTTAATTCTGACTTTATCTGATTGTATTGTTGAAGTATTTCTTCCTCTGTTTTTGAAATCAAAATCAATTTTTCCAGTTTGCGACGATGCATTTCTACTAAATCAAAATAAAGGTTGATAAAGGCATTCGCTTCTTCTGTAATGGGAAAATAGTAGTAAGACTGAAATGGATCGTATATCGTGGCGGTAAGAGCCTTTAATTGACCATCTATACGATTCACATCCATGTACAATTGCACTTCGATGTGATAACGCTCCACTGGTGGGCGCAGTTGATATCGGGCATATTCTGCTGTATCAATATCGATGGTCTTAAATCGAATGTCGGTGGTGTCATTCCAAAACACATAGCCTCGCTCAAGCAAATCTTTTGATCGATAGCGCTCCGTTCGAAATCCCGTTTGATTGGTAAGAACTGCAGGATTTTCAATGAAGGCGGCGGTGGTATGGCGTGTCGCCTCTATCACAAACTCAGTGTTGTTTTCCCAAAAGTCTTCATTGTAAGGAACAGCCTGAATTTTCACATAATCTTCATAGGTTCCTGTGCTGAAACTAAACTGCGGTAATGTGAATAGCTTCTGGTAATCATAAGGAACAAGTAGGGCAGAAGTTTCCAATTGATTGCGAACTCCCAGGTTGTTCACATATTCAAATTGATATGAAAAATCAATGGATCGCAAACACGTTTTACCTCGCACGTGATCAAAGTTTTTTGTGATAAATAAACTCACATCAAATAATGAATCGGTTGTTCCAATAGGCGCGAATGGAAAGACCTTTGTATTCTTAGCAAGGAATTCTACCTTCACCAGAGCACCTGTTTTCTCGATCATCCATATCCTTCCTTCAAAGCTTTGGTCCTGATTTTTTTTAGGAAAAAAATCAATGACACAAACCTTCTCTTTGTCCTCATTGATATACTCTCCAGCATACTCCAATCGAAATCGCTGCTTGAGCTTCTTGCCTCGTAACTCTAGCGGAGAGTCGGGGAAGTAGGTGTTTTTAGAAAATAATTTATGCAGGTAAATGGACTTCGATCCTTCCGTAGAAGTGTACATGCGATCATCAAAGGGGAGCAATGCAATACGTCCATTTTTTAGATCGAGCTTGCTAATATCACCACCTTCAAACGTCCCGTTGTAGTAGCACTCTACGAGTTCTACTTGTTGCTCATTCACTTTTGTTCCAAGTTGAAAATAGGTCTTTGCAGCAGCGGTTTCTTTGGGCGCATTGCGCTGCGCTTTTTCGATGAGGTCGTATAAAAAAGTATCATTTGCACGAATCACCAATTCTTTCAAATCGTAGGTCACAGGAGTCATAGTGATTCGACGATCGTTTGTCTGTGGTTGGAATACAATGTATTTCTTTTGATAGCCAATGGCGAAAAACACAATGCTATCACCGGCCTGCACGTCGAGGATGCTCACCATGCCGAGCGCATCGCTGTAGGTGGTGTATTTGGTGCGCAGATCGCTCACCACCACATAGGGCAGCGCTTCACCATTGCTCTCATCGATCACCGTAGCCGCAAAATTAGACTGGGCATGCAAGCCTAAACTCGCCACGAGAGCGAGGAGTAGGGTACACAAGAAAGTTTTGCCAATGTCAGTGATCATGTGAAAAATTGCAACAATCATATTGCAACGCACAAGATAATGAAAGCGGTGGAATAGTTAGAGCGCTATGACAGTGATTTGAACTTTACTTTCAAGTATTGATTGCTTTTCCAATCGCGATCGTCAATGCGTGCTGAATAGTCTTGAAAGAAATCATATTTAAGAATAAAACAAATCTTGTAAAGCAAATCAGTATCGATGCTGGATCGCTTTAAAAGTCGATGAGCCGAGGCTTTGCTGATCTCTAAGAGTTCTGCAAATTCAACTATTGAAATTTTCTGTACTTCAAGTCTTACTTTAATTTTTTCTCCGATATGCATACATAGTAGGTTAGATGAATGCAGTATCCCGAGCAGTGTGTTGAGGTTGTTTATTTTTTCAACCAGTAGTTTATCGTTACAATTATAGGTAGAATAATGTAAAACAAAAAGCCACTCCGAAGAGTGGCTTTTAAAATACATATATCTAGGTATGCTTATTTACCGAGTTCTGTTTTCAAGATTTCGTCGATGCGTGCTTGCTCTTCCAAAGCGAGTTCTGCATCTACGAGGATACGGCCGCTGTGCTCATCAACGATTACTTTCTTGCGAGCCGCTACGTCCATTTGTTTTTGCGGTGGGATCTGAATGAATGAACCAGCAGATGCTTCACGCTCGATCGGCACAACAGCCAAACCGTTTGGTGAACCGCCTCTGATACGCTCGTAAGCATCAATCAAACGCTGATCAATCAACTTCTTCGCTTCTTCGCTCTTCGCTCTCAAGATATCTTCTTCTTTCTGCGTCTCAGCGATGATCTCATCCAATTCAGTTTTCTTCACTTTCAAGTCATTGCGACGCTCGTTCATTTTTGCTTCTGCACTTGCAAGCAAGTCTGATTTAGCTGTCAACTGTGCCTTGAACTCACGAATCTTCTTTTCGAAAAGTTGAATTTCCAATTCTTGGAATTCGATTTCTTTGTTCAAAGATTCGAATTCACGATTGTTCTTCACCTTATCCAATTGTTCCTTGTACTTCTTGATAAGCGCCTCAGCATCTTTAATTCCTTGCTTCTTTGCTGAGATTTCGTTGTCAAGCCCTGTTACATCACCATTGAGGTTAGCGATGCGGGTTTCTAATCCTGCTACTTCATCTTCCAAGTCTTCTACTTCCAATGGAAGTTCTCCACGCATTGCGCGGATTTTGTCAATTCTTGAATCGATTAATTGAATGTCATAAAGTGCGCGTAATTTGTTTTCTACGCTCACTCCTTTCTTAACGTCATCTCCTTCCATGAAGGCGAGACGTGGTGAAGTTTTACTTGCCATATCTTCTATTGCTTCCTTATTTATTGGTTTCTCTTTTTCAACAGGTCTTTCAATTTTTGCAATCGGCGCAAACTTGATTCCTGGCTTTCCATCTGGTCCGGGAGGGCTGAATACTGGATTAGCCACTGGCTTTGGGGCTTGTGGTTCAATACTCTTCACATCACGAACTGCAAATCTCGAAGGCTCTTCTTTTACTTCTGCTTTTTTCGCAAAAGCGCTTGCAGGCTTTGCCGCTGGCTTTGGAGCCGTTGGCTTCGGAGTTTCCGCTTTTGGCGGAGTCTCTTTTTTCGGAGCTTCTACTTTTTTCTCTACAGGTTTAGCGGCTGGTTTTGCAACTTCCACCTTTGGAGTTTCAACTTTCTTTGCTGCCGGCTTCACTTCTTTTTTCGGAGCTACTGCTTTTGGAGCAGGCTTCGCTACCGCTTTTGGAGCTGGTTTCGCAACCACCTTTGGAGCGGCCTTTTTTGGAGCTGGCTTAGCAACTACTTTTTTTGGAGCTGGTTTAACAACTGCCTTTTTAGGTGCTGCTTTTACAACTGCTTTGGTTGCTACTTTTTTTACTGCTACCTTTTTAGCTGGTGCCGCTTTTTTTACGATTGCTTTCTTTACCACTGGTTTTGCTACTGTTTTTTTTGCTGCTGCTTTTGGAGCAACTTTTTTAGCAACTACCTTCTTCGCTGGAGCTTTCGTCGCGGTTTTTTTTTGCTATTGGTTTTTTTGCAACTGGCTTTACAACCGCTTTGGTGGCGGTCTTCTTAGCTGGAGTTGCTGCTTTCTTCACGGCCTTTACAGGCTTTGCGCTCTTCACTGGTTTCACAGGCTTCTTTGCCGCTGCTTTTGCTGCTGGCTTTGCCTTTTTGGCTGGGGCAGCAGATTTCGGTTTGGCAGCTTTCGTAGCCTTGCCAACTGCTTTGCCTTTCACAGTCTTAACTGGTTTCTTCGCCATAGTTTCAGAGATAGTTAATGGGATTGGTCACCACCCCGGTTTTGTGGGTTGCGAAAGTAGGAAATTTTTCTGCGAACCAATCACTTAGGAGGTCAATTGTGTATTGTTCTGTTTCAAAATGCCCGATATCGGCAATAATGATGCGTTGATCAGCATCAAAAAATTGATGATATTTATAATCACTGGTGATGAAAAGATCTGCACCGGCTGCCATCGCTTTATCCAACAAAAAGCTTCCGCTTCCCCCGCAAATTGCGACTTTGCGGATCACATCTACATGTGGCTGAGTATATCGAATGCTGCCTGCTTTCATTTCTTCTTTCACCTTGTGAAGATATTCTAAAACAGGCATTGGTGTGTCAAGCTCTCCAATCATTCCCGATCCAACTTCCATCCACGTATTATTCAGAGGATAAATGTCGTAGGCCATTTCTTCATAAGGATGCACTTGCTTCGCTGCTTGAATGGCTTTATTCACGCTCCATTGCGGACAAACCACTTCAATCTTCACTTCCGATTCAGCATGCAACTCTCCAGGTTTTCCGACGAACGGATTGGTTTGATCATTCCCTCTAAAAGTGCCAAGCCCTCCAGTGTTAAAGCTACACTGATCATAATTGCCAATGCCTCCAGCACCATGGTCCCACAAGGCTTTGCGCACTTGGTCTGCTTGTTCTTGAGGTACGTAGACCACTATTTTTTTCAAAATATCTTTCTTAGGATCAAGAATAGAAAGATTCGATAGCCCAAGGTGAGCGGCCAATCGCGCATTCACTCCATGCTTTACATTATCCAAATTGGTGTGATAAGAAATCAACTGAATATCATGCTTGATGGCCTTCATGACCACTCGCTCTACATAGTTTTTTCCTGTAAATCTCTTCAAGCCACTGAATACAATGGGGTGGTGAGAGAGAATGACATTGCAGCCTTTTGCAATGGCTTCTTCGATGACTGCCTCGGTACAATCCAAACTAATCAACATGGATGTCGCTTCTGTATCTGGATTTCCGACCAAAAGTCCGCTGTTGTCATAGCTTTCCTGCAGCGCTCCTGGTGCTTTCATTTCGAGAAATGAAAGTAGTTCGCGGATTTTCATACTTTACTGTTTTTCTTTGCCGTGGTCTAAAGTAATAGAATGAACCTCTTTCGCCTAATCTTGTTGCCAATTTCTTTGCTGTACGGAGCTGTGCTCTGGACACGCAATCGCTTATATGACGAGGGATTGCTGAAGAGTGTCAGAGGAGATGTGCGCACCATCGTTGTTGGAAACTTATCATTGGGAGGCACCGGAAAGACCCCGCACACGATGGCTATTTTGAAGCACCTCGATTCCCAAGGGGTGAAAGTTGCACTCCTCTCTCGAGGCTATGGCAGAGTGACACGCGGTTTCCAATTAGTGAAAAATGAGTCGGTAGCTTCCCAAGTGGGAGACGAACCTTTATTGATCAAGAAAAGACTTCCTCATATCCCTGTAGCGGTGTGCGAAAATCGTGTCCAAGGAATTGCTCTATTAAAGAAAAACCACCCCGAGTTGGAATGGGTAGTCCTCGATGATGCTTTCCAACACCGAGGATTGAAAGGGGATATATACATTCTGCTTTCGGAATTTGGTAAACCCTTCTTCAAAGACTGGACCTTGCCATCTGGTTTCCTTCGCGATCATATAGGAGAATGGAAACGAGCTGATGCAATCCTTGCTACAAAGTCGCCCGATGGCTTAAATCACCACCAAAAGGCAGCTTGGAAATCCAAAGCGATAGGAGAGAAGAGTATTCCTGTTTACTTCTCAAAGGTGTCATACGGCCGTCCAGTGCATATTTTTGATGGTACTTTCTTGGAATCCAAACCTGATCAATCGTTGGGGGTGGCAGCTATTGCTCACCCACAAGCGTTTGAAAATCACTTAAAAGAGCAATTTTCTCTTAAAAAATTCAAAAGCTACCCCGATCACTATCTTTTTAACACTGCTGACATAGCCTTGCTTAAGAAGGAATTTGATACCTTTACCGGCCCATTGAAAGTGGTTCTCACCACCGAAAAAGACGCCGCGAGATTGAGAGAACACAACGAGTTGAAGAATTTACCGATCTTTTTTATACCCATCGAAATCGAAGTGGAACTAGCAGACGGAAAAGATTGGATGACTTGGTTAAAAATGACAATGGCTAACGTGAAGCAATAACATTACTATTTGTGGAATCTGTTTACGATAAATACGAGTTGGTAGTTGGACTAGAGGTCCACATGCAATTGATGACCAAAAGCAAGGCATACAGTGCCGATGCAAATCTGTATGGTTCTCTGCCTAATACCAATGTGAATCCTATTTCCCTTGGTCACCCAGGAACGCTCCCGCGCGTAAACAAACAATCCATCGATTACGCCATTCGCTTGGCGCTCGCTTGCGACATGGATATTAGCCGCCACATGTACTTCGCTCGCAAGAATTATTTCTATGCCGATTTACCAAAAGGCTATCAAATCACTCAAGACAAAACTCCAATTTGTACTGGAGGTTACATTGATATCAAAGATGAGGATGGAAAAGATCTTCGCGTAAAAATTACCAGAGCTCACTTGGAAGAAGATGCTGGAAAAAGCATGCACGACCAAGATCCTTTTGATACGTTGATCGACTTGAACCGCGCGGGTGTTCCGCTCATCGAAGTCGTTTCCGAACCAGACATTCGTTCTTCTAAAGAAGCATATAACTACCTTACTGAATTGAGAAAATTGATTCGTTACCTAGGTATTTGCGATGGTAATATGGAAGAAGGTTCTATGCGTTGCGATGCAAACGTGAGTGTTAGAATCAAAGGGGCGAAGGAATACGGAACACGTTGTGAGGTAAAGAACATGAACTCCATTCGTAACGTGCAACGTGCGATTGAGTTTGAAATGAAAAGACAAATCGACATCATCGAAGCTGGAGGTGTGATTCATCAAGAAACAAGAAGCTTCGATGCAGCGAATGGCTCTACGTTTAGCCTTCGTAGTAAAGAGTTGGCGCACGATTACCGTTATTTCCCAGAACCAGATTTGCAGCCTTTAACGATTTCACAAAAGCAAATCGATGACATTAAGGCTACTATGCCAGCGCTACCTCAGCAACTTTTTGCGAAGTATACCAAAGAGTTTGGTTTGTCGGAATACGATGCAATGGTCTTGACCAACGAAAAGGAAATTGCAATGTGGTATGAAGCTTTGATTCAAAAGACTTCAAATTACAAAGCGGCTTGCAATTGGTTGATCGGCCCGATCAAGGCTTATCTCAATGAGAATGCAATTGAGATTGAAGACTTCAAAGCCACACCTGATCAAATCGCTGGGGTAATCAACTTAGTGGACAGTGGTAAAGTAAGTACATCCACCGCAGCGGAAAAAATTCTTCCAGTACTGGCGAGCGATGCTTCCAAGCAAGCGCAGCAAGTAGCCGAAGAACTGAATCTGATTCAAGATGCTGCTGATGATTTTATCAAAACTTTAGCAAAAGAAATATTGGCTGCATACCCTGATAAAGTGGAGAATTATAAAAAAGGGAATAAGGGTATGTTAGGATTATTCATGGGAGAACTCATGAAGAAATCACAAGGAAAGGCGAATCCAAAAACAGCCACCACCATCATTCAAGAACTTCTTCAAGATTAATTTATAAAATGAATAACAAGTTAGTTTTATCGATTCTAGTAGGTCTTTTCTCCATGGCCTGTAGCTCTAATCAAGCTTCTGTCATCAAGGGAAAGATCAAAGGCGCAGAAGGACAGACTGTATACCTAGAACGTCTAGTGAACAATCGCTGGGGTGTATCTGATTCGACAGTACTTGGCAGTGATGGCTCATTTAGTCTTGTACCTACACAAGCAATGGAATTGGATTTCTATAGATTAGTCTTGACCAACAAAGACTTTATCATACTCGTTACGGATAGCACGGAACAAATTTCTATCGACGGGGAAGCTGGTAATTTGAATTTGAGCGCAAAAGTGGAAGGATCTGAAAACACCACTTTACTAAGAGAATTCGAAGCATCATGCACTCCACTTTTTGACAAAGAAGAAGCGGCTTCCATTGCACTTCAAACAGAGGTTTCTCCTGAAAGACAAGCTCAATTGCGATCGGATATTGTTGCTGCGCGCAAGGAAAGAAGTGACTTAGTAAAGAAGTGGTTAGAATCAAATAGCGCTACACCAGCTGCTCTTGCAGTGGTGCAGATGCTAGATCCACGAGCGGAGTCTACCACGTTTAGAAAAGTATTGACAGATATTTCAGCTAGCATGGGACACAGCATGCACTACAAATTGCTCAAGCAAACGGTAGACAGAATGGCGTTGCAAGGTCAACAGCCAGCAGAGCAGGATACACCTCCGGGATCAAAGATTAGCGTTGGTCAGCCTGCTCCAGAAATTGCAATGCCCAACCCAGATGGAAAGGTGATGAAGTTGTCAGACTTAAAAGGCAAAGTAGTATTGGTTGATTTCTGGGCTTCATGGTGTGGTCCATGTCGTCGTGAAAATCCAAATGTGGTTGCAGTGTATGAGAAGTATAGGAAGGATGGATTCGAAGTGTTTTCTGTGAGTTTGGATAAAACCGCAGAGCCTTGGAAAGAAGCAATCAAAAAGGATGGTTTGATTTGGAAAAATCACGTTAGTGATCTTCAATTTTGGAATAGTAAAGCAGCAGCTGACTACGGAGTACATAGTATTCCATTCCCTGTGCTAGTAGGGAAAGATGGGAAGGTGATTGCTTATGGAAATAACATTCGCGGAGAGTTACTCGAAGCTAATTTGAAACAGATCTTTGGTCGCTAGCCGACCATTTTAGTAACAGTTGAAAAGGACCGCATCTTTCGCAAGAAAGGTGCGGTTTCTTTTTATCTTGCACCGTCAATTCACATGCAACTACATGAAAAAAATTCTTAGTGTTTTCATTCTGATCGCCTCTCTTCAAGGCCTGGCACAAGACGCTTATTTTCAACAAGAGGTCAATTACACGATCAACGTTAAACTTGATGATGTCAATCATTATTTGATGGGTGATGAATCGTTTGAATACATCAACAATTCCCCTGATACGCTCAAGGAAATTTACATTCACCTCTGGCCAAATGCATATAAGAATGCAAAGTCTTCGCTTGCAAAGCAATTGGCGCGTGATGGGAATTTCTTTCTGTATTATGCTTCGCAAAAAGACAAAGGTGGAATCGACTCATTGCAGTTCAAGGTAGATAATACACCTGTCACGTTTTCTTTTTATCAAGGGTATGAAGACATTGCTGTCATCGCGTTGGCGAGCCCTCTTTTACCTGGAAAGAAAATCAATGTGAGCACACCGTTTCGTGTAAAAATACCAAGCGGATCTATCAGCAGATTAGGCCATATCGGCGAGAGTTACCAAATCACACAATGGTATCCAAAGCCAGCTGTATATGATAAGAATGGATGGAATCCAATCCCTTATTTAACGCAAGGTGAGTTCTACTCTGAATTCGGAGCATTCGATGTCACCATCACACTTCCTGAGAATTATTCTGTAGGAGCAACAGGTGATTTAATGACGGCAAGCGAAAATGAAAGATTGGATAATCTATCTAAACTTCCTGTACCTGAAAAATTGAGCAATGTTTTTCCTGCAAGCTCATCGACTTTGAAGACCATTCAATACAAAGCGAAAAACGTTCACGATTTTGGTTGGTTTGCAGATAAGCGTTGGATCATTCGCAAAGGTGAAGTTAAACTTCCATTTACAGGTCGTTCTGTTACCACTTGGGCCATGTATACACCTGGAAATTCAAAGGAATGGGAGAAAGGAGTGGAGTATATCAACGATGCTATCTCGAGCTATTCTACTTGGGTAGGAGAATATCCATACAATCAATGTATCGCAGTAGACGGAACCATCAGCGCTGGTGGTGGAATGGAGTATCCTGGCGTAACTGTTATTGGTTCTTCAGGAAATGAGTTTCAATTAGCAACAGTCATCATTCACGAAGTAGGACACAACTGGTTTTATGGCATTTTAGGATCCAATGAAAGACGCTACGGTTGGATGGACGAAGGAATCAACTCATTCATGGAAACATTGACTCTGGAGAATAAATACAAGGATCCAAAGATTTATGATGGAATGTTTGATGAGAAAGTAGGTCAATTATTAGACGTAGATCACTTGCCTTTGAACTACCAAAATGAAGTGATGTATCAGATTGCTGCCCGCGCTGGTAAAGACCAAGCCATTGACACTCCAAGTGAAGATTTCACAGGAATGAACTATGGAATGATCATGTATAAAAAGACGGGACTTGCATTCAACTACTTGAGAAATTACCTCGGTGATGATAAGTTCAAAGAATGCATGCACGCATACTTTGACGAATGGAAGTTCAAGCATCCGCAACCAGAGGATATTCGAAAAATATTTGAAGAGAAATCTGGAAAAAATCTTAGTTGGTTTTTCGATGATGTCATCAGCACAACAAAAGTGATCGACTACAAAACGGATCGCATCGCTAAAAAAGATGGGGTTGTAAACCTTGTTGTTTTCAACGCAGGTTCTATTGCTGCGCCTTACTCCGTTTCGATTATTCGCGACGGTCAATTGGTATCTACCAAATGGATGGAGGGCTTTGATGCCGGTGATTGGAAGATGATCACAGTAGATGGAGCAAAAGCTGGTGACGAAATCAAAGTGAACTATGAAAAGGGATCTTTAGATATCGATAGAGGTAACAATAACATCCGTACCTCTGGAATTTTGAGAACGCGTGAACCACTCAGTTTTTCATTGCTATCAGGTATAGATGATCCAGAGAAAACCAAAGTTTTTTGGATACCACTAGTTGGCTGGAACAATTATGATCGTTGGATGGTGGGAGTTAATTTGCATAATCGCACAGTACCATTGCGCAAGTTCAACGCATCATTTACTCCATTATATTCTCCAGCTACAAAGAGCTTGAATGGAATGGCCAATGTTGAAATTCTTGCGCGCAATGCTCGCTTTGGATTCTCAGCAAAAACCTTTACCGAAGATCGACAATCGAATACTAATTCTGTAGGAGAAAAATTTGGATACTTCGCACGCTATGCGCAGTTTAATCCCTATATTGAATGGAAGTCGAAAACTAAAACCTCTGTGAATGGTTGGGCTACTAAGGCGAGATTAGACGGCTTTGTAGTTGTAAAATCGAAAGTGAAGAGAGAGGATATGCAGTTAAGTGCTGGTTTATCAGATTTCGATTATCAAGCGGTTAAAGCGCGTTTTGAACTCACCAAGAATTTTATTGGTGGATATTGGAAGATCGAGCCAGTTGGTACAGCAATCGTTTCAGATGAGGCTGTGTATGCATTTGAAACTACATCAGAGTTAAAAATGACCTACTGGAAGAAAAAGAAAAAAGCAGTTTATGTAAGAGGTTACTATGGTGCCGATTTAAGTTCGAGCGGGGCCTTACCAATTAGCATTGGTGGAACCAACGGTACACTTGATCTCTTCTATGAAAATTTCTACTTAGGTAGATCTGAGGTAAACGGATTGCTTGAAAATCAAATTATCACGAATCGCGGTGGAGTGTATGTTCCGGGAGGATACTATTTCGGAGGTCGTAATTTAAAAGTAACTACTCTTCAAGTGGAAGCGGATCTTCCTTACTTGCCACTAAGCGTATTCGGGGGTGTAGCTATTTACAACCTAGAGGACAATGACTTTAGTGCAGGGGTATCACTTCCAATCAAACGTGATGTGTTCCAAATCTTCTTGCCTTTGGTGTATAGCAGTAATATCCAAAATTCATTGGATAGAAGAGACATTAAGATTGGAGACTCTATCATGTTTGAATTGAATTTAGACATGATGAATCCATTTAGTTTATTGAAATAAGAATGAATTCCACTTCAAAGAAGATATACTTCGCATCAGATTTTCACTTAGGCGTTCCTTCATTTGAGGAAAGCCTCATCCGTGAGAAAAAGATTGTTCGTTGGTTAGAAGAAGCGCGAAAAGATGCAGAGGAGATTTTCTTGGTGGGAGATATTTTTGATTTTTGGTTTGAGTATAAAAGAGCCGTGCCACGGGGCTTTACACGACTTCTCGGAAAGATATCTGAGATCACTGATAGCGGCATTCCGGTGCATGTTTTTACGGGAAACCATGATATGTGGATCTTTGATTATCTCCCTCAGGAGTGTGGTGTGATCTTGCATCGTGAGCCAACCGAACGAACGTTCGGTGGCAAAAAATTCCTTATAGGACATGGCGATGGCCTTGGTCCGGGCGATTATGGATATAAGTTTTTGAAGAAAGTTTTTGCATCAAAAGCTTGTCAGTGGCTGTTTGCCAGGCTTCATCCTAATTTCGGTATTTGGTTAGCCAATCGCTCAAGCGGCTACAGCCGCAGCGCTACGGGTGAAACGGATCGTATCTATTTAGGAGATGATAAAGAGTGGTTGATTATCTATTGCAAGGAATATCTCGAGAAAGTAAAACATCAGGACTACTTTATTTTCGGTCACCGACATCTCCCAATTGACCATGCATTGCCCAATAGTCGATATGTCAATTTGGGAGAATGGATGCATCATCAAACGTACGCTGTATTTGATGGTAAGGAATTGTTCTTGAAAAAATTTGAAGGCTAATATTTCGCACCTAAGTCAAGTGCATGCTCAAAGACTTCTCTCCAGCCTTCCCATGTTTCAATATTAGTAACGGTTTCGTTGTGCCACAAGGTGATAAACTCACCATTGTATTTATAAATAATCTCCGCGTAATGGCTTAGTTTTTTCTTCGCATCTTCGATGCTAAGTCCCTCATAATTCTTCAAAGTCACGTCCATGGCTGGAAATGGATGAACCATCAAATTGCTGGCTGCATTTTTCTTCAAATCAAACCATAAATATGGTCTGCACGTTCCTGCGCGAAATCCAGATTGATGCGCATACCCCATCGTGAAGTCGTGTTCAATTCCTGTAGACTTCAAAAGACGATAAGTCGTTCTGAATTTCAACATCAAGTAATGCTGACGACTCATTCTTATTTGTTTCCCAAGGATACTTTCGAGTCTAGATTTTTCTTTGAGAATAGTGTTGTAACGTTTGAAGCTCGCTACTCCTGGATGAATCCCAACTTCATTTGTTTTTGCAACTTTTGTAATGAGTTGTCGCAGACCTTTACTTGAATGCGGCAAGCCTTTATCGAACTCACCAAAATCAGCAAGTAGAAAGAAGAAAATAGATCTAACATTTCTTTTACGATGCTGATCCTCTAAATATTGGTAGGTATCGTATGGGTCGGGCGCATTGAAAAGAATCGTTTTAAGGCGTTTTACTAGGTTTTTAACATCAAAGCGGCTGATATCCTTGAAAACACCACCAAAGGTTCTGTAAGAGCCCTTAAATCGATATGCATAGGCACTATCAACATCTATGGTCGAGACAAACGTCGGTTTTGGACTGTTAAATACTAGGGAATTATCTTTTTCTACTAATACCTTTTGGAAAGCAGTTATCCATTCTTCTACGATCGGTCGATCCAAAACATCCATTTGGTGCAGCACCGAACAAGAGGGAAGGTAGCGTCCCATAGCATCGCTCTCAAATCTCCAATACTCCTCGTATCGCGTGAGCAAAAAGAAAGTGGCAGCGAAAATATCGAATGGAACGAGGCCTCCTGCTTGAGAAAACAGCGTAGGCATATTCTGCCAAGTGCCTTGATCAGATTTTACACGAGAATACTCAGCGTGCTCTAGAATACCTGCAGCGTATATCGCATGTTGCGAATGCTGACTAGAGTTTCGCTTGAGATAACTCAACTTGAAACCAGCGTATGCAGCGAATTCATTTTCTTGAGTAGTAAACAATATCTCTCCCTCGAAGTCTCTGAAGACCATCGAAAAGGCATACTGAATGCGAGGAGTGATTTGTTCTACAAGAATAATCATGAATGCAAGTAGTCAAATATAGTTTGACAAATGAATTCAGAAGCTTTTCCATCGCCGAAAAACGCAGGCCATGTCATTGCACTTTCTTTCTTCACGAGCTCTTTGTAAGCCATCACAATCTTTTCTTTATTGGCACCGGTGAGAATAGCGTTACCATTTGAAACGAGCTCCACCCATTCTGTTTGATCTCGCAATATGATACAAGGCTTTTTAAAGAAGAATGCCTCTTTTTGAACGCCACCACTATCTGTTACAACAAAATCACAACGGCTTTCCATCTCCACCATATCAAGGAATGACAATGGTTCCGTTAGAATAATGTTTGTATTGCTTTCTAGTTTAGATGCTAGCTCAGCAGACATTTTATTGCGTGTGCGCGGATGGAGTGGAAGTATTATTTTTTTACCTGAAATAGAAACTATTTCTAGTAAGCCTTCAATAATTTGCGCAAGTAGTACTGGTTGATCTGTGTTGGTATCACGATGAATAGT
Source organism: Flavobacteriales bacterium (assembly GCA_965247015.1). Taxonomy (GTDB): domain Bacteria; phylum Bacteroidota; class Bacteroidia; order Flavobacteriales_D; family Sanyastnellaceae; genus JAIXWP01. The sequence goes on along the minus strand of CBDFGG010000001.1, from coordinate 360,455 downwards.
ACATAAACCGAATGATTGTTCGGTTAGGTGGAGGTCCTGAACAATCGTGGATTTACTTTTTGATATTTCAGCAAAGTATTTTGAATTATCAAACATAATATCTCCACAATGAAATACGCCAGGATGCTCGGCAGAGTAAGGCAGAGTGCTATGTTTGATACCTTCTTTTTCGAGATTTGTAATGCCTTGTTCAGTAGGAGAGAAGAGAAGCGTACTGGCATGATCACACATAATGCGATTGATTTCCTCCGGCATACGCTTATTGAAACTTCTCAAACCTGCTTCAATGTGAATGAGCGGAACATGAATTTTCACTGCAGCCAGCGCTCCGGCAAGAGTGGAATTGGTATCACCATAAACCAACACTGCATCATGCTTGTGCTCAAGGAGAATTTTTTCAATTCCTGCAAGCATTGCGCCTGTTTGAGCGCCATGTGTGCCTGAGCCAACTTGTAGGTTGAATGCAGGTTTTGGTATGCCTAGCTCCTCAAAGAATACTTCCGACATGTTTTGGTCATAATGTTGGCCAGTATGAACGATGTCTTCTTGGATTTCATTTTTCCAATGGTTGGCTATAGCTCTTGAAATAGCTGCCGCTTTGATAATCTGAGGTCGAGCACCGATAACGGTGAGAATTTTTTTCATATTAATCTAAAATGCCTTCATCCGCGAAGCTAAAGTAACCATGAGAAGTGATAATTAGATGATCTAGTACAGGAAGTTCTAAATCTGCACCGCATCTTCTCAATTTTCGTGTGATTCTTTTGTCTTCTTCACTAGGTGTGAGGTTTCCACTTGGGTGATTATGAGCAACAATAATGGCACTTGCTTTTTCTTCTAGTGCTTTGGAAAATACTTTTTTGGGATCGACAATCGTACTGTGCCAGCCCCCTTCACTAATTCTTTTAAGAGAAATAACTTGATTGGAACGGTTTAGATTCATGAGCCAAAACTCTTCATGCTCTAGGTCTCCAAGGTCTTGAAGGAAGTACTCAAATGCATCTTTACTGGATTCAATTTTTTGCTTTTGCCGCGTTGGTGAACTTCGTCGTCGACGCCCTATTTCGAAAGCCGATAGTAATGTGACAGCTTTTGCAGGACCAATACCTTTAATCTTGCACAGGTCTTGGAACCCGCTTCGTGAAAGCGTTCCCAAATCTCCGGCTGCAGAGCTGAGAATTTTTCGAGCCAGCGAAATGGCTGAATCCTCTGCAGATCCTGTAGCTAGTAGTATGGCGATAAGTTCTGCGTCGGCAAGGCTGGCAGCGCCTTTTTCAATCAGTTTTTCTCTGGGTCGTTCTTCCTTGGTCCATGACTTAATGGAAGAGTTGGTGGTAGTCATAATATATTCAGTTTTAGTTTTGCAAAAATAGAAAAGCCCTTCACTCGGAAGGGCTTTCATATATTCTGGAATATACTTGAATATACTAAACTAGAGGCTGATTACAGCTTGTTCACGAAAACTTGAAGGCTGCTCTTAAGATTGCTTGCCTTGTTTTTGTGGATGATGTTGATCTTCGCCAATTTATCCAACATTGAAGCTACTTTTGGTAACAAAGCAGAAGCTTCAGCCTTGTTCTCCAAGCTGCGAAGTTTACGTACTGCGTTACGAGTAGTTTTGTGATAATATTTGTTACGAAGTCTTTTAGCGTCGTTAGAACGAATTCTCTTTATTGCTGACTTGTGATTTGCCATTGCCTAAAAATTTGGGTTGCAAATATACATAGTTTTTTCTGATTTCCAACCAAATGTACATTTTTTCGAGAAAAGGGAACATTTTTTTGCTTTATCCGTAAGTAAGTAGGTTATTTATCAATTATTTACTGTGAAATTTACCACCCTAAAATATATTCTCTCGCTCTCTCTTGTTCTGAATCTCTCTACTCTTTTAGCTCAGAATGAATCACTTATTGCGGGCTACAAGAAGATTCTGGAACGCGGAGTCTCTGATTCGTTGTATATCAAACTAAATATTGATATAGCGGACCAATATATTTTTAACAATCCTGATTCATCTGCAGTTTACACCAATTACGCCCTTGCCCGAGCTCAAGCCATTCAGGATACGAGTATGATGGCAAAGTCGCATAACTTCCTTGGAATCATTTTCTATTCGAAAGGGCACCTCCTTACTTCACTCGAACACTATCAGCAAGCTCAAACACTTTACAAATCAATTGATGATGCCAGTGGTGCAGTAAAGGTGGCAAATAATATTGCAAACGTTTACACAGAACTAGGTGAAAACGATAAGGCGATTAAAATTTATGAGGAAGCATTTCAAACCAATATCGACTTAAACTTAGTTGATGAGGCTGCGTCTAATATTTTCAATATTGCTAACTCTTATCTTGAGCTCAAGGATTACGATAAGGTGAAATCTTACATCAAGCAGTTGGAGGACTTTAATAAGATTTCCAAAACAAGTATTGATCCTTGCTTCATCAAAGCAGAAATTTTTATTGTAGAAAATCAACTTGATTCTGCTATGACTAGCCTCGATCGAGCGGTCAATATTTCAGCGAATGAAGGCGACGAATTATTTGTATGCAGCTTGAGTTTGCGCAAGGCGGAGGTTCTCCTCATGATGAAAGATTATGTCGGTGCTATGGCTGTTTTGGAAGGTACTATTAAAATTATTGAAAAGAATGATTTCAATGATTTGAAATTGGATTTTCTCAAGCTAAAAGCCTCTCTGTACAAAGAGTTGGGGCAATACAAAGAAGCTTATCTTTCGATGGAAGAGTATGATACTTTGAAGGATTCGTTAGAAAAAATGAATAACTTCAATCGAGTATCGGAGCTCAATGCAAAGTACGAATCAGAAAAGAAAGAAGCAGACAATGCAAGACTTGGTGAAGAAGTGGCTAGAAAAGATTCACTTGTTCGAATCACACTCATTATTGGTATTGCACTCATTGCGATTCTTGGTGTTTTTGTATTCAACTTCTTTAGAAAAAAGAGATTGAATGATCTATTGAAAGAGCAAAATAACGAGATCAAAATCCAGAGACATAAAGTAATTAGTTCGATCAATTACGCACGAAGAATTCAAAGTTCTATTTTGCCAAATGTGCAAGATCTAGCAACGTTTCTTCCAGAAAGTTTCATCTACTTTAAACCAAGAGACATTGTTAGTGGTGATTTCTATTGGTTCAGAATGATCGACGAACGACTCTATATCGCTGCGATCGACTGCACCGGGCACGGTGTTCCCGGTGCCTTTATGTCGCTGATTGCAAATTCTAAATTGAACAGAACGGTGGATGAATTCCGCCTTCGTGAGCCACACGAGATTTTGCATCAATTGCATTTAGAAATCATCGCGATGCTCAAACAAGAGCGCGATCCATTGAATGCACAAGATGGAATGGATATCGCCATTTGCGCCATTGATATGCAGAAGCGAACCATCCGATACGCGGGCGCAAATCACGGACTCATTCTCGGTCGTTCGGGAGAGTTGATTGAATATAAAGCAAAGCCCATTTCTCTAGGTGGAATCATCTATGAGAAGCAATTAGCCAATCTCACAAATCCTTTTCAAACTGAGGAGATTCAATATAATTCTGGAGACTATTTCTTCTTATTTAGTGATGGACTATATGATCAATTGGGTGGTCCGGAGAATAAGAAGTTCAACAAAGCACGATTCAGAGAGCTTCTTAGAAATGTCCTTCGAATGAATGACACCAAACAAGCTTCTGCTCTCTGTGAGTCGGTCTTCCAAAACTGGCGAGGAAGTCATCCTCAAACCGACGACATCATGCTCATCGGCGCCAAACTCCTCTGATTCGCTTCGCTCATGTCGGGTACCTGCGGTGACTGGTACCTTCGGTGACTGGTACCTTCGGTGACGGGTACCTTCGGTGGCTTGTCTCCTCGGTGCTTCGCACCTTTGGGCGGTTTTACCTTGATGATTTATTTCCTCGGTGCTTCGCACCTTTGGGCGGTATTGCCTTGATGATTTATTTCCTCGGTGCTTCGCACCTTTGGGCGGTATTGCCTTGATGATTTATTTCCTCGGTGCTGCGCACCTTTGGGGTCTTACCTCTGTGCTGCACACCTTTGGTATTCGATCCACTTTGCGGATGGGGGTGATGGGCAATAAAAAACCGCTAGAGTAATTCTAACGGCTGCATTTATCTTCAATCTCTCGGCTATGCCGAGATCATTTGTCACTTGTCATTTGTCACTTGTCACTTGTCCCTAGTCATTTGTCCCTTGTCATTTGTCTCTTGTCTCACGTTTTTTCAATTTGAAACGGGATCTTCAACATGCTTTGAAGTTCTTCGCCCTTTTCGATCATGAGTTCATCGTCTTTTTCTACTTTCCAAACAACAAGCAAATTGTTTTCACCTAACTTATATTCTTCAAGAATAGTAAGCAATTCGAAAATGAAACGACCAGAAGAGGAGTTGAAATAATCTAGTTGAATAGTAAAAGTATTCTTGATGCCAGTCTTAATGATGTTTGATTTTACAAACTCGATGACTGGTTGATAGAAATTATAGGCATTCTCAGGAAGGGAACGACCAGATATAGTGTACATGCCCAAGGAGGCATCAAAAGACACCTCTGGAGTGTCTTCGCTTCTTTCGATATGTAGTTTTACCTGGTCTGCCATGCTTTTCGTAGTGCGAGAATACTACAAAATTAAAATGTCACATTTACAGCGTAAATAAATCTATCAGCACCTATTGGTTCAAAAGTGTATTGTACTCCTTTTACGGCTGCCTTGATGATTTCAATCAAGCCAAGACCTGATTTGTTTTTGTTTTCAAACTTCAAGCTTGCAACCATTGCAGTTTTATGTAGATCTGCAATTTCTTCTTGACTTAGTGAGGTCAAATAGTTCAGGTTTTGCTCAAGAACATATTTTTCCTCGGTATTCACTTCGTTGCCGCACTGAATGAACATTTCATTTTGGTTTTTACCAATGATGAAAATTCCTTCTTTGCGACCTTTCTCATCTACTTGAGAATGCTTCGAAATATTTTGTAGGAGCTCCACTAAGATGTGCGCTACCTTTCTTGTCATGCTTGTCAGACTTGAACCGCCGCTTACATTTTGTTCGACGATATCAAGCAGTGGTAATATTGATTTTTGTGAGAAGTCACCTTTGTAGAATAAGAATGCATTTTCACCGCTCAAGCGACTATGAAGCTCCTTGGTCTCATGAATCTTGTTAAAATCAATTTCATTTTCCTTTTGAATGAAGCTCACTTGTTGGTGAAACTTTGCAAATGGTGGACGGAATTCTTCGAATTCATAGATCAACTTTTGTCCACTTTTTCTAGCCAATTCGATCAATCCGAGACCAGCACCACCTTTGCTGCTCATTTCGTTATTGCTAAGTTGGCGTAGGTATAATTCTTTCAGCTCCTTTGGATCCATCGAGTTCACTTGGTCCACCCAAGTTTTCAATTGATCAATTTCATTATTTAAAATGTGATTGATAGAATTGATAATAAACCCTTGATGATTCATCTGAAATGTGAAAATGCCATCGTCAAGATGTGTTTCTTGAGCGGTCATATTTTCACCGTGACGAATGATGTTTTGGAAACATTCTACGAGTAGGAAAGATACTTTGCGGTTTACAGAACCATCTGTTCTGAAAGCTGCGCCTTCGGAAATATCGATGATTGTTCCAGTAAATTGCTCAGAGAAGGCTCCACGGTAGCAGAAAGCACTATCATGAGTTTTATATTTCTTATAAAGCTCAAATAGAGTCACTAACTTTTTAGAGCCATCTGTGTTGGCTGATTTTGAATGCATTGATAGGGTGGTTGACATGTAAATCTTCAATAATCAACCCCATTTAACGGAAACAGTCCTGAAAGGTTACATCCGGAGAGAGAGAAGAATCTGAAGGTTTAGTGGTGGGCTAAAATAAAAAGAACTTCTGTTAATAGAAGTTCTTTTTATAAAATGGGATAGGTTATTAGATTTAGGAAACTACCGCGACCGGTGCTAAAAGAGCATGCGATTCAGCGACTGTATCGCGCACCCATGACTTTTCAATGTAGTGAATGACTTTTTCTCCAAGCTTTGCTTTGGAATCCGTTTCCCTCAATTGCAGAAGGATCAGATCCTGATCATGATCTCTTGTAAACTTAATCTTCAGTGTCAAATCTGCCTTAGTCCTTACTATTATATCATCCTCAAAGAGATGATGAGTGAGTTGGCGTTGTAGTTCGGCGAGCGGATGCTTCAAGCCTTCTTCTACGATTTTTAATTGGACATTGACCATTGGATGAAGGTTTTAGGGTTTCTCGAAATTTACTTTTTTTCATAAAAAGATTCAAGTTAAGTGGTTCAAAAGGTTCACTTTAAAGTGATATTTTCGCGCTCAATGAATGTTGCTATTCGCATATCCCTGATTTGTTTGGTGTTTTTCGCTAAAGTATCTCTTGGTCAAGTTGTTAACATCGAACAGTCTCGCATGCACTTGGACTCTTTGGGGTGGTCGGGAGTAATACAGGGCAACTTTCAAATGCAGAAATATCAAAATCTTTTCTTAGCTACATCGGCCCGAACGACGGCATTCAAGAAGAATGAAAATGACTATTGGATGTTTCTTGGGGAAACAGGTTTCTCCGTTGCCCAGGATGTTCAATTTAACAACATGAGCCTTTTTCATGCCCGGTACAATCGTTCTACAAGCATTGCATGGCTAAAGTGGGAAGCATTCACACAAATGCAATACAATAGACTTTTAGGATTGGATAGACGCAATTTATTGGGAAGTGGATTGCGTTTCAAGCTCTATGAAAAGGATAACTCACGCTATTATTTAGGCACCAGTGTAATGTGGGATTATGAGAAAGTGAATAGAGGAGAAGAGTCAGTTCTTTACGGACGGTCCAGTTTCTATTTTTCATTTACCCATAAAGTTCCAGGAAAATGGAGTTTGGTGAGTACCACTTATTATCAGCCCTTGATGAATAGGTTGAATGATGTGCGTGTTGCTGGACAGCACGCTTTCACCACACCTGTTGGAAAGCACCTCGGTGTGCGCATTGAGTTGAATCACTTCTATGATAGTCGCCCTCCGGTGGGTATTATTAAATCCACATTCAACAGTCAGATCGGCCTCATTTGGGAATTATAAAAACAAAAAAGGCTTCCTTTCGGAAGCCTTGTGCTTTGTAGCCCGTAGGGGAATCGAACCCCTGTTCCAAGAATGAAAATCTTGTGTCCTGACCCCTAGACGAACGGGCCGTGCTGTAAAGCGGGTGCAAATATAATCACAGTTTTTATCAAGTCAACTTTTTTCGAAAAAAAAAATTACATGTGCTGATCATCCAACCCAAACTTGAAGCCCAAACGCTTGCCTGTGGCTAATGTATGGCTTTGAGAAATGCTTTGTATTTGCTCTACGGTAACTTGCTGTAAATGCTCGTATGGCGGGATTAGAAGGTCGAAATCAAGGGTGTAAAGAATAATACTCTCTACCACTTTCTTTAGCGTTGCACGATCTAAAGTGGAATTAATAAAGTCATTGTATAAGAAACCGAGTTGTCGCTTTCCTTGTACCATGAAATGTCTGTCTTTGTTCAAGAAGATACGTCCTAGCAAATAGCCGATATCCATTTGACGCTGATAACGCATCGAATCTGCCAAGAAATTGAAGACATTGATGATTCCAACGTAAGAGTTTTTCGGGTGATCTTTTAAATAACCACTCTTCCAAAGAGGGTGCTCATCGTCAAACTGAAAAACATTGGTGTGCATTTGAAAAATCAAAACATCACTAGCCACTTTTATTTCTGCTTGGAAATCACCACGATCTTGATAATAAATCTCAACACGTTTATCCGCGTTGCCAAATCGTTCGGTAATTTCAGCTATTACTTCTTTCAACACGTCTTTCAAATCTTGAAATGTGTCGATGGTAGCGCTGAATACGTCTTGCTTTAAAACGCTTTTTTCACGAAGTAATTGATCGATGAGTTCTTTTGGTTCTTGCATAAGCCTTTATCTTAATATGCACGAGCAAAAACAACACGCTGCTTACTAGGCTTGCCAGTCACCATGCATTGTCCTTCTTCGATTTCGTTATCTAATGGAATACAACGAATCGTCGCTTTTGTTTCTGTTTTAATTTTTTCTTCTGTCTCTGCCGTGCCATCCCAATGTGCAAGGAAGAAGCCTCCCTTCGAGTCGAGCAATGACTTAAACTCTTCGTAGGTATCCACCTTTGTAGTATGCTCTGCACGGTGCTTAAATGCTTCATCAAATAAGTTTTGTTGAATCTGATCCAACAAGTTTTGAATATATGCCGCAGCACCTTCCATCGGAATGGACATTTTTTCTCCAGTATCTCTACGGGCTGCTTCGAGCGTTCCGGCTTCCATGTCTTTTGGACCAACTGCGATACGCACTGGAACACCTTTCAATTCATACTCTGCAAACTTCCATCCGGATCTTTTTGTATCGTCTCCATCAAATTTCACAGTGATACCCATTGCTTTCAATTCAGCCATTAACGGCTTCATCTTTTCATGAATTTCTGCAAGTTGTTCTTCGCCTTTATAGATTGGAACTATCACCACATGGATCGGTGCCAACTTTGGTGGTAAGCGCAATCCTTTATCGTCGGAGTGTGTCATAATGAGTGCGCCCATAAGACGTGTTGAAACGCCCCATGAAGTTGCCCATACATAATCATTCACGCCTTCTTTGCTTGCAAATTTTACATCAAATGCTTTCGCAAAATTTTGACCTAAGAAGTGAGAGGTGCCTGCTTGAAGTGCTTTACCGTCTTGCATCAATGCTTCGATGCACAAGGTATCTACAGCTCCAGCAAATCGCTCGCTCTCCGTTTTTCTTCCTTGAATAACTGGAATGGCCATGAAGTTTTCAGAAAAATCTGCATACACATGAAGCATTTTTTCTGTCTCTTCAATTGCTTCTTGAGCTGTTGCATGTGCAGTGTGCCCTTCTTGCCACAAGAATTCTGCTGTTCGCAAGAACAAGCGAGTTCTCATTTCCCAACGAACTACGTTTGCCCATTGGTTGATAAGGATTGGAAGGTCGCGATAGCTTTGAATCCAACCTTTGTATGTATTCCAAATAATGGTTTCTGATGTGGGACGAACAATCAACTCTTCTTCAAGCTTCGCATCTGGATCCACTACTACCTGACCATTTTCTGTTTTCAGGCGATAGTGTGTAACAACTGCGCATTCCTTAGCGAATCCTTCAACGTGTGCTGCTTCTTTGCTCAAATATGATTTTGGAATGAACAACGGGAAGTATGCATTTTGGTGTCCGGTTTCTTTGAATTTTGCATCGAGAACGTCTTTCATTTTTTCCCATATTGCATAGCCGTATGGTTTGATGATCATGCAACCCTTCACTTCGCTATGCTGCGCCAAATCAGCCATTACGACTAATTCGTTGTACCATTTTGAATAATCTGTTGCTCGTGATGTAAGCTTTTCCGCCATCTTTACTTGGTATGATTGTTGAGTTAATTCGAGCGTAAAAGTAGGTGAAAATTTTTCGCTACTTTTGATATAGTCAGAGTAATTCAATAAAAATATTTCGCAATGGGTTCATTCAAATTTCATCTTGCACTGCTAACCATCATTGCTCTCTCAACTGCTTGTAATTCGTCTAAAAGTACCACTGGGTCGACGTTTTACGAGGATGATGAGGTTTATTACACACCGGGTGAAACGTTCATTACAGATGTTTCAAATTTCACATCATCAACACCTTCAACTTCTCAATCAAGTCCGCCGCCTGTGTCAGATCCTTATCCCGAAGAGGATTATTACACTGAAAATTCAGGTGACGGAAGTACGGTTAACAATTATTATGGCGACGTATATCAAGACGTCAATGGTGGATTTAACACAGGTTGGGGAAGTCCTCGGGCTCGCCTAGCTTGGTCACCTTTATTCGGATGGAGCATGTCTTATGGCGTAGGCTGGGGATATGATCCATTTTTTTATGATCCTTTCTTTTACGACCCATGGGCGTTTAATAATGGATGGGGTTACAATTATGGCTGGGGCTTCAACAACGGTTGGGGCAATCCCTATTGGGGCGGTTATTACGGTTATTCGGCATGGAATCGTCCCTACGGTGTTTGGGGAGGATGGGGAAATAGCTTTGTAGATAATGGCAATTCAAATGGAATCATCTATGGTCATCGTCCATCATTTAGCACGAATTCAGTGAGTAATAGTTCATACGGTAGTGGAACTATATTTAGTGGACGAAATAATTTTATTAGACCTGCATCTGGGAATCCTGCATCAACAGTTGGATCTGGTAAACCTTCGTCTGGAGCGGTTCCTCGAGATCCTGAAAGAAGTACATCACCTTCGACAACAAAACCAAGCAGAGGTAATCAAACCACTCGACCTGCAGACGTAGACACTCCTGGGAATGTTAATCCACGCCCAGGAAGAACAGAGCCCAATCGTAATCCAAGTGTAGAACCAGAACGAGGAAATGGAAGAACAGCTCCAGAACGTTCGAGTCCTCCTAGCAGAAATGGAGGAGGTTCAATCGACAGAGGTAATTCTGGCGGAAGTTCGTCTCCAAGTAGAAGTGGCGGAGGTTCATCCGGTGGTTCTCGCAGTGGCGGTGGTTCATCGGGCGGCTCAGGTGGAGGAAGACGTCGTTAAACTTTAATTTGAAAAATATGAAATCGCAATATATCGTAGCATTTGGGCTATTGGTGGCAACGTTTGTGCCCCAGCTTTTGCAAGCGCAAAACGAAGTCGATGCCTTGCGCTACTCTTTTCAAGGAACTCCTGGCTCAGCGAGATCGCTTGGAATGGGAGGTGCATTCGGCGCATTGGGAGCAGATCCCTCTTCATTTTGGAATAATCCAGGAGGTCTTGGGATGTACAAGCGCAATGCGTTCGAATTGTCTTTCAAGTATAATGATCGAACTACATCATCTTCTTTTCTTGGTAATACGGAAGAATCAAATGATGTAGGGACACGTATTCAAACCCTTGCAATGGTCACCACGCGTGAATCAAATAAAGACGAAAAGATCCAAGTGACATTCGGATTTGGCGTAGGAAATTTGAATACGTATGATGAAAGAATAAGAATTGAGGGAAGAAATAGCACGAGTACATTAATGGATGTTTTTGCTTTCCAAGCGCAGGGAACACCTCAAGATATTATCTATGATCAATTTCCCTTTAGTGCCGGATTAGCTTACGATACCTATCTAATCGATCCGCTCGACACTATTGCACACACTTATATTCCAGCGGAGAATGCGAATCGCACCTTACAAACGAAAGTCATTGATCGCTCGGGAAGACACAATGAAATGACATTTGGTTTTGGATTTAATTTCAACGAAAAGTGGAGCGGTGGTCTTTCGCTAGGTATTCAAACTGCTTTTTTTAGAGAGACAAGTTCTTACACCGAAAGATTTCCAGAATCTGATTATATCGTTGGGTATACTTTCAATGAAGATATTAATGCTGGTGGAAGTGGAGTTGTCGCGCGAATTGGAGGAATCTACCGAGCTTCTGAATGGTTAAGAGTAGGAGCAGGGTGGCAGAGTCCGGTTCGTCTTAATATCGATGATGCTTACAGCACTTCTATCAATTCTAGTTTTGTCGATGGAAGTACTTTCAATTCTTTTTCTCCAGAATTAAGTAGTAATTTTTCTGTGAGAGTTCCAGGCAAATTGATGGTGAATTCCGCATTTATTCTCGGAAAATCAGGAGTGATTGCTGCGGACTACGAGTACAGTGATTTCAGTAATATTCAAATGCGTAGCGAAGGTTTGAGCTCTGATTACAGCTATGAGGAAGAGAATGAAACCATTCGAAATATTTATACGGTATCTCACAAAGTAAAAGTGGGTATGGAATGGAGACTCATCGAATGGTTGAGGCTTCGTGCAGGTGCAAGTTACCAGACCAGTCCTTTTGAGGATGGCGTAGCACAGAGTGATGCAATCCTTAATTATACGGGGGGAATAGGCTTTAGAAAGGGTAAATTTTATCTTGACTTAGCTGGAGCATATCAGGCAGGTTCGGCTTCTTATTGGCTTTATAATCCAGCCTTAGTGGATGAAACGAGAATCGATACCGAATTGATTTCAGGAATTGTCACTATCGGATTTAGATACTAAAAAAAAACCTCGGCATCGCCGAGGTTTTTTTTATTATTTCTTCTTGTCTGTGACAATGAATTCTGTTCTTCTATTCACCTGATGTTTCTCTTCATCACACATCACTCCGTCAGCACATTCATTCAAAAGTTGGCGCTCGCCATAACCTTTGCTGATAATGATAGAGCGTGGTACACCGCGTGAAATCAGATAATCAACAACTGCCTTAGCTCTCTTTTCAGAAAGATCATCGTTGAATTCGTAGCTACCACGACTATCGCTGTGGCTTTGAATTTCAAACTTCAAATTTTGGTTGTCTCTGAAAAGTTTTACGAGTTGCTCGAGGTAAGGAACAGCATCTGGTCTAATATCCCATTTGTTATAATCCCAGTAGATATTAGGCACAGGATAAGTTCCCTTGGCACCTTTGGTATTTCCATTGTTGCCGCCGTTGTTACCGTTGTTGCCATTGTTATTATTACCGCCGTTGTTATTTCCACCATTATTGTTTCCGCCATTGTTTTCAGAAACAGGTGGAGACACGATTACTTGCGGCATTTCAACTACCTTCTTAATCACCTTGTCTTGAGTAATTCCTTTAGTAGTTATTTTTTCAGATTCTCCGAAGTAGCCATCTAATTCAGTCTTTACTTCATAATCGTGATTAGGCTCAAGTGGAATATTGAATTTTCCTTCTGCGTCAGAGAAGTATGTCTTCTCTTCTCCAGTGGTTAAATCCTTAACAATGATTTTCGCACCACCTAAAGGCAACATGCTTTCTTTATTGGTTACTAAACCTTCAATCGTAATCTTTGGATCAAGAATCTCGAAGCCATAGATACGGTCAGTTCCTGAGCGATCACTAGACAAATAACCTGTCTTACCATCTTCATTAAAGATAATACTGAAATCATCTGAACTAGTGTTCAAAGGATATGAAAGGTGTTGAGGGATGCCCCATGCTCCATTCACATAGGAAGTCTGTTGAATATCCAGTCCTCCTAAACTATTGTGAGCATCGCTTGAGAAATAAAGTGTTTTGTCATCTTTCAATGATGGGAAGATTTCATCTCCTTTTGTGTTGATATCAGAACCAAGATTAGTAGGAAGACCAAATGCTCCATCTACTAATTTAGATTGATAGATATCCATTCCTCCAAATCCACCAGGCATATCGCTTGCGAAATAGATAGTAGTTCCATCTGATGAAAATGTTGGGTGTGCATACATGTACTTCACATCACAAAATGGAAGTATTTCTGGTTTGCTCCACTTACCATCTGTGCCTAGCTTGCTCTGATAAAGTTGAGTTGGACTTTCGTCTTTATCATTTCCACTCAATGCATTTTTGAGTTGAAAGCTTCTAGTAAAAATCATTGTTTGACCATTTGGAGAAACCGCAGCAACCGCATCGTGATTTTTGCTATTCACGTTTTCAACTGGCTCCAACGCTGTCCAATTGCCACCTTCACTTTTCGTAGTAAAAAGATCTGTGAATGCGCGACTGGTGTATGGGTCTTTATCTCCTTTTGCAGAAGATGAAGTGACCAATAATCCACCATTGTATTTAACGGCAGAATACACAGGATTTTCAGTTGGAATATTTACAGGACTCACTGAGAAAAGAAGTGAGTCTGCACGCATCTCATCGATTTTCTTACAGCTTTGAAGTAATGATGCTGCTTCTTTGTTGCCAGCATCTCTGCTCAATATTCCTTCGAAGATAGTTCTAGCATCGCTATATTGACCTACAGACATGAGCGCTTTACCGTAGTTCATGCGATCAGCATCTGAGTATGTTGGAGATAAAGCAACTTTAGAGTATTGGTCAGATGCAGCTTGGAAATTATTTACTTTCAAATAGCTTTCTGCAAGCATTTTTCTGCCTGTCTCATCTTCTTTTTTAGCAAGGCCTTTTTCAAGATATTTAATAGCTTCTTGATACTTCAAATCTTGATAGGCTGTTTTTCCGCTTTTGATGTATAGGCCAGCACAGCTGCTTAGTAGCAAGCTTGATGTGAGGGCTATCACTGATATTTTGACGAAATTCATGTTGTTCTTCTTAGTTGATTAGGTGGTGGATTAGAAATAACGAGGTGAACGAACTTTCAATTTCACGTCTTTTCCGAAGTCGAAGCCAAGCATTACTTCATGTGAACCATTGCTATAGTCGCCGATAGCAGTAGTTGTCCAATCATAAGCATAGCCAAGTCTTAGCATATCTGTTACATTCCATTCAGCCATGAAGATGATTGCATCTCCAGTTCTGTAGCCTGCGCCTAACCAGAATTTTTGAAAGAATAATACATTACAGTTCAAGTCTACTTCCGTTGGTGCCTCGCCTTGGTATTTCACCAAGATTGAAGGTTTCACAGCAAGAATGCTCGAAGGTTCGAAAACATAACCAGCGTTAAGGTAGGTGTGAGTCTTGAAGAATTTATCATTCAATGTCACTTCTGGTAAGATTACATCATCAGCCGCATAAATAACAGGCATTGAAAGCCCAGCAAACCAATTGCGCTCGTAGTAATAAATACCTGCCCCCACCTTTGGTATAAACTTAGAACTAATGTTTGCAACATAGTTCGGGTCGTTTGCATCAAACACTACTAGATCACTAAGAGTAGCACTGTAAAAAGCACCACCGAGTCTCAATCCGAATGCAAGTTTCCCGCGACCTGTCGTCACTTTAGCACTTAAGTTCAGAGCCACTTCTTGTTGCTTGGTTACTCCGATTTGATCATTAGAAAATGTCAAACCAGCACCTAATCTGCGATTAGCAATAGGACCATCAATTGCAAAAGTTTGTGTAGTTGGTGCCCCATCAAACTTCAACCATTGACTTCTGTGAAGTGCACTAGCGCTGAAGTAGGGATGCGATCCAGCATAAGCTGGGTTGATGACCAATCCATTAAACATGTATTGGCTTATCATAATTTCTTGTTGAGCGCTCATACCGAGTGCGCCAATCATGATAAGGAGTATGGATAATATTTTTTTCATTTCGATGCTTATTAAATGATTCATGTTTTTCATACTTATTATCTTCTTAAGTCAACATAAGTATTGAATGAAACATTTCCACTAGTGAATATCACGAAGTAAGTTCCATCAGGAAGTTGATCTCCGTCTGAGTTTTGACCTTTCCAATCTTGGTTATAGTTGTTCTTTTCATAAACAACATTGCCCCATCTATTGAAGACTTTAAACTCGTTCTTTTGATATTTCTCTAGTCCTTGAATAACATACACATCATTGAATCCATCTCCGTTTGGAGTAAGACCTGTAGGCCATTTTAGTTCGCTAGGTTGTGTTAATGTAAATGTGCTATCTACTTGACATCCGTTAGCGTCATTGACTGTAATAGTGTATGTCCCAGCAGCAAGGTTTGCTACATCTTCTGGTTCGGGTTGAGTTGTGATGTGACTCCAATCATAAATGTATTGAGGAGTTCCTCCTTCTACAGTGATATCGATTGCACCATCGCTTCCTCCATTTGTGCTCACATTAAAGCCTCCATCATAAAGTGAAATGTCAGCTGTAAGAACAAGTGGTGCTGGTTCGATGATATTGTATGTTTCAACTCCACCGCAACCTGCTTCATCAGTCCAAGTAAGAGTGTATGTACCTGGTTCTAGATCTACGATTGCAGGATCATTTGAAATGACATTTCCACCAAACGACCATGACAGTGTTACGTTGCCAGTCGCATCTTCGAAAATGGCAGAAATACCACCGTTGTTTTCACCGAAGCATGAAATGTTGAAAATCTCAGGAGCGGCAACAGGAGCAATGCTTCCTGCAATGTTGAATTGTATTGTTGTGCTGCAGCCATTATCGTCAGAGATTGTCACTGAATAAGCGCCAGCGCACAAATTCAATTGTTGGATTTGACCATCTACTGTACCGGCGCCGGTCCAATCAATGTTGTAATTTCCATTTCCACCTGTTACTGAAATGGTG
This sequence comes from Flavobacteriales bacterium, assembly GCA_965247015.1. GTDB lineage: Bacteria > Bacteroidota > Bacteroidia > Flavobacteriales_D > Sanyastnellaceae > JAIXWP01. Next base: position 344,383 of record CBDFGG010000001.1, on the reverse strand, counting down.
ATTGAACCATTGCAAGCTCCGCAAGTGGTTGCTTCAATTACAGAAGTTGCTTCGATTTGAGAAGGTGAATTGACATCAGTACATTCTGTAATAGTACAGCCGTTACTATCTGTAATTGTAATACAGTATTCGCCATTTGTATCTACATCAATACAGTTAGATGTTGCATCATTGCCCCACTCATAAGTATAGTTTCCACTACCACCAGTTACGTTAGCACAAATGTTTGTAAGACCAGTTGCACAATCAAAAGTAGTTGAGAACGAAACGGCAAGAACTTGTGGTTCACTAATAGTGTAAGTTGCTTGGAAAGTACATCCCAGAGCATCAGTCACGATAACATCATAAGTGCCTGCACAAAGATCAGTAACAGAAGTGCTATTAACAATTCCTAGTGATGGCCACTCTGCAGTGTAAGGTCCTTCGCCACCTAGAATCTCTAGAGTGATTGTTCCATCACATGCACCGTTGCACGATACATTGAATCCACCATCAAATTGAGAAATGGTTTCGTTTACGACGATTGGAGAAGGCTCTGTTAATGTAAATTCTAAAAGACTTTCACATCCATTTGCGTCTGTTACAAGAACATTATAGAACGCAGCGCAAAGATTTGTTTGATCTTCATTTGGATCGAGAATATCTCCGTCGTTCCATAGGAAAGTATAGTCAGCAACACCACCACTAACAGTTAAGTCGATGCTACCATCGCATGCATTGAAGCATGAAATATTATATCCACCAGGGTAAACTGAAATTTGTGAAGTAATCACAAGTGGCTCTGCTGGTTGAGTTACATCAAAGCACTCAATAACAGTACAACCATTTGCATCTGTTACTTCAACACAGTAGTTACCTGCACATAAGTCTTGAACAATTGCATCGTTGCCTAATACATTGTTTGAAGCATCAGTCCATATAAATGTATAAGGAGCAACACCACCTGCTGGAGTCACTTCAAGAACACCATCACATTCACCAAAACAGTTCAATGTGAAAGTTTGGCTTGGATTGATTTGAAGCGCTGCAATCGTTGCAGTAATTGGATCTGAGGACTCAAGTGAAACACTTGTATTAAATGTACATCCATTGACATCTACAACTGTGATATCATAAGTACCATCGCAAAGATCAGTAGCAAAGTCAGTGATAAATGTATCGCCATTACCAGAGATAGTTACTGTGAATGGAGCAGTACCTCCGATTGGAGAAACTGAAATACTACCATCACAGTTGCCTGTACATGGAGTAGGGTTGATGATCGCAACGTCAGCCTCAAGAATTTCTGGTTCTTCAACACAGTATTCAAAAGTAGCTTCACAATCATTGCTGTCGGTAACTGTCAATGTGTAGCAACCTGGATCGAGATCAACTAAGGTTGAAGCATTGTCTGCATTTGGAGCAACTGATGGCGACCAAACATAAACGTTGTAAGCATTTGTACCACCTACAAGGTTTGGAGTAATTTGACCATCTGTATTTCCATTGCATGAAACATCTGTAATTACTGCATTAGAAGTAATCGGATCTGGTTCAGTAAGGTTGATGGTTGTGGTTGCCAAGCATCCGTTGATATCTGTAACGTTCACTGCATATGTTCCTGCAGGAAGGTTTGAAACAAACGAAGCATTTGGATCATTGCCATATTGAGCAACATCTACCGACCAGTCATAGAAATAACATTCTGGAGCAAAAGCAACACAATCTGGCGTTCCACCAGATGTGGTGACTGAAATTGATCCGTCAGAACCACCATTACAAGAAATATTGAATTGACCGCTTGCATCACTTGATGTGCTCACAAACAAGTCCATAACTTGTGGAGCATCCAAACAAATCTCTTGTGTCATGGTACATCCAGTTGCGTCTGTCACAACCACTGTGTAGCAACATTCGAAAAGGTTATTAATGTCTTGCGTACCTGCACCAAAGAACACACAATTCTGTGCACTCCAAGAGTAAGTATATGGACCTACGCCACCGGTAACATCTATGTCAATACTACCATTATTTAGTCCAAAGCAAATAGGGTTGATAACATCAACAACTGATATAACAATAGGATCTGGTTGGATGAGTGTGTAGGTATAGAAACCAGTACAAGCTCCATCAGTGATTTCGAGTTCGTATGTGCCACCACAAACACCTGATAAATCAAGTGAATTTGATACTACTGCACCGTTCTCATCTCTCCAAGTTGTAGTGTAAGCTCCGATCGGATTGACAGTAATGTCAACACCACCATCGCATACATCACCGCAAGTTGGATTAGAAGGAACACCCGTTACCGTGAAAGTTGTTTCTGTACCAACGTTGATATTGAAGTTGCGAGTACAACCTAGTGCATCAGTCACCGTTAATATATAAAGACCAGAGTTCAATCCAGTCAAGTCTTCGCTTGTGCATGGAGCACAGCTTGGTCCAGTGTAAGAATATGTGAAGGGTCCACCATGACCACCAGATGTGCTCAAAATATTGATTTCGCCTAGGCCTGCTTCTTCGTCACCACAAGGGTTAGGAACAGTTTCAAAAGAAACTTGTATTTGTGGTACACATGAAAGATCAACTGTAATTGACTCCTCACATCCATTAGCATCTGTAGCTGTGAATACATAAGTTCCACAAGCTAGGTCAGCAACATCTTCTGTAGTTGCCACCACTTGACCATTCGCTTGGTTGATCCACTCGAAGGTATATGGTGCTGTTCCAAGACTCGCAGTCACATTAATGTAGCCATCTGTTGAACCAGGGCAGCTTGTATTATAGCCGCCAGGATAAAGCGATACTTCATCAAGTATTACTTCCAGAGGATTAATAGGATCGTTAACAATAATGTCCAAAGTGTTTCCACTTGCGCAACCATTATCGTCAGTAACGCTTACTTGATAGTTTCCACTTGGGATATCTGATAATACTGGTGTTTGATTCGCTGGGAATCCCGCCCATACGTAGAAGTATGGAGCGCAACCGCCACTTGCATCAACTGTGATTGAACCTGTAGAAGTTCCATCGCACAGTACATCTACTTGTCCAATGAGGTTAACAAAAAGTTCTTGTGGTTCTTCGATAACAACTGTATTTGTTACTTCACAACCTACTTCATCAGTAACGATGAAAGTATAGGTGCCAGCGCAAAGTCCAGTAACGTTTTGTGTTGTTGCAACTGTGCTATTGTTTGAATCAACCCATGCGAAACTCAGGGCACCTGAACCGCCTGTTACTTGTGTATTTACTGCACCATCGCAAGCTCCGAAGCAAGAAATAGGGAAGCATCCATTCAATAGAATGTCTACATCTGTAATTGCAAGTACGTTGAATTCTACTACTGTTACACAACCAGAAGCAACACAACCAGAGGCATCTGTTACAGTAACACAATATTCGCCATCCTCAAGGTTTTGTGGATCTTCAACATCACTAGTGAATCCATCAGGCCCTGTCCACTCATATTGATATGGTGCATTTGCATTGAGAACCGTCAGGTCAATAGATCCTGTATTTCCGTTTGCACAATTAATCGGATCTGAATTAAGACCAAGACTAATAAACGACACGTTTATAGTCACTTCATCTGAAGAAACGCAGTTGGCAACTTGTGAAGTTAGCGTGTAGGTTGTTGTTTCTGTAGGACAAGCAGTTGGAGTGAGCGTATGAGCATCAGTAAGATTGTCAAAAGGACTCCACGTAAAAGTGGAAGACCCCGTCACTGATGCGATACCAGTAAGTTCAACACATTGTCCCGCACAGATGTTTGCAATTTCAGGCTGCACATCTACAGTTAGAAAATCTTCAATGAAGAAGTTCAAGCTATCCAAAAATTCAGGACCTGTACACAGTGGATTAGATAAATATATAGTGATGTATTCCGGGTCTTCTCCGACTGCGTCAGCGAAGGCCTGTACATCAATGGAAACACTTGTTTCATTTGCTGGAATAACCGCGGTGATTGGTTCACCAGGAACACCATTGCCAAGTTGAGTGTAGTCAACTCCGTTTAAAGCAGTACCACCGATATAGTAAGTAACTGTTTGCGGGGTTGCCGCAGCTTCCTGACGGCTGAAAGTAATCACACCATCATTACAACCTTCGATCATGAAATCTAAGCCACCAGCAGTAGCAGCGGCTACAACAACTGGATTAGATTCAATTTGACTAACGAGAACGTTAGAGTCATAAATTCTATCACTACCATCAGCAATGACAAGTTTCAAGTGATAAGTTTCGCAAGGAATCAAATTACCAACTGCTGCTGCAAGATTAATTGTGAATCCATCGAACTGGAATCCTTGACCAGGAGGCGTCATATTGTCAACCCAATACTGCGAATTGGTATTTGAATTCACAGTATTAATTGCAACTACGGTGCTCGTGTTAGGAATCAACGCAATATTTACATCTGTTCCAATGTTAGGACCAGAGATAAAGAATCCAAATACGTCGTTGAATGGAGAGCCGACCCATTCATTATACTCTTCAGATGCGAAGGTGTACTTGAATCGAAGAGAATCTCCAGAAGGGATGATGTCGAACTCGATTTGACAAGCATCGAAGGTATTTCGATCCTGTGCAGCATTAAGTAGCGGGCTACCAGGTGCATTGTTATTATAGTTTGAACAGTTCAAACAAGTGAAAGTAGGAGGTGGGCCCAATTGAGGCAAACCTGTTTCATCGTTTGGTCCAATGGCATTAATTGCCTTACCAGTTGACAGAAGGATACCTTCTGAAGTACCGATCTCTGTTCCATTGATGTTGTAATAACCATAAGAACCAGCGGCTCCCGTTACGACAACGTTTGAAATCTGAACACCTGGTCCAACAAGGTTTTGGACCATTTGTGTCACAGGCATAGCAGTGTCTACTGTCAATGAACCAGGAACTTGCTGACCAAATGATTGAATCATCAAAGTCAACAGGAAGCCAGCTATGACGATTGCTCTCCTGAGGAATAAATGTTTTTTCATACTTAACTAAGTAATTGAAATATATGTGTGAGTGGTTTCGAAGGAATTATCTACCGTATCGAGCAGCCGAACAGCGCTCCATGAATTTGGTGTCGTTGAAATCAGAGAGAATTTTGATCTCGCCAAGATCGATTCCATTAGTTTTTGTCTTGAAAGAATCTACTACCTGAGTAGCGTTATTGCTGCCTGCTTTAACACGAACAGTAATAACATGCGCTGGCACGCAAACTTCTCCTAGTTCAATGTTTGAATCATTTTTCAAACGTGATAAAACTGCACCGTAAGTCTCAGGTGTTATTTTAGAACATTCCAAATAAATGAGATTTGAATTCGAAGCTGTGCTCTGTGCAGAGGCATTTAGCGTAGATAATAAGCACGAAAAGAGCGTGCAAACTAACACAAGTGCAAACTTGTTTTGCATAGCGATATGGTAATTAATATGTTTAGGTACGACGCGAAAACTTCCCGCATCGTTGCAAATATCGTTAAAATAAGGGGATTTGTAACGAATTTGTGATAAACATTTTTCGAGAAGATATCAAACCAATCGCTGTCTGTTCAACTCGTACATAATGATACCCGCAGCCACAGAAACGTTCATGGATGAGGTTTTTCCTTCCATATGCACTTTTCCTAGGGCATCTGCTTTTCTAATAAATTCATCTGAAATTCCAGTATCCTCTGCTCCCATGATGATACAAGTGGGCTTGGTAAAATCAACTTGTTGAATAAGTTGATCAGTTTTCTCGGTGCATCCGACCAGACTTATACCAGACTCTTGAAGGATTTTAATCGTTTCAACAACTGATCTAGTCCGAGCAATAGGAATGTGAAACAATGCACCAGCGGAAGTTTTTACAGCTTCTTCGTTGATCTGAGCGCTCCCTTTTTCGGGGATGATTACTCCATCAAATCCACTGCATTCAGCGGATCTGCATATTGCCCCGAAATTTCTGACATCAGTTACTCCGTCGAGGTATATAAACTTTGGATTGCGCGCAGATTCAAATGCACGTTGTATTAAATCACTTAATTCAAAAAAGCCAATAGGTGAGGTGAAGCCTATTATTCCTTGGTGATTCGCCTTTGTTAGCCCGTCGAGTTTCTCAACTGGTACTTGCTGAATTGGAATTTGGTTTTCGATTAAAACACGCTTGATATCAGCGTGAAGCTCACCTTTAAGCCCTTTTTGAAGCATTACTTTGTCGAAGTCTTTTCCTGCTTCAACGGCCTCCATAATTGCTCGGAAGCCTATAATCATGTTGGTAGGCTTGGGTCGTGGGGCTCTAGAGCCAAAATTCTTCTGATACAAAGGTGTCGCTGTTTAATAATGATAAATCCTGCCGCTTCGCCAAGATGACACCATTCGCTCCCAATGACTTCTAAACAAAGGATCGCGATTCAACACATAAACGTTGTCGCTCCAAGGCGATGATGTTTTGATAAAACGGAATTGCAAAGATGCGATAGAATTATCTTCACCATACACCCAAATCTCTCCATCATCCGTTTTAGTAATTCGTGAAGGGTGTCCAAAAATCAAGTGAATCATACCTCTATCAGTTCTCCAGCCCTCTGTGTAAGTGGAAAAATACTTATTAGCCTCTTGCACTCGAGCGTAATAAATACTGATCATGTCTTTGGCCTTAGCCTTTTCGCCAGCACTTTCAAGCCAAAATTGGTCAACCTTCTCTTTTGAATACTTGGTTTTTGTAAAATTATCATACTCCGCCTTGGTGGTTAGATAGCGTAAAGGCTGATATAGTTGATCTTGTTTTCGAACTCTAGGAAATCCTTTATTGACTGAAAAGAAACTTTTTCCTTCTTTCAATGCTGTGTCGGCGGTTAATAAAAATAACCCGGAATAGCCATGAAATACAAGGCTATCTGTCCATTTAAGTACTGAAACTTCTGACTCGCTCAGTATTGGAAGTTCTGGCTCTGAACTCGAAAATGGAGCAGGGGGTAACTTTATTTCAGATGTGTAATGCATCACATACAAATCGTTCACATCTCTGTTTCTGTCCGAAAAAATGACGATTGAGTCTTCAGGCAGCGTTGCACTTTGTGTGTAGTAAACCTTTTTAGACTTATTGTAAAGCAAATAATTCTGAGACGAAAACTTGCTAAGCTTATCTGATTTAATAGTTTGATGGTATACAAAGCCACGCTGAATATCTTTGAAGTGGAGTTGCAAATCAAAAAGTCCAATCGGGTTTTTTATCTTGAAAATATTTTGGACAAACTTATTTTCGTTGGAAGAAAGTATGTCTTCAAATTGGTAAACACCGCTGTCAGCAAGGGCTTTTGTATCAGTTGCTATTAATTTAAATTCGACTTCAATTTTTGCTTTAAAAGGACCGGAGCCTTTTGGTCTCGAGTACAATAAATCTTTGGACTCAATATGAAAAATGACGGTACTGCTATCGTCCGAATGATGATAAATTGTCGTAAAGGGATAGAATAGAGATTGCGAGTCGTCATAATTAAGACCTTCCGTTGCCGAAAAGCCTTTGCTCTTTTTACTGCACGACTGAAATAAGATTCCAGCTAAGCTTATGAGCAGGACAGCTAAAAGAGCATTTTTAGTATGAAAATTAAAACTTCTCATTCTTCACTATTACCATTAGAATACAATAATAGGTACTTAAGCCCGCATCATGCAACGCAAAAATTGTCAAGCCTAGAAAATATTTCTAAATCCAAAGCTTAATTTTCCATTCCTAATTAAAATCGGATTCTCAAATTGCTGACCGAGAGCATAGTTAAAAGTAAAAATTCCCGATTTTGTTTGGAAGTTAATACCCGTTCCAAATCCAAAAGGTTGATCGTTTTCGTAAAAAGCTTGATCATAAAAAACATAGAAAGCGGTGTTCTCTTCGGGCAAGAATCGATACTCAATCGTAGCTACAGACCATCGTTGTGCAAATATGGTTTCTTCGTCTACCCCCCTCAAAGTGCGCAATCCCCCAATTCTATATTTTTCATTTTGAAAAATAGAAGGGCTGTCTAAAAAGGCACCTTGGGCGCCCAGTTTGATCGTTTGCTTTTTGAACGTTGGAATGTATGTTTCCACATTCCATTTACCTCGGAAAACGTTCACTGCCCTTGTAGAACCTTCACCTTCTTCAGAAAAAATTTCTCTTCGTCCACTGGATGCCTCACCTTGAATTAAATATCCTTTGCGTGGGTTGTACAAATAATCCAATTCAGATTTTTGCAAAGAAAGACCGTAGTAGGTGCCGCTCACGTTTCCAATATCAAGGCCTGTGCTAAAGGAAGAGAGACGATTGGTATTCTGATTTTCAACAAAAGCACTCAAATTATTCGACCCAGTAAATAATATCTGAATGGTAAATCGGGCATTATTGGAAGAAAAAGTTGAGTCTCTGCGATAAATATTGATATCTCCTTTAATACCAAGTGGAGTGGAAAAAATGAATGGAATTCCGGCACCAACCTGCAAGTCTTGAGTCTGTGGTTGCAATCGTTTCCACACCAATGCAAAATCTTCACCTCTATTAATTGCGTTTTTTAATCTGACCTCTACATCTCCCGTAATGTTGATGGCTCCAGTGGTTTCGTTTGGTCTAACTCCAACGATTCCATTGAAGTAATTCGCCTTCTTCTTTTTTACGGATAAATAAATAATGGCCTTGTTTTCTCTAAAGACAATCTCAACAGGTTTTGTTATTTCTAAAAATGGAATTTCCTTGAGTTTCTGCTGAATGTTCTTGATAGCTGATTCATTATAGGCGTCGCCTTTTTTTATTCCAATTTGATTGACAATGAATTTATATGGAAAGGGTCCTGGTGATCTCACAATAATGCTATCAATCATGATGAATGGACCACGATTTAAACCCCAATAACTGGAAATTTCTGATTCAATTAATGTTAGACTATCTAATGAAAAGCTAGCGAATGGATATCCATTATTTTCGAGTTGACTCAGGATTTTTTTTGGACCGCTCTCAACCTGTAAAGGCTGATAGGACTGCTTTTTCGTATAATCACTTGACTTGAGCTGAGAAGCTTGGTCATCTGAAATGAAGTACTTCCCTAATTCATATTGCTTTCCCAATTTCACCGAGCAGAAAATCGTGCGATTGAAAACACTTGTATCAATGGATGCGTCGAGGAAACCCTCACTGTTCTTTTTACCTAAAAAAACAGTGATCAACGAATCTGCCTTTAATCGCGTTGGAACTCCATATTCGGTCAACTCTGGAAGAAGTAGTCCTGACACTTTCCAAACGGTGCTGTCATTTTGAGCACAAAATCTTGCTGGCAAGATGAGCGCTAAAAGACTGCAAAAGATGAAATTGTAGACTAGTTTCATGGAAGTTTATTCCGAGTCAGAGAGACTTTAAATTGTTGATAACTGAATTTCGAGTGGGGGAACTAAATAATTAGCCGTTTCGTATATTTGTAATAATTAATGTCAACATGAAGAAGCAGGCCCTATATCTACTACTCTTTGTAATCCTTGTCGTTTCAGTATCTTCTTGCCGAAAGTCCAAGGAGTCTTGTGCTGCTTATGACAGAACTGAACAAGTTCAACAGTAATCAAACCCAATTGAACGTTGTTTTTACCTCGATATCGGGGTGAATGCTCTTTGCTACAGGGCAAGTCAATGCTGCATTTTTCAAAATTTGCTTGGTTTTGTCGTCGTAATCTAGATTGGGCACGCTGAAGTTCAAATCAATCCCAATAACTCTGCGTGGATCGCTCCCCATTATTTTTGTGATCTCTACTTCAACTTCGCCAAGCTCTATTTCTTTTGAATGCGCTGTTATTCCCATAATAGTCATCATGCAACTCGCTAGTGATGCTGTCATGAGATCCGTAGGAGAAAAGGCTTCGCCTTTTCCATTGTTGTCTAGTGGTGCGTCAGTAATGATGGTGTTGCCACTTTTTAAGTGAATAGCCTCGGTACGTAAGCCGCCCAAGTACTTTGCTTTCATTGAATGCATACTCTTTTTTTAGCAAATTTAGATGCTGACCTTCGAATTTGAAGTTTTATGTTTCTTTTAGCAAAACAATAGTCGGGTGGAGCGGGTTTTTCTTGTAATTTTGATATTAATATCCAACCGGAATGATCAGAAAGTTTATTGCCATATTCCTTTTAGCTCTCCTTGCCGATGTGGCAAGCGCTCAAGGGGCATTTCCTGATCAACCAACCATTCTCTATACCCATCAGCAATACGGAGGTTTTCTCCTTAATTCTCGCGGTTTTGGCGGTTTTTTTACCTATGGTAAATATCAAAATGCATCAAAGATCTTCTTGATGCATGCAGATCTTTCATTCGTAAAGCACGAGAAGGAAGAAAAACGATACAGCGCCGATCCAAACGCTCGTGGATATTTTTACGGCAAGCTCAATTCATTCACTGTTGTTCATGCTGGATTGGGATACAAGAAAATTGTCACTGAAAAATTAAGAAAGAATGGTGTGCAGTTGAGTTACAACTGGCTCGCTGGTCCTGCGTTTGGCTTTACCAAGCCTATTTATCTTGAAATATTTTACCCACCGACGAGCAGCATCGATCAATACAGAATCGAAGTAGAGCGTTACGATCCCAGTATCCACTACATCGACAAAATTTATGGACGCGCATCGGGTCTCAGAGGTTTTAATCAAATAAAATTTCATCCAGGGGGATTTGCAAAATTTGGTGTGCTTGTGGAGTATGCCAATTACAGAGACGGACTTAAAGGAATCGAAGTAGGGGCGCAGTTGGATGTGTTTGCTACCAAAATTCCAATTATGGCAGAGAAAATTCTTGAAGAGCAAGATCAAAGCGCGAAAAATCACCAGATTTTTCCGTCGGTGTATCTCAATTTCTTCTTCGGAAAAAAGTACAATAAGATTTGATGGAAACGACTACTTCTACCAGAGTACCGAAGCCAAAATGGCTTCGTGTAAAACTCCCTACTGGTGAGAATTTCAAGAAAGTTAGAGCGCTCGTTGATGAGCATAAATTACATACCATTTGCGAAAGCGGAAGTTGTCCGAATATGGGCGAATGTTGGGGTGAAGGCACCGCTACATTTATGATTCTAGGCAACATTTGCACGCGATCATGCGGTTTCTGCGCAGTGGCAACAGGACGTCCGGAAGCGGCTGATCCTTTCGAACCTGCACGTGTAGCTCGCTCGATCCAATTGATGAAAGTGAAGCACGCTGTCATCACATCTGTGGACCGTGACGATTTGCAAGACGGCGGTGCTAATATTTGGTTTGAAACAGTGGCTGCAGTTCGTAGAATTTCTCCGGGCACTACAATGGAAACGCTCATTCCAGACTTCGCAGGCAAATGGGAAAATCTTCAACTCATTATTGATGCGGCTCCAGAAATTGTCTCACACAATCTTGAGACGGTGAGAAGACTCACCAAAGAAGTTCGTATCCAAGCTAAATACGATCGTTCACTCGAGGTGCTCCTCCGTTTAAAACAAGGTGGGATGCGCACAAAAAGCGGAGTAATGCTAGGTCTAGGTGAGTCTGAACAAGAAGTCATCGAAACAATGGACGATTTGCGTTCTGTGGGGGTAGACATTCTTACATTAGGCCAATACCTTCAGCCAACGTTGAAGCATTTACCGGTAAAGGAATTTATCACGCCAGAAAAATTTGCAGAGTATAAAGAACTTGGACTTGCCAAAGGCTTTAGATATGTTGAAAGCGGACCACTCGTGAGATCTTCATACCATGCTGAAAAGCATATATTCGAATTATAAAGCCTTCTTCTTTTTTTTTAATGAAAAAATACAGAGTAGCCATCAATGGCTTTGGTAGAATTGGAAGAACGCTCTTGCGCATTTTAATTCAACATCCCGAAATTGAAGTGGTTGCCATTCATGATTTGCATGATGCAAAGACAATGGCGCATTTATTCAAATATGATACTGTTCACGGTAAATGGAAGGGCACCGTTAGTTCTGATGAGGAAAGTATCACTATCAATGATACTAAAATTCCATTTTATAAAAGTATTTCACACCATCAATACCCTTGGTCTGCTTTGGATGTGGATGTGCTAGTAGAATGCACAGGCACATTCAAAAGAATGGAAGATTGCGAAATGCACTTGAACGCTGGTGCTAAGCGAGTGCTGCTCAGCGCACCACCAGAGGATGAAAAAATCAAAACAATTGTGATTGGTGTCAATGAAGAAACCCTGTTGTCAAGCGACTTGGTAATTTCTAATGCTTCTTGCACCACGAATAGCGCAGCACACATGATCCAATTGATTGATGAACTCTGTGAAATCGAAAGTTGCTATATCACTACTGTTCACTCCTATACAGGAGATCAAAGACTTCATGATGCACCGCATAAAGACCTACGTCGCGCGAGAGCTGCAGCAGAATCAATAGTGCCCACGAGCACTGGTGCTGCAAAGGCACTTACGCGTATTTTTCCTCACCTGTCAGATAAAATGGGAGGATGCGGCATAAGAGTTCCGGTGCCAGATGGATCATTGACTGATATCACCTGTAATGTTAAACGCCCGTTGTCCATTGATGCAATCAATTTAGCTTTCAAAAACGCTTCAGAAAAGCGATGGAAGGGAATAATGGAATACACCGAAGATCCCATTGTTTCTGTGGATGTAATTGATAACGAACACAGCTGTTTATTTGATGCCCAGCTCACTTCAGTGATTGGAGATATGGTAAAAGTAGTCGGTTGGTACGACAATGAATTTGGTTATTCCAATCGCCTTGTGGATTTGATTTTGATGCTCAAAGAAAAGAGTCGTTAATTTTTGAGAACCAATCTCGCAACGGTCTATTATTCCCTATTTTTAGGGCAATTATAAAAAATCATGGTTCACGAGCTCACCTCTCATTACTCTGTTCTCAATCAATTCGTTCGAGAAATTAGAGATCAAAACATTCAAAAAGATAGCATGCGCTTTCGCAGAAATCTGGAGAGGATTGGAGAAATAATGGCCTATGAAATTTCAAAGTCGTTTCCTCACCATGAAGAAGAGGTTATTACTCCACTAGGTGCCGCTCCAACTATGCTCGCTAATGAACAACCAGTATTATGCGCAATCATGAGAGCTGCGTTGCCAATGCACACCGGCTTTCTCAATTATTTTGATTCAGCAGAAAATTCGTTTGTGAGTGCTTACCGACGCCACCACAAAGGAGGAGAATTCGAAATCGAAGTGGACTATGCAAGTGGTCCATCTTTGGAAGACAAAGTGCTAATCATCATCGACCCAATGCTAGCAACAGGTGCGAGTATAGAAAAGGTGTATAAAGCACTCTTGAGAAAAGGAACCCCTAAAAAAGTACATATTGCTTGCGCTATTGCTTCGCAAGATGGAGTTAAACATGTGCGCGCGAAGCTTCCAGAGTCTACGGAAATCTGGGCAGCAGCAGTAGATGCAGAATTAACCGCACAAGCCTATATCGTACCGGGACTCGGAGATGCAGGAGATTTGGCATTTGGACGAAAGGAATAATTATGGCTTACTTGTTAAAGGTGTTGGCGTGGGTGCTTTTGAGCATTGCTAAATTTATAGCAGCACCCTTTGTGATGATGATGAATCCTACAGGTGAAGACTGGACATGGATCGAAACGGTGCTGATTACCACAACTGGCGCTGCAATCGGAGTGTTTGTTTTTTATCACTTCGGAGAGTGGCTTTCTGTACAACTTTCGAGATTTAAATTTAAAACTTCTAAGAAGAAAAAAGTATTTACTCGATCACGCCGAATGTTCGTTCGGTTGAAGTCGAGATTCGGTATAGTAGGCTTAATAATGATTTCCGTTTTCATTTCTGTGCCACTTACTGCAATTTTAGGTGCAAGACTCTACAAGCATGATAAAGCAGCTATTCCAAAGTTGATCATCGGCTTTGCCACGTGGTCTGTGCTACTTACCACTATCGCTTATTTAATACGTTTATCAAGTCAATAATTTTGAAGAAATACAATCATTTTTTTTTCGATCTCGATGGTACCTTGTGGGATCTATATACCAATACAGAAGAGGCATTGAGAATTCTCTTTGATGAGTTTAGTCTTCCAGCTGAACCAGCTTTTTTTACGGACTTCTATAGTAAGTACCACTACCATAATGAAAAGGTATGGGCGCTTTATCGTGTGGGAAAAATTGAAAAGGAAGTACTTCGAACCATTCGCTTTCAACGTGCTTTTGAAGAAGCCGGATACCCTCTTGATTCAGTAGAAATTGAGCGTTTTGCCGATCGATTTCTGGATATCTGTCCGAAGCTTCCGAATCTTTTGCCAGGCACTCACGAACTGCTATCACATGCATCAAAGAATGGGAAATTGCACATCATTACCAATGGATTCAAAGAAGTGCAAGGTTTTAAAATGGAGGCGGGAAACCTCAGTCAATACTTTGATCAAATGATCAATAGTGAGGACGTAGGAAAACGAAAACCCAACCCAGAGATATTTGAATATGCGCTCAAAAAAGCTGGGGCAAGCAAGGAAGAAAGTATCATGATCGGTGACGACTGGGAAGCTGATATTCTTGGCGCACGAGAGTTTGGCATTGATCAGGCATTTATTACTCACACAGAACAAATGCAGCTTAAGTTGTCTGGTGGTGAGCGAACCCATCAAGTACGACACAACTATTCTCCTACATTTACCGTAGATAAACTAACCGAATTAATACCGTATTTTTAATATAAAACTTATGGAAGAAAATAAGAATCAAGGTCAGCAATTGAATATCGAACTAACAGAAGATGTGGCACAAGGTGTCTATTCTAATCTTGCAGTCATCACTCATTCTCCAGCGGAGTTTGTAGTGGATTTCATTCGCGTAATGCCAGGCGTACCAAAAGCGAAAGTGCAGTCGAGAATCATTCTCACTCCACAACACGCGAAGCGTTTGATGAGAGCGTTGATGGACAATGTTTCAAAGTATGAGGCACAACATGGAAAAATAGCTGAAACGCAAGGTCCAGATAATGTTATGCCAATGGGATTCGGCGGACCACAAGGACAAGCTTAAATAATGCCGTGCACTCGGCCAATCAATTTTTTATGGAAGAAAGGGGAGTTAAATGATTTTGATTCCCATTCTTCCTTACCGAACGAACGTTCGGTTTTATCATCAAAGAGTGTCAGCGAAGCTTCGCTTCCTTCCTCAATTACAGGATAAGTTATTCCCAACACGTTGGCTGGACCTGTAGTGAATTTCGCAAGGATATCGCTTAATTCCAATTCTTTCGAAAGGGCTGACAATGCAACGCTAAATACCGTTTGGATTCCGCTAATTCCATTTGAAGCGTATTCGAATTCAAGGTCTTTGTGCTCAATTTCTTCTGGAGTATGATCACTGCAGATGGCATCAATAGTTCCATCTTTCAAACCTTTGATTAATGCCTTTTGATCATCCTTCGTTCTAAAAGGAGGAAATACTTTCAAAGCACTATCAAAACCCATCATATCCTCATCTGTAAATGACAATTGATGCGCAGCAATAGCGCATGTGATGTTGAGTCCATCCTTCTTTGCTTGTCGGATTAAAGCTACACTTCCTGCTGTTGAGATTAATGACACGTGCATTTTCCCTCCTACGTAGCGAAGCAATTCAATGTCTCTTCTTAAACGAATTTCTTCGCTCGCAGCAGATAGGCCTTTCATGCCCATTTGCACGCTCGTCAATCCTTCATGCACCATGGCTCCAGGATTCACACCGGGATCGTAAGGAAATGAAATAATGAGTCCACCAAAGTTTCTAGAGTAGTCAAGAGCGCGAACCATGAGTTCCGTTCCAACATTGTTTTTATCATCGGTAAATGCTACGGCTCCAGCGTTGGACATGTCATACATATCCGCAAGTTGCTTGCCTTCTCCTTTTTTAGAAAGACATCCCGTTGGAAGTAATCGAACTTTCGATCTTTTAGATTGCGAGAGAATATATTCTACCTGACCTTTCGTATCAATAACAGGAGAGGTAAGTGGAGTGGACACCACATATTTAAATCCCCCCTTTTCAGCTGCTTTTAAGCCCGATTGAATGGTTTCCTTATGTTCATACCCTGGGTCAGCAAGAAATGCCTTCAAATCAATCCAACCGGGGGATACTGTAAGATTTTTTTCAGAAATCACTTTTGCCTTTGGCTCTGTGATATTGGCCCCAATTTTAACAATCTGCTGATTCTCGATAAGGATATCACGCTTTTTTCCGTGATGCTTGCTTCTTGAATCAATAATGAGAGCTGCTTTAATTAGGGTCTTCATTGCTTGCGGATTTTACCTCCAATATTTGATGAGTAGAATTTCGATGGCTAAAAAGATTAATGCCCAAACGAGCATTGTATACCACATTTTTTTACCACCATCTATTTCATCGGCAAATTTACCAATACTTTCTGAGGATGTGTCGATGATAGAAACTCTTTTTAATTCAAGTTCATCAATTTTGTCTTGAACCTCATTTGCAGGAATGGCAACGAGGTCAGATTCTTTTCTATCAAAGTTAAAAGAGAGCTTTGATATCAGGGAATCCATCAACATTAAATTATAACTACCAGCTTTATTCAAATCTGTATGAATGAAGAGCTCTGTGTTTCCGCCAGCATTGCGGTGTTCAGGAATAGTTTCTGTATTCGAACTAGTGTGCACTAATCTAAATGTTTGCTCTCCTGTCACCACTAAATTCTTTAGTTGAATGGCTTGTTCTTTTCCAAGGAAGTATGAAAGTTCGTTTTGATTGGTGCTAGACTCTGCCACGCGAAGAAGCAGAGTAGGGAAGAAGCTATGACTTGTGAATGAACTTTCTTCCTTTTTCAAAGTAACAGCAGATACATATAGCTTCCCGCCATTGTGATTAGTGTATGTGAAGAAGGGATCACCACTTTGCATGGTGAGAATATTTTCACTCGACGAAACACCATTTGAAATTTTAAAGTACGATCCCACATTAGGGTAGTCTATTTTCTCAGAAGTGTTATTCTTTTTCTGAAGGATTCCTTTGAACAGAAAATGATCGTAATTCACTGAGGAGACAGGGTTGCCAGGAGTCATTCCAAATTCAAAACGGCCTTCTAAGTTCGCTGCACCACACTTCTGTAAAAATGAATTATATGAAGTAATATCTGCACCAGAAGATGGAAAAATACAAACGCTGCCGCCATTGGAAACATATTTTTCAAGCTCAACAGCTAGACCGCTGCTGATTAGATTCAACCCTTGGAGAATAATGAGATCCTGCTTTCCTAATGCACTGTAGTCAATACTGTTTTCAGATGCTGTTGTCAAAACAAAATAGGGATCGCCATTAAACAGTGTAGCCACAGGATCTGATAGGACATCAGTTCCTTTAATTTCCAAAATGCGAATTTGACTAGCTACTAGATACGAGAAGAAATATGAATTGTCAAATGTTACAGGACTATCATCAATCACCACTTCTCCTTCTTTAATGCCAGGTTCGGTATTCGTAAAAGAAAGTACGATGTCTTGAGATTGAAACGCTGCAATATTAGCTGCCGATACACTTTTTGATTGTCCATTAATCTTTAATGATACCGATACATTATCAATGTCCTTTTCGCCAAAATTTCTAACTCTCACAAACAGTTCTTCCACTTGGTTGAGCTGTCTAACGGGCGTATTAAACCACACTGAATCAATTGATAAATTATTGGTAGTAGCGGCAAACCCAGGCACAAGACGAAGCGTAATAGTGCTATCAAGTTTTACATTTTCAATATCTGAAGTAATAGACTGAAAGTCGCTGAGGATGTAGGATATCTTTCCTTTTTGAGAAGCACGTTTCAACACATCTTCTTGTCTTGAAACCACTTCCGACCATTTTCTTACCGAAGGTGAAACTTCAATTTTTTGAATCACATCAATCGCTTCCTCACGAGCCATTAAACGTTGTTGACTGCCATCAAATTCATTGATCAGAATTTGAAATTTGTCTGTGGGCTTGTGTGCTTCAACGATTTCAATGGCTTTATTTTTCGCTATTTCCAATAAAGGACCAGCCTCATTTTTAGATTCAGAACTGAAGCTATTATCGATGTAAAGGCTAATAGCCTTATCTCCTGCCTCAAGCGATGCGCCGTCAACAGGAAAGTATGGTTGAGCGAATGCAAATACTAAACACGCAATGGCTAACATGCGTGCGATCAATATTAATAAGTGCTTAAGCTTGGATTTGCTCTTTGTTTCCTGTTGTATTTCTTGTAAAAAAGCTACGTTTGAAAAAAGTACTTTTTTAAACTTTCGAAAATTAAATAAGTGGACAATAATTGGAATAGAAACCGCTGATAAAGCCCATAATATTTCCGGATGAACAAATTTCATAGAGCTACAAATCTAATTGAAAAAAATGCAATTTCAGATTCTAAATTTCAACCTTGCCATCGCGCATGGTCAGCATGCGGTCTGCCATTCGAGCCAGCTCATCATTGTGTGTGACGATCACGAATGTTTGACCAAAGTCCTTCCTTAATTGAAAGAACAACTCATGAAGTTCTTTAGCATTTTTAGAATCAAGATTTCCCGAAGGTTCATCAGCAAAAATGACCTTTGGATTGTTGATCAATGCACGAGCTACGGCCACGCGCTGCTGTTCACCACCCGATAATTGACTCGGTTTATGATCTGCACGATCTTTCAATCCGAGTAAGGTCAATAATTCAAGCGCTCTTGCTTCCGATTGATCCGGGCCATTTCCCTTGATGAATGCTGGAATACATACATTTTCAAGTGCTGTAAATTCTGGGAGTAGATTGTGAAACTGAAAGATAAAACCAATATGTTGGTTTCGAAATTGTGCCAGTTGACGGTCATTCATACTATGAATTGCCTTGTCCTCCATAAAAATACTTCCACTCGAAGGCTTGTCCAAAGTACCTAGAAGATGCAACAAGGTAGATTTACCAGCTCCCGAAGCCCCAACGATTGAAACGATTTCTCCTTGCTGAATCTCTAGGTCTACACCCTTCAACACCTCTAGTTCTCCGTATTTTTTCCTAAGCCCTTCTGTCTTGATCATACTGCAAATAAAATCAAAAAAATGTGGACAAAGTGGGAGGAAAGTTCAAATGTTATGATTCATTTATGCATTCCTTGATATACCTTCGCAACCAAATTTTTTTGGAATGAATATTCACGAATATCAAGGTAAAGCAATCCTAGCAAATTTTGGAGTTGCTGTTCAAAGAGGCTATGTTGCCGAAACTCCTGAAGAAGCTACCGCTGTAGCAAAAAAACTTCAAGAGGAAACAAAGACAGGCTGGTTTGTTGTGAAAGCACAAATTCATGCTGGTGGCCGCGGTAAAGGTGAAGTTACTGAAACGGGCTCTCGTGGAGTAGTTTTAGCAAAAAGTCTTGATGAAGTCGCTGAAAAAGCAAAAGGTATCCTGGGTGGTCACCTGGTTACACTTCAAACAAAGGCTACCGGAAAATTAGTTTCTAAAGTATTTATCGCTGAAGACGTCTATGCACCTGGTGCTAGCGAACCTCGCGAATTCTATATGTCTGTACTTCTTGACAGAGGTGCAAGCAGAAATGTAATCGTTTATTCACCAGATGGTGGTATGAACATCGAAGATGTGGCTCACAACACACCTGAGCGTATCTTCAAAGAAGAAATTGATCCTTTAGTAGGTGTTACAGATTTCCAGTGCCGAAAGATTGCTTTCAATCTTGGCCTTTCTGGTAATGCCTTCAAAGAAATGGGCAAATTCGTGAAGAGCCTTTACGCTGCATACGTTGGTTGCGATGCCTCTATGTTTGAAATCAACCCAGTGTTGAAGACAAGCGATGATCGTATTCTTGCTGTTGATGCAAAAGTGACTCTTGATGGTAATAGCCTTGTAAGACACCCAGATTACCTCGCTATGCGCGACGTGACTGAAGAAGATCCATTGGAAGTAGAAGCTACTGCAGCGGGATTGAACTATGTGAAACTCGACGGAAACGTTGGTTGCATGGTAAACGGTGCCGGACTTGCAATGGCAACAATGGATATCATCAAATTGTCTGGTGGTGATCCAGCAAACTTCCTAGATGTGGGTGGTACCGCTGACGCAAAGCGTGTAGAAACTGCGTTCCGTATGATTCTTCGCGATCCAAACGTAAAAGCAATTCTTGTAAATATCTTCGGTGGTATCGTGCGTTGCGACCGTGTGGCTCAAGGTATTGTTGATGCTTATAAAAACATCGAAAATATCAGTGTGCCAATCATCGTTCGTCTACAAGGAACCAATGCTGAAGAAGCAAAAGCACTTATTGATAATAGCGGTCTGGCTGTTCACTCAGCGATCACTCTTCAACAAGCTGCTGATAAAGTAAAAGAAGTTCTAGCATAATTATAAATGCTTAATGAAAAAGCCCTTCAATTTTTGAAGGGCTTTTTTTTGGTCTTGTATTTGAAAAGCACTTAAAAAATAATTGAAGATGAAATTTTTTGTACTTGTTATTTTATCCTTAGGATGCTTCGCATGCGGATCTTCTGAATCTGAAATAAAGCAACAAGAGTTACTCCTTCAAATCCAAGAAAAGCTAGACTCTACAAATCAATTAGTTGACTCTTTACTTTCATTAAAAACTGAAATAAAGCCAGATTTTTCAGAGAAAAAACAAGATTCTACTATTAAAAAAGAACCTCTCAACGACCTGAGAATCGCGTATTCTAAAAAAGAAAAGGATTCTACACGTATAGAGAAATCTCAGCCCGTACCAGAAGAGCAACTGAAGTTCTATTATAAAGGCAACAATAAATTGTCTATGGAAATTATTTACCTCGAAGGCAGATCAAAAGATTTCATACTCTATGATCCGTGGGGGAATGAAACGTACCGTTTAGAACATCGCATCCTCAGTTATACTGAAACAGTGGAAATCGTTGACTGGCATCCAAACGGAGCGGTGGCAAAAGCTGTTGTTCACATGAACCCTGGTGCAAGCATGTATTGGTATGAAACAACTTATACCTTCGGTATAAATAATGAACCTGAGTGGCTCGTATCTCAACAGTTCCCTGAAAGAAGCGTAACGCTGCCTGGAGAAAATTCCTATTACTGGAATAAAAAAACAAAATCATGGGTCAAACAAGAAGTTGCCATCGAGCAAATCACCCCAACAAATTAATTTTTTTGAAGAATCATAAGACCGTCTCGAATAGGTAAAAGAATATTCGAGACTCGAGAATCCATGGTTACAAGTTTGTTTAGCTGATCAAGAACTTGAGTTTCTTTATCATTCGATGCGATAGGCTCCACAACTTTACCACTCCAAAGCACATTGTCTATTAAAATCCAACCCCCTACATTCATTTTTTCAATCAGCAATTCATAATACTGAATGTAATTTTCCTTGTCAGCGTCAATAAAAGCGAGATCGAATTTTTCAGCGAGCGACGGGATGACCTCCAAAGCCTTCCCATAAATGAAGTCAACTTTATCTCCATTCGGCATAAGCGGTTTATACTTATTGTGGAAGCGAGCCAATTCGTCGTTGACGTCAATTGAAATTAATTTTCCACCTTCCATTAGACCCTCTGCCATGCACCACGTGCTGTATGCAGTGAAGGTACCGATCTCCAAAATTCTATTCGGTTTTATCATTTTTGAAATAGCACTCAAAAATCTTCCTTGAAAATGACCACTACTCATTCGAGGCATCACCATTTTTTGCCACGTTTCTCTCGTCAATGCTTGCAAAAGTTCGCTCTCGTTTGAAGTGTGCTGCTCCGAATAGGTCTCTATCGACTCTGGTAAAAAATTCATATTCTTTATTAATAGTGCAAAGGTGCTACATTCTATGAGGATAACAAAGGAAGGTTATTGGTAACTTTGTCTCATGAATTTTCAGGAAATCTCAGATTATATAAAGTATTTGTTGTTTCAGGCTGGCTTCACAGAAGCCAAAGCAGCATATATCCATGTGATCATTGGATTGGTAGGGCTATTACTTCTATGTACTCTCATTTGGGCAGTCTCTCGATTTTTCATTATCCGAGTAGTAAAAAGAATCGTTCGCAAATCAAAGTCGAAATGGGACGACACACTTTATAAATTCAAAGTATTCCGCAGTATTTCTTTCATCATCATTGCAGTAGTTATTGCCAAGGCTTCACCTATTTTATTCCGTGATTTTCCTAATTGGAAAGAATTTGCAGTGGCAGCATCTCAAATTTACGTGGTACTCAGCATCATGTTTGCTGTCAATTCCCTGCTGAATGCTATTCTTGGAATACTTGAAACGGTCGACTCTCTCAAGGATAAACCACTTCGAAGCTATAAGCAAGTTGCAAAAATTGTCTTTTATCTTGTTGGGTTTGTATTCATTCTGGCAATCATTGTCGGACAAAGTCCCATTTACATCCTCACCGGATTTGGTGCTGTGACAGCAGTTTTTTTATTGATTTTCCGCGATCCCATTCTGGGTTTTGTGGCAAGTATTCAAATGAGTGCCATCGATTTGGTGCGCATTGGCGACTGGATCACAGTAGATAAGTATGGTGCAGACGGAGAAGTTGTAGAAATTAATCTCACAACAATCAAAGTTCAAAACTGGGATATGACCATTACGATCGTGCCCAGTTATGCCATTGTGAGTGAGTCATTCAAGAATTGGCGAGGAATGCAAGAGAGCGACGGTCGCAGAATCAAGCGTTTCATCAATATAAAAATCAGCAGTATCAAATTTTGCGATGCCGATTTGTATAATCGTTTAATGAAAGTTGAACGCGTTGCTCCTTATTTATCAGTACGAGATAAAGAAATTTCAGAATATAATTTGATCAATCAAGTCAATAAGGAAGTGCTTGTCAATGGAAGACACATGACCAATATTGGTATTTTCCGAGTTTATGCAGAAAAATATCTCGAGCAAAATCCGAATATTAATAAAAACATGACTTTCATGGTAAGACAACTTCAAGCCACTGAACACGGTCTTCCACTTGAGATATATGCCTTTTCTTCTGTAAAAGATTTTGAAGGTTTTGAAAAAGTAGCAGCAGATATTTTCGATCACCTCTTCGCTGCCGTGCCTTATTTTGATCTAGAAATATTCCAAAGTCCAAGTGGCAGCGATATGACATCGCTGGTTCAGTCCATCAAATAATGATCAATTCAGATATCATGCAACGCCTCGGACTGCTCACACTGGTGGGCATGTCGGCTATTTCATTACTTTTTCATTTTTATACAGATCGCGTCGATCTCGCTGTTTTGATTTTAGGGAAAAGCTCTTGGTATGTGCAGCTCGGGATAGGAATTGCCACAGGCTTGATAGCTGGAAAGCTCTCATCCCTTCTCATAATGACAAAACTCATGGAGCCCGTGAGAAAAAAATATGAGAAAATGTTTGATGGTCTCGACTTAAATACCTCTGAAATTTGGTTGATTTCATTCTGCGCTGGAGTAGGTGAGGAGCTTTTATTCCGTGGTGCTATCCAACCGTTCTTAGGAATACCTGTTACTTCAATCATTTTTGTTGCAATTCACGGCTACCTCGATCCTAGAAATTGGAGACTATCTATATATGGAATATGGATGACTTTAGTAATTGCATGGATTGGATGGGCCACCATTCAATTCGGATTGATAACGGCAATTGTTGCCCATATGCTCATCGACGTTGTTTTGCTTTCTTCTAATTCTCCTGAAGAATCAGTAAAACAAGCCTAGTGCGTATATTTGCAGCATGGCAAAGTCAAAAGCAAATTCTTTAGACGCACTTGGAGGACTCGTTTTCTCCACTAATCGAGAAATTTCTTTTTCAAACGATGAGTCAGAGTTGGAAACACTTGCTCCAAAAGAGCAGGATTTACGCGTATGGCTCGAAAAAAATCACCGTGGTGGAAAAACTGCTTCGGTAATCAAAGGATTCGTAGGAAAAGTAGAAGACCTTGAGGCTTTAGCCAAAATCATCAAGAATAAGTGCGGCACTGGAGGCAGCGCTAAGGATATGGAAATAATCATCCAAGGTGATCACAGAGATAAAATTGTCACTTTGCTCCAGCAAATGAATTATAAAGTAAAAAAAGCAGGAGCTTAGAATGTCAAGATTTAGTGAAGGGGAATTTGATATTTCCATTAAAACACTTCAACACCTAGAACCTTTATTGGAAAAGGAGTTGAGAGATCTCGGTGCAACACACATTGAGATTGGCAAAAGAATCGTTCACACAAAGGGAAACCTCAAATTCTTATACCGTTGCAATCTAGAACTGCGCACTGCTCTGCGTGTGCTTGTTCCAATTATTGATTTTCGTTCAAGAAATCCTGAGGAGCTTTATCGAAGATTACTCAAATTCCCATGGGAATCGGTCATCGAGAAGGATCAAACATTTGCATTCGATGCAGCTGTAAACTCCCGTCAATACAAGCTTCCACACTATGCTGCCTTAAAAGCAAAGGATGCCCTCGCTGATTATTTTATGGAACGAAGTGGTGAAAGACCATCTGTTGATACTGAAAATCCCGACGTGAGATTTTTACTTCACATTGATGAAGAAAATGTAACGCTTTCTATTGATAGCAGTGGTGAATCACTTAACCGAAGAGGATACCGTGTCCGTGGAGGAGAGGCTCCGCTCAACGAAGTTCTAGCGGCGGCGATGGTTATTCATACAGGATGGAAAGGAGAAACAGACCTTTATAATCCAATGTGTGGAAGTGCAACGTTTGCAATTGAAGCGGCATATGTTGCTCAAAACATGCCTGCATGCTGGAATAGAGATGGCTTTGGATTTATGACGTGGCGCGACTTTAACGAAGATCTTTGGAAAGAAATTCTGAAAGAAGCGATGGAAAAATTCGTTGAGCCCACCGGTGTCATTTATGCATCTGATGTGGAGCCAAGAGCATTAGGCGTCGCAAAACTCAATATCGAAGAGGCAGGTTTTGATGATTATATCGTTCTGGAAAAAAAGGATTTCTTCGAAATCATACCAGAAGGCAATCCAGGTGTGGTGGTACTCAACCCCCCGTATGGCGAGCGAATGGATCCAGATCAACTCGATTTTTTATATAAAAGAATTGGAGATCACTTTAAAAAGAATTGGCCAGGCTTTAAAGCTTGGGTCATTTCCTCAAATCTTCAAGCCTTAAAATTCATCGGATTGAAAACCGCAGCCAAGAAACATTTAATGAATGGCCCTCTGGAGTGTAAGTTTCAGGCCTATGAACTATTTCGAGGGGAAAGAGCAAGTTTTGTAAAAGAAAAAAAACAAGGTTCCTCTGAGAACGAGGCATAATTTACATTGACGCAACAGTCACTTAATGCTAAACGAGCATTGTTAGTGTACTTTAGCACTTTATTTCGGATATGATTTCACTCAATACGATATTTCAATCTCTTGTCCCAAAGGACAAAAAGTTTTTTCCATTGTTTGTGCAAGCATCAGCAAATGTGGTTGCATCGGCAGAAGCATTGAAAATAGCGCTTCATAGCGATAGCGTTACGCGAATCAATGCACACAAAGAAATCGAAAGATTAGAAAATCAAGGTGACGAGTACACACACGGAATTCTTAAAGAGGCTGCGTCAACATTCGTAACACCATTTGATAGAGAAGATATCCAGTCGTTGGCCGTAACGCTTGATGATGTTGTGGATTTTATCCATGGAACATCAAAGAGAATTGAGCTTTATAAGATTACACAAATTCACCCATCAATGCTCGAGTTGTCAAACTTGATCCATGAAGGAGCGAAAGAACTTGATTTGATAATCCAAAATATGCCTTCACTTCGCTACTCTGTCGAAATGAGAGCAAGTCTGTCTAAAATCAAGGATCTAGAAAAAAGAGCTGATGATGTTTATGATGACGTTATCGGAAAACTCTTCAAACAAGATACGAATGCCTTGGAAGTACTCAAATTGAAAGAAGTATTATCATTCATGACCAGTGCTTCTAACAGTCTCGTTCACACAGCAAGTGTGATTGAAAATGTATTGGTAAAGTTCTCATGATGATTAACTTCACGGCTTCTAAATTTAAAAAGAAGCTTTGTGAAGAATATTGCAGTTATAACAGGAGCAAGTTCGGGATTCGGGAAGGCAATCGCCTACCGATTTGCTGAGAATGGATTCGATCTAATTCTTACAGCGCGTCGCGCTGATCTACTTGAATCAATCAAGTCTGATCTCATACAAAAATTCGGTATTAATGTATTGGCACTTTGCTTCGATGTTCGCGATGAACATCAAGTGGAAAATGCACATGATAGCATTCCTCAAGAATGGAGGAATTGGTCTGTATTGATCAATAACGCTGGTCTTGCCGTAGGTCGTGAATCACTGGAGAATGGTCTAACCGACGATTGGAATCGAATGATAGATACCAATGTAAAAGGACTTCTTTATATTACCCGAACGTTCGTTCGGTTTATGAAAGAAAATAAGAAAGGAACCATTATCAATATCGGCTCTATTGCTGGGAAGGAAACCTATGCCGGAGGAAATGTATACAGTGCAACAAAGTTTGCAGTCGACGCATTGACCAAGAGCATGCGCATCGATTTTTTACCATATAATATTCGAGTGAGTCAAATTGCTCCAGGAGCCGCAGAAACAGAATTTAGTTTGGTGAGATTTAAAGGAGATGCTGATAAAGCGTCGTCAGTTTATGACGGCTACACACCACTTTCAGCGGATGATATTGCAGATGCTGCCTGGTTTATTGCATCTCGTCCGCAACATGTGTGCATCAACGATATGGTGATTATGCCCACAGCGCAAGCCAATGCAACAACATTTCACAAAAATATTTGATATGAAAAAGATCTTTTATCTCATTCTCGTCGCTATCATATTGCACGGATGTCATTTTGGAAATGACAAGGTCGATATGATTATTCATAATGCAATCATTTACAGTATGGATGAAGAGGGCACCACAGAAGATGCCATGGCCATTAAAGATGGGATCATAGTAGCTATGGGGCCAGAAAGAGAAATCATGAATCAATACGATGCACCTATTATATATGATGCAAAGAAGAGAGCGATTTATCCAGGGTTTATTGATGGTCATTGTCACTTTCTAGCTTATGGCTTGATGCTTCAGGATGCAGATCTCACGGAGACGAAGAGTTTTGATGAGGTTTTGGAAAAATTAAAAGCATATGCACCTGGACGTTTGTCAGAATGGATCATTGGTAGAGGATGGGATCAAAATGATTGGGGCAGCACCGGTGCCGCAGACGAAAGCGCTCAAATGATGGAGTTTCCGAGTAAAGAAAAGTTGGATAGCTTATTCGGCAAGACCCCTGTATACCTATCTCGCATAGACGGACATGCCGTTTTGGTTAATAGCGTAGTTCTAGAAATGGCGGGAATCACGCCATCCACGGTGATTCCAGGCGGAATAGTAGAGGTGAAGAATGGGCAGTGTACGGGAATCTTGATTGATAAAGCAATTGATTTGGTAAATAAAATCATGCCTGAACGAACTACTGAGGAGAAGGTAAAAGCTTTGAAGTTGGCTCAAGACAAGTGCTTCGCTGTAGGTTTGACTACAGTGGATGAGGCAGGCTTATTATATAAGGATGTTCATTTGATAGATAGTTTACAAAAGGCAAACGAGCTAAAGATGCGTGTTTATGCCATGTTGAGTGATGATTCATTGAATTATGTGCACTATTTGGATAAGGGTATTGACACATCGAGTCGCATGTTGACCGTGCGAAGCTTCAAGTTTTATGCGG
Source organism: Flavobacteriales bacterium (assembly GCA_965247015.1). Lineage (GTDB taxonomy): Bacteria > Bacteroidota > Bacteroidia > Flavobacteriales_D > Sanyastnellaceae > JAIXWP01. Next base: position 316,733 of record CBDFGG010000001.1, on the reverse strand, counting down.
ATGGAGCGTTGGGTTCACGCGGGGCATGCCTTTTAAGCCCTTATGAGGACCTCTTACAGCAAGGAAAGAAAGATTATGGAATGTTGTTAGACAAACCTGAGTACTTCAAGCAGCGGGCTCAGCAATTGAATACCGCCGGTTTTCAAATGAATACCCATGCTATCGGAGATAGTGCAAATCGTACCATACTATATATATATAAAGAAGTGTTGGGAGGAGTGAATGATAAGCGCTGGAGAATAGAGCATGCTCAGGTCTTGGCTAGTGAGGATATGAATATGTTTAGAGAGAATAGTATCATTCCGAGTGTTCAGCCGACGCATGCCACCAGTGATATGCCTTGGGCTTGGCAGCGTTTGGGTAAAGTTCGTGTGGGTAGAGCATATATATATAAAGAGTTGTTGGAGCAGAATGGATTGTTGGCATTGGGTACCGACTTCCCTGTAGAGGGTATTTCTCCAATGGCAACTTTCTATAGTGCGGTGGTTCGGAAGGATAATAATGGGATGCCGGAGGGAGGATTTCAGATGGAGAATGCGATTTCAAGGAGAGAAGCGATGATGGGAATGACTATTTGGAATGCGTTGAGCAACTTTGAGGACAGATATAAGGGGAGTTTGCAAGAGGGGAAGGTTGCAGATTTTGTGGTAATGGATAGAGATGTGATGAAATGTGATGAGAGTCAGATAAAGGGATCGGAGGTTGTTTTGACGGTAATTGGAGGGGAAGTGGTTTGGGAGCGAAAATAATTTCAATTTTTTTCGTGGTCATTATCAGTATGTTAATATAGTATTTAGAAAAAAGTTTTAGAAAGTACTTGCGCGAATGAAAAAGCTGATTACTTTTGCACCCGCTTTTCAAAACAACAGCAACGTTCTTTGATCAAACAGAAAAGCAGGGTTCTCAAAAAAAAATCTGAAAAAAGATTTGGTTTGAAGGTGAGACTTACATTACTTTTGCCGCCCCTTACAAAGGGAAGGGTGAATTGAAATTGAGGTTTTGAAATCTTCGAAAAAAATCTGAAAAAAGATTTGGATTGATAGAATTACTTTTAGTACTTTTGCCGCCCCGATAAAAAGGGGAGGTGAGCAGGAAAGAAGAGTTTGAAAAAGTTGTCGAAAAAAATCGAAAAAAGATTTGGATTGATAGAAGTTCTTTAGTACTTTTGCCGCCCCATTAAAAAGGGAAGGTAAGCAGGAAAAGAGGCTTCAAAAAAATCGAAAAAAATCTGAAAAAAGATTTGGATTGATAGAAACTCTGATAGTATGTTTGCCGCCCGTTTCGAAAGAAGAAACGGTGGAAGTAAAATAGTTCTTTGAAATAATGCAGCAGTAAAACAGGAAAAAAGGTTAAGCCAAGAGATTAAACTTTTTACAATGGAGAGTTTGATCCTGGCTCAGGATGAACGCTAGCGGCAGGCCTAACACATGCAAGTCGAGGGGTAACTTGATTGATAGCAATATTAATTAAGCTAGACCGGCGCACGGGTGCGTAACACGTATGCAATCTACCTTATACAGGGGCATAACTTCGAGAAATCGATGCTAATTCCCCATAACACTTTGATGTGGCATCACATTACAGTTAAAGCTCAGGCGGTATAAGATGAGCATGCGTCCAATTAGCTAGTAGGCGAGGTAACGGCTCACCTAGGCTACGATTGGTAGGGGTTCTGAGAGGATGATCCCCCACACTGGTACTGAGACACGGACCAGACTCCTACGGGAGGCAGCAGTGAGGAATATTGCGCAATGGACGAAAGTCTGACGCAGCCATGCCGCGTGAAGGATTGAAGGCCCTATGGGTTGTAAACTTCTTTTGTACGGGAATAAACGCTCCCTCGTGAGGGAGCCTGAAGGTACCGTAAGAATAAGCACCGGCTAACTCCGTGCCAGCAGCCGCGGTAATACGGAGGGTGCAAGCGTTATCCGGATTTATTGGGTTTAAAGGGTCCGTAGGCGGATCGTTAAGTCAGTGGTGAAAGCCTACCGCTCAACGGTAGAACTGCCATTGATACTGGCGATCTTGAGTATGTATGAAGTTGGCGGAATGTGTGGTGTAGCGGTGAAATGCTTAGATATCACACAGAACACCGATTGCGAAGGCAGCTGACTAATACATAACTGACGCTGAGGGACGAAAGTGTGGGGATCAAACAGGATTAGATACCCTGGTAGTCCACACCGTAAACGATGATCACTAGATTTTGGTCGTAAGATCAGAGTCCAAGCGAAAGTGTTTAGTGATCCACCTGGGGAGTACGTCCGCAAGGATGAAACTCAAAGGAATTGACGGGGGCCCGCACAAGCGGTGGAGCATGTGGTTTAATTCGATGATACGCGAGGAACCTTACCTGGGCTTGAAAGTTAGTGACCGTCTCTGAAAGGAGACTTTCCGCAAGGACACGAAACTAGGTGCTGCATGGCTGTCGTCAGCTCGTGCCGTGAGGTGTCGGATTAAGTTCCATAACGAGCGCAACCCCTATCTCTAGTTGCCAGCGAGTAATGTCGGGGACTCTAGAGAAACTGCCCGTGTAAGCGGTGAGGAAGGTGGGGATGACGTCAAGTCATCACGGCCCTTACGTCCAGGGCGACACACGTGCTACAATGGTAGGGACAATGAGTTGCAAGCTGGTAACAGCAAGCTAATCTATAAACCCTATCTCAGTTCGGATTGAGGTCTGCAACCCGACCTCATGAAGCTGGAATCGCTAGTAATCGGATATCAGCCATGATCCGGTGAATACGTTCCCGGGCCTTGTACACACCGCCCGTCAAGCCATGGAAGTTGGGAGTGCCTAAAGTCGGTCACCGTAAGGAGCTGCCTAAGGCAAAACCAGTAACTGGGGCTAAGTCGTAACAAGGTAGCCGTACCGGAAGGTGCGGCTGGAATACCTCCTTTATAGAGAAAGCTTAATCTTTCTACTTTTTACTGCTGCATTTCCATTTTATTTTTAGTCCTGTAGCTCAGTTGGTTAGAGCACTACACTGATAATGTAGGGGTCAGCAGTTCAAATCTGCTCAGGACTACGGTAAAAATAAAATGGGGGATTAGCTCAGCTGGCTAGAGCACTAGCTTTGCAAGCTAGGGGTCATCGGTTCGAATCCGATATTCTCCACAGTCTTACAATGGTAAGAAAAGTTCTTTGATATATTGATAGAGTTTAAAAAGCAATTAAGGGCACATGGTGGATGCCTTGGCTCTTGGTAGCGATGAAGGACGTGATAAGCTGCGATAAGCTACACCGAGGCGCAAATAGCCTTTGAAGTGTAGATCTCCGAATGGGGCAACCCTACCGATTGAAGATCGGTAAGTCGAAAGACGGCAAACCCAGGGAACTGAAACATCTTAGTACCTGGAGGAAAAGAAAATAATAATGATTCCCTTAGTAGTGGCGAGCGAAACGGGAAGAGCCCAAACCAAAGTTGTTTCGGCAACTTTGGGGTTATAGGACTGCATTTAGACTGTATATAGATCTTGGAAGAGCTCTGGAAAGTGCTCCCATAGAGGGTGATAGGCCCGTACAAGTGCTGATATATAGTTGAGCAGTATCCTGAGTAGCGCGGAACACGTGAAATTCTGTGTGAATTCGCCGGAACCATCCGGTAAGGCTAAATATACCAAGAGACCGATAGTGTACTAGTACTGCGAAGGAAAGGTGAAAAGAACCTCGAACAGAGGAGTGAAAGAGAACCTGAAACCATGTGCTTACAAGCGGTCGGAGCGAAAGTGACGGCCTGCCTTTTGCATAATGAGCCTACGAGTTATTCCTCTTTGGCAAGGATAATCCACTCTGTGGAGCATCCGAAGCGAAAGCAAGTCTAAATAGGGCGTTTAGTCAAAGGGGATAGACGCGAAACCTTAGTGATCTACTCATGACCAGGTTGAAGTCTCAGTAACATGAGATGGAGGACCGAACCCGTTAACGTTGAAAAGTTTTGGGATGAGTTGTGAGTAGGGGTGAAAGGCTTATCAAACTGGGAAATAGCTCGTTCTCCCCGAAATGCATTTAGGTGCAGCCTCGTGGTTGAGTGCGACGGAGGTAGAGCTACCGATTGGGCTAGGGGGTGTCAAAACCTACCAAACCCTGACGAACTCCGAATGCCGTCTCATATACACGGGAGTGAGGGTATGGGTGCTAAGGTCCGTATCCGAGAGGGAATCAACCCAGACTATCTGCTAAGGTCCCCAAGTCTATGCTAAGTTGATAAAACGTGGTGTGGTTGCATTGACAGCTAGGATGTTTGCTTGGAAGCAGCAATTCATTTAAAGAGTGCGTAACAGCTCACTAGTCGAGCGATCATGCGTGGATAATAATCGGGCATAAGCATAGCACCGAAGCAGTAGATTTATGGTAGGGGAGCATTCTCTTCGCAGCGAAGGCGATTCGTAAGGATCTCTGGAGCGTAGAGAACAGAAAATGTAGGCATAAGTAACGATTAACAGGATGAAAAATCCTGTCGCCAAAAGACCAAGGGTTCCTGATCAACGTTAATCGGATCAGGTTTAGTCGGATCCTTAGGTGAACCCGATAGGGGCAGCCGATGGAAATCAGGTTTATATTCCTGAACCTGCTTATCATTAAAAGTGACGGAGAGACGTGGTGGCTACGTACTGACGGAAGTGTACGTTGAGCCGAGCCTTCAGGCAAAGCGAAGCCATAAAATCTCTTCCAAGAAAAGCGAGATAAGCGGTCCGTACCCGAAACCGACACAGGTGGTCGAGTAGAATATACTGAGGCGCTCGAGTGAATCACGGTTAAGGAACTAGGCAAATTAGTCTCGTAACTTCGGGAAAAGAGACACCACAGCAATGTGGTCGCAGAGAAATGGCCCTGGCGACTGTTTATCAAAAACACATGGCTATGCTAAATCGAAAGATGATGTATATGGCCTGACACCTGCCCGGTGCTGGAAGGTTAAAAGGAGATGTCAGCTCACGCGAAGCATTGAATTGAAGCCCCAGTAAACGGCGGCCGTAACTATAACGGTCCTAAGGTAGCGAAATTCCTTGTCGGGTAAGTTCCGACCTGCACGAATGGTGTAACGATCTGGGCGCTGTCTCAACCGTGAGCTCGGTGAAATTGTAGTATCGGTGAAGATGCCGATTACCCGCAACGGGACGGAAAGACCCTGTGAACCTTCACTATAGCTTAGCATTGGTGTCGGTTAAACGATGTGTAGGATAGGTGGGAGACTTTGAAGCGGCCTCGCTAGGGGCTGTGGAGTCGTCCTTGAAATACCACCCTTTGTTTAATTGATATCTAACCACTGGGACAGTGCTTGGCGGGTAGTTTGACTGGGGTGGTCGCCTCCGAAAGCGTATCGGAGGCTTCTAAAGGTACCCTCAGTACGGTTGGTAATCGTACGTAGAGTGCAATGGCATAAGGGTGCTTGACTGTGAGACAGACAAGTCGATCAGGTACGAAAGTAGAGCATAGTGATCCGGTGGTTCCGCATGGAAGGGCCATCGCTCAAAGGATAAAAGGTACTCCGGGGATAACAGGCTGATCACTCCCAAGAGCTCACATCGACGGAGTGGTTTGGCACCTCGATGTCGGCTCGTCACATCCTGGGGCTGGAGAAGGTCCCAAGGGTTCGGCTGTTCGCCGATTAAAGTGGCACGCGAGCTGGGTTCAGAACGTCGTGAGACAGTTCGGTCCCTATCTGTTGTGGGCGTTTGAAGCTTGAGAGGACCTTTCTCTAGTACGAGAGGACCGGGAAGGACGCACCTCTGGTGTATCTGTTGTGGCGCCAGCTGCAGTGCAGAGTATCTACGTGCGGATGAGATAAGCGCTGAAAGCATCTAAGCGCGAAACTCGCCTCAAGATGAGGCTTCATTGAGAGTCGTCATAGATGATGACGTTGATAGGTTGCAGATGTAAAGTCAGCAATGACAAAGTCAAGCAATACTAATTACTCGAAAGCTTTTTAATACAAACTCTATCAATATATCACAATTTTTAGGTGATTATAGCGTTGGGGTACACCTCTTCCCATTCCGAACAGAGAAGTTAAGCCCAACAGCGCAGATGGTACTAGGGTAACACCTGGGAGAGTATGTCGTCGCCGCTTTTAAAGCCCCAGCAAATTGTTGGGGCTTTTTTTTTAATCCAACTTCAGCTTATTTTTGCACCCATGAACTACACAGTAGCAATCGTCGGAAGACCAAATGTCGGAAAATCAACCCTCTTCAATAGACTCACCGAAACGTCGGAAGCTATCGTAGAACCTACAGCAGGCGTAACTCGCGATAGAAAATATGGTGAAGCTTTCTGGGGCAAAAAAAACTTTATCGTTATCGATACAGGTGGAGTACAAACGGACTCGGATGACGAATTCGAAGGTGAAATCAACCTCCAAGTGAACCTCGCTATCGAAGAAGCTGACGTGGTTCTTTTCCTTGTGGATGTCCGTGATGGACTCACCGATTGGGATAGAAGCGCTGCACGATTATTTAGAAAAGCCAACAAAAAAATTATTCTGGTTGTCAATAAAGTGGACACCAGTGATAAAGAGGCGCTTGCTACCGAATTCTATGAACTCGGTATCGGAAATGATATGATCTGTATCTCTGCTAACAACGGCTACGGAACAGGTGAACTCCTTGATGAAATTATCAAAGATATCCCTGATGTAGAAGAAGGTGAAAAGATTGAACTTCCTCGAATTGCAATCGTTGGTCGTCCGAATGTTGGAAAATCATCCCTACTAAATACTCTTCTCGGACAAGACAGAAGCATCGTTTCTGATGTTGCCGGTACAACCAGAGATTCTGTAGATACGCTTTTCAATGCGTTTGGAAAAGAATTAATCCTTGTCGATACTGCTGGTCTTCGCAGACGCAAAGCGATCGAAAGTGATATCGAATTTTACTCTACCATTAGAACTATCAAAGCAATCCGTCAATCAGACGTGTGCTTATTACTTATAGATGCTGTCGAAGGCATCACAAAGCAAGACCTGACAATCTTCGGTGAAATTACTGAAGCGAATAAAGGAATTGTAATCTTGGTCAATAAATGGGATCTTTATGAAAAAGACCACAAGAGCGTTGATCAATATACCGCGCTTATCAAGGAGCGTATCGCTCCATTCACTGATGTCCCTATTTTCTACACATCAAATGTCACCAAACAGCGTGTATTGAAGGCAGTGGAAAAGGCGATTGAAATCTATGAAAACAGACAGTTGAGAATTCCAACATCGAAGCTCAATGAAATTATGTTGCCAATCATTGAGAATTTCCCGCCACCAATTGTGAAAGGAAAGGAAGTGAAAATTAAGTATATCACACAACTTCCTACCAAGTCACCTGCAATCGCTTTCTTCTGTAATACACCTCAAAATGTAAAAGAAGGATACCAGCGATTCTTAGAAAACAAGCTGAGAGAACATTTTAATTTCTCGGGTATACCTGTTCGTTTGTACTTTAGACAAAAGTAGGCCCTTGTCCTACTGCTATCATCGAATGCAGAGGAGTTCAAAAATTATATTTTGCTTGGTGCTAATGGTTGTTTGGATTTCTTGCAAGAAAGAAGAACAACAATCCGATAACACTCAAGATCAACTCAACCCTGAATATTATTCAGGAGGATCTACTACGTCTTTTGATGCGAGTGCATCCGCTTTTCGACGTGCATTATGCAATTTGGGCGCAGAAGGCATTTCTCTTCATTCTATAGGAGATGCTTTTTTTCATCAAGAATTTTATCCAATTGGGGCTACTGATGCTCCCGGGCTTGGCCCTTTGTTTATTGAAACAAGTTGCGCTAGTTGTCATATTCAAAATGGAAGAGGTAATTTGATTACTAATTCTCTAGATGGCTTTCTTTTACGCATCAGCATTCCCGGATCTGGAACTTATGGTGAACCTCTTGGAATACCGGGATACGGTGGTCAGCTGCAGACCAATGCCATTGCTGGTGCATCTCCAGAAGGTGATGTTGCAATTATCTGGGAAGATGTTCCAGTGACATTTCCTGATGGGTACCAAGTCATCCTAAAACAGCCTTATTTTTCTATCAATAATCCTTATTCGACTCTTCCTCCATTTTATCTAAAAGGAGGGCGTACAGCGCCTCCTATTTACGGAGTGGGGCTACTTGATGCCATTTCTGATGAAACGTTGTTGGCAATTGCCGATGAGTTTGATGATGATGGCGACGGCATTAGTGGAAAGATTAATCGCGTTTGGAATAAGCAAACGAATTCTTTGACTATCGGTCGATTCGGATGGAAGTCGAGCAATCCGAATGCACTGCAACAAACAGCAGAAGCTTTTAATCAAGATATGGGGATTACTAGTTTTCTTTTTCCAATAGAAAATTGTGAAGGTCAATCAAACTGCATAGGTGGAACACAAGAAGGTGGTGATATTTCAAATGATATTTTAAACGCTACCAACTACTATATTCTAACATTGGCGCCACCAGCTCCAAGAAATTTGGAAGACCCTAATGTGATGCGAGGGAAGCAATTATTTTCTGAGCTTGCTTGTGCGAAATGTCATCTACCAGAAATAACTACTGGAGTTCATCCCATCAGCGAATTAAGTAATCAAGTTATTCGACCATATACTGATCTATTGCTGCATGAGTTGGGAGCTGGATTAGGCGATGGCCGTCCAGATTATGATGCAGGAGCCAACGAGTGGCGTACACCTCCTCTTTGGGGAATTGGATTGACGAAGATTGTCAATCCTAATGCGGGTTATTTGCATGACGGAAGGGCTGCGACTTTGGAAGAAGCAATCTTGTGGCATGAAGGTGAAGCTGAGGATTCAAAAGTGGGCTACATGAATTTAAGTGCGACTGATCGAGCGGCGATCATTTCTTTTCTTGAGGCACTTTGATCAAAAACTAACTTGCTTCTTAAGTTCTCCGGGCGTCATACCCTCGAGTTTTTTGAAAATACGAATGAAATAATTCGGATCAGAAAAACCACTCGCGTATGAGGCTTCTTTAATATTTAGTCCATCGTGAATTAGTAAATCTCTTGCATAAGAAACCCGCTCGCGAATGATGAGCTGTTTAGGTGTAATACCGAACTCATGCGTGAAGGCTGTATAGAATGCACTTTTACTCATACCAGCAATTCGACATAACTTCTGAAGAGTGATAGGCGAAGTAATATTTTCACGAATGTATTGTATCACAGCAGCGAAAGCATGATCTGTAATATGTGCATCTGATTTAAGTTTTTCTAAGTTCTGGAGTCTCAGAATACAAAGCACAAGCTCCTTTATTGCCAAGTCAACATAAATGTCTTTCAGCGGATTTCCTTCAGAAAAAACTTTCATCACCTTGTTACTTAGATCCGCCAACTCGCGATTATTCTTGAGCATAATCTTATTGGGATCAATTTCCCAGATGCCTAATTCTTTATTCCTTCCCATTTTTTCATTGATATAAGATACCTGTTGATTCAAGTATCCATTATCAATAACGAGTGCAGTGCATTGTGTTGGATTCGATTCTTGTGCTTCTGGAAAGTCAATTCTCATTAATGTTTCAGGAAGCGCCATAACACTTTCACCAGGAAAATAATTGAATTCATCAAGGCCTTCAAGGTGCATCACCTTTTTTCCTCGAAGCATAGAAGTTATAGTGAATCCCGAGAATTTGAGAAGAAAGTCTGAAGCCTTTTGATGTGTTTCAAAAATGTTTAGCTGACATAGGTTAGTATCGAAAGATGTCTTTTGCTCAACAAGGCTGTGCAGCTTGTACTTTGAGGTAAGAGCAAAAGGTGTTGGGCGATACATTTGGTTGTGGTTTTATCTGCTTTAAGCGAATATAGAATAAGTATTCGTCCACTTTACAAAAAGTGAAATTTGGAAGATTGTGCTATTGGTTTGGAAAAAAGTGCGATAAGAACGGAGATTAAAAAACATCCTTCGCAGAAACAAACCAATTTGAACATGACAACACAAACAGCACCGTTCCCATTCGTAGGAACAGAAGTATCTTTCAAATCGAGATACGAAAATTACATTGGAGGTCAATGGGTAGCACCACGAAGTGGAGAATACTTTGACAACATTTCTCCTGTACATGGACAAGTCTTCACACAGGCAGCACGTTCAGGTAAAGAGGATATTGAATTAGCATTGGATGCCGCTCATAAAGCCTTTGTTACGTGGAGCAAAACCAGCGCAACAGAACGCAGTAACATTCTCCTTAAGATAGCACAAGTAATGGAGGATAACCTTGAGTATATAGCGACTGTTGAGACTATTGATAACGGCAAGGCGATTCGAGAAACAAGAGCAGCAGACATTCCTTTGTGTATTGATCATTTCCGATATTTTGCTGGCGTTATCAGAGCTGATGAAGGAAGTATTGCTGAGTTGGACGAAACAACTGTTAGCATCAATTTGCATGAACCAATTGGTGTAGTTGGGCAAATCATTCCTTGGAATTTTCCATTGCTGATGGCAACTTGGAAAATAGCTCCAGCTCTTGCAGCCGGTTGTTGTGTAGTAGTGAAGCCAGCAGAGCAGACACCCACAAGCATAATGGTATTGATGGAATTGGTTGGTCATTTATTACCAGCAGGAGTTCTAAACATTGTAACTGGTTTTGGTCCTGAAGCAGGAAAGCCTCTCGCTACTTCCACAAGAGTGTCGAAAGTAGCTTTTACTGGAGAGACAACAACAGGTCGTTTGATCATGCAGTATGCTTCTGAAAACTTGATTCCTGTGACGATGGAATTAGGTGGTAAATCACCCAATATTTTCTTTGAATCTGTCGCTGCAAAAGACGATGAGTTTTTTGATAAGGCGGTTGAAGGTGCAGTTATGTTTGCACTGAATCAAGGAGAGGTTTGTACTTGTCCATCTCGAATTCTTGTACAAGAGAGTATCTATGAAAAATTCATGCAACGTGTTATTGAAAGAACGAAGGCTATCAAAATGGGCAATCCATTAGATGGGTCTACTATGATGGGAGCACAAGCCTCACATGATCAATATGAAAAGATTTTATCTTATTTTGATATTGGTCGTCAAGAAGGTGCTGAAGTTCTATGTGGTGGTAAAGCTCATAAGTTGAATAGTGGTTTGGAGGATGGTTATTACATCGAGCCGACCATTTTTAAAGGCCACAATAAAATGCGTATTTTCCAGGAAGAAATTTTTGGACCTGTTACATCAGTTACAACATTCAAAACAGTAGAAGAGGCGATTGCAATTGCTAACGATACATTGTATGGATTGGGTGCTGGTGTTTGGACACGTGACACACATGAAATGTATCAAGTGCCTCGCGCAATTCAAGCAGGAAGAGTTTGGGTGAATTGCTATCACCATTATCCAGCGCATGCACCATTTGGTGGATATAAGAAATCAGGCTTTGGACGTGAGACGCATAAAATGATGTTGAGTCATTATCGTCAAACCAAGAATATGCTGGTTTCATATAGCAAGAATAAATTAGGATTTTTCTGATGGAGCTAAAATCGTTCAACCAAGTCGATGCAACAGACGAGGCATATGCGCTTATCACAAAATTGAAATCTCAACATGGTGAACTAATGTTTCATCAAAGTGGGGGGTGTTGTGATGGATCACAGCCGATGTGTTTTGTAAAAGGTGAATTCAAAACTGGAGATAGTGACGTGTGTATTGGGGAAATTGATCAGGTTCAATTCTGGATGGCACGCGATCAATATGAGTATTGGAAACATACTTTTCTAACACTTGATGTTGTGAAAGGGCGGGGTTCAAGTTTTTCACTTGAGATTCCTTTAGGCTTAAGATTTATCATCAGGAGTCGATTGCTTAGTATAGAAGAGCAATTTCAACTGAGTGAAAAGAAATGAAAAAAGGCTGTCGAAAGACAGCCTTTTTTTGACTATTTATTTTGAAGAATTCTCGCGAGATCTTTGGTGAATTGCTTTGATGATTGGGAATGCAAGTGATTGCCATCAGTATACGAATAGTTGGATGAGCTGTTCGTGAGGTCTAAATACTGCAATTTATTTTCAGCACAAAAAGATTGTAATCGATTATTGAAACTACCATAATGCAACTGTTCTAGCTCAAGCATTTCTTTTCCAGTGGGCATTCTTACAATTATTACTTCTCCATGTTTTTCTAAAAAATCAATCGTTTTTTTGAAGTAATTCCATCTGTTTTCTGAGATAGCATTATCTGGAGGACATTGCTTTTTATAGTCTTCTATTTTTTCTTTTGTTCTTACTTGCACAGAAATAGAATCCATAGCGATAGATACCTCTAACCAACCATCATTATGTAAGTAGAGTGGAAGTTTTGTTTTTGTTTTATCAAAAATAATCTGAGCATACTGATTGTCATAGTGCTCGAGGAGATAGTAGACATTTGGATTCATATCTACAAATGGTGTGTTGAGTGCGCGTTCTTGTTCACTGAATTCCCTTTCACTATTTACAACATCAGCTTTAGAACACAAACTCCATGGATCGACACTGACGATAAATATTCCATTGCTTGAAGTTGTGTTTACTTTCTTTTTAATACTCTCAAAGTAAGTGGGGCCAAATGGACTATGACCTAGTGTGAAGGCATAGTTGTAAATATCATTCCTGCTCAGAGCACTATTCAGTTCGCTGGCTACAATACCTTGCGCTGCTCGGGAGGTTCCAATGATGAGAGACGATTGTTTTGGTGTGGTGAATCGAGCATATAATGCATCAGTGGTTCCGTCGGCTAACGAGAATACCAACCACGCAATGACTGCTAGTGGCAAAAGAAAAATAAGTGTGCGGAGAACGAAATTTTTCATTTTAGAATTGGAAATAAATGAATTGTTGTTCTCTTCCAGCAAACAGGAAAATGATGATGGCAATGGTGTAATAAATCATCCAACGTACCAACGCATTCGAGATGCTGTTCTTTATATTTTCTAATGCAAATTGTCCTCTTCTTCCAAGCCATTCTACAATAAAAAACAGGGCAACTAAACTGGTTAAGACTAAGCCCATTTTTCCAAAAACAAAAACATAAACATCGGATAAGACGTGCTCTTGATGGAATGAATTTACAATTCCGGAAATAAAGCCCCACGCGTGATGGAGATTTTCTGCTCTAAAGAATATCCATGCAAAAACAGTGAGACAAAAAGTAGTCACCATTCCTAAAAATTCGCGTGGTGTGGGGAAAATGGAATGCTCTGCAATGATTCCAAGATTTGTTCTGTTCTTCTGGAGCAATAGTAATGGAAGAAAATAAATCGCGTTGAGTAGTCCCCAAAATATGAAAGTCCAATTGGCACCATGCCAAAAGCCACTTACAATGAAGATGATAAAAGTGTTGCGCACTTTTTTTAATGTGCTCACTTTACTTCCTCCCAATGGAATGTAGATGTAATCTCTAAACCATGTGCTCAGCGAAATGTGCCAACGTCGCCAGAATTCAGCGATATCTCTCGAGAAATATGGAAACGCAAAGTTTCTCATCAGATGGAAGCCAAATAGTTTTGCAGTACCGATGGCGATATCGGAATATCCGGAAAAATCACAGTAAATCTGAATTGTAAATAGTAATGCTCCCAGTGCTAGCACCCCACCTGTATGATCTTCATAATTGTTGAATATCATGTTTGCGTATTCTGCGCAGTTATCGGCAATGACGATCTTTTTAAATAGTCCCCAAAGCATTTGTCTCAAGCCATTTTTGGCATGATCGGCATTGAATACTCTTGGGGTGTAGAATTGAGGGAGTAGATTAGTTGCTCTCTCGATTGGTCCTGCAACGAGCTGCGGAAAGAATCCCACGAAAGCGAAGAAAGCAATTGGATCTTTTGTTGGTTCTAGCTCTCTTCTATATACATCTATTGTATAACTTAATGTTTGAAATGTATAGAAGCTAATTCCAACAGGAAGAATAATGTTCAGAGTGTTGGGTTGAATGGATTGACCAAAAAACTTGAAGGCTTCTATAAAATTCTCAATAAAAAAATTGTAGTATTTGAAGAACCCGAGCATTCCTAAATTCAGGAGCAGGCTCAAATAGAGCATGTACTTTCTTCGTCGATCTGTTTGTTGTTGATTAATGAATAAACCCAAAGTAAAGTCCATTCCCGAGCTCAACAGCAACAATGAAAGGAATTTCCAATCCCACCATCCATAAAAGATAAAGCTGGAAATGACAATGACCAGGTTTTGATAAACGAGTCCTTTTTTTCCCGCAAGCCAAAACAATGCAAAAACTATTGGCAAAAAGATCGCGAAGTCAATAGAATTGAAAAGCATGGTTTGGGTTTAGATGGCGAAAATAAGGAAACATTTATTTCCATTCTCTAAAACACTGCCTTCGCGATTTCGGCGGTGCTTTTGGCTTTTCCCATGGTGTAGTAATGTAAAACAGGTACGCCTGCGGCTTTCAACTCTTTTGATTGCTGAATACACCACTGAACCCCAATTTCACGAACTTCAGCATCTGATTTTGCACGCTCCACTAAGTCTACTAGCTCATCTGGCATATCGATGTGGAAGTGATGTGGAATGACACTTAATTGTGACTTCGATGTAAGTGGTTTTAATCCTGGGATGATTGGAACATTGATTCCAATCGCTTTACATTTTTCTACATACTCAAAGAATTTAGAATTATCGTAAAACATTTGTGTCACGATATATTCTGCACCAGCATCGACTTTTGCTTTGAGATATTTTAAATCACTATTGAGGTTTGGTGCCTCAAAGTGCTTTTCAGGATAACCTGCAACTCCAATACAAAAATTTGTTTTTTGTACATCTTTTAGATCTGGATCAAGGTATTGTCCACTGTTCATTTTTACCACTTGCTCTACAAGTTCGTTGGCAAAATGGTGTCCTTCCGACTCTGGCTTGAATCTGCCTTCGCTCTTAATAGGATCTCCGCGCAATACAAGTACATTGTCGATTCCGACAAAGTTCAAATCGATTAATGCATCTTCTGTGTCTTGCTTACTGAATCCGCCGCAGATAATATGAGGTACTGTATCTACACGATATCTATTGGTCACTGCGGCGCATATACCAACAGTTCCCGGACGCTTCTTCACGACGTGTTTTTCTAACAAGCCATTTCCTGCATCTCTAAACACATATTCTTCACGATGATATGTGACATCGACGAAAGCAGGTTGAAATTCCATCAACTTATCCATCGTTTCGAAAATCGATGAAATATTTTGTCCCTTCAAAGGAGGAAGAATTTCGATACTAAAAAGCGTGTCTTTCGCGCCTGAGATATGATCTATAACTTTCATATTATAAAATATTTGGAGAGAGCCAACGTGTTGCTTCTTCGAAGCTTATTCCTTTTCTGTCAGCGTAATCTTTCACTTGTTCTTCTGTAATTTTTCCTAAACCAAAATACTTTGCATCTGGGTGTGCGAAATAATATCCACTAACACTTGCTGCAGGGTACATTGCAAGTGATGATGTCAATTTCATACCAATATTATTTTCGACATCTAGCAACTCCCAAATGGTTTGTTTTTCTAGGTGATCAGGGCAGGCAGGATATCCTGGTGCAGGTCTGACTCCTCGATATTCTTCAGCAATTAATTGTTCGTTTGATAACGACTCATCTTTTTGATACCCCCAGTAGTAAGTTCTTACTTCTTTGTGGAGATACTCAGCCGCAGCCTCTGCCAAGCGATCTGCTAATGCTTTCGCAAGGATGCTGTTGTAATCATCATTGTTTTTTTCAAAAGGCTCAATGATCGCTTCCAATCCAAAACCAGAACTTACTGCAAAACAACCAACGTAGTCTTTGATTGTTCCCTTTGGTGCAACAAAATCTGATAATGCTAAGTTGGGTTGTGAACTTGTCTTGGCGGTTTGTTGACGAAGCGTTCGGAAGGTCTTCCCTTCGGTTGGAAGTATTATATCATCGTGATCATTACTGTGAGCTTCGAAAATTCCAAGTACGGCGCGTACTTCTAACTTTTGATTCTCTATAATATCATCAAGCATCTGCTTTGCATCCAAGAATAGATTCGTTGCTTGTTCACCAACCACCTTATCTTCTAGGATCGCAGGAAACTTGCCATGCAATTCCCAGGTTTGAAAAAAGGGTGTCCAATCGATAAAGCTTGCAATGGTCTTTAAGTCCATTTTCTTCAGAACAGTTACCCCTTTGTGTTCGGGAGTGAATACTGTAGAATCATCGAATAGGAGCGAGGCTTTATTTTTTCTAGCATCTGCAATCGACTTCAGGGCTTTTTGATTGTAGTGCTTTTCGTAGTTGATTCGTACTTGCTCGTATTCTGCTTTTACTTCTTTTTCAAAAGCAATTTTCTCTACTTCGTTTTCGCTGACTAGTTGTGTGATAACAGGCACCGCGCGTGATGCGTCGAGAACGTGAATAACATTTCCTGAATATGACGGTGCGATTTTCACCGCAGTATGTACACGACTCGTGGTTGCTCCCCCGATAAGTAATGGAATATTCAGTTTGCGACGTTCCATTTCTTTGGCAACATAAATCATCTCATCAAGTGATGGTGTGATCAGACCGCTAAGTCCAATGGCATCCACATTTTCTTTGATAGCTGTTTCAATAATTTGTTCAGCCGGTACCATCACTCCAAGATCAATGATCTTGTAGTTATTGCAACCGAGAACTACACCAACGATGTTTTTACCAATATCATGAACGTCGCCTTTTACTGTTGCCAAAAGAATTTTTCCTGCGCCGTTGTTGTTTTCTTCCTCTCCGAGTGCAGCGCTTTCTGCAAGCAAGAAGGGCTCAAGAACAGCAACTGCTTTTTTCATAACACGAGCTGACTTTACTACTTGTGGTAAGAACATTTTTCCAGCACCAAAAAGGTCGCCGACAATGTTCATGCCCGCCATTAGCGGCCCTTCAATCACGTGTATGGGACGGCCATATTTTACACGTGCTTCTTCGGTATCCACTTCGATGTAATCAAGAATTCCCTTGACCAATGCATGTTCTAATCTCTTCTCAATGGTCCAAGTGCGCCATTCGAGATCTTCTACTTTTTCTTTAGACTTGGTTGATTTATTTGCATCTGCAAAACCGAGCAATCGTTCGGTCGCATCATCTCTTCGATTAAGTAATACATCTTCAACGAGCGTGAGAAGTTCCTTCGGTATTTCATCATACACTTCAAGTTGTGAAGGATTGACAATTCCCATATCCATTCCATGCTGAATCCCGTGGTAAAGGAATGCACTGTGCATTGCCTCTCGGACATTGTTGTTTCCTCTAAATGAAAACGAAACATTGGATACACCACCACTGATTAATGCACCTGGCAGATTTTCTTTGATCCATTTTGTGGCTCTGAAGAAATCCAATGCATTGTTGCGGTGCTCTTCCATTCCGGTTCCAACCGGGAAAATATTGGGGTCAAAAATGATATCCGTGGGAGGGAAGCCTACTTGATTCACAAGGATATTATATGCTCTTTCGCAAATTTCTATTCTTCTTTCAAAGCTGTCTGCTTGACCTTTTTCATCAAAGGCCATTACAATAACAGCAGCACCATAGCGTCTTACTTTTTTTGCTTTAGCAATAAAATCTTCTTCTCCTTCTTTCAAAGAAATAGAGTTGACAATGGATTTTCCTTGAACGCATTTTAAACCTGCTTCAATAATTTCCCATTTCGACGAATCGATCATAATGGGAACCCTTGCGATATCAGGCTCGGATGCGATAAGATGTAAAAATCTTGTCATAGCAGCAGCACCATCAATCATCGCTTCATCCATATTGATGTCGATGATTTGTGCACCGCCTTCTACTTGTTCGCGAGCAACGTTTAATGCTTCATCAAAGTTTTGTTCTTTGATGAGGTTCAAGAATTTTTTAGAACCAGTGACATTTGTTCGCTCACCTACGTTTATAAAATTCGAGTCAGAAGTGGCTATTAGCCCTTCCAGTCCGCTGAGTTTTATTTTGATGTTATTGGTCATGACGATTATGCGAGAGTTGTTGAAGCCACAGCTTTTCGTGGTGAATAGTTTTTTGCAACGTTTGCAATTGCTTTGATGTGATCTGGAGTAGTGCCACAACAACCACCTACGATATTGACTACACTTCTTTCCAAATATTCTTTGATCAATTCAGCCATTTCTTCTGGAGATTGATCGTAGTGTCCCATTGCATTGGGCAGCCCGGCGTTTGGATATGCGCTTACCAAGCAAGTTGATTCATCAGACAAAATTTGAACATACGGTTTCAGCTGCGATGCACCGAGTGCGCAATTGAAACCAATGCTAAGAAGAGGAACGTGCGATAATGAAATGTTGAACGCAGATGCGGTCTGTCCTGACAATGTGCGTCCGCTGGCATCCGTGATAGTACCGCTTGCCATAATGGGGAGTTGTACATTTTTCTCATCCATTAATTCTTGAATAGCGAAAAATGCAGCTTTCGCATTGAGGGTGTCGAAAATAGTTTCTACCAAAAAGGCATCGACTCCACCTTCAAGTAAACCAGCTGCTTGTTCTTTATAAGCAGTGACGAGTTCATCAAAGGAGATCCCTCTGAATCCAGGATCATTTACATCAGGCGAGAGAGAAGCGGTTTTATTGGTCGGTCCAATAGCGCCAGCGATAAACTTTTGTGTATCACGACCATATTTAGCGTAATATCTTTCTCTTGCTTTTGCTGCACAATGCACTGCTGCAACATTTATTTCATAAGCTAATTCGCTCATGTCATAGTCGGCAAGAGAAATTAATTGAGCGTTGAATGTATTGGTCTCAACAATATCAGCGCCCGCCTCGAAATATTGATAATGTATGTCTTCAATGATGTCGGGACGAGTGAGACAAAGGAGGTCGTTATTCCCTTTTACTAGGCTCGAGTGATTTTTGAATCTTTCACCTCTGAAATCAGCTTCTTCCAGCGTATGACGCTGAATCATGGTGCCCATAGCACCATCTAGAACTAAGATTTTTTCTTTTGCGATTTCCTGAATACTTTTTTGCATGATATAAAGCTCCTTTTAGGGGTATCGCTTTATCAAAAAAATCAGGAGGGTTGGACTCAAAGAAATTTGAATCGCCTCATCTCTTCCCAATTGCTTGGGTTGGAGTTGGCACCATTGCATCCTTTGTAAGGAGCCGGTTGCCAAGACATCATCGGGCCATTTCCCTCCGTCTTTCTTGATAAAGCGGTGCAAATATAATAAATTTTTACCATTTTTGACACCTAAATCAATAACCAATGAAAAAACTCTACTCACTGATTTGTGTTTTGTTTCTGTCTATCGGGGCCTTTGCCCAGGATCCATATTTCGAACTTTTTGTTTTGTCTACGGACTATGTTCCTCTTGCAAATTCAACTTCATTAACACAAGGAATCCCTTATGATGATCCAGAATATGAAGTGAATATTGGGTTTGAGTTTGACTATTTGGGAAATACTTTTTCAAATATCATTTTCGGTGGCTATGACGGCTATGGCTGTGAATTACTTTTTTACAGTGAAGGATTCACTCCTCCAATGCACCAAATCTCACCATATATGGTAGATATTATCGATGGCCAGCTTGACAATAATGGAAAGGCAGATTCAGATATTCGTTATATCACAGAAGGGGAGCCTGGTTCAAGAATTTTTAAACTGGAATGGTCGAACGTCGCTTTCTATAATGAGGGTAGTCCTTATGCAATGCGCATGAACTTACAAGTATGGCTTTATGAGCAAGATAATGCAATTGAATTTTATTATGGTCCAAGAACCACTCTTGATCAAACTGTCATTTCAGATTACAACGGTATCCCTGTTTCTTTCATGAGAAATTTCAACTTGGATACTTACACTTGGGAGGATGGATTTTCTTTGACAGGTGAACCTTCTAATCCTTCTTGGTTAAATATGAACGATGATGCGGCGTTGGGCACAAGTCAACATTTGACAGAGACTCCATCCAATGGTACGGTATATCGTTTCTTTCCTTTGCTTGTGGGAGTGGAGGAAGCAGAATTGAAACCAGTATCTATTTATCCAAATCCAGCATCTGATTTTATTCAAGTAAACAGATATACAGAAGAGCAGTCTAAGGCGACGATTTACAATTCTGTTGGACAAATTGTATGGTCAAATACAATCACAGGAATGACCAATAGAATCGACTTGAATAATTTTTCTACAGGTGCCTATATTCTTCAGATTGAGAATAAAAACTCAGTTGTAACGGAACGCTTTATCGTTAGATAAACATTTACCTATTACATTTGCCACCCGAATTAATACATAATTAAACAATAATATGTCTTATCTATTTACGTCAGAATCTGTTTCTGAAGGGCACCCAGACAAGGTTGCGGATCAGATTTCAGATGCACTTATTGATCACTTCTTAGCATTCGATGCGGATAGTAAAGTAGCGTGTGAAACGCTTGTTACTACTGGTCAAGTAGTGTTGGCTGGTGAGGTAAAATCTAAAGCTTATTTAGATGTACAAGAAATTACTCGTGGAGTAATTCGTCGTATCGGATATACTAAGAGTGAATACATGTTTGAAGCAAACTCTTGCGGTGTGCTTTCAGCGATTCATGAACAATCACCAGATATCAACCAAGGTGTTGAGCGTAAGAAAAAAGAAGACCAAGGTGCAGGTGACCAAGGTATGATGTTCGGTTATGCTTCTCGTGAAACAGATAGCTATATGCCTCTTCCTTTGGAATTGTCGCATTTGCTATTGAGAGAACTTGCTGCTATTCGCAAAGCAGGAAAGCAAATGAAATATTTGCGCCCTGATGCAAAGAGCCAAGTAACTATCGAGTACAGCGATGATCATCAACCAATCGCTATTTCTGCTATTGTTATCAGCACACAGCATGATGACTTTGATAAGAGCGATAAGAAAATGTTGGATCAAATCAAGAAGGATGTTCAAGATATCTTGATTCCTCGCGTGATGAAGAGCCTTCCTGCTCGAGTTCAGAAATTATTCAAAACAAAATATGTGCTTCACGTAAATCCAACTGGAAAGTTTGTGATTGGCGGACCACACGGAGATACAGGTCTTACAGGTCGTAAGATTATCGTTGATACCTACGGCGGAAAAGGAGCTCATGGTGGTGGTGCTTTCTCTGGAAAGGATCCGAGCAAGGTAGACCGTTCTGCAGCGTACGCTACGCGTCACATTGCAAAGAATCTAGTTGCATCTGGCGTTTGCGATGAAGCACTTGTACAAGTTGCTTATGCTATCGGTGTTGCTCAGCCAGTAGGCTTCTACGTGAACACTTATGGCACTGCAAAAGTGAAAGCTTCAGATGGAGAAATTGCTAATAAGCTTGCAAAGATTTTTGATATGCGTCCATACGCTATCGAAGAGCGTTTTAAACTTCGCACTCCGATCTATGAAGAAACAGCAGCATACGGCCACATGGGACGTAAGCCAGAGGTAAAAGAGAAATCTTTCATCAAGGCTGATAAAACAGTTCTTAAAGTAAAAGTAAAGTTGTTCCCATGGGAAGAGCTTGACTACGTTGAGAAAATCAAGAAAGCTTTCAGTGTAAAGTAATTTCAATTGATAATATTCTAAATGCCGACTCCAAAAGAGTCGGCATTTTTTTTATCTTGGCAGTTCATGAATCTGAACTGTTGTGGGATGAATAGGAAGAGGATAAAAGTAAAATTGTTCTACATTTTTCTAATGATGTTTTCTTTGACATCATTAGCGCAAACAACAGATTCAATTGGTGTTTCTGATAGTCCATCGTTGAAATTTACCAAAGAGATTGCCATCTCGCGTTTATCACATCTTCCTATGCGCGAAGAGGTCACCAAGACGTTGGAATGGAGTTGGGATAATCTAGGTCCGAATGTTCAACCGATTGAAAACCGCCCAGGCGGTAAGGCTTTGCCCACTTATGCAATCAATCGAGGCAATGGCACAGGTCGAATCAATTATCTCTGTCAACATCCGAAATATCATGAAATAGTATTCGCTTGCTCTCCTACTGGAGGCGCATGGATTTCTGTTGATCATGGAAATAATTGGACGAATGCGGGAACTGATCAACTGAATATTTCAGGTGTTTCATCCATCACTCCTGACGCAAAAAAGAAAAACAGATGGTGGCTTGCTACAGGTGATGGAGATGATGTTTTTCAATTCACAGATGGAGTTTGGATGACCAATGATGGGGGCGTGAGCTATCAAAATATCAATGGAAAAATTCCAGGTAGACAATTACCATTCGGCGATCCTCAAGATTTTTACGGTCAAATTTCTGATGTAAAATCAAATCCTAAAAAACCAAATCAACTCTTTGTTGCATCAAATCGTGGACTCTACGTTACTACAGATGCGAGGTTTCCAGAGATTTTAGAATGGAATAAAATTTATGATGGCCATTTTTATGACATCAAAATTTTTAATGGAAAAAGAAGAAGCAAAGATTTTATTATCGCATCAGGAAGTCATTTAGCATGGAGTAAAAATGGAGGTTTGACATGGGAACTAGTAGATGCTCCGGATTATAGCAATAAGGAAAAACTTCCTTTTGTTAGAATGGTAGTTCTCTGGCACAAGGAGTTCAATGATGAGTTGATAGTTGCGGTGACCAATGCAAAAGAACTTACCCAAAGCCTTACTGGCGAAGGCAGTCTTTATTCTTATAACATGCGAACCAAGCAATGGACCTTTGTTCGCTCTTTGAAAAAAGATCTTAATAATATGATCACGACACGTGCTAGAGCTATAGCACTTGATCCTAAGAATCCACAAAAAATTATTCTTGGAAATGTTCAGCCATTATTCATTTCAAAAGATAGAGGCACCACATTTTCTAAAGTCGAAAAAAATCAAATGCATGATGACTGTCATCATATTTTATTTTCTCATGATGGTAAAAAAGTGTGGGCATCGCATGATGGCGGTGTTAGTGTAAGCTTGGATGGCGGTGTTACTTGGCGTGTTTCAGACAATGGAATAGGAGCAGCAAATATTTTTGGAGTAAGCACTGCTCAAACAACGAAGCCTCAAGTACTTTATGGAGGCTATGATGTAGGAGGAAATTTATTGAGAGATAGTGTGTGGTCGCATATTAGTTGGGGGGATGGATTCGAAACAATCATTCATCCATCAGATCCGAATATTATGTTTACTACCATGCAGAATGGCAATATTCAAAAGACGACGGATGGAGGTAATTTCGATGAAGGTAAGGATCCTGCTTCTGCAAAAACTGAATGGCATACTTGGATTGATATGCATCCGACAAACCATCAAATGATATTTTGTGCGGGGGCTAAACTCTCTCGTTCAGTCGATTTAGGAAGCACTTGGCAAACGATTTTTGAGCCTGCAAAAAAAGATAAAGGGCTTTACAATGCTTATCGTTTTTTCTTTAGCAACGATCACCCAGGAGCAGCGTATGTCTATGTGCTGGACACAACACGCCTGGCGCCACAAATCTGGCGAACGTTTAATGTAACGGCGACTGAACCCAATGATATTATTTGGGAAAAAGTAGCTGATGTTCCCGTCAAAGGTTGGATTATGAGCATTCAAGTTGATCCGTTCGATCCGAAACAATTTTGGGTGCTTTACGCAGGACAAGAAAGAAGTGGGAAAATTTGGAGATATGATGGAACGCAATACAACGATGAAACATCTAATCTTGGTTGGGCAAAATGCGAGTCGATGATTCTTCAAAAAGGAAATGAAAGAAGACTATACATTGGAAGCAACTATGGAATATTCACAAGGAGATGGAATGAATCTCAGTGGACATTGCTAACAGGATTGCCAGGTACTCAAATCAAGTCTTTAGACATTAATTACGTAGCTAATAAATTAGTAGTTGGCACGTATGGAAGAGGGGTGTGGTGGGGCGATCTGCTGCCGAGATAACACATCATTTATTGAATCGCAACACAATGCGATCAACGCCCGGTAACGAACTCGATTCTTGCAACGTTTGTGCATTCAATATTTTCACTTCACTTTCTTGAACAACATACAGCTGATTATTGACGCTGTCATAGCTCAGTTGAGTTGGAGTATATCCTGCACCCGTTGCGGCAATATTCCCATTCAAAGTATATCGGCGCAATCCATCGATATGCTGCACGAAAAGCACACTGTCTTGCATAAGAGCGTATGTTACATCGCTACTTGGTGCGAATCGAAAGTTGGTCCATTCATCAATATAATTTCCAGAAATTTTATAGACATTCTGTTTGTATTCTTCCGATGATTGATACATCCAAACGTTCTCTTCACTTAATGCATTTATCCACTGAACTTCTGATGAAAGTGGCGTAGAATGAATCAATGCCCCAGATGATTTCTGATACACTTCGATTCGATATTGTGAGCTAGTTTGATTAGCGGTAACCACTACAATTTTCGTATCTGTAACTGTAATTTTTTTGGGGATAAAATTTCCATTGATATTGAATTGACTGACTGATGTACCTGTTCCACTATAGCCACGAACGCTGCCGTCTTTGCACGCAATCCAATAGGTGCGCGATGCGGCATGCCAAGCAGCATCATTCCATAAAATATCACTTAATGGAAATGGTGCAGCGCTCGATGAAATGAAATTGCCATCTTCCATTCGTACGGCGTTTAATCCATCACTGGTATTGCCAGCAATCAATATGCTTTGCGCGTAATAATCAGGTTGAACAAATACAAGTTGTAGAGGAAGTATAAAACTTTGCTGCCATTGATTGCCCTGCAACTTTACAGCTTCTAGAAGATTGGAGCTTTGTTGATTGAATCCTATTACTTCAATTAATTCGCGCGGAGCTTCAAAGATTTTGAATTCGCGAATGGCAAGACTTTCATTGGTACCATCTGAAACGCGAAACTGCAAATAGTAATCTCCTGTAGGCAAATAAATATCATTGATAACTATACTTCCTTCGATCTCTTTATAGGTGCCTGATAAATTGAATGTTTTTGTAGCAAGCACTTGTTGGTTATTGCTATTGAAAACCGCCACCACAGCCGATTCTAGTTGTTGGTCATCTGTAAGATTTGCTCCAAATTGAATTTGCTGACCGAAGTTATAGCTCGATTGATAGGGAGCAGTAACCTCAATCTGTGGCGGATTACCATCTTCTTTTTTACAAGAAAAAAGCAGTAGCGAGAATAATATGTAGAAGAGATGCTTCATTTCGTTAATAAGTCATACAATGTGAACCTGCAAAACCCTAGTCTTTTGTTTCTAAATTAGTAGTTTTCAAGGCGATAATATTTTGAACAATCCACGTTCATTAAAATGCGGATAAAGTCAAATCACGACATCGAATATAAGCCGACAACTTCTAAATTTGGCATCCCTCAAAATGGACGGACAAGATAACAGACAAAAACGAAGAGATCGTATGCAGGGCATACGAGATGCCATGAACTCTGCTATGGGTGTGGAAATGGGAAAGCTCCCACCACAAGCAGTAGATCTGGAGGAGGCCGTATTGGGTGCAATGATGTTGGAGCAAGGCTCTCTCAATGCAGTCATCGACATCCTTAAGCCTTCAAGCTTTTACAAAGAAGCACACGCAAAAATTTATGAGGCAATCATGCTTCTTTTCTCAAAGGGTGAACCTGTAGATATTCTTACAGTGACGCATGCTTTAAGAAAAGCAGCAACGCTCGATATTGTTGGAGGTCCGCTCTATATTTCCCAACTCACTAATCGTGTTGCGTCTTCTGCAAATATCGAAACACACGCTAGAATCATTGCGCAGAAGCACATTCAGCGAGAATTGATTCGCATCTCTAGTGAAATCATTCGCGATGCGTATGACGAAACTTCAGACGTTTTCGATTTGTTGGACAAAGCTGAAAGCAATCTTTTCCAAGTTGCAGAGGGTAACATTCGTAAGAACTACGACAAGATGAGTATGTTGATCAAGACGGCATTAGACCAGATTGAAACTGCTCGACAAAATACAAGTGGTGTGAGTGGTGTGCCTACGGGCTTCACTGCTCTAGACCGCGTCACAAGCGGATGGCAGCGTTCGGATATGATCGTTGTGGCTGCACGTCCTGGTATGGGTAAAACAGCGTTTGTATTATCCATGGCGCGCAACATGGCTGTTGAGTTTCAAGTGCCGGTTGCGGTGTTCTCATTGGAGATGTCGAGCGTTCAGCTCGTGCAACGTTTGATTGCTAGTGAAACGGAAATCGATGCAGAAAAACTTCGTAAGGGAAATCTTGCGGATCACGAGTTCCATCAATTGCACCAACGTATTTCTCGTATCGCTGAAGCACCCATCTTTATTGATGATACTCCCGCACTGTCTGTTTTTGAATTACGAGCGAAATGTCGTCGTTTGAAAGCACAGCACGGAATACAAATGGTCATCATCGATTACTTGCAGCTTATGACGGCTGGTGGTGATAACAAAGGTGGAAACCGCGAACAAGAGATCTCGACCATTTCTCGTTCGATCAAGCAAATCGCAAAGGAATTGGATGTCCCAGTTATTGCACTTTCTCAGTTGTCACGTCAGGTGGAAACGAGAGGTGGAGACAAACGTCCACTATTGAGTGACCTTCGTGAATCGGGTGCGATTGAGCAGGATGCCGATATCGTAGCATTCATCTATCGCGCGGAATACTATGGTATCAATGAAGATGCGGATGGTAATCCAACACAAGGAAAAGCGGAAATCATTATTGCAAAACATAGAAATGGTTCGTTGGAAGACGTACCACTTCGATTCATTGGACGACTCGCAAAGTTTGCCAACCTCGATGGATTCGATTACGACAACCCTGATTATGGCAAAACAATTCAAGCGAACACATCGTTTACTTCTGGTGGACAGGCCAGCACCTCTGGAGGTGCAACCACTATCACAGTAGCATCGAAATTGAATACGATGTTGGATGATGATGAACCGTTTGATTACGGTGGTGAGCCTGCTCCTTTTTAATTATATTTGACATGGCGCGAAGGTTGCCAAGGAGGAAGCAATGAAAAAGTGGATCGTCATCTTATTCTGTAGTTTTATTACCATCACCTCGACAGCGGGAAAGATTCTTATTCCGATGGACGAGAGCCAAACCAATCACTTAAAAGCGTATGGTATGGCGTATTGGATTCTCGAAAATAAAATCAATATCGAATGGCTTTTGAATTATCGAGGAGGAAGTTTCCTCGTCGATAATTACCCAGATATCACGAAGGAATGTTCTATTCGAGGCGTGAGTTTTCAAGTGATTGCAGATGTTCAAGCGCAACAGATTTACAATGAGATCAATGATCCAGAAGTAAATATGGAGCGTGTCAAATTGGAAGTCGCTCCGAAAATTGCAGTCTATTCTCCACAAGGTAAACAACCTTGGGATGATGCAGTAACCCTTGTTCTTACGTATGCTGAAATTCCCTACACACTCATCTATGACAGAGAAATTGTTAAAGGGGAATTAGTAAAATACGATTGGCTTCACTTGCACCATGAAGACTTCACCGGGCAATACGGAAAGTTTTATGCAAATTATAAAAACGCAGCTTGGTATCAAGATGAAGTGAAAAATCAAGAGGCATTGGCTACTGAATTGGGATTTACAAAAGTCTCATTGATGAAGCGTCAGGTAGCAGTGAATATTCAAGAATTCGTAGTAGGAGGGGGCTTTCTCTTTACAATGTGCAGCGGTACAGATAGCTACGATATCGCACTTGCTGCTGTGAATGTAGATATCGTTGAAAGTGTATTTGACGGTGACCCAAGTGATCCTCAAGCACAGAATAAATTGAACTTTGAAAATGCATTCGCTTTCAAAGATTATCGCATCGAAAAAAATCCTATGATTTATGAATTCTCATCCATTGATGGATCGGAAGATCATGGAAAAATAGGTGAGGTGAATGACTTCTTTACACTGTTCGATTTCAGTGCGAAGTGGGATATTATTCCAACCATTCTCACACAAAATCACACCCAAGTGATCAAAGGATTTATGGGGCAGACGACATCGTTTCGTGAGCAATACATGAAAAGCAACGTGACGATCATGGGTGAAACTAAAAGAACGAATACAGCGAAATACATCCATGGAGAATTAGGTCAGGGGCAGTGGACTTATTATGGCGGCCATGATCCGGAAGATTATCGTCACCTCGTCGGTGATCCGCCCACAGACCTCAATCTACATCCCAACTCTCCTGGATATCGTTTGATTCTAAACAACATCCTCTTCCCCGCCGCGAAAAGAGAGAAGCAGAAAACTTAACGATTCTCGATTCTCGATTCTTGATTCTCGATTCTTGGTTCGCGATTCTTGGTTCTTGGTTCTTGGTTCTTGGTTCTTGGATTTTGGTCCTCGGCATTTGTTCTCGGCAAAGCCAAGACCATTTGTCCCTTGTCACTTGTCATTTGTTCTCGGCTTTGCCGAGATCATTTGTCACTTGTCATTTGTATCCGATCGCCAATGGTCAACTGATCCACTACTTCCATTCCTTCGATTACTTTTCCGATGATGGTGTAGCGGCCGTTTAGTGATGGCATTTGGCTGTGGGTAATGAAGAATTGACAACTCTCAGTATCCTTTCCTGCACTGGCAAGCCCAATAGAGCCGCGCTCATAACGAAGCGTGGTGAATTCACTGCGCATCGGTTGATCTAATCCACCCATGCCGTTGCCAATCGGACAGCCGCCTTGTGCTACGAAATTGGCAACAACGCGATGGAAAAACTTGTCTTTGTAAAAACCATCCTGCACCAATTTTGTAATGAGCCCAACTGAAGTGGGGGCTTCGTTGACATAAAATTCTGTGGTGAATTTTCCTTTTGTCGTAGTCCATTCAATGGTAACGATATTCGGAAGTGATGCTATGTATTCCCAATTGGGCTGATAAGTACTTGATGGTTTTGCTTCTTCTATTTTGTTTGGAAGCATGGCGTTGTGCGCTCTTACTAATGCGTTGTATGATTCTATATCACGTGGCAGCATTAAGCCTTTTAAAGTGGCGTTAATTGCGTCATCCAGCTTTAGTATTTCTTCATCATGAAATTTCTTTTGGGGTGCATCGGAAAGATATACTCCAAAAGTTTCCATGACTCCTGTATTGCCCAATGAAAGCGCCGAAGTAATGACATCTGACAACTGCAATGTTCCTTTCCATATATCCATGTTGTGAATATTCACAAGGGCCTGCGAAGCCGCATACGTAATGACTTGTGATTTTTCCTTCAAAAGAATATCGATCAATTGATCGGTGCGGTCAGGTGCTTGACCGAGTGCGAGTACAAAAAATGATTTATCATATTCATTTGACGCAGCATAATAATTTGCCAAACACTCTTCTCCTGAAGCATCTGCTCCGTTGATTATTTTGAGTTTGGAAACAGCCGCTCTGATCTGTGCTGAGCGCGATGCCGTGGCCGTTGAAATACTCTCTAATTCGACCGAGGAAATTTTCCCAATATATTCTAGCGCTTCGAGCACTACCAGATCATTGGAATGATTAAGCGTTTCTATTGCAAGGGAAGGCTTATATTTTCCATTCTTCGCAAGCACTCTGATGGCTTGTACGTTTAATCTGTAATCGGAATTATTGGCTTTGGAAATAGCAGCGAGCAATTCATTTCCCTCCGGTTTATTAATCTTGGAAATGATGGTAATCAAAGAGACACGCACATCTGGATCGCGTTCTGTTTTGATCCACTGCATAAAATATGCTTCATGACTTGCAAACCAATCTCCATTGAATGAAGCGATACCATTAGCGAGAGCAATTTTCGCATCTCGAGCAGCTGTTTGCAGTGCAAACTGCGCTCTGCGCGGGAGCTCTGGAGAGTAGATTTTATTGCGATGTAAGTATGTCATCGCATAACCAAGTCCAATTTGAACTTCCTCAGAATTGATTTCTACATTGGATAAAAAATCAACGAATTCATTTTCGCTTTCATCATAGATAAAAGCACCAATGGTTTTTTGTTTCGAGATAATATTGATTTGTGGATCGAAAAGTTTGGCTGCGGCAATAACCAATTCTTTCAGTACGATGGGGGCTTTCTCTTTTCTACCCCATGAAATCAAATAGGCAACATCATTTGCAGAACCTGTTTGACCGATGGCGAAAGCTGCGTTGGCGCGCACTTGATCATCTTCATCTTGAAGTAAAAGATATAGATCGGGTAGGAGCGTAGAGTCTTGTAGCGAGCCGCAGAGTAGTGCGGCGGCAGCTTTCAATTCTTTTTTTTCGCTGGTAAAAAAACTTTTCACCTTTTTGCTATCACGAGCATCTGCTGCTTTGTACAACTCTTGTTTTTGGGGATCACCAAATGAGTTGAGAGCCTTCGTTTCGGAAGTGCAGCCTGTGAAAGAAAGTAAGAAGAGGGAAAAAAGATTGAGAATGGTCCATTTAATCATGGACTCAATATACTAGATTATTCTTTATCCATCATAATTTCCATTTGGAAATAGCCGAAATGGTCGTTGATAGAATGAATCTGGTACTTAATATCATCAATTGATCTTTTCGCAATGGTAAGAAGTCCTAAACCCGCACCGCCTTTGTAGGTGAAGTCTTCATTGCAAAGTGTTTCGATGTATAATTTGCGAAGCGCATTTTTATCTAGTGAAACAACATCCGTCATTTTTTTCTCAAGACGCGGTTGGTCAGACTTAAGAAGAAGATTTCCTGTGAACACATGGTAACCTGCTTCGCTGCGAGAAAGAATGAGATAAGCGTGCATTCTACCATTAGAATCTTTTGCACCATGAAGCGAAGTATTTTGAAGGATCTCGATGAGAACGCTACAAATTCTGCGCATGGTCTGTCTCTTATCTCCGGCTTCCATGATAGAGCTTTCAATAAGTTTGATAGTAGAGTCTACTTTTGTTTGAGAGAAGTCGCCGAAGTGGCTGAAAACAAGGGTTTCCTTCATAGGAGAGTTCAAAGTTTCCATCACCAATTGGTGGTAGATGCTCTGAATTTCTTCTAGTGATTTGCCTGCTATTGCTGTCATTCTGTGGCTAAGGTTCCTTGATTCGTTGTGCAAATATACTTAAATTTCGACGAAACCCAAAAAAATATTGACGAATCGCTATTTTTAATAGCTAAGTCTTAAAATTAAGGAGTTTAATCGAAATCAAATGTATACGATGAATCGGATATTCCTACCGCCGAAAATTGGAATTTATAAACAATACCCCTGCTAACTTCTACACGCTTAGAAGTTAGACAGGGGATTGACCAGGGTTAATTAATAAAGACGCATATCAACCGTTACTCAACATGCGGAAAGAATTTTTAGGAAGAATAAACTCACCATCCTCCGGTCTGCGAATCATTTGGTAGAATTCCTGACACAAATAATTCACCGGCCTACGAAAAGGTCTGTTTTGAAGATAGCTTTCCCAAACTTCCAACGCCAACTTCTTCGTTACATTCCATGCATATGGATTGTAGCCATTCGGTCTTGCAAAACTGTCAATGTGCATTTTTACTTCTTGTAGGGTTGTCATAATATATCGTTGTTTGAATTTGACGATACAAATGACCTACTGTTGATTGTAACGTATTTACAACCTAAAAAAAACTTCTATTTTTTTTCTGAAATTATTGATAACGCTCGAGAACTCGAGCAATTCTAGATTGAATCTCTTTCTTCAAAACTTCCGGACCCAGCACCTCGACACGTGGTCCCTGACTCAATATAAAGGCGTACAATTCTTCCGTTAAAGATACCTCTAGTTCAATTTCAATTTGATCTGTCGATTCACTTATAACGCGCTGACTCGAATGAATCGGCTGACTCATCACAAAGCGACCTGCATAGCCATCAAATTTCAATCTTACCTTTTCTGGCTGCGACTGACTTTCTGTGATACCAATACTGTATTTAAAAATGATATCTGGGTTAAAGCTTTTGGCAATCTCAAACACCTCAGCGGTAACCTCCAACTTTTCAATTCTCTCTAAACCAAAAGTAGCCACTGCCTTGCGCTCGGGATTCCATGAAATCAAATACCATCGGTTGACATACTCCTTCAATAAGTAAGGATGTAGCACATAATCTTTGACTTGATTATCCTGAAACTTTCGATAGCTCACACGAATCGCTTGCTTTTCTTTAATAGCATTCAATAACGATCCCAAGTATTCTCTGCCTTTGCTTACGGTACTTTTTTCGAACTGAATGATATTCTCAAGTCCTTGCTCATCGGGGCGAGGACTGATGTTGACACGACTGATAATTTTTTCAATCGCACTTTCATATTGCTGAAAAATAGGAACCTCTTTAAACTGATCTAGTGTTGCTACTGCAAATCGAAGGGCTTGCAGATCATCATCGCCAAGACTCATATCAGAGATTGAATATTCAGAATCAGTATAAAAATAGCCTCCATGTTGTCTGCTATAGGCTATAGGCGCGTAGTAGCCGAGTTCGCCTTCATTTTTCATCGCCCAAAATATCTTTATCGATAGTGCTCAGTGAAATCGCATCACCTCCGCTTCCATACAGCGCTTCCTCACATGCCGCGCGCAAATCTTCTCTCGATGGATAAGGCTTACCAGGATTGGTAAGGCATCTATCGATGATACGAAATCTAAGAAGTGCATATTTATTCGCAGGCATGCTTCAATTTTTCTCTGCTCAAAATAACAACAGAACTCATCATTTTTTACAGAAAACTTTTGCACTTGCGCTATTTTTATACCGATGAAAAGAAAGGTTGTTAAACGACTTTCCATAATTGGAATATTATTCATTGTCAGCTACGTCGGTTACCTCTACCGCTATGAAATCATGGGATCGTACCGTGATAAATTTGGCTGGGATCTACCCGAAAATCCCCGTCCAGAGGGAATGTCTACTATTGATTGGGCAGAGCTGAATTACTCTAAGCAAATGAAAGAATTGGCCAAGGAATATGATGTTCCCTATTCCTATTTGATGGCACTTGTGATTCTTGAATGTGGCGGAGATAAACCGGCAGGACGCCGATTTGAAAAACATATCAAGAAGAAATTAGAGAAAGTTAAAAAAGGAACAGTAGATCGTTTGGAGAATGTAAAAGCAACACATCTGAATAATTGCGATGATGGATGTTTAGAAAATCTCGCAACAAGTTGGGGACCTTTTCAATTGATGGGATACAAAGCAGTTGCGCTAGACGCTACGGTTGCTCAACTTAGACATGAAGAAAAGGCTGCAGAAATAGGAGTAAAGTGGATCGCCAAGGAGTATGGCCATTTTCTTAGAAAAAAGAAATTTAAAGACGCCTTTCACTACCACAACACAGGTCAGCGTTTCCCATTATCAGGTAGACCAAAAACACACAGCCCCATACTATGTTTCAGATGGGCTGCGGTATATGAAAGAATTTGATAAACGAGAAAAAAACAATCGTCCTTAGAATGGAAGATCGTCTTCGATTGGATCAGTGATCGTATCAATTGGCGATGGAGGAGGTGGCATGTCATTACCGCCCATTGGCGCATTCGACGCAGCTCCTAAGTTTTCTATTTTCCAAGCCACAAGGCTGTTGAAGTATTTGTCTTGCCATTCTCTTCCGCGAATGTCGAACAACACTTTTACTTTATCACCACTCTTGAAACCATTCACAAGTGTTGTTTTGTC
This sequence comes from Flavobacteriales bacterium, assembly GCA_965247015.1. Lineage (GTDB taxonomy): Bacteria > Bacteroidota > Bacteroidia > Flavobacteriales_D > Sanyastnellaceae > JAIXWP01. Next base: position 283,215 of record CBDFGG010000001.1, on the reverse strand, counting down.
TTTCAATAATTCGAACATAATATGCTGCGGATATTGATCTTCTGTGCTCAAAACAAATTCTCTTTTTGTGAAGCCCCCCTTCAATTCTTTTTCATCAAAGATGACTTTGATTTTTCCTGTAATTTCCATTTCTATCGTGATGTTAATTGTTGAACGCTAATAGTGTGAGCCACGCCTCCTGCACGTTTCCGGCATTGAGTAACTCTGCCGCTCTTTGATGCAGTTCCTGCTCAAGAGCCGCGGCATTATCTTCTAATTCTATAAATATTTCCGCAAGTTCTGTTAGTTTATATTCATTCACTGAGGTCTCATCAGGAAGTACTTCAACATTTCCTAATTGCCCCAAATGATTTCCTGTAAGAATGGAAGACAAACGAATATCACTTGGAATTTGATCTACACCGATTCCCATTTTTTGATTTGGTTTTGCTACTTCAAATAATCCTTGTGAAGCTCTTGTATACCAATCACCTCCAAGTCTTGCAACTTGGTCAATTTTGAATGGATCAATCAATCCGTTTTCACCGATCACTTTTTCATCGATGTGCATGCGAAGCACTTCACAGATCACTAAGTTTCCCGCTCCGCCTTCGGTGCCGAGCTCGATGATTTGATTGACGCGACATTCAAATTGTACAGGCGATTCAGCCACGCGCGGAGGCTTTACTACTTCCGAAGCTAACTCCGTAAATCCCGCTTTCACAAATTCATTCACTCCTTCAGGGTATTCAACACTAGCCAATGATGTCTGCTGCACCATATCGTAGTTGACGATATTGATCACACATTCGCTCACTTTTTTCACATTTTCAAACGTGTGCTTGGTCGTGTTGTCACGGCCTCTGCGAGCTGGAGAGAAAATAAGAATAGGAGGGTTGGCGCTGAATAAATTGAAAAAACTAAAAGGCGAAAGGTTCACTCTTCCTTGCTCATCGATGGTGCTCGCAAAAGCAACAGGACGAGGCGCTACAGCACCTTGCAACATCAGTTGCAACTTCATCACAGGAAGTTCTTTCGGATTAATCGTGATCATTTTTATATAAAAAAGAAAAAATCTTAAGGACGAATGTTTCCATTCTCATCAAGACTTTCCATTACTTTTTTCTTTAAATCTTCTTTGAAATCTGCTATGCGTTGAAGCAATTGCTCGTCACCACTTGCAAGGATTTGTGCCGCTAGTATACCTGCATTTCTTGCACCGTCCAATGCAACTGTTGCCACTGGAACTCCTGCTGGCATTTGAAGAATCGACAATACACTATCCCATCCATCGATGGAGTTGGAGGAGTGGATTGGAACTCCGATAACCGGTAGTGGTGACATCGATGCCGCCATTCCTGGCAAGTGTGCTGCTCCGCCCGCACCTGCAATAATTACACGCAATCCGCGTTGATGCGCGTTTTTTGCATAATCGAACAAACGTTCGGGTGTGCGATGCGCACTTACAACTGTCATTTCATAAGGTACCTTCAATGTGTCGAGCACATCTGCAGCTTGCTGCATGATGTTCAAGTCACTCTTGCTCCCCATGATGATTCCAACTTTGGCCATGTTCTAAATTTTAGTGGATGATTCCCGCTAAGGTGGCCGAAAGATACGATGCCAGGGTACCGCATAGCAATGCGCGCATTCCCAATTTTGCTAAATCACCTCTGCGTGATGGTGCAATTTCTCCGATACCACCGATCTGCATTCCAACGCTTGAGAAGTTAGCAAATCCACAAATAGCAATACTTACAATCAACAATCCTTTCTCGCTCATAATGGGCAATGTTCCGGATGTCAAATTGCTGAATGCAACGAATTCATTGATGGTTAATTTCTGACCAAGGAGTGCAGCGGCATTCGACACATCTTCCATTGGAATACCCATCGACCAAGCAATAGGGTAGAATAATTTTCCAAAAACAAAATCCAATGAAAGCATGGGGTGAATTGCACCAAGTCCGTAATTGATCAATGCTACAAGAGCAATAAATCCAATCAACATGGCGATAACATTCAATGAGATTTTCATTCCATCTGCTGCTCCGTGGCTGATAGCGTCAATAAGGTTTTTGTATTGACTCTTTACTTCGAGCTTCACTTTTCCCATTGTTTCGCTTTCCTCTGTCTCAGGATAAACAATTTTCGAGATGACAAGCGCTCCGGGAGCGGCCATCAAACTTGCAGCGATAAGATATTCAGCCTTTGCGCCCATGTTGGCGTAAACGATCAATATACCACCTGCAATGCAAGCAAGACTGCCCGACATAGAAGCGAGCAATTCACTTTTGGTCATACCTGGCAAATAAGGACGAATCATTACTTGCGCTTCAACTTGACCCACAAAGGCACTAGCTACGTTGCTTAGCGCTTCAGCACCACTCACACGCATCACGAAGTTCATGGCTTTGGCGATAATCGCCACTACTTTTTGCATGAATCCAATGTGATACAATAAAGCCACGAGAACACATACAAGGATAATAGTAGCCATCACGCTGAATGCAAATACAAATCCACCCAAGCGATAGTCCATCACTCCATCAGGAGTATTGACCATTACTCCGCCGAAAACGAAGCCTGCGCCTTCCTTTGCAAAGTGTTCGATTTTCTCCATCCCTTTTCCAAGTTGTTGGAAAAACCAAGTCACCGGTTGCACTTTTAAGATAAGAATTGCAATGATGGTTTGTAGTAAAATTCCAGAAATGACAAGACGGTAGTTGATGCGTTTGCGATTATTTGAAAATGCAAATGCAATACCTAGGATGAGAAGAATCCCTAGGATCCCATGAAATCTTTCCATTGTATGTTTTGGTTATAAGGATTGGCAAGGTAAGAAGGAAAGAGAGAAATTAATCTCCTTTTCTCTTGTTGATTTCGTCGCGAATGCGGCTCGCTTTCTCATATTCCTCTTGTTCAAGAGCAATATTCAATTGCTTTTGTAGCTCATCGATACTCAATGAAGTTGGTTCTTCTTCTTTAAGCATTTCCTCTACTTGTTCGTCGATATCAGAAATATCATCTCCTTGAGCAGCTTCTTCAGCATTAACTCCAGCTTGATCAAGAATAAATTCTTCACAGAATACAGGGCAGTTGAATCGCACCGCAATGGCTACTGCGTCGCTCGTTCTAGCGTCAATCTCTGCAGTACGTCCGCCCATGCGAGCAATGAGTTTCGCGAAGAATATTCCTTCGACGAGATTGTAGATTAATACTTCTTCGATATCAATATCGAAACCATGTGCAAGGCTGCGGAAAAGGTCATGGGTGAGGGGACGACTCGGCGTCATTTTTTCCAGTTCAATCGCAATGGCTTGTGCTTCTACACCACCTATCACAATTGGTAGACGACGATTGCCATCTACTTCAGCTAATATCATTGCATACGCTCCACTGGTGCTGCCGCTAGGCGCAATATCTGCGATTTGAAGTTCTATTTTATTACCCATAATATTTCAGGAAGCAAACGGCTTCCTAGTGCTTTCAATACGAAAATACTACCGAAAAAATGAAAAACAAAAAAGGAGGTGATTCGCTTGCACGAATCACCTCCCGAGAAGATTATTTAGACGCGTTGAATTGACGCGCTGCTTCGATCAATTTTGGAACTACTTCGAAAGCGTCACCAACGATTCCGTAGTCAGCAGCTTTGAAGAAAGGTGCTTCTGGATCTTTGTTGACTACTACGATGGTCTTACTTCCATTTACACCTGCTAAGTGCTGGATTGCTCCGCTGATGCCTACCGCGATGTATAAGTTTGGACGAATAGTAATACCTGTTTGTCCCACGTGCTCGTGGTGAGGGCGCCATCCGATATCTGATACTGGACGTGAGCAAGCTGTTGCGGCCTTGAGTTCTTTTGCAAGTTCCTCAATAATTCCCCAATGCTCTGGACCTTTCATTCCGCGACCTGCAGATACTACTAGTTCTGCTTCTGGAAGTGGAATTCCACCTTCTGCTTCTTCTTTCTTTACTTCTTTTACTTTGATACCTGCATTTCCAAGATCAGCGCTGAAAGCCTCAACAGCTGCACTATTTCCTGAATTGCTTACAGGGTAAGAGTTTGGAAGAAGTGAAATAACTTTCTTAGCAGAGTTCACAGTGATATCAGCAATTGCTTTTCCTGAGAATACATTTTTGCGAACAACAAATCCGCCAGCGGTTTCAGGAAGTGCTGTTGCGCCTGGGATAAGACCAGCATCAAGACGAGCAGCCACACGAGGTGCTACAAGCTTTCCAGTGATATCGTGTGAGAAAATAACTACATCAGCTGATTCTTTTTGAGCAGCAGCAATGATGAGTCGAGTCAATTGTTGTGAATCAGAAGTCCCTACAGAAGCGGCATGCAACACTTTCGATGCGCCCGCAGAACCAAGTCCGCCGTCGCCATCGATATTGCCAACTGCTAACGCAACTGCGGATGTGCCTAGGTTTTCAGCCAATTTAGCTCCGTAACTAACGGCTTCAAGGCTGCTCTTTGGGAATTTGCCATTATGGCTATCTACAAATATTAATACTGACATTTTCTTAGATTTAAAGGATTAGATCACTTTTGCTTCTTCGTGAAGGAGACGAATTAATTCACCAGCATTGTCTGCGTCGATGAATTTGCAAGCGCTCTTTGCAGGAGGAAGGCTGTAAGCCTTAACAGTAGTAGAGGCTTCTGCACCAAATGCTGGAACTACTTCCAAAGGCTTGGTGCGAGCGGCCATGATACCGCGCATGTTTGGAATGCGTTGTTCTGCCATTCCTTTTGCAGCGCTAAGTACAAATGATCCAGAAACTTCAACAACCTCAGTTCCACCAGGGATTTCACGCTCTACTGTAGCGACTCCGCCTGCTACATCTAGCTTCGTAGCTAGAGCAACATAAGGTAGGTCGAGCAATTCAGCGATCATTCCAGGAACTACAGAACCATTGTAGTTGATGGTTTCTTTTCCACACATAATGATATCGAAACCCTTGCCCTTCGCGTATTCTGCGATTTGCTTTGCAACATAAAGAGAGTCGCTTTCTTGAGCGTCAATGCGTACCGCATTGTCTGCTCCGATCGCCAACGCTTTACGGATGATGGGTTCATAATCAGCAGCACCGACCGATACGATGGTCACATCGCCGCCTTGTGCTTCTTTGATTTCCAAAGCCCTAACAAGTGCGTACCACTCATCATAGGGGTTCACAATAAATTGTACGCCGTTCTCATCAAACTTGGAATTACCGTCTGAAAAGGCGATTTTTGAAGTGGTATCAGGTGCTTTGCTGATACATACGAGTATTTTCATTGAAATCCTTTTTATGTATTCGGGATGCGAAAGTAATTACGAATACCATTTTATTGAACGAACCTTTGCTTATTTTCGCAGCCACATTTTAAACAACATGAGAGAAATTCAGTTCAGAGAGGCAATTTGTGAAGCGATGACAGAAGAGATGCGTCGCGATGAAAACGTTCTCCTTCTAGGGGAAGAGGTTGCAGAATACAATGGCGCATACAAAGCTTCCAAGGGAATGTTGGATGAATTTGGCGCAAAACGCGTGATTGATACTCCTATCGCAGAATTAGGATTTTCAGGTATCGCGGTGGGTGCTGCAATGAACGGTCTTCGTCCAATCGTTGAATTTATGACTTGGAACTTCGCAATCCTTGCGGCCGACCAAATCATCAACTCTGCTGCAAAAATGCTTCAGATGTCAGGAGGTCAATACAATGTTCCAATTGTATTCAGAGGTCCTAACGGTCAAGCTGGTCAATTAGCTGCTACTCACAGCCAAAGCTTTGAGTCGTTCTATGCTCATGTTCCAGGTTTGAAAGTGATCACACCTTCTAATCCATACGATGCAAAAGGCTTGTTGAAGGCCGCTATCCGCGATAATGACCCTGTCGTTTTCATGGAGTCTGAAAAAATGTATGGTGACAAAGGAATGGTTCCAGATGGAGAATATATCATTCCTATCGGAGTAGCTGATATCAAGCGCGAAGGAACGGACGTAACGATTGTTTCTTTTGGTAAAATAATGAAGACTGCCCTCGCTGGTGCAGAAGAATTGGCGAAAGAAGGAATCAGCGCTGAGGTGATCGACCTACGTACAATTCGTCCGTTGGATATTGATACCATCGTAAATTCTGTAAAGAAGACAAACCGATTGATCATTCTAGAGGAAAGCTGGCCAGTAGCAAGCATTTCAAGCGAAATCGCATATCGTGTACAACGTCATGCGTTCGATTATTTGGATGCTCCAATTCGCCGTTTGACTCAAACAGATACTCCATTCGCATTCGCACAAACATTGATCGACGCGGCTTTGCCACAAGTATCAGACGTTGTGAAAACAGCGAAGGAATTGCTTTACGTATAGTCATTCAAAGACATATCGAAACCCCTTTCAATTCAAGAAAGGGGTTTTTTATGCATAGGAAGATTGTGCTACATTTTAGTGATTAAGAAGTTATGACAGAAGGGCAATGCACACTATATTCGCGCCCGCATTTAAAATGAACCAATAACCAACATCATTTTTCAATGAATAATTTAATTTTTGTGCCAATTGGTTTGGCAATCGTAGGACTTATTTTCATGTTAGTGAAAATGGCCTGGGTAAAGAAACAAAACCCAGGTAATGAGAAGATGCAAGGCATCTCTAAAAGCATTAAAGAAGGAGCTATGGCCTTCTTGAGCGCAGAATATCGTTTGCTTGCCATCTTCGTGGTATTGGCATCTGGTGCTCTTTTCGCTATTTCAACTCAAGTAGAAACTACAAGCTGGATGATCGTTCCAGCATTCATCGTGGGAGCAGTATTCTCTGCTGTCGCTGGTAATATCGGTATGCGTATCGCTACGGATGCTAACTCAAGAACAACAGAAGCAGCTCGTACTTCTCTTCCAAATGCACTTAAAGTGTCTTTCGGCGGTGGTACTGTAATGGGCCTTGGTGTTGCTGGTCTTGCAGTATTAGGTCTTAGCCTTTTCTTCATGGTATTCGTTTCCTCTTTCATGAACAAGGGCGGCGAATTTTATGATGAAATGACAATGGTACTTGAAGCCCTTGCTGGTTTCTCTCTTGGTGCTGAGTCTATCGCTCTATTCGCTCGTGTGGGTGGTGGTATCTATACCAAAGCTGCTGACGTTGGAGCTGACCTTGTAGGTAAAGTAGAAGCAGGTATCCCTGAAGATGATCCACGTAACCCAGCAACTATCGCGGATAACGTAGGTGATAACGTAGGTGACGTTGCAGGTATGGGTGCTGACTTGTTCGGTTCTTATGTTGCAACTGTTCTTGCATCAATGGTACTTGGTAACTACATCATCAAGGATATGACAGATGCTGCAGGTACTCAATTCACTGATGCTTTCAACGGAATGGGACCAATCCTTCTTCCAATCATGATCGCAGGTGTAGGTATCATCGCTTCAATCATTGGTACTTTCTTGGTTCGTGTGAAAGACAATACAGCGAGAGAGGCTCAAGTTCAAAAAGCTCTTAACCTCGGTAACATCACTTCTATCGTTCTTTCTGCTGCTGCAGGTTGGTTCTTGGTTGATTGGATGCTTCCAAAAGAAATCAATATGGAGTTCTTCGGTGAAGGAATTAAAATGGTTCCAAGCCGTCACGTATTCTACGCAACGCTTGTAGGTCTTGCTGTTGGATATTTGATCTCTGCATTCACTGAATACTATACTGCGCTTGGTAAAAAGCCAGTACTTGATATCGTTAAAAATTCATCAACTGGTGCTGCGACGAACATTATCGCAGGTCTTTCTACAGGTATGATGTCTACATTCTCTTCAGTACTTCTTTTCGCAGGTGCGATTTGGGGTTCTTATGAATTAGCTGGTTTCTATGGTGTAGCTATCGCTGCTTCTGCGATGATGGCAACCACTGCGATGCAGCTTGCAATCGACGCATTCGGTCCTATCGCGGATAACGCTGGTGGTGTTGCTGAAATGAGTGAGCTTCCTAAAGAAGTTCGTGAGCGTACTGACATCCTTGACTCTGTAGGTAACACTACAGCGGCAGTTGGTAAAGGATTCGCTATCGCTTCTGCAGCGTTAACTGCACTTGCACTTTTCGCAGCTTATGTTACTTTCACAGGTATTGATGGTATCAATATCTTCAAGGCGGATGTATTGTCTGCATTGTTCATCGGTGGTATGATTCCAGTGGTATTCTCTGCTCTTGCAATGAAGTCAGTTGGTAAAGCTGCAATGGATATGGTAATGGAAGTACGTCGTCAATTCAGAGAAATTCCTGGTATCATGGAAGGTACTGGTAAGCCTGAGTATGGTAAGTGTGTAGAAATTTCTACAAAAGCTGCTCTTCGCGAAATGATGCTTCCTGGCGCTATCACCATTATATCTCCAATCATCATCGGAGTGGTAATGGGTGCTGAAGCATTAGGTGCTTACATGGCTGGTGTTGCTGTATCTGGTGTTCTTTGGGCTATCTTCCAAAACAACGCTGGTGGTGCATGGGACAATGCTAAGAAGTCTTTCGAAGCAGGTGTAATGATCAATGGTGAAATGACTTTCAAAGGTTCTGATGCTCACAAAGCAGCAGTAACAGGTGATACAGTTGGTGATCCATTCAAGGATACGTCTGGTCCATCTATGAACATCTTGATCAAGTTGACTTGTCTTGTTGGTCTTACTATCGCTCCAATGTTGGGTAACCACGGAGAGAAAAAAGAAACTGAGATGACAGAGAAACAAGAAGTTGTAGCTCCACAGACTACCGAAAAAACAAACATTGTTCAATACATGCCTCAAGCAGATGGTAACGTTAAAGTAATCACTACCACTACTGAGAATGTAAACGGTAAAGAAACAACGAATACTTCAACTGAAGTGCGTGCACTTACTGAAGCTGAAAAAGCTCAAATGAACGCAGCTCCTGCAACTAAATAATTTTTGAAAATGAAAAAGAACTTCCTTTTTATTCTTTTCGCTGCTGCAGTATTTGCTGCTTGCCAAAGCGGAAATACAAACAATGCTCAAGTACTTGATGCATGCGGCTGTGCGAAAGAAGAATTGAACGCTGAGAAGAATGCCGACACAATGAAAAAGTGTGAGGAGTCTCGTAAAGCTGATGCGAAGTTTGAAGCTGATTTTCAAAAATGCTTAGTTGCTGCACGTGCTGGTTTAGATACGAGCAAAGTGAAAGTAGGAGAGATGGACCCAACAAAAGGTCTTGATCTTCCAGCTGCTGGTGATGGTGTTTACAATATCGTTCCTGCAACTTCATCTGTGAAGTGGTTGGCGAAAAAAGTAACAGGTCAACACAACGGTTCTGTGATGGTAAAATCAGGTTCAGTTGAAATGGCGGGTGGCAACATTCGTTCAGGACAATTGGTCATTGATATGACCTCACTAAAAGTGGAAGATCTTTCTGGTGATACCAAGAATGATCTAGAAGGTCACTTGAAGAGTGAAGACTTCTTTTCTATTGATAAAAACAAAGAAGCCATCTTCACCATGAAGTCTTCAACGATGACTAACAAGCACCAGTTTGAAGTAACAGGTGATTTGACTATCAAAGGCATCAAGAAGGAAGCAAAAATGACTGTACTTGCCATTCCAAATGGTGATAGAAGTCTTAGCTTAAACGGCGGCTTTTCAATTGATAGAACAGCTTATGACATTAAGTACCGTTCTGCAAAGTTCTTTAGCGACCTAGGCGATAAAATGATTGAAGACAACTTCATCATGACATTCGATTTGAAAGCTTCGAAGTAAGCAGATAAAAAATACTGGATAATAAAAATCCCCTTGTCGTGACAAGGGGATTTTTTTTTAGAGCGTGGTTAATTTGCGAGGTTATGCAAGCGCAAATATTATTTGAATAAACCGTGTAGTTGGGCGTCAATTCCTGAAATGATTCTTCCAAGATCTTCTGCCTTTTCATGGAAACGGTTATCGTCGATATCAATGACTAATAATTTTCCTTTGTTGTAAGTGCTAATCCAAGCCTCGTAACGCTCGTTAAGACGCGTTAAATAGTCCAAACGAATAGCTTCTTCGTATTCTCTTCCGCGCTTTTGAATGTTCTCAACTAAAGCTGGAACAGAAGCACGCAAATAGATCAACAAATCTGGAGGAGTGATGAACTCATCCATTACACTAAATAAGTCTGCATAGTTTTCGAAATCACGCGTGGTCATCAATCCCATTGCGTGCAAGTTTGGAGCGAAAATAAAAGCATCCTCATAGATTGTTCTGTCTTGAACAATCTTCTTCGAATTCTTTTTCATTTCAATCAATTGTCTGAAACGACTCTTCAAGAAGAATACTTGAAGATTGAAAGACCAACGTTGCATGTCTTTGTAGAAGTCAATCAAATATGGATTATCATCCACTTCTTCAAAGTGTGGTTGGTATTTATAGTGTTTGGCTAATAGGGTCGTCAAAGTAGTCTTCCCGGAACCAATGTTTCCCGCGATGGCAATGTGCATAACTTATCTAGGTCAATTTAGAAGAGCGCAAAGTAAAAAAGAATCCGCGAGTTACAAGGAGATGTTAGTAATTAACTACTCTGATAATCGATAAAAATGCAACTGCCCTTCAGCGATGTATTCGAGGGTGCGATTTCTGAAGTCCCAATCTCCTTTGAAACCCGCTGGCAGCGGGATACTCAGCGATTCTAAATTTAGATATTGAATGATATTCAGCTGCCCATTACTAATGTAATAAATACGGTCATCGCGCACTGCTATTTTGCCTTCATAGCTCACAGGAAGTAAGCTCTTATAATTTCCATAGATATCAAATACAAAAATGCCATGCACTGGATCTGCTGCATAGATGAAATTTCCACTTTCTTGTATTTGAGAAAAATGCAATTCTTTATTCAATAACATCGATAGATTCCCCGTCGTCAAAAGGATATTGAATTGTCGATCTACTTTTTTCAATTCTGATTGATTGATATCCCAAAGCCAAAATGCATCACCTCTTGCACCGCCCATGCACTCTATGTTTCCGAGTCCTTTATCAAATAAATCGATGGGAGCGCCTTGCTGACTCAATGTATTATCTAGGATAATTACTTTTCCTTGTTCTTGATAAAATACGAATGGCTGAAATGGATTGGTAAGATCAAGATGTGTGATGTTTCCGTAATCGAGATTAGAATTTTTGAATAGAAAATTTCCTTTCGTATCTATCTTCTCGATACTTCTTTCTTGAATCAAATAGATGTTACCAATTTCATCGGTTTCGAAAGTACTTGCTGTGCAAGGCATCGAATGATCGAATAAAAATGAAAGAAGATATAATAGTTGAGATATGATCATATGGAGGCCATACTCAAATTTAATACCTGTTCTAAAATATGACGTTCATTAGAAAGGCGAGGAACTTTATGCTGGCCGCCTAATTTTCCATTATGCTTTAACCAATTGTAGAATGTTCCTTTCGGAACCTCCCGGATGACGGGGGCTTTCAAGTTCAAATCAAATGATCTTTTTGCTTCGTAATCGGTGTTGACTCGTTTCAAAGCTGCATCCAATTCATTTTTAAATGCCTCCATATCATTCGGACATTTTTCGAATTCGATGAGCCATTCGTGTGCACCACGAGCATCATCTCCCATAAAGATTGGAGCAGCGGTATATTCTAATACATGCGCACCGGTAGCCATAGAAGCCATCTCAATCGCATAGTCAGAATTCTCCACCATGAGCTCTTCTCCGAAAGCATTGATATAATGCTTAGTGCGGCCTGAGACCTGCACGCGGAACGGAAATTTCGATGTGAAGCGCACAGTATCGCCCACCATATAACGCCACAGCCCACCATTGGTAGAAATGATGATGGCGTAATTCTGTCCAATTTCTACCTCTTCCAATCCGATGGTCTTCGGATTTTTACTGTTTAATTCTTCTATCGGCAAAAACTCATAGTAGATGCCATAATCAAGCATCAACAACAAATCATCTGCATCAAGTCGATCTTGTATTGCAAAGAAACCCTCACTTGCGTTGTAGGTTTCTACATAATTCATATCACCACCAATAATCTTTTTGAATTGCTCGCGATAAGGCTTGAAACTTACGCCTCCATGCATGAACAATTCTAGATTCGGCCACACATCGCGAATATTATCCGTGCCGCGTAGTTCCATCACTCGCTTCAGCAATACTAGTGTCCAGCTAGGAACACCAGCAATAATGCTCACATCTTCCTCTACAGCTACGGCAGCCATTGCTTCAATCTTCTCGTCCCAATTTTCCATCAAAGCGATATCACGAGAGGGGATACGCTTTAGTTCTACCCAGATCGGCAAATTTTGAATGATGATCGCAGATAAATCTCCCGTATAACCTTCTTCGTTGAATGAATTGATTTTTGAAGAACCACCCATCACCAATGTTTTGCCCGTGTAGAGTTTAGCATTGGGGCGCTGATGATAATACATGGCTAATAAATCTTTGCCGCCTTTGTAATGACATTCCTCCAATGCTTCTTTCGAAACAGGAATGAACTTACTACGTGCATCAGTCGTTCCGCTTGATTTAGCAAACCACTTCAATCGCGAAGGCCAAAGAATATTTTGCTCACCTTCACGCAGTGCATCGATGTACGGCTTGTACTCCTCATAAGTGCGAATAGGCACAGCATTTTTGAAATCCTTGAGCGTCCGAATATTCGAGAAGTTGTGCTCTAAGCCAAAACGCGTGAGCGCTGCTTCATCAACCAATTTTGGGAATAGCTCTCCTTGTACCTCAACGGGGTATTTTTTGAAAAGCTCAATCTGGTGAATGCGCTTTTTAATAAACCATGAGAACAAGGTGTTAAAGGCCATGCGAGTCGTGTGTTGACTCGTGCAAGATAAAAAAATAGTCGAATCGACCGCTTGATTTTTATCACTATGAAGTGAATTCGCTAATTGGTCTGGTGCTGTAATTTAATAAAGCAAAGCGAATACTCTTTTCTGTACGTTCAAGAATGGTCTCAAAATCATTGATATCAGAGGTGTGACAGAGCAAGTCTTCCAATAATTGAAGCTCTTGTTCCGACCATTTCATACCTGTTCTTCTCGGAGTGGATTCACTACCAGACATGCGATCCTTATCTGGTAAAGGAAGTGCTTTTGCTTTTTCTTGGAAAAAAAGAAGGTCTTTCTCACTCAATTTGCGATCGCCTAATTTCTTAAGAAATGTATCTGTCGTATTATAAAGTTGCTGCTGCTTCTCATCTTGAATTTGACTCACAACAGGCTCCACATAATTGCGCAATTTTTCAAAAAGCTCTTTCACTTTGAATTCATCTCTAAGGATGCCATAGAAGGAAACCTTGGTCGCAAAAGATTCGAATTTCTCATCCTGACTGCCAAGTAATAATTTCGTCAGTGCTGTTGTACTGAGAGGAATCTGTATTGATTTCATCTCATCGATATACCCTTGAATAGCTGCGGGCACTAATGCTTTCTCTACGTTTACTTTTGGCTTGTAGGGAACAGGACTATTCTTCACAATAAGGTCTAAAAAGTCGTAGCCATACTTTTTGAATTTGTGTTCGCTCATTCCAGAGATTTCCAACATTTCGTCGGGAGTCAATGGCAAGCGTTCTACCATTTCATGCAATGTACTGTCATGGAAGATTACATACGGCGGCACGTCTTCTAATGATGCCAATCGCTTGCGATGTGCGCGCAATTCTTCAAAGAGTGATGATGATTTATCTGATAGAGCGGGTGCTGATTTTTTCTCCGATGCCTTTTTCTTTTCTGGTGGCACATACTCTTGTGGCTTGATGAGATCCACTGTAAATTGATTCTTGAGAATCATATCACCGAATGGCGTTATTTCAAGCGCATTTCCTGTTTCATAAAGGAGATGCATTGCACCCACCTGAATCATTTGAAGAACGTAATAATTCCATTCTTGGTAGCTCAGATCTTTTCCCGCACCGTATGTTTTGATGGTCTGTAAATTCTTCTCAATGATTTCATGCTGCTGTGATCCACGTAGTACATTGATCAAAAGCGGCACCGTTAGTTTTTGCTGGATCGTTTCAGCTCTGCGAATGGCAGACAGTGCCTTTTGCGTTAGTATCGTGCCATCGAAATGGGAGGGAGGATTCTTACAAACATCGCAGTTACCGCAGTTTTCACGAAGGTTTTCTCCGAAGTAATTCAACAAAACTTTTCGTCTACAAATGCGCGACTCCGCAAACTCTTGCATGCGATTGAGCTTCTCTACATTGACTTGCTGAGCGCCGCTTTCGTCAGCGAACTGTCGAAGCAATATCAAGTCGCCAAAAGACCAGTATAGTCGCGTGAAGCAAGGCATTCCGTCTCGTCCACCACGTCCAATTTCTTGGTAGTAGCTTTCGATTGTTTTTGGTAAATTATAGTGCAAAACAAAACGAACGTTGCTTTTATCGATCCCCATACCAAAGGCGATGGTGGCGCAGACCACTTGAACTTCATCGCGAATAAAATTCTCTTGAATCTTGCTTCGTTGCTCGCTATTCATGCCCGCGTGATAGTACGCAGCCTTCACGCCAGCGTGTTGTAGCTCACCGGCAAGTGCTTCCGTATTTTTCTTCGAAGTGCAATAAATAATCCCGGAGCTATTCGGGTGTTGTTCTAATACATCGAGGATGTCTTTGAATTTTTCTTTCGCCTTTAAACCAAACTTAACGGAGAGTTGAAGATTGGGACGGTCGAAAGAAGAGATGAAAATCTCAGGAGTATTGAGTCCGAGAAATTCGAGGATGTCTTTTTGAGTGAGTCGATCAGCAGTGGCGGTGAGTGCCATCATCGTTGCATTGGGATGATGGTTTCTCAATTGATGCAACTGCTTGTATTCAGGTCGGAAGTCGTGCCCCCAAGAAGAGATACAGTGCGCTTCATCAATAGCGATGAGGTCGATTGGAAGCGATTTCAAAAACCAATCAGCAGATGCGATGGCCTTTTCTGGAGAGATGTAGAGGATTTTAATTTCCCCCATTCTGCAGAGTTTCGAAATATTATCCGCTTGCGAATTAGTGAGAGAGCTATTGAGGAAGGCAGCTTTGATACCGTTGGCAACAAGGGTATCCACCTGATCTTTCATGAGAGAGATGAGCGGAGATATCACAAGTGTGATACCAGGCAGTAGGAGGGCGGGTACTTGATAGCACAAGCTTTTTCCTCCGCCCGTGGGCATCAGAACGAATGCGTCTCTTTTGGAGAGCACGGTGTTTATGATGTCTTCTTGTTGCGGACGAAAATTTTCGTAACCGAAATGTTTTTTTAATACTTCTTGCGCTTGTGTCATCTGATCCTCCATTGCGATGCAAAGTACAATCAACATCTTGGAATATCCTATTCCTGTTTAACAACCGAATATTCACAGAATACCACCAGCATATTATGTGACCTCGAAGGGAATCGAACCCCTACCTAGAGAACCGGAATCTCTTAATAATGCGGACTGTTAGTATATTGCTTTTTAAAATTCACCATGTTTAATGACAAGTCTATTACTGAGGAGATTGAAAAATCAGTGACTGCTCCTGTATCTAGTGTATTTAAAGACATAGCTGAGATTTCGCTTGATACCTTCATGAAGGAAGGTTTTGCTAAGGATATTCCTATTTTAAATTCGATTTCGAACATTTATAATGCAAGTGTTACAATTTCAAATTACCTTTTTACAAGAAAACTCATCAAATTTTTAAACGAATCAAATCAAATCTCTCAAGATGAGCGAAAGCAGTTTGTGGAAGAGATTAACTCAGACCTCAAAATTGAAACAAAGGTTGGATTACAAGTGATGATGCTAATTGATAGAGCTGATGAAGAAGAAAAAGCATCAATCATTGGGAAACTATATTCGTCAGCTGTCGTGAGAAAAATTGAATGGATTGAATTCAAGTTACTGGCCAACATCGTCAATCGTGCAAGTTTTCAAACATTGGATCGACTAAAAAAGAATGGTGCATTTGGTTCCCAAGAATATTTAAATGAACTATTAGCCTTAGGCTTAGTCAACTTAAAGCTTATCGAGGATAAAACCAAGTCCCAATTGCAATTTGGTGGAAACTCCGAAAAAAGCTTTAACCTTCAGTATGAAGAAAATAATACATCCTTTTTACTGAAGAGAAATGGACTTTAATCAAGAATCTAATTAATCAAAAGTTCATTTATAGTGTAAGAACATCTGAATAGTTAAGGCATAACTTTTCAGATTCTTTTAGAATTATTGAAAGTAAAATTGTTAATTACTATTTTTTTTGTTAATATTAATTTATTGACAGTGAGGGTTTAACGCTAATCTTTGTATCGTACAAAATCGGTTAGGCACACCAGCCTAAAAGATAGTCTTAATTGAAGAGCGCGCAACCAGTGCGCAGATAAATTGAGAACTTGTATCAATAATTTAGAGGCCACATTGGTTTCTTAAAAAGTCTCGGGCCGGGCGTGGCCTTAAACCGCAAAAACTTCGATGGAAAGGCGGTTAGCCTCAAGTTGATAACATTACAATGCTGCTCTTCCTGGTAATGTTGGAAAAGCAGCATTTTTTATTTTTACTGAATGACTAAAAAAAATCAAATCGAAATCAATTCTGATTTAGACAAATTAGAAATACAAACAAATTTACCAGCGGAATTTCGTCCTTTAAGATTGCGGCTCCTTGTATCTGGTAGCAGTTGGTCGATTATTGGATTAGAATTTATGCCTGATGATATTCAAAAGATACTGTTGGAATATCAAAACTCAACGTTTTTAGAATGGACCATACCCACTTCAGGCAAGTAGTATTGAAAGTCCTCTAGAATTAGCAGGCAAAGCGCGCCTATTAATGAATGATAAATTATTCTGAGATTTCATTTTTGAATTGATTGATGCCTTTGTAGGTAGTTTTTTTTAAAACTGTATTAGTCATTACTATAATATTGGTCTAAAATGTCCCCTCAAGTGACACTCTTCAAATTTTGTAAACGTCTGAAAGGCCCAATTTTATTGGGTTTTTTAATTTGCCTAATAATTTAACCTCTTAAGGATTTTTCAGATTTCGACGCTAATTAGCTGGTATTTAGAAGTTTGGGTGTTGGGCTATTCTGTCCTTTCTAATTTTCCGTGACGAATGTAGGATTGTAGAAATTTTTTAACATGAAAAAGAAAATAGAAAAGGGCTGGCTCGACCGCATAAAACTAACAACGGAAATTATTGGTTTGATTGGGAAGTTTTTGGACTTGTTTAAATGAAGCATTTTTAGTGAATTTGATTGAGAAGTTGGTCCACAAGTGTTCAAATAATCTGAAATACGTTAAGTACTTTTTCCTTGATGTAGGATATTTGAATTTGCATTGCTCTAAATTTGATGTTGAGGGTAAAAAACTCTGGGGTTAGTTCTTTACTGACAAATACTTTTAAAATCGTGGATTCAACTTTACTTAATTTTTTTTCTGGGTTGGTAGGCTCAGCGGCTGCAATTCCAATTATGGCTTCGTTTGGTGAAAAATGGCTCGACAGAAAAATTCTGCTCAGTACTCAAAAAGCGCTGCAACGAAGTTCTCATTACTACGAGAAGAGAGCACAGGCTATTGAAGATTTAAACGATGCAATCATTGAATTGGAAGATGCGGTAGCTGCCCTTGTTCCAAAGAATAAGATTCCAAGCGAAATTTCAGTGGCACGTGACGAGCTTCATCTAAGAATTTATACAGGCTATAAAATTTTGAGGAAAAAGCAAATTTTCATTTCTGTTGAGACTAAGAGTATTATTCAAGATACGGTAGAGTTTGCAAATGAAATGAATCTACTTGCACACAAGATTATCCTGCGTATGCAGCAAGTAAACTACGATCCTGATGAAGTTGTTAATTGGAAAGAAGAACTTTTTCAGAAGTATCTATCCTTCAAAGTAAAGACTGAGTCTCTTCAAACTTCTCTATCAAAAGAGATTTCTGTTTAATGCTCAATTCAAAATGTTCGCTTCTATACCAAGCCTAGAGAAACCTACAAGAGCAGGCTCGAATTTATTTTTGAGAAGCTTTTAATTAATTTATACTATGTGACCTCGAAGGGAATCGAACCCCTACCTAGAGAACCGGAATCTCTCGTTCTATCCATTAAACTACGAGGCCAATGGAAGGGCGAAGTTAGCGCCTGATCAAACCTCTCGCAAATCAATAAGGCACAAAAAAAAGGTGTCTTTTCAGACACCTTTCACTTAGTAGCGGGGACAGGACTCGAACCTGTGGCCTTCGGGTTATGAGCCCGACGAGCTACCAACTGCTCCACCCCGCAATCTCAAATAATTCCCTCAAACCTAAAAGAACTTATTTCTTCTATTCCGTTTGGGGGGTGCAAATATACACTAATTTTGTTTCCGCAATACAAATAATAAATTTTATCTTGGAAAATAACCACAAAGCAGGTTTCGTCAACATCATCGGTAACCCAAATGCCGGTAAATCAACGCTTATGAACGCTCTACTGGGTGAAAAACTCAGCATCGTTACTCCAAAAGCGCAAACTACCAGACACCGTATCATGGGTATCCTCAATGGCGATGACTACCAAATTGTCTATTCCGATACCCCAGGTGTGCTCGATCCAAAGTACAAACTGCACGAAGGAATGATGAAAACGGTGGGAACTGCTCTCATCGACGCTGACCTCATCATGCTTGTGGTGGATGCTTCTGATAAATCGCCTTTGCACAAGGCAACGCTCGAGAAGATTCAAAAAACAGAAGTGCCTGTATTTGTAGTGCTCAATAAATTTGATCTCGTCGGCAACGACGGTTCTAACGCGGTATTCGAAGTCTACAAAGAACTTCTGCCCAACGCACGCATTTTCCCTGTATCTGCACTCGAAAAAATATATGTGAAGGAATTACTCGCTGAGATCATCGCGATCCTTCCTGCTTCGCCTCCATATTTCCCTAAAGATGAATTAAGCGATCGCACGCAACGTTTCTTCGTTGCTGAAATCGTTCGTGAAAAAATCTTCATGAACTATGATCGCGAAATCCCATACTCTTGCGAGGTAATGGTCGAAGAGTACATCGATGAACCTGAAATAGCGCGCATACGTGTACTTATCATCACTGAACGTGAATCGCAAAAGCGTATCCTCATCGGACACCAAGGCGGAAGCCTTAAGCGCGTAGGAACACAAGCACGTAAAGACATGGAATCATTCGTTGGAAAGAAAGTGTTCCTTCAAATGTTTGTCAAGGTGGATGAGAATTGGAGAAATGATTTGGGTCGCTTAAAAAGCTTCGGATACTGGGAGTCATGATCTGTTTTCCAAATTGCAAAATCAATATTGGCTTGTCCGTTACGGGCAAGCGCAGCGATGGTTTTCACACGCTTGAAAGCATATTCGCTCCTGTTGATTGGTGCGATGTGTTAGAGGTGGTTCACAACGATCAAAACAATTGTTCTATTGAAGTTTTTGGCGAACAAGTCACCATGTCGCCTGAAGAAAATATTGTGTTCAAAGCACATGCTTTGTTGCAAAAGAATTTTAATATCGGTGGTGTAGATGTGCAATTGCTGAAACATTTACCCAGCGGTGCTGGACTTGGCGGTGGTTCTAGTGATGGATCATTTATGCTCCGCGCATTGAACGATCTTTTTGATCTAAAACTGACCACACAACAATTGCAAGCATACGGAGCTCAACTCGGCAGCGATTGTCCTTTTTTCATAGAAAATAAATCGTGTTTTGTCACTGGAAGAGGCGAAATCTTCGAACCCATTTCGCTTGATTTATCATCTTACTTCGTTACGATTATTCATCCGGGAATCCATGTAAACACTGGCAAAGCGTTTAGTTGGATCACTCCAAAACCCGCAGCGTTTGATCTTAGAAATATTGGTGAATTAGATATTTTTTCTTGGAAAAAATATGTGATTAATGATTTTGAAGCGCCCGTCCTAGAACATTTTCCAGCGATCGCATCGATTAAAAATGCACTGTACGAAGCAGGTGCTATCTATGCAAGCATGAGCGGAAGTGGAAGTGCTGTCTATGGTATTTTTTCGGAAAAAATAGAAGCGAGCGACATCATGAAGTCTGCGCAAATTACTTCTGGGCGCGGGTATACAGGTAAATTCCTATCACCAAGAATATAGCATTCGGTACCCAAACAGCAAGCGATGCAGGTAAGCCAATGGTCATCGCACTCACCGCGGTCATTCTTGAAATAAATATGAATACAAATCCAATGACAACTGCCAATAGCAGGTGAAGTCCTGTGCCTCCGCGTGATTTACGCGATGCAATGGTGACACCAATCAAAGTGAGAATGAAGATCGAAAACGCGCTCGCGGTTCGATTGTATTTTTCAATTTCAAATTCTGCAATTCTTCCACTACCAGCTTTTCGTTGTGCTTCAATGAAATCATTGAGCTCATTCCAATTCATTGTACCAATAGTCTCCGGACGTAATCCAAAGGTATCCATGTTCATTGGTAAAATGGTGTCGATGCGCGCACGATAAGTGACCGTCTCAATTCCTTTTTCATCCCATTTTCTAACCTGCGCTCCATTGATGGTCCACATGTTTTTTTGCAAATCATAATTGGCACCAGATGAAAGAAGTTTGTAGGTCAATTTTCCATTTTCCCATTTTTCTAAAGAAAAACTAGAACCACCCATATTCGCTGGAGAGAATTGATAGAAGTGAGCAATGACGCCCGGTTCAATCTCACGATGCAAATTTTTATCATCTACGATAATTGCTTCTTTGAGATATTCTAATTCAAAATCGAGTTTGCGTTTATTCGCAAGTGGTACCACGTAATGACTGAGTGTAAGCGAAATGCACACCAGAATACTTGATGCAATAAAATAGGGGCGAAGGATGCGACTATAACCAACGCCACCGCTCAGGATAGCAATGATTTCGCTCTTTTGGGCGAGTTTGCTGGTAAACCAAATGATGGTCAAAAAGATGATGAATGAACTCAGAAGATTTCCGAAGTACAAACAAAAATTCAAGTAGTAATCTCTGAGAATGCGATAGAACGGCGCTTTTGACTTGATTAAATCATCAATGTTTTCGCTCACATCAAATACCACGGCAATAATTACAAAGGCCCCAATCATGAAGAAAAAGGTTCCTAAGAATTTTTTGATGATATAGAGGTCGAGCTTTTTTATCACAGTCTGCGCGAAAGTTTTTCTACCATTTCATTTTTCCAAGAAGCAAAAGTACCTTCAATAATTTTTTCTCTTGCCATTCTAACGAGGCGAAGATAGAAGTTTAGATTATGCGCAGTAGCGATTTGTAAACCGAGAAGTTCATCGGCCACAAAAAGGTGGCGCACATAAGCCTTGGTATAAAAGCTATCTACGTAGCTGTCTCCTGCTTCATCAAGAGGAGAGAAGTCATTTTCCCATTTTTTATTGCGCATGTTCATGGTTCCATTCCATGTAAACAGCATTCCGTTGCGCGCATTTCTGGTGGGCATTACACAATCAAACATATCCACTCCAAGAGCAATACATTCTAGAATGTTGGCTGGAGTACCTACTCCCATCAGGTATCGAGGTTTGTCTTTCGGTAGAATTCCACAAACAAGTTCTGTGGTTTCGTACATTTTATCGTGTGGTTCACCTACGCTCAAGCCGCCAATAGCATTGCCCGTTGCGCCTTTCGATGCAACGTACTCCGCGCTTTGCTGGCGCAAGTCTTTGTAGGTGCTGCCTTGAACGATAGGGAAGAGGTTTTGTGTATGTCCGTAATGTGGTTCTGTTTCTGCGAGGCGCTGGAAACAGCGATCTAACCAGCGATTGGTGACTTCGAGTGAGTTTTTTGCGTAAGCGTAATCGCAGGGATAAGGCGGACATTCATCGAATGCCATGATGATATCAGCACCAATCGTGCGTTGAATATCCATCACATTTTCTGGAGTGAAGACGTGCTTACTTCCATCGATGTGCGACTTGAAGGTCACGCCTTCTTCTTTGATTTTGCGATTGCCAGAAAGGGAGTAGACTTGATATCCGCCGCTATCGGTGAGGATAGGACGATCCCAACCGTTGAATTTATGCAGTCCACCGGCTTGTTTCATGATGTCCATCCCAGGGCGGAGATAGAGATGATAGGTGTTACCCAAAATGATTTGGGCTTGCACATCATTTTTTAAATCCTGCTGGGTGATTCCTTTCACGGTACCCACTGTTCCAACAGGCATAAAAATAGGGGTTTCAATAACCCCATGATCAGTAGTAATCTTACCCGCACGCGCACCAGATTTAGGATCGGTGTGCTGCAGCTCAAATGTCAATTCTTGCATGCGGGCGCGAAGATACAACTTTCAGTTGGCACAAGAAATGGCTTGATCGGATTGCTTTCCGGACAGTTTTGCGCTCGTTTCGGAGTGAAAAACACCAAATTGACATCTTGTATTTTTATTTAATGACTTTTTGTCTTGTTTTTTGAATTGGTCTGGACCTTGACTAGAGCGGATCAAACAATAAAATTTTATATAACATGTACACAACAAGTAACAAAGTTTTCCGTCCAGCGCTTCATTCATTTTTTGATGATGCTTTTGTAAAAGATTTCTTTCATGGTCATTCAGCTGTTCCAGCAACGAACATCAAAGAAACTCCTGAAAAATTTGTGATTGAGCTTTTGGCTCCAGGTCGCAAGAAAGAAGATTTCCATTTGGAATTAAAAGAGCGCAACTTGATTATCTCCGCGGTGCAAAAAGATGAGGTAAGCGTAGAGGGTGAAAAATACACAAAGAGAGAATTCAAAACGAATGCGTTCCGTCGCGAGTTCAGACTTCCAAACACATTAAATGTGGATGCAATTTCAGCGCAGTATGAAGGTGGAGTATTGTTTGTGAATCTTCCAAAATTGGATGAGACAAAACAAGCAGAGTTGGTAAAGAAGATCCAAGTTGGATAATGGTTTAGTGTTTTAAAGGTTTAGTTAGGTTTTGGTTTAAAGAAAAGGGCTGTCAGTTATGACAGCCCTTTTTCGTTTTGTTTCCTACTATTCATTTTCATTCTCCTACTCATTCACATTCTAAAGATCTTCTCTGATTATGACATAGTTCATGATTCGCAAGACCTATACTCACATCCATCTCTGAATGAGAATGAATAGAGTGATGAGTTTAGCTATTTCTAGCGGTTAGTTTATTCATTCTAGACGCCACCTCATCAATTGTTAGCACTTCAATTTTATCGATTTTAACTTGTACTTCACCTGGTCTGATATTGACCATTGCAAAGTCCATTTTTTGATCCGGTCGAAGTTTACGATATATAAAAATTCTCTCTTTATCAACGGGAATATTATTAAATGAGATCATGTTATTTGAAGTCCTTTGTGCGGACATTACAGAATAGATATCCGTAAAAATGAGCGTTGCAGAAAACATGACGTCATAACTAGGCTCAAATCTAACGCCATCAGCAATCACATCTAGACTTCGCATGGGTACCGAACTATAAATAAAACGATCGCAATTGATCCAGCCGAGTCCTTTCACTTGCAATGGTGCGTTCATGATCTCTAATAGGGAATCTCTGATCGCCCATTGTCTTCTGGACTCCTCAAAATCTGTTGTGAGTATTGCCATTTCATCGTTATACTTTTTAGCCAGTTTAGCATCTTTTTTACTCTGTTCTTCCAACAGCCTCATCTGCCTTCTATACTCCGCTTGAATTTCTTTAAAGTCATTGGCTAATTTCACATTGAGTCTTCGCTGACTTTCTCTGGCGATGGTTTTGAGTTCGTTTTGCTGCGCCTTTGTTAGACTTTCATAAGGTCGATTCAAGAGGTGTTTTACACGTTTTTGATTCTTCTCATCAATGTAGAGCATCGCACTTTCGAATCCGAGTCCGGGTAGTGTTACGATATTTCCAACTTTGTAAAATGCATTTTGCTCCATCGGAACCAATCCACTCATTTGAATATTATCAGCTTGATTTTGCTTGCGTCTTTCATTGAATGTTTTTTCATCATCCCAAGTCATGACGCCATTTTCAACGCGGCCATAAAACACCTCCATACCAGGTTGCAATTGCGCATTATTATTAAAAGCAACATTGATAGATTGTCCTGGAGCAAGCGATAATTCTTTGTTTCCATCAAATGCTCGCACTTCAATCATTCCTCCGGATTCTAGAATTTTATCTCCACACTTAGTGCTGATATTTCCTTCTAGACAATCTTTAATGGTGTAGAATTCTCGCACTTCAAGGGTGGCATTTTGTACTTGATTTCCTTCGGCATCCATGAAAGCAAATGGCGGTACTTCGATGATCGTGCCCTGATCAAATTGAATTACATTTTGTCGATCACATTTGATTTCTTGAATTTCTGGTTTGGGAAGATTTGCTTGGTCTTGCCAGAGTTCATAAGGCGAGTCAAGTAGGATAACTTCTACACGTCTGTTTCGCGCCATGCAAGCCTCGTCTGGCTCGTGACATGTAGGTTTACTTTCACCAAAATGTTCGTGAACGATGTTGTCAAATCCGCATCTGACAAGGATTGCGCGCACCGTTTCATTTCGATTTTTTGATAAGGTAATGTTGTAATCCGATTCAGCATCTGTATCGGTGTGAGCATAAAGAAAGATTTTGTTGTGCCTCACATGATAATGTGAGAGTCCCCACACTTCCAGTTTTTTTCTGGTTGAATCGGGGATTTCGAATGAGTCTTTGTCGAAGTGAATGGTCATGTCCACTTCATGAGCAGTAGCGTTGAGACAATAGAGTAGTAGCACTCCTAGAAAAGCGTTTTTTGGTTTCATTTAATACTTATTGCGGGTTATGACGGGAAAACAAAAGTTGTTTTGAAAAATTGCGTGAGCGATTCTCGATTCTCGATTCTCGATTCGGAATTCACGCTTCGCGTATTCGGAATTCACGCTTCGCTAATTCGAGATTCACGCTTCGCGTATTCGAAATTCGAGATTCGAAACTTTTTTCAACTTGAATTTAGTTTTGAGATTAGAAAGCATGCGTAGCATGCCTTATAGTGCTAGCCCCCCATGAAATGATGTAGGGTTCGGCGATAGGGTTTCGGCGAAAAATATCGAATCTCGAATTAGCGAAGCGTGAATTTCGAATCCCGAATCAGCGAAGCGTGAATTTCGAGAATTGAGAATCGATTATTACATTTGATAAAACTTCTTTTGAATGAAAAAACTATTACTCTCCTTTCTATTAGGAATTTCCATGTTGAATTGTTTTTCTCAAATGTGGTGCGCTGATGGTGCGCAATGGCACTATGAGTATTACAACAATTTGGTTCAAGGCTATGTGGAAATGTATGTGGAGGGTGATACGATCATTGATGATGTTGTAGCAAAAAAGATTAGAAAGGAAAGACACTTCATGTACATGCCTTCCATGACACCTATGGATAGCGATCTAGGAATAGAAGTGACCTATGAGAGTGATGGTGTTGTATACGTCCGATTTGAAAATATTTGGGATACCCTTTATAACATGAATTCAAGCATAGGTGATAGTTGGAAAATAACTTGTCGCCCTCTCAACGTTCAATGGTTCTTGAATCCAGAGCAACAAAGATTGTTAGTTGTAGCTGAAGGGATAAAGAATATCAATGACGAAATGAGAGAATATAAAGTCGTAGAATACATCGGTGATGAACTCACAAATGGATTTGGAATCGGATTCACAGACACCATCGTGGATGGAATTGGATTCATTAATCGGTACATGTTTCCAATGGATTACTACTTCGGGTTAGTCGATGGCAATGAAGGAGGAGACTTTAGATGCTATTACGACAATTCACTTGGAACATATCATCCTAATACAAATATACCCTGCGAGTTTATTGTGAATGTTGGAGAATTTGAATCCGATAATCAAACACTTGTTTTTCCTATTCCCGCATCTGATAATCTAACCATACAATCCCCGAATCATTTCAAGGAATATGTTATCCATGATCATGTTGGAAAAATGGTCATGCGAAGTTCATTTAGCTCCAACATTGATGTTTCAGCACTTCCAAATGGAATTTACTTCATTCAACTCTACGATGGAAGAAGTGTTGTTAGAAAAAAGTTTCAGGTAATTAAATAGCGATTCTCAATTCTCGATTCTCGATTCTCGATTCTCGATTCTCGATTCTCGATTCGAAATTTTCCTCGAACCCCAAACCCCGAACTCTTTCGGCTATTAATAGAAGGCACGCTACGCATGCTGTCTATTCGATAGAACGCCCTTCACATTTATTTAATTTTCGAATTTCGAATTAGCGCAGCGCGAATTTCGAGAATCGAGAATCGAGAATCGGTATTTTTTGCCTTTTTTCAACAAAGGGTACCCAAAATCGGGGGGTGAGGACGAAAAAAGTATACTTTTGCGGAAAATAACCCCCCAAAAATGAGTACTAATCGTTTTCAAGCACTATCTGAACTGCATTATCGCCAGCCAGAGAAAGTAGAATCTCATGGCAAACGTGTCTCTGAGTATTTTGGAGAAAATGTTTTCGCTTATCACAAAATGCGCGAATACCTCACGGATGACGCATATGACAAGCTCATGGATTGTATCGAACATGGTTCACGTATCGACCGCCAAACGGCTGATCACGTAGCTGCAGCGATGAAAGAATGGTCTATCCAACGTGGTGCAACACACTACACACACTGGTTCCAACCATTGACAGGTAGTACTGCTGAAAAACATGATTCATTCTTCAAACCAATTGGAGATGGCCGTGCGATTGAAAAGTTTGATGGCTCTATGCTCGTTCAACAAGAACCAGACGCTTCATCTTTCCCAAATGGTGGTATTCGTAATACATTTGAAGCAAGAGGTTATACCCTCTGGGATCCTTCTTCTCCTGCATTCCTTGTAGGTTCTACTCTTTGTATTCCTACCATCTTCTTGTCATATACTGGTCATGCACTCGACTACAAAATGCCTTTGATGAAAGCATTGCACGTAGTAGATCAAGCAGCAACTGCGGTTGCTCAGTACTTCGATAAAGATGTAACGAAGGTTCATACAACATTGGGTTGGGAACAAGAATATTTCTTGATTGACTCTGCATTGTATAATGCACGTCCAGATATCGCGATGACAGGTCGCGCGTTGTTCGGCGCACGTCCTGCGAAAGGACAGCAGTTGGAAGATCATTACTTCGGTTCAATTCCAGAACGTGTGATGGCTTTCATGCAAGACTTTGAGCAAGAATCACACCTTCTTGGTATTCCTGTAACGACTCGTCACAACGAGGTGGCTCCAAACCAGTTTGAATTGGCGCCGATGTTCGAAGAGGCAAACCTTGCAAACGACCACAACCAATTGGTGATGGATGTGCTAGAGAAAACTGCACGCAAGCATAATTTCAGATTGTTGTTGCACGAAAAACCATTCGAAGGCATCAACGGAAGTGGTAAGCACAACAACTGGTCATTGAGTACTAATACTGGTGTGAATCTTTTGAAGCCAGGAAAGAATCCGAAGAGCAATATGCAGTTCTTGACATTCTTGGTAAACTCTGTGGCAGCGATTCACGAAAATGCAGATGTACTTCGCGCATCCATTGCAACGGTAGGTAATGACCACCGACTTGGAGCGAATGAAGCGCCTCCTGCAATCATGTCTGTTTTCTTGGGAGATCAATTGGCAGCGATGCTTGATAATCTTGAAAAGAATATCAAGGCTGGAAAAATGACCCCAGAGGATAAGACAGAGTTGAAACTTAACATTGGTAAATTACCACAAGTATTATTAGATAATACCGATAGAAACAGAACATCTCCATTTGCTTTTACAGGAAATAAATTTGAATTCAGAGCGGTTGGGTCTAGCGCCAACTGTGCGAATGCGATGATTACGTTGAATACAATTGTTGCTAATCGTTTGATTCAATTTAAGAAAGACGTAGATGCTCGTATTGCAAAAGGTGATGATAAGGATGAAGCGATTTTGAAAGAACTTCAGCGCTTAATCAAAGTGAGTAAGAGCATCCGTTTCGAAGGTAATGGATACGGTGATGAGTGGGTGAAGGAAGCAGCAAAGCGCGGACTTAGCAATCTAAAGGATACTCCAAGTGCCCTTAAAGTTTGGAAGGACAAAGAAGTGCAAAAGATGTTTGAGAAATTGAATGTTTTGACCCACGAAGAAGTTCATGCTCGCTATGAAATCGAAGTAGAGAATTACTACAGAAGAAGAGAAATCGAAGCATTGATCACAAGCGATCTGGCTATCAATCACATTTTGCCAGCAGCTGTTGGATACCAGAGCAAATTGGTAGATAATGTAATTGGACTGCAGGAAGTATTGGGTTCTGCTGAAGGAAAAGCAGCGAGCAAAGCACAAGTTGAGTTGATCAAACAAATCAGCACTGCTATCAATGCAATGAAATCTGGTGTAGACAAACTCAATGCAGAGCGCGCTAAATTGGAAAAGGCTGATGTGGAGAAAAAAGCCGAAGGCTATTGCAACAAGATCATGCCTATCATGGAAGTGATTCGTGATGCAGCTGATTCGTTGGAAATGGTGGTGGAAGATGAAAGCTGGCCTTTGCCGAAAATGAGAGAGATTCTCTTCACCAGATAATGGTGTGGAACTCGTAAGATTCCTCTAAAGAATTGATTTTTGATACAATAAAAAGAGACTTTTGTTTAAAACAGGAGTCTCTTTTTTATATTTACACACTTGATAATCTTTTGAAACCATGCTACGAGTGATGGAATGTCTTGATTTTCAGTGCTAATAGAGATTTTTTTATCTTGAAATGCCTGAAAAATGGGGTTTTTCATTATTTTCGTCGCCACCAAAAACATTGCATGTCAAAACAAAACCTTATGAAAACCGCGCGTCTGTTTCTAATTCTTACAGTTGCTCTGTTTATTTCTTCTGTAGCCGTAGCTCAAACAAAAGCCACTAAAAAGGCGGATGATGAGTTTGCAACTGGGGGATATACTGAGGCCGCAAAACTCTACAAAACAGCTGAGGCTGGAATAAAAGATCTTACCGAAAAGGGTAGAGTATTCTATCAAATCGGAGAATGTTATCGCTTGACCACGCAGTATTCTGCGTCTGACGAGTGGTACGCAAAAGCAATCACTGCTCAGTATTATAACACTGACCCAGAAGTTTATTTTGCCTATGCTCTTTCTCTACAAGAGCAAGGAAAGTTCGAAGAAGCAATTGCTCAATTGAACAAATACACTGCAAAGGGTGGCGAAAAGTCTAAAGCGAACGATCGCATCAAGGCTTGCCAAATGGCTTCTGAAAAGAAAGCGTCACTTCGCAGCAAAATCACGGTAGAAAACCTTGCAGAATTGAACTCACCTTCTTTTGACTATTGCTTGGTTTATTCTTCTAAGAAAGGAGATGAATTTATTTTCTCTTCTTCAAGAAAAGAAGCTACAGGTTCTGGTCTTTATGACAAAACAGGTGACGACTTCATGGACTTGTTCGTTGCAGAACGTGACAAGAAGAAGAAGTGGGGAACACCAACTCCATTGAACAATACAGTAAACACACCAAGCCACGAAGGTGTATCATCTTTCAACAAAGATTTTGATGAGATGTACTACACTTATTGCAAGTATGATAACGATGAACGTTTTGCTTGTGATATCTTAATGGCTAAGCGTTCTGGTTCTGGTTTCGCTGATCCAGTGAACTTGAACTTGATCGACCGTACGGCTGATGATAGTTCTAAAGTAGGTCACCCATTCATTACAAATGATGGTAAGTATCTTCTTTTCGCTTCGGACATGCCAGGTGGAAAAGGTGGAAAAGATATTTGGTATGTTACATACAACAAGAATACAGAATCATGGGGTAAGCCAACAAACCTTAGCTCAGTAAACAGCAATGGTGATGATGTATTCCCATTCGTAGCTGCTGATGGTACATTGTACTTCGCATCTAACGGACGCGGAGGATTTGGTGGACTTGATATTTTCAAGGCTGACAAAACTGGTGAGATGACTTTCGGAACTCCAGGTGGACTTGATTATCCAATCAACTCTTCTTCTGACGACTTCGGTTTCATCTTAGAAGTTGGTAATGCTGCATCTAAGTTCAGCGGTTTCTTCACTTCAAACCGCCCAGGTGGTAAGGGATTGGATGATATCTACTACTTCACTGAGCCTCCAATCGAATTCGAATTGATTGCAACAGTTTATGATGAGCAAACTGCTCAAGCGGTTGCTAATGCTGATGTTACAGTGACTGGTTCAAACGGTGATAGCTACAAAATCACTACAGACGGAAACGGTGGATTCAGCCTTGACAAAACAAAAATTCAAGCAAACACTAGCTATAAAGTAGAAGTAAATAAGAAAGACTACATCGGTACAGGTGATAGCTTCTCAACAGTAGGTGTTAGCTCTTCTACCAAGTTTGCGAAAGAATACTTCATTGCACCAATCATTGTTGGTGAAAAAGAATACCCAATGCCATTGGTATTGTATCCTTATAACGAAGACAAACTGTTGATTGACGAATCAGTTAACTCTGCTGACTCACTCAATTATCTTTACAACCTATTGGTACAGAACCCAACATTCATCATTCAGTTGGAGGCACACACCGATGCACGTGGTAAAGATGATTATAACCAAGATCTATCTCAGCGTCGTGCTCAGACTTGCGTGAACTACCTAATTGGTAAGGGTATCGCAGCTGATCGCATCAAAGCGGTTGGTAAAGGTGAAAAAGAGCCTCGCACCCTTCCAAAGGATGCAGGAGTTTTCAAAGCAGGTACACAATTGACAGAAGCTTATATTAGCAAATTGCCAGCTGATCAACAGGAAGCGGCACACTTGCTAAATCGTAGAACAGTGTTCAGAATTATTGGCACTAACTACACGCCGAAATAAATAGAATTCATTATTTCATCATAACTTTGAGGCCTTCTCTAACTGGAGAAGGCCTCTTGTTTTATAGCCCATGTCAGACTCGTCAAGATACGCCTCACGCGGAGTTTCTTCTGGAAAGGAAGAAGTTCACGCTGCCATAAAAAATGTGGACAAAGGACTTTTCCCTAAAGCATTTTGTAAAATTGTTCCAGATCATCTCACCGGTAGTGAAGATCACTGCCTTGTGATGCATGCGGATGGTGCAGGAACCAAGTCATCATTGGCCTACATGTATTGGAAAGAAACAGAAGATATTTCTGTTTGGAAGGGTATTGCTCAAGACGCATTGATTATGAATATCGATGATCTCTTATGTGTCGGAGCTACTGAAAATATCTTGTTGAGTTCGACCATTGGCCGAAATAAGAATTTAATTCCTGGAGAAGTAATCAGTGCGATCATCAATGGTACAGAGGAACTGCTCGCTGAGTTGAGATCTTTAGGAGTTGATATTATCAGTACAGGAGGAGAAACAGCAGATGTGGGAGATCTTGTACGCACCATCATCGTAGACTCAACGGTTGTGTGCAGAATGAAGCGTATCGATGTAATTGATAACGCCAATATCCGTCCGGGAAATGTAATTGTAGGGTTGGCATCATATGGTCAAACTACCTATGAGAAAGAATACAATGGAGGGATGGGGAGCAATGGCTTGACAAGTGCACGTCATGATGTATTCTACAAAGAATTAGCAACACGTTATCCTGAGAGCTATGATGCGTCGATGCCATCGAGCTTGGCTTATTCTGGTTCGTATGCATTGACTGACTACGTTGAGGGTTCGCCATTGAACGCAGGTAAATTGGTACTCTCACCAACACGCACCTATGCACCCGTGATTAAAAAAGTGTTAGATCAATTCCGCAATAAAATTGATGGAATGGTGCATTGCAGTGGAGGTGGGCAAACGAAGGTTCTACACTTCGCAGGAAATGTACATATTGTAAAAGATAATTTATTCCCAACTCCACCGCTGTTTGTAGCCATTCAACAAGAATCAAAAACAGAATGGTCGGAGATGTATCGCGTATTCAATATGGGACATCGCATGGAAATTTATACCGATGAAGAAACTGCAAAAGCAATAATTGCGATTGCCAATTCATTCGAAATGGAAGCGCAAATCATTGGAAGGGTAGAGGAGAATGAAACGAAGAAATTGACTATTCGAAGTGCTCACGGCAACTTTGAATACACGCATTAATTGAAGAGGTTAAAAGAGAAAAATGAACGATTTATTACCAAGGCTCGAAGCCATTGTAGATAGATATAATGAGGTGGGTAAACAAATTACCGACCCTAGTGTGATTGCGGATATGAAGCGCTATCCTTCATTGATGAAGGAGTACAAGGATTTAGGTTCTATTGTGGAAACCTACAATCGATATAAGAAAGTACTTAGTGATATTCAATCAGCAAAAGATTTGATGGCAACTACCGATGAAGCGGAAATGAAAGATTTGGCGCAGGAAGAGTTGAATGAATTGTTGCCAATGAAAGATCAAATGGATGAAGAGATCAAGTTTCTTTTGATACCAAAAGATCCGGAGGACACCAAGAACTGTATTCTTGAAATCCGCGCTGGTACTGGTGGAGACGAGGCTTCTATTTTTGCAGGAGACTTGTACCGAATGTACACTCGGTATATCGCCAACAAGGGATGGAAGTACGAAGTACTGACCGTGAGTGAGGGCACCATGGGCGGATACAAAGAAGTATCCATTGAGATTAGTGGAGAAGAGGTATACGGCACTTTGAAATTTGAAAGCGGAGTTCACCGCGTTCAGCGTGTGCCTGAAACAGAGACCCAAGGCCGCGTTCACACATCCGCTGCTACCGTGGCTGTGATGCCAGAAGCGGAAGAATTTGACGTCGTGATTAATCCTGCGGATATTCAACGCGACACTTATAGAGCGAGCGGTGCGGGTGGACAGCACGTTAACAAAACAGAATCTGCTGTGCGATTGACACACGTTCCAACCGGAGTGATTGTGGCTTGTCAAGAAGGTAGATCACAGCACGAAAACAATGAGAAGGCAATGACCATGCTTCGAACAAAAATCTTTGAAGCAGAAGTCAATCGCAGACAAGAAGAGCGCGCTCGCATGAGAAAATCATTGGTGAGCACAGGAGATAGAAGTGCGAAAATCAGAACTTACAATTATCCTCAAGGAAGAGTAACCGATCACCGTATCAACTTGACCTTGTACAATCTCGATGCAGCAATGAATGGCGAGATTGAAGAAGTGATTGAAGCATTGAAACTTGCTGAGAATACAGAAAAATTAATTCACGCAGGAAATAACTAAGAGATGAATTACCAGAGGCTTGTAGAAATTATTCGTGAGAGAAAATCGTATTTGTGTGTAGGATTGGATACAGACCCTGCGAAGATTCCTGCGGGTGTTAGCATGCTCGAATTCAACAAAGCGATCATTGACGCCACAAAACCATATTGTGTGGCCTATAAGCCTAATATCGCGTTTTACGAGTGTCTTGGTGCAGAGGGATGGGAGATTTTGGATGAGACCGTAAAGTACATCGGCAATGATCATTTTACCATCGCGGATGCAAAACGTGGTGATATCGGAAATACATCCACTTACTACGCGAAGACATTTTTCGAAACCTATGGTTTTGATTCAGTCACCGTAGCGCCTTACATGGGCAAGGATAGCGTTCAGCCATTTTTAGCTTTTGAAAATAAATGGGCGATTGTCTTGGCATTGACCAGCAATCCAGGTGCGATGGACTTTCAGCTTTTTCAACAAGGAGATAAGAAGCTTTTTGAGGAAGTATTGGAAAAGGTATCGACATGGGGCACACATGAAAATACGATGTATGTAGTTGGAGCGACGCGCGCAGATATGCTGGCTGATATTCGCAAAATTGTTCCTCATCACTTTCTTTTGGTACCCGGCGTGGGCGCACAGGGCGGCAGTCTTGAAGAAGTGGCGAAATATGGAATGAATGAAAATGTAGGATTGCTTGTCAATGCTTCCCGTTCGATTCTTTATGCATCGAATGGAGGCGATTTCGCAAGCGCTGCTGAAAAAGAGGCCAAGAGTATTCAACTCGCAATGGCCGCAACACTTTAATATTTAGAAAGAATGTTTTCAAAATCACAGATAGAGGCGACCGTAAAGCTTCTCGATGAGGGCTGCACTATACCGTTCATTGCGCGATACCGCAAAGAGGTAACAGGTGGATTAGATGAAGTAGAAATCGAGCAAATCAGAGCTGAAACGCATCGCAAGCGAGAATTGGAAAAACGAAAAGAAACTATTCTCAGCACGATTGATTCACAAGGGAAATTGACGGACGAACTCCGCCGAATGATCGTTCGGTGTGAGGATGCGCAGGAACTAGAAGATATTTATTTACCCTACAAGCCAAAGCGCAAAACAAAGGCGAGTGTTGCCCGTGAGCAAGGGCTGGAGCCGCTCGCATTGTGGTTGATGAAAGAACCATTTCAAGATGTATCACAAGAAGCAGAGAAATTTTTGAGTGATGATGTTAAAGATGATGAAGCTGCTTTGCAAGGTGCTCGTGATATCATTGCAGAAATTGTAAATGAGGATGCCATGGCGCGAAGCACCGTGCGTCATCAGTTTCAGAGATTTGCAAGTATCAAAACGCGTGTAGCAAGAGATAAAGAGGAAACAGGTATCAAATACAAAGATTATTTTGAATTTGAAGAGCCCTTGAGTCGTTGTCCTTCGCATCGTGTGTTGGCTATGTTTAGAGGAGAAGAGGAAGGAATCTTGCGTTTGTCTATTGCTCCAGAAGAAGATTTTACACTCGAAAAACTCGAGCGCATTTTTATCAAAAAAAATAATGATGCGAGCGATCATATTGCGACTGCAATAAAAGATTCATATCGCCGTTTGCTTGGCCCATCCATTGAAAATGAGGTTCGTGCACAAGCAAAGGCACAAGCAGATGTTGAAGCAATACGTGTATTCGCAGAAAATCTTCGTCAATTATTACTCGCAGCTCCACTTGGACAAAAGCGCATTTTGGCACTTGATCCTGGATTTAGAACGGGATGCAAAGTGGTATGCTTGAATGAAGAGGGAACACTTGTATTTGACAGCGTCATTTACCCACATGAACCACAAAAAGAAGAAATGCGCGCCGCAGCGGATGTTCGAAATTGGATTGAAAAATACAAGATCGAAGCCATCGCTATCGGCAATGGCACCGCAGGAAGAGAGACCGAGCAATTTGTGCGTCGACTGAATCTTGGAAGCCATGTACAAGTATTTATGGTGAATGAGAGCGGCGCTTCCATCTATTCAGGATCGGAAATCGCGCGTGAAGAATTCCCTGATAAAGACATCACCGTGCGTGGTGCAGTCTCGATCGGAAGAAGACTTGCAGATCCGCTTTCGGAACTTGTAAAGATCGATCCGAAGAGTATTGGAGTGGGGCAGTATCAGTACGATGTGGATCAGAATCTTCTCAAAGAAGGATTGGATACAGTGGTGCTTAGCTGTGTAAACAATGTGGGCGTAAACGTGAATACCGCAAGCAAAAGTTTGTTGACTTACGTATCAGGACTTGGTCCGAAAATCGCGGAAAATATTGTGAAGTATCGCGAAGAAAATGGTGCTTTTGCTTCTCGCACTGCCTTGAAAAAAGTACCTAAACTCGGAGATAAGGCATTTGAACAATGTGCGGGTTTCTTGCGCATTCCGAATGGAAAAAACATCCTAGATAATTCTGCGGTCCATCCTGAAAGTTATGCTATTGTAGAGAAAATGGCCAAGGACCTTCAGTGCACCGTAGTTGAATTGATTGCAAAAGAAGAGTTGCGCAAGCGCATTCGTCCAGCAGATTATGTGACAGAGAAATTTGGTTTGCCCACGATTCAAGATATTTTGAAAGAGCTAGCGAAGCCTGGTCGTGATCCACGTGCGACGATTGAAGTGTTTGAGTTCGCAGATGTGAAATCCATGGAAGATTTAAAAATCGGAATGGAGCTTCCCGGAATCGTTACGAATATTACCAATTTCGGATGCTTCGTGGATGTAGGAGTGAAGCAGGATGGAATGGTACACATTAGTCAAATGGCGAATCGTTTTATCAAAGATCCAAACGAAGTAGTAAAGCTTCAGCAGAAGGTAAAAGTGAAAGTCACCGAAGTGGATATAGTAAGAAAGCGCATCGCGCTTTCGATGAAAGATGTGCAGTAATTACTGCATGTTTTCGATGTGTTTTTTACTGTACCAATAATCAAATATCATGGTGGATATGATCAGGAAGTATTCAACTCCGATCAGCCACCATGTTTCTTTTCCAAAGGTGTATAGAAAGTAACTTAGCATTACCGCGCACGATGCCACCATTGGCCAGCGACGAGTAGTAAATATTGCCAACACAAGCGTGATGGCTAGATACCATGGATGTACCGTGGTTGCTAAGAGAATGTACACTACATATACCCATAGGAATGACTGTGTAGTGGACTTTTGTCTCCACCATAGAACTGCAATAATCAAAGCACTGAGTCCCATCAACGCAGGACCGATATAAGTGATATAGTTGAATCCGGTCAATGAATGAACGATGTTTCGAACAATGAAATAGGTCGAAGCGTTGAATTCAAAAGTGTGGAAGTATAATCCAAGACTATCCGTAATATTTCCCAAAAGATGATTTGAAACAAATGGAAGAAATAGCAATGCTGCAACTCCAAGTCCTATGATTGAAAAAAGGATTGTTTGTTTCCATCCATATTTTTTGATCAAGAAAGGAATAAAAAGAATCGGTAAAAACTTGGTAGCAACAGCGAATCCGAAGGGAATGGCTGAAAGTAGAAAGCGCTGAGAAAGTGCGAGCACAGCAGCTACCACCAAGAACAAAATCATGATGGCCTCTGGATGCAGGTTGCCGCTAAATTCAATTATAACCAATGGATTGAGCGCATAGATTCCAGCTAGCTGAGCGGCTTGTCCGCGTTTCAACAGAATCTTTACCAGCAACAACATCGTGATGATTTCTATGATGATATAAATCGATTTGAGCACGATGATGCGCGCACCGATGTTATTCTCATATCCCAACATGTTGGAAATCCAAACGCTATTTCCCCATGTCAATTGACAAGTGGGCGGATAGACCGAATAGTATTCCTTAGAATTTAGTGATTGGTAGAGTGGTTGTAGCTGATCGAACTGGGTGTATGGATGATTTTCGGCCCATTCTGTAGGCTTGAATTCATAGGGGTTTTGGCCCATAGCCACTTGCTCTGCATCCCAAATAAAACGAAACACATCATCGGAAAGACGACATGAATCATCGAAGACAAACAGTACTCGAAAGAGTATGGCTGTAATTAAAATCGTGCGCCAAGAAAGGAGTGATCTGTTGAACCACCAATAGGCATAACCAGAAAAAACAAGAAGAAAGCACAATGCTAATTGCTCGGGTCGATCGCGCTCGACGTACCAAGCCAATCCTCCGTATCCTACCAACGAAGCTCCCAAAAAGAAGATCAACAACAATATGGGAAAACCGCTTGCAAGAAGTTTTTTCATAATCAATGCATCAAGAACGCGCGTGCTTCACTGAGTAGAAGGTTACGAATACATAACCTAATGTCAACATGAAGTGGAATGGGAACAAACCAAAGTCATTGTAATGGAACGCCAATACAATACCGTAGATGAAGTAACAAGCGAGCAACGCCTCAGCAATGGTGAGAGGGCTGATCTTTACTGCACGGTATTTTTTATCTGTCCATGTTCCTTTTTTTCCTGTACTAATCGCAAACTTTGGTGTACGAACGAACGCTGATTTTTTACCAGTGAATCCTTCGATGACCGCTACTGCGTTGTGCAAAGAAAGCCCCATTGATACAGACAAGAACATCGGGAAGTCGATAACAAAACGCCCCAATTTCTTGAAGAAAGGCTGTGGTGGGCGAGAGACCCAATAGAAATATCCAAGAATAAAGAAGCTCACTAAGAATGCAGAAGCAATCACAAATAGAATTTGATATTGCTCGAAATTATTTTTAATCATGAGCATTGGAACGCTCAATAAAGAAGTACCGAGAATACATAGGAACACAACTGAGTTCATCAAGTGGAATGAAGCGTGTACTTTATGAGAGAAACCAAGACCTTTTGCATTCAATACGCGAGGCATGTTCTTCACTGTACACTCTGCCGCACCTTTTGTCCAACGGAATTGCTGTGCTTTCAATGCATTCATTTCTGCTGGAAGCTCAGCTGGGCTGCCGATTTCAGGAAGGTAGATAAAGTCCCAACCTTTCAACTGAGCTCTATAGCTCAAGTCCAAATCTTCAGTGATCGTATCTGATTGCCATCCACCAGCATCGTAAATGGTTGACTTGCGCCAAACACCTGCTGTACCGTTGAAGTTGATAAAGTGATGTGCAGCATTACGACCCATTTGCTCCACTGTAAAGTGTGCATCCAGACCGAAAGCTTGAAGGCGAGTGATCAACGAGTAATCTTCGTTTAAGTGCTCCCAACGTGTTTGAACAACCCCTACTTTTTCTCCAGTATAGAAGAAAGGAATGGTTTGACGAAGGAAGTCGGGACGAGGAACAAAGTCTGCGTCGAAGATCGCAGTGAATTCGCCCTTGCTGATATCAAGGCCGTATGACAAAGCACCAGCTTTAAAACCGACGCGCTCTGGACGGATGATTTGTTTGATATCAAATCCTTTTGCTGCCATTTCCTCTACTTTTTTACGACCCACTTCAAGGGATTCGTCGGTAGAGTCATCGAGCAATTGGATTTCCATTTTATGTTTTGGATAATCGAATTGACATACTGCATCAATCAAACGCTCTACCACATAGAGCTCATTGAATACAGGCAATTGAATCGTCACCATCGGAAGGTCTTCATCTTTGATGACAGGCTTCACCAGTTTGCGACGGAATCTTCTTACGTAATGAATCGCTAGATTGAGCTGAACGATGCTATAAAAGAAGATAAAGAGTAGGAATAGGCCATAGATACAAATGGCCACTAGAGCAAGTATTTCCACGTGGTTAAATTGATTTAATGCTGTACTTTAAAATCGTTGTGATGATTTTGTAGCCCGCTAAAATAGTACCTTTCACCGTACCGCTCACCTTACTGACACCTATCCTTTGTCGATATTTTACTGAAACTTCTGAACAACGCAATTTCTTTTTCAGTGCTTTTACTTGCATTTCTACGGTCCAGCCATAGGTTTTGTCGCTCATTTGCAGCGCATTAAGTGCTTCTCGACGGATTGCTCTAAATGGCCCGAGGTCTGTGAATCGATAGCCGTAAATAATGCGAATCATGCGGGTAGCAAGCCAGTTTCCGAAGACTTGTTGTGGGGTCATGCTCCCTTTCTCTCGGCCTGCTGCATTTCGTGCACCAATGACCATGTCCACTTCATCTCTTGCAATGGGTTCGAGAAGCATGTTCATTTCTTCGGGATAGTCGCTGTGGTCGGCATCCATAAATAAAATGATGTCGGCTTTGATTTCTTGATGATTCGACCATTCAATGCCTTTCAAACAAGCGTATCCATATCCTTGTCGATTTTCGTGAAGTACTACTGCGCCGCCTTTTTCAGCTACTGCAGCTGTTTGATCACGAGAATTATTATTCACCACAATCACATGCCTCACCCAAGGGTGATTGATTTCTTGGAGAACAAGCCCAATGCTTTGTTCTTCGTTGTACGCTGGAATGACGATATCTACGATCAAGGGATGAGGGATATTAAAATCAAGTATTAGCTTTTTTGATCGAGCGCAAGAATATCAATCCGAACACAGCCGAAATAACGGACGCTACAATGATGGATAGTTTGGATTGTTGAACGTAGTCTGGATTTTGAAAAGCAAGAAGCGTAATAAAAATGGACATCGTAAATCCAATGCCGGCGAGCATGCCTGTGCCAAGAACATGTTTATAATTCATACCTTCCGGAAGGGCGCTCCAACCAAGCCGTACGGCGAGGTAAGTGAGCAACAGGACACCTACTGGTTTTCCAACGGCAAGGCCTAAGACGATTCCCAAACTATTGTTCCATTCGATAGCCGTGCTTGATCCTGCCTGAAGATCAATTGCAGTATTGGCAAAAGCAAAAATAGGAAGTACGATATATGCCACTGGCGTGTGTAGTATGTGTTGCAAGCGATAAGACGCAGAAGTTTCATCGCCCTTACCGTAGGGAATAACAAATGCGAGCATCACTCCTGAAATCGTTGCATGAATGCCTGATTGCAACATGCACATCCACATAAAAACACCTCCGATGATATAGGGCCAAATGCGATGAATTTTCATTCTGTTGAGAATGAACAGAAGGCCCCAAATGACGAGCGCAGCCAGCAAAAAGCCCCACGCAACACCATGTGAATAAAACAATGCAATAACGATGATCGCTCCTAGGTCGTCAATAACTGCGAGTGCAGTGAGAAATACTTTTACTGAGGTTGGAATGTTTTTACCACAAAAACTCAAAACAGCCAATGCAAAAGCAATGTCTGTGGCCATTGGAATACCGGTACCAGCGGAGGTTTCGTGATTCATGTTCAAGAAAAAATGAATCGCTGCTGGAACAGCCATGCCGCCTACTGCAGCAGCAATCGGAAGAGATGCTTTTTTAAGTGCACTTAATTCACCAGAGTAAATTTCTCTTTCTAACTCAAGTCCGATCAGCAAAAAGAAGATGGTCATCAGACCATCATTGATCCAATGCTCGGCGCTCATATTTAGATCAACGATCCAAAAGCTTAGATCGAAATAAGTATGCAAGAAATGCCCGATTGCAGATACATCAAAGACATTGACTAGTGTGATACTCAAGACTGCTGCGATCATCAATAAAATGCCGCCTGCTTTTTCACTAGCAAAAAAATCTTTCAGAAGTGTGGAAATAAACATGGCCGAAAGTTACGAAGGAGCGACTAAAGCCAATTAGAAAAAGGGTTAAGAGAAAATTACTTCACGGGAGCCCAACGGTCTTTGAAAGACAACATGGGTTTTTCAATAATGATCCAACTCAATCTGGCAAGGCCGTATGTGAGTAGTCCCGCGAATATGATATATAGCGTTTGCGCTAAGAAAGGTGACATGTCAGAATTGAACAAATAGTCTCCAAAGCCATATTCCCACAACGGTTTGCAGAAGTGGTGGAAAATATAAATTGCATAACTGTATTTCCCCATGTGTGTCAAGAAAGGGTGTTCGCAAAATTTACGCACCCAACCATCTTGCATAGCGAGATAGATAAATCCAAAGAAGAGTAGAATAGGGAAGGTCCATTTTTCAGCAGGGCCGCCCTTCATCAAAATTTCTGCGGTCATGATGGCTCCATAAACAACCATGATACGTGCGATGAAATGGCGATAGGGAAGTACAATGAAGAGAGCAAATAAGAACATGGCCGCGTTCCATTTGATGTCTAAACTGTTTTGAGAATAGCCTTTATAAACGCTGAATAGCCATAAAATAGCGAGGAAAATGGCAATTTTATTCATTCCTTTTTTCTCTTCCAAATAAGGTTGGCGAAGGAATGATGCCATGAAAGCGCCCGCACCGAGCGCGTCCATTCTGCAAGGAGTAAGGCAATAAGAGGCAAGAGAATCTTGTCCGAAGAAGCTATCGAAATATTCTTTGACGGCGGGGCCTGTAAAAACTAAAAGCCCTGAAATCCACATCAATGGGCGATTTGGCAAGAAGTAAACAATGAAGGGCCAAACGAGATAGAATTGTTCTTCCACTGCTAACGACCAAAAGTGTCCCATGGTGAGCCACTCACTTTGAAAAGTCCATTCCCCTTTTAGCGCTATGGCAATATTGCTGGCGTAGGCGAAGAACCAACCCATTCCGTCATAACCGACTAAACGTTCGGGGGCTTTTTCAATGAAATAAACAACGAGAAGCGTGATGATAAGACAAGCGTAGTACAACGGGAAAATACGCAGCAATCGGCGTTTAAAAAAAGAACCGAAGTATGTACTTGACTGTTTTGTATCGATCAGAATTCCTGTAATTAGGAAACCAGATAAGACGAAGAAAAGATCTACTCCCAACCATCCGCCGTGAAGCACTTTCCATGTAGCCGTTGTTTCCCATGATTTAGAAATCATGAAATGGCTTAGCACCAATAGCGTTACAGCAAGTCCACGCACTCCATCGAGTGCTATAATGCGCTGAAAGGCTGGGGATGACATTGGGTGTGCTTTTTAAGTGGGTGCAAAAGAACAGTATATTCAGAAGTTCACCAAATGCAATTTTATTTCGGGGGGAGTGGTTCCGCTATTTAGATAGGTCTGCTTGCTGAATGGAATTGTTAGATTTACGTTGAAAAGATTAAAGAAAATCTTTTTAGAAGAATATGTAGTGAAACAAAAATGAGTACTAGATTTCATGAATATTCACTTACCCGTGATGATGGATTAACGAATTCCAAAATTAATTTTATAGCTTTCTTTTCGCATGCAAGTGAGTTATATGATTTCTTTCAATTTTAGGTGATAATTTTTTAATGGGCATAGAGAAATCAAAAAGACTTTATGTGGAATAGAATCTATCTAATCGTAATTGGAGATGTACTCTTACATTTTTTTTGGTTAAATAGTTGTTTTGTAGTTGTTTGTTTGTATATTTGCTCCTGCAATTATACAGTTACAGCTATTATATGCCAAATTCAAGAGAAGATCAATTCAATGTTGACGATTTTTTACGCGATCTTTTTAAGCCTCGAAAGGAGACTTTGAAAGAACTATTTGATCGCCGTATATCAGAATTGGAGGTAAGTCATACTAACGCGGCAGAAATTCTGAAAATGGAGCCACGCACACTTACCGGGATTTTATTAGGTACTCAAAAGAGAGTTGACTACACGAACCTTTTTAAGTTGGCAGATTTTCTTCAAGTTTCAAGGGAAGAGGTTGTCTTAAGTTATACTGAATTATTGGAAAAAAACTTTTCAGTAGAGGTTGGAATTACTCCCGATAGAATAGATTTCATAAAGAAAAATTTTGATTTAAGTGCCTTAAAGAAAGCTGGATTTATTGACGATATAACAGACTTTGAAAGTATTGAAAAGAAGCTTTTGATTTCTTTAGGTCTGAAATCAATTAGTGACTATCGTCCACTTACGGAAGAAAATGCCTACAGTGCTGGAATGTTGATTCCAAAAAATGATTTAACTAGATCACTTTGGAAAGGTGTTGCATTAGAGTTTTTTGAGGAACTTTCAAATCCATACGAGTATAATCGGTCAGCACTAATTAATTATTTTCCTGAAATCAGATGGCACTCGACCAATGTCAACTTAGGATTTACTAATGTTATTCGTGATTTGTATAGAATAGGAGTCACTGTTCTTTACCAACCATCATTGTCACAACTTCATTTGAAGGGTTGGACAGTTTCTGTTAATAATAAGCCATGTATAGTCATCAGTGATTATTATGGTTTTTACACTACTCTATGGTTCTCTTTAATCCATGAATTATTTCATGTTCTCTTTGATTGGGATGAGATTTTTTTAGGGAAGTATCATATTTCTGAAGATGGCATTGATAATCTAACCCTTCTTGAAAAGGAGAAGGAGGCAGACAGCTTTGCCCGAGAGTATTTATTCTCAAAAGATAAAACGGATCAGGTAAGACCATTTCTGAAAAATACTGATTATGTGAAAGAATTCGCACAAAACAATCATGTTCATCCAAGTATGATATATGTGTTTAATGCCAAGGACAGAGGAAATGGAAACAAATTAGCATGGAGTATGGCAAGAAAGCATAATCCAACGACAGAAATGAAAGTAATGCTAAAACCGATCACTAATGCTTGGGAAAACCATAAATCTGCTCGAGAATTTATAAAGTCATTACCTCAAAATCAATATAAATAATTATGATAAATAAAAAATCAGAAAACACATCTGAGGAAGAAAAAGACGTCAAGCCAAACTTGTCCACAGACAAAGTAAAACTAGACGACAGGAAAGAACTTCAAGGAGTGTTGATTGCCCTCACTAATGAGAAGATTACAGAAAAGTTTTCCAACAAAAATCTAGACAGGCACAATGAAATTATTGAGCTCAGGAGCGGAAGAAAAATCTGTTTATCCGACTTTGTTCTTAATGCCCCAGACGATTATTGGACTATGTTTTATACTGAGTTCTATGCCCAGATTTGGAGATTGAATGGGTGGCCAGTGAAGGACAAGAAATTTCGTGATAAGCCTCATTCCGTTGCTATGTTTACTTTGGAGGTGATTTATGGAAGATTTTATAAGGAAGTCTTACCAGCCCTAAGACAGAACAATCCTTTTATTGGTTACTACCGATCCAAAAAATTATTTCAATTTTTAACGATGGAAGCTAAGATTCAACTTCTTAAGTATATAGATCAAGCGACCGATTTAATGAAGGAATGTGAAACTATGCATGAGTTCAAGAAGAGATATAGAACTAGTTATGGAGAGGCTTTTCAGACTAGTTTATTTGAAGACAACTAATGTTTTATTTTCTCCTAATATCCAATTAGATGTCTTAATCTTCAACCAGTTTTGGTAACAAG
Organism: Flavobacteriales bacterium; assembly: GCA_965247015.1. GTDB lineage: Bacteria > Bacteroidota > Bacteroidia > Flavobacteriales_D > Sanyastnellaceae > JAIXWP01. The sequence continues at coordinate 238,828 of CBDFGG010000001.1, read as the reverse complement.
AATTTCTATTTCGCATCGCTTTTTTCGTTTTTCCAGGCTTTAGATCGGTGTTAATTTTAGCTTCTGCTTTACACAAAGTATGCTAATTAAGCCTTTTCATAGTGTCTATACTTATTTACTTGTTTGATAGACAGAGTAGATCACTACGTAACCTCTAAGCACAAAAGAAGTAAAGACAAAGTTCAAAATAAAAGAGCTTTATTTCAATTGTGAGGTCCACTCTTTATTTCGGAGGGAGTTGCATTTGAATATCGTCTGTTCTGAAGGGGCTCGCTGGAATTCCTTTGTCATTGACAAAATTCAAAATCAGCTCTTCTTCAAATCCAAATCGCACATGCTTGGGTTGATTGACATAAGGTGAATCGACGATGACTTGATTGCCTTGGATGTAGGCATTGGCTTTCATGAATTTCCCATCTTCTCCAGCTACAGTAAAGCCATTCAGCGGGGCGAAGTAATCACTTTTAAAATTCATGTTTTTAAAAGTCATGATCACCTTTCGCTCGTTGATCAGCCATTCATCTAGGACAGGACCGTCGGATTGAATGTTACTTTTTCCGTAATGCTTTTGAAGTGCTTGCAACGCTAAACGCTCGCCTACGTCTTGTTTGTTTTGTGGATGGATATCGTTGAGATCTCCAATATCCATGGTGACAGCCATTCCTGTATTCATTACTCGGTCGAGTGTTTTCTTTTGGGCCTCGCGGGTCATGGCAGCATAGATGGGCTCACCGTAGCGATAAGACGCAAGCTGCACGAAGTAAAATGGAAAGGACTTCTTCCATTTCGATCTCCAGTTTTCGATCAACGCTGGAAATAAATCTGCATAGAGTAAGGGGTTGCCTGCGTTCGATTCTCCTTGATACCAAATCACACCAGTAATGGCTTTATCGATTAATGGATGAATCATTCCATTGTAGAGTGCTGTTGAAAAAGGATTGAGCATTTCATTTTTTACACCCTTTTTGTAATCTGCCAACAAAGGCTTGAAACGCTCATCAGTCGCGAGACTGGCCTCATCCATCCATTGTTCTGCTTTGGTACCACCCCAGCTTGAACTCACTAAACCAATGGGGATTTTAAGGCTGTCTTGAAGCATTCGCGCATAGAAAAATGCAACAGCACTAACGCGTGTAGTTGTGTTCGGTGAACAAATTTCCCATTTTCCTTTAATGTCAGATTGCAGTTCACTTGCGGCATGACGTTGAATGGTAATCCATCTGATGTTGTCATTGCTAGTTTTTGCAACAATATCAGAACCTTTAGTGATGCCGTTTTCGGGCTTCCATTCCATATTCGATTGACCGCTGCAGAGCCACACATCTCCTACAAGAATATCCGAGAGCTTGATGGTCGCGTTATTATTTTTCAGGGTAATGGAAAAAGGTCCGCCCTCGGCGCCAGGTTGGAAAGGAATGGCAAAGTTTCCCTGCTCATCTACGTTTGCCGATTGGGTTTGACTTCCGCGAGAAAATGTGAGCTCTACGAATGAAGACGGTGTTGCTTTTCCTGAAATGATAGTGGTATCATTTCTCTGAAAAATCATGTGGTCTTGGAAATAACTGTTGAGACTCAGTTGAGCATCAGTATTCAATATCACCGTGAAGAGGAATAAGGAAGTAAATAAAATACGAATCATCTTGAAATAGTAAATCGCTTAGAAATTACAGTGCCATTTATTTTTCCATTCAAAATATAAAGTCCAGAAGACAATGCACTAATGTCGATCTCAGATGCGCGGTTGGTCTGTAGAACAAGCGTTCCAGTTGCATCATAGATGGATATATGGTCGATGAGTTCTCCCAGGCGAATCACATCACTTGCGGGGTTGGGATAAATTTCAAAACTGTTTTTTTCTGACCATTCATTCGTGCTAGTGCTAGTGCAAATCACAGGATTTAAGTATTGCCAGATTTGATTGTTGTACACATTTGGGACATAAAAAACTTCGTTGGTAGGCTCATTTCCCATGCGCACTACAACTAAGTTTTCACTTGGTGAAACATTGATAATTTGTCCATTTTTTCCCATCGCTGCGAATACATCCATTGGTGCATCGACCATCAGCGGGCCGGGGAATTGAAATTGAATTCCGGGAAGCATGTAATCGGCAGATCCATTCAACCACCACAAATAACCATACGCTTTATTCAATTCTTGACTCGTGTGGGTCATGTCATAGAAATAATCTTCATCCGTTAGAATGGGAGTGCTTGCCCATGTACCTTGATTCAATGCAAGCAGTCCAAATCGAGCCATAGCTCTGGCTTTACTGATAAATACATTATTATTATTTGAAAAAATAAATGATCCAAAAATTCCAGTTGAAAGACTCAAGTTGTCGAAAACGTAGGCATTTAGATTTTGCCCTGTTGCATAATACATCACGCTATCCAGTAAGGTGTAAGGGCCATTGTGATAGGCCCAACGCTCACCCGGATCTTCTAGATAAGTAAGGCATTCTGGGTCGAGACAATCGAAATTTTCATCTGTATCATCCAGGCCAGTGGTCATAGTAAGGTGGTTTCTAACTGTGATTGCATTCTCTTGCTCGGGAGTTAAAGAAGTCCATCCATCACCAAGATAAATATTGGATGCGTCATTGATATCGAGATCGCCGTTTTGTTGAGCAAGGCCAATTAAAAAAGCAGTAAGCGACTTTCCCGCGGAAGCCCAATACCATAAGCTATCTTGTGTAAACGTGCCTACATAGTGTTCGATAACAATTTTGCCATCTTTCAATACGATAAATGCTTTTGAATCTGATTCGTCAATGAATTGTAGAAGAGCGGGAATTTCATCTTCGCACCAGCCGAGTTCGGCAGGTGTTGTAGTTTCCCAAGTATTTCCAATAACAGGAGGGAAGTAAAGCTCTTGTGAGCTTGCGGCAATGGATGCGATTAGTGAAGCGAGAATCAGTACAACTTTATTCATGGTAAAAAAGATATGGTATCTTCATTAGAACATGAAAGATACGAAAAGTTTAAAGCGTATGATTCAAGAGTTTGCCCGACTCGATGAGTTTTTTCAAATGCGCATTGGTGCGCACCATTTCGCTGAGATTGATATGACCGAGGTGATGGCAATCGGTGCCGATGAAACTAACGATGCCCGCATCAATCATACGCTCTGACGTCTTCTTCACTTCTGGGCCATAATGTCCAGATAAGCTATTAATGTTTAATTGCAAATAAATGTCACGATCTGCTAGATCTTCATATTTATCAAACTGACGATGATAGTAGCTGTAACGCTCAGGATGAGCTAGAATAGGCTTGAATCCATCGATCTGCAAGTTGAACAACGCTCGCTTCAAATTGATTGGTTCTTCATCGAAGTTCAATTCAAAAAGAACATACTTTTTACCAATAGTGAGCAGTTCTTTTTTTGCGATTAAATCTTCGAAGTACTCATCCAGAAAGTATTCCGCGGCTGCATGTAATTCAATGTCCCAACCCTTTTCTTTGATTGCATTTCGAACGATTTCTAATTTTGGTAAAATCGTTTCTGGTGAATTGAAATAGAGATCGCGATAGATGTGAGGAGTCGTGTAGAATTTTTTGTACCCCATCGACATTAAGTGTTCGATGAGTTCGAGTGAATTTTCTAAAGAGACCGCTCCATCGTCAATACCAAAAAGCAAATGGCTGTGCATGTCAGTAATGACACTCTCAAAATTGATAGGCTCAACGTTGGCTGCTTCTTTGTTTTTTGGTTTAAAGCGATCGAAGAATCCCATGGGTTAGCGTTTCTCGTATTGGGATTCGTAGTACGCTTGGTATTGACCCGAAGTGATATTATTCATCCAAGTCTCATTCGAGAGATACCAATCCACTGTTCCTTCAAGCAGTTTTTCGAATGGCTGGGTTGGTTCCCAACCCAATTCATTTTTGATTTTCGTTGCATCAATCGCATAACGCATATCATGTCCGGCGCGGTCTTTCACGTAGGTGATGAGCTTTGCACTTTCTCCTTCTGCACGATTTAATTTACGATCCATAATCGCACACAATGCATGAACGAGATCAATATTTTTCCATTCGTTATTTCCACCAACACAATATGTTTCTCCATTTTTATCAGCGTGAAAAACAACATCGATGGCTCTAGCGTGATCTTCTACCCACAACCAATCACGCACATTTTCACCTTTTCCATAAACAGGAAGTGGCTTGTTGTGCTTGATATTATTGATCATTAACGGAATTAATTTCTCAGGAAATTGATGGCTTCCGTAATTATTGCTGCAATTGGTAATGACGATTGGTAATCCGTACGTGTGATGAAACGCGCGAACGATCATATCACTAGAAGCCTTGCTTGAGCTGTATGGACTTCTCGGGTCGTATGGTGTAGTTTCTGAAAAATGACCTTCAGCACCAAGGGATCCGAATACTTCATCCGTAGAAACATGATGGAATTTTTTTCCAATCATATTGTCTTTCCATATATCTACAGCAGCGTTCAGTAGATTGGATGTACCGATAATATTTGTTTCGATAAAAGCATCTGGGCCTGAAATGCTGCGGTCGACGTGACTTTCAGCAGCAAGGTGTATTACTCCATCAAATTTTTCTTTGCGGAATAATTCAAGCATTTCTGCTTTGTTATTGATATCACCTTTGATGAATGTGTAGTTGCTGGCATTTTCAATCTCTGTAAGATTTTCCAAATTACCCGCGTAGGTTAATTTGTCTAGATTGAAAATTTGATAGTGTGGATACTTCTTCACCATGAGTTTTACTACATGGCAGCCGATGAACCCTGCTCCGCCTGTGATGAGTACTTTCATATCACAAATGTAAAAGGATTATGCTTATCTCAAACGGTATTCAACACCGATGCGGTACCAACGACCTGGCATAGGAACCACGCCGCTTTCGATGTATTCACGATCAAGCAAATTATTCACATCTCCGAAGATGCTCCAATTGTTTTTATTGAAACGAACGCGATAATCAACGAGTCCGTATTCTGGACCATTGAAACGCTCGTTATATCTCACGTTGATGCTATGGCTAAAGCTTTCAGTCGTCAAAATATCAATACCAGTCACGATTTGATGACGGAGATGTTGTAGAGCATATTTGCTCTCTTTGTCCATGTTCATCAATGTTGCATCCAGGTAGGAGTAGTTCACTCGAATGGATTCAACGCGAACTTTTTTACGCAGTGAATTTCGGAATTTAGTCGTGGTGCGGATTTCACCACCACGCACTTGAACGTGTTGGAAGTTTTGTGGTTGGTATCTATCCGTTGGATTTTCTCTTACAAAGTCAATGAAGTCTGTTACATCACGAACAAATCCACTGATTTGAATTTGTGTGATTCCTTTGAAATTGTATCTAAAACCACTTTCAACATTTATTGCATTTTCTGGCTTCAGATCCGCATTTCCGATGTTTCCACGGTCTTCGTAATACAAGTCTGTATAGGTCGGTAGACGATTCGCTAAGCCTGCATTTGCAAAGAATGAAAAACTTCTGTAAATCGGCGTGAACACTTCCAAACCAGGATAGAAATTCCAGCCGTAATCATTATTATACTGCGTGTTGGCACCTAGTATGACATATGAGTTTGGAGTAACATTGTATTTCACCTCCGTGTAAACGGCATTGTAGAATCGTTCGTGTTTTCCTAGATTGTTCGAACGAATATATTCTGCACGAGATTCATAACCCGCGCCGATTCTAAATTTACCAAAGCCTTTTGATGCGTGAACTTCGGCACCGGCAGTGGTCGTGAAGTGATTGTTGCGATAATTGAAAGCGTTGAGGTTGTAATCGTCATGATTGTATCTCAAATAGGCGAGGGGCGCTATTCTCCAACCATTGTTTTGATATTCATATTTCAACGAACCGAAGGAAGTATTCACGTTTTCAACGGCATTTTTATCCACTGCTGGAGAGTAGAATCCGTTGGCTCCAAATTCATTAAAGATGGTTCCTGCCATCCATATTAATTTATGCGCTCCAGTTCTGAATGCCCCGAGATAGGAGATTCTCTTTTGTTCGCTAAATGAATTGTAACGATATCCGTTGGTCTTTTGATAAGAAACATCGATACTGTGTCCTGTATTTTTATATTGAAAACCCGCACCTGCACGCGCTCCTACAGCATAGTATTGATCACCCGTTGCAGTGTCGTTTTCGAATGGGGAAGAAGTGTACAATTGAAAATATGCACGTTCATTTCCAGGATATTTGGTCACAACATTGATTGCACCGGCCATCGCATTGGCGCCATAGATGCGCGCTGCAGACCCTTTGATGACTTCGAAGTGAGAGATGAGATTGAGGTCAAATGGCAAGTTGAGTTGATTGTGACCTGTTTGTGGATCACGCAACGGAATACCATTTACCAATATGAGCACTTGTTCGAATGTGCTGCCCATCATTGTTAAATCAGCTTGTGAACCAATAGGACCACGTTGACGCAAATCTACTCCGCTGATGTATTGCAATGCTTCATTAACAGACTGCACTGGCAATGCCTTGATTTGTTGCGCAGAAATAATTTCTACGTTCCTAGCAGCAACGGGGATAGAAGTTCCAGAAAGTCGTTTTTCTTCAATGATTACAATCTCTGCTAATAGCGCTGGATCGATTGAAATAAGGCTTCGTAATTGTTCTGAAGATGGTGGTAGCTTGGTGGTGTCACCTTGTGCTATTTCTTGGGCAAACGAAATCACGGATGTCAATAGACAAGCAGCAAAAAAAAAGACTCTCATACTATGCGGTTTTGCGCCGCGAAAGTATGAAAGTCTTTCTTCTACTAAATGTTATTATTGCACTACAAACTCCAGTATTCGAGCTCTTTTAATTTTCCTCGATATAACCCTTTGATATCCACTACCACTCCTTTGCCATCCTTGAGTAATCCTTTAAAGAATTGCTCATCTAACTGGCTATATTCTGTGTGAGATACTGCTAGAATTACTGCGTCGTAGCTATTGGCAGCTGGCTTTTCTACCAAGCCAAAACCATATTCATGCTTGAGTTCTTCTGAACTCGCGTATGGATCTACCACATCAACATGAACGCTGAATGATTCTAATTCTCGAATAATGTCAACCACTTTCGAGTTGCGGACGTCAGATACATTTTCTTTGAAAGTGGCACCCATCACGAGCACCTTCGATTCTAGTGCATTGCGTCCTGCTTCTAAAATTTTCTTTACTGTTTGTTTACCGACATAAAAGCCCATGCTATCATTGATGTAGCGAGCGGAGCTAATCACCTTTGCATAATAGCCAACTTTCTTTGCCTTGTAAACAAGATAGTATGGGTCAACCCCAATGCAGTGACCGCCGACAAGTCCGGGAGTGAAGTTGAGGAAATTCCACTTTGTTCCTGCCGCAGCAAGCACATCATATGTATTCACACCCATCTTGCTAAGGATCAATGAAAGCTCATTGATCAAGGCAATATTTACGTCGCGTTGTGTATTCTCAATAATCTTACAAGCCTCAGCTACTTTGATAGAAGTTGCTTTGTAAATTCCAGCGTCTACTACGATTTCATATACTTTAGCGATTTCATCAAGAGACAATTCATCGCAACCACTTGCTACTTTTTTAATCGTACGAATGGTGTGCACTTTATCACCTGGATTGATACGCTCAGGGGAGTACCCCACTTTGAAATCAGTGACCATTTTAAGACCGCTCAATTCTTCTAGAATTGGAACACAATCGTCTTCTGTACAACCCGGATAAACGGTCGATTCGTAAACTACGTAATCCCCTTTTTTCAAAACCTGTCCTACCGTTCTTGATGCACTCAATACTGGACCGAGGTCTGGCAAGTTCATATTATTGATCGGAGTAGGAACGGCTACAACGAAAAAGTTTACGTCTTTTAAATCTTCTAATTTTGAAGTGAAGTGAATGTCACATCCTTCAAACGCTTTGCTATCTAATTCTTCAGAAGGGTCAATGTTGTTGCGCATCATTTGCACGCGCTCTTCATTGATATCGAAACCAACAACTTTGATTTTTTTTGCAAATTCTAAAGCAATCGGAAGTCCTACGTAACCGAGGCCGATCACTGCTAGTTTTCCTTCTTTGTTGATTAACTTGTCGTAAATTTTCATCTCTAGTTCTATTTATCCGATGAGAGAAACCAAATTGTTTTCTAATCGATAACGTTGTCCACTTTCGGGACAAACGGCTTCATTATTTTTGTCAAAATTCAGACGGTGTCCGTACTCGGAAACCCATCCAAGTTGTTTTGCTGGATTGCCCACCAATAGGGCATAGGCAGGAACTTCTTTCGTCACTACTGCGCCCGCACCAATGAGCGCATATTCACCAATATTATTTCCGCACACAATCGTTGCATTGGCACCAATGCTTGCACCTTTTTTCACGACTGTTTTCATGTATTGTTCTTTGCGAACAATAGCACTTCGAGGATTAATCACATTTGTAAATACACATGAGGGGCCGAGAAAAACATCGTCTTCACAAATCACTCCGGTATAGAGGCTCACGTTGTTTTGCACCTTCACATTTTTCCCTAAAACAACATCAGGACTGATCACCACATTTTGCCCAATATTGCAGCGTTCGCCGATGATACAGCCGGGCATGATGTGCGAGAAGTGCCAGATTTTGGTACCCTCGCCGATGGTACAACCCTCGTCAATAACTGCTGTGGGATGTGAGAAAAAACTCATCTTATCGATTGTAATTCGTAAAGTCTTTGTGCTCGATTTTATTCAAATCATCTGGAGACAGAGATTTGAAATAATCGTAAGTGATTTTCAAACCTTCCGCACGATTCACCTTCGGCTCCCATCCTAGTAGTTGTCTCGCTACAGTAATGTCTGGTCTGCGTTGTTTTGGATCGTCTGTTGGAAGTGGTTTGTATATTACTTTTTGCTGGGTTCCTGTTAATTTGATAATTTCTTCGGCGAATTCTGAAATCGTAATTTCATCTGGATTGCCAATGTTTACAGGCTGAGCGTAATCACTCATCAACAAGCGAACGATTCCTTCTACTAAGTCATCGACATAACAGAAAGAACGTGTTTGTGATCCGTCACCGAATACCGTGAGGTCTTCGCCGCGAAGGGCTTGGCCAATGAATGCAGGTAGTACACGACCATCATTCAGTCGCATGCGTGGGCCGTAGGTATTGAAGATTCGCACGATGCGCGTTTCTACACCATGGAAGGTATGATACGCCATGGTCATCGCTTCTTGGAAACGCTTGGCTTCATCATAAACTCCGCGTGGGCCAACAGGATTCACATTGCCCCAATACGCCTCCGTTTGAGGATGCACCGTTGGGTCGCCGTAAACTTCGCTTGTGCTTGCAATCATCACACGCGCTTTTTTAACGCGCGCTAAACCAAGACAATTGTGAATTCCTAATGATCCAACTTTTAATGTTTGAATTGGAATTTTAAGATAGTCGATCGGACTCGCTGGTGAAGCGAAATGCAATATATAGTCGAGCTTTCCTGGCACGTGAATAAACTTCGACACATCATGATGATAGAATTCGAAGTGTTCGTGCTTGAATAGATGCTCTATATTTTTTAAATCACCTGTGATCAAATTATCCATTCCAATGACATGAAAGCCATCTTTGATAAAACGATCACATAGGTGTGAACCTAAAAATCCGGCAGCACCGGTAATGAGAACACGTTGCATATTGAATTTTTAGATATGTGCTTGAATAATTTCTCTACCAATGCTCTTGTAGTAATAACCGAGCTTTTTCATTTTATCTAGATCGTAAAGATTACGACCATCGAATATCACTTTCGACTTTAGAAGTTTTTCCATTTTGTCGAAATCTGGATTTCTGAACACACCCCATTCGGTGCAAATCAAAAGCGCATCAGCGCCTTCAATAGCTGCATATTGATCATTTGAATATTCGATTGGGAAGTTCTTTTGCTTCTTCACATTTTCCATGGCTTCTGGATCGTATGCACTGATTTTAGCGCCTGCTTCGAGCAAGTGTTCAATCATGTAAAGAGCTGGAGCTTCACGAATATCATCTGTGTCTGGCTTGAAGGCCAATCCCCAAATTGCAATTTTTTTATCTGTTAAAGATTGATTAAAGTATTGGAGAATAGGGCCGAGTAGAGCAGTTTTTTGACGCTCATTTACTTTCATCACACTCTTCAAAATCTTAAACTCATATCCAGCGTCAATTCCGCTTTTAGCAAGGGCTTGAACATCTTTAGGGAAACAGCTTCCGCCGTACCCGATACCTGGGAAAAGGAATCTTTTTCCAATACGTGTATCAGAACCAATTCCTAGACGAACCATGTCGACATCAGCGCCTACTTGTTCGCAGAAATTAGCGATTTCATTCATGAAGGAAATCTTTGTTGCGAGGAATGCATTTGCTGCATACTTCGTCAATTCAGCACTGCGCTCATCCATGAATAAAATTGGATTTCCTTGTCTGGTGAATGGCTTGTAAAGTTCTTCCATCATTTCCTTAGCGCGTGCGCTGGTGGTACCAACTACTACGCGATCAGGCTTCAAGAAATCTTCTACTGCAAAACCTTCACGAAGGAATTCAGGATTGCTTACTACATCATATTGCTCTTTTGCATTTTTTGCAACAGCTTCTTTAACGAGTTCGCATGTTCCAACTGGAACGGTGCTTTTGTCAACGATTACTTTGTAATCTGTGATAAGAGAACCGAGTTGTTCTGCCACTCGAAGGATGTATGATAAGTCTGCGCTGCCGTCTTCACCTGGAGGTGTTGGAAGGGCTAGGAAAATGATTTTTGCTTTTGCAATTGCTTCTGCAAGATTGGTCGTAAAGTGCAAACGACCTTCACGGCTGTTTCTTTCGAATAGCACGTCGAGCATAGGCTCGTAGATCGGCACTTCACCAGCCTTCATGCGTTCAACTTTCGCTGCATCAATATCAACGCAGGTTACATTATTTCCGGTTTCTGCAAAGCAAGTTCCTGTTACTAAGCCCACGTATCCCGTTCCAACTACTGCTATTTCCATGTATAGTTATCTTAAGATTAGCGGGCGAAGTTAACACTATTGATCATTTATTGGAAATAATGGTTCTTCTTGTTCTGTTTTCCTTTTGGTATGCTTGCGAAGGATGGCGCTGTTGGCTATTTTGACATCAGCGCTTCGCTTCACGGACCATATGATATCCCTTGCTTTTGCTGCTGCTTCCTCGACATCGACGATGGGATGAGGATAGTTTTTCCCTAATTCAAATTGATGAAAAGTTTGTTCCATGGCGCTCATTTTCCAAGGCTCATGGATGAATTGAGGAGGGAGGCCTTTCAATTCAGGGACCCAAAGTGTAATGAATTCCCCATCGGGATCGTGCTCCAATCCTTGTTTGATGGGATTATATATGCGAATGGTATTGACACCCATTGTACCCGCTTGCATCTGAAATTGAGGGTAGTGGATTCCAGGTTCGTAGTCTAAAAATGCTTTTGCTAAATGATGCGTTCCGGCTTGCCAAGGCTGCATTAAATGATGGGTCAAAAAACTGACTAACATACTTCGCATTCGAAAATTCAAATAGCCTGTGGCAACCACACTTCGCATACACGCATCGACCATAGGAATCCCCGTTTGACCTTCTTTCCAGACTTTTACAATTCTTGGATCAGCTTCTTGCCGAATGTGATTGAAACCGGGATTTAAGTTTTGAAACTCTATAGAAGGTTCAGATTCAAGCTTTTGTATAAAGTGGCAATGCCAATGAATTCGTGCAATAAAAAAGTTCAAATCGCGTTTGCGAGGGCTTGTTTTTTTAGCCGCCATGGTCGATTGGAAAACCTCGCGAATACTAATATTTCCCCATGCCAGATAGGGTGATAATCGACTGCAACTCATGCGTGCAAGGGCAGGCTTGCTGATGTGTTTGCTATATTGGAAATGACGGTCTTTTAAAAATGTATTGAGATAGCGCTGTGCATAGGTCGGCCCTCCGCGCTGCATTTCATGTTTTTGTAGCAAAGTTGATTTCAATTCACTGGGGAATTGCATCTCTGTTGGCACCTCAAGTGAAGCGGGTATAGCGAGCTCCCACGGAATGCGCTCGACAGGACGCGTCATGAACTCCATCCATTTTTCACCCCACTGGCTTCTTTGTCGCAAGCCGCGCAGGACGCCATGTTGCTGAAATTCCTTCCAAGTAATTTGATTCGTCTTCAACCAAGCACTCACTTCAATATCACGCTGGAAAGTGATGTTATTTCCAGTTTCTTGATGCGAAAAAACAGATGCTATTTTGAAATGCTTTTGGATGTGTTGAAACGCTTCAATTACTTCTGAGTGAAACACATGAACTGCTAGTTGAACAGGAGAAAGTGAAAGATTGATGTCCTCGATACTTTCCAAATTAAAGCGCGTGTGTCGATCGCTATGCGTGTGGGAAGACAGAAGTGAGGGTTCGAAACAATACACCAATAGAAGAGGCTTTTTATCGCGTAAGGCGGCTACCAATGGCGGGTGGTCCGTGAGTCGGAGGTCTCGCTTAAGCCACAGGATATTGACACCAATTTTTTCCAAAATAAAAAGCTATTTCCGTTTATAAACACAAAAAGCCGTTGATATGTTTAGGGGAAACTTCTATCAAACCGACCGCGATTGTTGTTGAATTACACCTTTCATTTGTAGTTAAGAAAATCCCATTTTATGAAAACGCTTGAAGCGAAGAATATTCATAAGTCATACAGCGGACACAAGGCCTTGAATGATGTTTCTGTCTCTGTTGAAAAAGGAACAGTTTACGGACTGTTGGGGCCCAATGGCGCTGGTAAGACAAGCTTGATTCGAATCATCAATCAAATCACTGCTCCAGATCAAGGAGAGGTATGGTTCAATGGTGAACGCCTTCAACCTCATCACGTAGAACGTATAGGCTACCTGCCGGAGGAACGTGGTCTTTACAAAAAAATGAAGATCGGTGAGCAATGTATGTATTTAGCACAGCTCAAAGGTATGTCTTCATCAGAGGCAAAGCGCAAGCTAATGGAGTGGTTTAAGCGTTTTGAAATTCATACATGGTGGGATAAAAAAGTAGAAGACCTTTCCAAAGGGATGGCGCAAAAGGTGCAGTTTATCACTACTGTGTTGCACGAACCTGAATTGCTTATTCTCGATGAACCATTCAGTGGATTCGACCCGATCAACGCAGATTTGATTCGTCAAGAAATGTTGAGACTGAAGTCAGAGGGATCGACGATTATTCTATCAACACACGATATGGGAAGTGTGGAAGAATTGTGTGATGAAATTTCTCTGATCAATCGCTCACAAGTGATTTTGGAAGGAACGGTGAAGGACGTTAAAAATCGTTTCAGAACGAGAACATTTGAATTACAATTCAGAGGCTATAACATCGATCTAGGAATTGGATTAGGTGCGCAGTTTCAACTTTTGGATAATAGAAAAGTGGATGATACTTCGGTGGCCACTATTCGCATCCCTGAAAATAAAAACTTGAATGATTTGCTAGGCGCATTGTTGCGTGATTTAGAAATCGTTTCGGTGCATGAGATCGTTCCCGATATGAATCAAATATTTATCGAAGCAGTAAACACATTCAATTCTCAACAAGCATGAACAAGATCGCCCTCATTATCAAGCGCGAATACCTCGTGCGCGTAAAGAAAAAGTCATTTATCATTATGACCTTTTTAGGTCCGTTGCTATTTACAGCCCTTATGGTAGGAGCGGTTTTGGTAGCGACCAGTGATAGCACCAAACACAATGTGCTCATCGTAGATCCTTCTGGATATTTGATTGCACAAGAAGTTGCCGATTATAAAAAGAATGGATTAGAACGTCCTCGATTCAAGGATAGCGAGGATTTGGTGTATGAATTCACCACCATCACTCCAACAGAGGAAGACTTCAAAAACTCTCACCACACCTTGTGGGTGCAGATTGATAGTGTGACTTATGGAGATGGAATGACAGAGTTTTTTGTAAAAAAACTTCCTAGTCTATCCGTGCAAGATCAGATTCAAGAAGAACTAGAAAGCGCGCTGGAACAATGGCGTGTGAAAAAGTTTGGAATGGATTGGAAGACTTATCAAAGTGTGAAGCAAGGAGTGACTTTGAATTTACACAACATCGAAAAGCCGGATGAGGGTGATGATTTGAGAATGCGTGCAGGAGTAGGTTTTGGCTTTGCACTCGTCATTTACATGTTCATCTTTATTTACGGAGTGCAAGTAATGCGAGGCGTGATTGAAGAAAAAACCAGTCGTGTGATTGAAGTCATCATCAGCTCGGTGAAGCCTTTCCAATTAATGATGGGAAAGGTGATCGGTATTGGGCTTGTAGGTTTGACGCAGGTGATTCTTTGGGCGATATTTTCTGGCGTTGCATTTACTATTGTTTCAGCTATCATGGGAGCTACCGCTGAGGTTCCTGGTACTTTGAATGGTCAAGCATTGGCACAAGCAGGCGCAGGTGGTTCTATGAGTGCGATTGAAAATAGTGAGTCCATGAGCTTCTTGTTGAATGTACCTTGGTTCCAAATCATCTTCGCATTTATTTTCTATTTCATTGGAGGATTCTTGTTGTATGCATCGCTGTTCGCGGCGATCGGCGCAGCAGTGGATTCAGAAACCGACACACAACAGTTTATGCCTATTGTGACTATTCCTTTGATTTTCGGATTTATTGTTTCGGAATTTTTATGGCAAAATCCAGAAGGAACGATGGGAACAGTATTCGGTATTATCCCTTTCACATCGCCTGTGGTTATGATGGTGAAAACATCGATGGGTTGGAATGCTGGTAATATTTGGCAGCTCATTCTATCGGTTGTTTTACTTATTGCAACATTCATCGGTACCGTTTGGATGGCAGGTCGTATCTATCGTGTAGGGATTTTGATGTATGGAAAAAAAGCCACTTACAAAGAGCTTTGGAAGTGGATGTGGTATAAAGGTTAATTCTCGAAACACACTACTATGAACATTGCCATCATCGACTGCGGTACAAATACATTCAATTTATTGATCGCTGAAGTGGTGGATCAAAAATGGACAGTGTTGTTTGAAAACAAGCTTGCTGTGAAGCTAGGGGCGGGGGGATTCGATCAAAAGAAGATTGTACCCTCGCGAATGATCCGTGGTATGGATGCTTTGCAATGTCACCGATCTAACATTCGAAATTTTCAAGTAGAAAAAGTGAAAGTCTTTGCTACATCTGCGATTCGCGAAGCGACCAACGGAAATGATTTTGTGAAATTAGTCAAGGAAGTCTTGGATTTGGACATCGAAGTTATTGATGGAAACAGAGAAGCAGAATTGATTTATAAAGGCATCAAAGCCACCATAGATTTAGGAGAAGAACCCTCTTTAATGATTGATATTGGGGGAGGCAGTACTGAAATTATAATTGGAAATCGCGAAAAGATATTTTGGAAAAAAAGCTATCTTCTTGGTGTTTCTCGTTTGCATGAACGCGTGAATCCTTCCGATCGATTGACGCATGAGGACACCACAAAATTGAAACGCATTTTTGAAGAATCCTTTTCTGATTTAGAAGAGGCTTTAGAAAAATATCCTTGCACACAGTTGATAGGATCTTCTGGGTCATTCGACACCATCTTCGCGATGTACAAACAGAGTGAGCCTTCTTTGAAGGAAGTGCCTTTCGAATTATTGAATGAGATTCCGATTAGTTATTTTCCGACAATGCACATTTGGTTGATGGGAAGTACTTACGATCAGCGATTGAAACACCCTGCAATACCGAGTATCCGCGCGGAGTATATGCCACTCGCGAGTTATTTGGTGAAGACCATTTTGGAAATGGGAACTTTCAAAAAGATGTATCATTCGGCATACGCTCTGAAAGAAGGAGCTATTCTCGAGGCCGCTGGGATGGGGTAGTTAAATCTTACTTGTCTTTATTCATGCGGCATTTATCGCTGCAGTATTTGACTTCATCCCAAACTTTTTCCCATTTTTTTCTCCATGTAAATGGTCTTCCACAGACCACGCAGTCTTTGGAAGGCAAGTGTTGCTTTTTTACATTTTTCATGAAAAAAAATCAATAGTACTTTCCTGGCAACAGGTAGTTCTTCACGTAATCACTTACACCTTCTTCGAGCGTGTGAAAAGGCTTGCTGTAGCCGATTCCAATCAATTTGCTCATATCCGCCTCAGTGAAGTATTGGTACTTGTCTCTGATGTCGACAGGCGTTTCGATGAAGTCGATTTGTGGTTGTTTTTCCAGCGCAGCGAATGTGGCATTTGCTAGGTCCTTAAACATGCGCGCTTTTCCAGAACCGAGATTGTAGATTCCAGAATCTCTGCGGTGGTGCATCAAAAACATACAGACTTCCACCACATCTTTTACATAAACGAAATCTCTCATTTGGCCGCCGTCAGTGAAATCTGGGCGATGTGATTTAAAAAGGCGCATCGATCCTTTTTCCTGAATTTGATGAAAGGCATGCATGATGACCGAAGCCATTCTGCCTTTGTGATACTCATTGGGACCATAGACATTGAAAAACTTCAAACCTGCCCAAAACATTGGGGTTTCGGTTTGTTGCAATGCCCAGATATCGAAATCATTTTTTGAATCGCCATATGGATTGAGGGGCTTCAATTGTGGAATGATGTTGTGATCGTCCTTGTAGCCAAACTCTCCACCACCATAGGTTGCTGCCGAAGAAGCGTAAACTAGTGGAAGAGATTTTGCTGCGCAAATTTTCCAAATCGTTTTGGTGTATTCTAGATTCAGACGATCGAAAATTTCTTTGTCAAACTCGGTGGTGTCAGTGCGAGCGCCGAGGTGAAAAACGAATTGCACTTGTGCTTCATTTTCTTCTAGCCAGGCTGGAAAGTCCATTCGGTCTACGAGTTGGACGTATTTCTTACCCTCGAAATTTTTGTTTTTTTCTGGACGAGAAAAATCATCCACCAACACGAGGTCGTTGAAACGATCTTCGTTTAAGCGGCTAACCAAACAGCTAGAAATGAATCCAGCAGCACCAGTGACAACAATCATCTGAATTTATCTTTATTTAATGGCGCAAGTTACCAAGGAAACCCAATGAGCGTGTATCTTTGCAGCCCAAATTTTACATGATGTCAAAAATAGTCTATGTCACTCGTCGCGAACGATTCAATGCAGCTCACAAACTCGCAAATCCGCTATGGGATGATGAAACAAATAAAAAGGTCTTCGGAAAATGTTCCAATCCAAACTGGCATGGACACAACTATGATCTTTTTGTAACGGTGAAAGGCGAACCTCAACCGGAGACTGGTTTTTGTATCGATTTGAAGTTTTTAAGTGATATCATTGAGGAGCGTGTAACAGACAAGCTCGATCATAAAAACTTGAATATTGACGTGGATTTTATGCAAGGCATCCTCACGTCTACAGAGAACTTGGCTATTGCCATTTGGGAACAACTTGAAGCTGCTATTGCAGATAAAGGTTGTACTTTGCATAGCGTAAAACTTTATGAAACAGAAAATAACTTCGTAGAATACTTCGGAGGAAAATAAACATCGAATGGAAGAGTCAAAAGAGCTTTCAGCTAGTCAACAGAAAATCGCTTCGGCAGTAGAAGTAATCCTTGGTCAAATTGGAGAAGATCCAACGCGTCAGGGCTTGCTGAAAACGCCCGAGCGTGTGGCTAAAGCTTATGACTTTCTAACGCAAGGTTACCAGCAAAGTGCAGAAGATGTGCTGCGTGGTGCCATATTCGATGAGTCTTATAGCGAGATGGTATTGGTGAAAGACATTGAAGTCTACAGCCTCTGCGAACACCACATGCTTCCGTTTTTTGGAAAGGCGCACGTCGCTTACATCCCAAACGGAAAGATTGTTGGACTGAGCAAAATACCAAGAGTGGTCGATGTGTTTGCCCGACGACTGCAGGTCCAAGAGCGATTGACGATAGAGATCCGAGATTGCATCCAACAAACCCTGCAACCCTTGGGAGTAGCCGTGGTGATAGAGTGTCACCATTTATGCATGCAAATGCGCGGTGTTCAAAAACAAAATTCACATACAACCACCAGCGCTTTCAGTGGAGAATTCCTTAACAACGACAAAACTCGAAAAGAGTTCATCCAACTGATTGGCGCTCGATTGAGCTAATCATGACTTCATTTTTAAATCTTATAAAAAATGCCTACGGCGGATTAGACCGCACGATGTGGCTTTTAGCGCTAATACAATTCATCAACCGCAGCGGTACCATGGTAGTGGTTTTTCTTTCAGTTTATCTGAAAGATGACCTTGGCTTTTCCTTGGGGCAAGTAGGAGCGGTGATGGCATTATTTGGCGCGGGTAGTATCACCGGAACATTTTTCGGTGGACGACTCATCGATAAAATTGGTTTTTATCGCATCATGTTTTTTAGCCTCTTCTTCGGAGGCTTAGCATTCATTTTAGTTGGATGGGTGCGGAGCTTTGCAGTTTTGGCGGTAGCGATGTTTTTCTTGAGCGCCATTTCTGAATGTTTCAGACCAGCGAATCTCGCTGCGATGTCGATCTATAGCAAGCCTGAAACGTACACACGTTCGGTTGCGCTAAGCAGACTTGCGATGAACTTAGGTTTCTCTATCGGCCCTGCGATTGGAGGCTTTTTGGCTTCTATTGATTACAACCTCATCTTCTGGGTGGATGGCGTGACATGCCTTATCGCCGCGTGGATATTGAAAGTATACATCGAGGAAAAGAAAGCTCCGAAAAAAGAACAAGCGGAGATTCAGGTGTCAAGTAAATCTCCATACAAGGATAAAATCTATCTATTGTTTCTACCGATTTGCGTATTCTACACCGTATCCTTCTTCCAATTCTTTTCTACGATGCCTTTGTACTACAAGGATGTAGAACATTTCTCAGAAGTAGAAATTGGATGGCTCATGGCCTTGAATGGCTTGATAGTAGCGGTGTTTGAAATGGTATTGATCTACAAGTTCGAGAAGAAAACAAGCCTCTACAACTTCATTGCATGGGGAAGTGTACTGCTTATTTTAAGTTATATCTCGTTGGTGTTTTGGGGAGGTTGGTGGTGGCTGGTATTCTTGACCATTGTGATTTCATTCTCAGAAATGCTGGCGTTGCCGTTTATGAATACATTCATGAATAACAGAGCTCCTGTAGAAAGCAAGGGCCAATACGCTTCGCTTTACGTGATGGCCTGGGCAGTAGCGCAAATCATTACACCATTGATTGCAACGAATATGATTGCGGTTTCCGGATACGATGGTTTATGGCTGCTGCTTGCTGGATTCGCAGTAATTACGATTCTGGGAATCAAATGGCTCGAGCGATTGGTGATGCGGGAAAAAACGGACGCTGCCTAATGCGCTGACGTTGTCATTTTCCCAAAAAGATCATAGAATACGATGCCTCCGCAGACTGCGACATTCAATGAATGCTTGGTTCCGTGTTGAGCGATTTCAATCACACCATCACATGCTTCGATCGTTGCTTGATCTACGCCATCTACTTCATTTCCTAGTACTAAAGCAATTGGACCTGAAGGTTGAAAATCATGCAGCTCAATGGAGTTCGATGCTTGTTCTATGCTGTAGCATTTAAAGCCCGCAGATTTTAGATCGGCGATCAGTGTTATTGAATCTTCACGATGTTCCCAATCAACGGTCTCTGTGGCTCCTAATGCCGATTTGAGCACTTCACGGTGAGGTGGAGTAGGAGTATATCCCACGCAAAAGATGCCTTTCAAACGAAAGGCATCTGCGCTGCGGAATATACTTCCCACATTTAATCCACTTCTAATATTTTCTAAAATGACGACGACTGGAATTTTTTCTACATCCTTAAACTCCGCTTGGCTCATGCGTCCAAGTTGTTCCATCGACAATTTTTGATTCATAGATTATCTTATTTCAATGGCGAAAGGTAAGCGTGCTTGAGGACCTTTCATCGCTCTTACAGCTTGAATTTCTTCATAAAATCTGAAATCCTCACCCAACACTTGTTGCAAAATAGCAGTTTGTTTTTGACCCGTTAAATCTTGCATCAATTCTTCAAAAGGATCTTTCATTTTTGGAAATCCTTTGGTGGAGTAGTCGCTGATTCCTGCTTGCTGTGCGGCATACGCTACAGCATCGTTGAGGTCTCCTAATTCATCTACCAGTCCAATTTGAAGAGCATCTTCGCCGCTCCAAACGCGACCTTGCCCAATGCTATCCACTTCTGCTTGTGTTTTGTTTCTTCCTTTTGCTACTTTAGAAGTGAAGTCATCATAGATATCAGCAATCATGTCTTGCATTGCTTTCATTTCCATTTCGTCCAAAGGCTTTGTCACAGAGATTAAACCCGCATGTGCGTTGGTTTGATAGGTATCGAATGTGAGACCGATTTTGTTGTTCAAGAAATTCTTCATGTTTGGAATAACGCCGAATACTCCGATCGATCCTGTGATGGTATTTGGGTTTGCGAAGATGCGATCTGCAGAACATGCGATGTAGTAACCACCTGATGCAGCGTAATCTCCCATTGAAACGATGAATGGCTTGCCACTTTTTTTGATGAGTTCAGTTTCTCTCCAAATCACATCAGAAGCGAGCGCAGATCCTCCAGGAGAATTGACACGCAAGACAACAGCCTTCACATTTTCATCTTCACGAGCTTCGCGCAGCGCTTTTGCGATACGATCACTACCGATGGTTTGATCATCGCCTTCACCGCTTTCGATACCGCCTACAGCGTACACTACCGCTACGCGATCGGTTCCGATAGACTTCTCATATGATTTATGGTAATCTCCAAAATCAGTGAATTTGATATCATCAACTTTATCAACGCCCACTTTTGCCTTGATCAAATCCATCACCTCATCGCGATATGAAAGGCCATTCAAAAGTCCTCCATCTTTTACCAACTGCACGTCGCGGAAGGTGAGAGAGTCGGCTGCGAGATTGAGCATTTCTTTTGTTACACCGCGATCTTTAGCGATGCCATCTAACATAATATTCCAGATATCTCCAACAAACGTGGCGATTTGCTCACGGTTTTCTGGTGACATGTGATCATACATGAATGGCTCGACAGCGCTCTTGAATTTGTTGTTTGGACCACGAATCACTTGCGCTTCGATTTCCAATTTATCCAACATGTTTTTGTAAAACATGATTTCAGTTGCAAGTCCTCTCCAATCAAAAGTTCCAGTTGGATACATATAGACTTCATTCGCAGCACTTGCTACGTAATAGCCAGCTTGCGAGTAATTCTCGGCATAAGCAATGACCCATTTACCCGAAGATTTAAAATCGAGGATGGCATTGCGAATGTCTAGAACAGTGCTTGGTGCGGCTCCTACAGAAGAAACTTCTAGGAAAATACCTTTGATGTTATCGTCTGTTTTAGCATGAGCCAAATCTTCTACGATGTGGTTTAGGCCAATACTTTCTTCAGATTGAAAAGTTGCTGGATTAAAATTGAAGTCATTTTCACCAGCGCGCTCAACAATAGCTTGGTCCAGTTTTAAATGCAGAACCGAGTTTTCAGACACTTTTGTTTTTTCGTCACCACCGCTTCCAGCGCTTACCACTGCTGCAATGATTAAAAAGAAGAATATGACACCTACCACTACCATTGCTACGATGGTACCAATCATGGAGGCTAATACGTTTTTAAGAAAATTCATGTGCTTAATTATTTACACTGCTAAACTAGTGAGGATCATGCGCTAGTCGAGAATCTTTACACAAGCGGTTGAGAAGTTCGTTTGATAGGGGCATTTATGATTTTCGCGGTTGATGATATCGCCTTACTTTCGTGGCTCATGAAAAAGCATCGCGCATACTTATGCATCGGCGGCAATCTCGGCGAGCGTCTTGAAAACCTTGAAGAAACAAGGGATTTCGTACTTTTTAATATGGGAGATATCATTCAGGAGTCTCCGATTTATCAAAGCTCTGCTTGGGGAATGGAGGGCGCGCCAGACTTTCTCAATCAAGTGTTGGAGATCGAAACCGAGCTCACACCAGAGCAATTGCTTAGTGAGATAGAAGAACTCGAAGAGTTTTATGGTCGAGAGCGCAAGGATAATCAGTATTTGAACCGCGAGATGGATGTCGATATTCTATTCTTCGGTGAAGAAATAATCGATACAGAAGCGCTATCGGTGCCGCATCCAAGAATGCATGAACGCAAGTTTGTATTGCAGCCGTTAAATGATATCGCTCAAGACTTGGTACATCCCGTTTTGAAATTGAAAGTTTCTGAACTCCTCGCTAAATGTGTGGATGAGGGAAAGGTATCGCTCTATGTTGAAGCATAAATACATTGCAATTGAAGGAAATATTGGTGCTGGAAAAACCAGCCTTGCCACTCGTTTGGCTAATGACCTTCATGCGCGATTGATACTCGAAGAGTTTGCCGATAATCCATTTCTTCCAAAATTCTACGAAAACCCCGAGCGATATGCATTTCCGCTCGAGTTGAGTTTCCTTTCTGAGCGATTTTCTCAGTTGAAAAAAGAGGTGAATCAAGAAGATTTATTCGCACCTCAGATTGTATCAGATTACATCATTAGCAAGTGTCAGATTTTTGCAAAAAACAATCTGCCAGAAGATGAATATCAGTTGTTCTTGAAAATGTACGAAATCGTTGAAAGCAGCGTCACACGCCCAGATTTGATGATTTATCTGTACCAAGATGTCGATCAACTTTTATCCAATATCAGAAAAAGAGGTCGGGATTACGAGCAAAAGATAGAAGCTTCTTATTTAGAAAATATTCAACGACAATATTTGGAGTTCATTCGTCAGCACGAGGAACAACGTATTGTCATTATAGATACCTCTGGTCTTGATTTTGTGCAAAATGAGCAAGACTATCAATGGATCAAAGAAAAGATTCTGCAAGAATATCCAATTGGATTGACAAGAATTCAGAAAGCATAAAAAAGGCCGCTCATCAGAACGGCCTTTTCTTTTATCTCAATTTTAGGTCTAGCCTAATACTTCTTTCACTTTAGCTCCGATTTCTGCTGGGCTATCCACCACGTGGATTCCACACTCACGCATGATGCGCTTCTTAGCAGCAGCGGATTCATTTTCACCACTTACAATAGCACCTGCGTGACCCATGGTACGACCTTTTGGAGCAGTTTCACCAGCGATGAAACCAACTACAGGCTTAGTACCATTTTCTTTGATCCAATATGCAGCCTTTGGCTCAAGTTCACCACCAATTTCACCAATCATAACGATTGCTTTTGTCGCTGGGTCAGCCATCAATAATTGAACAGCCTCAAGAGTAGTAGTACCGATGATTGGGTCTCCACCGATTCCAATAGCGGTAGTAACACCAAGACCAGCTTTCGCAACTTGGTCAGCAGCTTCGTAGGTTAAGGTACCTGATTTAGAAACGATACCTACTGGACCTGGCTTGAAAACGAAGCCTGGCATGATACCAACTTTCGCTTCACCTGCAGTGATAACGCCTGGACAGTTTGGACCGATGAGACGTACGTCGCGATCTTTTACATATTCTTTCGCCTTCAACATATCAGCAACAGGGATACCCTCTGTGATAGTGATGATAACTTTGATTCCTGCTTCAGCAGCTTCCATGATTGCATCAGCTGCAAAAGCTGGTGGAACGAAAATGATACTTACATCAGCACCAGCTTGCGCTACTGCGTCAGCAACAGTATTGAATACCGGACGGTCGAGGTGTGTTTGTCCACCTTTTCCTGGTGTTACACCACCAACAACGTTGGTTCCGAATGCGATCATTTGTTCAGCGTGGAATGTTCCTTCGCTTCCTGTGAAGCCTTGAACAATTACTTTTGAATCTTTTCCTACCAGTACACCCATGGAATTATAAAATTTTGCCGCGAAAATAAGCGAACTTTGCCGCCGTGAATCATAATTCTACAGAAACAATATGCGCTTTATCCACACCGCCAGGGGTGGGGGGTATCGCAGTGATACGTATATCAGGCCTTGAGGCTATTGATATAGCGGAAAAACTTTTTTCAAAAAAAATTGACACAGCGCCTAGTCACAAGGCTTTGCACGGTTGGATTATGGATGGGGATGAGCGTGTTGATGAGGTAGTGCTCACTATTTTCAGGGCGCCACGATCGTTTACAGGCGAAATGACCGTGGAAATCACTTGCCATGGCTCTATCTATATCCAACAACGCATTATTGAACTATTGCTTCGCAATGGGGCTAAAATGGCAGGCCCAGGGGAATTCACCATGCGCGCCTATTTGAATGGTCGGATGGACTTGAGCCAAGCAGAAGCGGTTGGAGATTTGATTGCGGCCGAATCAGCCGCGGCTCACAAACAAGCCATTCACCAAATGCGTGGTGGTTTTTCGAAGGAAATCAATGATCTCAGAGAAAAACTAATTCACTTCGCATCGATGGTAGAACTTGAATTAGATTTTGCTGAAGAAGATGTAGAATTTGCAAATCGTGACCAGCTGTCCATTCTGATTGCAGAAATAAAACGTGTGGTTGATAATCTCCGCGCTTCATTCAAATTGGGCAATGCGATCAAGAATGGAGTGCCCGTTGCCATTGTTGGGGCTCCGAATATGGGGAAATCAACATTGTTGAATGCCTTGTTAAATGAGGATCGTGCGATAGTATCTGATATTGCTGGTACCACAAGAGATACCGTTGAAGATAGCATTACCCTTGGTGGTATGCGTTTTAAATTCATTGATACCGCTGGTATTCGTGATACAACTGACACCATTGAACAACTCGGTATCGAGCGCAGTATGGCCAAAGTAGGAGAGGCAAGCATAGTGCTCATCTTGTTTGATGCTTCCTTTGAGGATATTGATGAGGTAAAAGCTTTTATCCAAAAAGTAAAATCATCCGTGCAACAAGGTGCGCAAGTGGTGCTAGTTGCAAATAAAAAAGATAAGACAAATCGAAATGAAAGTGATATTACTTCGCTTCTTTCATCGAGCGATGATCTAGTATTGATCAGCGCGAAAGAAGGAATAGGAGTAGAACAACTCAAAGAAAAATTGCAATCGTACGTGAGTCAAGGAGCTGTGGAAAGTGGTGATACGATTGTAACAAATATTCGACATTACGAGGCGCTCACGCTCGCTGCGCAGGCGCTAATGGATGTGCAAATAGGATTAGAAAATCAGGTAACGGGTGATTTCTTGGCGGTGGATATTCGGAAATCGCTCTTTCACCTAAGCGATATTCTAGGTCAAATCAACGCTGACGATCTCCTAAACTCCATCTTCTCCAAATTCTGCATCGGGAAGTAACTCGCCTGCGGCGAGTTGTCGGGTACTTCGTGACTGGTACTTTGTGACGGGTTCTGCTTCGCAGAGTCTTCTGCTTGGGATTTCGCTGTCGCAAAATTTAGGGCTCTGTTGTCTTATCAGTTCCTAGATCTTCTTTTGTTCTCGGCTTCGCCGAGATCATTTGTCCCTTGTCTCTTGTATCTTGTATCTTGTCCCTTGTCTCTTGTCCCTTGTCATTTGTCATTGAACAACTCTTCCTTTTCTGACGGAGTACAAATAAAAGGACTCAACTTTTTCTCTGGCCCATGGAGTTTTGCGGAGAAATTTTAGACTGGAATTGATGCTGGGATTGCTTTTGAAACAATTGATGGGAACTTCAAATGCTAGAATATCCCATCCGTAAGCTTCTACCAATCGTGTAAGGATTTGCTCTAGTGTAATACCGTGAAGAGGGTTATTCTTTTGTTCCATTAATCAATTATTTCTGAAGCCAAGATTTAAATGTCTTTTGCAAAAATGGTAGTAAAACAAATACCATCAATGGAACTAATATTCCTGTAAGTACAAGTGTTCTAAGCAATGGGTGTAGCGATGCTAGAAAATCACCCATGAAGAAAAACAAAATATTGATGGAGGGATAAATGGCAAGCCAAATCAACACAGCCGTCTTCCATTTTGCTGGAGGTTTCATGCCGCAAAGATAATCGGATTACTTCTTTACCACGCGTTGCATCGATTCTCCAACTTGTACATTGTAAACTCCCGCAGCAAAATCTTGGATCGAAATACTAGTGTTTTGAGAAGTTAGAATGGATTGATAAACGACTTGCCCCATTTGATTAAAAATTCTTACCGTCTGACCGAATGATTGTTCGGTTAGACGAATTTGAATTTGATTGTTGGCAGGGTTGGGAAATACATTGAATGAAGAAGTACTTTCTTCGTTTACATTGCTGATATCATCTGTATAGACGCGTACATAATCCACTTCCATTTCAGCGGGGAAGGTAGTTGTATTGTCCGGGTAACCAGGCCAGTTGCCGCCAACAGCAACATTTAGAAGGAAGAAAAATGGATTATTGAAAATGGGCTCGCTATTATTTGCTGCGCTAAAAGTATATGTGTAATAAACTACTTCATCCACGTAAAAACGAAACTCTTCCGAATTCCAAATCACACCATACTTATGAAATTCAGTGGCATCAATCGGACGCGCTGCACCTACATAAGCGTGGCTTCCGTTATTATTCCAATGGACGGTGCCGTGTGTTTGATTTTCGTTGTTGATGTGCTCCATCACATCAATTTCACCACACTGCGGCCATCCCACCGACTCGAAGTTGCCGCCTAGCAGCCAAAAGGCTGGCCATATTCCTTGACCGTAAGGTACTTTAATTCGCGCTTCCACTCTGCCATACATAAATTCATATTTATCGTTGGTGATGAGACGCGCGGATGTATAGTTTGAATTTTGAATGTTCTCATTGCGAGCAGTAATTTTTAATGTACCGTTGTTTACTTCAATGTTGGAATCGGAGTCAGTGTAATACTGCCATTCGTTGTTTCCCCAACCACCGGCGCCGATTTGAGCTGTCCAAGTTTGAGTGTCCAGACTATTGCCATCGAATTCATCTGACCATTCCAATTGCCATTCATCTTCAACGACCAATTCGCATGCGGAGCAACTTCCAAAACAATAAACATCTAGGACCGTATCTCCGCTAACGGTGAGGACGCGATTTGTAAATTGTCCAACAGTAACAGTGCATGATGAAAAAGGAGGAAGCTCTTCTTGGCCAGACCAACTATCAAATGAGAATTTGTATTCATAGTTTCCAGCGTTGAGATTAATGGTACGTTCCCAAATGCCATCGCCGTCGGCATCAGTCATCGGGGCGCAATTGCCGCACCAGTTATTGAAAGTTCCATTGACTTCAGGAACATTGAATAATTCTACACCATTCATGTCCACTCTGAAAGTGACGTTGAATGCAAAATTGAACAATGGGAAGGTGAGGAGAAGAGCGATAAAAGAGAACTTTTTAATCATCTGAACGGTTTGTTTGTTCTTACGAAGGTACTAATTGTATTTTTTACAATAAGTATTTTTTTTACTTTTAACGAATGAAGTTTCGCTTTTGTCGATTATCATTTTGTTTAACAAATAGAAGTATTACCTTCGAAACAGCTTAACTACGTGTGCTATGGCAACAAATGATGCGAGAGACTTAAATCTGAACATCGATAAGGAGGCATTGCGTCCACTTTATGAGGTGAAACCAGAGAGGGTGTGGATGGCCTATATCATTGAATGGGCCGTGATGATTACTACCATGATTCTTTGTTGGAAGTATTTCAATGTATTCACATACATCGCTGCAATTATCATTATTGGTTCTCGTATGCACGCACTAGCTTGTGTGATGCATGACGCAGCTCATTTCCGTTTTTTGAAAAATAGAAAGTGGAGTGATTTAGTTACTGACGTTTTTGTTTGTTTTCCAATGCTAGTGAATGTTGATGGGTATCGTAGAAATCACTTAGGGCATCATCAACATTTGAATACGGATGAAGATCCAGATTGGGTTGCAAAGCTTGGTCGCCCAGCATTTGAACACCCACAAACGAAAGGTCAATTTTTGGGAAGATTATTTCTATACCTCATCGGATATCAAGGTATTGCTGATTTAAGATGGATGGCAAAACGTGTAGGAAAGGATAAGAAAACGGCAGAGCAGAAGCGACAAATGCAAGTGTTCTATTTATTGCTTGTTGTGGCTTTAACTGTTTTCGGGGGTTGGAAATTCTACCTACTATTTTGGGTGGTTCCATTCTTCACATCCTTCATGATGTTTCAATACATCAGAAGTTTTGCGGAGCACTTTGGTGATTTGGAATACACGAATTTGCTTACATCCACTCGTTCGGTGAAGCCCTATTTATTGGAGCGAATTCTCGTAGCGCCTTATAATATTAGCTATCACCTGGAGCATCACCTTTATCCTGGTGTTCCTTTTTATCATCTACCTAAACTGCGCAAAGTCTTAGAGCAAGATGAGAATTATAAATCACAAGCACATTACTCCAAAGGGTACTTTGTGGGATTACTAAATGAACTCTAATTATTTTTTAGAGGAAAAAGTGTGTCAGCGATTCTTTGAATAATCATCTGAATGATGCGTTTATTCAAGTCGGCACTTGCTTCGGTATAGTTAGCAAATTCCTCTTCTGTAAAAAGCCCAACAACAATTCCTATCAATTGATTTTTGAAATTTGTTTGTGAGTGAACGAAAGGCTTTATCTCTCGGATATACTCTTCCTTGGTCGCAACGCGAGCAAGAATCGATAGAAAGTTTGGTTGTAATTTCACATAGGCCATGATGAGATCATGTTGAAACTTGATGATGGGCCTAAGTGTTTCGTTTTGAAATTTCTCTTCAAAAGATATTTCCTCTTTTTGGGGAATATCAATAAATGGTCTTAAAGCATTCAGCGCTTCCTTCTTCCTGGTCGTCATTTTTCTCGTGATGAATGAATTAATCAGAAAGCAATTGGGAACTGAAAATGTTCATTTGCAAAATGAAAGAGAAAGTCTATTTCAGGTGTCTGCGGTCCCAAATATTATATTTCGCAATGCACCAAATGGCTCTGACACCATCTTTCCAGCCAATTTTTTTACCTTCAGCATACGTTCTTCCATAATAGGATATGCCAACTTCGTATAT
This sequence comes from Flavobacteriales bacterium, assembly GCA_965247015.1. Classification (GTDB taxonomy): domain Bacteria; phylum Bacteroidota; class Bacteroidia; order Flavobacteriales_D; family Sanyastnellaceae; genus JAIXWP01. The sequence goes on along the minus strand of CBDFGG010000001.1, from coordinate 209,889 downwards.
TCTAATTTCTGGTATGCGAGCGAGCTTGGCGGTTAATTCTGGTTCAAAACCAAATCTTTTTTCCTTGAGTAAAAGACTTTTCGCAATGCTTGATCTCACCATCTTGTAACATGTTTCCATGTCGGTGAGGTTGAGATTTGTTAGCGCGTTGCTAATGAAAGTAAGGAATTGGTTTCCGATCGAGTGCCAAAAGAAAAGGATGCGGTGTGCTTCAGATCCACGAAAACGTGATCCATAGACAACATCGGCATCGGCATAATGAACAGTGCTAATCATTCGATTAAATTCCTCTGGATCATATTCTAGATCGGCATCCTGTACTATGAGGTAATCACCGGTTGCAAGATCAATCGCTTTGTGAATGGCAGCTCCTTTACCTTGGTTTTTTGGTTGTGAAAAAAAGGTAATAGGGAAATCGGGATTGGCGGTCTTATAGCGTTCTATTGCGCCCGCTGTATCATCAGAAGAAGCATCATTTACGATGATGACTTCCTTTTGAACATTATCAACAAGCTTTACGGCTTTGACTTTATTCAAAATGAGGTGAATTGTTTTTTCTTCGTTATAAGCGGGGATAAGAATAGAAAGCTTCTGCAAGGTGATGGTCTTTTAAAAGGAGGACAAAGATATGTTATTCATGTTGGTAAAAGAATATATTCCTGAATAGGAATATAGTGATATGTAAGATGGATATCAGTATTTTGGCTCCGTTAAACCATAATTAAAACCTTTATGAAAAAAACAATTCTAGCGTTAGGATTGGTATATGCTCTTATCGGATGTAAGAGAGATACCGCAGAAGAGATGAATGAACAAGTGTTGGGGAATGCATTAACGGAGAGGGTTGAGCGAGTGACACTTCCAGAGTCGCCGCTTTCGAAGCAAGACGTTGATCAAGTCTTGAAAACATTTCTTGAAAGAGAACACGATTTCCATTGGCATTGGGCCAAGCCAGAGGTGATTTGGAGCGCCGCGCATTACGGAGATTCTACAGTTGCCATTGGATATTCCATCAATGGTGTAAAATCAATTGATGATATTAGTCACACCATTAATTTGAAAGAAGGTAAGTGGAAAACCACTCATGATGCGCTTATCGACCTCATCGTAAAAGTGGCATCGGAAAGCGCAGGTCGCGCCATTGAGTGGAAAGAAATCATGGTAGAGGATGATGAGTATCTTCCAATACTTACTATCAAAATGGTGGATCGTAATGTCATCGAACGTTTAATGAATTTGGAGAACGTTCGTTATATCGAGCCACTAGATTTCAGACTTGTAGAGCAAGAAGAAATCGATAGTCGCTCATCTTCAGGATGCAGTCCTTCCACTTATGGAATGAACAGCGCAGATTATACTTGGACCACTCCAAACTGCTACATCCCATGGAACTTTAATAACATGAATATTCCATCTGCATGGAGCAGCGTACAAGGACAGGGTATCACAGTTGGTGTGATTGATGCTGGTATCAGTTCTTCACAGGCATTATTGAATAGTAGTTTCAATAATGGAGATTCGAATGTTGGCCGCGTCCGCTCGCTCGCTTATTCGTTGGGTACCTCGGCATACACCACATGCTCGCACGGGACAGCAATGTCGGGACTTGCAGTTGGTCCGCGCAACAATGTTGGCGCGACCACAGGTGTGGCTTACAAATCGAATTTGAATTTTGTTCGTGCATGTAATGATGTAGTGTTGGACGCTTCTGCGGAGCGCACTGCAGTTAAGAATGCATTGGTCTATTTAGGAAATACTGCAGACGTTCGTGTGATCAGCATGTCAATTGGAACACCATTCGGAAGCAGTGTTTTATTGGATGGAGTTAACTATGCGCACAACAAAGGCAAGATGGTGATGGCAGCAGCAGGAACAAGCTTCAGCTGGACATCATGGTGGGGAGTTATTTATCCTGCAGCATATTCGAATTGTGTAGCGGTAACGGGAGTGAATGAGAGCAGTCAGACTTGTTCGGATTGTCATGATGGAGGAGAAGTTGATTTCACTGTTATAATGGAAAGAAATGCAAATGACAGTCGCAACAGTGTTAGTTTACCACAGAGTGGATCAACATTGACTTATATCGGAGGAAGCTCTGCTGCAACAGCCACTGCTGCTGGTATTGCTTCATTGGTTTGGTCAGTAGATCCATCCATGACACGCAGTCAAGTTTTGAATTTATTGACGATTACTTCTCAGAACTATCCGAATCAAAATGGTTCGAAAGGTTGGGGAAATCTCAACGCCGCCGCTGCAGTCAGCGCCGCCGTTAATTTGTAAGATCATTTTAATCAAAAAAAATCCCCATCAACGATGGGGATTTTTTTTTTGTTCTTGGTTCTTGGTTCTTAGTTCTTAGTTCTTGGCTTGTCCATGCCTAAATGACGTTGACCGTTTTATTGGAACCTAATCTTGGATTTCCAGAGATAGATTTAGATTCTGAGGTCTTGTTTTGGCTCAGATAGAAACGGGCTCAATGCCCTTTTTATCTGATCTTTCCTTCGATGAGTTTTTCATCTTCGGTCTGTTTTGGCTTTGTAAAGAAAATAGTTTTTTCTCAAAGTTTACAGGAGTTTCTAATTTCAAACTCGAATGAGGTTTTCCTGAGTTGTAGGATTGCACTGCGCGGTCAACAGATTTGGTTAGTTCAGTCATGGTGTTGATGGACCAATATTTTAAATAGCTGTTTTTTATTACCCCATTTATTCGCTCGGCTTTACTGTTTTCATATACTGTCTCAGCCATACTGCTCTTGATCGACAGCGCTCGAAGCAGTTTGATAAATCCTTTAAAATAGTATTGACCACCACCATCTGAGTGAAAGATCAAATCAATCGGTTTGTTCTTGCTGCCATATTTCCTTTGTTTTAAAGCCATTTGTAGTGCTGGTATGGTCGTATCCTCTGTTCTAAGTGTCTCCGATACAGAATGCCCTACTATCAGCCTTGTATACGCATCCAAAATGAAGGTGATGTAGTAGAACTCATCGTTTATTTCAAAATAGGTTATATCGCTTACCCAAAGCTGATCATATCGAACTAACCTCAGGCCCTGTGTTAGATTATCAAACTTGGTAACACCTCGGCTATCTGTTGTTCGTGTATACTTTCGCTCAATCTTCACTCCATATCCCATCGATTTAAAATGTTGTTCAAAACGATCGCGTCCAATGAGCTTTTCAGGTAGCTTATGAAAGATATAGCGCAACGCCATTGCTGGATGATCCTCCCTGATATCTCTTACAATTAGTTCTAGTTGTGCTAGGATCTCACATTCTTGATCTTGTCTAGCAGTCCATTGACTAATTGCTTGCTTGGTTGTTCCTAATGCTTTGTACACGCTATTGTAGGACATTCCAGCGACTTTGTACTTTTCTTTTAGCCTCAAGACGGTTTGGTACCAAGTTTTTTTTTGATGTCGATTTTATAGATTTCCTCGGCCAAATCGATCATGGTGTCTTTGAAGTCCAATTGAACTTGCTTTTGACCCAAACGCCGCTCCAGATCAGCGATTTGTTTCTTGAGTTCAATGATCGTTTGAGTGTCACTTTTTGACTCAACAACCATCTTTTCGGTCTTCTTTTTCATAGTGGAATATTTTAAAATCCATTTTCGAACAGCAGTGCCGGAGACTTCATACTCCTTACAGATCTCTGCAATTTTACTAATTCCTCGTTCGATTTCTTGAACTTTTTTGACTTTAAATGATTCCGAAAAATAACGATTTTGACGCTCCTGTCGCGTCATTTTTGTGCTTTTGATACTTGTCATCCTATTACCATTTTTAAAGTTGTTTTTACTTCAAAAACGGTCAACTTATTTCAGGCATAGACAGCTTCACTAAATTCATTTATTCTCGGCGAAGCCGAGATCATTTGTCTCTTGTCATTTGTCTCTTGTCATTTGTCTCTTGTCATTTGTCTCTTGTCATTTGTCTCTTGTCATTTGTCCCTTGTCATTTGTCCCTTGTCATTTGTCCTTTGTCCCTGATTTTACGTTCCACAATATGTAACATATTGCTGGTCGTGTTGGGGGGGGACGCGCATAAGTGGTAAGTAAGAACTATTGAACTCATAAGGTGATGAAACTGCTTCTAATAGTTGATGAAAGGGATGATAATTGCCCGATTCAGCCATATCGAGTGCATATTCCACCGCATGATTTCTGGGTATGAATGCTGGATTAGATTTTTTCAAAAGTTCCATCGCTTTCGCCTGTCCACCGGTTTGATTCTCGCAAGCCCATTTCCAACGCTGATACCATTCAGGGTTCGCAACCTTGAGAGAAGGGGAGTCTTCTAATATTGCATCATTCAACAATGAATAAAATGTTTTGGTGTAGTCCATTTCATTTTTCTCCATCCATCCTAAAAGCGAGGTGAGCAAATCTTTATTGGCTTCGGATATTTCTGAAAGTCCAATTTTCCCAAGCATCATCTGGAAGTATTTATCAATGAAGCGCGGCTCAAATTCATTCAAAACTCCTTGTGCAAGTGCTATAGCCTTTTCTTGCTCATCATCCATCAAGGGCAGTAATGCACCGGCCAATACACTCACGTTCCAATGTGCAATGAATGGTTGATTTTCGAATGCATATCTGCCATGGGTATCAATTGAACTAAATACTGTTTTTGGATGATAGGCATTCATGAATGCACACGGACCATAGTCGTATGTTTCACAAGCCAAGCCCATATTATCAGTATTCATAACTCCATGAATAAAGCCCACTCGAAGCCACTCCAGAACTAAATCCGTTTGTTTATGAAGCATACTTCGAAGCAATTCCAGAGCTGGATTTTCAGCCTCAGAAAGTGAAGGATAATGACGCTCGATAGTATATGCAGCGAGTGCTTTAAGATCTTCGCCGCTTCCAAATTGCCGAGCGTATTCAAAGGTACCCACTCTGATATGGCTCGACATGACTCTCGTGAGAACAGCGCCGGAATGCACTTGCTGTCGATAAACAGGGTCTGAAGTAGATATTACAGCGAGACTTCTTGATGTAGGAATGCCCAAGTGATGCATTGCTTCGCTCATGATATATTCGCGAAGCATCGATCGCAAGGTGGCTCTGCCATCACCTCTTCTGGAATAAGGAGTCTGTCCAGCACCCTTTAGTTGAATATCGACTCGCTTGCCTTCTTTATTAAGGATTTCTCCTATCAAGATTGCCCTTCCATCTCCAAGCATGGTAAAGTGGCCAAATTGATGACCAGCGTAAGCTTGAGCAATGGGGTCACTTCCGTTCGGAACACGATTTCCCGATAGCTCTTCAGCAATGCGTTCATTATTTCCAATTAAAAAATCTAAGTCAAGATCTTTTGCAAGAGATTCATTGAATACTGCAACTTGCGGAGCTGAGATGGGAGTGGGAAGTTGTTTTTTATAAAATGAAAATGGCAATTTGATATAGGTATTATCAAATTGCCATGACTTATTTTTTTCTGTCGACATCGACTTCGAAATTACGAGAAAAATCTTCTGCGTCTTTCGCTGCTTGATGGAATAATTGCTAATTGATTGAATCGATCCTCGCTACGCTCATCGCGCTCTTTCAAAGGGCTGGAATTATTTGTTAAGTAAGGTTGAGGGCCTTCAAGATTCAGTTTTCTTGGAGCTTTGATTTCTTCTCTTTTTTTCTTTTTAGTAAAACGAGGTTTCCATTCACCTTTGCTTGCACCAGACTTGACGAGCACAGACTCTGCAACTTTGCGAATTGTAATTGCCTGCTCTGGGCTCAATTTCGATTCAAAGGTGACGTCCAAAGGATGAACACCGAAAAAGGCATGAGCGAAAGTGATGGCCGCGGCATAGGTCCCAGCAAGCGAAGGGTGACTGCCATCTTCGCTGTATAATTCAATCTCAGGATGAGATTTTCTAATAGCTTTCCAAACATCTCCTACAGGAACTAACTTGCCTTTGAGACTGTCAGCAAGCATCGCATATCTCTTCGATAACAAGCTATCCATACCCTCGTAGGTGGCTACAGCTGGCCAAGTGACGCCGTTTTGAGCATCACCATTTTTTCGGCCCCATGTTCTATAAAAAAATAATTTTGCGTTTGGACTGCTTCTTTTAATTGAATCCACCAAGACTTGTAAGTGTGGAATACTCTCTTTTGCAATGGTACTGTCTGGCAACGAAAGCATTTGACTTTGTTCTTGAAGCACTACTACGTCCCAGTTTCCTTTTTTGATTTTTGATAATGTAGTGGAATCGTTCACGTGCTTATACCAATACCAACCGCCGGGTGTGCTATTGTCATGAGCTAGTTTAAACTGACCGTTGTTTACACTTGAAACCGCGCGCTCAACCATAGTTGGCAGGTCATTCACGTGGGTATAACTATTTCCAATGAATAGTACTTTTAATGTACTGTCTTGAGCAGAACTCATACTTGTAACCATAGAGGCTACAATGAGAGATAGGTAGTGTGAGAGTTTCATATTGGTCATAATGACTTTGCCGAGAACAAAAGTCAAACCAAATATATATGGAATTATTATCTTGAAATATACAATTTGCAAACCTTCGCATTCCCTTGTTGATCCGTAGCTTTCAGAAGGTAGGCCCCTTGAGCAAGTTGGCTAATATTGAGAGAGTAGTTGCTTGAGTTATTAGAAGTAATCACTTTTTTACCTGAAATATCAAGAAGTTCGAGCGATGTAAAATTGACTTCAGGAGAAACAATGATTTGGTCATTTGACACAAAAGCGAATGTTTGTTCGGTTTCAACCGAATGATCATTCGTGTTGGTTACCAAGAAACAAGGCTCTGCTGGATTGTCATATTCTCCTACGTGCCATTCCTCAAGCAATTGGTTGTAAACTATAGTTTTTGCCTCGGTTTTTATTGAATTAGCAGTGGTTTCATCCAGACCGGCATTGAAAGTAATTTCTGTTGGGTCTACTCTGTAAAGGACGGTGAAGAATGAAACTGCTGCAGCGTATGATCCGGCTAAAGACGGGTGACTACCGTCGGAGACATATAATTCTATTTCTGGAAAATTGGTGCGAATGCTCCTCCATAAAGCACCTACTGGTGAAAGGATGGCATCATTATCCTCGGCCATTGTACGATAGCGCTCGTTCAGCAGATCATCCATACCTTCGTATGTGCATACGGGAGGCCAATTGGCGCAGTTTTGTCCGTCGCCGTTCTCACGACCCCAGGTCATGTAGAAAACAGTTTCTGCGCATTCATTATGTGATAAAATTGAATCATTTAGAATAGCAGCATATGGAAAGCAGTCTTCTTCGACTTGTGAAATAGGAAATGAAGGAAACTGACTTTGCTCCTGAAGCACTACATAGTCCCAGTTGCCTTGTGCAATGAGATTTTGAGAAGTCACATTATTGGAATGACCGAAAAAGGTGTGTCCACCGGGTGTATTCGACTGATAGTTTACTGTTCTGCCAGTTGAGGCCGCACATTGAGCTACGAGGCTTGGTAGGTCATTGGCTGCGGTATAGCTATTTCCAAGAAATAGCACATTGAGTTCGTTTTGAACTTGAGAGTGGAGATGAAATGCAACGAAAAGAAGTAGGAGAGAAGCAGTGATTTTTTTCATTTCTGGAAAATGGTATTGGTCAAGTTTAGGACGGTGGAGAAGCACATTTGGTTGCAAAAAAAATCCCTTCCATGTGGAAGGGATTTTTAATTCTATTGTTTTTTCAGAAATTATTCTGCAGAAACTTTATCGCTGTTACGCTTTGATACAAGATTCACATAGTCTTCGCTGTTTCCTACAATCATCTTCTGGAAGCGGCGTACGCCAGAACCAGCAGGGATTGGGTGACCAACGATTACGTTTTCTTTCAATCCGATCAAGTAGTCAGTCTTACCATTTACTGCAGCTTCGTTCAAGACTTTAGTAGTCTCCTGGAATGATGCAGCAGAGATCCAAGACTCAGTTTGCAATGATGCACGAGTGATACCTTGAAGCATTGGGCGCGCTGTAGCAGTGATTGCTGGGCGAGCTTCAACTTCTTTCTTATCCTTACGCTTCAATTGTGAGTTCTCATCGCGAAGCTGACGCACGCTGATGATCATACCTTCTTTGAAACGCTCAGAGTCTTCTGCATCAGTGATTACCACTTTATCGAATAGAAGGTCGTTTTCTTCAACGAATTCAGCTTTGTCAACATTCGTTCCTTCAAGGAAGCGAGTGTCACCTGCATCGAGAATTTCAACCTTGCGCATCATTTGACGCACGATTACTTCGAAGTGTTTGTCATTGATTTTTACACCCTGCAAACGATAAACTTCTTGAATTTCATTTACCAAGTACTCTTGAACTGCAGTAGGACCTTGGATATCTAGGATATCTCCAGGAGAGATAGCACCATCAGACAGCTGCATACCTGCACGAACGAAGTCTCCGTCCTGAACAAGGATGTGCTTAGAAAGTGGGATGAGATATTTCTTCTCTTCTCCTGTACGTGAAGTAACTGTGATTTCACGGTTACCACGCTTGATCTTACCGTATTCTACAATACCGTCGATTTCAGATACAACTGCTGGGTTCGATGGGTTACGTGCTTCGAAAAGTTCGGTTACACGTGGAAGACCACCGGTGATGTCACCACCACGACCAGCCATTCTTGGGATCTTCGCAAGGATAGCTCCTTTTCCGATCTTCTGACCATTGTCGATATTGATGTGAGCTCCTACTGGAAGTGAGTAAACTTTCACTACTTCTTTATTACGTACGATCTCAATACTTGGGTTTTTCTTCTTGTCTTTTGTTTCGATGATGATTTTCTCAGAGAAACCGGTTTGTTCATCGACTTCTGTTTTGAAGGTAATACCTTCTTCAACTGCGTCGAATTGAATCACACCGTCCTCTTCTGTGATGATCACCGAGTTGAATGGGTCGAACTCACAAAGTACATCACCTTTCTTCACTGTAGCACCTGGCATTACTGCGAGGATAGCACCATAAGGAAGGTTAGTAGTGGTCAACGTCATTCCAGTTTTCTCGTCGTTGATCTTGATTTCAGATGAACGAGAAACTACGATAGTTTTCATTTCACCTGAATCAGCCATACGCTCAACTGTACGTAGTTCATCGATTTCGATGGTTCCGCTGTATTTTGCTTTGATATCGCTATCGATTGCCGATGCAGAAGAAGCACCACCCGTGTGGAACGTACGAAGTGTCAACTGTGTACCTGGTTCACCAATTGATTGTGCTGCGATAACACCGACAGCCAAACCTTCTTGAACCATTCTTGCAGTTGCAAGGTCACGTCCGTAGCACTTCGCGCAACATCCACGCTTGCTTTCGCAAGTCAATACTGAGCGAATTTCTACTTCTTCAATACCTGCTAATTCGATTGCTGTTGCAACATCTTCAGAGATTTCAGAGCTTCCTTCAACGATGATTTCACCTGTTTCTGGATTCACGATATCATGTACGCTTGTGCGACCAAGAATACGCTCACGAAGTGTTTCAACTACTTCATCACTCTTCTTCAATGCTGTAGCTACGATACCACGAAGAGTACCACAGTCAGTTTCATTGATGATCACATCTTGTGCAACGTCTACGAGACGACGTGTCAAATAACCAGCATCCGCTGTTTTCAACGCCGTATCGGCAAGACCTTTACGAGCACCGTGGGTAGAGATGAAGTACTCAAGAATCGAAAGACCCTCCTTGAAGTTTGCCAAGATCGGGTTCTCAATCATGTCTTGACCACCTGCTGCCGCGTTCTTCTGTGGCTTCGCCATCAGACCACGCATACCAGCCAACTGACGAATCTGTTCTTTAGAACCACGAGCTCCAGAGTCAAACATCATATAGATGCTGTTGAATCCTTGCTGGTCAGTCTTCAGACGATCCATCAAGATGTTAGTCAATCTTGAGTTTGTATTCGTCCATATGTCAATCACCTGGTTATAACGTTCGTTATTGGTGATAAGACCCATGTTATAGTTGTCAAATACTTCTTGAACTTTCGAACCAGCTTCGTTAACGAGTTTTTCCTTTTCAGCAGGAATAACAACGTCTGAAAGTTTGAACGACAATCCACCTCTGAATGCCCAATAGTAACCGATGCTCTTCATATCATCCAAGAACTTAGCAGTTCCTGCGATACCTACTACTTTCAAGATATCACCGATGATATCACGAAGAGCTTTCTTAGTCAACAATTGGTTGATGAATCCTACTTCTTTCGGTACAACTTCGTTGAAGAGTACGCGACCACAAGTAGTTTCGATGATGCTAGCATTACCAGCAACATCTGTCCAACGAACTTTGATATGAGCATGAAGATCCAATGCGCCTTCGTTGAAGGCGATGATTACTTCTTCAGGAGAGTAGAAGGTCTTGTCTTCACCTTTTGCAGGAGCCTCAGGAGTACCGCGGCGACCTTTTGTGATGTAGTATAGACCAAGTACCATGTCCTGAGAAGGAACGGTGATTGGAGCTCCGTTAGCTGGGTTCAAGATGTTGTGAGCAGCCAACATTAAAAGTTGCGCTTCCAAAATTGCAGCACTTCCAAGTGGAACGTGTACCGCCATCTGGTCACCATCGAAGTCGGCGTTGAATGCCGTACATACTAGAGGGTGAAGTTGGATCGCTTTTCCTTCAATCAATTTTGGCTGGAAAGACTGGATACCCAATCTGTGAAGGGTAGGAGCACGGTTGAGAAGAACAGGGTGTCCTTTCAATACGTTTTCCAAAATATCCCAAACAACAGCTTCTTTCTTATCTACAATTTTCTTCGCAGATTTAACAGTCTTCACGATTCCTCTTTCAATCATCTTACGGATGATGAATGGCTTGAATAGCTCAGCAGCCATGTCTTTTGGAAGACCGCACTCGTGAAGCTTCAATTCTGGACCTACGACAATTACCGAACGAGCAGAATAGTCTACACGCTTACCCAACAAGTTTTGACGGAAACGACCTTGCTTACCTTTCAAAGAGTCAGAAAGAGACTTCAAAGGACGGTTGCTTTCTGTCTTCACTGCTGAAGATTTACGGCTATTATCGAACAATGAATCTACCGCTTCTTGAAGCATACGCTTCTCGTTGCGCAAGATTACTTCTGGAGCTTTGATTTCTACCAAGCGCTTCAAACGATTGTTACGAATGATAACACGACGGTAGAGGTCATTCAAGTCAGAAGTCGCGAAACGACCACCATCTAGTGGCACAAGAGGACGAAGTTCTGGTGGAATTACAGGAACAACTTTGGTGATCATCCACTCTGGTCTGTTTTCGATGCGAGTGTTTGCATCACGGAAAGCTTCAACAACTTGAAGACGCTTTAACGCTTCGTTTTTACGTTGCTGAGAAGTCTCTGTATTTGCTTTGTGACGAAGATCGTAAGAAACTTCATCAAGATTTACTCTTGACAAAAGATCATACAACGCTTCAGCACCCATCTTAGCCAAGAATTTATTAGGATCCTTGTCATCTAGATATTGGTTTTCTTTTGGAAGTTTTTCCAAAATATCCAAGTATTCTTCTTCAGTCAAGAAGTCATTCACTTGAAGTGAAATTCCCTCAGCTGTAGTAGCAGGACCTGCATTAATTACGACATAACGCTCGTAATAAATGATTTGATCCAACTTCTTGGTAGGTAAACCTAAAAGGTAACCGATTTTATTTGGAAGTGAACGGAAATACCAGATGTGCGCCACTGGAACGGTAAGGGTGATGTGCCCCATGCGCTCGCGACGTACTTTCTTTTCCGTAACCTCTACACCACAACGGTCACAAACAATACCCTTATAACGGATACGCTTGTATTTACCGCAATGACATTCATAGTCTTTTACCGGTCCAAAAATTCTCTCGCAGAACAAACCATCTCTTTCAGGTTTGTAAGTACGGTAATTAATGGTTTCAGGCTTCAGTACTTCACCGTGTGAACGCTCCAGAATATCTTCTGGAGAAGCGAGACTGATCGTGATAGATCCGAAATCGCTATTAGGTCGGTTAATTTTTTTTGCTTGAAGCATATGATTAGAATGTGTGTCTAATTAATAATTCTGTGAATGATTAGTTCTGGTTGAGGGTAATGTTCAAACCAAGACCGCGCAATTCATGTAACAATACATTGAATGACTCTGGAATACCTGGTGTTGGCATATTCTCGCCTTTCACAATGCATTCGTAAGCTTTCGCACGACCAATCACGTCGTCAGACTTAACAGTGAGGATTTCTTGAAGAATATTGGCAGCACCGAATGCTTCCAATGCCCAAACTTCCATCTCACCGAAACGCTGACCACCAAACTGTGCCTTACCACCCAACGGCTGTTGTGTGATGAGAGAGTATGGACCGATCGAACGAGCGTGCATCTTATCATCCACCATGTGGCTCAACTTGATCATGTAAATCACACCAACAGTTGCAGGTTGCTCAAAGCGCTCACCTGTACCACCATCATAAAGGTAAGTAACACCAAATCTTGGTACTCCTGCCTCATCGGTAGTTCTATTGATATCATCTACAGATGCTCCATCGAAAATAGGCGTAGCGAACTTCTTGTTTGTCTTCAAACCAGCCCATCCTAAGATAGTCTCGTAAATCTGACCAAGGTTCATACGTGATGGTACCCCTAGTGGATTAAGAACGATATCTACTGGAGTTCCATCTGCTAGGAACGGCATGTCTTCATCGCGAACGATACGAGCAACAATACCCTTGTTACCGTGACGACCTGCCATCTTATCACCTACTTTCAATTTACGCTTTTGAGCGATATAAACTTTTGCAAGTTTCACAATACCTGCTGGTAGTTCATCACCAACAGTCAATTGGAATTTCTTGCGCTTATAGCTTCCAAGAAGTTCGTTGTAACGAAGGTTGAAGTTGTGGATACAACGCTTAACAAGCAAATTGATTTCCTCATCTTTCGTCCAGCCTTCAGTGTTAATCACACTGTAGTCAAGAATAGAAAGTGACTTCACAGTAAACTTCGTTCCTTTTTTAATCTGTTCTTCTTTGAAGTAGTTGAATACACCTTGACAAGTGCTATCCTTAACGATAGCAAGGAGTTTGTCAACGAGTACTTTTCTCAAATCAGAAACTTCTTTCTCGTGCTCTTTATCCAAAGCTTCGATAATCGCCTTTTCGTTAGTCTTAACTGGCTTCTTATCTTTCACAGTACGAGAGAACAACTTCTTATCGATAACTACACCGCTTGCTGCTGGTGGAACTTTCAATGAAGCGTCTTTCACGTCTCCAGCTTTGTCACCGAAGATTGCACGAAGAAGTTTTTCTTCTGGTGTAGGATCAGTTTCTCCTTTTGGAGTGATCTTACCTACAAGGATATCACCTTCTTTCACTTCAGCACCTACGCGGATCATACCGTTTTCGTCTAGATCGCGAGTAGCTTCCTCACTTACGTTTGGAATATCTGAAGTCAATTCTTCAACACCACGCTTGGTATCACGAACCTCAGTTGTGTACTCATCTACGTGGATAGAAGTGAAGATATCTTCACGAGCAACGCGCTCAGAGATAACGATAGCATCCTCGAAGTTGTAACCTTTCCATGGCATGAATGCCACTTTCAAGTTACGTCCAAGTGCAAGTTCTCCGCCACGTGTACCGTATCCCTCTACCATGATTTGACCTTCCACCACACGCTCTCCTTTTGTCACGATAGGACGCAAGTTGATACACATTGATTGGTTAGTCTTGCCGAATTTCTTAATGTCATAAGATTTAACAGCAGTGTGGAAGCTTACTAGTTCATCTCCTTCGCTGCGCTTGTAACGAACACGAATTTCGTTAGCGTCAACGTATTCAACAACTCCTTCACCTTCTGCTGTAAGAAGAACGCGGCTATCTTTCGCCACACGACCTTCAAGACCTGTACCTACGATTGGCGCTTCTGGGCGCATCAATGGCACGGCTTGACGCATCATGTTTGATCCCATCAGTGCACGGTTCGCGTCATCGTGCTCCAAGAATGGAATCAATGATGCTGCGATCGAAGCAATCTGGTTAGGAGCAACGTCCATCAAATTAATGCTAGCTGGAGTAGTCACAGGGAAGTCACCTTCAAGACGAGCCTTTACAGTTGCCGTAAGGAAGTTACCCTTTTCGTCAATGTTTGCGTTCGCCTGAGCGATTACTCTTGTGTCTTCATCTTCTGCACTGAGGTATGCAACTGCGTCATTGCTCATCACCGCTTTACCATTTTCAACCTTACGGTATGGTGTTTCGATGAATCCAAGACGGTTAATTTTCGCGTAAACACATAGAGAAGAGATCAAACCGATGTTTGGTCCTTCTGGTGTTTCAATTGTACAAAGACGACCGTAGTGAGTGTAGTGTACGTCACGAACCTCGAAACCTGCTCTTTCTCTAGAGAGACCGCCTGGTCCAAGAGCCGACATACGGCGCTTGTGGGTCACTTCAGAAAGTGGGTTTGTTTGGTCCATGAATTGGCTCAGCTGATTCGTTCCGAAGAATGAATTAATTACAGAGCTAAGTGTCTTTGCATTGATAAGGTCAATAGGAGTGAAGACCTCATTGTCACGTACGTTCATACGTTCGCGGATGGTACGAGCCATACGAGCCAATCCGACAGCGAATTGGTTGTAAAGCTGCTCACCAACTGTACGAACACGACGGTTTGACAAGTGATCGATATCATCCACATCTGCTTTTGAGTTTACAAGCTCAATCAAATATTGAATGATACAAATGATGTCTTCTTTTGTAAGAGTGCGTTGGCTTGAAGCTGTATTCAAACCGAGTTTACGGTTGATACGGAAACGTCCAACTTCTCCAAGATCATAACGTTGTTCAGAGAAGAACAATTTGTCGATAACGCCACGAGCTGTTTCCAAATCTGGTGGCTCAGCGTTACGCAATTGGCGATAGATATATTCTACCGCTTCCTTCTCAGAGTTTGATGTATCTTTTTGAAGGGTATTGTGAATGATAGTGAAGTCAGCTGAGCTTGATTCTTCTTTGTGAAGAATGATAAACTTAGCACCGCTATCCACAATGATATCGATGTGTTGATCTTCAAGAACCGTTTCACGGTCGAAGACCACTTCATTACGTTCGATAGAAACTACCTCTCCTGTATCTTCATCCACGAAGTCTTCGATCCAAGTCTTAAGGACACGAGCCGCCAAGCGACGACCTAGTACTTTTTTAAGACCAGATTTAGACACCTTCACCTCTTCGGCTAGGTTGAATATTTCAAGGATTTGACGGTCACTTTCGTACCCAATCGCGCGGAGTAGGGTAGTTACAGGTAACTTTTTCTTACGATCGATGTATGCATACATGACATTGTTGATGTCTGTTGCGAATTCGATCCAAGATCCTTTGAAAGGAATGATACGTGCGCTGTAAAGCTTAGTACCATTAGCGTGGCGGCTTTGACCGAAGAACACACCTGGTGATCTGTGCAATTGGGATACAATTACACGTTCAGCACCATTGATCACGAATGATCCTTGGGGTGTCATATAAGGTAAAGTGCCTAGATATACGTCCTGTACGATGGTTTCGAAATCTTCGTGTTCAGGATCTGTACAATACAACTTAAGTTTTGCCTTAAGTGGTACGCTGTAGGTTAATCCTCGCTCGATACACTCTTCAATGGTGTAGCGTGGTGGATCAATAAAATAATCTAGAAATTCCAATACGAATTGGTTTCTAGTATCGGTAATAGGGAAGTTCTCTGCAAATACTTTGAAGAGTCCTTCGTTCATCCTATTTTCAGGATTAGTCTCTAATTGAAAGAAATCCTTGAACGATGCCAGCTGGATTTCCAAGAAATCCGGGTATTCGTAGAAACTTTTGGTTGAGGAAAAGTTGATCCTCTCATCCGTTTTTTTCAGCGTTGCCAAGGCGATGACTTTTTTAGGGGTAAAAAAATGCGATTGATAGAGTTTAAGGTGTCTACCACCACCGTAATAACAAAGAATATATAAACAAGTTTAGGCCATCCCGCAAACGGGAGGCCTAAACTTGATATTCAATGAGTTGTGATATTACTTGATCTCAACTTTAGCTCCAGCTTCTTCAAGTTGTGTTTTCAAAGCATTTGCTTCATCTTTGGTAACACCAGTCTTGAGTGGCTGTGGAGCCTTATCTACTGCATCTTTAGCTTCTTTCAAGCCAAGACCAGTTAGATCTTTTACAAGCTTAACAACTGCAAGCTTGTTTGCACCGCCTTCAACGAGAATAACGTCGAATGCAGTTTTTTCTTCAGCGGCAGCAGCGCCACCACCAGCACCAGGAGCAGCAACTGCTACAGCAGCAGCAGCTGGTTCGATACCGTAATCATCTTTAAGAATTTGCGCTAGCTCGTTTACTTCCTTAACGGTTAAGTTAACTAGGCTTTCTGCCATTGCTTTCAAATCAGCCATTGTATGGATTTTTAAAAGGTAATACTAATTTATTAATTGTAGTTTGGGTGTAGTTTTAGCGCTCACCCAACGCTTTAACAATACCAGCCACTTTGTGACCTGCGTTGCCTTGCAATGCAGATACCACGTTCTTAGCAGGTGATTGAAGAAGTGCGATGATATCACCAACCAATTCTTCCTTGCTCTTAAGAGCAACGAGAGTGTCGAGCATATCTTCACCAACGTAACAATCTTCCTGTATGAATGCAGCCTTAAATACTGGCTTGTCTTGATTTTTCTTTCTGAACTCCTTAATCAGGCGTGCAGGCACATTCGCTACTTCTGAAGTCAACACAGCTGTGTTTCCTTTTAATGCAGAGTAGAGAGGACTATAGTCCTTGCCATCGATGCGTTCAAGAGCTTTCTTCAAAAGAGAGTTTTTTACAACTCGCATTTGAACATTCTGCTTGAAGCATTCACGACGAAGTGCACCGGTAGCCTGAGCGTTCAGAGATTCCGCATTAGCTAGATAAAATACAGGGCTTTTACCCAATACTTCTACTAGATCCGCGATTTCCTGGTTTTTTTGTTCTTTTGTCATATCAAAAAGTACGCTTTTACAGTACCAGTGTTAGTTCACTGAGCGGGGTTCAACAATTACTCCAGGGCTCATAGTAGAAGACATCGAAATGCTCTTAATGTAAGCTCCTTTTGCAGCAGACGGCTTTAACTTGAGCAATGACTGAATTAATTCGTTCGCGTTTTCAGCTAATTGTGCTGCATCAAATGATACACGTCCAATGCTCGCGTGAACGATTCCTGCCTTGTCAACTTTAAAGTCAATGTTTCCGGCCTTCTTTTCAGTTACGGCCTTTCCAACATCCATAGTAACAGTACCAGTCTTTGGGTTTGGCATCAATCCTCGTGGACCGAGAATTCTACCTAAAGCACCAACTTGGCCCATTACACTGGGTGTGGTAATAATTACATCTACATCGGTCCATCCGTTTTTGATCTTATCGATATACTCGGTCAATCCAACGTGGTCTGCACCTGCTGCTTTAGCTTCTGCTTCCTTGTCAGGAGTACATAGTACTAAAACACGTACATCCCTACCTGTTCCGTGTGGTAATGAAACCGTACCACGAACCATTTGATTGGATTTCTTCGGATCAACTCCAAGACGAACAGCGATGTCAACAGATGCGTTAAACTTACTTGTAGTGATTGTTTTCACTACAGTAGCAGCTTCAGAAAGTGTGTACGACTTTGTCGCATCATACTTTGCCAAGGCAGCTTTCATGTTTTTGCTCACATTTCCCATTGTTCTGTTCTTAGAGATTAAAACGGACGATCACCGGTAACCTGAATACCCATACTGCGTGCAGTACCAGCCACCATTTTCATAGCAGACTCGATAGTGAAACAGTTAAGGTCAGGCATTTTGTCTTCTGCAATTGCGCGAACTTGATCCCAAGACACGCTTCCTACTTTCTGACGGTTAGGTTCTGCAGCACCTTTTTTTGCTTTAGATGCTTCTAACAGTTGAACAGCAGCAGGTGCAGTCTTAATAACGAAGTCAAAAGACTTGTCAGTATAGACTGTGATCAACACCGGACAAACCTTACCAGCCTTATCTTGTGTTCTAGCATTAAACTGCTTACAGAACTCCATGATGTTCACACCCTTCGAACCTAGTGCAGGTCCAACGGGGGGTGATGGGTTTGCGGCGCCACCTTTAATTTGCAGCTTGACTAATCCAGCTACTTCTTTCGCCATTTTTCTATTTATTTATTTGGTTTGCGTGACAGTGAGGAGGGAAGCGAAGCGTAACAAAAAAATGTTCTCCGCTGTCACACGCTTTTAATTAACTTTCTTTCTCGACTTGCATGTAGCCCAATTCTAGTGGAGTCTTTCTTCCGAAGATCTTCACCGTCACCTTCAATTTCTTCTTCTCTTCATTGATTTCTTCAATGATACCGCTGAAATTGTTGAATGGACCGTCGATTACTTTAACGTTTTCACCTACCACGAATGGAATGTTTAATTCTTCTCCGCTCTCAGCTAATTCGTCAACTTTACCTAGAATGCGATTAACCTCAGAGAGACGCAAGGGGATAGGATCGCCCTTTTTTTCTGCTCCAAGGAAACCAATTACGTTTGTAATATTCTTGATGATGTGTGGAATCTCTCCAATTAAAGCCGCTTCGATAAGAACATAACCTGGCAAATAGCTGCGCTCCTTGCTGATTTTCTTACCATTGCGTACTTGAAATACCTTTTCAGTAGGAATTAAAACTTGAGATACAAAGTCTTGCATTCCGCGAGCCTTGATCTCAGATTCGATGAATTCTTTCACCTTCTTTTCTTTTCCACTGATGGCACGTACTACATACCACTTTTTTTCGATATCGCTCATGAGCTCAAATTCCGGTTAAGACAATAGTTGATAAAGGAAACCAACCATACCTTTCCAAGTAGAGTTAGAATCTCCGCTTACTCCGAAAATGAAATCCATCGCAAAAATTACGACAGTCAAAATTAGAATAGCAATGAATACAAGAACAGTGCTCTCTTGAAGCTCTCGCCATGTTGGCCAGGTCACCTTGTGCATCAATTCATTGTAAGACTCTTCGATGTATGTTTTGATACCTGCCATGTTGCTTGGTATTTAGTTCGTTATGTTGTCTAGCACGGGTGGAGAGATTCGAACTCCCATCAACGGTTTTGGAGACCGCTATTCTACCATTGAACTACACCCGTAAATCACGTTGTTCTTTTAAACGTGAAAAGTGAAGGTGAAATCTAAAAGAAGATTCCACCTTCACTGATATGTTTTCAAGTATATTACTTGATGATTTCAGTCACCTGACCAGCACCTACTGTACGGCCACCTTCACGGATTGCGAAGCGAAGACCTTTGTCCATCGCGATTGGAGCGATCAACTTAACTACGATAGATACGTTATCTCCAGGAACAACCATTTCACGACCAGCTTCGAGATTAATCTCACCAGTTACGTCAGTTGTACGGAAATAGAACTGTGGACGGTATTTGTTGTGGAATGGAGTGTGACGACCACCTTCTTCTTTCTTCAATACGTAGATCTCAGCTTTGAATTCAGTGTGAGGAGTAATGCTACCAGGAGCAGCGATTACCATACCACGACGAATATCGCTCTTTTCTACACCACGAAGAAGTAGACCAACGTTGTCACCTGCTTCACCACGGTCAAGAATCTTACGGAACATCTCAACCCCAGTACAAGTAGACTTCATTTTCTCTTCATTGAAACCAATGATGTCAACTTCGTTACCTGTGTTGATAACACCACGCTCGATACGACCAGTTGCTACTGTACCACGACCTGTGATCGTGAACACGTCTTCAACTGACATCAAGAATGGCTTCTCAACTTCACGTGGAGGAATTGGAATCCAGTTATCCACAGCAGCCATAAGTTCACGAACTGTGTCAACCCATTTTGGTTCACCGTTCAATGCACCTAGAGCAGAACCACGGATGACAGGAGTGTTATCTCCATCATATTCATAGAAGCTCAAAAGCTCACGAATTTCCATTTCAACTAGGTCTAGAAGCTCAGCATCATCAACCATGTCAACTTTGTTCATGAAAACAACAATCTTTGGAACACCTACCTGGCGACCCAAAAGGATGTGCTCACGTGTTTGTGGCATTGGACCATCCGTAGCAGCAACTACTAGGATAGCACCATCCATCTGCGCAGCACCTGTTACCATGTTCTTTACGTAATCGGCGTGACCTGGACAGTCAACGTGAGCGTAGTGACGGTTAGCAGTTGCATACTCAACGTGTGCAGTGTTAATTGTAATACCGCGTTCCTTTTCTTCAGGAGCAGCATCGATAGACGCGAAGTCTTTTTTCTCAGCAAGACCATCTCCGGCCAGAACTGTAGTAATGGCAGCTGTCAATGTGGTCTTACCATGGTCTACGTGACCAATAGTTCCAATGTTCACGTGGGGTTTGGAACGGTCGAATGATTCTTTAGCCATAGCCAGATGATTTTTGTTTGTTTATCTAATTTTGATAATTCCTAAAATAATTTCTCTCTCCTCAAACTTTCTTTTACAACTTAATCCGCCATCTCTAGCGGATCCTGAGCCGTTGACGGGAATTGAACCCGTGACCTCTTCCTTACCAAGGAAGTGCTCTACCCCTGAGCTACAACGGCTAATTGTAGAGCGGGAGACGAGGCTCGAACTCGCGACATTTAGCTTGGAAGGCTAATGCTCTACCAACTGAGCTACTCCCGCTTATCTCCTTTCTTCCTAAACCACAATATCCGGAAAGGTCACAGACATCATTTATGTGGGGAGAACAGGATTCGAACCTGTGAAGGTGTACACCAGCAGATTTACAGTCTGCCCTCGTTGGCCGCTTGAGTATCTCCCCTAAAAAAAAGAGCCGGTGGAGGGATTCGAACCCCCGACCAGCTGATTACAAATCAGCTGCTCTGGCCAGCTGAGCTACACCGGCCGAACTCTTTTTCTAAATTCTCAAAGAACTTCAAAAAAACACCCCCGTGGTGTACGGGGGTGCAAATGTAAAAAACAAATTTA
This sequence comes from Flavobacteriales bacterium, assembly GCA_965247015.1. GTDB lineage: Bacteria > Bacteroidota > Bacteroidia > Flavobacteriales_D > Sanyastnellaceae > JAIXWP01. The sequence continues at coordinate 188,941 of CBDFGG010000001.1, read as the reverse complement.
TCCGAGCAAGTGTTATTGAAAATTTTTTTTCAAAAAACACTTATTTTTTTGTTTTCATCTTATCTATCTGACGTCTTAAGGCATCAACTGCTACATCCGTAGCCTCCTCAAACGTGCGACACTGCTTGCGTGCAAACAAATCCTTACCTGGAATACTCAATTTGATCTCAGCAATTTTATTTTCATTAACATCGGACTTGTCGAGACGTAAAAACACCTCTCCGAAGGTAATTCTATCGTGAAAATGGGTCAGCTTCTGCAATTTCTCCTCAATGAAGTTGATCAACTTACGATCTGCATCGAAATGGATGCTCTGAACTTGTACTTGCATAAAACTTAATTTTATTGGGTTAAACTGATTTATTTCTCGGGTGCATCTGCTTATGGATGCCCTTAAGTTTCTCTATGCTATTGTGCGTGTACACTTGTGTCGCCGCCAGACTACTATGACCCAATATCTCCTTTATCACATTCAAATCTGCTCCATTATTCAACATGTGGGTTGCAAAGGTGTGCCGTAATACGTGTGGACTCCTTTTTGCCTGGGTGGTAACGGTCGAAAGATAACTTTTTACCGTTTGGTACACAAATGTTTTAGATATTTTTTGACCTTTATTACTCACTATTAACATCGGTCTCTCCAACTCATCAAAACTCGAATCTCTCAAAGCCTGATATTTCTTCAGCCTATCTAATATTGGTTTTCCAACGGGCACATAGCGCATTTTGTTTCTCTTTCCCAACACCTTTATTTGCCCAATCGAATAATCGATATCATTATCAGTGAGTTGCATCAACTCACTCAAACGAATTCCTGTCTCATAAAATAGCTGAATGATCATCTCATTACGAAAACTTTCAAAGTCATTCAAACTTTGATCGCCTTCATAAAGCTTTATCATCGACTTTTCTTCGACATAATGGGGGAGACGTTGCTCTTTTTTAGGCTTGGTGATTCCTTTCACAGGATTGGAAATCACAAGTCCATTCTTTTGTGCAAATCTGTAATAGGCTTTAACGCTGCTCATCTTTCGATGAATGCTGGTAGACTTATAGCCACTCTCTAACATGGTGGCCATCCAGCTTCTGATCATTGACGTGCTGACTTCTCTGAAGTCGTCGCATTCATACTGCTTATTGCAGTAAATAGAAAATTGCTCCAAATCACTTTTATACGACTCAACGGTGTGAGGACTACTACGTTTCTCACTAATCAAATAAGTTATAAAGGAGGCAAAATTCACGTTATAAAAAAAGGGTAGACCTTTAGTCGAAACTAAAGGTCTACCCTAATATTGTGAACAGTGCAATGTTATTGCTCTGCTTGCTTCATCTGGCCAACGAAGACAGCATGCTTGATCTCTTCGCGACGACGTACACTCTTCTTAGTGTAAGCTTGACGTGAACGAAGTTCTTTAACTACTCCGGTCTTTTCGAATTTCTTCTTGAACTTCTTAAGTGCGCGGTCGATGCTTTCGCCTTCTTTAACTGGTATAATTAACATGTGTTTATTTCCTTTAAAATGGGGTGCAAATATATAATACTTTTTATTCTAAGCAACTATCCTTTCAAAATTTCTCTAGAAATTACTAATTTCTGTATCTCGGATGTGCCTTCACCGATCGTACAGAGCTTGCTATCTCTATAAAACTTCTCTACTGGAAAATCTTTTGTATAACCGTAACCTCCGAAGATTTGAACGGCATCCGTACTCACTTTTACAGCTACTTCGGAAGCATAATACTTCGCCATAGCTCCTTCGCGAGTCACTTTCATTTTATTGTTTTTCAAATAAGCTGCTTGATATAAAAGCATCTCTGATGCCTCAATTTCTACGGCCATATCTGCTAATTTGAATGCAATGGCTTGGAAGTTAGAAATAGGCTGCCCAAACTGCTCGCGCTGCTTTGAGTAGGCCAAACTTGCCAAATATGCGCCTTTGGCAATTCCCATTGAAAGTGCTCCAATAGAAATACGACCTCCATCCAAAATCTTCATTGCTTGCTTAAAGCCATCACCTATGTTTCCAAGAATTTGACTCTTATGAACTCTACAGTTATCAAAAATGAGTTCAGCGGTTTCGCTTGCTCTCATGCCTAGTTTGTTCTCTTTTTTACCACCGCTAAAACCTGGTGTGCTGCGCTCAATAATGAATGCAGTAATACCATGGCTATCGAGCAATTCTCCTGTTCTTACCAATACTACTGCAACTTCTCCTGAAATACCGTGGGTAATCCAGTTTTTAGTTCCATTGATGACGTAGTAATCACCGTCTTCAACTGCAACACATTTCATGCGCATGGCATCACTACCGGTGTTGGCTTCGGTCAAACCCCAAGCTCCAATCCACTCGCCCGAAGCTAGCTTTGGAAGATATTTCTGTTTTTGTTCTTCATTACCAAATTCCAAGATGTGATTAGTGCAAAGACTATTATGAGCTGCGAGACTTAGACCTACTGAGCCACATACCTTCGACACTTCTTCAATCACACTGATGTACTCGTTGTAACCCATTCCGGCTCCACCATATTCTTCGGGAACTAAAACACCCATTAAGCCAAGATCTCCCATTTTGCGGAATACCTCTCTTGGGAATACTTGACTTTCATCCCATTCCATAACATATGGGCGAATTTCTTTTTCTGCAAAATCACGCACCATTTGCGCAATCATCTTCTGATTTTCTGTCTTTTCAAAGTTCATTTCTTCTCAAGATTCATTTACTGATTAACAGTAGGAGTTTATATATGTTTATTCAAAAGGAATCATTTTCCTTTCTTAATAATTGACGAACGTAGATATGTGTGACGAGTACTGCTGCAAGGCTTCTTCACCATTTAAAAAACTCAATGCTGAAATAAATGAAAAACCAACCACTTGCGCTCCGGCCATTTCAACAAGTTTTGCTGCAGCCAAAGCTGTACCTCCAGTGGCAAGTACGTCATCATGAATAAGTACACGTTGACCAGGTGTGAGAGCGTCTTTATGCATCTCGATAGTAGCCTCACCATATTCTAGCGAATAGCTCACAGCAAAGGCTTCTCTTGGTAATTTACCTTTCTTTCTTACTAAGATGAACGGCACGTCTAGCGCAATTGCCAGCGGTAATCCGAAAAGAAAGCCACGGCTTTCCATACCTAATACAGCTTCAATATTTTTCATCTCAAACTCTTCCTTCATCGCAGCTAACATATCAGCGCATAGGGCAGGATCCTGAAAAATAGGAGTGATGTCTTTGTATAAGATTCCTGGTTTAGGAAAGTCTGGTACATCGGCAATTCTGCTGATGATTCTATCGGAAAGGCTTTGCATATCAATTTTTAAATCGACGCCAAATGTAGCAACAAAGCGGTAAGCAATTTAATCGAAGGTCAGATAGGGGCAAAGAAGCGCGATGACTTTGGGTTCCAGTACTACACATTTTTCTAAATCGTTACAACTCCTAAAATGTCCGTGCTTTTCTCGATAAGCAATTACTGCTTTTGCATTTTTTTTATTCAAATAAAAATGACAGCCTAGAATTGAATCATTGCAAGTATTGATGGCAATTTTTCGAACCGCAGCTTGATCAATAGATGCCACAGCCTTCAAGCTGTCTGCTAATTCCGGAGGAAAGCGATAAATTTCTTTGAGTTGATCGAAGGTCGTAAAACCTCCTAGTCGCTCTCTTTGCTGAACTATTTTTCTAGACAAATATGGTCCAATACCTTTTATAGTGCGGAGTTCAAGACTATCTGCAGAATTAAAATCCACCACTTTTTTTTCATAAAAAGGCTTTTCATTGTTGCTTTTTTCGAATGTCGAACCTGAATATTTGGATGAAAATGTTGATTCATTTTCCCAACCTGATTCCCAATTATTTTCTCGCGTGTATTCTTTTTTATGCGGCTGGTTTTCGGTCCATTGCTCTTCCTGTGAAAGGCTTTGCAATGAATCAAAAAGTTGTTGGATAATCTCTATTTCGATTTCTACTTTGGGCTTGAAAAGCAGTACAGGCAAGGTCCAATGCACGATTCCCACTATCATTATTACGATTAAAAAAAGGACCACACCTTTTCTTTCTCTCTTGGAAAAAGAGAAAAGATCTTTTAGTTCTTCACGTTTCATAGCACAAAGCTATATCGCGCGAACCTGCATAATTCGTATATTCTATTCGTGTTTATACTTTGGCACGAAGATCTGCCCAGTAGGCTTTCAAGTCTTGTTTGACTTCACCACTCATGATCAACAACCCAATGACGTTTGGGAAGGCCATTCCCAAAATCATCATGTCTGAAAAGTCCATCACAGCGCCTTTTCCACTGCTTGTTCCTACAATGGTGCAAAGCAGAAAAATAACTTTATAAATAAGTTGTGCTTTTGGTGTTTCACCTACCAAATACGCCCATGACTTCATTCCATAATATGACCATGATATCATTGTACTAAATGCAAAAAGGAAGATTGCAATGGTGAGGACGATATCAAACCAGCTGAACTGAGATTTGAATGCTGCTGTAGTTAACGCCACACCATCCAAGCCCTGAGGATTTTGTGCATAGCCAGTGAATATGAGAACTAAGGCTGTCATAGTACAAATGACTACTGTATCGATAAATGGTTCTAACAAGGAAACTATACCTTCACTTATTGGTTTATTGGTTTTTGAAGCGCTGTGAGCGATTGAAGCACTACCAACTCCGGCTTCATTGCTGAATGCAGCCCTTCTAAAGCCCATAATCATGACTCCTAAAAAGCCTCCTTTCGCAGCGTCTGCGCTAAATGCACCATTGAAGATATCTGCAAAAGCTTGCCCAATAAAATTGTAATTCATTCCAATTATCAGCACCGCAGATCCCACATAAAGAAGAATCATCATAGGTACAATTTTATCCGTTACCCGTGCAATGCTTTTAATTCCTCCAATAATTACGAGCCCTGTCATAAGCGCTAGTCCAATACCAACAGCTATGCTGTGATTGGATAGAGATGGTATAACACTCGACAATTGAGAGAATGTTTGATTGGCTTGATACATATTTCCCCCTCCAATCGAACCACCTACACATAGAATTGCAAATGTGAACGCTAACACTTTTCCGAATTTCCCCATACCTCGCAAAGCAAGTCCTTTTGATAAGTAATACATAGGTCCTCCACTTACTTCGCCTTTTTCATTGATGTTGCGGTATTTTACACCAAGGGTACATTCAACAAATTTGCTCGACATTCCTAATAATCCAGCAACAATCATCCAGAAAGTTGCACCAGGTCCTCCTACGGCCATTGCTGTGGCTACACCCGCAATATTTCCCATTCCAACAGTGCCGGAAAGTGCAGTAGCCAATGCTTGAAAATGACTCACCTCTCCTTTGTCCTCTGGCTTGTCAAACTTACCTCGCGCAAGTTGTATAGCATGTTTGAAGCCTCTCAAATTGATGAATCCCATTCTAAACGTGAAGAAGATTGCTCCCAGAATCAACCATACAACAACCAACGGAATACTAATGGTTTTAAAATCTCCATTCGGATGTAATTCAAAACCACCTTGATCATTTTTGATTCTTGGATCATACATTCCTAGAGCAGCAAATGGATCGGAGAAAAGCACCAAACTCAGCCCATTCACAAATGGTGTAAAGGCGGCGTTTACCTTTTCTTGGCCGCTTGAAGCAGCAATGGTAAAATTCTTCGAAACAGAGGCGCCATCCGGGCTACTGACGGTTACTGTGTACTCTTTTCCTTCTTCCAATCCTGTACTTTCTGAGCTGCCTAGAGCAGTTTCTTGCTTGCTCCATTTGATGGTGTAGAGATGCGATTCGTTTTCTGATCCTAATGTTGTCCAAAGAATTTTTGAAGTCCCATCCTTGATTTCAGGTGTTGGATTCCTTGTTTCAATGATGAATTCGATATCAGTCGATGCATGAACATTTGAAATGCAAGCAATTAGTGTCGCAATAAGGAGTAAAAGACGATTTCTCATGGTCGCAAATTAAGTCATCGACGCTCCATTGTGTATATCGTGTGGATATTCTGTTAATTGTTATTACTTTCTATCATCGCATCTTTGCGCTGTTATGGCAGAGAATTTCATTGTTTCAGCACGAAAGTATCGTCCAGATACTTGGGAGTCGGTGGTAGGGCAAAGGCACATTACCGCTACTCTTCAAAATGCTATTGCCAATAACCAAATCGCTCAAGCTTATTTATTTACTGGACCGCGAGGGGTGGGTAAAACTACTTGCGCCCGCATTTTTGCAAAGGCCGTAAATGGTATGTTGAGCGAAAATATCCAAGACCTTCAGTTTAGTATTTTCGAACTCGATGCTGCATCGAATAACTCGGTGGAAGACATCAGAACGATCGTCGATTCTGTTAGAATCCCACCTCAAGTTGGAAAATACAAGGTATACATCATAGATGAGGTTCACATGCTATCATCGGCGGCGTTCAATGCTTTTTTGAAAACATTGGAAGAGCCACCAGCGCATGCGATTTTCATCTTGGCCACTACTGAAAAACATAAGATTCTTCCGACCATTTTGAGCCGTTGTCAAATTTTTGACTTTAATAGAATTAAGGTCAAGGACATGACTGAGCATTTAGCTTATATCGCGTCGAAAGAAGGAATTACAGCTGAGCCTGATGCTCTTCATGTGATTGGGCAAAAGGCAGATGGGGCGATGCGTGATGCGTTGTCCATCTTCGACCAAGTGGTTGCCTTTTGCGGAAGAAACCTTACTTACCAAGATGTCATCCAGAACCTAAATGTTCTTGACTACGAATATTATTTTAAGCTCACCGACTTCATCATTAAGGAGGATATCCCTTCGGCTTTGATGTTGTTCAATGATGTCTTAAATAAAGGGTTTGACGGGCACCATTTCATCACTGGTTTAGGTGCACACTTCAGAAATCTTCTTGTTTGCAAAGACCCAATCACCCTTCAACTTTTAGAAGTCAGTGAAAATGTGGCTGCTAAATATGGAGAGCAAGCACAAGCAGCAGACCTTCGTCTTCTCATAAAGGCGATGGATCTGGTGAATGAATGTGACGGTCAGTATAGGATGAGTAAACATCCAAGGCTGCTGGTAGAACTTACTATCATGCAAGCTTGCAGCATTCTCTACAATCAAAGAGAAGGCGAAAAAAAAAATTGAAAATTAAACCGTTTAGAAGTTCACCGTCTCCTGTTACTTCTAACGTTCCTCCTGTAAGTACTGTAAAACCAGCTACTACAGAAACACCTGCTATGGTGGTGCAAAATGCAATCGCACAACCGAGCATCAAACCATCAGCAGAAAATAGATCAAAAATATTCAGCAGTCCTGATTTTATTTCGATAAAAACAATCACTTCGAATGCAGCAAAAGAGGCAAGAGGTGAAGGCAAATCAGAGGATGCTGTAATTGAAGATGCAGCGCCATCAAGAGATTTTACATTGCAAGAATTACAGGAAGCGTGGATGAGATTTGCAGACACCCGCTTGAACTCGAACATGCAAGTGCAAATGGCCTTTAAAGTCGCATCTCTTGAAATGGTGGATCAATTGAAAATTCGCGTTGCTTTCCCAAGTGAAACGCAACAGATGTATTTTAATGACCATCGAAATTCACTCGCGGAATACCTTCGTGTAGAGCACCAAATTTCAGGAATTGTATATGAGTTGGATACTCTAAAACACACTGAAATTAGACTTTCTACTATGTCTGATAAAGAGAAGTTTGAAGCGATGCGCGATCGAAACCCAGCACTCGAAGAGCTTCGTAAGAAGTTTAACTTACAAGTTGACTTTTAACGTTTCGCAAATTCTAAAATGCTCTTTGCGAAAGCATCCCAACTCAAGGCATCTTTCTTTTTTTGAATTTCTAATTTCCAATTCTCTGCGGGTAATTGGTAGAATTGGCGAATTGAATCAGCAATTAAATTTGACTCCGGTTGGTCGATGATTAATCCTGTTTTTCCATGCGCAATGATCTCTTTTAATCCACCAACATCTGTTGCTATAATGGGGATTTCAAAGTGATATGCAATGGCTGAAATCCCGCTTTGAGTCGCACTTTTATAAGGCAAGACCACCACATCAGATGCACCGAAAAATAGTGGTACCTCGAAGTCGTCTATGTATCTAACAAATGGAAAACAATTAGCTTTATTCGACAAGGCATCAATTTGATTTTGATATTCATCAAAAGAGCCATAGCTCTCTCCTGCAATCACCAATTGATATGAATCATCTAACTGTTTAAATGCTTCAATTAAAAGATCAAGTCCTTTGTAGTCACGAATGAATCCAAAGAAAAGTATCGTTTTTTTAGCAGGATGTAAACCTAATTTTTGACGGGCTTCTAGGGTTGGTACGATCGCTCCAAAATGATCATATAAGGGATGTTCTTTCAACAGCACTTCTGCATTTGGTCGAATAGATAGGATGTCATTTTTTACCGAATCACTCATGGCTACAAACTTGTGATTTCGATTCATGAAGTAACGCGCAAAAGCTTTATCAAAAAACTTTTTCTCATGCGGTATCGCATTATCGACTACTGTCATCACAGTCGTATGCTTTGATTTTACTGAGCCAGCTACATAGCCCAAGCTAGGAGCCATGTAAGACATCCAATATTTCATCAATAGCACATCGGGCTGTGTTTTTTTGATTGCTTGTGCTGTGTGATACCACGATAGTGGATTGATGGTATCAAGCATTCGCACACTTGAAATTGGATCGGCAATGTCTGCCTCAGTAACCAATTGTGTTTTTCCTGGAAATAAGAAATCAGGATATTGTCGAGTGAAAGTATAAGCGGTCACTAGATGATCTTTTTCAATTGCACGGTATAAATTGGCATTGAACTGTGCAATTCCACCTCTATAGGGATAGAAAGTACTTAGGTAGGCTATATTCATGCGTCAGCCCATTTTTTTATTTCCTGAAAAACATCTTCTACTGAAAGATCTTTCATGCAATGCTTTTCGCGACTGCAAGTATTTCCGTAATAGCAGTCACAACCAGTGGAAGGTTCGATGATCGAACCTTGACCGTATAATTCAAATTCGTATTTGTTGAAAATGTTATTGAATAATACCATTTTCTTATTCAAGCCAAGCGCAATGTGCATCATCATACTTACTGCGGTTACTATTACATCACAATGGCTCACAAGTGCGATAAACTCATCGAGTTGAAAGTGCCCGGGGTAAAAGCATCCTGTTGCTTGAACATAATAAGAATTGACGTCATCCTCATCTTTACCACCAAGCACAATAGGGTAGTAGCCTGCATTCTGGAGTTGTTTGATTAACTCAATCCAATTTTCTTGAGGCCACAATCTGGTTTGCCAACGAACACCACAACCTGTATTTAATCCAATGATTTTTTTTCCGTTTGCTTCTTCGCGAATGGAATTCCATTTTTTCGCGAGGTGCTCATTGTAGTTCAATTTATATGGCTCACCTTGGAAATCAAAATGACAGATTTCAAAAATTTCCTCTAAATAATTTTTGGTATTCGTCTTTGAAATATTATCAAACAATCCCGTCACTAGCTTGTGCTCTGCAGCTGGAGTTGCAGCATCTATATGATTATTTTTCCAGGTAAAACCGAACTTTCGTTCGCTTTCTACTTCTGCTAACAAAGCACAAGCCTCGACTTCTTTATCTAAGTTGATAGCAATATCATATTTGTATTGCTTGATTTTATAAATCGATAAAAAATCAGGTGTATAAATCTCGTCTACCAATTCTTTTGGCAAGACTGCAGGGCTCTGCGTGATCCAGCTGATATGACAATTAGGGTATTCTTTTCTGAATCTTGTTAAAAGCGGTGTGGTACGAATAACGTCACCGATTGCACCAAGTTTGATGATTAAAATTCTTGTTTTAATAGGTGCGTATTCAGTGCAAGTGGAGCAAACTTGATTACTTAATTTATTCGGTTTGCAAGGAATTCCTCCTCGGAAAAAACGACAATCGTACTTAATTGATCCATATTCACTCATGTTGGCGAAAATAATAGGGAAGTGGTGAACTTTCCAATTAGTTATAAGTTTGAAAATGTGAATTTTGAACTATGAGATACATCATCACTTTATTCATCAGCGCATTAATCGCAGTTTCCGCGACTGCACAAACAGGTAGAATTTCTGGAAAAGTAGTCGACAAGGAAACCAATGAGTCCCTCCCTTTTGCTTCCGTTGTGATTCAAGGCACCACTACTGGGGCTCTTACCGATGATAATGGAGATTTTGCAATTGAAAACTTAAAGCCAGGACTTTACAATCTTCAGGCTTCATTCATCAATTATAAGCAGCAAGTTTTATTTGAAATTGAAGTGACCAACGACCGACCTGCTGAGGTGCTCATTCGAATGGAACCTGCGGTTACAGACACCAAAGTCATCAATATCGTCGGTTCTACACTCTCAAATAAAGAAGAGTCTCCTATTTCCGCTCGAACAATTGGCACCAATGAAATCAAGCGAAATCCTGGCGGAAATCGTGATATTTCACGCGCTATTCGCTCTCTCCCTGGCGTGGCGGCCATTCCAAGTTTCCGTAATGATATCGTGATTAGAGGCGGAGCTGCAAATGAGAATAGATTTTATATCGACGGTATCGAAATTCCGAATATCAATCACTTCGCAACGCAAGGTGCAAGCGGCGGACCGGTTGGTCTCATTAATGTAGACCTTATCCGAGAAGTTGAATTCTATTCAGGGGCGTTCCCTTCAGCTCGCGGAAATGCGCTGAGCAGTGTACTTGAATTCGAGTTCAAAGAGGCGAGAAAGGATAAATACACCGCCAACTTCGTAGTGGGTAGCTCTGATATCGGAGTAACAGTTGAAGGTCCTACAGGCGACAAGTCTGGATTAATTATATCTGCACGACGCAGCTACTTGCAAGGTCTGTTCTCGATTTTGGGTTTGCCTTTTTTGCCTACCTACAATGACTTCAATCTGAAATGGAAGTATAATATCAACGATAAAAATCAATTTACTGTTATCGCTCTTGGTGCGCTCGATCAATTCGCACTGAATACCAAGCTCGCATCGGATACAGCCAATGAAGATTTTCTTTCTAACAAATATCTTATCGATAACCTAGCTATCAATAGTCAATGGAATTATATGGTCGGAACAAAATGGGATCACTTTGGAGAAAAGGGAAGAACCTCATTTTTCTTAAGCAGAAATATGCTAAGCAACGGCGCATATAAGTATCCTGATAACGATGAATCATTGGCCAGAATCCTTGATTATTCTAGCACTGAAGCTGAAAATAAATTTCGTGTTGAACATAAAAGAACCTTTGCAAACGACCTGAAAGTATTGATTGGGGGCGGAGGAGAATATGCTAAATACAGGTTGGAAAATGATGCGTTCTTCTTTAATAACGCACTAGATACAACCATCCGAGTTAGTGAACGCTCAGGATTAGACCTATGGAAATACAGCGGATTTATTCAAGCTAGCAAAGGGCTTTTGAATAACAGAGTAGTTCTTTCAGGAGGTGTAAGAATGGATGGCAATCTATTTAACACAACCATGTCCAATCCTTTAGAACAAGTATCACCTCGTCTCTCTTTGAAATACAGATTGAAAAATGGTTGGAGCTTGAATGCAAATACCGGCATCTATAATCAGTTGCCAGCTTATACCATTCTTGGAAACATCCGCAATGGTGTTTTGCAAAATAAGGATGCACGTTACATCACTAACTCTCAAGTGGTGGCAGGAATAGAATATGATTGGAGCGCGCGCAATTCGCTCATCACCCTTGAAGCATTTAGTAAACAATATAAAAATTATCCGATTAGCGTTTCAAAAGGAGTGAGCCTTGCGAATCTCGGCGCTGATTTCGGCGTCATTGGAAATGAAGATGTCATTTTCTCCGGACTAGGAAGAGCTTATGGCTTGGAGTTCCTATTCCAACAGCGTTTCTATGAGGGATGGTATGGTATCTTCAGTTACACTTTTGTGAGAAGTGAGTTTACCGGTGCGGATCAAAAATACAATCCATCAAGCTGGGATAGCCGCCACCTTGTTAGCGTTACCGGAGGTAGAAAGTTTGGTCGTGATTGGGAAATTGGCGGTCGATTCCAGCTCAGTGGAGGCCTGCCATATACCCCCGACAACGTTGCGTCATCATTGTTGATTGCAAATTGGGATAGCTTCGGCGCTGCTCAAACTGATTGGTCGCAAATCAATTCAAAAAGAATCAAGGCCTTCCATCAATTAGATGTGAGAGTAGATAAAAAGTATTTCTTCGAAAAATGGTCTCTCAATATTTTCCTAGATATTCAAAATATCTATGGCTTTGAAGCTTTGTTGAAGCCAATCTTAGATGTAAAGCGAGATACCCAAGGTAATCCTGTGGTTGATCCAAATGACCCAACACGCTACCAAGCGCAATTCTTGGATAATACCAATGGAACGATTCTTCCATCCATCGGAATCATCATTGAGTTGTAACTTTGCTTTATGCGCGTAGATAAATATTTGTGGTGTATTCGTGTATTCAAAACGAGGACCCTTGCAGCGACGAACTGCAAAGCGGAAAAGATTTGGATCAACGGTGAGTTAGTAAAGGCCTCACGAGAATTGAAGATTGGTGATGTTATAAAAGTGAGGAAAGGCCCCATTCACTTCAGTTTTCAAGTTGTCGCATTTCCGACAAGTAGAATAGGAGCCAAGCTTGTCATGACATACACGAAAGATGTTACTGATCCGCTCGAGCTTGAAAAAATGGAGCGTATAAGATTACAAAATCAAATAGATCGACCTCGCGGTCTGGGACGCCCTACAAAGCGCGATAGACGAGATCTTGATAGCTTTTTCGACTATGATGAAAATGATGAACTATGGACGTCAGAATAATTTCATCAATACAAACACGTGATTTGCGATATAGAGTGTTGTGGCCTCACAAAGAATCAATTGATCAGTGTTTCATTGATATCGACGATCGAGAGGATGCTTTTCACCTGGCCACTTTTGATGGAGATCGCATTGTAAGTGTGGGCTCATTTTTCCAAATGCCTTCTGATAAAATCGACTCCAAAAATCCTTACCGTTTGCGCGCTATGGCCACTGATCCGGACTACCGAGGTAGAGGAACAGGACGTTTGTTAATTGAAAAGGCCAAAGAAATTTTAATTGAAAAAAAAGTCAATATCCTTTGGTGCGATGCAAGAGTTGTAGCAACAGGATTTTATAGCAGCCTCGGTTTTCAAATGCTGCCTGAGCCGTATGAAATTCCGATTATTGGAACACATTATTTCATGTGGTTGAAATTAGATGTGTAAGGACTTGAATCACCCAACGTCTAATCGACCATGAGCACCACTAATACTCCGAGTTCAAAGCTAGCCAATGAGACCATAGCCTCATGGGTACACCTTTACACGGCTGATTTGGTTAATTATGCCAGATACAAAACGGGAAATCTAGAGCTCTCCGAAGATCTAGTTCAAGATACTTTTATCTCTGCTTTTAAAGCTTTTGAAAAGTTTGAAAATAAAAGTGCTCCAAAGACATGGCTCATTTCAATTCTAAGAAATAAAATCACAGATCATTATCGAAGCCAAGCAAAAAGATTTGCGAACGATACCAAGTTGAGCAACGAAGTATTTTTCAATGAAACAGGACATTGGCAAGGTAACCAAGTTCCAAGAGAATGGGAAGAAGAAACGCATTTGCTCGATAATACAGATTTTATTCAAACACTGAGTGGTTGTATCGAAGCGCTCCCCGACCATTGGAAAGGCATCATTACGATGAAATATATTTCTAATGAAAGTGGAAATTTTATTTGTGAAGAATTGAAAATCACCCCTACTAACTACTGGCAAATCATTCATCGCTCTAAGCTTCAATTACGAAAGTGTATAGAGCTCAATTGGTTTAAAGCATGAACAACATAGACGTTTCAGAATATAAAGCTTGCGAAAGAGCGACTTATTTCGTTGAGAAAAAAATGAATAGCCCCTTATCTTTCAAGGAATGGGTAATCATGCGCTATCATATGTCTATTTGCACTGTTTGCAGACATTATGAGAAGCAAAGCATTTGGTTAGATAAAGCGATTCGAAAATCTGATAATGAGCATCATTATACCAGAAGAAATGAACAGCTTAAAACTCGGATTCTAGAAAAAATTGAAGACTCAAAGTCTTAGAAAAAGTCTATAACAGCTAGGTGCCTGTGCTTACTATGCGCGCCAATCGAGACTCCTGCTTTCGAGTACCAAGGTGAAAGCACAATTTTGCGATGTCCTAAACTAGTGACTTGAAAATCGATCAAGAGCCTCTTTACGATTTCTCGACCTGTTTCAAATCCATAGTCGCAACATTCTGCACGATATCCAGTAGGACATTTTTTTCTATCATGACCGACTTTTCCGGTAGGGCCTTGTTCCTCGGCAAAGCACTTTGCGAGCTCATACATGCCTGAATCAAATGTAATGACGCCCACAGGTTTCATTTTATTCATCGTTTGGATAAGCGAACGTTCAAATGTGTTCAGCTTATTTCCTTTTTTCTGCTCTTCATATAATTCTATAGCGATATAGTCTTGGGGAAATAGTCGAGCTAGATTCATGTATAGCAAAACATTCTTTTCTTCTTCAGTCAAAAAAGCTGCGCTTCGATTGATGTCTGCTGAGGCGATTTGCTCTTTTTTCCATTCTTTTTTTTGTGAAAAAATAGGGGAGCTAAACAATAAAAAATAGAGAACAATTGTCCATTTCATGCGCCGTCAACATTCATTTTAGAAAAATATTGTGAATGGATATGAAATATTGTTCGTTGCAGCGCACCAGTTGTATCTTGCGCCCGCAAACAAGAATTAGACATGCCAACAATCAGCAGCAAAGCGGTAAACATGCCCGCTTCACCTATTCGCAAATTAGTACCATTTTCAGAGGCCGCTAAAAAGCAAGGACGTAAAGTCTACCACCTCAATATCGGTCAGCCTGATATTGAAACACCTGAAGTGGTAATGAATAGCATTCGTGCTACTGATTTGAAAGTGATTGAGTACAGCAACTCGGAGGGTATGGCTGCATATCGTCAAGGCCTTACCACATATTATAAGTCAAAAGATATCCAGTTGGATACTACTGACATTATGATCACTACTGGTGGCTCTGAAGCGCTTGTCTTTGCTTTCATGACCTGTCTAAATCCTGGAGACGAGGTTATTATTCCTGAGCCATTTTACGCAAACTATAACGGTTTTGCTGTAATGGCAGGGGTGAAAGTTGTTCCTGTTACTGCTAATATCGATAATGGATTTGCACTTCCTCCAATCGCAGATTTCGAAAAGAAAATTACTGCAAACACAAAAGGAATTCTGATTTGCAATCCCGGTAATCCAACGGGCTATTTATACACAAAAGAAGAGCTCGAGCAATTGAGACAACTTGTGATCAAACACAATCTTTTCCTATTCGCCGACGAAGTTTATAGAGAGTTTATGTACGATGGAGCTATTCCTCATTCTGTTATGAATTTGGAAGGACTTGAGCAACATGCTGTAATGATTGATAGTATCTCAAAAAGATACAGCATGTGTGGTGCTCGTATTGGCGCAATGGTAACTCGCAATAAAGAGGTGATGGCGGCAGCATTGAAGTTTGCTCAAGCAAGACTTTCTCCACCAACATTTGGACAACTTGCAGGTATCGCTGCTCTCGATACGCCTCAAGAATATTTTGATGGTGTAGTGAACGAGTACGTGAAAAGAAGAGACATTCTAGTCAAAGGATTGAATAGTATCGATGGTGTGAAATGCCCTAATCCACAAGGTGCATTTTATTGTATTGCACAATTGCCAATCGATGATGCAGATGCATTCTGTCAATGGATTCTTGAAAAATTCGAATACAATAATCAAACGGTGATGATGGCTCCGGCTACTGGTTTTTATGCAACTCCAGGCTTAGGGAAAAATCAAGTTCGTCTTGCTTATGTATTAAACGAAGAAGCTCTACGAAATGCCTTGGAATGCTTAGAACATGCACTCAAGGTTTACCCAGGCCGCACCAATTAATGGCGTTGCTTTTCGATAATTGCTTTCTTTATTCTACTAAGGGCTTCTGGAGTAATTCCTAAATAAGAGGCTATGTGATGTTGTGCTATTCGCAACTCTAGCTGAGGATACTTTGTAATCAACTCTGTGTAGCGCTGCTCCGCGGTGCGACTCATGTTTGCAATCATGCGGTGCTGCAGAGCTACCAAGGCGTTTTGAATAAGTATTCGAAAACTGCGCTCTAACTTTGGAACGGAAGCATAAAGAAATTCCATATCACAGCGATCAAACATAAAGAGTTCTGTATCCTCTAAAGCTTCAATAGTATAATCGGCCGGACCGCCTGTAATGAAGCTCATCAAATCGCCCAACCACCAGTCTTCAAATCCTAACTGAACTACATGTTCGTGGCCTTTTTCATCTGTGTAAAAAGTTCGGGTACACCCGAAATTGATGTACCCTTGGTATTGACAAACTTCGCCTGCATTTGAAATAATCTCTTTCTTCTTGAATTTCTTGGTGACGATTTTTTTTGAAATCATTTCAAATTCATCATCACGCAATGAAATGCGTCTTTCTAGGTGTTTGCGAAGATTCTCGTACATCAATGTTTCATGAGTTTGAGCGAATATACAACTTCTCCATTTTGAAGAGTGATCACATACATGCCCGATTCCCACTCATTGGTATTGATTTGAATCTCGTTTTCATTTCCCTTTTTCCAAACATCTTGATAAATGATTTTACCTAATGCATCCATCGCTTGAATGGTGTAAGATCGACCAGGACCATTAAAGCGCATCGTTGCAGTATTGTCAACTGGGTTAGGATAAACGATAGGAGCAGGAGCACTTGAAACGATTTCCTCTGTGCTAACTAGGTTTGTGTTGAAATGAAAATAGTAGTTAATCTCTTTTCCAAAATCAGGATTGAATGATCTAAAATCTGGACCATTGACGCGATCTATTTTCAACTGACCCGCACCATCTGAATTTGCAAAAAATTCAAGTCCATCACCATCTGTGTCTTCAACATGGAAGCGATAGCACCCTTGATTTAATTGAAGGGTGTCTCTATAAAATGTGTTCGCAGCATTGAAGTCATCACGTTGGAAAATCACATTATCATTGATATCGTATAGCTTGTACGATGTTTCTTGAAAAGCATTATTGGTCTTCAGAATAATGATGATACGATTATCATCGAGGTTGTTGTATTCAAAAATGGTTGGTCTCAAGAATTTGCTTTCCGCATGATTATTCGCATTGTTCTCGTCTCCACTAATGTCTACTATGAAATTCATTAATTCATCGTCAGCACCAGTCCAAAGAATAGGATCACTATAACTTAGTGTGACTGCTTCTGATTCCATGAAATCAAGATTTCCAGTCCAGTTGTAGGTTTGTGTAGCTCCTCCTGCAACACGATAGGAAATGGTTAATGAGGTAAGTGGTTGCGATCCTTTATTTCTGATGACTACCATGGGCTCATCACACATTGGATTCATTCTGCTGTGAATCTTCCAATCACTTGGAGCGAGTACTCGTTCTATTTCCGCATCATTACTAAATGCAATCGGACCGTAATAAACTGCTTGCGATTCTGTCACATAGTTTCCAAAAGGATCATAAGTGATATCATAATCAACGGTCACTTCATTGTTTTGGATAAATGGCGTTAGTTCAAATTCTTGTGTAGTGCCTTCTTTTCCAGGGCACCATCCCGCACGAGCGTATATCCAGGTTCCACCTTGTGGATAAAGTGGGTTTTTATCGCAATCCTCCATGATCTCCCAACTGAATTGCTCACTTCCATTGACATCTAAAGAATGTGTGTTGTAACAGAATTCACCACAGTTATTATTATCGAATCCAAAACCATGTCCTGTAACAGTGGTTCGCAATTTCAATCCGACTTCACCATCTTCCAAACCGAGCGTTTGTTCGGTTACTGCCGCATCGAAATTATTGAGGTTGTAATTGCCATTCCATACGTTTTCAATTCTCTTGACCTCACGTGTCTCTGGACCTTCGATAAATACAAATTTGAGATCGAGCAACTCTTGCCAATTACCGCACTCCAGATCTACGGTGCCATGAAGAAGTGGCTCGAAATCTGTCACGTCATAAACCCACGTCCAACCTGTTTGTCCGAGACTAAGGTTGATTCCATAAGGGGTGATGTAACGTCCAATTTCGTAGCGCTCTGTAATTTCGAAAGGTGCTTGATAGTAATCGAGGATTTCATTGGTTTGTAAGAAATCAGATGTTACCATTGTTGAATCTAGTTTCACTCCCTCTGCCGAATACGTATATGAATAACCTCCAAGATAGAAGTAGGAAAGGTCTGTCATCACAGGGGCATTGTTCTCTATGCTATATGTTGCAAAAGATGTAAGAGGTCTTGCTATTGATTGCGAAACCGTTTCTTCTTCAATATGTGTGGCGTGATCATGCTGAACAATTGAAATTTCAGGTCTCCAATCAGTTGTGCTAGCGTTTTTGAATACATCACCACCAGCAACTAAATCTCTTGAAATGCTTCCTAAGAATGTGCTTTCCAATTCTGAAAAGAAGTCGTCAGTTGACGAATAGTTCGGATCATTGAAATTATGGTTCAACAGCACTGAAGAAGCATAAGATGCAGCAGTATGATTGCTTGTGCGCATCATTTCTGTTACGCCTGTGGCATCTAAAGCTGTGTTGAGAATAGTAAAATCGTCAATTGAACCATTGTAGAAATTTGTCCAAGAAGATGCGCTTCCTATTGTAAATCGAATAAGGTCTTCGATGGTGTTGTTAACTCCCGTAGCGGCATGCCATGACGTTCCATTGAGGTAGATTCGCATGATGCCTGTCGTTGAGTTTTTCGTGAAGGCATAGTGATTCCACTTGCCTTCGTATTGCGTTGTTGCAGCAAGTTTATCGATACGATCGTAAGTGCCATCTTGCCAGCCCGCATCCCAGTAAATTCGACCATTGCTCCATGGAAGGTGAGAGTTGAGTACTCGTTGATTCTGTGAGTTAACACCTTCGAAAATGGTTCCATCCATCGGCTGAAAGTCTTCATCTCCATTTACCCAAAAACCAATAGTAATTTGATCACCGATCTGATCAGCCCAATCCATATGTGTTACAATCTGGTCTGTACCATTGAACTTGGCAGCGTAATCAGCACCGTTGTAAACGAGTCCTGTGTTTGATTCAACGGTTGACCCTAGAATCGGAATTGGAGCGGACTCTTCGTAATTGGTGTATGAAAAATCAATCAATAAATTAGATGTTCCATTCCAGTTAAATGGGCTAGTGAAGTAAAGCATCTGCTCACCGATATTCGCAAATTCGCGATCTTGCTGATAGACTAAGGTCCAGCTATCGTTGTTCCAAGTGGCTAGATTACTTGTGGTGATAGTCTTTATTCGGATGGTTAAATTTTTAACGAAGCCTAGTCCATTTGCAGTCAAATTCAAACCGTCTATTTCACCTGCGACTAGTCCAGCAGCTTGGAGTTCTGCGGCAGTCCATATGAATTGAGATCTTCCTTGTTTCGATCCACCGAAAAGCTCGGTAGAGTAATCATTTCCAGCGCCAACTGTAACAGAAGTTTCGGAGTTGAGTTGGTCAATCACCAGATGCGATTGATTGAATTGATAAATATCAAAAACAGGAGACTCGCTGAGTCTCACTGATGTGAATGCTTGATTATTCCAAAGATAAAGAGGGTGTGTCGCAGCAATTGAGTCGAAAACACCGGTATGCTTGTATAAATAATTATAGCTTAAATAATCCCACTCACCGCAAGGAAAGCCTAGGTTACCCGCAGTTCCGTCCTCAAAGCATTTTAGTGTGTGGTACATCAAAATCTTTTGATAGCTCACCTCATCATTTGGAAACTCAAAAGTTCTTCGACCTGGATTATCGTATGCAGTGTTCGGATTATTTTGTTCTTCAAACGTGTAGGTTTGAACGATGGTGGTATCACCGGGCTCTGCGAAAGCGATAAAAAAAGAAAATGCAAGAAGCAGGGTAAAGGTTAAGCGCATAAAAAAAGGTTTTTCCCAAAGAAAAAACCTTTTTAATAGAACGGCAGATATTTTTTTCTACAAAATAGGAAGCCAAATTACTTTTCTACTTCCGCAATTGCATCGATATCAACTTCAAGATACATTTTAAAAACAGCAGGTCCTTGACTCAAGTTACCGTTTAAGAATACCTTCAATGCATTCGTTTCTTTAAAATACTGCGCAATTTTAGCAGCATCGTCAGTAGTGAATGAAATAACACTCTTATCGGTTGCATCCATGGATGTTTTTAAATTGAAATCGGTCAAAGCATGCGTTGTCATTGCTGTTTCAGCATTTTTGTTTCCAAATCCCAACGTTCCATTGAAGTTGGTTTCCGGAGCGTTATAATATTCGTAAACCTTATATTTTATCTGAACTAATTCATAAGATTTGATTTTACCCTGAACCTCTGCAAGGTCAGCATTAGTGGCTAACACATCAGCAATGTTGGTGAGGTCAATCGCGATGCCTTCAGTGGTCGCTTCAGAGGCATTTACCTCGATAATTACTGGGATGGTGGTGGAGAATTTTTTATCTGAAAATTTCTCGCAGCTTGACAGAGAAAGGGCAGCAATAACCGCCATTGAAAGCATTAGTTTTAATTTCATTCAACTGAATATTAATGGTTTGTATATGTAAATGTATAGAATATACGGGGTATGCTGCAAAAAGATTCGGTGATTTGCGTCATAACTGAATGGCTATGACTGAATTTTTTCTCCATTATCTCTGGCGTTTTAAGTCCTTTGAAACTAAAAATCTAAAAACTCTCGCAGGCGAGGACATCGAAATTTTGTTTCCGGGAACCTATAATACGGGCGGAGGTCCTGATTTTTTCAATGCACGATTACGAATTGGCAACACGCTGTGGGTCGGACATGTCGAAATACACACTCGTTCAAGCGACTGGAACAGACATCGACACCAGTTTGATGATCATTACAAGAATGTGATTCTACATGTGGTGCAAACAAACGACGTGAATATTTTCTTGAATGTTGAAGGAGATCTTCCTGTGCTGGAGTTGAATGGCAAATATGACGCTTCGCTTTGGGAGACTTATCAGCGTTGGATGAAAAATGAAGGAAGGGAAATTATTTGTGATCTGCAGCCCGATCAGTTGGAAAAGGTAGTGTGGGTAGGATGGAAGGACCGTCTGTTGGTAGAGCGACTCGAGGAAAAAAGCAAAGTGATTTGGAAGCTTGTGGAGGATGTGAATGGCTATTGGCCAGAGGCTTTTTATCGAAGGTTGACTGCTAATTTTGGTTTTTCGAGGAATAATGAAGCATTTGAAATGTTGGCGAGAACTATACCGCTGCGATTGTTGAAGCGATATCGAGAAGATCTATTTGTGTTGGAGGCGTTGCTTTTCGGTCAGGCAGGTTGGTTGTCTAGAGATTTTGAAGATGCATATCCAAGAAGACTGAAAGTGGAGTACCAGTTTTTGTGTCGGAAACACTCTCTTACTCCTTTACCACCAAGTATCTGGAATTTTGGAGGGGTTCGCCCCTCCAATTTCCCCACTATCAGAATGGCACAGCTTGCCTTTCTCATTCATCAGTCGGAAAATTTGTTTGCAAAAGTGTTGGATATTGAGTCAATTGAGGATTTCTACAGCATATTTAACTGTCAAACTTCTGAATATTGGAAGACACATTTCAGGTTTGATTATGAGTCTACTAGTTTAAAGGACAATATTTTGGGGAAAGGCGCAGTTGAAAGTTTATTGATTAACACAGTGGGTGTCATGCTTTTTGCCTTTGGAAGATTTAATCAACAAGAGCATCATATCCGCATGGCTTTGCGTATTTTTGATTATTGTAAACCCGAAGACAACCAAATTACCCGAAAGTGGTCTAACAGAGGACCAGGTAATCATTCTAGCGCAGACAGTCAGGCATTGGTTCAACTCTACAATAAATATTGTAGTTGTAGAAAATGTTTGGATTGCGTGATTGGACACCAACTTTTAAAAACAGAAAAAATAAATGATTCAAGCAATTCTTAATTTCTTTGAGAAACAAGCATTCGGCGTTTGTGCGTACCTCGCAGACCGCATGAACGTTCGTGCGCAGAGAGTTCGATTGTCATTCATTTATCTCTCTTTTTTGACATTCGGATCTCCTATTTTCGTCTATCTCGTTTTAAAGTTTTGGAAACAAAACTCCCACATTTTCAAGCCTTGGAAGTGGGGGATGAATCAACGAGATATCGTATAATCGATTTAAAATCAATTCTTTTGCCGGCAAAATCACACTTTTTGCTTGGAATGGTTTTCTATTTGAAAAAATAGACTATCTTTGCCGTCCCAAATTTTAATTATAAATAATTCAAAATCAATGAACCGTTACGAGACTGTTTTCATCATGACCCCCGTGCTGTCAGAAGAGCAGGCAGCGGAAACAGTAGAAAAGTTCAAGAAGTTTTTGAAAGGAAAAGGCGCTAAAATCAAGCATGAGGAAAACTGGGGCTTGAGAAAATTAGCTTACCCAATCCAGAAGAAAACAACTGGTTTCTACTTTCTAGTGGAGTTCGAAGCAAATGGCGAAGTTATTACTCCTTTTGAAACGGAGTTCCGCCGCGACGAGCGTATCCTACGCTTCCTCACTACTCACATGGACAAGTACCATATTGAGTACGCTGAAAGCCGCAGAACAAAGGCAAAAAAGGAAGAGGCTCCTAAAGCGAAAGCTGAAGCCTAAGGTTTAACCTTTAAAAAACTCTTGACATGAGCGACAATTCAGAAATTAGATATCTCAATCCAATTGAGATCGAAACGAAGCAAGCTAAGTACTGCCGTTTCAAAAAGTCAGGTATCAAGTATATCGACTATAAAGACGCAGATTTCCTTTTGAAACTCTGTAACGAACAAGGAAAAATTCTTCCTCGTCGTCTTACAGGTACTTCATTGAAATACCAGCGTAAAGTAGCACAAGCAATCAAAAAAGCACGTCACTTGGCTCTTATGCCATACGTTGGCGATATGCTTAAATAATCTCGGAGGGCAACAAAATGGAAGTAATTCTTAAAGCGAACATCGAAAAACTAGGTGCAAAGGACGAAATCGTTACTGTAAAACCTGGTTACGCGCGCAATTACCTCATCCCTCGCGGATATGCAATTGCTGCTACTGAATCTGCAAGAAAAGTTCTTGCTGAAAACCTTAAGCAACGTGCACACAAGGAAACTAAAATCCTTGCTGAAGCACAAAGCACTGCTGAAAAGCTTGCTGCTCTTGAAGTGAAAATTGGTACTAAAGCTTCTGAAACTGGAAAGATCTTCGGTAGCGTTAACACCATCCAACTTTCTGAAGCACTTCTTAAAGCAGGTTTCAACATCGACCGTAAAAGCATTAGCATCAGCGAAGAGCACATCAAAATGCTTGGAGCTTATGAAGCTAAAGTGAAACTTCACAAAGAAGTATCTGCGGTTATCAAGTTTGAAGTTGTAGCTGAATAATATTTAGCACAAAAAATAACTCCTAAAAGGTCCTGAGAAATCAGGACCTTTTTTTTATTCCCTACTATTCTAGTTATACCTTCGTACCATGCGTTTCGAATTACACTCAGAATATACCCCCAGCGGCGATCAACCTACTGCTATCAAACAATTGACAGAAGGGGTTGAAAGAGGCGATCAATACCAAACGCTACTCGGTGTGACCGGTAGTGGAAAGACATTTACCATCGCCAACGTTGTTGCCAACACTCAGCGACCAACACTCGTACTCAGCCACAACAAAACACTCGCCGCACAGCTATACTCTGAGTTCAAACATTTCTTTCCAGATAATTTGGTAGAATATTTCGTTAGCTACTACGACTATTATCAACCAGAAGCGTTCCTTCCAACTACTGGAACTTACATCGAGAAAGATCTTTCTATCAACGATGAAATTGAAAAACTACGTCTCTCTGCAACCTCAGCCCTGCTGAGCGGTAGACGCGATGTAATAGTAGTAGCAAGTATATCTTGTATCTATGGTATTGGAAACCCAACGGAGTTTCATAAAAGCGTCATCTCAATTAAAAAAGGTGAGTCCATTTCAAGACAAGCTTTGCTACATCGTCTTGTAGACAGCTTATATAGCCGAAGCATGAAAGACTTCACACGCGGCACATTCCGCGTGAATGGTGATACTGTTGACATTTTCTTGGCCTATGCCGACTATGCTGTGCGTGTTGGTTTTTGGGGTAATGAAATCGAAAGCATTGAAACCATTTATCCCGATACAGGAAAGGTTATCATGCCTTTCGAATCGATTAGTATCTATCCCGCAAACCTTTTCGTCACCAGCAAGGCAACATTGAATGAAGCCATTTGGGAAATCCAACAAGATATGGTTCGTCAAGTGGAAGCATTCAATAAAGAAGGCAAGTTCATTGAAGCAAAGCGTTTGGAGGAACGCGTCAATTACGACGTGGAAATGATGAAAGAACTTGGATATTGTTCAGGAATTGAAAACTATTCTCGCTACTTTGATCGTCGACAGCCAGGTCAACGACCGTTCTGTTTGTTAGATTATTTCCCAGAAGATTATTTGATGGTGATCGATGAAAGTCACGTGACGGTTTCACAAGTAGGTGCTATGTATGGCGGAGATAGATCAAGAAAGGTCAACTTAGTGGATTACGGATTCCGCCTCACAAGTGCAATGGATAATAGACCGCTCACTTTTGATGAATGGGAAGGAATGCAACGTCAGACCTTATTTGTTTCTGCAACGCCTGCAGATTATGAACTCAACAAATGTGAAGGAGTAGTGGTAGAACAAGTCGTGCGACCTACAGGATTGCTCGATCCGCCGATCGAAGTGAGACCATCACTCAATCAAATCGACGACCTCATCGCTGAAATTAGAGTGACTATTGATAAACAAGAGCGTGTTTTGGTAACTACTTTGACCAAAAGAATGGCGGAGGAATTGGCCAAATACCTCGACCGTTTGAGCATTAGCTGTCGCTACATCCACAGCGAAGTAGACACTTTAGATCGTATTGAAATTCTTCGTGACTTACGCGAAGGAAAATTCGATGTGCTGGTCGGTGTGAACCTTCTGCGTGAAGGTCTTGATTTGCCAGAAGTTTCGCTTGTGGCAATTATGGATGCAGACAAAGAAGGCTTCCTGCGAAGCAATCGTTCGCTTACTCAAACTGCTGGACGTGCGGCTCGTAATGTGAATGGAAGAGTGATCATGTATGCTGATAAGATTACTGATTCAATGCAACAAACCATCGATGAAACCCAACGCCGACGCGAAAAGCAAGTGATCTATAACGAAAAGCATGGCATTACTCCCCAACAAGTGAAGAAAGGAAACAAAACTATTTTCGAGCAGAGTGGAGTATTGGATAATCGCAAGAAAGGTATTTATGTAGAAAACGAAGGAAATGCTGTTGATTCAATTGCTGCAGATCCTGTAATGAAAGTACTTTCAGCAGATCAACTCAAAAAATCCATTGAACAAACCAAAAAGAAAATGGAAAAGGCTGCACGCGACATGGAATTCATGGAGGCGGCAAGACTGCGAGACGAGATGTTTGGTTTGCAAAAGCTTTTAGAAGAAAAATCAAAATAGTGGCATAATTATTAATCTTTGCCGCACAAAGAAAGTGATATGAAAAATGTATTGTACGTGTTCTTGGTCGCTGCGACTATTGTAGCTATCGGCTGTAAAAAGAAAAAAGAAATAGCTTCAACAACTGAAGTGATCATGGAAGAGAAAAAAGAAGTGGCGGAGGCTCCAAAAAAATTGACGGTAAACCCACTAGTGGTGGATCGCAATTACACACCCGCTGAAAAAAATGATGCATTCAACATCCTGGATTCTAAAATCGAGGGGGATTCATTAATCCTTACTGTTCAATATGGCGGTGGATGCGAGAATCATACATTTTCTTTATTTTCAAATAACATGTATATGAAAAGCCTCCCGATGCAACTAAATCTTGCTCTAGAGCACCAAGGCAACAACGATATGTGTAGAGCTTTGCTTACGCACCGAATTGCTTTTGAGATCAAGGCGTGCAGACCTCCGTCTGGAAATCAACTTCGAATTTCCATCAATGGAGATCGAGAGAAAATGTTAGACTATAAGTTTTAAAGAATAGCCGAAATTTATTTCGGCTTTTTTTTTCGTTTCTAGTAGGGGCACTATATTCGTCATTGTAAAGTGAATGCCACAATAAATCTGCAAAAATGAAATTGAAATTTTTACCAATTTTATACATGTGTATCGGCCTATCTCTCTCAGGTTTTGCACAAGTATCTCAAGGAGGCCAGCCGAAAAACTGGGCCGACAAACATATCCCGACTGAAATCCCAATAGTTTCTACACCAACGTTGGATTTTCAGGTACTCGCTAATGAAGATGCAGTAGTGGATCTCGTAAAAGAAGCTCCTTACCGTTTCGGAGTGGAAGTTCCCGTCAACTACACCATGCAAAATTCAGGTAATTGGATCATCGATGCCAATTCTGATATTGCTATTTGGCAGCTTGGAGTTCATTGCCCAGATGGAATGAACATCAGTTTTATTTTGGACAAATTCGACATTCCTAACGGTGCGAAGCTATTTGTGTGGAATGAAGATCGTTCTCAGTTCTTAGGTTCTTTTACAAAACAGAATACCAATAATGAAAAGACATTGGGAATTGGCATTCTAGAGGGAGATAAAGTATATCTCGAGTATCAAGTACCTGTTCACAGCAAAACTTGGGGCGAAATTGAAATAGGAACCATCGTTCACGGCTACAGATCTATCTTAAGATCAGATGATATTGCTGATGAAAACAGAGGCCCGTTTGGAAATAGCGGTGCTTGTAATAACAACGTAAACTGTCCTGTTGGAGCTGATTGGCAAATTGAAAAGAGAAGTGTAGCAATGATTGTAGAAGGTGGAAATGCCCTTTGCACGGGCTCTCTAGTAAACAATACTGCGCAAGATGGAACACCTTACTTCCTCACAGCAAACCACTGTTTAGGAGGAAATGTAAATAACTGGGTATTTTATTTCAACCACGAATCTGCTAATTGCAACGGTACTACTGGCCCAACAAATCAGAGTATTTCTGGTGCGGTGCTTCGTGCCAGCAACGCTGGTAGCGACTTTGCATTGCTAGAGTTAAACTCAGTTCCTCCGGCCTCTTACAATGTTCAATACGCGGGCTGGGATCATTCAGATAATGAAAACGCCGTATCCACGGCTGTTTGCATTCACCACCCATCAGGTGATTTGAAGAAGATTTCGTTTGAAGAAGACGCTCCTTACCATGCCAATGCTGCCGGCGCGCAAGTGTGGTACGTAGATAACTGGGAAGATGGAATTACCGAAGGTGGATCTAGTGGATCTCCTTTATTTAATCAAGATCACAGAATTATCGGTCAACTTTACGGAGGGCTCTCTGCTTGCAACGGTGCTGTTGAAAACAACCAGTTTGACTACTATGGCCGTTTCGGTGTGAGCTGGGACAATGGTTCTACCAACTCAACACGACTTTCAAATTGGCTCGATCCACTCGGAACAGGTCAAACAGTTCTTGATGGATATCCGGAGGGATTTGTAGTAGCGCAGTACGATGCTGGTGTTTCAAGTATTTCAGGAATTGCAGCAAATATTTGCGGCTCACAAGGCACTCCA
Organism: Flavobacteriales bacterium; assembly: GCA_965247015.1. Taxonomy (GTDB): domain Bacteria; phylum Bacteroidota; class Bacteroidia; order Flavobacteriales_D; family Sanyastnellaceae; genus JAIXWP01. The sequence goes on along the minus strand of CBDFGG010000001.1, from coordinate 161,231 downwards.
ACATTTGTTCTCAGAAACCAAGGTTCGGAAACGCTCACCTCATGCACTATCATCGCTACCTATAACGGAACAGCGCAACCAACCATCAACTGGACTGGGAGCCTTGCTCAAAATGCCCAAGTGGTATTGAATCTGCCAGTGATGAATTTTGTGAATGGTAGTAATAATATCACCGTGACTGTTTCGAATCCAAACAACAATCCTGATGCGGTTGCAAATAATAATACTGCATCGTACGCATTCACTGCGGCAACAGGAAATACTCAGAATTTGAATATTGAATTAGAATTAGACAACTTCCCAGAGGAAACCTCTTGGGAGTTGACCAATGCTCAAGGTACTGTTGTGGCATCGTCTAATGGAACATATGCAAACCAAAATGGTGGAGACATTGTATCTGTAAGTGTTTGCCTTGCTGAAGGTTGCTACGACTTCACCATTTTTGATGACTACGGTGATGGGATGTGCTTCTTTGGTCAGTGTGGTAGCTATACAGTTACCAACGAGGCAGGAGATGTGTTAGCAACCGGAGGAGAATTCAATGACTCTGAAACGACAGAGGTTTGCCTCTTACCAATCATTAGCGTTGAAGAATCTACGAAAACGGATATTACCATTTATCCTAATCCTACGGCAGGCTTTGTAAGAATCGAAGGAGTGAAGGGAACAAATAAAATCACACTTTTCGACATGACTGGTAAATTGCTTCTTCAAGAAGCTGGTTCAGACCGCGTCACATTTGATACTTCAAAGTTGGCAGATGGCTGCTACTTCGTGAGAGTGGAAGGCCAACATGCAGTAAAAACTCAGAAACTCATAGTGAAAAAATAATTCAACATAGGTTGTTTATAAAAGGGCTGCTTCGGCAGCCCTTTTTCATTGGGAACCATGCTGCTTAGAGATATTTTCGCGGGCGCGTTTGTGCGCTAGAAAATTAGAGTATGCAAGACTTTTTCGGTTGGAATTATTGGGGGCTGAGTTTCTTAGGTCTGTTCATCATCATGTGGGCAGTCCAACTCTATTATTTTCTATACTATTTCCTTCGCATTGGGGGAGCGAAAATGACGGAGTTCAAAAAACATCACCGTCCTGTTTCTATCATCATTGCTGCGCGAAATGAAGAAAAGAATTTAATGGAACATATTCCGCTGATCATGGACCAAGATCACCCTGAATTTGAGGTGATCGTAGTGAATGATAGCAGTTGGGATGATACGGAAGCAATTCTAAAAGCACTGCACATTCAATTTCCCAACATGCACATCATCAACCTTGATGAGGAAAAGCAAAACATGCAAGGGAAGAAGTTTGCACTCACGCTCGGAATCAAAGCAGCGAAATACGATACCATTCTATTGACGGATGCTGATTGCATGCCTTTGGACAATACTTGGATTACCCGAATGACGGCCGATCTAGAAGAACCAAAGCAATTGGTCATTGGATTTAGTCCTTACAAAAGATATCCAGGATGGCTCAATAAAATCATCCGCTTCGATACGATGATTATTGGATTACAGTATTTGAGTCAAGCCAAATTGGGAACTCCATACATGGGGGTCGGTCGCAACTTGGCATACAATAGAGCATTGTTTTTTAGTGTTGGAGGATTCAAAAGTCATTACAGCATTGCATCCGGAGACGATGATCTTTTCGTAAATCAAGTTGGAAATAAACGCAATACTGCTGTTCAATTTGTACCTGAAAGCCAAACAACTTCGGAGCCGAAGAAAAGTTGGAAAGATTGGTTTACACAAAAAAGAAGACACTTCAGCACCGCACCTTACTATAAATCAAGCGATAAGAATTTCCTCGGGCTTTGGCCTTTCAGCTTCCTATTCATGTTTGTAGGTTTTGCAGGAGCTATGGTTTTGAAGAATGGAATGTTCGTAGTTGGTGGAATGCTACTGGTCAGATACATTGTTCAATTAGCTACTTTGCACGGGTCTGCCAAAAGATTGGGGCTAAGCAAGGATATCGTGTGGTTATCACCATTTCTCGAAATCCATCTTCACTTCTTGAACGCAGGGCTATACCTTACTAACCTCTTGAGGAAACAGCAAAAATGGAACTAATTGCACACCTGTCCGAAAAAGGACAACATGATTACCATCTCGTTCAGAAAGCGCTGACGGATAAAGATCAGAAAGCATTCGCGGAACTCATGGAGAGATACCGTGAGCCGATCTATTTCATGTTGCTCAAAATGGTCAACAATAAGGATGATGCAGAGGATTTGACCATCGAGGCTTTTGGAAAGGCATTCAGAAGAATGCACCAATACACGCCTCAATTTGCTTTCTCGACTTGGTTGTTCAAAATCGCAACCAATAACGCTATCGACTTTATTCGTAAAAAGAGAATTCGCGCCATATCTATCGACCAAGGTTTTACCTCGGATGACGGCGAAACAATCGAAATTAGCATCAAAGACGCCGTGCTTGATCCTGCCGAAGCAATGCAAAAGGAGGAAAGAATCAAGAAAATGCGTGAAATCGTAGACAAATTGAAACCTCGCTACCGCAAATTGGTGGAAATGAGATACTTCGACGAATTGGCCTACGAAGAAATAGCGGAAGAACTCAAACTTCCTTTAGGAACAGTGAAAGCACAGCTCTTCAGAGCCCGCGAATTCCTATTCCAAATGATGCAAAACTCAAAGGATAGCTATTAATAGTGGAGATTATCCTCAAATACTTCCCACACCTCACGGAGCAGCAAAAGTCCCAATTTGGGGCCTTGCAAGAGATCTACGCGGATTGGAATCAAAAAATCAATGTCATTTCAAGAAAGGATATTGAAGAGCTGTATGAAAGACATATTCTGCACAGTTTAGCAATCTATAAATTCCTACCATTTCAACCCGGATCTCACATTCTCGACCTAGGAACGGGTGGGGGATTCCCTGGAATTCCACTCGCGATCATGATGCCGCAGGTAAAGTTCCACTTAGTAGATTCTATAGGTAAAAAGATTAAAGTAGTGCAGGAGGTCTCAGATGCTATCGGTCTGACCAACATAGAAGCTACGCATGCCCGCGCCGAACAAGTAAAAGGGAAATATGACTTCGTAGTCAGCAGAGCGGTGGCAGAACTCCAACAATTATTGGTTTGGTCCAATGGAAAGATTCAAAAGGTTGAACAAAACGGTTTACCGAACGGGCTTATCTGCTTGAAAGGAGGGGACTTAAAGGAAGAACTTGCCGCAGTAAAAAGGTACAAGGAAGTACACGATCTAACCTCATTTTTTACCGAACCATTTTTCGAAACTAAGAAATTGGTTTACGTAACACTTAACTAGCAAGGGGTTAAGGTGTTTTAAATGAAAATGTTATAAAACAAAAAAGAGTCCATCGGACCCCTTTTTGTAAACCTGCAAGGAAAATTTTGAAACCAACGCAATCCTGGAAGATTGCGTAACCATCTTAAAGACGGCTGAATATCTTTGGGGTTGCCTTTAATCAGAAACTTTTTTCTAGAGTAGGTGCCGTAAATCGATATCCTACTCCTCTGACGGAGTGAAAGTAGATTGGTTGCCTGCTGTCCGGCTCAAAATATTTCCGGAAAGCCAAAATATAGTTGTCAATCGTACGCGTGCTGGGGAATACATCATATCCCCAAACTTTTTCCAAAATCTCTTCACGGCTCACGACTTCACCCTCACGTTGGATCAACAATTTCAACAACATGATTTCTTTTTTCGAAATTTCATGCTGAACACCCTCTTTATCCTTGATAGTGAAATGAAGAAAATTCACATAATTGGGACCAAACGAATAATCATCTTGCTCTGATAAATGCTTTTGACCAGAATCATGTCTCACAATTAATTTGCTCACACGCAGAAGTAATTCTTCGAGATCGAAGGGTTTGGCCAAATAATCATCCCCACCCAATTTCAATCCTTCGATCTTATCTTTTCCTGTTCCTTTTGCAGAAAGAAAAAGAATCGGAGTTTTGTTCCCTTCCAAACGAACGGTTTGACAAACTGCAAAACCGTCTAATTCAGGAAGCATTACATCCAAAATGGCCAAATCGAATGCTTGATTTCGAAATTTATCCAAAGCCATGTGCCCATCCGTAGCCAACACCACATGATAGCCTTCGAGTTCGAGGTTCAATTTTACCATCGATGAAAGGCTTTCTTCATCCTCCACAAGTAATATGCGATATGCACTCATTTCTTTCTGATTTGAATTGCAAATATCCAAAGGTTATAGCTTTATTTTGCCATATAACTTTTGAATTATGACCGAACAGGAAAGAGTAGAAGCAGTCAACGCTTTGCGCACTACCACTTTGATGGGAGCGCTTGGAATGGAAATCACGGTAATCAAAGAAGGCTACATTGAAGCTACAATGCCGGTGGATGCTAGAACACACCAACCCTACGGATTGCTGCACGGTGGCGCCTCTGCCGCTCTCGCAGAAACAATCGGCAGCTTCGGGTCTCATATTCTTGTAGAAAAGGAAGGAGGCATCGCAGTGGGTGTTGAATTAAACATCAATCACCTCAAAAGCAAAAGACATGGCCTTGTTACCGGCAAGGGCACAATCATCCATCAAGGTCGATCTTCTCATGTTTGGAATATTGAAATCTGTGATGAAAATGGTGGGTTGCTCGCTGTCAGCAGACTAACAGTGATGGTGAAAAGAAAGGCCGAATAATATGTGGAATCGCATTGCCCAAGCTTGGGACAATCATGAATCCTTCGCCATCGGGCGATTGCCTCATTCGAAAGAGGTGCAATTTTTTTTTCTTGGAAAAATTGATGAGCTAGTCAGTGCGGATGGCGACCGCTGGTTCACTATTCCTTTCGATGCAGCACGTGCGGAGTCTCAGGATAATGGCTCCACTCTTCGCGAGGAGCACCAGCACGCGGTAAAAATGGCTATCCTAGAGCTCCAAGCAGGAGCGGCTGAAAAAGTCGTGATTAGTAAGATTAAATCAGTTCCGTTTGACCTTATTCAAAGTGGAAGCGACATAGAGGGCATATTTCTCTCGATGAGTGAAAAATTCCCATCGGCATTCTCATTTTTTTACAGAATAAAAAATGAAGTTTGGATAGGCGCTACCCCTGAAATTCTTTTAGAAAAAAAAGATCAGCACATCAAAACTGTATCGCTTGCGGGTACTCGCCTCGCAAATGGAACGAATGAAGAATGGGGACAAAAAGAAAGGCACGAACAACAAGTAGTTACCGATTTTATTGCAAACACAATAAAAAAAATAAATGGTAAATCGCTCCAAATCAATGGCCCATTTACCGCACAAGCTGCTCATTTAGAACACCTCAAATCAGAAATATCTTTTGAGTCGGAACTAGATATTGCTTCCTTGGTAGTAGCATTTCATCCCACTCCTGCGGTATGCGGACTTCCGCGAGAAGCTGGTTTTCAACTCATAAATCGTCTAGAGAAACACCATAGAGGAAATTATGCAGGTGTTGTTGGCTGGATAAGCGCACAAAGTGCGCAGTTGTTTGTTCAATTAAGGTGCGCACGAATAGATGTGGCCGCAAATAAAGCCTTCATATTTTCAGGTGGAGGAATCATGAAAGATTCTGTACCAGAAAAAGAATGGGAGGAAGCAGAAAACAAAGCGAATGTGATGTTGAATTTGTTTTCTGAATTAGCTTCGCAACGCAAATGATTTCAGATAAAAAAGCCATTCAGGATATAGTAGCTCTTCTCGAAAAGAAAGGAGTCACTCATGTGATTATTACTCCTGGTTCGAGAAACGCTCCGTTTTCATTATCACTTTACAAGCATCCATCGTTTCAAGTAATGAGCGTGGTGGATGAACGCTCAGCTGCTTTCATTGCACTTGGTATCGCACAACAATCTGACAAACCAGTCGCACTTATTTGTACCAGCGGAACAGCTGCCCTCAATTATGCGCCTGCTATTGCAGAAGCTTTTTATCAAGAAGTTCCTTTGATTGTGATTACGGCAGACCGTCCAATGGAGTGGGTGAATCAAGGAGAGGGACAAACTATCAATCAATCGGGCGTTTTCAAAAATTTCGTTCGTGCCTCATTCGATATCATTCAAGATATGGATGATAAAGACTTCGAATGGTACAATGCCCGAGTGATGAATGAGGCGATTGATCGCGCCATGAGCCCTGTTCGAGGTCCCATTCATTTAAATTTTCCGCTGCGCGAAAGCCTTTATAAAAAGGTAGATCAACCGAAAGCAGAAGTGAAAGTAATTACAACGGTGACGAAAGAAATCGCGCTGCCGTTGAGCGTGTTACACGAATTAGGTACCGCCATTTCTTCGAAAAGAAAAGTCATGATTTTGGTGGGGCAGTTTCATACATGTGAGACCACCAAATCACTTTTAAAAAAATGGTCGGAGTTTCCAAATGTGCTCGTACTTACAGAATCTCACTCTGGTCTAGAAGATGATGCATTTATTGGTTGTATCGACCGTATGCTCAATACCCTTCGTGAAGACGAAATGCACGAGTTCAGACCAGAACTAGTGATTGCAATTGGTAAGAATATTATTTCAAGAAAAATAAAGGCTTTACTTCGAAATGATGAAGTAGAGCATTGGTATGTATCTGAAGATGCTCAGTTGTTGGATACTTTCCAACGTTTGACGCGTATCGTCCCAGTGACTCCAGAGCGCTTCTTTGAGGATGTCATCACATTTGTGCAAGCTCCACCAACGCATTATCGCGAGCGTTTTATGACTTTGAATACCGCGAAGAAAGATGTGGGAAATGATTTTGCCAGCAAAGCACCTTTTTCAGATTTGAAAGCAAGCTTTGAAATCATGCAACACCTTCCAGCAAACTCGCTCATACAAATGGGTAATAGCAGCGTGGCGAGGTATATTCAATTGTTCGATCGTCCTGAGCATTTGAGATTTTCTGGTAATCGCGGAGTAAGTGGCATTGATGGCTGCACGAGTACTGCAATTGGCGCGGCTATGATGACCAACAAAGTGACAACACTCATCAGTGGAGATGTAAGTTTTTTATACGATAGCAATGCTTTTTGGAATAAATATGTTCCTAATAATTTAAAGGTGATTGTAATCAACAATGGTGGTGGCGGTATTTTTAGAATCATTGATGGACCGTCTTCAACAGATGCTTTGGAAGAATTCTTTGAAACACATCACGATCGCTCTGCTGGCGACATTGCTCAACTATATCGACTTCCATTTTATCAAGCCACAGATGAATCATCTTTAAAAGAAGGATTAAATTGGTTGTATGCGCAGTCAACGTGTGCAGTGTTGGAGGTCATTACACCAAGATTAGAGAATGATAGAATATTGAAAGAATATTTTAAAACGATAAAAGAGAATACAACATTATCATAATAAGAATATGAGACAGTGGACAACCATCAAGGAATACAGTGATATTCTATTTGAATATTACGAAGGGATCGCTAAGATAACGATCAATAGACCACAAGTTTATAATGCATTTCGACCGGAAACGAATCTTCAAATGATTGATGCAATGGACATCTGTCGCGAGCGTCAAGACATTGCAGTGGTAGTGCTTACCGGTACCGGTGATAAAGCGTTTTGTAGCGGAGGAGATCAAAATGTAAAAGGAGTTGGAGGTTACATCGGTGAAGATGGGGTACCTCGATTGAATGTATTAGATCTTCACAAGCGCATTCGCGAATTGCCTAAGCCAGTGATTGCAATGGTAAATGGTTATGCTATTGGTGGTGGTCACGTGTTGCACGTGGTATGCGATCTTACAATTGCATCTGACAATGCACGTTTTGGCCAAACAGGTCCCAAGGTGGGAAGCTTTGATGCAGGATTTGGATCGAGCTATCTCGCGCGCCACGTAGGTCAGAAGAAGGCAAGAGAGATTTGGTTCCTTTGCGAGCAATACACTGCCAAAGAAGCAGAAGATATGGGAATGGTGAATAAGGTCGTGCCTCTTGCAGACTTGGAGGAAACAACTGTTCAGTGGTGCAAAACCATCATGAAGAGAAGTCCTCTTGCCGTGAGAATGATTAAGCGCGGATTGAACGCAGAATTGGATGGACAGCGCGGCTTAATGGAATTTGCTGGTGATGCAACCTTGCTTTATTATTTGACAGAAGAAGCTCAAGAAGGTAAAAAAGCATTTCTCGAAAAGAGAGATCCAGACTTCCAGAAATTCCCAAAATTCCCATAAGGGTCAATGGCAACTACAAAACATTGGCTAGGGGCCATGCGTTTGCGAACGCTGCCCCTAGCTCTTTCTAGTATCATAGCTGGTATAGCGCTCTCTATGGAGCGTGGGACGGTTGAATTGCTACCTGCTATTCTCACAGTGCTCACGACTATTTTTCTGCAGGTGCTATCCAATTTTGCCAATGATTATGGCGATTTCAAAAATGGCGCTGACAATACTGAACGAATAGGACCCAAGCGCGCAGTGCAAAGCGGTGTTATTTCTGCGCATCAAATGAAGAATGCAATTATTCTTTTGGTGGTGTTATCACTTATTTCAGGCATCTCCTTGCTTTGGTTGACGCTCGGAAATAGAGGTCTATTTGTAGAAGCATTGATTTTACTAGTTGTAGGACTCGGCGCTATCGCAGCGGCAATTAAATACACTGCAGGAAAGAATCCTTACGGCTACAAAGGTTGGGGCGATTTTTTTGTCTTTTTATTCTTTGGTATTGTTGGAGTTGGCGGCACAACTTATCTCCTTGCTGGCAACATTCAATGGTCCGACGGATTCATGATGCTCATCGTTGGCTGCCTTAGTACAGCCGTTCTCAATCTGAATAATTTAAGAGATCATGAAAATGATGCTAAAGCAGGGAAGAATACTTTGGTAGTGAAATGGGGATTTCAAGATGGAAAATTTTACCACTATGTATTAATTTCCACAGCGCTTGTTGCTGCAGCTTTATTTGGGACTCTGACGGGCAAGCCAGTATTTTTTATTCCAATGGTGGTGGGAATAGTCTTAATTAAAAATATGGTCTACGTTGCGAAATGCAAAGTTCCGCAAGCATTGGATAGTGAATTAAAAAAAGTGGCACTTTCCGCATTTTTATACTCACTCATACTATTGATATGTGTGAGCGTAAGCGCCTGACGTATTATCTTCACGCCCTAAACCTTTCATCATGTCGCGTTCTAATGGGTTAATAGGTATTGACATTGCATATATTATTGCTCTAATCGGTTGCTTGTTTGCAAGCATCATTTTTGGCATTGGTGGACGATTGCACATGTTGAGTCATGATCATTACTATTTGATCATGGATTTTTTTCCCGCATTATTTTTCTTCTTAAACGGCCTTACAGTAACACTCACGATGAGAGATCGTCGGGTTTCGTCGCGTAGATTACTCTCATATCTTGGTAAAAGAGGGATGATCTTGGTGTTGGTGGGCTTGCTCTTCATTAAAGTGTGGCCACTTAATTTACTTTTTGCTTCTGGAATTTTTTACCTCGTAGCGCCATTCTTTGCGCAGTGGAATAATGTTATTCTACGTTCATTGCTCGTTGTAGTTTGGTTGTTATCAATTGTGCTCATCAACTTCGATGTGCCAACCACTACAATGTATTCAGGTATTCAATTGGGAGGAGCGAACTTTAAGCACCTCTTTTCATTCTTGCTTTTTAATGGATACTATTCTCCATTGCCTTGGTTTATGTTTTTTGTTGCAGGTTTAATTTACGGTCGCTCTGATCTTAGACCTCGTGGAATCATGCCTCCATCAAGCCTTGTGGCGATACTGTTTATTCTAGCCTCTATTGGATTAGAGGGGTATAGTACCAAAGTCTATGGGGTAAAAGACAAAGAAGATATTTTATCTCTTGTAGGTCTGAATGTCAAATTTTATCTACCTGCATTTCTAGTGTTCGCCACAGCGCTCTGCTTTTTAACAATGAATATTATCAACTATCTTTTCAGAACTTCACTCACGAAATCAAGACTTGCGCTAATTCATGCGGTATCTGGATCGAAGTACTCCATCTATTTCTTTGTGATGTTTTTCGGAAGCATTATCGCTTCGATCACTAATACGATCATTTTTAGAGAAAAGTGGGTAATTTTCTTTTTTGCAGTGGCGCTCATTTCATTCAGCTTGTATCTAAGTTACATTTGGAGAAAGCGTATTTCACAAACAACACCAATTGAATGGATGATCAAGAAAGTATCCAGTTCCACCAAGAAGTAAAGTGGAGTTATTCGAAGTACCAGCTGCAATTTTATAAGCCAGCGAAAACCTCACGTGATACGCTCACTGAGCGCTTGATTTTTATCTTTAAAGCAACCTCTATTGACAATCCAAATGTTTCAGGGTTAGGGGAATGCGCTCCAATCTATGGACTAAGCATTGAACCGGAATCAGAAATCGAATCGATGGTGAAAAATACCATTGATAAATTGAATCAGGGTGTCATCCTCAAACCTTCAGATATATCCAGTCCTGCGATTCGTTTTGCGGCAGAGTCTGCTTGGTTGGATTTAACGAGCGGAGGGAAACGACTCATTGGCAAGCAACAAAATGAAAGCATACCTATCAATGGTTTAGTATGGATGAATGAGAAAGAGCCAATGCTAATAGAGGCTTTTGACAAAATAGCCAACGGATATTCAGTAATTAAGCTCAAAATTGGAGGATTAAATTTTGACGACGAAATTTCAATTCTACAAAGTCTTAGAGAAAAATATGGAAACCGAATAATCATTCGGTTGGATGCAAATGGGGCATTTACAGTTGATACAGCCTTAGACAAGTTGAAAGTTTTGTCTCAATTTAATATTCATTCTATTGAGCAGCCCATCAAAAGCGGTCAATGGGATGCAATGCGCTTCCTTTGCGAATCATCTCCAATACCTATTGCCCTTGATGAAGAGCTGATTGGCATTGACAATAAAGAAGATAAAATCAGATTACTTGACACTATTAGGCCACAATACATCATTTTAAAACCCACTTTGCATGGAGGACTCTCAGGCAGTGATGAGTGGATACGATTAGCAGAACAGCGAAACATAAAATGGTGGGCTACAAGCGCTCTTGAATCCAATATTGGTCTGAACGTGATTGCACAATGGGTTCAAAAATGGAATCCACAATTGCCGCAAGGACTTGGTACTGGTGGACTTTACATCAATAATTTTCCCGCAGCTTGGCAAACAAATGCAGGTCAATTGAACTTTATAGGAACAAATGATCTCGCGGCAATTCTTTTTTAATGCAATCAGTCCTTTTTCTAAATAATGTGCGAATAGATTTCCAGCAACCAAGCTGGGAGCAAACACTGCGTATTACTTTAAAAGATCATCCTGAGCAAGAGGGATTCGTTTCTTTTTTGAAAGAGTGGTCGAATGATTCAGATATTATCACTGCACATTCAAGCGGATCAACAGGAGATCCTAAACCGATCCAACTAAAGAAGATATGGATGAAGAGAAGTGCTGCATTGACGAAGAATTTCTTTCAAATTCCTTCTGGTGCAAATGCATTGCTCAAACTCCCGATTTCATTTATTGCTGGAAAAATGATGGTGGTGCGCGCTATCGAAAATAGCTGGCAATTGTTTACTGAAGTTCCTAATTCAACGGCAGATTGGGGAAATGATGAAATCAATTTCGCAGCATTTACTCCAATGCAAGTAGAATCATTTTTACAAGAAAATAAAGAGAAATATCAGAAAATAAATACTGTAATCATTGGTGGTGGGAAGACCTCAGATCGATTGTGGAAGACGCTCACCGATTGCTCGAATACGAATTACTTGACTTACGGTATGACTGAAACCTGCACGCATGTGGCCGTTCAGAAGGTGTCAATTGAAAATCAAAATGATCATTTCAAAGCATTGGAGGGTGTAAGATTCTCATTAGATAATCGCGGTTGCTTAGCGATACATGCAAAGCACCTTGATGATCAAGTGATTCAAACCAACGATTTAGTGGAATTGCAAAATGAAGTAACATTCATTTTGCAGGGCAGAGCAGACCGCATTATTAATAGTGGGAGTAGAAAAATTTTCCCAGAAAAATTAGAAGAAATTTTTCAAGAGGTATGGAATACTCCTTTCTATTTCTGTGATATAGAAGATGAGAAATTAGGCAATAAATTAGTGCTAGTACTCCAAGAAAAAGAAGGACTTACATTGGAAACGGTTCAAAAAAATATTGAGGAAAAGCTTGATAAATATGATCGTCCGAAAGAGGTGTATTTTAAAAAACAACTAAAATATACTCATACGGGTAAATTGATCAAAAAATGGTTTGAGAATGAATAGACTGCTCGTTTTTGCAAGTGCAAATAAAAATAAGATAGAAGAAGTATCGCATAAGTTAGGGGGATTGCCCATAAGAGGATTAGCTGACATCGGATGCCATGAAGAAATTCCTGAAACAGCGGATACAATTGAAGGCAACGCAATAATGAAAGCCCGCTATGTCTGGGAAAAGTATAAAGTGAATTGCTTTGCCGATGATACCGGTTTGGAAGTTGAAGCATTGGGAGGTAAGCCTGGGGTATACTCCGCAAGGTTTGCCGGTGAGCAAAAGGACTCAACAGCCAATAGACATAAGGTGCTCGAGCTTATGAAGGGGGAGTTGAATCGACGCGCTCGCTTCAAAACCGTCATCTGCTTAATCATTGATGGTGAAGAAACCTTGATCGAGGGAATTGCTGAAGGCCATATCACCAGAGAGGAGAGAGGCGACATGGGCTTCGGGTACGATAGCATTTTTTGTCCGATGGATCAGAGTCGCAGTTTTGCTCAAATGACAATTGAGGAAAAGAACATCCTTAGCCACCGTGGCAAGGCATTGACAACGTTGAAAAAAATTCTAGGTCAGGTATAATCGGTTTTGCCTAATTTGCACCCCTGTTTTCAAGTGAATTAAAAAGATCAGTTATGATTACATATCTTGAATTTGAAGCTCCAATCAAAGAACTCAATGAGCAAATTGAGAAGCTTAAGGAAAGTGAAAAGAAGACTGGAGTGGATATGTCCACTGCTATTGCAGATCTCCAGCGAGCAGTAGAAGAGAAGACCAAAGAGATTTATTCCAATCTCGATGCTTGGCAAAAAGTCCAAGTGAGCAGACATCCAGACCGTCCTTATACCATTCAATATATTGAAGCCATCACTGACAATCAGTGGATCGAACTACATGGCGACCGTACAGTGAAAGATGATAAGGCGATGGTAGGTGGATTTGGAATGCTCGATGGACACAGTGTTATGTTCATTGGACAACAAAAGGGAATCAATACGAAAATGCGTCAGTATCGCAATTTCGGTATGGCCAATCCAGAGGGTTATCGCAAAGCACTTCGCCTGATGAAACTTGCCGAAAAATTCAATAAGCCGATTGTAACGTTTATCGATACTCCTGGAGCTTATCCAGGGCTTGAGGCAGAAGAAAGAGGGCAAGGTGAAGCAATTGCTCGCAATCTATTCGAAATGATGCGCTTCAAAGTGCCTATCATTTGTATCATTATCGGCGAAGGAGCCTCTGGTGGGGCATTGGGTATCGGCATTGGAGACAAAGTGCTCATGCTTGAGAATACCTGGTACAGTGTTATTTCACCAGAATCTTGCTCTTCAATTCTTTGGAGAAGTTGGGACCATAAAGTGACTGCAGCTAAAGCACTTAAGTTGACGGCAGAAGACATGCTTAAGAATAAATTGATTGATGGGGTTATCTCGGAGCCACTGGGAGGCGCGCACACCAATAGACCTGAAATGTTTGATACAGTGAAGAAAACCATTCTTCAACACCTCAATGAATTGTCAAAACTGGACAAAAATGAGCTTGTAAATCAACGCGTTGAGAAGTTTTGCTCGATGGGTGTGGTGGTCAATTCATAGAAGTCATTGGAAAAGATTGGTTTATTCAACAACTTTGGTTGATAAACAATACTAAATTTTAACAGTTTGTTTTTTCTGTAAGGCTTGCTTGATTAGCTTTGCAGCGATTTTTATATATAAAACCCTTATTAAATTTATTAAGCATGAAAAAGAACAACTTCTACGTAGCGATCGTAGCAGTACTTTCTGGTCTGATGCTCGCTGCTTGCGGTGGACTCGGGAAAATGGAAAAATACATCGAGGAACTCGGTGCTAGCGCATCTCCAAACCCACTAGAAGTGCACGGCGATAGCATCCAACTCGCTATCAATGGAAAGTTCCCAGAAAAATATTTCCACAAAAAAGTAGTAGTTGAAGCGACTCCTGTTCTTGTTTATGGAAGCAGCGAAGCAAAATTCGATATGAAAGGATACCAAGGCGAACAAGCTGCGGGTAACTACGAAGTGATTCCTTACAAAACAGGAAAAAGCTTCTCTTACACAGATAAAATTGCTTACGCAGAAGGAATGGAAGAAAGCACTCTTCAACTTAGAATCCACGGTTCTAAAGGTTCAAAGACTGCTGATTTCGAGCCGTTGAATATCGGTGTTGGTGTTATTACTACTCCTTACCTTATGAAAGGTGATGACAAAGTGGTTTCATCGTCTGATAAGTTCGTTCGTACACTTCCTTTCAGCAAATCTGCTGAAATTTTGTTCGACTACAACTCATCTAAAATTAAGCCTGCTGCACTTAAGGATTCAAGCCTTGTTGCACTTCAAAACTTTATGTCTGAAGTTGCTGCTAATCCTAAAATGGTAGTAACAAGCATTCAATTTGTTTCTTACGCTTCTCCAGAAGGTGAGATCTTCTTGAACGACGAGCTAGCAACTGAGCGTGGTGAAGCTGGTAAAGCAGCAATTCTTGCTGGTTTGAAGAAAGCTAAAATCGATACATTGTTCACTCCATTTATGTCTGTAACTGCGAAAGGTGAAGACTGGGATGGTTTCAAGAAAGCGATGGAAGCTTCTGCAATCGGCGATCGTGATATCATCGTTCGTATTCTCCAAAAGACTGGCGACCTTCAGGCTCGTGAGCAAGAAATTAAGAACATCAGTAAGACTTACACAGAAATCCAAAAGGATATCTTCCCAAGTCTTCGTCGTTGTACCATCGTTGTAAACTACAATCTTGAAGGTTATAGCGATGCTGAATTGGTTGCTCTTGGTAAATCAAATCCAGATAATTTGACTTACGAAGAAGCTTTGAAAGCTGCTTCATTGACTGAAGATTTGAATACTAAGGCTTCAATCTATCAGTCTGCTGCTAAGAAGTCTGATGCTGATTACCGCGCATCAAATAACCTAGGTTATGTTTACTACATGCAAAACAAGACTGCTGATGCAGAGACTCAGTTTGCAAAAGCATACGGAATGGCTAAGAACAGTGAAACTAGTTGTAACATGGGTGCTGTAACTCGTTTGAAAGGCGATCGCGCTGGTGCTATGAAGTACTTGAACGAAAGCAGCTCTAACGAAGCAAAGTACAACAAAGGACTTATCCATATCCAAAATGGTGACTACTCTAGCGCTGTTAGCAACATGAGCAACTACAAGACTTTCAATACTGCTCTTGCTCATTTGTTGAACAAAGACAACGGTACTGCACAAAACGATATCAATGCTTCTAACGATTCTTCAGCACTTGCTGACTATCTAAGAGCGGTTATCGCTGCACGTAGCAATAACGCTGCTGAAGTTGCTACCAACCTTAAGAGCGCTGTTTCTAAAGACGGTTCTCTAGCTGTAAAAGCACAAAAAGATCTTGAGTTCAGAAACTTCAAGGATGCCTTGAACTTCTAATCTCAGAAATAATATTCCAATAAAAAAGGGCTTTCAATGAAAGCCCTTTTTTTATTTGTACTTGGTTCTTAATTCTTGGTTCTTGGTTCTTAGTTCCCTTCGCTATACTTCGCTAGCGCTACGTAACGCTCAGGGCGGCGCTTGGTTCTTGGTTCTTGGTTCTGAGTTCTTGGTTCTGAGTTCTTGGTTCTGAGTTCTTGGTTCTTGGTAAAAAGTTCAAGTATAGTTATTCTCGGCGAAGCCGAGATCACTTGTCATTTGTAACTTGTCATTTGTCCCTTGTCATTTGTCCCTTGTCATTTGTCATTTGTCCCTTGTCCCTTGTCTCTTGATTACAGCTGCCAGCTCAATCCGATACCGATGATGCTCTTGAACTGTACGCCTGGACCTACATTGGTTGCAGCGCCTATTAGCTCGTCAGTTTCTTTGATGATCTGAGTGTTGTCATCGTAGATCAAGTGTGTGAAAATGGTAGTGGTCATCCACTTGTTGATTTTCATTGAAATTAAATTTTCCCAGCTCACATCGACGTTCTGAGGATTATCAATATAGTTGGAGAATAATTCAAGCTTCGATTTCAAGTTTACGTTTTCAACAACGTCAGTTGTGTATTGCATACGCGCATAAGCACCGACTTCAGAACGTAGATTTTCACCGCTTCCTTTGATTACGGTAATACCATCTGCTTCGAATTGACGTTTCACACCAAATGCACCTGCATCCGCAAGATCTTGGTCCAATACAAAAATTCCACGGTATGTAACCGGAGATATGAAAGCAGTGAATTTATCATTTGGCTTATAGTCCATACCCAGAGAGAATAGTGTCCATCCTGGCGCCATCAAATCTGAAATCTTATTATTGTAATCAGGAATACCTGTCGCTAATGGAGAGTAACCTGGAGCAAACTGTGTCTTGAAGTTTAAAAGTGCTGCATAAAACCATTTCTGACTTGCTTGTCTTCCATATTTTGAAGTTATATCAAGCTTATCATCTGTCTTAATTGCACGAGAGTCCAAACCTTGAAGCAGAATACCATAGGCCATATCTAAAGAGTTGTCCCATGCATTTTTTCCATTTCTGTAATTTCTGTAAGTAGAAAGAAGTCCAGTGGTGCTGATAGAGTTGTTACCACCCGCTGCCCATTGGCTCAAATACGTGAAAGTGTTGTTGAATCCGATCGTTGTACCCTTGGTCCATTTTGTTGAGTCTTTAGGAGCTGCAAGAGTTTTCATTGCTTTTTCTTCATCCGCAGTAGGTGCTGATTGCGCCCAGGGAGATAGGGTAGCCGCGCCAAGCAAGGCAGCGACAATAGTGTGCTTTAACATTGGTAAATTATTTAAGTAGTATAATTAAGGAACAAAGGTAAGTGAGACAGAATTTCTTACACAATTTTAATGTTGATCTGATTCTTCTTGTTGATCCAGAACAGGTGTAATCTTGCTCAATATTTTATTCATATTAATAATAGAGGCCATGACCTTTGGCTTCACATATGAAGGCAGATTTTCTTCCACAATAAATTGCTTGAATGGATTGTGCTTCATGAAGGGAAGTTTAAATGATAAAACTCAATGGCCTTTGCTCGAGCTCGCTTAATTCTCATTTTCACAGCACTCTCATTGAGCTCCATCACATCTTGAATCTCTTTAATACTTAGGTCATCTTGATATTTCATCAACAGAATGGCCTTGTCTTTCGGATGTAAGAACTCTAATACTTGCTGTAGCTTAGCTGCTTCAATCTTCAAGATTTCTTCCTCATTGCGCAAGTCGGTCGAATCAGGAATTTCAGGCATTTCCTCTTCAGACTCTAATCTCATCTTACTCGATTGTTTCAAAAAATCGATACAATAGTTGTAGGTGATGCTGTAAAGCCAAGTGCTGAATTTGGATTGAAAATTAAACTGGGCGAGATGAATAAATGATTTGATGAATATATCATGCGTCAAATCCTGCGCAGTATTCGTGTCTTTCACAAATGATAAGCATTTATGATACACTTTACTCGCATAGCGGTCATAGAGGTAGGAGAACTCCTCCGAATGGCCATTTACAACGCGACGAACCAATTGTTCGTCTGATATTTGATCGTAGTTCAGTAATTCCACAAAACAAGCCCCGTGGTGTAGTGCGCCATTAAGACACCTCGGATTATAAAAGTCACAGATTTTTTATAAAAAAAGAAAGATTTTTTAAAGGAAAAATATGCTTCCTAAATAAGACTTTGTTTTTCAATAATTTTACGGAAAAGAAAAGTTCAACTTTATGGCACGACCATTGGGTGAGTCTTGAAAATTTTTCGACTATGAAACGCTTGAACATTTACACTTGGATCATTGCACTTCTTGGAATCATCCAACTTCAGAGCTGTATCATCTACGACACCGACTACGGGCCAGACGGCCGTGATGGTAAAGCATTTTTCGGAATAGACTACGACTATTATCAGCCATATTCATATTGGGACAACAACCCATCCGTTCCAACTAATCCATTTTTCGGCGAGTTCTATCGCTCATATCCTGGAATCTATGAATTCGAGTATTTCATTAATTCAAATGAATACTGGTACGGGACTTATGAAATCAATATCCGCAGAGGAGAGCAAGGTCGTCCCAACGGCGTTGCCGGACGAGATGGACTCGATACCTATCTTCGATTAATTTGTAATCCTAGTGGGTTTTATTTTGAAAGCACCAACGACTGCGATTGCTATCGCTCCGTTTCCGAAGACGGCACTATTATCAGTGAAGTCAACGATCAAGATCATTCATTCAGAATCGTAATGAAAAAGACAACCATTGAAGAAAGACCGACTTATCACATGGCCAAGAAACAATAGTTTTCTGTTTTCAACGTCTTATCGGATATTAGCAACCACAAATGCAATATCCAGCTAAAGTAATTCTCGCGTGGGCGGAAGCCATTAACGGTAATCGGGACATTCGCGATTGGCTCATCACCAATGGCTATCCTGAACTCGGCCTCTTCGTCTTTGCTCTCAATAACAAAACAGAGGCAAGGCAGTGGCTTATCGATAATGGCTTCCCTCATTTAATGGCACTCATCAATGGTGCGGAAGGAAATCCAAATGCACTTATTTGGCTAAAGAATTTTGGATACGATATCCTAGAAAAGATGGCAAGGGTAGGCGACAACGATGAGGATGCTCTAATCTGGCTCCTTCAAAACAATCTACCGGACATGGCCAAGGTCGCATTGAAGATTCGAGAAGTCAAAAATGAAATCGATGCAAACAACAATGATATGCATCGAATTTCTCCTGATTAATTAAAGTCACCCTACCTTTACACTTTCTAATTGTATGGTAGAACCAATCATTTTTACCCTCTCCAACGGAGTCAGAGTAGTGCATCAACCCCTCGATAGAGACGTGGCCCATTGTGGTATTCATATCGGCACGGGATCAAGAGATGAAGAAGAGAATGAGCACGGCCTCGCGCACTTCATGGAACATGGATTTTTCAAAGGCACTAAAAATCGAAAAACGTTTCACATCCTCAGCAGACTTGATGCTGTAGGAGGTGAGATCAATGCTTTTACTGCAAAAGAAGAGACTTGGGTTCACGCGAGTTTCCTTCGCGAACATTATGAGCGTTCTATTGAGCTCATCGCTGATATTACTTTCAACGCAACATTTCCTGACAAAGAAATAGTAAAGGAAAAAGAAGTTATTCTTGATGAAATCAATTCCTATAAAGACAGTCCATCAGAAATGATCTTTGAGGAATTCGATGCGTATCTGTTCAAGGACCATCCCATTGGAAGAACTATTTTAGGAACCGAAGAGTCATTAAAAAGATTCAAGAGCAAAGATCTTATCCGCTTTAGAAAAAGAAACTTTACTGCTTCCAATATCATTTTTGCTTCTGCTGGTAAAATTGATTTAGAGAAACTAAAGGCACTTTTAGAAAAGCATATTGGTGGGTATTCATTACCTGACAGTCCGATCATTAGAACAGCTTTTAAGGGCTATAAGGCATTTAATAAGACTGAGAAGAAAGACATCCACCAAGTACATTTGGTAATGGGTACCAAGGCGTATTCCTACAAGGACAAAAAAAGACCCGGCCTATCACTTTTAAACAATATTCTTGGTGGCCCCGCGATGAATAATCGCTTGAGTTTAAATATTCGTGAAAAGCACGGTATCGCTTATCACATCGACTCTACTTATGCACCGTTTTCTGATACCGGTATTTTTTCTATTTATCTCGGAACGGATAAATCTAATCTAGATAAAAGTCAAACATTGATTTGGAAAGAACTGAAAGCGTTGACAGACAAGGCACTCAGCACGCGTCAACTTCACGATGCGAAAAAGCAAATCATTGGACAAATTGCATTAGCGCAAGATAGTGGTGGAGCAATTATGTTTAATCTGGGAAAAAGTCTGATGCTTTTTGACCGTATCGACTCACTCGAAGATGTTTTCAAATCCGTTGAAAAAATTACGAGTTCGGAGCTTCTCAATATTGCAAATGAAATCTTCGACGAACGTAAAATGAGTTCGTTGACGTACACGTACTAACATTTTATTTTTCCAAAGAAAGAACCCCAAAAATGGAATCATCGATTTCATTTTTGGGGTTCAATTTTATATATTCTAGCTATCTTCTAGCTAAGTATTAATGCGTGTGGCCGTCGCCTTCGTGGTGCTCGTGGTCATGTCCATCTCCTTCGTGGTGATCGTGACCATCGCCTTCGTGATGCTCCTCAGCAGGCTTGTACCCTTCGATCATGATGCCGTCTGCCATGAAAGAAATTCCAGATTTAGGCTCTGTAATCGCAGCAATTTCTGCCTCTGATTTACCAGCATCTTGAGCGTAATGTTTTAGATCTTCTACTGAAGTTACATCCTTGTATGCCCAAGCAGCTACTGTGCATTTCAAATTAGCAGCTCCTGCGGTTGGAACAAAGAATCCATAGTCTTTCATTCTTACACGAGCCGTTTCGCCATTGCCTAATTTTACCGTCATCCAACATCCCTTCACGCTGCATGTCTCATCAATGGTTCCAGTGAATTTTACGAAAACACTGTCTTGTGTTGTCAACATCGATGTTACGCTGTCTACAGGAATGGCACCCGCTGGATCGAATGTAGCACCATAAGAATTTACCGCAGGAGCTTCTTGCGCATGACTATGATTAGAATGATCGCAACCGCCCATCATAAGGGAAGCAGCTAGGAAAAAGAAGTATTTTTTCATTTTATAAAATTGATTAGCGATTCAAATTTACATTTTTTTTATCAAAAACTCAGTTCTTCTGTTCTTAGCGCGTCCTTCATCTGTATCATTAGAGCCCACAGGCATGGTTTCACCGTATCCCTTGCTGGTCATACGTTTTCCATCCACTCCTTTTTTTACAAGATAATTCAACACCTCAAATGCACGTTCCATTGATAGCGCCAGGTTGGCTTGATCATTTCCAACGTTATCGGTGTGACCTCTAATTTCAATGGAGATGTTGGGGTGTTCAATCAAGTATTCGGCAAATTCATCCAAGATCAATATCGATTTTTGTTCTATATCGGCCTTGTTAGTCGAATAGTAAATATCGTTGATGATAAAAGGCTTGTTTGCTTCTGCGGTGTATGATTCCATGTTCAACTTTGCAACTACTGGGGGCTTGGTATCTTCCTTACGAGCTACCACACGCGAGTTGAATGCTATGTTGTCGCCTCCAACGCTCACTACAATATCTTCTTTCTTTGCCACTTTTACCACTGCTGCATAGCGTCCGTCATCTTCATTCACCTTTACTTTATCTACCGTTTTGCTTTGTGCATACTTGATTTCCACACTCGCATTTGAAGGAGGATTACCATCTTCGGTTTTAACTTCTCCCTTCAAAATCATTACTCGTTCGGGCTTAGCCACCTCCGGCATTTCAAATTGATAGACATCCCAACCGCGCTGATTATTGAGATTTTGTGCACCGAAATAAGCTACTTCACCATCACTTGTAACAACAATTCCCAATTCGTCTTTGTCTGAATTTATGGGGAATCCTATATTTTTTGGCTCTGTGAATGTTTCGTCATCATTCATCTTGCAGTAATAAATATCGAGTCCTCCAACGCCCACATGACCATCACTAGAGAAGTAGAGAGATCTGCTGTCACTGTGCATGTAAGGTGCTTTGTCTCGGCCTTTGGTGTTGATGGAGGCAGGCAGTTTTTTTGCTTGACCCCATTCTCCGTCTGCGCCGCGCTTACTCATGAATATATCAATGGAGTAATTTCCGCTGGCGTCTTGTGTTGATTCGGCGCGGGCCGCAGCAAAGAATAGATATTGACCATCACCACTGAGTGATGGCTGAGACTCCCAGCCATCAGAATTCACCAAATCACTTAAACGTTCGAGCGTAGACCAAACATATTTTTTCTCTCCTGTTTTTTCATCTGTGATTAAATTAAACTTCGCACTGAAGAGATCGAAATTTTCAGGATTTTTTGGCAGCGGATTTTTTTTCGCGATGATCAGTTCTTTGTTGTCCACAGAAATAGTAGCACCACCGATATTGTCTCCAAGGTTGAAAGGAGGGGGCAATGCTGCACCTTCGTCAAAGATGGCATTGATATCCGGACGCTTGCTCCAAGTGAATTCTTCAACGATGCGAGCTGTGAAATCGCCCTTTGCTTGCTTCTCATATTTTCTTGTGTAAAACATGATTTCACCATCGGGAGAAATAAGCGGTAAATAGTCATCATTCTTAGAACTCACACCAGTAACTTTGACAGGATTGAATTGAATATTTCCTGCATATATCTCTTGGTATTTTTTAATCATCGGTAGCACTTCTTCTACCTCAGCATATTTTTTTTGATAGTCTTTTTCAAACTTACTAGGATCCTCGTCTGGGAATCTGAGGAATTTCTCAAAGTAGGTGAGTGCTTTATCGTATTTGCGGTCTGCATAACTCATCGCCCCTAAGAAGTAGTATGGTTCAGAATGATATTCTGGGCATAACTCTACTAATTTTTCAAAGTAATTGAAACTGATATCGAATGGAGAACCATTCCTTTTCGCTCTCAGGAAAGTCATTTCTCCAATTCTTTGAAGACAAGGCAAGCAATTAGGGTCTTCTTCTAATGATTTTTCGAGTATCCCGAGCCTCTCATCGGGTTGGTATTTTTTAGTGTCTTTGCTCTGTTCTAGCAGTTTTTCAATTTTTGAAGATGGTTGATAGCTGCATGACTCTTGAGCGGCAATATTTTCGACCAAAAGGAGCGATAAAACGACGACGGCGATTTTCCTTAACACTAATATCATTTTCTTGCTGGTTGTGGGCGAAAGATAGTGATTATTTAAATTTTTTCCGCTTGCATTGAATCCTCTAAACCCCTTAAATTCACCGTCTAAACCAACAACAATGTCTCCCTCTACTATCCCGCATCTCGTCAGAGAACTGATGGATGTATCTACTGGTTTCTCTATTATATTTTCGATAGACGGGAATTTTATTCTAGCTAATAAAGCTTTCCACGAAGCGCTCACTAGTTTAAAAGGAGATGATTTTTCATTTGAGCATGCGGATGATTTAGAAATGAAATCATCTAATTTTAAAAAGCGTTTTTTCTGGAGTGATATTATCGAGGCAGTAAAGGATGGAAATTTTTCCATGAATGTTTCTTTTGGTGATTTTCCAAACATTTACAAATGTCATGCAGCTTCCATTCTAATGGAAAGTCGCAACGTCGTTATGATGTGTTTAACTGAAGTAACACCAAGCCATCAGCTCGAAAAAAAGCTGATGGAAAAAAATGGATTCTTCGAAAATTTATTGGATGAATTGCCTCAAATGATTTGTGCGTTGGACGAGAACGGGATTATTCGTTATTGGAACGATCAATGTCAAGTAGTATTGGGCTATTCCTCTGAAGAGCTTGTTTTAAAGCCTGACGCGGCTGAAAAGCTCATGCCCAATCGAAAGTACAGAGAAGATATTTTGGAAAAAATATATAGGAAAGAATCGGGCGTGCTGCGCTTTGTGAATACCATCATGCATAGCAATGATGGCTATGAAAAAACGATAGCGTGGAATGTTCGCTTTATGAATAACCCTTTGATTCCTGGATTGAATTATTGGCTTGTTGGAACAGATATCACCGCTATGGAAGTGGCGATGAAATCTGTGGTCGATAGTGAGAATCGATATAGTATGATATCGAAGGCATCGAATGATGCTGTATGGGATTGGGATTTGATTTCAGATCAATTGTGGTGGAATGACGGTATGACTAGTCTTTTTGGTTACAATCCAGAAGAAATTAAAAGTACTTATGAGTGGTGGTTGGATAGGGTGCATCCAAGTTACACTCAAGCAGTAGACGAAAAGTTACGTCTCCATGTGGAGGAAGGCCGTCAGTTTTGGAGCGACGAATATCTTTTTAGAAAAAAAGATGGAACGTATGCTTTGGTTTTTGATAAAGGATATTTGATAAAAGATGAAAAAGGCCGCCCCATCAGGTTTGTAGGCGGTATTGTTGATATTACACATACAAAGAATCTTAATCCGTTGTAATCTGAAAACTTCATTCGTTTCTTTGTGGAATGAATTATAGAAGACTCGGAAAATCAGGACTTCAAGTCAGTGAATTGTCCTTTGGCTCATGGATCACATTTGCCAATCAAATTGAAAACGGTATTAGTGAACGCTTGATGGATATAGCGTACGATGCAGGTGTCAATTTTTTTGACAATGCAGAAGTATACGCCGCAGGCAAGAGTGAGGAAGTCATGGGAGATATCTTGGCGAAAAAAAATTGGTCGCGAGATACATACATTGTCAGCAGCAAAGCATTTTTTGGAGCGGGAGGGAAACTTCCTACGCAGCGTGGTCTGCACCGCAAACACTTGGTCGAAGCTTGCGAGGCCGCATTGAAGCGCCTAAGAGTAGATTATTTAGATCTTTATTTCTGTCATCGCCCTGATAAAAATACTCCGATCGAAGAAACAGTCTGGACCATGCATCAATTGATTATGCAGGGAAAAATTTTGTATTGGGGAATGAGCGAATGGAGCGCGCAAGAAATTATGGAAGCGCACATGGTGGCTGAAAAATACAATTTGATTGGTCCCACTATGGAGCAGCCGCAGTACAACATGTTGTGGAGAGATAAAGTAGAGAAGGAGTATGATCAGATCTATAAAACTGTTGGATTAGGAACCACTATTTGGTCGCCACTCGCATCTGGATATTTAACTGGAAAATATATTGGACAAAAGCCATCCGATACACGTCTGATGAGAGATGAATTGAACTGGCTCGCTGAAAGAACGTTCACCCCAGAAAATGAAAATAGAGTCATTGGGTTGAAAAAATTATCAGAGGAATTAAACATCTCTTTACCGCAATTGGGAGTTGCTTGGTGTTTGAAAAATCAAAATGTAAGCACTGTTATTTTAGGTGCTAGCAAGCCAGAGCAATTGACAGAAACATTAAAAGCGGCAGACAAAGTAGCAATGCTCACCGATGAAGTGATGGAAAAGATTGAAGTCATTTTGAATAACAAACCAGTCTTACCTCCTTACTAATATGCGCATAGATATTCTAACCATTCTGCCGCGCTTGCTCGACGGACCGTTTGCTGATTCTATTCTGCAACGTGCTCAAGATAATGGCTTGTGTGAAATTGTCATCCACAACATTCGCGACTATAGTACTCACAAGCAGAAGCAAGTAGACGACTATCAATTCGGTGGTGGGGCAGGCATGGTGATGATGATTCAGCCCATTGCAGACGCCATCGATAAGTTGAAATCGGAGCGAGAATATGATGAGATCATATACCTTACTCCTGATGGAGATCGATTGAATCAAGGTATGTGCAACTCATTTTCATTGAAGCAAAATATCATCATGCTCTGTGGTCATTACAAAGGCGTTGATCAGCGCATTCGCGACCACTATATCACAAGAGAGATTTCGATTGGAGATTACGTCTTAAGTGGAGGCGAATTGGCAGCGGCAGTGCTGGTGGATAGTATTGTTCGATTGATTCCTGGAGTTATGAACGACGAGACATCGGCGCTCACAGACTCATTCCAAGACAATCTGCTAGCACCACCTATCTATACGCGTCCAGCGGATTATAATGGCTGGAAGGTGCCTGAAATCCTCACCAGCGGCAATACTCCAAAGGTCGAGGAGTGGCGATTTGAGCAAGCAATGGAAAAAACCAAAGTGCGCCGCCCTGATTTGCTGGGCTGATTACTATTTTTTTTGTTTGAAGTATCATTCATTAAATGTATATTTGATGTTTAATGTATGATTAATCGGACAAAGAATGAGATCTCTTAGTGATAAAGCATTATTAGAAGTGATCGGGACATTTCTAAAAGAAAAGCGCATTGAACAAAACCTAACTCAAGATGCTGTTGCAATAGCCGCTGGAATTAGTCGTTCTACGCTTAGCCTTTTGGAAAAGGGTGAATCTGTTACCACTGCTACTTTAATTCGTGTATTGCGCGTCATTGATCAAATTGAAATCCTTTCAGTATTTCAACTAGAACCGATTATCAGTCCAATACAATTAGCAAAGCTCGAGCAGCAAAAGAGAACTCGCGCTCGAGAAAAGAAAGAGTATCCAAGAAAACCTAATTGGTAAATCATGAACTCTGCTTTTATTAAAATATGGGATGAAGTAGTAGGGGCGGTTGCTTGGGACAATGCAACAGGCATTGCAGGATTTGAATTTGAACCAAAATTCAAATCTTTGAACTGGGACCTGGCGCCTATTAAAATGCCTATAAAGTCAGCAAAAAATATTTATCGCTTTCCAGAGCTAAGGTCTTCAACAAACGCTCCGTTCGATACTTTCAAAGGTCTACCTGGTTTACTAGCAGATGTTTTGCCTGACAACTATGGTAATCAGTTAATAAATGTGTGGCTGGCCTCACAAGGTAGGCCCCCACATAGCATGAATCCTGTCGAAATGCTATGTTTTATAGGTACTAGAGGAATGGGCGCTTTAGAATTTGAACCTGCATCACAAATTGAAAGTAAAAACACATTTCATGTGGAAGTTGAAGAGCTGGTTGCCGTGGCCAAAAATATGATATCTCAAAAATCTGCATTCTCAACAAAATGGAAAAAAAACGAAGACAAGGCTGTAAAAGATATTTTGAAAATTGGTACTTCGGCAGGTGGAGCGAGACCTAAGGCGGTGATTGCTTTTAATGAATCAACCAGAGAAGTGCGATCTGGACAAACAAAAGCTCCCAAGGATTTTGAACACTGGCTTTTAAAATTGGATGGTGTTAGTAATGTGCAGCTAGGTAAAAGCACTGGCTATGGACGTGTTGAAATGGCTTACTACAATATGGCTATTTCATGCGGTATAGATATAATGCCATCCAAACTTTTGGAAGAAAATGGAAGAGCACATTTCATGACCAAAAGATTTGATAGGGAAGAGGGACATGTGAAACACCACGTTCAAACATTATGTGCAATGGCGCATATGGATTTTAATGAGGTGACTAGCTATAGTTATGAGCAGTTATTTGAAGTAATGAGAAGGTTGAAACTTAACTATGTTGAGGCAGAGCAAATGTTTAGACGAATGGTTTTTAATGTGATTTCACGCAATTGTGATGACCATACCAAGAACTTTTCTTTTAGATTAAAGAAGGATGGAGTTTGGGAGTTAGCTCCCGCATATGATTTATGCCATGCCTATAAACCGAATCATATCTGGGTGAGCCAACACGCATTAAGTGTGAATGGCAAACGAAAAAACATCACCAAAAAAGATCTTGCTACCGTCGGAGCGTCTATAAGTTGCAAAAACGCAATCCATATTATTAACGAAATTGAAGAGGTGATTTTAAATTGGAAAAAATTTGCCGAGGACGTCGATTTAGATAAAACTCTAAAAAATGAAATTCACAAATCCATAATGAATTGGAATTGATGTCACGGCCAGTCGATATCCTTTTAAATTGAGGTAAATTTGCCCCATCATGAGCGCACCACTTGCAGAACGCATTAGACCGAGAAATCTGGATGAATATGTCGGCCAAAAACATTTGGTGGGACAAGGGGCTGTGCTCAGAAAAGTGATCGATAGTGGTACAATTCCAAGTATGATTTTTTGGGGACCTCCTGGTGTTGGTAAAACAACGCTGGCACTGATCATCTCACAAGCACTCAAACGCCCATTCTATCAGCTATCTGCAATCAATGCAGGAGTTAAAGATGTGCGCGAAGTCATTGATAGTGTGAAAAATGCTGGGATGTTTAGCCAAGGGGCGATTCTCTTCATCGATGAGATTCATCGCTTTTCCAAAAGTCAACAAGATAGTCTTCTTGGTGCGGTCGAACGCGGCACCATTACGCTTATCGGCGCCACCACAGAAAATCCTTCCTTCGAAGTGATTTCAGCACTGCTGTCTAGAAGTCAAGTCTATGTACTCAAACACCTCGAGAAGGAAGACCTCATCGGACTTGTAGATACTGCCTTGACAAAGGATGAAGAACTCAAAAAAATAAATGTAACGGTCCAAGAATATGAAGCACTTTTGCGCCTGAGTGGCGGAGATGCCCGTCGTTTGCTCAATGTATTGGAACTTGTTGTGAGTTCTCTGCCCGAAGATAAGATCATTACTAATGAGCGCGTAGGTGAAATCGTGCAAGCCAATATGGCGAGTTATGATAAAAATGGAGAAATGCACTATGATGTCATCTCTGCTTTTATCAAAAGTATTCGAGGTAGCGACCCCCAAGCTGCTGTGTACTATCTCGCACGAATGGTTGAAGGGGGAGAAGATCCCAAATTCATCGCAAGAAGAATGCTCATTCTCGCTTCTGAAGATGTGGGAATGGCCAATCCAAATGCACTTCTTATGGCTGATGCTACTTTCAGAGCGGTGGAAAATATCGGATGGCCAGAAAGCAGAATCATACTTAGCCAATGCGCCATTTTTCTCGCTACTTCACCAAAATCGAACAGTGCATACACCGCTATTGATGATGCAATTGCTGAAGTAAAAAACTCAGGAGACCAGCCAGTACCGCTGCATTTGAGAAATGCTCCTACCAAATTGATGAAAGAATTGAACTACGGGAAGGACTATTTATACAGTCACATGTATGAAGGTAATTTCGTGGCGCAAGATTTTTTACCAGAAAATTTAAAAGGAAAATTATTTTATAATCCCGCTAAAAATCAGCGAGAAGAACAGATTCGTGAATGGCTCAAAGTGCGCTGGGGAACGCGTTATCCATTATAATTGAGCCAGTCCTTTGTTGATGTTTTTTGCAATGGACGGACCTTCATATATGAAGCCAGTGTAGACTTGCACCAACGCTGCACCCGCATCTAATTTCTCCTTAGCATCTTCAGCAGTGAATATTCCGCCAACACCAATTATTGGGAAACTTCCTTTTGATTTTTGATGCAAGTATCGAATGACTTCTGTAGATCTTGATTTTACAGGCTTTCCACTCAAACCGCCCGCACCGATTTTTTCAACTTCAGCAGCATTGGTATGCAGCATCGATCGATCAATAGTAGTATTGGTTGCCACCACTCCAGCAATTTTACTTTCATCAACAATAGCAACAATATCATCCAATTGACTGTCCGTCAGGTCTGGTGCGATCTTCAGAAGAATCGGCTTTGGGTTTGGTTTTGCGCGATTGATGTTTTGAAGCGTATTGAGGATATGTAGTAATGGCGCTTTGTCTTGTAATTCGCGCAATCCGGGTGTATTTGGTGATGAAACATTTACCACGAAATAATCTACTACATCGAATAAATCATGAAAACATTTCACGTAATCATCTACTGCCTGATCGTTGGGAGTTACTTTATTTTTTCCAATATTTCCTCCAATTAGAATGGAAGAAGAAGCTCTGCGGATGCGCTCTGCAGCAGCCTTTGCACCACCATTATTGAAACCCATTCTATTGATGAGGGCCTCGTCTTCAGGTAAGCGAAATAATCGCGGCTGATCATTACCTGGCTGACCAACGGGTGTCACGGTACCGATCTCAATAAAACCAAATCCAAGACTGTCCAAGGCATCGATCCAACGAGCGTCTTTATCAAAACCAGCAGCAAGACCAACTGGGTTTTTGAAGGTGAGTCCAAAAACTGTTCGCTCTAATTTCTTTGACTCAAAACGATATAATCCTCTCAGAATGCCTTTCCCGCCTGGGATTTGATGAACAGCTCCCAAAAGATTCATCGCTCTGTAATGCGCTTTTTCTGGGGAAGACAAAAAGAAAAGTGGTTTGAGTATGCTCTTGTACATGCGACAAATATACTTCGGTAAAAAAAATCAAACTTATTTTAGTCGGGGTATTAAACCTAAATGTGGCAACTCGGTCAATTAAACAACAATGACAGATCATGAATTAGTAATAGCATTGAAAGATCCTCTTCAGAAGAAGAAGGTATTCGAGCAATTGCTAAATGATTATCAGAAGCCCATATATTATTATGTGCGCAGAATGGTACTTGATCATGACGATGCAGATGATGTGACACAGAATTGTTTTATCAAAGCTTGGAAAGCCTTAGAACAATTTCGAGGAGAGGCTAAGTTGAGCACGTGGCTCTATCGCATAGCATACAACGAGAGTTTGAGTTTTATTGAAAAAAGAAAAAGACTAGCAGGTGTTTCATTAGATGAACTTGCAGAGCACTTGCCATCGGTTCTTCAAAAGGATGCGTTGTTTGATGGTGATGAAATAGAGTTGAAACTTCAAACAGCATTGGCAACCTTGCCCGAAAAACAGAAGGCTGTTTTTATTATGAAGTATTACGAAGAAAAGAAATACGAGGAAATTGCTCAAATAACCGGCACTTCCGTGGGAGCGTTAAAAGCGTCATTCCACATAGCTGTTACAAAGATTGAAAATTATATCAAGGTAAATAATGAGTGGTAAAAACAATCCATTTAAGATTCCAGAAGATTACTTTGAGCAATCAGCTGGTGAGATATTTTCCAAGATAGATTTTGGAAATGAGGCTTTTTTTGAAAAGCAAAAGCAACTCATTCTTGCTGAAACTTCCCAAAAGAAGCAAGGAAGAAGTATTGTAATGTGGGCGACTGTTTGGGGATCGGTAGCGGCGGCAGTGGTGGCAGGATGGATTTTTTGGCCGTCACCAACACAACAGATGGAGGAAACAAAAACCTTCGCTGAATTACTTCACGAAACAGAATTGAACGAAGAGGAAATATTGTTGGAAGCGTCTGACGAAGAATTGGCCCTTTATTTCAGTACTGAAATCGATAGTCTTCACGAGGACTTAATTAAAGAGCCAACGCCGCCAATAGTGCCTTCGCAAAAGCTTTTACCTAAAGAGAAAAAAGAAAATGTAGATCAACTCCTGAATAACCTATCAGACGAGGAAATCATGGAGTATCTTATTGAAAATGGAGATAACGAATTTGAAATACAATAGAAATATGAAAAATTGGATTTGGATACTTGTTGTTGTTCTTGCCCAAAGTACGCTGGTTGCAAGTGCTCAGCGCGGTCAGGAAAAAATGTCGGAGCTTCGAAAGAATTTTGTGAAAGAGCAATTGGCCTTGACGCCTGATGAAGAAAAGCAATTTTGGCCAATATATGATCAGTACGAAGCCAAGCGTAAAGATTTTCGCCAAGCAATGAAAGCCGCAGTGGATAAGGCCGAGGCTGCCCCAGCTGATGAAAAAGTAGTGATTGAATCCATAGATGCTGTGACCAAAATCAGAAAGGATGAAGCCGAATTAGATGCTAAATTTTTCAAGGATAGCATGCCAATCATCGGTGCAGCACGTGTGAGTAAACTCACTCGATTAGAAGAGGAATTTCGAAGAACTTTAATGGAAAAATTGAAAGATAAAAGAGGAGGAGGTCCTGGTCATCCTGGTCCGCCGCCCCCACACGGAGGCCGTCCTCCGCACGAAAGAGAATAGATTAATAAGGTGTGTATTGATGTTGTTGCAAGGGATTCAGAGGTACGATATGACCGATGAATCCCTTCTTTATTTCTTTGCTATTCTCAGGTATTTCCATCCAACCATCCATAGCTGCCAAAGAGGCGAAGTCACCAGAACCATTGTTTGGAGCTGGAATTGCTAGCAAGTGCCCATCTTTCAATTGAAGCACCACTGGTAGGAAAAAAGTTAAGTTTGATTTTATTGTCACATCACTTTGAAGCACGGCTTGAATTGTTGTGTCAGCCATTCCGAGTGTAGACTGTAGCCACGGCATGAAATATTTACATGCGCAAACAAGCGTTGACACTGGGTTTCCGGGGAATCCGAAAATAAAAGTATCCTGGAGTTTTCCGAAAAGCATTGGTTTTCCGGGCTTTTGCGAAATGCGATGAAACAATGTATCACATTTTAGATGCTCGAGTGCTCTAACGATGTAATCAAATTTTCCTTTCGATACACCACCGCTCATGAGGATGATGTCGTTGCTTTTTTGATGTAAAGTGAGTTGTGCTATCACTGCATCTAAGTCATCGGGAAGGTGCGCTATTTCTGCGTTGAGCCCTATTGACTGCAAGAGTGAAAGCAGCGCCCAAACGTTGCTCTGGCGTATCTGACCAGGCAGCGGTGTTTTTTCGATAGTGACCAATTCATCTCCTGTTGAGATGATGATGATTCGTGGATTTTTTTTTACCAACAAAGCTTCTTTTCCGATGGACGCTGCAATACCAATCACTGCTGCATTGATGGTTCGATTTGCAATAGTCAGTGTTGTTCCACTCTTAAAATCGGTACCTTTTAAATGAATATTTTGGAACTGTTTTAAAGGGTTGGTTTCAATTTTTGCAATCCCATTTTCAATTGTGATATGTTCGTAGGGCACTACGGTATCAAAGCTTTCAGGCAACGCTGCACCTGTCATGATTTCTACACATTCACCTTTTTCGGGAGAAAATTGTTGTTGCAGTCCGGCGCTACATACACCTATCACTTTGAAAGAGGTATGTTCAGCGAGATCGATCCAACGAATAGCAATTCCATCCATCATCACGCGATGAAAGGGTGGAAGGTCGGAGTCTGCAACTAAGGTTTCTGCAAGCACACGACCTGTGGCTTGATGCAACGTTACTTGCTCCGTTCCCCAATCAGCAAGATGCTCTTGTAATATTTGTGTTGCTTGAGCGACCGTGATCATTTATCCTCCAATACTTGCCATTGATTCTTGAATAGGGGTACGATGTTTTTCAGCGTCAAAGCCGTTTGCAAAGCGAGCTCCAACGGCTTCTATAATTTTTTCACGAATGATAAAATCTGAACTATTGTTATTTAAAAAAGGCTTCAAGCCATTGTTTGATTTGTCATACAAGCATGTTTTAAGGTGTCCACTCGGAGTGATGCGAATACGATTACAAGTGCCACAAAACGTGCGCGAGTATGCGGCTATGATTCCTATTTTACCTATAAAATCTTCATGAGAATATTCCTGTGATGTAGCTGTAGGCTTCATAGGAAGCTTGTACAGTGCAGGGTATAGCTCAAATAATTTAGACTCGATATCTTTTGCTGATACCCTTGATTGATTGATGCCGCTTCCGTTGAATGGCATTTCTTCAATAAAGCGAATATCCACGGGAAGAGAAATTGCCAATTTGGAGAGCTCTTCGATGTCTTCCTGATTTTGACCGGCCATGATTACAGCATTCAATTTTACCTGAATTGGAGAGTCAAGAAGCCGATGAAAAGTACTCTGTACTTGCGGCAACCAATCTCTTCGCGCCATTTTTTTGAATCGTACAGGATCCAAGGTATCAACGCTAAGATTAATACTTTTTACTCCGAGATCAACCAGTTCTTGGATGTAAGGTTCTGTATAAGTTCCGTTGGTCGTAATGGTGATCTCGCTGATGCCTTGGATACTTTTTGTATTTTTTACAATATCTAAGAAATCCTTGCGGAGAAAGGGTTCTCCACCGGTGAACCGAATTTTTTTTACACCTAATAATGCGAGGTTTTGAATGAGTTTATGAATTTCATCTTGAGTGAGTAGTTCATCTTTTTTCAACCAATTCAAACCTTGTTCAGGCATACAATAGGTACAACGAAGATTGCATTGATCGGTCACAGCGATGCGCGCGTAATCAATAGTTCTTCCGTGATTATCTATTAAAGCCATGTGGTAAGTGCTATCAATGTTTGCAAGGAAAATCTTTTTCGATAGCAAAGTCGAGCACGCTAACAGCGCTTGCTTCTTGCTGAAAATACAGACCTTCTTCATTAGAGGAAGCCCATTGATGAAAGGCGTTTTCACTCACTTGAAGCTTGATTGAATTATGCTCAAACGTCGCTAAATGCGTATCGAGATTCCAAAGTGAAATTTCGATTCTCAATTGGGCCAAAGGTGAAAAAACCGTGGTGGTAGCCACGGTTTTTTCTGATGCAAGTTTTGAAATATCTTCTTGACTTAACCGAAATCTCAGATGTTTTTCTGTGATTCGAGTCTTCATTTTTTCAATCCAATTTCTGCAAGGCGTTCGTCAAGGAATTCACCAGCGGTGATAGGAGGCCAGAGGGCTGCCGTACCGGTGGGGATACATGAAGGCAAACACTCCAAACTCATTTCGCTTCTTGGGTGCAAGAAGAAAGGTATAGAGTAGCGTGGCGTTCCCCATTTTTCACGCGGAGGATTTACAACACGGTGAGTGGTACTTTTCAATCGACCATTGGTATGACGCTGAAGCATATCACCAACATTCACAACGATATGATCTGGAAGTGCTGTCACAGCAACCCATTCATTTTTCTTGTTCAGTACTTCAAGACCATCTGCACTAGCACCGATGAGCAAAGTGATCAAGTTGATATCTTCGTGCTGACCCGCTCTTACAGCTGATTGTGGCTCGCTTGTAATAGGTGGGTAGTGAATAGGACGAAGGATACTGTTGCCGTGATGAATTTTTGAATCAAAATATGTTTCTTCCAATCCCAAGAAAAGAGCGATGGCACGAAGCATATACTTCCCAGTATTTTCAAGTGCCTTGTAAGCTTTTTCACCCACTTCATTGAACTCAGGAAGTTCGCTCACACTAACATTGTCGGGATATTCTTTTTTAATCGGATCATCGCCAGAAACGTATTGTCCGAAGTGCCAAAATTCTTTTAGGTCACCAGCATTACTGCCTTTTGCATGTTCTTTACCGAAGCTTGTATAGCCCCGCTGTCCTGCAAGGCCTTCTACTTCATATTTCTTTTTGACATCAGCTGGAAGTTCAAAGAATTTTTGAACTTGTGAGTAAAGTTTGTCGACAGTTGGTTCATCGATGAGATGATTCTTAACAGCTACGAAACCAATGGTTTCATAAGCATCGCCCAATGCTTGAACGAATTGAGCCTTTTTCGCAGCATCTCCATGGATGAAATCTGCTAGATCTACGCTGGGAATCCCCATTTCATGTAAACTCATGATGTTGTATTTTTCTTTGGTTCAAATGTATTAAATCACGACTATTGAATGGTAATGATCTGCATTGCTTTTGCGGTATTTCCGCAAGCATCGGTGCATGACCATTCTCTTCTTATTTGATTGTTCAATTTTGTTTCAGTCATGGTCACTTCAAAATTTTGACCGCTGTTATCTCTAGAACTCAATTGTGCTGGGTCAGGAGGAGTTTCATTTGTCCCGATGGTGATGTTTTTTGGAACACCATATAAAATAGGTTCCATTTTATCTGTGAGCAATATGTATTGTTCAGCCTTTGCTTCATTCTTGCAAGCATCGGTGTATTTGTAGGTTCTCACCAAAGTGCCTAGACATCCTCCAGAAAATATTTGATCATCGAATGTCATTTTTACTTCTCCACAAGAAGAACTCGCTTCGGGAACTTGAATTTCAGATATGGCATCCACCTCACAAGAAAATTGTTTAGGGTAGTGGGCAATGGTTATTTGACTGTAAGCCACTGTGGAACATATAAATAGACAAAATGTGAGGATTGGCTTCATATTAAAATGTAATGGGGTTGCAGCAGCAATGGGCAATTTAGCAATTTTTTTCAAGTGTAAAAAGAGAAATCGGAGAAATCAACAGGTTTTCAACAAAACTACTTCTTGTTCAACAGAATATAAGAGGTATGAGGGAAGCTATAAACAATTATTATACTGAAATACAAAATAGTAATTGATTTGTAATGGCTTTTGTTAAATAATGTTGTTTAATTTATTTTTAAAAAGATTAAACAAAAGCGAGGGTAAATTGCTTTACTCCTGTATTCATTACACAAAACGTTTTCTTATCACACATTATTAATCAAAAATCTAAACTATGATGAAATCAATTTTTACATTTCTAGTAGCTCTTACGATGGTTTTTCAAGCGAATGCTCAGACTGTTGTCGACATTATTGTTGGCAGCGCTGATCATAATACTTTAGAGACCGCAGTAATCGAAGCTGATCTAGCAGGTGCTTTATCTGGCCCTGGTCCATTCACAGTATTCGCTCCAACGGATGCTGCTTTTGACGCTTTACCAGCGGGAACACTTGATGCTTTATTAGCAGATCCAAGTGGACAGTTAACAGACATTCTTTATTACCACGTAGTACCAGCAAATGCTCCATCATCTTCATTGAGCGATGGTCAGATGATTACTACTTTGCTTGGTCAAGATGTAACTGTTACGATTAGCGGTGGTGTAATGATCAACAACGCAATGGTAACTGTTGCTGATATCACAGCAAGCAATGGTGTTGTTCACGTTATTGATGCAGTATTGTTGCCTCCAGCAATTGTTACTGCTTCTGTTTGGGATATCGTTGTAGAGAGTCCAGTTCACGAGACTTTAGAAGCGGCAATCAACGCTGCCGAATTAGCTGGTGTATTAGACGGAGATGGTCCTTTCACATTGTTCGCACCAACAGATGAAGCATTCAATGCTCTCCCAGCGGGAACAATTGAAACATTATTGGCAGATCCAACTGGAGACTTAGCTGATATCTTGTTGTACCACGTTGTTGGTGCCGTAGCATTTTCTGGTGATCTAGAAAACGGTCAAGTTTTTACTACCGCTCTCGGTCAGGATATCACAGTTACTATTGACAATGGCCAAGTATTTATCAATAATGCACAGGTTATAGTTGCTGATATCGAAGCTACAAATGGAGTAGTGCACGTTATTGATGCAGTTCTTCTTCCAGAGTTTCCTTCAAACACTATTTGGGATGTAGTAGCAAACAGCGATGTACATAACACACTCCAAGCTGCTATTGAAGCAGCAGGTTTGGTTGAAACACTTCAATCTGCTGGTCCTTACACTTTGTTCGCTCCAACTGACGATGCATTCGCTGCACTTCCTGCAGGTCTTATTGATGAATTGTTAGCAGATCCAACAGGAGACTTAACTCAAATTTTATTCTATCACGTATTGAGCGGTACTGCTCTTTCAACAGATCTTTCAGACGGGCAAATTGTTGCTACTTTGCAAGGTCAGTCAATTACAGTTACAATTTCAAACGGAAACGTATTTATCAACGATGCACAAGTTATCGTAGCAGATATCATCACAGACAATGGCGTTGTTCACGTGATTGATGCAGTATTGGTTCCAGCAGTTGAAGAAGTAACTACTGTTTATGATATCATCGCAGGTAGCGAAGTACACAACACATTACAAGCTGCTGTAGAAGCTGCTGGTCTTGATGTAGATCTTTCTGGTGCAGGTCCGTTCACAGTATTTGCGCCAACAGACGCTGCTTTCGCAGCGCTTCCAGCAGGTCTAGTTGATGAATTGCTTGCTGATCCAACAGGACAATTGACTGATATTTTATTGTATCACGTATTAAATGGTGCTGTAACTTCTGATTTATTGACTGAAGGTACATATACTACTTTGAATGGTGCTGATGTGACTATCACTTTTGATGGTCCAAACGTATTGGTTAACGGTAACCAGGTAATTATTGCTGACTTGATCGCAGATAATGGCGTAGTTCACGTAATTGACGTAGTTCTATTGCCAGGTTCTGGTAACCCAGCGACTGTTGTAGATATCATTGTAAACAGTGAAGTACACAATACTCTTGAGGCTGCGGTTATCGCTGCTGATCTTGCAGGTACACTTTCTAGTGAAGGTCCATTTACAGTATTTGCTCCAACTGATGCTGCTTTCGAAGCACTTCCAGCTGGTGTTCTTGATGCATTGCTTGCTGATCCAGCAGGTGAGTTGACAAACGTACTTCTATATCACGTAGTTGGCGGTCTTGCTCTATCAACAGATCTATCTGATGGTCAAGTAATCACTACTTTGAATAACGAAGACGTGACTATCACAATCTCTGGTGGAAACGTATTTGTAAATGATGCACAAGTTATCATCGCAGATTTAATTGCAGATAATGGTGTCGTTCACGTGATCGATGCGGTACTCGTACCAGCAGCTGATTTGCCAGCAACTGTTTATGATATCATTGTAAATAGTGATGTTCACAACACATTGGAACTTGCTATCAATACTGCAGGCTTGGATGATGATCTTCAAGAAGAAGGTCCATTCACAGTATTCGCTCCAACTGATGCAGCTTTCGCTGAAATTCCATTGGCAACTATCACAGCACTGCTAGGTGATATCCCAGCCTTGACAGATGCATTGTTGTACCATGTAGTAGCTGGTCAAGCGCTTTCTACAGACTTGGAAAATGGTCAATCTATCGAAACTTTGAACACACAAAACGTTTCTATTACCATCACAGGTGGTAACGTATTCGTAAACGATGCTCAAGTAATTGTAGCTGATTTGTTGGCGGATAATGGTGTTGTGCACGTTATCGATGCAGTGATCTTCGGTCCTGACAACGTAACAGAAAATACAATCCTTTCAACATCTGTATATCCAAACCCAGCGACTGAGGTATTGAATATTACTTTAAGTAATGCTTCTTCAAAAACTATCTTTGAGATTGTAGACCTTTCTGGTGCTATCGCTCAACGTGGTACTTTGAACACGCTTACAAATTCAGTTGATATCAAAGGTCTTTCTGCAGGTGCTTATGCACTTCGTTTGATCGATGGTGATTCAACTAGCATCACAACTTTTATCAAGAAATAATATTAAAAGTTGATTTGCAATGAACCAAATTCGAACTGTAACGGTTTAATTTGAGTTCTTAATTATGACAACTTATTTGGAGCTGGTGCTTCAAGATTATCAATAGTTGTAAAGAGTTAGTAGTGATGAGGAAGTCCCTCGGTGTACTCTTGGAGTCCCGGGGGATTTCTTTTTTTAGGAAAAAAAATAGGGCAAAAAAAAAGCCGCTGACGTTTCAGCAGCTCTTCGACATGAAGACAAGATAACCTTATTAACCAATTAACTAAAACGAATACCATTGATACTCTCGAGTTGCTCGAGATTTATCTTCAAACCACAATTTGTATAGAGAATTTCTTGATCCTTTTCTTTCTTAAGAATTTGAACGGCTGCCCATATTTCTTTTAGCATTCCGTTTTCGTAGAATTTGATGGCGCTTTGTGTGTTCATTTCTTTGTTTTTTTGATGATACAAAGTAGCACCATGGTTTTGATGGTACTATTTCCAGTGTATTACTAAAAAAGTCATTATATATTAAGAAATTGATTTGTAAATTGGCCCATGCTTTTGAAATCCAAAGACGCCACTTCTGTTAGTGCAATAGCCTACGATAAGCTATTGGCTGCTGGTTGGTTTCGTGGAGCTCGATTCATGAATAAGCCGGATTACATCTGTGTCGAAAGCGGATTATTCTCGCCAGTGCACATTCGATTAAATCTTGCAGAACATCAAATCAGAAAGTCGCACGCTAAGATTAAAAGAAAAGTCGAGTCTCGTTTTGATGTGATCGTTGGTCCTGCTAGTCTTTGTCCAGAAGCCGAGTTTTTGTATTTTCAACAAAAACCCGTCTTCCAAGCTTTTATCTATCCACGACTTGAAGACGCGATGTATGTTGTCAATAGTCCGTTTGGATATCAAACCTATTCTGTTAAAGTTTTTGACGGCGATCGCCTCATTGCAATTAGCTATTTTGATGTGGGCAAAAACTCTGTCGCGAGTTTGTTGGGTCTATATGATCATTCTTACCAACAATACAGCTTAGGGACCTATACCATGCTCAAAGAGTTGGAATGGAGTACACAGAATGATATTGAATTCTATTATCCAGGATATGTGCTTGATGATTTGAAAGTATTTGGATACAAGCTTGAACTCGGAAATTATGAATTCAAGGACCATCGCGGTCGCTGGATGCCGCTTGATAACTACAGAAGAGACACTAGTAAATCGGTGCAGTTTAAATTGCATTTTGACCGTTTAGTTGAATGGCTTTCAGAAAAAGGAATACAAGGAAAAACAAGAATTTACCCATTGCATTACGCATATAATCCTTCCATTGATCAAGCGCAATTTTACAAGTATCCGATCTATCATGAGATTGTGATCAATGGGGAGCGTCATGCTGCTTCTTATGATCCAATAAAGGGAACATATGTTTGGTCCCAAATCGTAAAATCTCCGCTACATTCTCGTTTGCTCGCAGGCCTAGAGTTGAGTCACGATCTTCGTCATGGCAAACAATATGAAATGCATCTATTAGAAACGGTGCGCGAAATACACCTGCCTGTTGAAATGATTGACAGCCCTCAGATATCTAATGCTACTCCAACAGGACAGTGGTCAGATCCCATTACTTCATTCAAGATGAAGGCATCTCTCAAGTGATCTAAGAGAGAAGGTGATAACAAACAATAATCTATTCTCCAGCCTACATTCTTTGCACGAGAATTAAATCGTGCGCTCCACCAGCTGTATTTTACTGTATCAGGATACAAGTGTCTAAAGCTATCTACGAATCCAGCTTTGATGAAATTAGATAGTCCATCAATCTCAGCTTGTGTGTAACCAGCTGACTTATTGTAATTCGATTTTGGATTAGCAAGGTCAATGGGTTGATGAGCCACATTAAGGTCGCCCATGAAGAGCACTGGCTTCTTTTTTTCCAAACCCTTTAAATAAGCCAACATGTCTTTATCCCATTGCTGGCGGTATTCCAAACGTGCTAGCTCACTGCCGCTGTTGGGCACATAACAATTTACAATGTATAGTTTTTCTAACTCAATCGTGATAGTTCTACCTTCATTATCATGTTCAGCGATTCCAATACCGTTTGATACGCTCAATACTTTTTCTCTAGAAAGAATAGCTGTTCCGCTATAGCCGGGACGTTCGGCGCTATGTGCGTAAAGCTCATAACCCTGAATGCCGCTCAATGCTTCTTTTACCTGTTCAACATTCGCCTTTGTTTCTTGAAATCCGATGATATCAGGATTCATTTCTTGGATAGAATCGTACAAGCCTTTTTTCACAGTAGCTCTGATTCCATTGACGTTGAAAGATATGATCTTCATAGTTTATT
This sequence comes from Flavobacteriales bacterium, assembly GCA_965247015.1. Classification (GTDB taxonomy): domain Bacteria; phylum Bacteroidota; class Bacteroidia; order Flavobacteriales_D; family Sanyastnellaceae; genus JAIXWP01. The sequence goes on along the minus strand of CBDFGG010000001.1, from coordinate 120,157 downwards.
GTTGAGCAAATACTTTTTGTAAAATTTCAGTGACGCGTGCAGCGGGATCCTTACGGATTTTCTTTTCTTCTTTTGAAACATATAAGAATAATCCGTCTAATGCTTTTTGGGTGACGTAAGCTGTTAGATCCGTATTTACAGGCTCTTTACCTGTGAATGTAGTAGTTGCATTGTATCCTTTTGTGATTGGCTCCCAATAAGCAGTTGCATTTACATCTTTGATTTTTGCTTCAATAATAGGAGAGAAGCGACTAATCAATGCTTGCTGTGTATTGTTCTTGAGAAAGGTGGTTGCTGCTATTGAATCGCCTTTGAGAATATTGATGCCATCTTGAACGGTCATGCCTTTTATCGCATCGATAAAAATTACAGTGGCCTCAGCAGCCGCTTTTTCTGCAGCTCTATTAATGCTTGTTTCGAATTGAGTAACTTGATTGCTAAATCCATTATTCATCGCCCAAGTGCGAGCTCTTTCTGCCTCACTTGGAAAAGGAATTCGAATCTCTGGATTCTTTAAAAAACCATCTGCTTTTGAAGTGAAATTCACTGCTTGTTTTGCGCCAATCTCAAGAGCCTCCTTGAGTCCTTTTGTGATCTCCTCGTTACTCAACTGCGAAGGTTTCGAAACGGGATTAGGTACTTTTCCTAAAACTGATTTTAAGTTTTGAGCGTCACATGACATCAATGCGAGGCTGAGAAAAACAAATAGTATTTTTTTCATAATTACATGTTTCTTCGGTATTGTCCACCGACTTTAAAGAGTGAATCTGTTAGTTGCCCCAATGAACAATACTTGGTGGCTTCCATCAACTCTACAAACATGTTGCCGTTTTGAACCGCAGCCTGCTGAACTGACTTGATTGCTTTTGAAGATTTGTCTTCGTTGCATTCATGCAGATTCTTAAGCATGTTGATTTGATATTCTTTTTCTTCTGTCGTAGCTCGGATTACTTCTTTTGGAAGAATAGTAGGTGAGCCCTTAGATGAAAGGAATGTGTTCACGCCGATGATCGGATAATCACCATTGTGCTTCAATGTTTCGTAGTAAAGCGACTCTTCTTGGATCTTGCTTCGTTGGTACATGGTTTCCATTGCACCAAGTACGCCACCTCTTTCAGTGATGCGATCAAATTCTGATAGCACCGCTTCTTCTACTAGGTTGGTCAACTCTTCAATAATGAAGCTACCCTGAATTGGGTTTTCATTTTTAGAAAGCCCTAACTCTTTATTGATGATCAACTGAATCGCCATTGCTCTGCGCACGCTTTCCTCGGTAGGAGTGGTGATTGCTTCATCATATGCATTGGTGTGAAGCGAATTACAGTTATCGTAAATCGCATACAATGCCTGGAGTGTTGTACGAATATCGTTGAAGTCAATTTCTTGAGCATGTAATGAACGTCCGCTAGTTTGAATATGGTATTTCAACATCTGAGCACGTGCATTGCCCTTGTATTTTTTTGCAATAGCTTTTGCCCATATTCTTCTAGCTACGCGACCAATCACTGCGTATTCAGGATCTACACCGTTTGAAAAGAAGAAGCTGAGGTTAGGTCCAAAATCATTGATGTCCATGCCTCTGCTCAAATAGTATTCTACATACGTGAAGCCATTAGAAAGTGTGAAAGCCAATTGTGTAATCGGATTCGCACCGGCTTCTGCGATGTGGTAACCACTGATAGAAACAGAATAGAAGTTTCTTACTTTTTCTTTAATAAAATATTCCTGAACATCACCCATGAGACGCAGGGCAAATTCTGTAGAGAAGATGCACGTATTCTGTGCTTGATCTTCTTTCAAAATATCGGCTTGCACCGTTCCTCTCACTTGAGAAAGGGTTCTTGCTTTGATTTCATTGTAAATTTTAGGTTCGAGTACCTCATCTCCTGTGATACCTAAAAGCATTAGTCCAAGTCCATCATTCCCTTCTGGAAGTTCGCCTTGATAGCGAGGACGGGTCAAGCCACGATCTTCCCACTTCGCTTTGAGTTTAGACTCCACTAAAGATTCTAGCCCGTTCTCTCTGATATACTTTTCGCATTGCTGATCAATGGCTGCGTTCATGAAGAAGCCAAGTAGCATCGGAGCAGGTCCGTTGATGGTCATACTTACGGAAGTCTTTGGATCAGAAAGATCAAAACCACTGTATAGTTTTTTTGCATCATCCAAACAACAAATAGATACACCACTATTTCCTACTTTTCCATAGATGTCTGGACGATAGGCTGGGTCGTTTCCGTAGAGGGTCACAGAGTCGAAGGCTGTGCTCAGTCGCTTTGCAGGCATCGCCAAACTCACGTAATGGAATCGACGGTTGGTTCTTTCTGGACCACCTTCTCCAGCAAACATTCTAGTAGGGTCTTCACCTTCACGCTTGAATGGATAAATTCCTGCAGTGTACGGGAATTCTCCTGGTACATTTTCTTGCAGTACCCAACCTAAAATATCTCCCCATGATTGATACTTTGGTAACGATACCTTCGGAATCATTGAATGGGAAAGACTTTCAGAGTGCGTTTGAATTTTGATTTCTTTATCTCTTACTAAAAACTTGTATTCGGCATCAGAATAAAGCTTCTTCTTTGCTTGCCAAGTCTGGATAATTTCCCAATTGTGTGGATCCAGATCTAACTTGATTCGATCGAAAGAGGCTTGAACTATTTTCAAAGAAATTTCAAGTTCTTCTTTTCTATCAGCTTTAGCAACGGCAATCTCAGCTTCCAATTCCTCCACTGCACCATGCAGTCGGTAGATCTTTTCAGCCACTGTTTTTTGATTATTCACCCAAGCATCATAAGCTCGGTTATTCTCAGAAATTTCGCTGAGGTAGCGTGTGCGGTGAGGAGGGATGATATAAATTTTTTCACTCATCTCTTTCGTGATGGTGAAATGTGATTTCAACCCCGATGGTTTTTTCTCTTCAATTTTATCCATGAGCTTTTTATAAAGCTCGTTGGTGCCTGGATCATTGAATTGAGATGCAATGGTACCTACAACAGGTAGGCTATCATCCTCTGCATCCCAGAGATTGTGATTGCGCTTGTATTGTTTTCTTACATCACGCAGTGCATCTAATGCGCCGCGTTTGTCAAATTTATTGATGGCAACTACGTCAGCGAAATCGAGCATATCGATTTTCTCTAATTGTGTAGCTGCTCCAAATTCTGGAGTCATGATGTACAACGCAACATCGCTGTGATCCATGATTTCCGTATCGCTTTGTCCGATACCAGATGTCTCAAGAATAATAAGATCAAACTTTGCTGCTTTTAGAATAGCAACGGCTTCAGCCACGTGCTTACTCAAAGCAAGGTTCGATTGACGAGTCGCGAGCGAGCGCATATATACTCTGCTATCTTTGATAGAATTCATTCGAATTCTATCACCGAGCAATGCACCACCTGTTTTTTTCTTTGAGGGATCGACACTGATCAATCCGATATTTTTTTCTGGAAAATCCAATAAAAAACGACGCACTAATTCATCGACCATTGATGACTTACCAGCACCGCCGGTGCCTGTAATACCGAGCACAGGAGTCTTAGATTTTTCAGCAAGTTCTCTCACTTTTGTGAGTTCAACCTGATGTGCCTCAGGGAAGTTTTCTGCTGCTGATATTAGTCGTGCAATAGAAGTGTGATCTGAAACTGAAAGGTGACCAACTTCACCATTGAGCGTTTGTCCAGTGGAGTAATCTGATTTTTCTACCAAATCATTAATCATCCCTTGTAATCCCATGGAGCGACCATCATCTGGATGATAGATACGCGTGACGCCATAGCCTTGTAGCTCGCTTATTTCTTCTGGGAGAATGGTGCCACCGCCACCTCCGAATATCTTGATATGCGAAGCACCTTTTTGCTTGAGCAAATCGTGCATGTATTTGAAATATTCCACGTGGCCACCTTGGTAGCTTGTCATTGCAATAGCTTGTGCATCCTCTTGAATCGCACAATCGACTACTTCTTCAGCGGATCTATCATGACCTAGGTGAATGACTTCACAACCTGTGCTTTGAATGATTCGACGCATGATGTTGATTGCAGCATCATGGCCATCGAAAAGAGATGCAGCCGTAACGACACGCACCTTATTTTTTGGGGTATACGGAGTTTGTACTTGCATGATTATTTATTGAATCACTAGTGGTCAAAGGTATGTAACCTCGGCCAAATTGGAAAGTTCTTATTTCACCATTTTGGTGAGCACTGTAGCTGAGATCACAGCGCATACGACGTGCATAACATTGAGGCACACCGCTGTAGAAATATCAATCCCGGGGATCATGAATGGGTTGATGAACGAAAGAAAAAGAAGTAATAGAGCGAAGGTCCAATACACCCATTTTGGATTTCGGGTGTAGCGCATCAAGAGTGCATAAAGTAAGGCACCCAATATCATGGGAGTCACTGTAGCATAAATGATGTCATTAGGGCCAATTGACTTCGGAGCATTTTCAGGAGTATAGCTCAAATCTGCGATGAGCCATCCTTTAGAAGTCATTAGAAAAAACAGTAACAAGTTGATAGCTAGTGCCAAGGAAATGGACACTAGGGTGGCTTTGATAATTGACTTGCTACGTAGACTCATTTGGCTATATTAAAAAAAAATCCCGAGCATTGCTCGGGATTTTCAAGTTTTATTATCTCGGTTGGAATTTCTCTTCCATTGCCTTTTGCAAGGCTTCCTGATCATTCATTACATCCCACCCAAAAGTGGATATCATCCATACAGAAAGAAGAACCATGATGATACCAAAGATGAGTCCGATGATGGTACAAATTTTTCCGGCCTTTAGATTCGATAAACTCCCAGCGGTATATCTTCCTGGATTTTCACGATAGACATTCATTGCTTTTGAATGAAGAACGAGATTGACAATACCTATGATAAAAGAAGGTAAGCCAAAAAAGAAGCAACACAAAGGAATAGATGCAATACCTAAAATCAAAATAACGGTTGATTGAGGTATTTTTTCTGTTGGGGTTTGAATGTCGAAGTTTTCCATAGGATTATTTGGTTTGTGAATGCATAGATAAGGAAAAGCTCTTTTTTTTTCCTGAATAAATTACAAAAGGTCTATGCGTTCAATAATAGGTTGCTAATAAAGTTGGCCGTTATACATTTTATAGATGTAGTTGCCAATGATCAATGCAATATTTAATATGAATAAAATGGTGAGTGTCTTTGCTCCATGTTTGAATTCAAATTTTGAATGGAGAATAAGAAGTAAGATCATCAAAAGAGTAGTGGCACCTGCTGGATGAAACGCGATACTTTGTGCAACATCACCCTCTAATAATTTTATAACTGATCGCTGCATTCCACAGCCTGGACAGTCAATTCCAGTCATGGATTTGAAAGGACATGTTAGCAAATGATCACCTAACCAATCTACAGCTTCGAAGTAAGTATTCATCTGTGTTAACGGAATATTAGGAGCGCATCGCAATTCATTCATTAAACCTTAACAAATGGTTCATTTTAAACGAACACATCTCTGATTGATTTGCAGATGTAAATGTAAACATAAGAATATTTTGACGGATCAATTTGGCATATTAGAACAAGAGCTTGCTCACTTCACGCGCTCAATCGGGCATCCAGCGCGCGTTGCAGTGTTGTTGGCCATTGCCAAACACGGCAATGAAATCGAGGGAGAAGTGATCGATGTTCCGCCACTTTCTAAAGCAACAGTCATTCAACACTTGCGAGAATTGAAAAGAGCAGGACTAATCAACGGAAGAATTTTCGGAACAAAATCAAAATATTGGGTGGATAAAGAGAATTTTGAAAAATTCAAAACTGCATTTGCTGCTTTCGAAAAGCAAATGAACGATTCTTTGGATACAAAGGGGTAACATGGCTTAACGTTTAAGTAAAGTCATTGTAATGCAACTATAATCTTGCGCTAATAACAACCTTCAATTAGCCCTCTTACTTCGCAGTCATTAATTAACCGAGATAAATAAATAAAGCAACAATGAAAAAACTGCTACAATCATTTTTACTTGCGGCATTGTCCTTTGGGGCGATTTCAGCAAGTGCTGCAGACATTGTCATTTCTGACAATGGTTCAGGTACAGGTTCTGTTACTTGGACAAACGACAACACTTACTTCTTAGATGGATTTGTTTTCGTCAATGACGGACAAACGTTGACTATCCAAGCAGGAACAGTAATTAAAGGTCTTCCAGGCACAGGTGCTGACGCTTCTGCACTTGTTGTGGCGAGAGGTGGCCGTATCCTTGCACAAGGAACTGCTGATGCACCAATCATCTTTACATTCGACGGTGATCCATTGGATGGATCTATTCCTTATTCTACGAATGGTCAATGGGGTGGTCTTATCATCCTTGGTAATGCTTCTTTGAATTCATCTCCTGGTGAAACACAAATCGAAGGTATTCCGCAAACAGAGCCAAGAGGTATCTATGGTGGTTCAAATGACACAGACGATTCAGGTATTCTTACATATGTTTCTATCCGTCACGGTGGTACAGATATCGGAGCTGGAAATGAAATCAACGGTCTAACCCTTGGTGGCGTTGGTTCAGCTACAATCATCGAGCACATTGAAGTTTTCTCAAATGCAGATGATGGAATCGAATTCTTCGGAGGTACTGCAAATGTAAAATGGGCAACTGTTGCATTTAGCGGTGATGACTCATTTGACTATGATGAGGGATGGAGAGGGTATGGACAGTTTTGGTTTACTGTTCAAGATCCTGCAGACTTAGCTACAGGTGACCGTGGTGGTGAGCACGACGGTGGTACAGATCCAGAAGATGGAATGCCTTACGCTATTCCTACTATCTATAATGCTACATATATCGGACAAGGAATCGGCGCTGGAAACAGAGCGGTAACTATTCGTGACAATGCGGGTGGAAGATATTACAATTCAGTTTTTGCTAACTGGGCTCGTGGTATCGATATTGAAAACCTTGCTAGCGGACAAGATTCTTACGAGCGTTTTGTTGAGGGTACATTATTATTCTCAGGGAACGTATTTCAAGATGTAGTTTCTGACGGTGATCTTTGTGGTGGTCAGAATGCTACAGCTTCAGATATTTTCAAAATTACAATGGGTGCTGGATGGCCTACTCCAGGTGACTCAACTGCTGCTCTTGCTGCATCGTTAGCAGCTTGGCAGGCTAGTTTCGCAGCAAACAATAACATGGCTGCTGAAACAGGAATCACTTACAATTTCTCTACTGCTGGTGGTTTGAATCCAGTTCCTTCTTTCAACGTTTCTGGTGCTACTCCAGCAACGGATGAATGGTTCTCTAGCGTTACTTATAAAGGTGCTTTCGATCCAGGTGCTGAAAACTGGATGAATAACTGGACGGCAATTTCAGCTTATGGTTTCTTAGCTACGCAAGATCTTCCATGCGGTGAAACAATCATCGTAGCTGATAATGGTAACGGTGTTGGTACTACTACTTGGAGAGCATGTAATACTTATGTATTGGATGGATTTGTATTTGTAAATGATGGTCAGTGTTTGACTATCGAAGCAGGTACTGTAATTAAAGGTATGCCTGGTACTGGTGCTGATGCATCTGCACTTATTGTTGCTCGTGGCGGTAAAATCTTCGCTGAAGGAACCGAAAGCGCTCCAATCATCTTCACATTCGAAGGTGACCCATTAGATGGATCTATTCCTTACACTACCAATGGTCAGTGGGGTGGTCTTCTTGTATTAGGTAATGGTCGTTTGAACTCATCACCTGGTGAAACACAAATCGAAGGTATTCCTGAAACTGAACCACGCGGTATTTATGGTGGTGACAACGATGAGGATAACTCAGGTATCCTGAAATATATCTCTATTCGTCACGGTGGTACTGACATCGGTGCTGGTAACGAAATCAATGGTTTGACTCTAGGTGGTGTTGGATCAGGAACTTTGATTGATTATGTTGAAGTTGTTTCTAACGCTGACGACGGAATTGAATTCTTCGGTGGTACTGCTAGTGTGAAGCACGCTGTAGTTGCATATTCTGGTGACGATTCTTTCGACTATGATGAGGGATGGAGAGGTAAGGGCCAGTATTGGTTCACTATCCAAGACGTAAGTGATTTGGGAACTGGTGACCGTGGTGGTGAACACGATGGTGGAACAGATCCAGAAGACGGTAATCCATATGCTACTCCAGTTATTGCAAACGCAACTTACATGGGTCAGGGTATCGCTGCTGGTAACCGCGCGCTTACTTTCAGAGACAATGCAGGTGGTGAATATCACAACTCTATTTTCTATAATTGGGGTCGTGGTGTAGACGTTGAAAACCTTGCTTCTGGCGAGGATAGCTATGCACGTTTCGAAGCTGGTGAATTGGTACTTGCTGGTAACTGCTTCTACAACGTAGTAACAGAAGGCGTATCTACTGCATCTGATAATTTCAAGATCGTTATGGGTACAGGTTGGCCAAGTGCTGCTGACTCAACTTCAGCTCTTGCTGCTGCTAATGCTGCTTTCCAAGCATCTTTCGCTGCAAACGGAAATGGTTCAGCTAACCCTGGTATTGCTTACGATTTCACTGGTTCATTGCCTTTGATCTCACCAGTTCCAACAGTTGATGTTCCTGCATCTTCAGTGTTGAATGACTCTTGGTTTGATGTAGTAACATATAAAGGAGCATTTGAAGTGGACGAGGCTTGTTCTAACAATAGCTGGTTGAATGGATGGAGCTATTTAGCAACAAACGGACACATCGATTGTATCGTTGGAGTGAATGAATTGGAAGCGAAAAATGAAAATGTGTTAATGGATCTTTATCCAAACCCAACCTCTGGTAACATTCGCTTTACAAATAATCAATCTTTGAATAACGCATCGATTGAAGTATACAGCATGACAGGTGCACGAGTTTTTGTAAAAAATACAATAAGTGCTGTATCTGGTTCTAACATTGAACTTTCTTTGGAAGGCTTGTCAGACGGACTTTATACAGTGAAGTTGACAAACGGCAACGAAGTGTCATTTGGCAAATTGGTTGTAAAACACTAAAACAATTTCGTAGATATTCTTATAAAGGACGGCCTTCGGGTCGTCCTTTTTTCATTTAATTATTATAAACTCCGATTAACAATCGTGTAACATAGCAGACGAAAATTGCGGCAGATTAAATACAACAACAATGCGTTCTATATTTTTCGCAATTTTTACTCTCGTTTGCACTTCTGTTTTTGCGCAATCTTCTCTCCGTGGTCAAATTTCGGATATCGAAACAGGTGAATTCCTGGTAGGTGTGCTTGTGACCATGGAAAGCAATCCTCTCAAAGGAGCTGCTACGGATTTGGACGGGAACTTCAGTATTGAAAATTTGGAGCCCGGAAAACAGCGCTTCGTATTTCGTTTTACTTCTTATCGCACAGACACTATTTCTTTTGATTTAAAGCCAGGTGTAAATATATACAATCACCTATTGGCAAGCGAAAGCTACAGCATTGCTGGTATTGAAATCGTTGCAAAGGCAAATCAAGGATCGAAGACATTTTTGACTGCTATGCAGCAAAAATCGGCTACCGTATTGGATGGTACAACGAGTGATCAAATGAAGAAGTTGGGGGATAGTGATGCTTCTGGTGCAATCAAACGTGTAGTAGGAGTATCTCTGGTTGGTAATTTCGTATTCGTTCGCGGTCTTTCAGATCGTTATAGCCAAGTTGTATTGAATGGCGCTCAAGTACCGAGCTTGGATCCCCGCCGTAATTCTATTCAGATGGACGTTTTTCCAACCAATGCGTTGGACAATCTAATGATTAGCAAGACTTTCTCTCCAAACCTTCCAGGTAGTTTCACGGGAGGTCTTATTGATGTTAGAACAAAAGATTTTCCTGAAAAATTCAACCTTACTTATGGCGTGAGTCTTGGCTACAACCCGAACGTGAATTTGAACGATCAATTCATGTCATCGATAACATCAGGCACAGACTTCTTGGGATTTGACAGCGGTTACCGCGAGGTGGATGCTATTGTTTCTGATGGAAAAGTACCTCAAGTAAATTTCTCTAATTACTATGATGCGATGGTACTTGGTGGCTTGCAGAGTGATCTTGCAGCATTAGGAATTGACAATGCTTCTGATATCGGAACAGCGGCTGGTCAGCAAACAATCAATCAAATTATTTCTGCCAACGCTAATGATGGTATCACAAGTTTAACACAAGTAAATGCTCTGCTTCAGGAAGCACGTGAAGTATCGAATCAGGACTTAAGCCAAATGGCCAAGTCGTTCGAGAACACATGGGATCCAATAAGAAAAAAAACACCGCTCAATATGAGTCATAATCTTTCATTTGGTAACCAAGGCAAAATTGGAAGCAAAGTGTTTGGATATAACGTTGGTGTTACTTATTCAAAGAAATACGATTATTATGAAAACGGTGTAACAGGTCGCTACAAGTTGACTGGTGTGAATACAGAAGTAAATTCCCTTAACACAGATCAATTGTTCTCAGATACCAGAGGTGATGAAACAAATCTTTTGAGTTTACTTGGAAACACTAGTTTGAAGTTGAATGATAAAAACAAAGTGGGTATCGTATTTATGCGCACCCAAGTGGGGACCAACTCAGCACGTTATCAAGATGGTATCAACCCAAGCGACCAAGTAGGACTAGGGCAGGAGCAGCGTACAATCAATTACAACGCCCGTGCAATCAACATTGCTCAAGTGAAGGGTGAACACCTCTTTATGGATTTCCATAAGCTCAGAATGTCTTGGATTGGCTCTTACACCTTTGGTGAGCAGAACACACCAGACCTTCGTGTTTTTGTAAATAGCTATGAAGAACTCCCTGCACGCACATTGTATTTCGATGCTGAAGGTAATGATGTAACAGAAGACGCAGTTGCTCTTTTAGCAGATGGTGAAAACTTGAATGAGTACTTTCCTGGTTACACGGTAGGACAAACGGAAGCAGGCGAATTGGAATACTCTATTCGTAACAACCTTTATCCTGCGCCTACGCGTTACTATCGTCAAATGAGAGAGGGTAGCCTCGATACACACGTAGACTTTGATATGCCTATCGGTCAAAATCCAGAACTCGAAAACAAATTGATGTTCGGACTTGGTCGCGTTTATTCTACACGTAAGCTAGACGAACAACGATATAGCTTTATCTCCAATGGTCTGACATATGACGGTAATCCAGCGAACTATTTCATTGCAGCAAATATGAATGTGGTTCCTGGTGGAACGAACCCTTATCTTGTCTTGAGAGAGGATACAGAACTTCAAAATAGCTACAAAGCATATCAACAAGTTATTGCAGCTTACGCAATGACAGATTGGAATTTCAATAAAAGAATGAGATTGGTAGCAGGCGTGCGTTTGGAAAAAACAGACATGCTTTTAGAAAGTAGAAAGCTCGAGGAACCTTTGTTGAATGAAGAACTAAGAAAGGAATATGAAGGAAAAATTGATGAACTAGATGTTCTACCATCTTTCAACTTCAACTGGCAAGTTTCGAAAAATCAAAATAAGATTTCGAATATCCGGGCTGGTTACAACCGTACGCTCGCGCGTCCAAGCTTCTTGGAAAAAGCGCCGTTCTCAACTTATGATTTCGAAACTCAAACTCAGTTGACTGGTAATCCAGAACTTCAAATTGTAAATATTGACAACTACGACTTGCGTTTTGAGCACTTCCCAAATCCAGGAGAGATTTATTCAGCTGGTGTGTTCTTCAAAGATTTCCAAAAACCAATCGAACTTGTTACTAATCCAAACGCTGCAAACATCGAATTGACTTGGGAGAACGTAGACCGTTCTGTAGTATATGGTCTAGAATTGGAAGTGAAAAAAGCACTTTGGAGAGACGAAGATCAATTGGCTGGACCTTTGAGCGCAGGAGTTAATTTCTCTTACATTATCAGTCGTACCTCTATCGTAGGAAATGAATTAACTCAAATTAGAGCAACCGATCCAAGCCACAAAGAATACCGTCCTTTATTTGGTCAAGCACCTTATATCGTTAACGCATTCTTATCTTTCTCACCAGATTCTACTGGATGGAATGTAAATCTTGCATACAATCTTCAAGGTCCAAAGCTTTTCCTAGTAACAAAAGGTGGAACACCTGACGTTTATGATCAACCAGTTGGATTGTTGGATTTCACTGTTTCTAAAGCAATTGGTGAGCACTTCACCATAGGCGCTCAAGCAAGAAATATCTTGGATGCTGAAATCAGAAGATACTACAAGTTCAAGGATAAAGAATACGATTGGCAATCTTTCAAGCCAGGTCGTGTTTTCAATCTGAGCTTGACCTACAGAATATAGTTTTTGTAAAAAATACAAAAAGGGCTGTCTTCTTCAAGGCAGCCCTTTTTATTTTATGAGAAATACTGTTCTATGATTTCTCGAAGCTCTTCATGCACCAGACCGTTGGTGCAGTTCAAATCAAGTCCATATATAGGGTTGGAGCCGTTGTTGAATTCTGTCGCTTTACCACCTGCTTCGGTTACGATAATGCAACCTGCAGCTACGTCCCAAGGATTCAAACCATATTCATAAAAGCCTTCGAATCTTCCACAGGCTGTCCACGCCATGTCCAAAGCTGCACTACCCAATCTTCGCATTCCGCGCGTGCGATGCATCAAGCTTTGGAATAGTCTCAAATATTGTTCTTCACGTCCAAAATCATCATAAGGAAATCCAGTGACCAACAAACTTGAAGACAAACTTGCAATAGTCGAAACCTTGATAGGCTGATCGTTTAAAAATGCACCGTTCCCCTTCGAAGCAGAGAACATTTCATCTGAATTAGGATCGAATATCACTCCTAGGATTGGCTCATTTCCGTTTGTAAGTCCAATGCTGGTGCACCAAACTGGAACGCTATGTACAAAATTGGTGGTGCCATCCAGTGGATCAATCACCCAATTCAAGCCTCCTTCAATTTTTTCTCCAGTACCTTCTTCTGCTACAAAGCCTGCTTGTGGCAACAACTTGCGAAGGCCTTCAACAAAGCGACGCTCGCTTTCCTTGTCTACAAAGGTCACTAGATTATTTTCTGTTTTAATTTCTGCAGTCGACTCGTGAGTGGTCTGCTGCTTCATCCAACTTCCAATTTCCCGACTTAGCTTGATAACTTCGTTGGTTAATTGTGCCAATTCTTGCTTATTCATGGTACGAATTTACTTCTTTTGTTACTTTCGAGATAAATTCAGACGATATGCCTGACACGACAACCAAACATAGACGAGTTAAAATAGTTCCACCAGAAGAATTGACGGGCCTTGAATTGGATAAACCATCCAATGCTGCCGCTGGTATCACCGGCGTGACGGTAGCCATGAAACACATTGCAGAGGAAACGGGCATGTGGAAGGGACTCAAGATTCTGAGCAAATTAAATCAGCGTCACGGCATCGACTGCCCCGGTTGTGCTTGGCCAGAACCGAATCATCGTTCGGCTATTGCAGAGTATTGTGAAAATGGTGCAAAGGCAATTGCTGAAGAAGCAACAGAGAAAAAGTGCGACGTTGGTTTTTTCGCCGAGCATAGTGTAGAGGAAATGAGCTTTTGGTCGGATTATAAAATCGGCAAAAGCGGTCGTGTTACACATCCAATGTATCTGCCGAAAGGAGCTTCGTTTTACGAGCCTATCTCTTGGGAGAAAGCCTATCAAATTATCGCTGATGAATTAAAGACCTGTCAAACGCCAGATGAGGCTGTATTTTATACTAGCGGTCGCACCAGCAACGAAGCTGCGTTTTTATATCAACTATTCGTTCGTTTGTTTGGCACTAACAATCTTCCTGATTGTTCGAACATGTGCCATGAAAGCAGTGGAGTAGGACTCGGCGAAACCATAGGTATCGGAAAAGGAACGGTGACAGTCGATGATATCTACAACGCGGAGGTGATTCTAGTGGTGGGGCAAAACCCAGGAACCAATCACCCTCGAATGCTTTCGGCTCTCCAAAAATGCAAGGAAAATGGAGGAAAAGTGATTCACATCAATCCTCTTCCAGAAACAGGAACAACAAAGTTTGTCAATCCTCAAAGCCCTTTGGATGTGCTTAAAGGTGGAGTGAAAATCGCCGATTATTTCTTGCAAGTAAAAATAGCCGGTGATATACCATTATTTAAAATTCTTCTTCACTACATATTGGAAGAAGAAAAGAAACATCCTGGCGCAGTGGTTGATCAAAAATTCATAACCGAACAAACGCTCGGTTATGAAGATTTTATATCTGAAATTCAGCAATTAGATATTCCTAAAGCACTTGAAGCATGCGGAGTGGAGCATTCTCTTCTCAAGGAAGTGGCCACGTTACTTTCTGCGAATAAGAAGATAATTACATGCTGGGCCATGGGCATCACTCAGCAAAAGCACGCTGTAAACACCATTCGCGAAATCGTGAACTTGCATTTACTAAGAGGCGCGGTTGGTATACCTGGCGCGGGCTTATGTCCGGTGAGAGGGCATAGTAATGTGCAAGGTGATAGAACGATGGGAATTTATGAGAAACCAAAAAGCGAATTTTTGGATTCCTTGGATAAGGTTTATCAATTCTCCAGTCCACGCCATCATGGATATGATGTGGTGGAGTCTATCGAGGCGATGCATGAAGGAAAAGTAAAAGTGTTTATGGCTATGGGTGGCAATTTTATCAGTGCCACTCCTGATAGTGAATTTACAGGAAAGGCAGTTCAAAATGTTGGACTCACTGTTCAGGTATCCACGAAGCTCAATCGCGCGCACTTGGTAACAGGTGAGCATGCTCTCATTTTACCTTGTCTCGGAAGAACAGAATTAGACCTACAGAAATCTGGAGAACAATTTGTGACGGTAGAAAATTCAATGGGAGTAGTGCATACTTCTAGAGGAAATGTGAAGCCAGCAGATCGTCATCTCAAATCAGAACCAGCAATAGTGACTGAGTTAGCCGAAGTTGTTTTCGGAAATAAATTCAACATTGCTTGGGGTGAAATGCGTGATAATTACGATTTGATCCGTAATGAAATTGAGAAGGTAATTCCTGGCTTTGAGGATTTTAATAAGCGTGTGCGCCAGCCTGATGGCTTCTATTTGCCAAACGGTCCGCGCAATAGGAAATTCACCACATCATCTGGAAAGGCACTATTTACTGTGAATCCAATGCCTCAGTTTTCTGTTCCAAAGGATCATTTAGTAATGATGACCATTAGAAGTCATGACCAGTACAATACCACCATTTACGGTTTAGATGATCGATATAGAGGAATCAAAAATGAAAGAAGGGTGGTTTTGATGAATCGTCAAGACATGCATCACTTTGGTTTTAGAGAAAAAGAATTGGTGAATATTGTAAGCGATCAGGATGGGACATCCCGCATAGCATCTCACTTTCACGTGATTCCTTTTGATATTCCAAAAGGAAGCTGCGCTACTTATTTTCCAGAAACAAATTGTCTTGTACCTTTATCAAGCGTTGCCGATAGAAGCAAGACTCCTATGAGCAAGTATATTATTGTGAGGTTAGAAAAGTTGTGATTGATTAAATTTGAGGTATGCCAATTAATATTGATAGAAGACAGATTCAAAACCTAAGCAGGCTTGAATTGCTCGCGAAACAAGCAGTGGAGGGATTTATCACGGGAATGCACAAGAGTCCATTCCATGGATTCTCTGTTGAGTTTGCTGAGCATCGTCAATATAATAGCGGGGAAAGTACACGCCACCTCGATTGGAAATTACTCGCTCGAACAGACAAACACTTCGTCAAGCGATATGAAGAGGAAACGAACTTGAGATGTCAAATTCTAATTGACACTTCTTCTTCTATGTACTTTCCTGGAGGCGTTAAACCGGAAGGTCCAGAACTCAATAAGCTGAAGTTTTCTATCTATGGAGCTGCAGCAATGATCGACCTTCTACGCAATCAACGTGATGCAGTCGGACTGAGTATTTTCTCTGATAAAATTGATGTAAATACAAAAGCCGCAAGCAGTGGTTCTCATATCAACTATCTTTTTAATGAGCTTGAAAAACTGCTTGAAACAGTAGGGGAGAGTCAAGGGAAAAAGACTTTTGTTACGGATACATTGCATGAAATTGCAGAAAGTGTTCATCGACGTTCTTTAGTGGTTATCTTTTCTGATATGCTTGACAATTCTGAGAAATCAGACGAATTATTCAGCGCACTTCAACACCTAAAGCATAACAAGCATGAGGTAATTCTCTTCCATGTCACTGATAAATCAAAGGAAGAGCTGTTTGAATTCGAAAACCGACCATATACTTTCACGGATCTTGAATCTGGTCAAGAAATCAAAGTAAACCCTGCCGACGTGCGTGAGATTTATTTTGAGAATATGAAAAAGTTCAAGACCGATTTGAAGTTGAAATGTGGTGCTTATCAGATTGATTTTGTTGAGGCAGATATTCATGAAGGATTCAATCACATCTTGCTTCAATATTTTATCAAGCGCCAAAAAATGAACGCAGGTACGCGTTAGACTTGAATCACTTTTCCCTCTGTAGAAAAATCACAGTTGGGGAAAATCGCGGAGGCTTCATTCACAAACTCTTCTTCTTCAGCATAACGTGAACTATAGTGACCTAGCAATAGTTTGCCCACGCCTGCCTTTAGAGCTATAGTGGCGGCTTGCGCTGCGGTGCTATGAAAAGTATGCTTCGCTCTTTCTTTTTCAGATTCTAAGAATGTACTCTCGTGATATAACAAATCTACACCTTGTATAGAGGGAATCAGCGTTTCCCAATACATGGTATCCGAGCAATAGGCATAGCTTTTTGATTTTTCTGGAGCATCGCAAACTTCTTGTGGAGTCACCACAATATTCTTTGGCGTGGTGATGCTTTGACCGTTTTTCAATGCAATGATTTCGCTTGGTTGAAGCGAATATCGATTGATGTATTCTTTGCGGATTTTAACCTGTTTCGGCTTCTCTGCGAATAAATACCCCACACAAGGAATTCGGTGCTTCAATGGAAAGCTATGGATCTCTAGTGAATGATCTTCAAAGATCTTTTCTTTCGCGTCAAAATTTACAGCGTGATAGTGGATGAAGTAATCGAGGTATGTTTGTGAAACACGCAAATTGAGCTCAATAATTTCTTTAAGCTCAGCCGGACCGTACACATGTAAATCATTCTTTCTTCCGAGTAAATGGAGGCTTGAAATCAGCCCCACTAGTCCTAAATAATGATCTCCGTGCAGGTGCGAAATGAAGATGTGCTGAATGCGCTGAAATTTGATCTTGTACTTTCTTAATTGAATTTGGGTGCCTTCACCACAATCCATAAGGAATAGCTTGTCGTGTATATTCACGACCTGCGATGAAGCATTGTGCTTCAACGTTGGAGTGGCAGCTCCGCAACCAAGTATGGTAATTTCGAACGTCATCAAATAAAAAAACCGTTGTTTAGCACAACGGTTTTATAAGTATCAAAATAAATATTTTAGTGCTGAACAACAAGACGCTTTGTTAAGCGCTTATCGCCTGCTTGAATGCTGTACAAATAGACACCATTCTTCAATAGGCTAGTGTCATAAGTAAGGGTATTGCTACCTCTTTTTCCAGAAACTGTTCTGCGTTCCACCGTTTCACCTAGCAAGTTGTAAACTGCAAACTGAACAGAACCATTCTGGGTCAATTCAAAAGGAATTACCGTTTGATTAGATGCTGGATTTGGCTGGCTATTTCCAAGGCTCATTTCAACAGATGTATTTTCTTTAACAGAAACCACGTCGTTGATTACAAGAGTATAATCTTCAAATGTGTACTCGAGTGCCTGAGGAGAACCAAAAACAAAGTAACCAGTTGCATAAATCTTTACAGGAAAGGTTCCAGCAATGGTAGGTGTTCCAGAAATATCTCCACAATATGCTCCTCCTGGTAAGAAGGTGCAAGGGTTTGGAGAATCTCCGTTGTTGTTACATGTAACAGTTAGGCCAAGTGCATTGATATTTTGCTCGATATCGCCAACCAAGAAAGTAATACTATCAAGAGAAAGAGAATCGATAGCTAGATTTAATGGTGGTGCACCAGGAATGTCAGAAATCGTTGTAGGCGCCTTTACATAAACAACATCACTGTACGGAACGTTGATAGTACCTGCATCAAAATTTTCACCCAATGCTGGGTTCGGTGATACACCAAAAGGTTCTGCTCCCCAGTCGTATGACGCAGGGTCACACTGTGATTTAGCAGAGAAAGCTGCGATGATTAAAGATAAGGCTAGTAGAGATCTTTTCATAGATGAGGATTATAACTCGCGTTCCACTTCTTCCATGTAAACCAAGTCAACTGCTTCGTTGGCTGTAGGAGTAATTTTTAGAACACTTTCTAATTGAGAGATGGTGATGAGTTTCATGACAGTCTCTTGCAATCCGCAAAGAACAAATGTTCCGTTTGCGTCGCGGCAAGCGCGGTTAGCAACAAGAACGGCAGAGAGACCTGATGAATCGATGTAGCGAGTCTCGCTTAAGTCCATCACTAAATTTTTCATACCAGATTTTGAAAGCATAACAATCTCGCTTTTCAATTCTGGTGCATGTATAGCGTCAAGTTTTTCAACTTTAGACTTAATGACAGCTACTTTTTCTTTATTTTCAACTTCGAACTTCATTGGTAGAAGGTTTGCTACAAATATAAGGAAATTATTGGTGCTTTAGCACACAACGCTTCAAATTCAATATTAAACGGGGAATGTGAATTACTCAGCGGTACCACGACGGCGCTGAGCGAGAAGATAGATCACGGCCATGCGAATAGCAACGCCATTCTCCACCTGATCGAGGATAATGCTTTGGTCGCTATCAGCTACATCGCTTGTGATTTCTACACCACGGTTGATAGGACCTGGGTGCATGATCACGATTTTTTTACTCAAAGAATCAAGTTTTTTCTTGTCCAAACCATATTGCATGGAGTACTCACGAAGGCTAGGGAAGTAGCTCACATTCACATCCTGTCGCTCCAGCTGAATGCGGAGCATATTTGCAACATCGCACCATTCTAGTGCTTTCATCAAGTTGTGTTCTACAATGACTCCCATTTTCTCAATATGCCTTGGAATCAATGTTGTCGGTCCACAGACCATCACTTGTGCGCCGAGTTTTTGTAAGCAGTAAATATTAGAAATGGCAACGCGACTGTGGGTAATATCTCCCACAATCACCACTTTTTTTCCTTTTACACTTCCAAGTCGTTCTCTTATCGAATAGGCATCGAGTAGCGCCTGAGTGGGGTGCTCGTGAGTGCCATCGCCAGCGTTTACAATGGCAGCATCAATATGTTGGCTCAAGAACAAACAACTCCCGGGAGCGGAGTGTCGCATCACCACCATGTCTACCTTCATTGCAAGGATATTATTGACTGTGTCAATCAACGTTTCTCCTTTTTTCACCGAAGATGTAGATGCTGAAAAATTGACAACGTCAGCACTCAAACGCTTTTCAGCAAGCTCAAAACTCAAACGAGTTCTAGTAGAGTTTTCGAAAAATAAATTGGCAACGGTAATGTCGCGAAGGGAAGGAACTTTCTTGATTGGACGATTCAATACCTCTTTGAATTCATCCGCCTGAGAAAAAATAAGCTCAATGTCCTCTTTTGTGAGGTCCTTTATTCCTAGTAGATGATCTACGCTGAGCTTTTTCTCCATTATTCTTTCTCGGTTAAAAGTAAAACTTTATCGTCAGTGGCGCCTTCATGCTTCCACATCACTTTCACTTTTTGATTGTCGTAACTATCAATGCTCAATCCCACATAATTGGGCTCGACAGGAAGCTCTCTGCTTAATCGACGGTCAATAAGTACCATCAATTCGACTGATTGCGGTCTTCCGTATTCGAATAAACCTGCTATACCTGCACGGATCGTGCGACCCGTGTAAAGTACATCGTCAATAAGAACGACAGTCTTACCTTCTAAATCAACAGGAATCTCTGTGGGCTGAGCGAGCAATGTCTTATCACTTCTTCGAAAATCATCACGATAAAAAGTAGGATCAACCTTGCCATAATGGATTTTTGATTTTGGAGAAATCTCTCTCAAACGCTCCACCATTTTGTCGGCAAAGAATACTCCTCTTGGCTGTAAACCAATTAAAACACAATTATCGAAAGGGAAATGATTTTCAATCAATTGATAACAGAGCCTATTGATGATTAGGCCTAGATAGTTGTTATCAATAAGTGTTACATTTGACATCTCGGGTACAAATATAATTGAAGCTAGGTGAAATGGGAAAATTGAATTACTACTTGATCCCCGGAATGGGAGCAGATCGTAGAATCTACTCGAAATTCAATCTGAATAATGGCACTATTCATTACCTCGACTGGAATTCGCCGGTTGATGCCATCGACATGCCAACCTTTGCTCAAGAGGTAGCGCAGCGAATCACCACGGAAAATAATGTCATCATCGGTTCTTCGATGGGAGGAATGATGGCTGTGGAGCTCAGCAGAATTGTAAAGCCATTGGCCACTATTTTGATTAGTGCTCCGACAGGCGCCCATCAATTTCCTCGCATTCTCAAAGCGGTAAAAGCATCGCGTATTCACCGAGCTGTGACTCCCAATTCAATAAAATATTTTTACAAGTTCGCCGATACATTTATGGGATTCAAGTCTGCACAACAGCGGGATATGTTCTATCAAATGATCTCGGAGCTAGGACCTCAGTTTATTCACTTCTCTGTGAAAGCGGTTCTAGAATGGAAGAATACAACCCCTCCTGAAGGCAAGTATATTCAAATCATCGGAAGCAAGGATGTACTTTTTGATTACCAAAAAATGGAAACCCCTTTCGTACTAGACGGAGGAGGACACTTTTCTTGTTTCGATCGTGCGGATGAGGTCTGTGCAATCATCAATAATTACGTGGAAAATGAGATACTTAAATTCGATGTAACGAATTAAATCTTTTTCCGTAGAAAGCCTCAAAACACCACCCAAAATGCGTTTCATTATTACTGCAGCAATTACAATTCTTACTCTTTCTTCATTCGCCCAAAAGTCACCGGTAGTGCACAAACTTTTTCTCTACTCTGGTGATTCAATTGAGGGAACAAGACTCATTTACAGCACCCCCATCCTAAAGGCTCCAGTGTTTCAAATGGACGGTGAAAATTTCCAAACAGATATAGTGCAATATCTTCAAAACAATAATGGCTACTTCGCTAATCTGAATAAAATTTATACCGATAAGTCTGAGCGCTATGCCCTTCGTATCAAGAAAGGCAAAATGAATCTCTTTGAGGAAATCGATATGGCATTTTACGGAGCGGATGAACTTGAAATCGATAAATCAGTAGATGAGTCAAAGCAAGAAATGCTTGCGACTGGCACGCTGTTTCAGTACTACAACATTGGAAATGGTGATGTAAAAAAAGCAACACTAAAAAATCTAAGAAAAGATATTGGTGGGGTTGACGCCGCTCGCAAAGAATTGAACTACCATCGCAATATGAAGGTACTTCAGTTTTCTCTTATCGCAGTAGGTGCAGGATTAATTACCTACGGAATCGTAGAACAAAGCGGAGATGATGTTCGCTTCTCGATTCCTATGGCCGTCGGTATTGTAGTAGGAGGGTCTAGCTATTTCTTGGAAAAGAAAAAAGAAGATGCTCTTTGGTTTGCTGCTGAAGCTTACAATAAGAATTAAATGCTATTGACCATCTTGCTGATCTGCTTGATGTCATTCTTCAAATAACCTTTTGTATCATACTTCTTCGCTTCATTCAACATGGTGATTGCTTCACGCTTCTTACGTTTGTTGGCCATGATGACTGCTAGGTTTAGATAAACTGCAGCCTTATCGTGCTCCATACGTAAGCCATGACTTAATGCAGTTCGGAAGTATTTTTCACTTTGTGAAAGACTGTTCTTTTGAACATCCACTGACCCCAGCAAGAAATAGTAATATCCTTTTTGATTTTTCCAAAGGTGGTTTGGATTAACTCTTTCTAACCACACCTTAGCTTGTTCCATTTTTTGCTGGCGGATTTGTAAAAACGCCATGATCAGACGAAGACTTCTAAAGCAAAGCACAATTATCAAAGCTGTCAGCAAGGTCATGAAAATTCCGCTGATCCAACTTCCATCAATAAATAGATATACTGAATAAGTAAGGGCTAATGCTGCAATTGCAATCTTTATAATTCTTCCGTCAATCGATTTCATAGGATATTCAAATGGGCCGCAAAGGTAAGGGTAATCCTATCTTTTCAAAATCCTAAATTCGCTTCAACCTCGGAATATCGCGATGCTGTATTTTTTGTAATTGACCAAGCAATTCCAAGCTCTTTCGTTGACAATCACGAGAAATTTGGTCATAATGCTGCTCTAATTCTTTGCTATTACTTGGAAAATTATGTGAATCGAGCTTCAATACTTGATAATTCAGCTCTTCAGTGGCTTCTTTAATAATCACACTCAACTCATTATCAGATTGAGGGTAGTTTACCAAGTGATGAAATCCTTGTTCGATAACATCATTGAAAAACTCTTGAATGCTATACTTTAACTCATTGCGATTGAGGGCCATGTCAAGAGGAATTTTGGTTAATAAGGTAGCTAAGGTTATAGCTAATATAAGAAATTTTCACTCTGTTGATTAGCTTTGCCCCAAAATTTAACCCCTATGAACGAAGGTCGCGTTTCTGTAAATATTGAAAATGGTATTGGAACCATCACTTTTTTTCACCCACAAAGCAATTCTTTACCTGGTGATCTTCTTAGAACACTTGCGCAAACAATTACAGAAACGGATCAAAACGATGCAGTAAAAGTGATGATCCTGAAAAGTGAAGGGGAAAAGGCTTTCTGCGCTGGTGCTTCTTTTGACGAGCTTATCGCAATTAATGATACTGAAACTGGCTTAAGATTTTTTAGCGGATTTGCTTTGGTGATCAATGCAATGAGAAAATCAAGCAAACTCATTATCGGACGCGTTCAAAACAAAGCAGTGGGAGGTGGGGTAGGTCTCGCATCATCTGTTGATTATTGCTTCGCAACAAGTAAGGCAAGCGTGAAGCTTAGCGAGCTCGCTGTGGGAATCGGACCATTCGTGGTAGGCCCAGCAGTAGAACGAAAAGTAGGACTTTCAGCAATGTCTCAATTAGCGATCAATGCGACAGAATGGGCATCTGCACAATGGGCAAAAGAAAAAGGGCTTTACACAGAGATCTTCGAAACCGAAGAGGAAATGGACCAAGCCATTCAAACCCTTGCTCAAAAACTTGCCACAAGCAATCCAGAAGCAATGGCTGACCTCAAGAAAATCTTTTGGTCAGGAACCGATCATTGGGATACCTTGCTTTTCGAACGAGCGGCTATCAGCGGTCGACTTGTACTTTCAACGTTTACCAAAAATGCTATTGAAAAATTCAAAAAAGGATAATTATCGCGCGGTAAACAAATTGTTCATTAAGTCGGAGTAATCTGAAATCGGTGAAGAAGGTTGATTTATATAAGTAAAGCTCTCCGATAATTGAACAGAGGATGGACTGCTCATTGTAGTGGTAGCAGCACCTGTAGTTGAATTGGAAAGGAGTTCTACTGACGCCATATCCTTTTGAGAATCCACATTAGCAGGCGCAGCGCTTGGTGCTTCTTCTTGGACATCTTCTGATGCAATCTCATCAGTAGCCTCGGCTTCTGTCATCTTTGCTCTGCTTTCAGAAACTACTGGAGCAACAGGTCCCACACTATTCTCTGTCGATGCTAAGGCCGCAAAAACTTGGGGAGGTTTTGGTATTGCAAGGTTCTTATTAGTAGTATCAACAGATGGCTTTTCCGCTAATGATGTTGGTGTTTCATTGGAAGTAGAATCAACAGAGTTCTCGCTTGATGAATTATTCTTTTCAGCAAACTGCAAGGTGGATTGATTCTCGCCAGCATATCTCAAGAGCAAGAAACCAAGAATGAAAACACCAAAAGCTATTTGAACTCCTCTTTGAGAATACCAAGGTCTGTCAGGAAAAGCAAAAAGCGAGTTGAGCCAAATCACAAAACGAGATTTTTTCTCTGATGAAAATTCTTTCATCAAATTTTTCTTGATGGAAGCATCTGGCTCTAACCATTCGTCGTTAGAACTGATATTCTTTAATTCCATCAATACGCTTCGCATCGACTCGTATTCCTGTTCACTTTCTAAGTGACGCAACACAAATTCTTTTTCTTCTGGATAAAGTTCATGAAATTGCTTGTGTAGCAACAATGATTCTATATCCTCGGGATCATATTTTGATTCAAATTTCATGACAATAAGTTCATTAAAATGATAAGGGTCTTAAGAATATGCTCATAAATCTTGAGCTTTGAATTGAGCTCTTTCAAGGTGTAAAACAATCGAGATTTTACAGTGCCTTCACTGCATTCCATTGCCTCACTAATTTCTTGAACGCTCATTTCTTGATAGAAGCGAAGTTCAAATGTGGTGCGCTTCACAGCATCGAGTTCTGATAACGCCTGAGCCAAGTCTTCCTTGAAAGAGGCTTTATCCATTGCCACAGAAGTACTCTCCTGTTGACTTGCATTACCACTGTATCTTATTTGTTGATGTGCATCCACACGTACTTCATGTTTGGCATATTCATTTTTACACATATTATGTGCAATGCTGTAAAGCCATGTTTTAAAGGATCGCTCTGGATTATATAACTCTGATTTTTGGATGATTTTTGAAAAAAGCTCTTGGGTAAAATCCTTCGCTTTTTCTCTGTCTTTCCATAACATACGATGAAAGTAATTGAATAAAAGCCTTGCATAACGATCATACAAAGCTTCAAATGCTTTCGCATCTTTTTCCATTACGAGCGTCATTAAATGCTCATCCGAATGCAACTGATATGGAGACTTCTTTGTCGAGCCCATTATTTCAATTGCTTTTGAATGTTAACGCCTGGTGCATATCGTTGAGCGAGCTTATCAATTAACGGTCGCACTGTCTTTTTGCCTCCTTCACTGATATACATCTTCTCTAACATGAGAAGAGGAATCAGATAGTTTGCATTGATATCTTCGTCTTTTTCGATTTGTTTTTTCTTGAATAGTGTTTCCCAATTGGACTTCAAACTAGTCAAGTGACCTATTGGGGTGGGACTGTATTTTAGCGCCAAACCAGTGCAATAAAAATTATCCTTTGCGGTGGCTAACAAGCTAGGCGGAAGAGTGAAACCCACGTAAATAGCCATGGTTTGATGCTTGTTGAGAATCTGTGCTAGTTGCACGTTCTCCTTTGGATTTAACTTGTTTGGATATCCCAAACGATTGCTCCAATTTGTGTTGTAGTCTTCATTAATAAGCCATTCGAGACAGACTATTCTCACGTCTCTTCGAATTTCAAATAATTCTTGTAGGATGTAAAGAGGGTAGGTATCAGCATAACCGTAGGTGACCAAATTCGCATTTTCCTCCAAACTGTAAAGTACGTTTTGATTGTACTCAAGTAATGCAGCACTGATTAATCCAGAATCGTATAGTTTCTTGACAAATTCTTTTTTCTTTACATCGTTTCTTTCAATGATAGCTTTGGCAAGCATATCATCAATCAAACTCGCATCAGGATTAGCTTGGTATGCTTTTTCAAGAAATGAAAAGCCACTTTTCGTTTTGCCAAGTACTTGGTACTCGATGTAAAAATGGGCGTAAGTATTTGGGAGAATGGCTGCCACTTGTTGGCGTATTCCCTCCAATTCTTCCAACTCCGTCTTGCTTAATGATCGACTATGATTGTCATAATTTGAAAACTTAGCGGCATCAAAATAACTCACCCAAACAGCTTGATTCATTGCATCTGTTTTGGTGAGTTCTTTCCAATAGTTTTTGTTGTTCTTGAAAGCACTTGCATCCGTGGTGTTTAGCTCTGGTGCGGGCGCTGCCATTGGTTTTGTGCTCGCAGCCTTTTCATTGGCTGCCTGACCCCAACTATTCGTGAGGGACATGAAAAATATCGAAAGTGCAAAAAATAGTTTCATTGGAATGTGATAACATCTGGTCTTACAGACATGAATCATTTGCGTTCATTAGAGGGTAATATTATTTTCTTCTAAGATCATTTTCAGTTCTGCAACCATCATGGCTGTAGCTCCCCAGAGTGCATAGTCACGCACCTTGAAGACCGGTATTTTCAACTTAAGTTGGTTGTGTGGTAAGGTGATTTCTTTATGTCCAATGGTTTCTGGAGAAAATAATTTTTCAAGAGGAAATGAAATGATGTCCTTCACTTCATCAGCGTTAGGATTTAGAGCTGGCAAACTACTCAGGTAACCAATGTAGGGTTGAACTAAGAAGTTACTTGGAGGAATATAAAGTTCTGAAAGCGCGCCAAGGATTTGAATGGTGGAAGAATCGAACCCCATTTCTTCTTCTGTCTCACGCAATGCTGTATGCAAATGTGAGAGATCGGATGCTTCTTTTTTTCCACCCGGAAAACTGAGTTGACCGCTATGCACTCCTTGGTTGTCTGGTCGCAACATGAAGAGGGTACATAGTTCATTATTTTCTGGAAAAAGCAAAAACATCACAGCGCTTTCTCGTGGAGGTACATCGAACTGTCGGGCCTCTTTTGCCACAGGTCTATTGTACGACATCATGTGGCCATGTGCGGTCTCACCAGGTAAATCTCCTTGAAGGGCAAGCTTGATTCTATCTATTATTTGCGGGTCCATTTGCCCTGCAAAGTAGGATATTTCAACTCAATTTCAAGTTGCTTTAAGAATTCTTCGCGTGGGATATTTATAGCTCCTAGACTCCCCAAGTGAGGATTGAATATTTGACAATCAATTAATCGCCAATTCATGCTTTGCAAAAATTGACTGAATTTGATAAAACCAAATTTGGAAGCATTGGGAGCTTTTGAAAACATACTTTCTCCAAAGAATACATGGCCAAGAGAAATACCATATAAGCCTCCCACTAATTCTCCATTCTGCCAAACCTCAACACTGTGGGCCAAGCCAATTTCATGCAGTGCAGAATAGGCGTCAACCACCTCGTCGTGAATCCAAGTGTTGCCTACACGACTGCCGCTGCGACACCCTTCTACCACAGCACGGAAAGATTTATCCATGCTCCATTTATAATCACCTCTATTGATGATATTACGCATTGACTTAGATATCTTGACTTGATCTGCGTAGACAATACAACGCTCTACGGGACTCCACCATAGAATCTCTTCAGGATCATCATACCATGGGAAGATACCATGTGAATAGGCGGTGAGCAGTCGCTCTGGTTTTAAATCACCTCCAACTGCCATCACATCTGAATCTGACTCCCCATGGGGTGGAAACCAAATTTCTTCTTCATCTAATTGATATACGGGCATTCACTCTCTATATATGAGTCAAAATTAGTGTGAAAATGTTCAACAAAGTGATCAGAATGATTCGCCAACTGTTAAATAAAAACCAGATGTATTTTTCCCGAAAGCCGCGTCCAATCGAATGTTTATCTTTTTTTCTGGATCAAAGGCAAAGCGTACACCGCCTCCAAAAGCAAATTTTGTGTAGGCTAAATTGAAGTCTGCCCATTCGTGCTCTACTAGTGCACTGCTTGCAAACAATACATATCCCCATCTGCGAGAAAGAAAATGTCGCCATTCCGTTTGTGCCAATAAAAGTTGATGATCACGGTACCTTCCATCAATATAACCTCTCATCCGTTTCGGCCCACCGATTCCAGTCATTTGGAAAAAGGGAACGTCACCAGTCATAAAATCACCAAAGAGCTGAGACGCCAATGCCATATTTTTTCCAAAAGGTTGAAAATAGCGATAGTCAAATCGATAGCGAGAAAAATTATAATCGCTCGCGAACACCTCGTCTTGGTTGTGATATACTAATTCGAGGTAATGACCTTTTCTCGAAAAATAAACGTTGTCACGTGTATCGTAATTGAACACAACACCTGGGCCACTTGATCTACCACCGGCCGAACCGGCAATAATTCCTTTACCCAATGTTCCGTCTTCTTGATAGCGATAGATACTGAAATCATCATACCACCAGCGAGCACCGGCAAATACATTGGGAATAATTTTTCTCAAATAATTTACACGCAGTCTTGGGTATCGAACACTATATGATTCTTCAAAATCTTGAGATCTTTCTTGAGTGCCATAGAAATAATACAGGTAATCATAATACCCTAATTCTCCCGAAAGTTGATTTTTTCGATCACGCCAATACGCATCAAATGGCAAGTAGATGAGTATTTGCTTATTTTGGGTATAGGCTCCTCCAAATTGAATTTGAGTAGGAGGAGAGAGCGTATCTTTTTTATTGAATCGGAAGTTATACGATGTCGCTAAGCCAGCGCCATAGCGGGTTTCAGGTAAATAAAATACCAGAGGATATGCCAAAAAGGTATTCTTGAGGGTGTCCTTTTCTTGTGCGTATGTCTCTGAAAGACTACTCAAGAAAAATATAGTACCCAGCATCAAAACCTTTAGAGAGGAGAAGATTTTCATTTCAGAAAGGTAATCGCGATTTCACTCAAAAATGTGCATATTGCATCGCGTTTTCAACCACATAGATTTGAGAAAAATTATTACATACATCCAGGCTTTATTCATTGCCTTGTGGACAGCCTTCTGCGGAATACTCGGTCTACTGCTTTTGTTATTTACTTGGAATCAAATCTGGGTGATGAAAATAATGTCTCATTACATCTGGAGCTTTCCTATTTGTGTGGTCTCTAGAGTACGAGTAAAAGCAACAGGTCTTGAGAATCTCGACCGAAAAGGAAGTTATATTTATGTCGCTAATCACTCGTCGCTTTTCGATATTGTTGCTGTATGCCGTGCTTCTAGTGTTCCCATGTTTTATATTGCAAAGAAAGAACTCAAGAAGATTCCTATCATGGGACACTTCATGACTGCAGTGGGAATGATTTTCGTAGATAGAAAAGACCGAGAGAGTGCAATGAAAAGTATGCGCATCGCCGGAGAAAAAATCAGAGGTGGAAAAAATGTAATCGCCTTCCCTGAAGGTACGAGATCAAAAGATGGAAATGTCCAACTATTTAAAAGAGGATCTTTTGTAATCGCAAAAGAAAGTAGAGTAGGAGTTTCCCCAATTGCTATCAAGAATGCAATTAATATCCTACGATCTGGCTCTTCAGATCTTCGTTCTGGAACGATCTACGTTCATTTTGAAAAGCCCATTCAACCAGAATTTTTCCAAGACAAAACAGAAGATGAGATCGCTCACGTTTGCCGAGATATGATTATTCATCGCATATCGCAGATGTAATTATTTGATGCCTCGCTCTTTCTTAATTTGATCATAAGCTTCTTGCACCGAACGGAATTTTTCTGCCGCAGCTTTCTCATGTTGTTCACCAAGTCCACGTACTTTATCCGGATGATATTTCATCGCCATCTTGCGGAAGGCTTTCTTCACTTCTTCGTCTGAAGCTGTCTCTTCGATTTCCAAAATCTTAAATGCACTAGCGCTATCTTTATAAAACATCGCTCGGATGGATTCATAGTCTTTTGTTGATATACCGAGATATGTAGCAATTTGCTCAATCAGGAAAACTTCTTTCTTATCTACCGTTCCATCTGAAGAGGCAATTCCAAACAAGTAATGCAGCAATTGAAGACGCATGGGGTGTTCCATGTAATATCTGATCTGCTCGCAAACATCTTTTACAGGAATATCTTTATTGAGAATCTCTTTGAGCAGAGCAATTTGTTGCGCTGCCGCTGCTTCACCGAATTGACGTCTAAAAAATTCACGAATGAAATCGAGTTCACTTTTCATTTGTTTTCCATCCGCCTTCATCACCGCAGCTGAGAGCACAAGAAGAGCGCTTGAAAAATCCCCTGGCTGTGTGTGGTGACGTTGATTTTGATAGCGTCGATCATATCGAGGATCGTAACCTCTTCCTGTGCGCGGGTTTCCTTTTTCGACAGTCAAGGAATTATCTGCCACCATTGCACCGATTGCAAATCCTAAGATACCTCCGATAGGTCCGCCAACTGCCCATCCGAGAGCACCGCCTATCCATTTTCCGAAACTCATAATATTATTTTAGATGAAAAATAAAATTCAATTTTACCAAGAACCACCAGCACCTCCGCCTCCAAAACTTCCTCCACCGAATCCACCAAATCCGCCACCACCGCCACCGCCGAATCCTCCACCGCCGCCAAATCCGCCGCCGCCGAAGAAACCGCCGCCGCCACCGCGATTGTTGCGTCTTGATATTTCATTCAAAAGCGCCCATGCTGCCCAAAATCCAATGTTGTTTACTCGAGCATAATTCTTTGCTTGGCGATATTTAATCACCATGATAAGTCCGATAAAGAACAAGACGAAAATGACAATACCAATGGCGTTTCTCTTTTCTTTCTTCGCAGGAGTTCCGCGATATTGTGTGATATTGTATTCACCCTTTGCAAGTGACATCAGTACATTCAAACCATCGTCTATTCCTTTGTAGTAATTGTTTTGTTTAAAAGAGGGAATCAATTCTCTATCAACAATTAAAAAAGTACTACCATCCGGAATGGCACCTTCAAGCCCTCTACCAACAGCAATAAAGGCTTCACCTCTTTCCGAAGGTGTTTTAGGCTTTACAAGCATTACAACACCATTGTCTTCTTTACCCTGTCCAACCTGCCAAGTATCGCCTAATTCGGTTGCATAGTCTGCTTTATCATAACCACATAGATCGGGAACAATAACTACTACAATTTGATTGCTCGTTTCTTTTTCAAATGACACTAGCTTGGCTTCTAAAGCAGCGCGTTCGTCACTTTTAAGAGTCTCTGCTTGATCATATACAAGCTGTAGTTTTTTTTCAGGAAAACATTTCTCTATCTGTCCATATGCGATTTGACCAGGCAGCAATGAAAAGAAAAATGGAATAGTCAGGAGAAACTTTTTCATTCTTGTTCTCCTATTGAAACCTCATTAGGAAGTTCATTTTTATCTTCTTTGTGATAAGGAAAATAGCGCTTGAGTTGCTCGCCTGCTTCTTTCACACCATTACACAAGGCAAGTGAATAATCACCTTGCGCTAAGTGAGTGATGACATGATTTTTGGTGCTATTCCAAAAATCACTTCCTACCTTTTGATGAATTCCTTCATCACCGATGATTGCAAATTTTCGATCTGCAACAGCTACATAAAAGAGCACACCGTTGCGATCCTTGGTTTCGTGCATCTTGAGTTTTTCAAAAATGTACCAAGCCCTTTCAATAGGATCAGTGGAACATTCATCTTCAAAATGTACGCGAATTTCACCAGAGGTATTGAGCTCTGCTAAACGAATCGATTCGGAAATTTCTTCCCGAATCGATTCAGTTATCACTTGATTTGCTGTCAATTTTTATTGCTTGTTAAAGTCCACCTTTGGTGCGTTTTCACTTCCTGGCTGTGCTTCAAACATTTCACGCTTTTTGAAATTATCTTCATCAGAAGATACCAATGACAATGCTTTGCTTTTCCAAAAACCTCTTACATAAGTGTTGAAGTCTTTTACTTTTTCATTGTAATCAGTTCTTGATTTTTTAATTCTATTCTCAGTACCTTCCAATGAGGCTTGAAGCATTTGGAAGTTCTCAGTAGAACGAATCTCTGGGTATCGCTCGAAAAGAATACTGATCGAACGGTTCAATACAGCGGCTTGTTTATCCAATTCCTCTGGAGTAGTAGCAGCGCTGATTCCTGATCTTGCTTGTGTAACTTGAGTGAGAATTTCTTTCTCATTTTCTGCTGCACCTTGAACGGTGGCAACAAGATTTGGAATAAGATCAGCTCTACGCTGATAATCACTTTGCACGTCTGCCCACATTTGATCTACTTGCTCTTGACGAGAAACTGCTCCGTCATAGATGCTCGTTCCGTAGAAATAAAAGAGAACAAAACCACCCACAACTAGGGCGAAGAGTAATGCGACAGCGATAAGAATTTTTTTCATGGTGATCAATTTGATCTTGTAAATATGGAATTTTTTCGGATCGCTTCGTCAATAGGAGTGCCATATATCGCTTTTATGACATTATGACAATTCCTCAATTTACATTCATTGTGAAATTTTGTAATCAAAGTAACAGATATATGTAACTACATACATTATTCTTGCAAACCCATCGGAATGTTCTGGTCGGTTTCTTAGATTAATCCTGTTTATGATAAATAAAACTATTAGTGCGACAGCATTGATATTCATGTCAATTGCTATTGTTAGTTGCAAGTCCGAACCAACTGCTCCTGTTGCAGGATCGCCCGGAGGACCACCCATCGCTATTGAAGGCTTTATTGCTAAAAAAACGGAGGTCAACGATTTCATAGAGGCCCCCGGTTCTGTCATTCCTGGTGAAGAAGTAGAAATTAAATCAGAGATTAATGCCATTGTGACAAGTCTTCCAATGAGAGAAGGGGCTACCGTAAAAAAGGGTGAGCTCATCGCAAAGTTGTTCGACGCTGACCTAGTTGCTCAAAAAACAAAACTGAGTGCGCAACTCGAATTAGCGAGAGAAACATCTAAACGACTCGCTGCATTGAATGATAAAAATGGAATTTCTCGACAGGAATATGATCAAGCGGCACTTCAAGTTCAACTATTGGAAGCGGAACTTAAAATTATCGATGTCAATATTTCACGTACGGAAATTCGCGCTCCATTCGATGGAGTTTTAGGACTACGCAACGTTAGTGTCGGAACGCTCGTGAGTCCTTCACTTGTCATCACTACATTGAGAAGTGTGAATCCGATGAAGCTCGATTTTTCTATTCCAGAAAAATATTCTGCATTGATACAACAGAACATGAATGTGACATTTACTCTTCAAGGGTCTGAAGAAAATTATTCGGCAAAAGTGATTGCAACGGAAAGAAGTATAGATATCGAAACTAGAAATCTTTCTGTGCGTGCTGTGATCGAATCGAAGAATGAAGCAATACTTCCTGGGGCCTTTGCAGACGTGAAAGTTCCTGTAGCGGTTAATAAGCCTGTGTTGATGATTCCAACACAATCCATTATTCCTCAAGCCAGAGAAAAATCTGTAATTGTAAATAGAAATGGTGTTGCCCAATTTGTGAAAGTGACTACCGGCATTAGAAAGGAATCTTTTATCGAAATTATCGACGGCATTCAAGAAGGTGATACAGTTGCCACAACAGGTGTTTTATTCTTAAAACCAAACGCACCATTTAAATTTTCTAAAATACAATAAAGCAATACATGAAATTTTCTGAATTAGCAATTAGAAGACCTGTATTGGCAATTGTACTCAATCTGGTCATCATCATATTTGGATTCATTGGATATAAATTTCTTGGTATCCGAGAGTTTCCTGCAATTGATCCACCGAACATTACTGTTCGCACATCTTACACTGGTGCGAATGCTGATATCGTTGAGTCTCAAATCACCGAACCACTCGAGAAATCGATCAATGGAGTTCAAGGTATTAAATCTATTTCCTCCCAATCTTCGCTAGGCAATAGTAATATCACTGTTGAATTCGATCTCAATGCTGATTTGGAACAAGCAGCAAATGACGTGAGAGATAAAGTGGCGCAAGCACAACGAGATTTGCCTCAGGATATCGATGCGCCTCCTGTTGTATCTAAGGCGGATGCAAGCGGTGATCCTATCATCTTCATGGCTGTGCAAAGCACCACTAGAAGTATTGTAGAGCTCAGCGATTATGCTGAAAATGTTCTTTTAGAAAAATTACAAAGCATCCCTGGTGTTAGCCAAGTTCAAATCTACGGTTTGAAAAGAACTGCCATGCGCCTTTGGATGGACCCCAAAAAACTTGCGTCAACAGGACTTACAACACAAGATGTACTGACGGCGCTTGAAAGAGAAAACGTTGAACTACCGGGCGGTAAAGTGCGCGGTAATGCTACTGAACTCAATGTTAAAACATTCGGAAGGCTGACTTCCCAAGAGGATTTTAATAATCTAACTGTTAAACAAACAGACAACAAAATCATCCGCTTTAAAGACATTGGATATGCAGAAATAGGTGCAGAGATCGAAGAGACTTCTGCAAGAAAGAACAACGTATTCAATGTTAGCTTAGCGATTATTCCTCAGCCGGGCTCGAACTACATTGAAATTTCTGATGAGTTCTATCGTCGATTTGAAGAACTTCAAAAACAGCTTCCATCAGATATCATTATCGACATCGGACTCGATAAAGCAAAGTTTGTAAGAAAGGCAATTCTGGAAGTGGAAGAGACTCTTCTCATTGCTTTGGTGTTGGTCGTTTTAATCGTATACGCATTCTTCCGCAATTGGAGCATAGCGCTCCGTCCATTGATCGATATACCTGTCTCTTTGATTGGA
The DNA here is from genome assembly GCA_965247015.1 of Flavobacteriales bacterium. Taxonomy (GTDB): domain Bacteria; phylum Bacteroidota; class Bacteroidia; order Flavobacteriales_D; family Sanyastnellaceae; genus JAIXWP01. The sequence continues at coordinate 85,859 of CBDFGG010000001.1, read as the reverse complement.
GCTTTTTTCATCATGTATGCTTTTGGTTTTTCTATTAATATTCTCACACTCCTTGCAATAGTGCTGGCCACAGGACTTGTGGTGGATGATGGAATTGTGGTGACTGAGAATATTTACAAAAAGATGGAAGCAGGAATGGATCGATTCACTGCAGTGAAAGAAGGTGTCAGCGAAATATTCTTCGCAGTTATTTCGACTTCGATAACGCTTGCAGTTGTTTTCGTTCCGGTGATTTTCTTAGAAGGATTTACAGGAAGACTATTCAGAGAGTTTGGTATAGTGCTGGCCGGCGCCGTTCTCATTTCAGCTGTGGTGTCGCTTACGCTCACACCTGTGCTAAACCTCAAACTCGCTAAAGAAAGCGCAAAGCCCGGTCGATTCTACACATGGTCAGAACCTTTCTTTAAAGGTTTAGAAAACGGCTATCGCCGATTGCTCGAAAAATTCTTGAAGAGAAAATGGATCGCGCTAATTGTGATTTTCTTCTGTGTGATCATGACACTCTTTTTCTACAATGATATCAAATCTGAATTAGCTCCACTCGAAGATAGAAGCCGCATTCGATCTCCAGTGACGCTCGCTGAGGGAACCGACTATGATGTGACACAACGATTTATTTCTGAAGCTTCTCAAATATTAATTGATAGTGTTCCAGAAGCTAAAATTGTTTTTGGTATCGCTTCTCCATCCTTTGCAGGTGCAGGCGCTACCAACTCAGGTTTCCTTGTCACATTGCTCAAAGACCCTGATCAGCGTGAAGCTTCACAACAACAGATCTACGAACGAATGGTGAGAATATTCAAAGGCTTGCCAGAGGCTAGAGTGTTCCCAAACCAGGAGCAAACCATTTCTACATCACTCAATGCAGGTAGCCAATTGCCCGTGCAATTTGTGATTCAAAATTTTGATTTTGAAAAAATAAAATCAGTGCTTCCTAAATTCATGGATGCTGTCAAAAAAGATCCAACCTTTGGAAATGCTGACGTCAATTTGAAATTCAATAAACCAGAACTACAAGTTGAAATTGATCGATTGAAAGCAAACGAATTGGGCGTTTCTGTTTTAGATATTAGTAACACGCTTCAACTCGCACTGAGTGGTCGACGCTTTGGATACTTTCTTAAAGACGGTAAACAATACCAAGTGATCGGGCAGGTGGAACGTGAATACCGCGATGAGCCCTTGGACTTGGCAAGTTTTTATGTGAGAAATAGAAACGGACAAATGATTCAATTGGACAATTTGGTTTCGTTTACTGAAACCAGCAGTCCACCGAGTATTTTCCACTACAATCGATATAAGTCTGCAACAATTAGTGCTGCGCTTGCACCAGGCAAAACCCTTGGTGAAGGCATTGAGTCAATGCAGAGAATAGGGAAGGAGCTTCTCGATGAATCATTCCAATCTGATTTGTCCGGGCCATCGCGCGACTTCAAAGAAAGTTCTTCTGGTACCTCGTTCGCATTTCTTTTAGCGCTCTTGTTGATTTACCTCATTCTTGCCGCACAGTTTGAAAGCTTTCGAGATCCGTTTATCATCATGATTACCGTTCCTCTAGCATTAGCAGGAGCACTGCTAAGTCTGTGGGCGTTCGACATGACATTGAATTTGTTTTCTGAAATTGGAATGATCATGCTCATCGGACTGGTTACTAAAAATGGAATCTTGATTGTAGAGTTCGCAAATCAACAACGAGAAGCAGGACTTGGAATTTATCAAGCAATTAAAGAAGCCTCAGTGGCGCGATTGAGACCAATTTTGATGACGAGCCTTGCCACGGTCTTAGGTGCCTTGCCTATTGCTTTGGCACTCGGCGCAGGATCCCAAAGTAGAATACCACTAGGCGTTGTAATCGTTGGTGGTCTTACTTTCTCGCTTGTACTTACTCTATTTATCATTCCAGCTATTTATATGTATTTGACTTCAAAGAAAAATCATGCAGTAGAGAAAGGAGGTGAGAAATGAGAAATCTAATCATGATCATTATTTGTTTCTTTGGATTAAAGGCATTTAATCAGGAAACACTAACCTTAGATGCTGCTGTAGCACGCGCACTGACTGCGAATTATAATGTGCTCTTCCTAAAAAGCGATCAACAGGTCAATGAACTGAATGATGTGGCGGGAGCAGCAGGAATGCTTCCAAATATCTCTTTGCGCATATCGGATCTATATTCCAGTAATGACATCTTGCAGCGTTTTGCGAATGGTCAAGAAATTACTTCACCGAATGCATCAGGCAATCAGCTTTCAGCAGCAGTGCTGGCAGATTGGACAGTATTTGATGGCTTGAGAATGTTTGCTACACGAGAACGGTTACATGAACTGTCTCTGACGAGCGCCCTTTCTACAAAACAACAGATGGCGCAAACGGTAAGAGATGTAACTGCTGCTTACAGCCAGGTGCAACAGATTCAACAACAGCTTGCATATTTACAAGCGCTCATAGATTTCAATTTGTTTCGAAAGGATATCAGTGAAACACGATGGAATGTCGGCAATGGAGCAAAGATGGATTACTTGCAGGCAGTGATTGAATTGAATAATGCAAAGACTGCAATTCTTCAAAATGAAGCTGCTCTTGTTGCTGCAAAGAATCAATTGATTTTCTTAATGGGGGAAAAATCAGGTTATGATTTCAATGTTGAAAGTCCGGCCGAAGTGACTCTTGGAGAGATTGAAGAATTAAAAACAAAGGCTCTTCAAAATAATTTTGATCTTCAAATAGCTTTGAAGAGAAAGCAAATTGCGGCACTCCAAATAAAGGAAGCAAAGTCTGCCATGCTTCCCACTGTCACTCTTAATGGGGCTTATAACTTTACCAGAAGTGATAACTCTGCAGGATTCTCTCTATTCAATAGAACATTTGGTCCGTCAGTAGGACTTACCGTCACCATGCCCCTTTTCGCAGCAGGGGATGTTAATCGTTCAAGAAAAACTTCGGAGCTACGGTACACTCAGGCGGAAATTCTAGCACAACAAGCATCGGCTGATTTGACGGCACAGGTAGAGTCGCTTTCTGCTCGCATTGAAAATTTGAACCAAGTGAAATTGATCTCAGAAGAAAGCCTTGATTTATCAAAAGAACTGCTTGACCTATCCTTAGAAAGATTCAAGCAAGGACAGAGTTCAAGCATTGAGGTCCAACAAGCTCAGGTGGCTTTTGACCAGGTAAATACTCAATATCTTCAAGCAAATTTTGATCTACAAATAGCACTAGCAGAACTAAAGCTTCTTGCAGGCGATATTGAATAAAAAAAATCCCTCGGTAACACCGAGGGATTTTTTTTATGAGATACTTTCAAAACTTCTTTTAATGAATTTGGTGAGATCTTCACCCTTTAATAAGCCTTTAGCGAGCAGCGCCAAATCAATAGCTTGCTTTGCTTTTTCTTTCGAGCTTTCATTCGCTTCCAAAAGTTTTTCCATCAAGGGGTGGTTCGCATTAGCTACCAAATTGTAGCTATCTGGAAGACTACCGTAGAATCCACCGCCACCCATTGCACTTTGTTCTTTCATGCGTCGCATGAATTCATTTTGTGTAACAATGAATGGTGCTTCATCTACGCTTAAACTTTCAAACTGAATACTATATTTCTTACTATCCACAATACTCTCCAATACCGGACGGATTGTATTTTGCTGTTCTTCAGAAAGTTTATTCGGAAGCGCATCATCCTTTTCAATTAACTTGTCTACCACATCAGCATCAACACGCTTGAATCGAATTCCTTGATTTTTACTTTCTACATGATTAATGAAATGAGAAGCAAGCGGTCCATCAAGAATGATCACTTCATATCCTTTTGATCGAGCGCTATCAATGAAGCTGTGCTGTTCTTCTTTATTTTGTGCATAAAGAACAACCGTTTCGCCCTTTTTATCCTTTTGAAGAGCACCGATTTTCTCTTTCAATTCTTCCAATGTGTAGAATTGACCTTCGCTTGTTTCATACAGTGTAAATGCTGGAGCTTTTTCTGCGAATTTCTCATCGGTCAAAATTCCATATTGAATGAAGACTCCGATATCTGGCCATTTTTCTTGAAAATCAGGACGGTCGCCATTGAACATGCTTGCAAGCTTATCTCCAACTTTTTTGGTGATGTGACTTGAAATTTTCTTCACGTTTGCATCTTCCTGCAAGTAACTGCGGCTGACGTTCAAAGGAATGTCTGGAGAATCAACTACGCCATGAAGAAGTGTCAAAAATTCTGGTAGAATATTCTTTACTTCATCAGTAATGAATACTTGATTGCAATAAAGCTGAACCTTGTTTTTCTGTATTTCAAAATTGTTTTTGAGCTTCGGAAAATAAAGGATACCAGTTAGGTTGAATGGATAATCAACGTTGATATGAATATTGAATAACGGCTCGTCAAAAGTTGAAGGATATAATTCATGATAGAAATTGGAGTAATCCTCATCCTTCAAGTCAATTGGCTTTTTCGTCCATGCTGGGCTCGGATTATTGATGATATTTTCTACTTGAACTTCAATCTTTTTTACTCGATCGTTCTCATCTTTTTCTCCACTTGGATCATCTTCCCAGTTCGTTTTAGTTCCGAACTGAATGGATACCGGCATGAACTTGCAATATTTTGTCAAGATGCCTTCAATACGATAATCATCTAGAAATTCTTCTGAATCTTCTGCAATATGAAGAATGATCTGTGTTCCAGCTTCTGCTTTATCTGTTTCTTGAAGTGTATAGTTAGTTGTTCCATCACATTCCCAATGCACTGCCGTAGCATCTTTGCGATGAGATTTTGTAATGATTTCCACTTTACTAGAAACCATGAATGCTGAGTAAAAACCTAATCCAAAGTGACCAATGATTTGAGCGTCTTTGTATTTACTTACAAATTCTTCAGCGCCACTGAATGCGATTTGATTGATGTATTTATCTACTTCTTCAGCGGTCATTCCAATACCATTATCCGAGATGGTGATGGTTTTGGCGTCTTTATTCACTGAAACGCTGACCTTTAATTGGTCTGTACTAGCGGAGATTTCCCCCAGTGCAGAAAGTGTTTTTACTTTCTGGCATGCATCGACAGCATTACTGACAAGCTCTCTTAAAAAGATTTCATGATCCGAGTACAAGAACTTCTTGATAATCGGGAAGATGTTTTCGGTTTGAACTGAAATAGTACCTTGTTGCATATGAATTAATGATTTGGCGCGGGGTTCTCAACGGTCGTGCCATAGCGTTTTTTCTGACATCATGTCGTTTTTAGACACGCAAATTGACACAGAAACGGTCTAAAAATAGAAAGCCCCCGATCGTTATCGAGGGCACTTCTTAAACCTTAACCAAATAGGTATTAAACCAAAACCAATACTTCCTGAGAAGTTATTGTTCTACCCTAACCAAAGGGCGTGCCAAAGTTAGTTTAATTAATTGGAATAGGCATTACCGTCTCCATCAATTCCCAATAATTTAACATTAGTTAAATGATTGACAAGTGTTAAATCCCACGTTCGCAGGACTTTAATATAATTATCAGTGAAGCCACTCATTTTTCCTTCGTCATTTTCACCTTCCCATAAGACGGGTCTTTCACTGTTTAAATGCTCAGAATAGAATGCTCTTTTCTTCTTTTCACTAAGAATGCGCAAGATTTTATTTCGCTCATATCGCTTTTCCATCGGCACTACCTCTTGGATGCGCAATGCGGTTGTGTTATCTCTTTCACTGTAAGTAAATACGTGCAAGTAGCTCACAGGAAGTTCACTCAAAAACTGCTGTGTTTCGGTGAAAAGCTCGTCTGTCTCACCAGGAAAACCGACAATTACATCAACACCAATACACGCGTCGGGCATTTTAGTTTTAATATCTAAAATCCTGTTTCGGTAAAGCTCTGTGCGGTAACGACGGCGCATTGCAGCAAGGATGGTATCACTTCCGCTTTGAAGCGGAATGTGAAAATGAGGCATGAACTTTTTGCTCTTTGAAACGAAATCAATGATTTCGTCGGTAAGCAGATTGGGCTCTATGCTGCTGATGCGGTAACGCTCTACACCAGGTAGCTCATCTAATTGCATTACCAATTCAAGAAGGGTTTCGCCATGCGCTGTACCAAAGTCGCCAATATTTACTCCCGTGAGGACTATTTCTTTCGCGCCATCTTGAATGGCCTTACGAGCTTGTTCAAGTGTTTCTTCTATTGTAGCACTGCGAGAGCGGCCTCGGGCCAGCGGAATAGTACAAAAGGCACAGAAATAATTACAACCGTCTTGAACTTTCAAAAAAGTTCTCGTTCTATCTCCTTTGCTATAACTTGGGATGAATGTCTTTACTTCTTTGATCTCACCAGCCTTGATGAGTCCTTTTTCTTCAACGGAAGTTGATTCAACATGCTGAACAATATTGAATTTTTCATTTGCACCAAGTACAATGTTCACACCCTCGATATTGGCAATCTCTTGGGGCTTCAGCTGAGCGTAGCAGCCAATTACCGCCACATATACACCAGGATTGTGACGAATCGCACGATTGACAATGTTTCTACATTTCTTATCAGCTTGATCAGTAACGCTGCAGGTATTGATAACCAACACGTCCGGATGTTCTTCCATTTCTACACGCGCATATCCTGAGTCTGTAAATTGTCTAGAAATGGCGCTTGTTTCCGCAAAGTTTAGTTTGCAGCCTAAGGTGTGAAAAGCAACTTTTTTATATTGATTCATTATTGCTTTGATCTTTTACTACGATCTACGGGCTTCATAGTGCCTTGGTCTGCGGGCATGATTCGAATTGGATTCGCAACATCGGTTTTTGATGGTGTTGCCTTACCTGGTTTGATTTTATCTAAAGTACAATCGTATCCTCCACAATCCACTGGTTGTAGCTTTTCATCGACAACAGTAAGATAGTCTTTGCTCACCTTAAATCTTCTGACATCAGTTGGATCGCTGGAATTAGTAACTGTGATGACGGTGCTGTCTGGCGAATAAATCCACGAACCCATTACTCGAAGCGTATTCTCTGGCGACTTTTCTCTGATTTTTTGTTCGCGATAAACTGCGTTGTTCTTATTCAACAAAGTCAAAATGACTTTTGTAGTCTTACAATCTGAGCAAGGCTTGTCACCTATATAGGTCACTTGTTCTTCACCAGAAGCACTAAGTGAGTTTCTAGAAATCGTTGCCTTCTGTTTTGTCGTATCTTGAGGGGCAGCTGCCGCTTCACTTCCTGGCGTAGCCGGAGGGGTTGAACAAGATGCCAAAAAAATTATAGAAAGGCTTGTAAGGATTTGAACAATTCGCATGTCGAATAATATATTTTGCAAAAATAGTGTATATCTCCAATTTGTTTAGTTTTACCACATATGCAGAAGATTATTATTGTTGGTAATGGCATAAGTGGAATTACTGCTGCGCGTTACATCAGAAAAAAATCTGATGCAGAAATTCTTGTCATCTCGGATGAGTCCGAGTATTTTTTTTCACGTACTGCACTCATGTACGTCTACATGGGGCACATGAAATGGGATCACCTAGAACCCTATGAGCGAAATTTCTGGACAAAGAACAGAATACAACTCAGAAAAGGCCTAGTGACTTCATTCAATTTTACACAAAAACAAGTTTTAATTGGTAATGAAGCAATAGCTTACGATAAGCTTATTCTTGCTTGTGGAAGCAAGTATAAAGATCTTGGTGTGCTTGGAGAAGAAACCGAGGGAATATTCGGTATGTATTCCAAACAAGATTTTGATCAAATATGGAATTGGACAAAAGGTGCAAAATGGCGCTCTCCAAAAATAAAAAAAGCAGCAGTAATTGGTGGTGGATTAATAGGAATCGAATTAGTTGAAATGCTTCACTCAGAAGGTATTCACGTTGATTTTATCATACGTGATGGATCTTTTTGGTCAAGTGTATTACCTGCATTAGAAAGTCAAATTGTAACCAAGCATATTCTAGCTAAAGGTATCAATCTTATTACGAACGAAGGAATTCAAGAAATTCATTCTTCTGATGGAAAAATAAGTGGTCTTACATTGAATAGCGGATCAGAACTCAAAACCGAAATGCTTGGAGTTACAATAGGAGTGGAGCCAAATATTTCTCTTTTGCAAAATTCAGGTTTGAAAATAGATAAAGGGATTTTAGTAAATCATCGTCTAGAAACGAACCAAAAGGATGTTTTTGCCGTAGGTGATTGCGCACAGTTAGAAGTTCCAGATGAAGGTAGAAAAGCTATCGAACCAGTATGGTATACTGGAAGGATGATGGGGGAGGTGGCTGCTATAAGCGCACTTGGATTGGAAGCAGAATATCACCCCGGAGTTTGGTTTAATAGTGCAAAGTTTTTTGATATAGAATACCAAGTGTATGGCTCTATACCAGTGAAGGAAAAAGAAGGAGTCCATAATATTATTTTCCGAAGAAATGATGATGTGCTGAGATTGGTTTTTGAAAATGATAAATTAATCGGTGTGCAAGGTCTCGGAATTCGCATCAAGCATGAAATGGCTGAAAAGCACATTTTGAATGGTGCTAGTGAAAATGAAATGAAATCAAACTGGAAAGAACTGTTATTCGATCCAGAGTTTTATGCTATGCCAGCGTTGGCATCGAATTAATTGAAAATAAAATGAATGCAATTAGCAACGATGGTGTATGGTTCAGATCCATTTCTTCTCGCGGGATTAGCGCGTGGGGAGTGGGTGTCATACTCACTGGATTTTATGTAGCGCTTTATTGGTTTCCTCAATTTTTGGAGCCCCTCATTCGATTATTCGATCCGTTGAGTTATTTGCTTCGTTTGAAACCAGCCGATCAATGGTTTCTTTACGGAACATTTTACACTCTTGCAGTTACTATTTTTGGAATAAAATTTTTAAGAAAATACAAAGGAAACAAGTATCACTTTTACCGTACGTTGGTACTGATTATTTGCCAACTCTTTCTCGCTTACTTAGTTCCTACGTGGCTGAATAGAATCAATCAACCTGAATTTTATTTTTCTTACTTCTGGCCGCTAAAGAAAGAATATCTCTTTCCAAATGATCTCAGCTATCTCTACAATAGCGGCAACTTTGGAGTATTTGCAACTTTCTGGTCAGTGATCATGATTCTGATTGCAACACCTATTTTGACCTATCATTTTGGAAAAAGATGGTACTGCTCTTGGGTGTGCGGTTGCGGTGCATTGGCTGAAACGGCCGGCGATTCATTTCGTCAATTATCTGATAAATCTGTCCAGGCTTGGAAATGGGAACGTTGGATTATTTACTCTGTATTGCTTCTCATTATAGGCCTCACTATTCTTCTTTGGGTAAATAGTTATTATAAAGGAGAAGTATTAGGAAGTATATCTCAAAACTATGCAAAAGGATATGGCTTCTTCATAGGAAGCTTATTCAGCGGAGTAGTAGGTACTGGTTTTTATCCCATCATGGGAAGCAGAGTATGGTGCCGTTTTGGTTGTCCCATGGCTGCCATTCTAGGAATACAACAGCGCTTCTTTTCAAAATTTAGAATTACCACTAATGGTGGGCAGTGCATCAGCTGTGGCAATTGTAGCACTTATTGCGAAATGGGTATAGATGTGCGTGCTTATGCGCAGCGCGGTGAAAATATCGTTCGTGCGTCTTGCGTCGGATGCGGTGTTTGTAGCTCGGTTTGCCCTCGCGGAGTTCTTAAATTGGAAGCTGGAAAAGAGCCGCGAATTAAATTTTAATTCGCTTGATCAAACGTAAGTTGTGACTGTAGCTCTTGGTCTCTTGATTATAAATACCTTGGTGGTCTAACTTATCGAGTCTTACTTTACCTGAAGCATGGATAATGCTTTTGACTCCCAATTCTTTTTGGTTAATAATCAATCCTACATGTGTGATACGTCCTTCGCTGTTGTCGAAGAATGCTAGATCGCCTGTTTCTGCTTCATCTATGAAGGTTATAATTTCTCCAATTTCAGCTTGTTGATAGGCATCCCTTGGAATACTCAAGCCGTTCATTCGAAAAATGAGTTGAGTGAAGCCACTACAATCGATGCCCATTAAAGTACGGCCGCCCCATAAATAGGGTGTATCGAGAAAGATCATAGCACCAAGAGCAAGTTCCGCCGGAGCAGTTGCATTCTTAGCGTCCATAGGCGCGCTCAAAAACTTTTTATTTCCGCAAATAATTTCTGATTCGCTGGTAAATCTTACCATTGAGCCTGCTGGTAAAAAGGAAAATCCCTCATTCTCGTTTCTCACTACGAATAGAGGAGCGGTTACTGATTTTGCTTCAGGGACAATCATTTCATCGATAGAAACAATCTGTTTTAAATCCACCCAGCCTTGATAGTTATCGTGGTTGAGCTGAACCATTGCCCATTTTTCGTTGGTTTCAAGCACCTCCATGGTTTCCCCAAACAACACTTGGTTGGTCATTTCACTTCGATCAGAAGGTTCAAGACGCATGGGGATGCATGCAAGTGGGCAAATGGCTCTTTTCATATCAAATTTTTGAGGATACAAAGATGGTGGAAAGCGTTTAATCGACGAAAAACAAGTATTCGTCTTAATTTTTCTAAAAATATCTCATTTTTTAAATGGTTGATAATCAACGATTAGGGTGTTTATTTTCGATGAACAAGCAAAAAACATCGACGAATATTTGTTTTTAGTCGAATAATATCACATCTTTGTCGACAGAAACAATTAGTCTATCGAAATATCCCCTTCTGGGATCTTCATATTTTTTTATAACCTAACGTTTAATTTAAACCTACCGAATGAAACATTCTACGTTTTCATGGGGAAATCAGGTCTGTAGCTCGACGAGCTCGACATCGATTTCAAAAGCTTTCAAGGCAATGGCTTTGATCGCATTTTTGTTTTTGTGGGGTGGTATTGGTCTTTTTGCCCAGTCACCATCTTCATCCGTAACCGGATCTAATAACTATAGTGCTCCTGCAAATAACCCTGGTGGTTATGCACAGTTGCCTAGTGGCTACACAGATTGTGGATCAGTAAGCGAAGATTCATGGAGCTATCCATCAAGCGGACATCCAGCATTTGGATTTGGTAACAAAAGCCAATATTTCGATGCTGCTCCGTCAGGTTGTGTGAATTCAGTCTGGACTGGTGGATATCTAAGTTTCAGCGTTCACACGTTTACAGCTCAAACAACAATCGAAGTTCCTGCAAATGGCGCTCTTTTGTCATTTGAGTACTTTTCAGCGTTGCTCGATTCAGAGAATGATGGTTTAGATTATTCTTACATCAATATTAATGGTGAACCGTTTTTCACGCTTTACCACGTTGCAGCAAATAACAATAATGACTTCGTTGATGCAACTATCAACATTTCTGAGTTTGCTGGTCAAACAATTACAGTTACAGTAGGTAACGTTCCTTCGAACGATGGCCTTCAGGGTAACGTATTGTTTGGTTGTTTCACTGTTTTGTGCAATGACTGTACTCCAGCATTGGCAATGACATGTGCTAGCAATGTTACTGTAGAATGTGGCCAAGAGGGCAATCTTGAGCTTACAGGTTCTCCAGTTCTTGATATTACTGAGTGTGATGATATGATGGCTGTTAGCCTCAACTTCACAGATATGATCATTTCTGAAACTGCTTGTAACAAAGTAATCGTTCGTACGTGGGTAGCTACGTATGGTGATTTGACTGAAACTTGCACTCAAACTATTACTGTAGTAGATACTACTGCTCCAGTGATTAGCGGTGTTGAGCCAGTTGTTACAGTTGAGTGTTTGGAAAATGTTCCTGGACCAGCAGAAGCTTCAGCAATTGATGCTTGTTCTGGTGCTACTTCAGTAGAATCTTTTACTAGTAACACAGGTGAAATCATTTCACATTGTGATCTTTCAACAGCATTTGGTCCTGGTCCAGATTGGGCTATTTGGTTGCCAACGCTTTATGATTTAGGCTATGCAGCAAGCTCTCAATTCAACTTTGTTGGATCGGGTTCTTTTGACCAATACAATGATGGTAGCGCTCACCTTTATGGTACAGTGGCTAACAACATTAACCCAGCACAACAATTCCAGGTTGATTTCTGGTTTGACAACGCTGCGGATTGGGCAACATGGTCTTCAATGGGTAGAAGTTACAAAGACGATCTAAACTGCGCACAAGCAGGCAATCTCTACATGGATTGGACTTACTATGAGATGGTCAACGATTTCTCAACTCTTACAGGTTTAGCTGACTATGCTGGTGATGTATTGTACTTCCAGCACATGCCATCTAACTACTATTTCGGTATGCAAATCGGTCAAGGCGCAAACAACAAAAACTGTGGCTTTGGTCTTTCAACTTGGTTCTACTTCAACGGATTCATGGATGGTAACTATGTTGCTGGTCATGGTGACGCTAACACTGATGCTTCTTGCGAGCCAGTAAACGAACAAGATTGCGTACACAACACTGAATTTACTTACCTATACCGCGCACAAGATGCTTGTGGTCGCGCGTCTATCGTTTCTCAGCAAATTATTGTTGACGATAACACTGCTCCAACTTTTGTTGACTGCCCAGAATCAATCACTATTGAGTGTGGTCAGGAAATTCCAGCTCTTGCTTCTCCATCTGCAGTTGATAACTGTACTGGTGATGTAGTTGTTGCTTTTGTTGGTGAAGAATTGGCAGGTGATCAGTGTTCAAACACTATTACTCGTACATGGAGCGCTACCGATATTTGCGGTAACCGTTCAAACTGTGTTCAAATTATTACTGTAGTTGATACAACAGCTCCAAGCTTTGATTCAACTCCAGCTTCTGAAGTTACTTATGAGTGCAGCAGCGTTGTAGCTCCTGCAGTTCTTACTGCTACTGATGTTTGTCAGGGTGTTGTTCCAGTTCAATATGAAGAAGCAATCATCGAAGGTGAGTGCGCTGGTCAATATACTATCAACCGTCACTGGTGGACTTCTGACAACTGTCAGAATACAAATCACTTCTATCAAACAGTTAATGTAATCGATACTACAGGTCCTGTATTTGACGAGTATCCATACCAAACTCAGATTCTTTGCGAAAACCTTCCAGCAATTCTTACAGCTACTGATCCTTGTGGAACTGCAACTGTAGAAGTTACTTTCGAACAATTGAATTCTGGTGGATGTCTTGGTGTTCTTCACAGAATCTACACTGCTACTGATGATTGTGGTAACACAACAACTGCTGAGCAATACATTACTATCGTTGACTACACTAATCCAACGATCTATGGTGTTGGTGAAGAAATGTCAGTTGAATGTTCTGAAGTTGAAGCAGGTGATGATTTCATCTTCGGTGCTGGTAACGTATACGCTATTGACAACTGTGGTGGTGAAGTATCTATCGACTACTCAGAAGAAGTAGTTGCTACTGATGACAACTGTCCAAATTCTTATGATGTAATCCGTACTTGGGTTGCTACTGACTATTGTGAAAACGATACAATGGCTTCTCAGTTGGTTCACATTATTGATACTACTGCTCCATCTTTTGATGAGTACACTGCTGAACAAAGCGTTAGCTGTGAATTGGAAATCCCTGCAGCTTTTGTAGTTGTTTCTGATCTATGTGGAGATGCTTCTTGGACTCACGAAGATGTTCGTATCGATGGTTCATGCGACCAGACATACACTATCGAGCGTACTTTCACTGCAGTTGATGCTTGTGGAAACCAAAGCACGCTTGTAACTTTCATCTATGTTTATGATGAAACAGCTCCATCTTTTGATGAAAATGCTGTAGCTGAAATCTCAATTGAGTGTGGTCAAGATATTCCTTATATCGAACCAGCTTCAACTGACAACTGTGGTGAAGTAGCTACTACTTTCAACGACATTACTGTTGAAGAATCAGATTGCTTTACTTTGATCCAACGTACTTTCACAGCTACTGATGAGTGTGGTAATGCTAATACATTCGTTCAGTATGTATACATCACTGATACAACTGCACCAGCATTTGATGCTTATGAGGTTGCTCTAGATCGTCCATGTGATGATTATAGCGGAATCTACATCACAGCAACAGATGTTTGTAACACTTTTGAAATCACTTACACAGAAGAAATCGTTTCTGGATCATGCGCTGGTCGTATCATCCGTGAATACACTGCTACTGACGTTTGTGGTAACACAAGCAATGCAACTCAGATCATCACTTTGATCGATACAGTAAATCCAGTTGCTTCTTTCGTACCTGAAAACCAAATCGTAGAATGTGGTTCAGCTTACGAAATGGCTAACGCTACTTTCACTGACAACTGTGACGATTCACTCGAGCCAGAGTTGAACATCGAAACAACTTATGAAGGTTGCAATACAATCTTGACATATACTTGGACTGTAGTTGATCATTGCTTCAACGAAGCTTCTGCTTCTGCAACAATCACTATCGTTGATACAACAGATCCTTTCTGGACTTTCGTACCAGAAAACGTAACTATCAATTGTGACGAAGAAGTTCCAGCTATCGTAATGGCAGAAGCTTCTGACCTTTGTGACGATCTAGTTAATGTTGAAGTAACTGAAGAAATCACTGCTGGTGAGTGTGCTAATGAGCAAACAATCGCTCGTTTGTACCGTGCATTCGATGATTGCGGAAACGAAATCATGGCTACACAGTATGTATATGTTGTTGACGTTACTGCTCCTTCAGTAGAAGGTCAGTCTGAAGTAATCGTTGAGTGTGGTTCTGAAATTCCAGAAGTATTCCCAACAGCTACTGATGCATGTGGTGATGTAACTACAACTTATGTTGACTATGCTACAATCTCTCCTTGGTTTGCCATCAACAATGGTGGTAATGGTCAAGTAGACTTGAGCGGTCTTCCATCCAATATTTCTGTTATAGGTTCTAACTCACTTTCAGTGAGCCAAATCTATACTGCAGCTGCAGTAATTGCTAAGCAAGTAAACGTTACTTTCAACTGGTCATTCACAGCAGGTGATTCTGGAGTTGGAAATGGTATTCCTGCATCTTACGATCCGTTCGGATACTGGATCAACGGTGCATTTACAGCGATCAGCGACTTGAATGGTGCTAACAACCAATCAGGTACATTCACTGTAACTGTTCCTGCAGGTAGCACATTTGCGCTAGGTATCAACTCTGTTGATGATATCGAAGGTCCTGGTTCTGTTGTTATTTCTGATATCAACGTTGAAGAAGCTGCTCTAGAATGTCCAATCGTTGATTGCATCCTACGTCAGTTCACTTCAGTTGATGCTTGTGGAAATAGCACAATCTTCAACCAGTTCATCGTAACTCGTGACATCACAGCTCCAGCTTTTGATCAGTTCGCTATCGAAATCGAGCGTCCATGTGATGATTACGCTGGTGTATTTGTAACTGCATCTGATTCTTGCAGCAATGTAGAAATCACTTATGTTGATGAAGTTGTTTCTGGTGGATGTCAAGGTCGTATTATCCGTGACTACACTGCAACTGATGCATGTGGTAACCAAGCTTTCGCGCAACAAATTATCACGCTTACTGACGCTATTGTTCCAACAGTAGTAGATGAGCCAGCTGATATGACAGTAGAATGTTCAGATCAGTCTTGGACATATGCTGATGTAGCATTCACAGACAATTGTGATGATGAAGTGGAAGTTGATTTCGCAGTTGAATATATGCCTTCTGGTTGTCTTGGTTCATACCTTGCAACATGGACTGCTACTGACAACTGTGGTAATGTTACTATCGTTGATCAAGTAATTACAGTTGTTGATACAGAAGATCCTTTCTTCGAATTCACTCCTGAAAGCTTTACAATTGAATGTTCAGAGGACTTCATCCTTGAAGCTCCAATTGCTGGTGACCTTTGCTCTTCTGCAATCGTAACTATCGAAACAGATACTATTCAAGGTAACTGCCCAAGCAACTACACAATCGTTCGTAACTTCACAGCTACTGACAACTGTGGTAACACTGCTGAGGCTAGCCAAACTATTGAAGTAGTAGATACTACAGCTCCATACTGGAACTTCGAAACAGCAGTTTACGAATTGTCTTTCGAGTGTGACGAAATCAGAGCTTCTGTAGAACCAACAGCTAATGATGTATGTAATGATGTTGAGATCATGGTTAATGAAACTATTTTCTACCAGTCTCCATGTTACACTTCTGGTGCTTACATCTTCGTAGCAGTTGATGCTTGCGGAAATGAGTCTGCTCCTTTCTATCAGTACTTCACAGTAAACGATACTCAAGCTCCAATCTTCGCAGAATATGCAGTTGAAATTGAGCGTCCATGTGATGACTATATGGGAATCTTCGTATCTGCTACAGACAACTGTAATGGTGCTGAGATCTCTTACACTGATGAAGCTGTATCTGGTGGTTGCCAAGGTCGTATCATCCGTAACTACACAGCAATTGATGCTTGTGGAAACGAAGCATACGCTCAACAAATCATCACATTGACTGATGCTATCGATCCAACAATTGCTGAGCAACCAATGGATATGACGATCGAGTGTGGTGATGATGTTCCTTCATTCTTCCCAGAATTCTCTGATAACTGTGACGATGAATTATCAATCGAAGCAGGTAGCAGCACTTCAACAGAAGGTTGTACAGAAACAATCACTCGTACTTGGACAGCAACTGACAACTGTGGTAACTCTATCACTGTTGATCAAGTGATCACTATTGTTGATACAACTGCTCCAGTATGGTACAACGAAGGTTACACTGAAACAGTATCTTGTGGTACTGCATATGGTGTAGTTCCTGCAGAAGTATTTGAATTGTGCAATGGTTATGAAATTTCTCACGACATCGAAACTATCGATGGTCAGTGTGAAGCTGAGTACACAGAGATCCACACATTCATCGCAACTGATGCTTGTGGTAATGCTTCTCTTCCATACGTTGTAACTCTTAACTACGTTGATAACGAAGCTCCATATTTCACTTCAATTCCACAGTCTAATGAATTCTCATGTGACGCTATCATTCCAAATGAAATGGCAGTTGCATCTGACTTCTGTAGCTCTGTAGAAGTTGACATGGTTGAAGAAATCATCGAAGGTGAGTGTGCAAACTCTTACATCATTGTTCGTACATATACAGCAACTGACGCTTGTGGTAACGTAAGCGAGCCAGTATCTGTATCATACTATATCTATGACAACACTAATCCAACCATTGAAACTCAGTTGGAAGATTTAACATATGATTGCGCTACTGAAATCGTTCCAGCTACTATCGTAGTATCTGACAACTGTTCTGAGCCAGCAAACATCACTGTTACTCCATCAGTTGAGACTATCTGGTCTGACGATTGTGGAAATGGATTGTTCGTTGTAAACTACTACGTAGTTGACGAGTGTGGTAACTTCTCTGAAGCTTCTTACACAGTAACTATCCAGGATGAAGTTGCTCCAACATTGAGCACTACTCCAGAAAACCTAGTATTAGCTTGTGACGCTCAAATCCCAGCTGCTGAAGTAGTAACTGCTTCTGACAACTGTGGTTCTGAAATCGAAGTTGAATTCATCGAAACAATCGTTGGTGAAATGCCAGCTGAAGGTTCAATCGCTGATTGCAACTTGATGACTCCAGCTCTTCCAGAAGGTAACCCATGTAACTACCCAACAGCTTGGGCGATGGCACTATTCAACATGCCAACTTCAAGCCGCTACTATGTAATTCAGTCTGGTGAACTAGTACGTTATCCAAACGGAACAGCTCACGTGTCTGCTACACTTGTAAACGCATACAACTCTAACGCTGGTTTCAATGTTAGCGTATGGTTTGATAGCGAAATGGATTGGTCTTTATGGAGCAATCAAAACTTCCCAACTAGCTTCAAGGCTGATTGCGGTGGTATCGATGCAAACTACCAAGACTGGTTGTACTTCGTTCTAGTTAACGGAGAGGGTGCTGAATTGACTGGTTGGGGTGAGTATGCAGGTTCTGCTTTGAATCTTGCTCATGCTCCATCTAACAAGTACTTCGGCTTCCAATTGGGTGACGGTGCTAATAACTACAACGCAGCTGACAATGGCTTCGGTGGTTGGTTCACATACTCTGGTTCTTTTGTAAACGCTAACTCTAGCGCTATCCAAACAGTATCAGGTGCTGGTGACTTCGCATTCGAATTGGATTGCTGCCCAGATTACCAAATCGTTCGTTGCTGGACTGCAATGGATTGCTCAGGTAACATGGTTGAGCATTGCCAAACTATCAGCTTCGAAGGTTCTGACATCATCGAAGTTATCAACCCAACAACTCCAGAATCTA
The DNA here is from genome assembly GCA_965247015.1 of Flavobacteriales bacterium. Taxonomy (GTDB): domain Bacteria; phylum Bacteroidota; class Bacteroidia; order Flavobacteriales_D; family Sanyastnellaceae; genus JAIXWP01. The sequence continues at coordinate 67,648 of CBDFGG010000001.1, read as the reverse complement.
CAGAAGCAGAAGTTTCTAAAGAATCTCACGTGTCTGTTTATCCAAACCCAGCAACTGACCAAGCTAACTTCGTGTTCAGCGCAGTTGAAACAGGTAAGGCTACAATCGACATCTATGATCTAGCTGGTGCGCGTGTTGCAAGCATCTACACTGCAAGTGTTGAAGCTGGTAACGAATACAAGACAACATTCGATGCAGGTACTCTTGCAACTGGTGTTTACATGTATCGCCTAACCAACGGTTCATCTGTTGAAATGGGTCGTTTGATTATCAACAAGTAATCAGATCTCAAATATTGAAAAACCCCTCGCGAAAGCGAGGGGTTTTTTGTTTCTAAACACTTCAACCTCTTTTTCTGTTATATCAATGACATTTATGATAAATACACTTATTTTCAATTATTAATCATATTTCGCAACGTACTTTTGCCGCGTAATTTCTATCTATGACCGCTCGCTTCATCATATTCTTATCAACCTTCGTGCTCATCCTAGCACTCATCGACTTGTATGGTTACTTCGGAATCAAACAGCTCACAGAAAATTTTACAATGCCCCTAAGAAGGATAGCAAGATGGGGTTGGTTTGTTCCAACGATCATTACAGTGATTCTTTTTGTCATGTTGATTTTAAGATATGAAGAGCTTCAGCAAACAAAGTCGTACTCATTTTTTACAGTTGTTACAGCCTTTGCATTTCTCTTTTTTATTCCAAAATTGATTTTTATTGTTTTCCATTTCCTCAATGATATTACTCTTGCCGGTAAATGGATTGTAGGGCAGTTTTCAACTAATTTGGAATCAGAGCCACATGAAAGAATGAATCGCTTTCAATTCTTCAATCAAGTGGGATTAGTGGTGGGGACAGCTATGCTTGGCTCTATAGCTTATGGCGTTACAAAAGGTAAGTATGCCTTTAGAATTCTATCTGAGGAAATCAAATTTAAAAATCTACCAAAGGAATTCGATGGAGTGCGCGTTGTGCACATCAGCGATGCCCATCTAGGCAGCTTTCTTGACAACAGCTTTGATGAAGTAGGTGAGGCCATTGATATGATCAATGCTCTTGAACCAGATTATATTTTCTTTACAGGTGATCTCGTAAATAATTATGCATTCGAAGCAGAACCTTGGATTGATCATTTTGCTAGACTAAAAGCAAAATCTGGAAAATTCTCTATTCTTGGTAATCACGACTATGGAGACTACGTCTATCAAAGAGATGATGCTAATCAACTGAAAGAGCGTGCACAGAATTTGGAACGACTCTACGAAATTCATCAGGAGATGGGATTCAAGTTGCTCCGAAATGAAAATGCACTTCTTGAAAAAAATGGTGCAAGCATCAGACTGTTGGGAATGGAAAACTGGGGTGTCGGCTTCCAACAATATGGTGATTTCAATAAGACTTTGGAAAATACGAATGAAGAGGAATTTAAAATTCTTCTTTCACATGATCCTACTCATTGGGAGCAGCAAGTGCTCGGAAAAAAGAATGTTCACCTCACATTATCAGGTCATACACACGGAATGCAATTCGGGATTGAACTTCCAAAGCTTGGAATTAAATTGTCACCTTCAAGCCTTCGCTATAAGCGTTGGGGAGGTCTTTATAATGAGGGCGAACAATACCTCTACGTAAACAGAGGTTTTGGATTTCTAGGCTTCCCAGGTAGAGTAGGTATGCCACCTGAAATTACTTGCCTTGACTTAAAGACTGCATAATGTCTTAAGTTCTTTTATCTTCGTGCCCTTATTTCTTTAACGATTCGATTATGTCAGACGACAAGAAAATTATATTTTCTATGGTCGGGGTAAATAAATATACCCCACAAGGAAAACACATCATCAAAGATATTTACCTCAGTTTCTACTATGGAGCCAAAATCGGTATCCTTGGTATGAACGGTGCCGGTAAATCAACCGTAATGAAAATCATCGCAGGACTTGATCAAACCTACCAAGGTGAGGTTGTTTGGAGTCCCGGCTATAGTGTGGGGTATCTTCCACAGGAGCCAACATTGGACGATGAAAAAACAGTTCGCGAAATTGTTGAGGAGGGCGTTAAGCCAATCACCGATGCATTGAAAGAGTATGAGGAAATCAACATGAAATTCATGGATGAGGAAATCCTCAATGATCCTGAGAAGATGCAAAAGTTGATGGATCGCCAAGCTGAAGTGCAAGATAAAATTGAAGTGCTGGGCGGCTGGGATCTCGATACAAAATTGAATATTGCAATGGACGCTTTGAGATGTCCGCCAGAAGATAGCAAAATCAAAATGTTGTCAGGTGGTGAGCGTCGTCGTGTTGCTTTGTGCAGATTATTGCTCCAACAGCCTGATGTATTGCTTCTGGATGAACCTACCAACCACTTGGATGCAGAAAGCGTTCTATGGTTAGAGCAACACCTTCAGCAATATCAAGGAACTGTGCTCGCAGTAACCCACGACCGTTACTTCTTAGATAATGTAGCAGGATGGATTCTTGAATTGGATAGAGGAGAAGGTATCCCATATCAGGGTAACTATTCTTCTTGGCTAGAGCAAAAAGCAAAGCGTCTTGCACAAGAGGAGAAATCTGAAAGCAAGCGCAGAAAAATACTCGAGCGAGAGCTTGAATGGGTGCGCATGAATCCAAAAGGACGTCATGCTAAAAACAAGGCGCGTCTTCAGAACTATGACAGAATGATGGCCGAAGGCGAACGTGAAAAAGAAGCGAAGTTGGAAATCCCAATTCCAAACGGTCCTCGACTTGGTAACGATGTTATCGAATTCACAGGTGTTACTAAAGGTTTTGAAGATCGACTCCTTATTGAAAATCTTTCGTTTAAACTTCCACCAGCAGGTATCGTTGGAATCATTGGTCCAAACGGTGCGGGTAAAACAACTTTGTTCAGAATGATCATGAACGAAGAAACGCAAGATGCAGGATCAATTAAGATTGGAGACACGGTTAAGATTGGATACGTGGATCAACGTCACAAAGATGTTGATGCAAACAAAACGGTTTATGAAGTAATCTCAGGTGGTAACGAAGTGATTGAAGTGGGCGGACAAACCATCAATTCGAGAGCCTACTGCAGTAAATTCAATTTCGTGGGGGCAGATCAACAAAAGAAAGTATCAGTGCTTTCAGGTGGTGAAAGAAATCGTCTTCACTTAGCGATGACGCTTAAGACGGAAGCCAACGTTCTCTTGCTGGATGAACCTACCAACGATATCGACGTGAACACACTTCGCGCCTTAGAAGAAGGTATCGAAAGCTTCGCAGGATGCGCTGTTGTGATCAGTCACGATAGATGGTTCTTAGATAGAATCTGCACGCACATCTTAGCATTTGAAGGTGATTCTCAAGTTTACTACTTCGAAGGCACATTCTCAGAATACGAAGAAAATAAGATTAAACGACTCGGTGATGTTAATCCGCATCGTATCAAATACAAGAAATTGGTGCGTTAATAAGTAGTGTACTGATAGCAATAAGCTTTATCAGGTGCTACAGAATCTGACTTCGCGAGCTGATGTAAAATCAACAGACCTCTCGAGTCATGAATAAATGTTGGAGTGTTTTCTCCAGAATGAATGGTGGGTGAGTACTCTTGCTTTTCGCGAGGTACCCATTCACCATTTTGCTTTGAAAACTGCGCAGATGCTACCATCTTGCCTTTTTCATTGTATGCAAATTCTTCCTTGGTCCAAAAATTTCTGATTTCGGATGGACAAACTAGAGAAAGCACCTTGCCTTTTTCATCTTTTTCAATAATCAAATCTACAGGATTGACATCTGAAAAGGCATGATTCAACACACATCGAGCAAGTTGGCCTTTTTCATCATAATTATAATTGATGGTATACAATTTTTTACCGCGTGCAAAAAAATGAGTGTATTGCATGATTCTGCCGGATTCATCAAATTGAGACTCATTCATAATAATGGAATCCACAGGCTGAAAATTTTGGTAGGTCACCTGGAAACAAGTTCTCGTTCTCACCCTATTTTTAGCAAAGTCTGCTTTAAAATCATTTAATTTAATGGTCTGAGCATAAGCTGTTGTGCTCAATACAATTGAAAACAATACCAATGAAAAAAGCCTCATAACGCAATACGTTTTGAGGCTTTTACTCATTTACCATGAAATGGTTTATTTCTTATTGAATTTTTTCTCTATGATTTCGTTGCGATAGTCGAAAATACTCTCCAGTCTCTTTTGTACATATAACGCATTCGCAATGGTGCCAAGCGGGCCCATCGGAAGAGCATAGTGAACAAGGTCTGTCATTTCCACACCGTTTTCCTTTTGCTCAAACTTATGCAAGTGGTGCCAAAAGGTGTATGGTCCAAATCTCTGCTCGTCTACGAAATAGGAATTGTCAGCGCAATGTGTAATCTCTGTTGTCCATCGCAAGGGGATATTCAAGAGCGGACGTACTTTATAATTAATGATCATCCCGGGAAACATCTTTTTTCCTTTGATGTCCGTCAAAATCTCGAAACTCATGTCTGGAGGAGTGATCTCATTCAAATTGTAGGGAGAGGAAAAGAAATCCCACACTTCAGCCATTGTTGACTTAATGACTATTTTTCTTTCTAATGCATAAACTTTCATGCACTAATAACCAACAAGTCCTCTATTTGTTGACACGACGTCTTCTGCGATAGGCATAATAGTGGAGAACTGTTTCGATTGCTTTTTCCATCGCCTCATTGATAGGATAGAATCCTGATAAACTCGGGTCAATAGAAGAAAGACGTGTGTAAAATTCACTCATCACAGGGATCTTTTTCCCATTCTTCATATTGGTAATGGCTCTTTCGTAGTTTTCTGTTTGCTCGGTTTTAAGGAGTTTACATGTTACCAACTCAGGCTTACCTTCTTTATCTCTTCTAGCTGTAAAACCAAACAATCTGCAGATCAAACCTCTGTTTGGATACTCGTTACACAAGCCCCCAAAATTCGTTACATATGGTCTGAAAACATGGCAAGTACTGGAATTGTTGGCCTTTAATTCATCTAAAAAAGATTCAGCTTTGCCTTCATCATATAGTTGAAGAGCAAGCGGCAAGAACTCTAGCGGAGATGCTTCGATATCCGGTTTTTTACAACACTCACCGCATCCTGATAAACAATGCATACCACTCTCGGACTGCATTTTTGCAATTTCTCTATCTAGTTTTAGATAGACCCTTTGAACTGCGCGAACTTTTCCTGTAAGTGTCTTCATTATTTTTTCACAATAAATTTCTTCGAAATGACTTGACTCGAAGATGTGCGAATGGTCATTAAATACATTCCGTCACTCATTTGTTCAGTATCAAATGGAAAGTAATGAGTGGAGTAGTTAACAGAAATGCTTTTTTCCAAAATAGCTTGTCCATTCATGGAGTAAATAGTGACATCCAAAGTTTGTGGACGATTCGAATTGATCAGAATCCCTCCATTGTCCTGAAGTACATTACCCTTCTCCCAAGAAAAGTCTAGTGACAGTTGCTCATTTTCTGCAACATTCAAATTGAGATCAATTTCAAGCTCACATACTTGTGGAATGTGATCGCTCATGTAATAGATATTTCTTAGAATATTTGAGGGCACATCGTTTCCAGACGCACAATTAGTAATACTGCTGTTGTAGCAAGTACCATTATTACCTAAAGATTTATAGCTTCCTTCCAAAAATTTGATAGGAGAGGAGTTCGAGTAAAAAGCATTTGAAAACATGATGAAGTCGAAACGATCATCTACACCGCCGCCCGCACCGTCATTGCCAATTTGCGAAGAGCGTGTGCTTTGAGTGAGAATCTCTCGGTGATTAAAATTCGAAACTGCCCAGTTTCCATACATCGCAAATGGATCGACCATCGGAATTTCATTTGATGAATTCACTAACTCTTGGTAAGCGGGTTCATTGGTCGAGTATAAATTGAAATCCCCTGCAATCATTACCAAGTCATCATTGTCGAGATTTGTTTCAATATAAGATTCAAAAGCATTCACCATTTGAAGGCGCGATTGCTCGTTATCAGAACCTGTCGAACTTTTTAAGTGTGTGACAAAAACATGGATGAAGGTTGTGTCGCTTCCGTCTTGTTGTGTTTCATCATTTAAGTACAACTTATAGTAATTAACATCACGCACTCCAGTAATCACTTCATCTTGAAAAGCAAGGGTGAACATGTCGGTGTCATATACTAGTGCTTGCTGCAAAAAATAAGGATTGTTGGGATCGCTTTGCTGCGCTACAAATGGCGCATTTGTAAATGTACCATAGTCCAAATCATTCATCATGTCTGCAATTTCTATCAGACCATCTTCCGTTTTCAATTCTTGAATCAGAAATAATTGTGGCTTGTAGAAATCAATGATGGGGCGCAATGTATCCACTCGGCCTGGAAAATTTCCAGTAGGGAAGTTGAGCAAATTGTAGCTCATGATCTTGATTTGTGCCGTTGTTGAGACAAATGCAATGAACAAAGTGAGCACTGCCGCACTTCGTAGTGCGATTTTTCTATAATTGGATAATAGCATAGACTAGCTGGTTACTTGTATCGGGGGTGGAAAGATAGTATCTCTTCCTTCAAACGCAATCGATCGAGGTGAGTATATATTTCAGTGGTGGTGATGCTGGCGTGGCCTAGCATTTCTTGCACCGCTCTTAAATCGGCGCCGGCCTCCACTAAATGGGTGGCAAAGGAATGTCGAAACGTATGAGGGCTAATTTGTTTTTTAATACCTAATCGATCCACGGCCTCTTTAATAATGTTGAAAACACTCATCCGAGAGATCTTCTTACCACGAAGATTCAGAAATGCAAAATCCTCTTGTCCGTTTTGAATGGGAAACTGAACTCTATCTTCTTTCAGGTAAATGGATAACCATTTCAACGCTTCGTCACCAATAGGCACTAGCCTTTCTTTATTTCCTTTTCCAATAACTCGAATAAAACCCTCATCATAATAGATGCATGAGATTCTAAAGTCCGTTAATTCACTGACGCGAAGTCCACAACTATACATGACTTCAAGCATCGCTCTATTGCGATGACCTTCTTTTCTGCTCAAATCAATGCTTACCAAAATTTGATTCATTTCCTCAATACTCAGAACATCTGGAAGCTTGCGACCCAGTCTAGGAGAATCGATAAACTCGGTAGGATCTACTGTAATTTCTTTTTCCAGAAAAAGAAAATTGAAAAAAGCCTTTAGCCCTGAAAGTATTCTTGCTTGTGAAGTAGCACTTAAACCTATTTCGGTTATTGCCTTGATAAAAAGACGTATAGTGCTTGCATCTACCTGCTTTGGAAGTTGTATTGGATTTAAACCTTCGCAGAAAGAGGCGAGCTTTCGCACATCTCTTTCATATGCTTCAATAGAATTCTTCGCCAACGATTTTTCCAATCGGAGGTAAGTAAGAAAACTCTTGATTTGAATATTCCAATTCATCATACAAAGGTGCGAAACTTTGATTTCGAACAATTCACATTTCAGTGTTCGCAATTACAAATTTTATCCACCGAACGCTCCTTCGGTTATACCAATTTTGAGTCGCGCTATTGAAGTTTGGAATAACCTTACATTAACCATGATAAAATTTACTATCACACTCATCAATTTTATCGGTCTGTTCTTTCTGCATGTCTTATCGGCAAACGATATCAGCATTGAGAACATTGCTCCGAGTTCGATGCCTCCGGGGCAAAAAACATTGGTAGAGGTGACCATTAATAAGAACCAAATCCAAGGGTTTGCAAAGATGGAAATCGTTCTTCCAGAAGGTTTCATCGCAACTCCAAACGAAACAAAAGGTGCTTCATTTACATTCAGTGAGAAAAAAGTAAGATTCGTTTGGATGACTCTTCCAACAGAAGAAACATTTAAAGTGACTTATTATTTAGAGTGTGACGCGAATTTCTCTGGTAAGTACGAAGCGAAAGGAATCTTCTCTTATATCAACGATAATCAAAGAGTAGATTATACTATTCCAACTCAACAAATTTTTGTTTCTCAAGATGCAGTAGCTGCCGCACCAACTACAGAAGAGCCTTCTTCTGAAACTACAACGAATACAACTGAAACAACTACAGAACCAGTTACAGAATCCACTCAAGAAGAAAATACAACGACGGAAACTCCCACACAAGCAACAGAAGTAACAGCTAGTAATCTGTCTACAGATTTCGTTTGTGAAAGATCGATTACTCGAATTTCTGACACAGAGTTTAGAGTGGATTTAAAAATCTTGAATAGCAATATTGCAGGTTTCGCGAAGATTGTAGACGTAGCACCGGAGACCATGAAAACAGAAAAGATTCAAGACGCTGGAGCAACAGTAACAGCGGATAAGAATGCCATCAAGTTTGTGTGGTTTGAAATGCCTGTTTCTCCTGTTATTCAAGTTAGCTACAAGTTGACTAGCCTCGCTGCGATGTCCTCTCTGCCAGTTATCTCGGGCAAACTTTCGTTTGTAGAAAACAATAATCCAAAAGAGGTGACTATTGTTCCTGTCAGCGGAACTTCAACATCAGAGCCAGCTATTGCGCAAAACACAGAGCCAAAAACAACTACGGAAACTCCAGCTTCTTCAAGCAACAACACTAAAACTGAGGTAAAACCTACACCGAAAGAAGAAGTGAACACGCAAGAAGTGACTCCAAAAACAGAGGATACTGCTGTAAATAACACTACTCCAAAGACAGAAAATAAGACAGTAAGAAGTAGCGAAAAAGCAGTGACATCAGTACCTGCAGCGGAAAATGGTGTGAACTATAAAGTACAAATCTTGGCTGCACATCGTGTTGTTAATAAAACTTATTTCAAGCAGGTGCACGGCTACGCTGGAGATTTTAATATTGAAAACCATGAAGGATGGGTGAAATACACCACCGGCAAGTACAACGAGTACAAGCAAGCAAGAGATGAAAGAGAAAGATTGAAGCAGAATTATTCATCATTGCCAGGTCCGTTTGTTACGGCATACAACAATGGAGAACGTATCACAGTGCAAGAAGCCTTGCTTATTACAAAGCAGCAGTGGTACCAATAAAATGAATTAAAGCACGTACTACCGAAGAATACAACGGTATTCATAGTAGTAATTTTGGTTAATTAATATAGAATTTGTTTAGGTAATTTAGTCTGAAAAATCCTGGGTAACGATCCGGGATTTTTCTTTTATTTGTACCCTAATCGATTGATTCTTAATATTTCGAGGCGTATTGAATATTTTCGATTTTTCTTGTAAAAATGAATTTCTCGTCATATATTTGCCGCCCGTTAGAAAAATATACGATACGATGAAACAAGGAATTCACCCAGAAAACTATAGATTGGTTGTTTTTAAGGACATGTCAAATGAATATTCATTCCTTAGCAAATCAACTACAAACAGCAAAGAAACTATCGTTTGGGAAGATGGTAATGAATATCCATTGATCAAAATGGAGATTTCACACACTTCACACCCATTCTTCACTGGTAAAGTAACCCTTGTGGATACTGCAGGTCGTATCGATAAGTTCAAAACTCGTTACGCGAAATTCTCTAAGTAATATACTTAGATTTCAAGATATAAAAAAAGCCGCTTCTAGCGGCTTTTTTCGTTTGACATATCTGATCAATCATTCAATGTCTGATTCTCTACAATTTCTAAATCATATCCAATCAATCCAGTTCTCTTCGTTGGATTATTCGTCAATAGACGCATTCTTCTTACTCCAAGATCTCTCAAAATCTGAGCACCAATTCCATAATCACGCGCATCCATTGAAGCAGTAGCGGTGCCTTGACCAGTAGACTGCAATTTGCGAATCTCCGCAAACTCATCTAACAAGCTATGATCTTTTTGCAAATGATTCATGTAAACAATGACACCTTTACCATCCTTTTCTATTAATTGCATAGCCTTGTGCAGTTGATCATCCTTACCAAATTCAAGTGAACCGAAAATATCACTTAGGAAATTGCAACTGTGCACACGAACAGGAATGATATCATCTTCAGACCAAGTTCCTTTTACAAAGGCCACGTGCTCTTTATCCTCGATTAGTTCACGAAAAGCGACTAATTCAAAATTGCCATATCTCGTTTTGAATGGAATTTGATCGAGCTTCTCAACCAATGTTTCCGTCTCTAAACGGTAAGCAATTAAATCTTTAATAGAAACTATCTTTAGATCAAATTTTGCAGCAATCTCCATCAATTGTGGAAGTCGCGCCATCGTGCCATCATCGTTCATGATTTCTACCAGAACTCCCGCTGGCTCAAAGCCTGCAAGACGCGCCAAATCGATTGTAGCCTCTGTATGACCTGTTCGGCGCAAAACGCCACCTTTCTTGGCAATCAACGGAAAGATGTGACCTGGACGTCCTAAATCGCTTGGTTTGGTTGTAGGGTTGATCAAAGCCTGAACGGTTTTCGCTCTGTCATGGGCGCTGATGCCCGTAGTACAACCGTGTCCTAATAGGTCAACAGATATAGTGAAAGCAGTTTTATTTGGGTCGGTATTACGCGTTACCATCAGGTCTAAATCCAATTCCTGACAACGCTCTTCGGTAAGTGATGCGCAAATCAATCCACGACCATGCTTGCTCATGAAATTGATTACTTCCGGTGTTACATTGCGCGCTGCAGTAATGAAATCGCCTTCGTTTTCACGATCTTCATCGTCAACCACAATCACTACTTTACCATTTTTGATATCCTCAATAGCTTCTCTAATGGTATCTAATTTCTCTTTCACAATTTCTTGTATCATTATGCAAAGGTATTGGGTTAAGTTTGCACTCCAAAATATAGCTATTATTTAACGAAATGTCAATTCATCAAATTCTTACCAATGCCTTAAACAACGCTGTATCGGCATTGTTCCAACAGGACATCAACCCTTCAATGATTCAATTTCAAAAAACACGAAAGGAATTTGAGGGGGATGTGACATTGGTGGTATTTCCATTTGTGAAGATTTCTAAGATGGGGCCTGAGCAAACAGGTGAGGCCATAGGAAATTATTTAAAGGGAAATGTTTCTGAAGTGTCTGCATTCAATGTGGTAAAAGGCTTTTTGAACTTGACTATTTCCAACGATTATTGGCTTAATTTCTTTAAAGAAGCCTCTAGCAATATCAATTTTGGATTCCAGCCCGCCGATTCAAAACCTCGCGTGATGGTGGAGTATGCTTCGCCTAACACCAACAAACCATTGCACCTTGGCCACCTCAGAAATATCTTTTTGGGATATTCTGTAAGCGAAATTTTAAAAGCGAACGGTCATTCGGTTACAAAGGTTCAGATCATCAACGACCGCGGTATTCACATTTGCAAAAGCATGGTAGCATGGCAAAAGTTTGGCAACGGCGAAACTCCGGAATCTTCTGGATTAAAAGGGGACAAGCTGGTAGGAAAGTACTATGTGATATTTGACAAAAAATACAAAGAGGAGCAGAAAGAGTTGATCGCAAAAGGCGCAACTGAAGAGGAAGCAGGCCAAAAAGCGCCCATTATGATGGAAGCTCAAGAAATGCTGCGTCAATGGGAAGCAAAAAATCCGGAAGTGTACAAGCTTTGGGAAACGATGAATGGCTGGGTTTATAAAGGATTTGATGCCACTTATCAAACGATGGGCGTGGACTTCGACAAGCTATATTATGAAAGTGATACCTACTTGCTCGGTCGTGACGAAGTAAGAAACGGACTTGCAAATGGGCATTTTTTCCAAAAAGATGATGGCAGTATCTGGGTAGATCTAACGGACCAAGGGCTTGATCAAAAGGCGCTTCTTCGCAAGGACGGCACTGCAATGTATATCACCCAAGATATCGGAACAGCAATTTTACGCTTCAGAGATTTTCCTGATACCGCATATCAAATTTATACGGTAGGTAATGAGCAAGAATATCATTTCAAAGTGTTATTTAAGGTGTTAAAAAAGCTCGGGTTCGAGCAAGGTGAGAATTGTTATCACTTGAGCTATGGTATGGTGGAGCTTCCCGAAGGAAAAATGAAGAGCCGTGAAGGAACTGTAGTAGATGCAGATGACATCATGGCTGAAATGAAGAATGTGGCGCAAGAGGTAGCAGAGGAGCAAGGCAAATTAGATGGACTAAGTGCAGATGAAAAAGATGGCGTTTATCACAATATCGGTATGTCTGCTCTCAAATATTTCTTATTGAAGGTCGATCCAACTAAAAACATGCTTTTCAATCCAAAAGAAAGTATCGATTTTGCTGGAAATACTGGTCCTTTTATACAGTATACTTTCGTGAGAACAAAGGCGATTGCTAGAAAATATAAAGAGAATTTCGGAGAAATAGAATTCACAGGAATGGATGCTTCATTGCTTTCAAAACTTGAATTGACTCTCATTCAAAAAATATATGATTTTCCAAACGTTTTGAATGATGCTGCGAGAGAATACAATCCGAGTTTGATTGCTAACTACACTTACGAACTTGTGAAAGAATTCAACTCGTTTTACCACGATTTCCCCATTCTAAGAGAGGAAAATGAAAGTTTAAGAGCCTTTCGTGTCATGCTTTCGTCAAAAGTGGGACGTATCGTGGAGCAAGGAATGGGGCTTTTAGGCGTTTCTATGGTAGAAAGGATGTGATATTCAGTGTCTTATGGTTCTGTGTTAATAACACAGTTGATGAGTGAACAAAATAATATCACTCAAGTGTTATTTAGAAAGAATTTACATAAGATATTTGCACCATGTTCAAAGTCATCATCGCCGATAGTAATATGCTCATCCGTTCCGGGTTGAACGCTGTGCTTCGTAATTATGATGATTTCCAAATTTTAGGTGAAGCAAGTACCGAGGAACAGATGCTTGAGATGATCAAGAATTTTGATCCAGAGGTAGTTCTTATCGATTTTGCAGCTCGTGATTTTAGCATTGATGGCTTCGCAAAAGCTCAAAGACTTAGTCCACGAGTGAAGTTTGTAGCTATTACTGGCGAGCAAACAGGCATTACAATCGTCAGTGCGCTCCGAGCAGGTGTTACTTCCTACATCAAAAAAGACTGCGATATTCACGAGATAGTAGACAGCATACGCGAAACAGCAAAAGGCGGTCGCTTCTTCTGTGGTCAGATCTTAGAAGCCATTCGCCGAGAGGCCATAGATGTGGATGATCTTGATATCGTGGAACTGAACTGTGAACCGGTCGTTATCAGTGACAGAGAGTTGGAAGTGATTAAGTTAATCGCAGAGGGGTATACCAATGTGGAAATAGCTGAAAAGCTTTTCTTGAGTCCACATACAGTAAACACCCATCGTAAGAACATCATGCAAAAGCTTGGGGTAAATAACACAGCAGCCATCGTTATGTACGCTGTGAAGTCTCAATTAGTAAGCCCTAATAAGTTTCTATTCAGTCCAGTAAATGGATAGTTAGAAATTAATTGCTTTTTTTCACACTCTAAATTCTTCTAAACCATTTGTAAATTCTACATTTGTCCAACGCAGTGAAACAATATTGAGATAAACTGCTATAAGGGATTATCAATCATAAACCATTGCTTAATGATAGCAACAACAAACCAGATTGAAGTCCATAAGGTAAAGGAAAGCCGCATTCCTCAAGTTGATTGGGATAATTTAGGCTTTGGAACCGTATTCAGTGATCACATGTTTGTGGTGGAATACCGTGATGGAGCTTGGCAAAAACCTGAGATCAAACCTTATGGCACCATTGCATTCAGCCCAGCGATTAGCGCTCTGCACTACGGTCAGGCGATCTTCGAAGGTCTAAAGGCATTCAGAAATGATAAAGGTGAAATTCGTGTCTTTCGTCCTGAAAGAAACGCAGCTCGTTTAAATAAAAGTGCGAAACGATTGAGCATGCCGGAGTATCCGGTAGAGTCTTTTGTTGATGCCATTCATCAGCTAGTGGAGTTAGATCAAGATTGGGTTCCGAATGGAGCTGGCCAGGCCTTGTATATCCGTCCACACATGTTTGCTATTGATGAATATGTGGGGGTTCGCCCGAGCCAATCCTATATGCTCGTGATGTTCACTTGTCCAGTAGGCAAGTACTACACAGGTGAAGTGAAAGTGAAAGTGGAGCGTGAATACACTCGCGCTGCGCGCGGTGGTGCCGGAAACGCAAAGGCCGCGGGAAACTACGGCGCTGCTTTGATGGCCTCTGCACAAGCACAACAAGCTGGTTACAATCAATTGCTCTGGACCGACTCTTCAACGCATGAATACATTGAGGAAAGCGGTACCATGAACGTCATTTTCAGAAAAGGAAATACACTTTTCACTCCCGCTGTTTCTGATTCAATTCTCGATGGAGTAACTCGCGAAAGCGTGCTTCAAATCGCAAAGGATTGGGGATACAATGTGGAAGAAAGAAAAGTGAGCGTTATTGAAGTCATTGAGGCTATTAAGAATAATGAACTCGATGAGGCGTTTGGAGCGGGAACTGCCGCGACTATTGCACCGATTCGTGTCATCAATTATGACGGCAATGACTACACACTACGTCCTTACACGGAGTGGGAATTTGCACCAAAGATTTCTGATTACCTCGATCAACTCAAGAGAGGATTACAAGAAGATACGCATCAGTGGAATAAGAGAGTAGTTTAAATACTCTCTTCTTCACGATTAAATTTGAACAACTGGGCGGGCTTATGAAGCACGCCCTGTTGTTTTTCATTCAGTGCTTTCACACGATCATTCTTCAGAATGTTCTTTCTGAAGTTTCTCTTGTCTAATTTTTTATCTAAAATAATCTCATGCAATCGCTGCAATTGAGAAAGTGTGAATTTATCTGGTAGAAGTTCAAATCCGATATGATCTGCGATGAGTTCATGTCTCAGCATCTTTAAAGCTTGATCAATGATATCATTGTGGTCAAATGCGAGCAGAGGAACTTTATAGACATCAATCCATTGTGCTTTACCTGCAAATGATGCAGCCTTTGGATTGAACTCATCCATTTTTACCAATGAATAATAACCAACGGTTAAAACGCGTCTTTCAGGGTGATTTCTGAAACTTCTCAGCCATTCTTGGTCCTTGAGTCCACGCACACGATTAGGGTCGCCAAAGGCCTGAAATTGCTTTAAATAAATACCCTCCAGCGTGGTTAATTCATGCAAAACACGACGCGCAGCATCATCAAGACTTTCATCGTCCTTCAATAAGTCTCCTGGTAAGGCTTTTTGAAGCTTAATAGTCGCTCCATCCGACGGCTGCTTCTGCTCAATCAACAAAATCTTTAGTTTCTGATCATCGAAACCAAATACAACACAGTCCACAGACACATCCATGGGAGTCGATTCAGCCGGTTTTGTAGTAGTCATTTGTTAGTAAGTGTAAATGCGACACCAAAGATAATGCACACTATCACGATAAATTGCAGTCTCAATTGGAGAAAATTAAATTAAAATAGGGGAAATTTTGCTAAGTGTAAAAAATACACTAAGTTCGTCCCCTCTGAGTTAGCTTCGAATAAAACAGAGAACTTTTTAAAATATCAAACAGATGCCACAAGCGATTAAAAGAATCGGAGTCCTCACGAGTGGAGGGGATGCTCCAGGAATGAACGCTGCTCTCCGCGCAGTGGTTCGTGCTTGCGTTTACCACAATGTTGAGTGCGAAGGAATTTTCCAAGGATATCAAGGAATGATTGATGGTGATTTCAAAAGACTGAACGAACGTTCGGTTGCCAAAATTCTTGGTCGAGGTGGTACCATTTTAAAAAGCTCACGAAGCAAAGAGTTTATGACTGAAGAAGGTCGTAAAAAAGCTTTTGAAAATCTAAAGAAGAATGGAGTAGATGCGCTTATCACTATTGGTGGTAACGGTACATTTACTGGTGCACATATTTTTCAAAAAGAATTCGGAATTCCAGTCATTGGAATTCCTGGTTCCATAGATAATGATCTCTATGGAACTGATCACTGTATTGGATTTGATACAGCTACCAATACAGTTGTAGATGCTGTCGATAAAATACGCGACACAGCAACTTCTCACAATCGTCTTTTTTTCGTTGAAGTAATGGGACGCCACAGTGGATTTATCGCCTTGAAGGCAGGTATTGCAACTGGTGCGATTGCCATCATTCTTCCTGAAGATGAAATGAGTGTTGATGAACTGGTCGAGACATTGAAGAGCACCGAAGAGAGCGGTAAAACTTCAAGTATTGTTATCGTTGCTGAAGGCTCCAAGAGCGGGGGCGCCTATGAAATCGCTAAGAAAGTTTCTGAAAACTACGTAGAATATGAAACACGCGTTTCTGTTCTAGGTCACTTACAACGCGGCGGTGCGCCAAGTTGCTACGACCGTGTACTAGCGAGTAGAATGGGTGTGGCTGCGGTTGAGGGGTTGCTTCAGGGCAGAAAGGATGTGATGGTAGGGATCATTAATGATCGTGAATCCTACACCTCACTAGAAGAATCCATCACGAGAGCGAATATTCCAAATCGTGATGAACTCCGCATTGCCCGCATTCTCTCTATTTAATTAATTTATTAAAAGAAAAAAATGAAGAAAGTTGCAATTAATGGATTTGGTCGAATCGGAAGAGTTTGCTTCCGTAGCTTGATCCTAAACAAAGATGTTCAAATCGTTGCTATCAATGACTTGACAGATGTTCCTACACTCGCTCACCTTTTGAAGTATGATAGCGTTCATGGTAAATTTGGTTTATCAGTGGAAGCTAAAGGTGACGCTCTCGTTGTAAACGGTGTAGAGATTAAAATCTATGCTCAAAAAGATCCAGCGACGCTTCCATGGAAGGACCTTGGTGTTGATGTAGTGATCGAGTCTACAGGTATTTTCACAGACAAAGAAGGTGCTGCAAAGCACATTACAGCTGGTGCGAAAAAAGTGGTGATTAGCGCTCCTGCTACAGGTGGCGTGAAAACAATCGTGCTTGGTGTGAATGATGGCGAACTTTTAGAAACTGATACTATCATTTCTAACGCGTCTTGCACTACCAACTGCTTGGCGCCAATGGCGAAAGTACTTCACGATAAATTCGGTATCGAAAAAGGATATATCACAACCGTTCACGCTTACACTGCCGACCAACGTTTGCAAGATGCTCCTCACAAGGATTTGAGAAGAGCACGCGCTGCGGCATTGAGCATGGTGCCAACTTCAACTGGTGCTGCAAAGGCAGTAGGTGAAGTGCTTCCAACTTTGAAAGGTAAATTAGACGGTGTTGCAGTACGTGTACCAACCCCAGATGGATCTCTTACTGACCTTGTAGCTGTGCTGTCAAGAGATGTAACAAAAGAAGAAGTGAATGCTGCCATCAAAGAAGCTTCTGAAGGCGCAATGAAAGGTATTATTGAATATTGCACTGATCCAATTGTGTCGATCGATGTGGTAGGAAACAAACACTCTTGTATTTTCGATGCTGCTCTTACATCTACAAATGGTAATTTGGTGAAAGTAATGGGCTGGTACGATAACGAGGCTGGCTACTCTGAAAGAGTATGCGATCTAGTAGGTAAATTGTAAAAAAATAAATGATCATCCGATGATATTAATTGCTGACAGCGGTTCCACTAAATGCGATTGGGCCCTGATTGACGAAAAAGGAAATAGACTTGGTGACTTCCAAACTATGGGACTCAATCCCTATTTCCATGACGAGGATACCATTGAAAAAGCGATTCGTGCAAATGCAGAATTCGCCGCTCATGCAAATGAAGTGAAGCAAATCTTTTTCTATGGTGCTGGAAGTTCAACAATTGAAATGTGCACCATCATGAAAAATGGTTTGATGCGCGTTTTCAAAAATGCTGACATCCTCGTTGATCACGACCTGGTTGGCTCTGCAATGAGCACCTATGATGGTGAACCTTGCATTGCTTGCATATTGGGCACTGGCAGTAATTCATGCTTCTTCGATGGTAAAGAAGTTTACGAAGAAATCCCTTCCCTTGCTTACATCTTAGGTGATGAAGCAAGTGGAAGTTATTTTGGAAAAATTCTTCTTCAAGAATATTTTTATAAGAAACTTCCAGCGGATCTACTTGCAGCTTTCGAAGCGAAGTACGCTCCAACAAAAGAGGAGATTATTTCTCGCATCTATCGTGAACCTAATGCCAACGTTTACCTCGCAGGCTTCATGAAATTCATTGGCGAACATCGCGATCACCCGCACATTCAAGCGTGGGTTACGAAAGGGATGATTCATTTCATCAATATTCACGTGAAGTGTTTTGCTAATTGGAAAGATGTACCGGTTCACTTTGTAGGAAGCATCGGTCACTATTTCGAATCTTGTCTTCAAGAAGCGGCAGCGGAAACAGGCATTAGATTAGGCAGAATCGTTCGCAAGCCAATCGATGGATTAGTTCAATATCACTTGAGATTCAAACTTCACATCGCTTAGTTTATGCCAATAAAAGCGTGCTTATTCGATATGGACGGTGTCATCGTCGATACCGCTAAGTTTCATTTTAAAGCTTGGCAACGATTGGCAGATAGCCTCAGTATTCCATTTACCGAAGAGCAAAATGAACAGCTCAAAGGAGTGAGTAGAGTAGACTCTTTAGAAAAAATTCTTCAATGGGGAAACCTTAAGTTGAATAATCAAAAGAAGCTCGAGCTCATGGAATTGAAAAATAAATGGTACTTAGAATATGTGGAAGAGGTAAATCCTTCAGACATGCTTCCGGGTACTTTTCAATTTCTCAATGAACTAAAGAAAACAGGAATTAAGATAGGTTTGGGATCTTCTAGCAAGAACTCTATTCTTATCTTAGAAAAACTTGGTATCATAGATTTCTTCGATACTATTGTGGATGGAAACATCATTCACATGTCTAAACCACATCCTGAAGTTTTCTTGAAAGGCGCACACGATCTAGGTGTAGAGCCTACTGAAACTGTAGTATTTGAAGACGCTATCTCAGGTGTCCAAGCTGCAAAGTCAGGTGGTTTTCACTGCATTGGAATAGGAGATAGCGATATTTTGAAGCAAGCAGATATCGTAGTGAAGAGTTTAGAAGATGTGACAGTAAACACACTTCATCAGTTTTAAAAAAAAACTTTACCCTTTATAATTTCGAAAGCCCGCATACCATAGGTACGCGGGCTTTCTACTTAGACCAAAGTGATTTGGTCTCCACCCTATCTCTTCTATCTCACGATTAATTTCTCTTCATGCAAGTTTCCGTTGAGCGTGTATTGCACCACGTAAACTCCACTTGCTAGCGGGTGGCTAAATGTGTATTCAAGTTTGTTGGAACCAGTCGCCTGCACGAGAGCTTCTTTGCTTTCGATTAAACTTCCGGTGCTTCCGAAGATTTTGATGTCTTTAACGGCAGCAGCTGTCGTATAGTTACCGAATTCTAAAGTAATTTTTTCACCATTATTCGGATTCGGATATAAGATCATCGTACTGTTTCCGTACACCTCATTCAAGCCAACTGTAAGATTGATTTGAATAGGACATTCTACTCCGAATAGTGTGTAAGCATTAGAAGACATTAGGCAACGAACTTTCACTAAATAGCTCTCTCCATTGTTTAATCCTGAAGATTCGGTAAGCTCAAGTGAGTTGTTATCTGATTCTAAAACTATAATTTCATTTAATCCTGTGAATGTCCATTCATAAATTACTGCGTTTGCTACTTCATTAGCTGAAATTGTCGTATTCCATTGTGAAATAGTAGACCCACAGTCGTCTGATGAAAGTGCAGTTGTACCGAGCGTTTGTTCGGTTTGAATAGTACACACTTGGCCAAATGGACCCCATGTCTCTGCTATCATTGCTTTTACAGAAACAAGAATCAACATATTGTTTTGAATTGCATTTGATTGTCCAAGGTAGTATTCAGTTCCAAGCGTAAAGTCTTCTGTGAGTACTTGTCCTGTTGCAGTCGTAAACTTCCACTGATACATGCTCGCAGACTCTACAGGGTTGCAGGTAATCACTGAAGTTAGTGCCAATCCTGTTGCTCCGCAGTCTGCATCTACAAGTTTTGTTGTAGGCGCAGGTGTATCGCACTCGTAAGGAATATTCACATTTGCATTCAATGTGCAACCATTGTTATCAGCTACACTCACAAAGTAATTTCCAGCAGATAGTCCTTCAGCAACAGCAGTGTTCGAACCATCACCCCACACGATGATGTAGTTTCCATTACCGCCTTCTACTTCAATGGAAGCGCTACCATCATTTCCAGCGCAAGTTTCTGGTGATAGTACGATGATATTAGCAACCAACATTTGTGGCTCTTCGATAATGAATGATTCGCTATCTGTGCAGCCATTGGCATCAGTAGCAGTCACGATATATGTGCCAGCTCCTAAATTTGTATCGAACTGTCCTTCGTTGCCAGTGCTCCATGCAAACGTTACCGCACCAGTACCTCCAGTGAAGGAAGCGACAGCCGTACCATCTTGCGATCCATTACATGTCGCATCAGAGTGGAAAACTGAAACTTGAAGTGGAGTAGGTGCTCCGACTGTGAATGATGCGAAGTTGTTGCAACCATTAGCATCTGTTACTGAAACGGTGTATGTTCCTGCAGCCAACCCATTGATGGTAGTGCCGTTCATTCCGTTATTCCAGATGTAGGTTTTATTTCCAGTTCCACCAATGGCAGAAACGGTGATACTTCCATTGTTGCTTCCGCTGCAAGTCGTAGCTACTGCTGATCCCGTAATTGAAATCGGAGCAGGTGATGTGACAGTAGTGCTTTGTTGACGTACACATCCTTGCGCGTCAGTTACAGTGACACTATATGAACCCGCAGCTAGATTTGAAATATTAGCTGACGTTGAGCCATTGTTCCATGCATAACTGAACGGTGAATTAGCTCCTGATACCAGAGATGTTACCGAACCGTTAGTGGTTCCTGCACAAGTAGTAGCAGTTGGTGTCAAAGTAACAGTTGGTGCCGCAGAAACAGTGATACAATTTGCACAAACAAAATTAGCTGAACCAAATTCATTCGACACTGTAAGCGTCACGTCATAAGTTCCTGGTGTTTGATATGCAATATTCGATGGGTTAGCAACAGAGCTCAAAGCCGTTGATGCACCTTCAAAAATCCATGCGTATGATGTTGGATTATTTTGACCAGTGTATGTGAAATTAACACTTCCACCAGCACAGATGATATTGTCATTTGTAGTGAAAGTCGCAGTTGGCGCGCTTCCGGCTGGAGCGGCGGTCACACAAAAATCAGTAGAATTTGTTGCTCCCCAATTGCCGCTGGCATGAGCAAGGACTTCATCCTCTGGACCGTACAATGTGAACTGTCCATTGGTGAAGGCCATGCCATCTCCATAAGCGTCGTGAAAAATCAACGTATAGCATCCGTTAGGTAGGCAGAGCGATTCGTTATAAGTAGTTCCTTGTTGATTGTTCACGTACGGACCACCAAAGGCGATCTGATTATCATTACTATCTACAACTTCCCAAGTGGTTTCTGTTCCGAAATAGTCGATTTGAACAACTAGTTCTAAAGTGGCACCTGTGGTAACTGTGAATAGACTTGTGCTTTGATTATTGCTTGCATTCTCATCTGCCAATCCATTTGGATTGTTAGTCCACGCGTAGAACGTATGACTTCCGAGTGATGCGATGATCGTAGGAAGCGTCACTGTAGCACTTGATCCTGATGCAAGATTGCCTGTCCAGCTGTAAGTGCTAGAACCTACACCATCAATATTGTATTGAATAGCCACGCTAGTAAGAGCAGCACTTCCGAAGTTGGTAAGAGTAACAGATGGTGTGTATGAGGTATTACAGCTAGTTCCTGCAGGCGCAAATACTTGAGTGATTCCCGCATCACGAACATATACTGGCATGCAGCCAAGGCTTGTAAGTAATGAAGTTCTTTGTGTTTCAAGCGTTGTGCGCATTCTTGTCTTTTGACCTTCAGTGAACATGTCTTGACAAGTTTGTGAAGTGTAGTCGAGATAGTTTGCAACTTGCTGAGTGCCGCTGCATGCAGGAGCGCTGCACGATGCGTTTAATATAGTAGGAGGTGTATCACACACACGGTCTCCCGCTGTTGTACAATTGATTTCACTTGAACATGAAGTTGTTTCATGGAAGGTATGATAGAGACCAAAGAAGTGGCCCATTTCGTGGGTCAATGTTCTGTTCATATTGGTGTAAGACTTCAAATTACCTACAGTGCCGAAGGCATTGTGAAGTACTACGATTCCATCAACAGGATTATTGAACGGGAAGTATGCGTAGCCTTGAACACCGCTACCGCCGTCATTATTTTCAATTTCATTAACTACCCAAATATTTACATAGCTTGCTCTTGGCCAAGTGCTCAAAGCTTTCACTGCTTCTTCATTAGCACCGGCGTTGCCGCTAGACTCAATACCTTGATCAGCATAAAGAGGAACACTGCTACCATTCACACGATTGATTCCTGTAGTCGGTTGACCACTTGGATTTCTGCTTGCTAGACAAAATTGGATTTTTACATCCACTCCAGCACCAAAGCCATTGGTGCCAGTTACTTTGCGGAAGTCATCATTTAACGCAGTGATAGCAGAATAAATCTGCTCGTCAGTGATATTGCTTCCTTGGCCATATGCTTCACCTTCATGAATCACATGCACTACCACAGGGATAGTATAAACATCGTCGGTGCGATCAGCAGGAGGCAAATCCATGTTTTGATGAAAAGCTTGCTCAAGCAAGAAGAGACTTCTAGCAAAGCGAGGATCATGTTGAATGAGACTATCATTCTTGTGATCACTGCTGCACGAAGTCGCAGGCGTGTTTTGGCTGTGTGAATTGAAATTTGCTAACAGTAGGATCACTAGTCCTAAAGCTATTTTGCAGCGTTCCAATGTTTTCATTTTTGTCTTGCTTGTTTGTTATAGGGTATGGGGAGACAAGCGTGTCTTTATACCCAAGCAAGTGTTAGAAGGTTACATTTGGTTAATATTCTTAAATTGATTGTTTTTTGCTAGGAATTGCGCACTTTTGCGTCACATTTAATGATAATGAAAGAAGTATATATTGTATCAGCAGTACGAACTCCTATGGGAAGCTTCGGAGGTTCGCTGGCCTCACTTTCAGCCACTAAGCTTGGTGCTGTGGCAATTAAGGGTGCATTGGAAAGAATTAACCTTGCACCGTCTGAAGTTCAAGATGTATTAATGGGATCTGTTCTTCAAGCAAATCTTGGACAAGCTCCAGCTCGTCAAGCGGCGAAATTTGCAGGCTTGCCTGATTCAGTTCAATGCACTACTGTAAACAAGGTTTGTGCATCAGGAATGAAAGCCATCATGCAAGGTGCGCAAAGCATTATGCTAGGAGATGCTGATGTGGTTGTTGCTGGTGGAATGGAAAGCATGTCTAATGTACCATTCTATTCTGACAGCCTACGCTGGGGTAACAAATATGGTAATGCAACGCTGATTGATGGTCTTGCAAAAGATGGTCTAACTGATGTTTACCATAACTACGCCATGGGTAATGCTGCGGATATGTGTGCGAAGGAATGCAATATCTCTCGCGAGGATCAAGATAATTTTGCTATCGAATCATACAAGCGTTCTGCTGCTGCATGGGCCGCAGGTAAATTCAATGATGAAATCGTTCCGGTAGAAATCGTTGGTCGTAAAGGTGATGTTGTAGTTTTTAAAGAAGACGAAGAATTTAAGAGTGTAAATTTTGATAAAATCCCTCAGTTGAAACCAGTGTTCAGCAAGGAAGGAACTGTTACTGCTGCAAACGCATCTACTATGAATGATGGTGCAGCGGCGGTTGTATTGATGAGTAAAGAAAAAATGGAATCACTAGGGTTGAAGCCTCTTGCAAAGATTGTATCTTATGCTGATGCAGAGCAAGCTCCAGAGTGGTTTACTACAACTCCTTCTTTAGCATTGCCAAAAGCTGTTGCTAAAGCAGGCAAGCAAATGTCTGACCTTGAATACATAGAATTGAACGAAGCATTCTCTGTTGTTGGTATCGTGAATATGCAGAAAATGGGATTGGACGCATCGAAGGTGAACGTTAATGGAGGCGCAGTATCATTGGGTCACCCACTGGGTTGCAGCGGTGCTCGCATCATCGTTTCATTGATTCATATCCTCAAGCAAAACAACGCTAAACTTGGCGGTGCAGGTATCTGCAACGGCGGTGGTGGCGCAAGTGCTATGGTTATTGAAGCCTGTTAATCCAATCGATTAAATGAATTTTTTACCTACAAAAAATACCCCGAGATGGATCATATTTTTGGTTGATCTTGGGGTATGCTTTGTAGCGTTGTTGCTCGCTTATTTGATCAGGTTCGAATTTCAACCCCCTCGAATTGAAATCGATTTAGCGAAAGCTTTTCTACCAATTTTTCTTGCGATTCGAGCTTTTTCTTTTGTGCTCGGAAGAACCTATGCAGGCATCATTAGATATACAAGTACTCAAGATACCTTGAGAATATTTGTAGTGCTATCATCAGGAACTGCAGCATTCGCAGCTTTGAATTTTTTCAAGTACCATTTTTTAGATGGCACCTATTTCTTGCCATTCTCCATTCTAATTATTGAATACTTGCTTTCATTGTTCGCAATGATTGTGAGCAGAATTGCGGTGAAAGTGCTTTATATCGAACTCAAGACACCTTCTAAAACACGAAAGCGAGTTTTGGTATTCGGTGCGGGAGAAGGTGGATTGATTACTAAAAGAACCATTGATAGAGACTCGCGCTCTGGTATGGAAGTCATCGCTTTTTTAGATGATGATAAAAATAAAGCAGGTAAAAAACTGGAGGGTGCAGACATTTACCAATCAAAAAAATTAAACGATCTTCTTTCTTCAGAAAAAGTAGATGAAATCATTTTAGCTGTACCTAATCTGCCTCAATCAAGAAAGGCGGAGATCATCAAACTTGCATTGGAACACAATGTAAAAGTGAGTCAACTACCGCCAGCAACGCAATGGATAGGAGGAGAGTTGAGTGTTCGTCAGATCAGAGATATTCGCATCGAAGATCTATTAGGAAGAGAACCCATTCAACTTGATAATACTCAGATCAATCAAAAACTGAAGGGAAAAGCTGTATTGATAACTGGAGCCGCAGGCAGCATTGGAAGCGAGCTTGCAAGGCAAGTGCTTAATTACAGTCCTAAAAAATTGGTGCTTCTTGATCAAGCTGAAACTCCACTTTTTGAATTGGATAATGAGCTAAGAAAATCGATTGATGATGTGATTTGGGAGCCTGTTATTGGTGATGTTAGACAATACGATAGAATGAAAAGAATGATGGATCACTTTAGACCAGACATTATTTTTCACGCAGCGGCATACAAGCATGTTCCTTTAATGGAAAGTAATCCTAGCGAAGCTATTTTGGTAAATGTGCTTGGGACTAAAAATCTTTCTGATCTCGCTGCTGATTTTGGTGTGAAGGATTTCATTTTTATTTCTACGGATAAAGCAGTTAACCCAACAAGTGTGATGGGCAGCAGTAAGCGCGCCGCAGAAATGTATGTTCAATCAAAGAATAGCCAAACATCTACGAATTACATTACCACTCGATTTGGTAATGTACTTGGTAGCAATGGCTCTGTCATTCCTATTTTCAAAAAACAAATCGAAGCAGGCGGTCCACTCACTGTTACACATGAAGATGTGACGAGATTTTTCATGACAATTCCTGAGGCTTCTCAATTGGTATTACAAGCAAGCGCGATGGGAGAGGGAGGAGAGATATTTGCCTTTGATATGGGGGAAAGCGTAAAGATTATTGACCTCGCTAAAAACATGTTGAAATTGAGCGGACTCGAAGAAGGACGCGACATCGAAATAAAAATCACGGGCCTTCGACCAGGAGAAAAGCTTTACGAAGAAGTGTTGAGCGATAAGGAAAACACGATGCCAACCCCGCATGAAAAAATATTGATTGCAAAA
This sequence comes from Flavobacteriales bacterium, assembly GCA_965247015.1. Taxonomy (GTDB): domain Bacteria; phylum Bacteroidota; class Bacteroidia; order Flavobacteriales_D; family Sanyastnellaceae; genus JAIXWP01. Next base: position 41,790 of record CBDFGG010000001.1, on the reverse strand, counting down.
GTGCGAGAGTACTCTTATGATGATATTTCTCAACAGATCAATCAACTTATCTCATTGTTTGACGAACAAAACAATGAAAAAATTGTAGCACAATTGAAGTTAATGATCCCAGAATATGTGAGCAACAATTCTGAGTTTCAAAGATTAGATCACTAACTTCGCCAACTACATTACTCGTATGACGCTAGATAAGAACATAGAAATTGCCAATCTTCAAACGGAGATAGGAAAGTACATAGGACTTGGACAAAACAGTCTCATTTTTAATTTTGAAGATCAAGGTCGCAATTTTTTACTCAGACTTATAACTGCCAATCCTCGTCACAACCAGAGTTTTTTGTTTCATACTTGTGAAGGAGCTTCTCAAATTGAAGCGCTTAAAGTGATGTTGGAGTATGTAAAAAACTACAAAGAAGCTGAAAGTAGCTACACCATTCAATGGTCTATCAAAGGCGAAAATAGCTTGCATACATCTTATTTCAGAGCAAAGAATATTCTTGGAGCTTTGGATAAACTCTATTTTGAACGAGATCCAAATTCAATCACGGTATTCAGCGTGATGCTCAATCCGATTTCATAATTTTTCTTGGAAAATTTATCTCATTACAAAACCGTCGCGTCCAGAGGCGAATCCATGTATCGTGTTTCAGGAAGTAAACATATTGGATTAACCTATGAGGTTTATTCAGAAGAGGAGATAAAGGGAATTCTAGAGAAACTTTGGACCGAACATCATCAAGCCACTCATATATGCTACAGTTGGCGTTTAGGATGGGAAAAAAAGCACTATCGTATCAATGATGACGGTGAACCCAGTGGAACTGCTGGTAAGCCTATATTCGGCCAAATCCAATCTTTTGACCTAACGAATGTTTTAGTTGCTGTTATTCGATATTACGGCGGAACTAAACTCGGCACCAGCGGGCTCATTGATGCCTATAAAACAGCATCGAAATTGGCCATCGAAAACGCAGGGATTAAAGAGGTGCCAGTGATGGATCATTATACCATTTCTTTTGATTACGGAATCATGCCTCAAGTAATGAAGTTACTAAAAGATTTGGATTTTGAAAAAATTGCTGCAACGTTCGGTGAAAAAGCAGAAGTAGAATTCCTTTTACCAATGAATTCTTCGAAAGTGCTTTTAGAAAAATTGTCTGAATGGGAGGTGAAATATATTCACCACGGTAGAAGATAATCCGATGCGGTGCGGCTACTAACTAGTTGGTTTAATCGGATTATGATACTGCCTGCCTCTCCCTTTGAAAGCATCACAAGTGACTAAATCACTTGGTCAGTAACCACATTTTCCTTGCATCGGTTTCTGTGGTATATAACCTCGTCTTTTTTGAAATATTGTATTCAAGGAAAATTATTTTCCTTTTACGATCTTTTTGCTGAATGATTTTCCGTTCTGGATAATCTGCAAATAATACGAACCATTTGGCTGTTCTTGAAGATCAATCATATTACCATAGTTGCCAAATGTGCCAGATAAAAACTCATAATATACTTGAGCTCCATTGCTATCGTAAATGATGATAGTCACATCTCCTTGGTCTTTTGGTTGGAAATTCAAATTCAAAACGCCATTGTTTGGGTTTGGGAAAAATGAAATCCTTTCAAAAAGAAGATCGTTTGATCCACTAATAGGAGTTTGAATAGTTTTGTTGAGAGACTCTTTTTCTGTTGGAGTGATATCCATTAACTCAATTGAAATCGTGATGCTTTCGCGGTCAGTTCTCATTTCATTGAGTTTCTCTTGCAGCTGAAGTTGCTTTTCTTCTAATTTCAATTGCTGCTCTTCAAGAATTTTCATGAGATTTTCCATGTGCATTTCTGCATCTTCAAGATCCATGTCGAATTCAAAATCATAAGTATAATTTCCGTTTTCATCTAAGCCTTTAAAGTCATGGAATATTCGGAAGTCATCTTTACGACTCGTTGCTTTCGAGCCAAGATTTCCGATAAACTCTTTGTTTTTTCCTTCTCTAGAGACTTTTACAGTGATTGGATCACCGGCTTTCATTGCAGAAATGTCTTCTTTTAATTCATCGAAATTAGAAACTGCAATGCCATTAATTTCAAGAATAATGTCTCCTTCTAAAAGTCCCATTTCTTCTGCGCTTGAGCCATTTACAATTTCACCAATCATGACACCCTTACCAGTAAATCCTTGTCCAGGCGTTACACCCAAAAACGGAGTGTCTTCAATTTCGAATCCTTCAGAATTCCAAGAAAATGGTTGGCAAATCTTCATCGAATCACAAGGACTGTTCTTCGAATCTGGGCATTTTATAGTGATAGAATCTGGTCTGAAAAAATAATCGAAATCCATCCCATCGAAAGGAATGATCATTTCTTGAAACTCTTCATCATTGAAATTTTCGAATGACTCGACTTCTCTTTCTCCTAATACTATTGCATTTGATTTCTTTTTACCATCTCTTATAAATGCTATTTTCACTTTGTCTCCAGGATTTTTAGCCTGTATAGCTTCTATTAGCGTCTGAGTATTATTACATGCTATATCATCCACAGATACTAACACATCACCTGCTTGAAGCTCGGCTTGTGCTGCAGGACTGCCTTCAATTACTTCGGTAATAACAGAACCTTCAATATTTTTCTTTCCAGTATTTTCGCTGTAATCATTCAGGATTACTCCCAAATAAGCTGTTTTTTTCATTTCTCCTCTTGAGCGATCTTCAGGAGAAAGAGGAGGATACATGGTCCAATCTTGACCATTGTTTTTTTCACTGAGTGATTTTTTCTGAATATTGATTTCAAACTCTTGACCTGGCTGCATTTGACCAAACTCATCAAGCAATCCCATTTGAATAAGGACTTCAGAAATATCCACACCATCACCAATTTCGACTTCTTTTACCTCTTCGGTAATTTGTCCATTGACATTTTTCTTAATAACAATTTTGGCAGTTGACTGAGCAAAAGAAAAAGCGCTCAAAAAGAGAAATCCCAATAGTAAGGATAGCTGCTTAACAGATGTCATTTGTTGGTGTGTTATGAAAATACAGTTAATTCAAAAACAAATTTAATGACAAGCTCTGAAAATCAGTTGTTAACGTCTCCAAAAGAGTGTTAATAGACATCTTCTTTAAAAAACCATCTGAATCTCAATGGTATAAGGTGTACGTCCTTGTAATAATAATGGATGATATCCTGGTGGGAGTAACCCAATTGTGCCATTCGAATAGCTCCTTCTTGACAAAGGCCTACACCATGTCCAAAGCCTTGCCCAATGAACGTAATGTTTTCCCCCATTTGATGAACAGTAAAATAGGATGATTTCAATTTGAAGTCACTTCGAATCACTTTCGTTGGGATTTTGAAAGTACTATCTACGAAATACACTTGTTTTTCTGAAGGAAAAAAAGCGAGTGCACTCGATAAAGCAGTATCCGTTTCCGGGTATCTCTTTTTTTCTAGATACGCTAACCATTGGGATGTTGGAATCGATTTTTCCCAATTACTATGAGGCATCACTAAGCAAAACGTGTCTGGTCGACCAACACAATAGGAGAGAGGCTTGCTCCAAACATCTTCGGCATTATTGGTATGTCCTCCGCAATTAGAGTGAAAGGCTGCTGTAATCAAATCGATATTTTGGTCAACGATAACAACATCTTCTGTTTCGCGTGTTGCCTTGTTCGTTAGCGGTTCATGTCTGGACATTCCATGATAAACCTGACAATGCGTAGCATCGCAAACATTATAGCCTTCAGCTTCATGACGACGAAGGTTGCTTACTGCATAAGTCCGAGAAATGATTGCTTGTACCTTATAATATTCAAGCTCGTGATTCGCTCCGCCTTCAGCTTCGATAACCCCTGGAATATATGATTCAAGATGCAGCACATTGACTAATTGCAATCGCCCTGGAGCTTTCAACGCGGAAATATTTCCGTGATATAATCTTCCATTAGCTTTGAGACCAGCGGGCTGAATTTTAAATTGTGCCTGATCAGAAGAAACGAGACTAATAATGTTGTCTCCATTGAATGCCGCACCTGCCTTGATTATGCGGAGCTGCCCGCCCGCGTAACTCAAATCAATATTTTCACCAACAGATAATTGTCCTGAAAGTTTCTGATCGACATAAATATCGATAGAACCTTTGACTAGAGTGATGGTCGCTTTTTGAAATTCTTGTCCATAAAAAAGCCCCACCTTCAAAGGCTGACCAGCCAAAGAATGCAAGCCAATTATTAGCAAGGAAAAAATAGACAAAAGCTTCTTCATCACGTTTACGAAATTAAATCGCTAATACGCTTGGGAGAGAAGCAGACTATGAACTTTTCAACACAATCATGGCAGTTCTTTTCGATGCACCTTTACCACCCAACGCGGTGTGTAATTGATCATAATCGGACTTCATTTTTTCTTTTCTTTCTGGTGAAAAAAGAAGTTCGGTCATTTCCTTTTGCAAACGATCTTGGTTAAGATCGGATTGAATCAACTCGAGAACTGCTGGTCGATCTAGGATGAGATTGACCAAAGAGATGTATTTTATTTTCACAATCATTCGGGCAATAGCAATTGAGATAGGGCTGCCTTTGTAACAAACGATTTGTGGTAGCTTAAACAAGCCCGCCTCCAATGTTGCGGTACCGCTTGTGATCAGACCGATGCTTGCTTTATTTAAAAGCTCATAGGTTTTTCCAAATACCAACTCAATGTTGGAGTTGGTCATGAATTGATGATAGAAAGAAGCCTCTTGACCAGGAGCACCTGCAATGACATATTTATATTCTGGAAAATGCTTTGATGCCTCCAACATGATAGGAAGCATTCTTTTAATTTCTTGCTTGCGGCTGCCAGGAAGTAGCACAATCAATTTTTCTCTTTCTTGATGGAATTGTTTTTTTTCAATTTCATCTAAGAGTGGATGACCTACAAAGTGAACGGGGTAATCAAATTTTTTGTAAAAATCTTGTTCAAATGGAAGCACTACACACATTTCGTCCACCACTTTTTTAATCTTGTGAACGCGGCCTTGTTTCCAAGCCCAAATTTGAGGAGAGATATAGTAGACTACGCGGATACCTTGCTGGTGAGCCCATTCAGCAATTCGTAAATTAAAACCAGGATAATCGATTAAAACTAATGTGTCGGGTTTGAATTCGAGAATATCACTTTTACAAAAATCAATATTTCGAAAAATGGTTCGGATATTAAGTAAGACCTCCACAAAGCCCATAAAAGCGAGGTCTCTATAATGCTTTACTACTTTACCACCCTCTGCCTCCATGAGTTCACCGCCCCAGCAGCGAATATCAGTGGACGGATCTAACTGTTTGATTTCTCTAATCAAATTAGAGCCGTGCAAATCTCCGCTTGCTTCCCCTGCGATGATATATAATTTCATAAAATCAATAGTAGTAAATAGCCACAGGCACCGCTAGGATCACTACAGCGAGTAGACCTTTACAGAGGTTATACCAGTTGAATCTCATAAAGACGAAAAATAGTACTACATCAAGAAGCACACTAATCGTTACAATTTTATCAGTAAAGAAACTCGTGCCGATGAATACATCTTTGTAAAAATACATGAAGGTTACATCGTTGGCTTGTGCCCAAATTACCCCATAGATCATAAATCCGAGGATGGCTCCAACAACACCGAGAATAGCACCCACCCAGAACTTGTCTAATTTGTCTTTCATCATAATGTCCATTGTTGTAAGTGTGAAATAGAGTGATAGGCAGTCAGGTCATATTGAACGGGAACTATTGAAATAAATTGGTGAGACAATGCAAATTCATCCGTGTCTTCTCCTTTGTCGTGATTTTTAAATTCCCCAAGCATCCAATAGTATGGCTTTCCCATCGGATCAATGCGATGATCGAAGGTGTCTTCCCAATTAGCTTTTGCCTGTCTACATATTTTCACACCTTTGATTTCTTCTGGGCTCCCTTTAGGAATGTTCACATTCAAACATATTCCTTCCGGCAATCCTTTTTCTTCTAGGATTTGTTTGGAAACATCGTGTGCTATTTTCATGGAAGCTCTGAAGTCTGCGTCAGCACTGAAGTCGAGAAGAGAGAATCCAACAGATGGTATTCCTTCTACAGCACCCTCTACTGCAGCAGACATAGTTCCAGAATAAATTACATTGATAGAAGAGTTGGATCCATGGTTGATTCCACTCACCAATAAATCGGGCTTTCGAGGAAGTACCTTCGCTATTGCAAGCTTTACGCAATCTACTGGCGTGCCGCTAGTAGTGTAGGCTTTTATATCTCCGAATATTTTTTCCTCATTGATGCGAAGAATGCCGTGAATGGTGACCGCATGTCCCATTCCACTTTGCGGACTATCGGGTGCCACCACAATCACTTCTCCTAATGAAGAAACGGCTTCTACAAGACTTTTAATTCCTTTGGAATAAATGCTGTCATCATTGGTGACCAAGATCAAAGGTCGATTTTCACTCATGCAGCAAATATAATTGAACTAGGCAGGCCTTACTTGTTTGATGTATAGTTTTCCATTCTTATCAAACTTGAACTCGATATCCAAAGAATAGTTGTTGTAGCCTTTGTTATGATCTCCGAAGTTGGAAAAATAAAAATGCTCTTTTATTTCAGAGATGGCGTAATAGAGAATCATATATTGCTCTTTACTGAGTAAGGGCTTATAATCATTCAAGTTACTCATGCTGATATAGTCGCAACCTACTTTTTCTTTTCCATTTAAAAATTGTCCGCCATCCATAAGGAGTACTTGCTCGGTGGTATTGCCATTGGACGGTGAGACCACATCCTCATCACCTTTTTGCAGATTTACAGTAATCCCAATAAAATTTGGACGATAGATATTACTACTAATCACCACTCCATTGACCGCTTCATCGGGGAAACTTCGGTGTATTAAAATGCCCATTTGAACTGTGGTCAGGTCGATTCCTTTGCTCCAACGCTCGTAATAAGCTTGGTCATTAAACACACTGGCCCAAACTGCTTTAATAGCGCGATCAATCGTTTTTATACTATCTCCTTTTAAATACGTTTTACTCGTGTAGAGCCCTGCGCCTGAAAAGCCATCAATATCTTCTGCGTTACTGCTACTTCTAAAACGAAAGGAAGAATATGGAGATTTATTCAATCGCTCATCCACATAACGATGTAGCTCTATTCGCACTTCATTTTGCTTGATCGCTTTGCGAATAGATTTAAGGAGACTGTCCACCTTTTCTCTTTCGGAATAGGGATCTTGAATTTTATTCAACTTGATCACATCGTTTATAATTCCGTATCTCGTGAGGTGATCATTGAAATAATAAAATGGTATTGCAAACGCATCCTCTGGAGTGGAAAAAGAACTCTTCTTTTTTCTTCCCAGTTGAGCAAGCTCTCCGAATGCAGCTGCTTTGTTTCCCACTGATTTTTTTGATTTAAGATCTAAGTCTTTACCAGATAGAAATTCCTTGCTCAAGGAAAATGTGAGCTGAATTGGTACCGGTTTTTCTAATGATTTATAGCTTTCCCATTCTGCATCGTCCAATCTTCTCGTAGAAAAATCATCATTAGAAATAATCAGTTCAATGTATTGGCCTCTAAACGAGATTAATTCATCTAGTTCATTTTTGTTCAAGACCGCACAACTAGGTATACCCCGCGACCGACTTAAGATTTGAATATGAGACAAGGGTGTTTGAAAAGCATCTGAAATCACCGCCCTGCATAATGGAATTTCTAATGGTGATCCATGCACCAAGATGATATCTGTGGGCAATACATCGTTGTTGGATGTCAAGCTATCAAGTAGTACAAGACGCCCATAAACTTTACCATTTCGAATGCTTTGAAATTTCAATTGGCCATACAGCTCAGAGGTACCAATCTTTGGAATCTGAAGTTCTGATTCTTTTTCAATTAAATAGTCTGTCGAAATACACAATCGAAGTTCGGATGGAAAGGTCATACTTGACTTAACTTGTTCAAAGAACTCCTCGATTTGATCAACATCATACTCTGTTGATGCCGTCAACTCTAGGGTATAAATATTTAGATCTGAATAGAAATTGAGGTTTCCCAGACAGTACTTCTGCAAAATATTCGTGTGGTAGTTTGCTGCATTAAATGTTTCCAATGTTTCCCAACTATTGAACTGTGCATTACAAAAATCACTGTGGTAATTGTAATATTTCGATTGAATGAAATAGATGCCGCGTTCATCTACTTTCCAAACCACCTTCACCGTACTTACTCTGGAATGTTTAGCAGATAGCGGCTCTCCAGAAAGACTATCAAAATCAGAAGCGCTAGTCAGAAGTCTAAAATAATTGGGCGTCTTCGTGGCGTCCATAGGCTTATTGGAGCCACATGACCATGCCAGTACAATGAGAAATAGTGCTAATCCACTAAACAGTTTTTGCATTTTTTCTTCTCTTAATAATGGCCCTGATATGAACGACCAAGCAGGCAATATAAATAATTGGAATGATGATTACTGCTGAAGGAAACATCAGAATAAAGATCATTATAGGTAAAAGCAAAATCGCAAAAACGGTATTGGCAATCCAAAGAGAAAGATTTTTTCCATTTGTATTGAATAAGGATATGGCTACGAAAGCGATATATACTAAGATTGCAAGAAGTACTAATCCGTAAAAACTATCATCAGTAGCACCATGTGCAATCGTTAAGAGCATAGGAAGTTCATTATTGTGTAAATTTATCAATAATCGATGCTAAGTTTTTACATCTTTGTCGCAAAGAAACTTATTTATGAATGCTTTTATTGTAGGCGGTGTGCGCACTGCGATTGGAAACTTCGGAGGAACACTAGCGCCTGTCAGAACTGATGATTTAGCAGCTGTTGTATTAGCTGGCTTGCTTAAAAAATACCCTCAACTCGACCCTCAATTGATTAACGACGTAATTCTAGGTTGTGCAAATCAAGCGGGTGAGGACAATCGTAATGTGGCTCGTATGGCACTTTTGCTTGCTGGATTTCCAGTATCCGTACCAGGAGAAACGACCAATAGACTCTGTGCTTCTGGGATGTCAGCTGTTGCACAGGCTGCGCGTGCCGCGCATTCCAATGAAGGCGATATATTCATTGCAGGGGGAGTGGAGAATATGACCAGAGGTCCTTGGGTCATTAGCAAAACATCCACGCCTTTCGGACGTGATGCTCAAATGTTTGATTCTAGCTTCGGTTGGAGATTCGTTCATCCGAAAATGAAAGAGATGTACGGAACAGATGCTATGGGGGAGACGGCGGAGAATCTTGCAGAGATGTTTCAAATCTCAAGAGATGATCAAGATGCTTTTGCACTATGGTCGCAGAATAAAGCTGCCGCGGCCGTTCAGAGTGGAAGACACGCATTAGAAATTATCCCTGTTGAAATTCCTCAGAAGAAAGGTGATGCAATTCAATTTTCACTAGATGAATTTTCAAAACCAAATTCAACTATTGAAGGTCTTGGAAAACTCAAGGCAGCATTTAGAAAAGACGGATCAGTCACTGCAGGGAATGCATCAGGCTTGAATGATGGAGCCGCAGCTCTTATCGTTGCGAGTGAAAATGGATTGAAGCAATCAGGACTGACACCACAAGCAAGAATTCTCAGCAGCGGAGTAAGTGGTTGTGAACCTCGAATCATGGGGATCGGTCCAGTGGAAGCATCAAAACTTGCACTCAAGAGAGCGGGATTGACATTAGATCAAATGGATATTATTGAGGTAAATGAGGCCTTCGCAGCACAGGTCCTTGCTTGTACAAGACAACTTGGGCTTGCCGATAGCGACCCTCGAATAAATATCAATGGTGGAGCAATTGCACTTGGTCATCCCCTCGGAATGAGCGGTACACGATTGATGCAGACTGCCGCTCTTGAATTGGAAAGAACAAATAAAAAATATGCCCTTTGCACGATGTGCATTGGTGTAGGTCAAGGATTTGCAATGGTCATTGAACGCGTTTAATCATGGCAAATATTTTTTCATTCAATGGATTTATTCCTGTGGTGCACGAGTCGGCTTTCGTTCATCCAAACGCGACTGTGACAGGTAATGTGATTATTGGAAAAGATGTGTACATAGGACCTGGCGCGGCAATCAGAGGTGATTGGGGGCAGATCATCATTAAAGATGGAAGCAATGTGCAAGAAAATTGTACGATACACATGTTCCCTGGCGTTACTGTTACATTGCATGAAAACTCCCACATCGGCCATGGAGCGATTATTCATGGTGCCGAAATCGGAAAGGATTGCATGGTAGGAATGAATGCAGTGGTGATGGATAGGGTAGTGGTAGGCGAGGGCAGTATCATCGGCTCGCTTTGTTTTGTGCCAGCGGATATGGAAATTCCTCCGCGAAGTGTAGTAGTGGGCAGCCCCGCGAAAATTGTTAAGCAGGTAAGTGATGAAATGCTTTCTTGGAAAAAAGAGGGCACTCGCATCTATCAAGGTTTGCCTAAGGATTGTTTTGCTACCTTGCATCCATGCGAACCTCTAAGAGAGGTACCAGCTGATCGAAAAGTGCAAGACAGTAACTATCAAACATGGAATCAAAGAAAAGGAGATGAATAGATGATCCCCAGCATGCCTGAAAAACCATTTCGTTTTAAGCAGTTCGAAGTATTTCAATCGAGAAGTGCTATGCGCGTGGGTACGGATGGTGTATTGCTTGGTGCTTGGGCAAATGTGGATGGAGCAAAACATATTCTAGATGTTGGAAGTGGCACAGGAGTCATCGCTCTCATTTGCGCACAACGTAGTCAAGACGCGCTGGTAGAAGCCATTGAAATAGATGAGGGCAGTGCTGAAGATGCACGCTATAATTTCTCCTTAGCACCTTGGAAGGATCGATTGAAGCTGCATCAAGGAGATTTTTTAAAGATTGCTTCGAAGGAAAAGTTTGATCTTATTATTAGCAATCCGCCTTATTTCAGTCAATCATTAAGGGCGGCCAATCCGAGTAGAAATGCCGCTCGTCATGATGATAGCTTACCTGCCGAGCAATTCATGGCCAAGGCAAAAGGACTGCTTGCCCCAGAGGGAAGAATCGCTCTTATTTTCCCGAAAAATCAACTTTCTAGATGGACATTTGCTGCGGAAGAATCTGGTATTTTTCCTTCAAGAATCTGCCACGTTTTTACATTACCACATAAAGATGCAAGTAGAGTGCTTGTCGAATATGTGAAATCAAGTTCTCCATCTGAACCGTTGATGGAGTCTATCTTAATTGAGTTCAGCCCAGGTCAATTCACAGAGGCTTACAAAACGATCACAAAAGATCTTTACACGAAGTGGTAAAGATTATCCCCCGATGTTGCGTTTGAGATTGTCAACAGAGCTATCCCAAAGCATTTTAGCATCTTCTTCTTCACCAGCTTCACAGAAGTCAGTTACTAGTAACGCTACCTCATTGGTCATGTCATCAATCTTGATGCGCATTTCGAAAAATGTTTTCTCCTTTCCATCTTCCATCCAATGAAATTTCACTGATTGGTTTTTCTTTACGGTTACTAGTTCAGCCTTACGCTCTTCACCTTCCCAGAAAAATGTGAAAACGTCACCACGAATATTTACTTCATCTGCAAACCACTCTTCCAAACCGGAAGGAGTAGAAATACAATTGAATAAAATATGATCGGTGGTACGGATAATATATTCGAGTTCTAATTTGGTTTTTTCCATAAAACAAGGGTTTTGGAGCTAGGTATGTTTTGCAAGGATAATGTTTTTAAGCCATTATTCATATCAAAAAGGGAAAAAACTGAAAGAGGGTTAAAATCAAAAGTTCTTGTTTTTCAATAGTTTAATTAAAGTCTGTTTATAAATTCTGAGGTTTTTAAGTTAGCGCTTTTTGAATTAAGAAAAAACACTATATTTGCGCCCGCTTTGGCGAAATGGCGGGGTAGCTCAGCTGGTTAGAGCGCATGATTCATAATCATGAGGTCGGGGGATCGTGCCCCCCTCCCGCTACAAAGGTCGTTGTTTCAACGACCTTTTTTTTTGCCCTCATTTTCACGCATCTTTGAAAAATGAAATGGTCGCTCATTCTCTTCATTCTCTTTTTTGCAGGTTGCCACAAACTTGACAAACCCGCAGCCGACCACCTGAGTACTTACTATTGGGAAACCACCTTCGAGCTCGATCAAGAAGAACAAAGATTCCTGAAGGAACAATCCTCTAGCCGAATGTATGTTCGGTTTTTTGATTTGGTATTCAGTGAAGCCAAAAATGAAATTGTTCCCGTTTCTCAAATCAAGTGGACATCAAAACCATATTCCGAAGTGGTGCCCACCATTTTTATCCAAAATAATATCTGGCAACATTGCCAAACAGATAGTATAGAAGTTCTTTGCAAAAAAGTCCTTGATCAGATTGAGATCATTTCGATTCTTGGAAATGTCAAACAAAGAGAAATTCAACTCGACTGCGACTGGACCTTGGAAACGAAGGATAAATTCTTTCGATTTGTAGAGGTGTGTAAGCGTGAAAAGCCGGACCTTCAAATTTCATGTACCATTCGTCTTCACCAAATAAAATTCAGGGACAATACAGGTGTCCCGCCTTGCGACGAAGGAGTGTTGATGTATTACAATATGAGTGAAATCAAAGCGGATGGGAATAATTCGATTTTTGATCACGAGGTTGGAAAAGAATACCTAGAGGATCTTTCCACTTACCCTCTTAAATTGCAGCTAGCCGTGCCGATTTTCAAGTGGGTGATTCATTCGCGAAGTGGGGAAGTGCAAGCCCTCATTTCTGAATGGGACGAAGCCACCTTGAGCGATGAAAGTCGCTTCCATAGAATCGATGAAACCCACTTTGAAGTTATAAGCTCAGGTTTTTTTTCTGGTCAATACCTTCGTGAAAATGATCTTCTTCGAATCGAAAGAGTAGATCAAAACGAACTCGAAAGTGCTATTAAAGAAATTAGAGAATATTATGGTAAAAATTTCGAGTACATCATTCTATTTGAGTTAGATTCGAAGCATATTTCGGATTATGAAAAAGACTTTTTCTACCGTCTTCACAAAACTCAACCGTAAAGCTCTATTCGCAATTTCTGTTGTTTCTTTTTTCATTATACTAGCCTGTGCCGATGGCCTTGACTGGTCTGATGTTTCACATGTTTCGAACAAGGCTTTCATTCCTAGTTATTATTCTCCTTTAGGTTATAATCCACATATCACTTACGATGACCACAAGGAATATGATTACAAGTCTGCCAACTTGGAAGATTGGTCTGCTTATCTAGGTGATAAAATCACAAAGGAAAAGTTAGATGAATTGCTTTACACTTTCACGCAAGAACAAATTGATTCATTGAGAGAAGCGAGAGAGAAGCCTGAAACGAAAGGGCCATTTTGCAAATTCATTGATTACTTATCTCTTGCCAAGCGTTCTGAAAAGTTTGCCTATGATGATTGGTATGGCTGGTATTACAGTGATCAAACATTTAATAAGGATTCTGCGGCACTGGCCATGAAAGATGTTTGGATCAGTGAGTTTAATACGGCCACAGAAGATTTTCTCAAGCAACGAATCCTATTTCAACTGGTCCGAACACATTATTTTTCAAATCACCCTGCGGCAGGAATTGTGTTTGCCAAAGAACACAATGATCGACTTAGAAAAGTGAATGAATTGATGTATTGGAGGATCAGAGGCTACGAAGCAGCTTGTCATCATAAACTCAAGAATTACCCTCAGTCAAATGCGATCTATGCAGAAATGATGGCTCAAAATGAGAATTATGTCCAGTCAAGTGATTATAGCTTTCATTTCATGGATGACTCGGATATTCTTAAATGTTTGGACTTGTGTCCGACCAATGAAGCACGCATTCAAGTTTGGATGATGATTGGGAAAAAATATGATCCGCATCGCGCTATCGAAGAAATACTACAAATCGATCCAAAACACGCTACGATTGAAGTACTTATTGGACGGATGATTTCTTCGAAAGAACTTGAAATTAGAGGACTTTATGACGAAAATAATCCTCAAGCAGATATTGATAAAGATATTAGGGTCTACAAAAAAATCATTGATCATCCTAACGCAGCTGCTCGGTCACAAGCTTATGCAGCGATCAGCTATATGCTCTATCTGAAAGGAAGCTATAACACTAGCTGGGAGTTTTTGAAAAATGCGAAAGCAACTAACACGAATCAAAACAACCTTTACACCACGAATCTTCGAATATTTGAAGTGCTTCTAGAATTGGAAGATTTGGATCATTTCAGTGAAGAGAATAGAAAGGAAATGATGTGGGTGATGGAGTTGCAAAGTGATTGGCAAAATGGAGTCTCGTATTACGGAATTCAAGAAACACTGATTTCAAAACTCAACTTGTATTTCAGAGCATCAAAAGATGTGAGGAGGTTGGCGGTCAGACCAACGACTCATGAAATGCAAAAATTGGAGGACTTACACGCACTTCGTTTGTTTCTTGAAAACACACAGACAGAGCCGCTATCATTATTAGTAAAGGATCTTGCGTCTTACTCCTTAAACGATGTTTATCACATTTTATCTGTGCGATATACTTTCAATAATGATATTGAAAATGCCATCTCATTTTTGAAAAAATCAGGAGCGGATACGCTTACAATATCAGGCAATCCATTTAGCAGCCGCATTCGCGATTGCCACGAATGTGATCATGCAGAATTCAAAGGCCCATTCTTTACAAAACTCGCTTTTATCGAGGGCATGAAGATGAGGAAAAATGAATTATCGAAAGCGCCAACGTTTACGCATGCAATAGAATTAGGCAACGCATTTTACAATTTATCATACCATGGTAATGCACGCTTGTATTCCGAACTGGATGCTCCAAAGTACTATTTCTATTGGCCTAGGGAGGATGATGAGTGGTATTACAATTCATATTACATGAATTTCAATGAGGCTTGGAATAACGTGGAAGAAGCTCGTACATATTACGAGAAAGCACTTATATATGCTCAAACTGACGAGCAAAAGGCAGAAGCACATTATCTCTTGAGTAAGTGTGAATATGTAGACTTTATTTCAAAAGAAAATAGACCTGAGAATACCGACTTTATTGTAGGTAAACATTTTCAATCATTAGCAAACTATTCGCAAACGAAATACTATCAGAAAGTATTAAATGAGTGCGGATATTTTAGAACGTACATCAACAAAAAATAAAACGTCATGAACATTCCTCCAACCAGCAAAAAACGAATCGTTATCATTGGTGGAGGCTTCGGAGGGTTGAGCCTCGCAAAGTCACTTCGCAATAGTGATTTTCAAGTGGTTCTTATTGATAAACACAATTACCACGCATTTCAGCCCTTATTTTATCAAGTAGCCACTGCAGGACTTGAGCCAGGCAGTATCGCTTATCCTTTCAGGAAAATATTTGCCAACTATCCGAATTTTTTCTTTAGAATGGCCGAGGTCATTTCTATTGATGCAACGAAAAAGACGGTGTGCTCTTCGATTGGCGAAGTGCACTATGATTATTTGGTGCTTGCAACAGGAGCGACTTCTAATTTCTTCGGATTGAAAAATGTCGAAGAAAAATCGATGCCAATGAAGTCTGTATCCGAAGCACTGGACATAAGAAGTTTGTTGCTTCAAAATTTTGAGAAGGCTATTCTAAGCAAGGATATCAAAGAGAGAGAAGCCTTGATGAGTGTGGTAATTGTGGGAGGCGGCCCAACAGGAGTGGAGCTAGCAGGAGCTATTGCCGAACTTCGAAAAGACATCCTTCCCAAGGATTATCCTGACCTCGATATTCGAGGAATGGATGTTCACTTGGTGGAAGCAAACGAGCGTTTGCTAATGGGAATGTCGCCTCAAAGTGGACATAGAGCATATGATGCTCTCAATGATATGGGGGTAGATATTTGGTTAGATACGCGAGTGAGTGATTATGATGGAACCACTGTCACTTGTCACAATGGCAAGACTTTATTTGGTTCAATGTTGATCTGGGCGGCAGGAGTGAAGGGAGTAGTACCCGGTGGAATAGATGCGTCACACATTAAAGGCGGAAGAATTTTAGTCAATGAATTTAATGAAATTCAAGGACTGCAAGATGTATATGCCATAGGAGATGTGGCATTAATGATTACTGAAAATGCTCCCACAGGTCATCCAATGGTCGCACAACCTGCTATGCAACAAGGAGTGAACGTGGCAAAAAATCTCAAGCGAAAATTATCGAATCAGGCACCGATGCCCTTTGTTTATAAAGACTTAGGGTCCATGGCCACAATAGGTAGAAATAAAGCAGTCACAGAATTGCCTAGGTTTAAGATGTTCGGATGGTTCGCTTGGATGGCGTGGCTTTTCGTTCACATATACCAACTAGTTGGCTTTAGGAATAAAATAGTGGTGATGGTCAATTGGGCTCAGAATTACTTCCGACATGCACGCGATTTGAGACTGATCATTCGTCCTTTTAAAAGAGGCGCTTAAGTTATTCCGCCGCAGCTCGAGTAAGTCGGTCGTTGATGGCCTTGCCTAGTCCAACATCCGGAACCTTTTCAGCAATGATGAGGTCGATGTCCATGGCATCTAATTTTCTTAGATGGGAAAATAGATTCTTACTTGCCTCTGCATTGTTACCCGTTTCTGACAAGGTCAGGTGCTTTGGATTTTCGCTTTTAGAAATCCAAGTTAAAAAACCGACTCTTGGATTCTCAATTTCATTTGTTTGAGAAATCGATGACACTAACTTCATTTTTTTCCTTGGAGAATAGTGCGAAGTGAGCATTCCTGGGGCAGCTGGATTGCTGGTGCTGTGTGTATTTACTTCGATTGGGATATTGAATGAAGCGAGGTCATCTACGGAAAGACCGCCCCAACGGAGTACCTTTATTTTTCCATCGGTCCAGTGTAGAATGGTTGATTCAACACCAATTGAACATGGTCCACCATCCAGCACCAAGGAAACCTCATTTTCTAGCTGATCCACGACATGCTGTGCGGTGGTGGGAGATATGTAGCCAAATGGATTGGCACTAGGCGCAGCCAATGGAAAGTCAAGTGCAGCAAGCAGATCCAGAGTCATAGGATGGTTGGGTACTCGGATAGCAACCGTTTCCAATCCTGATGTGACGAGATCGGGGATAATGTCTTTCTTTTCAAAAAGCAGAGTGACAGGCCCTGGCCAAAACGCTTTAGCAATGGCCTCCAATTCAGATGGAATCTCCTTTACATAGAGCGAAACAGCTTTTAAATTAGGCACATGCACGATCAGCGGATCAAAGGTCGGACGACGCTTTGCCTCAAAAATTCGAGCCACTGCCATCGGGTCTAGTGCGTTCGCTGCAAGTCCATAAACTGTCTCAGTTGGGATACCAACAAGCCTTCCTTCAGTTAGGAAAGCTACAGCCTTTTGAATGTCTGTCGATATCTTATTCACATTGCAAATTTAGCTTTAGTCATGCAGACTTCCCATTTTTTCAACAGGAATAGGGTAAAATGGCAATTAATTGAATAAACTATTGGAAGCAATCCATGTCAAGGGAAAAATAAATTATATCAAATAAATGGTAACCGCTATATTTCGCGGCCGTAAACCTGTATACAAATAATCACATCAAATGAAAAGAACGCTACTCGCAGCATTTCTCATTATTACTAGCTTTTCTTCTTTCGCGCAATCAACTCCTCCCGGGTATAGCATGCATGAAAATGAATTAAACAGTCTTTCCACCTATGAACTACAAACCTTCGACAACGCAGAATTAGTTGCTCGTGCGGAGGAAGATGATAAACTCGGCAAAATGTCGATGTATGGTGAATTCGTAAATACATCACTGGATATTGCTCAAGAAGGCCGTTGGACCACTGATTTGAACGGTAATCAAATTTGCCAATTCCGTTTTAAAACTGCAGGAGCAAAGGGTGTTGGAATTATTTTCAATAATTTCTACTTACCACAAGGCGCTCAGTTCTATATGTATGCTGCTGATCGCAGCTGGTTCGAAGGTCCTTTTGATTTTACAGAAAATCATCCATCCGGTGCTTATCGTTCTCCTGATATGATCGGAGATGAGGCTATCTTCGAATACGTTCAACCAGGAAACGTGGTGGGTACACCTCGTTTGGAAGTAAAGAAATTCGTTCACTTCTATCGTTTTATGGAAGACCCTCGTGAAGACCGCGGTGGTGTTGGTACGAGTGAAGCTTGTGAAATTGATGTAAATTGTCCAGAAGGAACACCATGGGCCGATCAAAGACAAGCTGTAGTGCGTCTTTCTTTAGTTGCTGGAAATGGGGTTGGATTTTGCACTGGTAGCCTCGTAAATAACACTTCATACGACTGCAAGAATTACATTTTAACAGCGATGCACTGCACCATTGATAGCGATGCATCTGATTTGGCTTCTTCTACTGTTCGTTTTAACTTTCAACGTGCCAACTGTGGCTCTGGAAGTGCTCCTATGTCGCAACAAAAAGTTGGTTTGATTCTAAGAGCAGATAGTAACGATAATGGTGGAGCATCTGGTTCTGATTTCGCTCTTGTTGAAATGGAAGACCCCATTCCAAATAACTATAATCCTTACTATGCTGGTTGGGAAACATCCACTACAGCTCCTGTTGCCGATGCCAATGGACACAGAGTATGGTGTATCCATCACCCAGCTGGTGATGCAAAGAAATTCTCAACTGGAGGAAACGTTGTGACAGGCACATGGGGTGCTTCTAATCACCATTGGAGAGTGACTTGGGTGGAGACACAAACCAACCACGGTGTTACCGAAGGTGGTTCATCTGGCTCTCCTATTTTCAACAAGGATAAAAAGATCGTAGGTACGCTTACAGGTGGTGGTTCTTTCTGCAACTCTCCAAATTCTCCTGACTATTATGGAAAAATGGATCGTCACTGGACCGGTAATCCGAATCCATCAAATGAAGATTTAGTAGATTGGTTGGATGCTGCAGGAACAGGTATCACTTCATTGGGTGGATCTTTCAGAAATACTGCGAGCAACACACCTTGTCAACCAAGTACGTTGGTAGATGTAAATGAATTGGCTTTTGAAGATGTAAAAATTTATCCAGCAATCGCAACATCTTTCTTGCAAATCGAATCAGTGAAATATGATGCGATCAAAGAAGTAAGAATCTTCGATGCTACTGGAAAACTCGCAGATCAGTTTACGTTGAATAATGCGGCTCTTCAATACAATGCGAGTGGTCTTGAATCTGGTATGTACTTCATTGTATTCATTGGAAATGAAGGTCAGCACTTGACTCAGAAATTTACTGTTGCAAAATAATTTGTAACTAACGATACGGAAAGGCCTCCTTTATGGAGGCCTTTTTATTTTTGCCTTATGAATTTCATTCAAAATAAAGATTGGTTTGGATTACTAGAGAATCAATGCAATCAAGAGTATTTTATTCAACTCAATGAATTCATTGAAAAGCGCTACCAAGAGGTCACATGTTTTCCACCACTTTATGAAATATATGCTGCCTTCGAAAAATGTCCTTTAAGCGACTTAAAAGTGGTCATCCTTGGACAGGACCCATATCACGGAAAAGGACAAGCGCACGGCTTGGCATTTAGCGTCAATGACCGCATTCAATACCCACCTTCACTGCAGAATATCTTCAAAGAATTAAAACGAGACTTGAATGTTCCGATTCCCAATTCTGGAAATCTGGAACGCTGGGCGAATCAAGGAGTTCTTCTTCTAAATACCGTTCTTTCTGTAGAAGAAGGAAAAGCAGATAGTCATAAAAATATCGGATGGGAGTTTTTCACTGATGCTGTTATATCAGCAATTAGTGATACAAAAGAGAATATTATCTTTTTGCTTTGGGGTAATAAAGCGATTGTAAAAAAGAAGCTTATCAATTTCGATAAGCATGTAGCGCTCGAAACATCACATCCATCTCCACTGTCTGTCTACCGTGGATTTGAAGGCTGTGGCCATTTTTCCGAAACAAATAAAATATTAAAGGAAAAAGGGATCAGCCCAATTCTTTGGTAGTTACTCTACGATTTGAATCGTACCTTCAATGGTGCCGGATTTACGAATGCCACAAGTGATATCATAATTGAAAATGTAGTAATACACTCCAGGAACTTCTTCAGCAGGGCGGTATGCAGTAGGTTTTGTGGTGGTATATAACTCTTGACCCCATCTATTGTAAACAGTCATTTCATAAGTGCTGAATAAATCAAGAATATTCAAATTCGTATTGTAGGATAGAAATGGCTTCCAATCTTTATTCAAACCATCTCCATTGGCAGTCACAATGTTTGGAAAGCGCATGAACTCAAGGTTGATAAAGAAATATTCATCAGCTATAATATTGACTCCGGCAGTAGCTTCACAACCGTTGTCTTCTGATGTAACAGTTATTTCATAGTAACCCGGTCCTGAAATAATAGGGTAGACAAGGGTAGTGTCGGTCATAGGGTAGCCTGTAAAATTGTCCCAATCGATCGAATAGTTATCGGCATCCGTAATCTCTACATCAGCGATTGGGAAACTTCTCAATTGACAATTTAATGTATCCTGTTGAGGAATGAAAATTGATGGAGGTGTGATATCGAGTCCAACAACCACTTGATCCGTTGTCACACATCCATTATCCGGATTAAGAACTGCCAGGGTGTATGTTCCAGGATTAGTTGCCGTATAGGTGCTTATATTTGAAACCAAGGTTGCTCCAAGAGCCCATCCATACAGCGCATTCGCATTGACTTGTGATGCTGATAAAACAACTTCATCTTGCGAACAAGTAATGTTTTGATTCGAGCCCGCATTTGCTGGATACGTTGTAAAGTCTCCCGTTACTTCAAATTCAATTTCATCAAAACATTGATTTTGATAGTTGACCTCTACAGTGTAGGATCCAGGAGCATTCACAATAAGATTGTTGGTGTTTAGTCCACCCGAGGATTGTCCGTTAAAACTCCACGTGTAGTTCACATCGAAGTCGAAATTAATAGATCCTACAATCGTCTCCTGTTCGTTATCACAAGTCAATTCGCTTGGAGTTGAAATGGATAATTCAAGATCTTCAACGAGTACTTCGATTTCTGAAATTTGATTAGCGCCGCACAAATCTGTGTACGTCACAGTGTATGTGATATTGGATGGAGGAGAGGCAATGGGAGTAGCAGAGGTTGGATCATCGAGAAAATCAATTGGAGACCAATTGTAGGTGCCATCCAAACTGTTGCCGACACTAAGTTCAATGGACCCACCTGTACACACTTCTACTTGATTTCCAATATTGAGAATATTTTCCTCGAGACACACTGTTTGAATATTGACTGAGCCTCCTGTTGCTGCTGTGAATCCCCAATATACAAGGCTATTTCCATTGAATATGGAGTTGATAATATCAACATTTCCTTGAAGTCGAAATACGCAGTCAAAATAAACTTGAATGAGCTGTGTGGTTGGATCCCATGTTATTTGAACAATATGATCTTCGCCATCCTCAACATTGGGGTCAAAAGGATCAATTTGTACCGGTCCCGCAATGTTACCAAATGAATTATGGTTTATATCACCGTTTGATTCTATCGCAATATGATCTTCGAATGGATCTCCGAAATCACCATTTTGATATGTATCGAATTCTATTCCTAGAGATGTTCCAAAGTTTTGATATCCCATTCCACCACCACTTGTTCCAATAGCGTTTGTGCCAACTGTTTGAAGAACGAAGCAAATTCCATCGGCGCCATCGAAATCGAGAAAGCCGAAATTCATTGTGAATTGTAGTGAGAAGGGCTGGTTCAGATCTAATTGATCTGCATACCATACGGTGCCATTTTGAGTTGGAAAGGCTGGGGTAAGTTGATAGCAATCATTCCCAATCGCTTGAGCATTTCCATTTAAAAAGTAATTTGATTGTGCTCTGAGGATGTTAGAAAATAAGATCAGGGACAATATAAGGGAAGCACAAAGTATTCTCATGGCTGGGCTTTAGTATGAGATGCAATTTAAGGAAAAACAGTTGCAATAAAAAAAGGGCCGAAGCCCTTTTAATTATAATGTCGCTTGAACTACTGTTCCATTCGGTCGTGTTATGGTGATATTGTTATCACAACTTCCGGAGCCATAATTGACGCTCCAGACTCCTTGTAGAGAATATATTTCAATCACCCCTGAAATGATATAACCACAGCTTTGGTCATAAACTAGAGGAGAAATTATTTCTCTTGGAATCAACACTCCACTGGGTCTAGTAATAGATCCTTCACCGGTAATTGAAAGAACATTATCACCACAGATATCATTATTGAATCCACTGATCCAAGTTATTTGTTCTGAGAAATTTCTTTGAAATGTTCCATTACCATTGGAAATATCTGTGTCGATGATGCGATTAAAGACCATTTGATTGTTCGCGTTCAATCCAATGTTTGTGGTGATTCTTGTTCCTGAAATGGAAATTCCATTTACAGTAAAATTCTCAAATGTGACAGTTCTGACAGCATCTTCATGAATCAATGAATCCGTAAGATGTATGAAAATTTTTCCAGTTTTTGTGCGGCCTTGCCAATCTGTACAGCCGGTGCCGTAATCGATGGTAATTGTTTTTGGAAATGTTGAATTATCTTCTGTGATTACTGCGCACGAGTTTACGTATAGTCCATTGCAATCGCCACTTCCAGAGCGAAGAGTGAGTGCATCTTCATCATCAGAAATACTTTTTTCTGCATAGGCAGAGGTGCTCTCTTGACCATAAAGGGTATCGTCAAATAGAGTGATTTCTTCTTCGTCTTTTTTACATCCAACAAATATGAATGCAAGCAAAATAGCTGCAAAGCTTAGTGATTTCATTTTAGTCATGGTGTTTATTTTGAAAGAAGACTGATTTAATCCTAATAGGTTTAAAGTCTATTGCAAATTCAAAAAATGTTCTGAACCTTTAATCGCTAATTCGTAAACTCGTTCGAAGTCATGCTCTCCACCATAGTAGGGATCAGGAACGATTTGTCGATGTACATCGTCTTCGAAATGTAGAAAAAGAGAAATTTTCGATTTCCATTTTTCTTCTGGACACATGCTTATTAAATCTTTCAAATTGCTTCGATCCATTGCGAAAATTTTATCGAAGTATTCGAAGTCCGAGGATTTGATTTGTCTACAACGCTGATCACTGATGTCAATGCCATGTGCCTTTAAACACTTCATCGCACGCTCGTCAGGTTGCTCTCCAGTATGGTAACCGCTGGTTCCAGCGGAATCGATTTCTAGTTGAATGCCTCTTTCTTTTGAGATGTGTCTCAGAACGCCTTCAGCAATAGGAGAGCGACATATATTGCCAAGACACACCATCAAAATCTTCATATTTATGATTTTGGAGAAAACATTTTTAGAGAAAGAGCGAGCTTATCTTTTAATTCTTTACGACCTACGATGTAGTCTAAGAATCCATGTTCTAGTACAAACTCAGCGCTTTGGAAACCTTCAGGTAAATCTTTACCGATTGTTTCTTTTACAACGCGAGGTCCAGCAAAACCAATCAGAGCCTTTGGTTCAGCGATATTGATGTCTCCAAGCATCGCATAAGAAGCGGTAACACCACCGGTAGTTGGGTTGGTCAAAATAGAGACATAAGGCAAGCCCTTGTCTGCAAGTAATGTAAGCTTTGCTGAAGTCTTAGCCATCTGCATTAGCGAATATCCTGCTTCCATCATACGCGCTCCGCCGCTCTTGCTGATGCAAATAAATGCGCACTCATTCTTGATTGCAGCATCTACACCAATGGCAAACTTTTCTCCAACTACAGATCCCATTGACCCTCCTATGAAGCCAAAGTCCATACATGCTATCACTGCTTTTTCGCCGTTGATTTCTCCCATTGCAACACGAATAGCGTCTTTCAAGCCTGTCTTGGCAATGGTTGATTTAATACGGTCCTTGTAATTCTTAGTATCGGTGAATTCGAGAGGGTCGCCACTGATCAAATTTTCAGCAATCTCCTCATATTCTTGTTCGTCAAAAAGGATATAGAAATACTCTCTAGATCCAATCTTTTCATGATGCTCACACTTATCGCAAACCCAATTATTTTCAGCATGCTGTTCAGCTGTCATAACGTTTTTACATTCAGGACACTGGTACCACAATCCTTCTGGGATTTCCTTCTTCTCAATGCTCTTTGTTGTAATACCTGTCTTTATTCTTTTAAACCAGCTCATCTTCTAAATATTAAATTGGTGGGGCAAATGTAAATAACTACTTGAGCAATCTCACATATCCGTGCTGAACAATGTTTTCACCCAAATAGGTAATTCCTTCGATTCTATAATTATAGGCATCATCGCCAACAAGTAAGGGGTCTGGACGCCATTCATCTTCAAAGGCTTCGGTTTCCCAAATCCTATCGCCAAATCGATTATAAACAGTAACTTTTAAATTGGAAACGTTATAGCCTTTCACGCTCCAGCCATCATTTATCTCGTCACCATTAGGAGTAAATGCACTGGGTACGAAAATATTCCAGCCACAAATGGTCGTTTCGAGCACTATTTGATCTGAAGCAGTTCCACATTCGTTTTCTAATGTTACTTCATAAATGCCGGGCTCATTCACTAAAATCATCGGCGCCGTAGCTTCATTATTCCAAGTATAGTTAGTGGTCACCTCTGAGAAAGTAGCGTCCAAAGAAGCAAATTGATCGTCACAAATGGTAATGTCAGGACCTAGATCAACGGATGGAGGCAGCATCAAGCTTACAGTGCATCCATCAATATCCGAGCATTCTCCGTTTACCACTTGAATACTATAGATGCCCGGGGCGCTTACTATGGCGGTCGTTCCAACTGTGCCGTTCGACCACGTACCGGCTAGATTGCTTGTAAGGGTTACTGTAGAACCTTCGCATAGTACAAGATTGTCAGGAATCTGCACCTCAGGTTGAGTATCCACTGTAATGCTAATCTGATCTGAAACGCTGCAGTTTTGAAACTCATAATTCACTATGAATGTACCACTTTGAGAAACTTGAATTGATGAGGCAGTTACACCTGTAGACCAATCTCCAATCACACCAGCATCTAAGATCAATGGCACATTTGTCTCGCAAACAGATTGGTCAGGTCCCAAATCAATAATTGGAAGGGATACTTCGGAAATAGTGATAGCGTCAGACAGCTCACAACCATTTAAAGTCACTGTGGCTTCAACAATTTGTGCTGTTGTTGAGGAAAAAGTAGAATTTGTAGAATTATCACTCCATACGATTTCATCCCACACATCTCCTGCGTCGAGTATATAGGTTTCACCAGGGCAAATCTGAAGATCATTTCCTAGTGAAAACGAAAAGGCTGGACGAACAGTCACTTGAACAAGATCAGTGGTGATGCATCCAACCCCTGCAGAATCTGTTGTCACTTCATATTCGAAGATTACGTCTTGGGTTGAGTTATTTATGTATGAAAAAGTAGGTGAGGAGGAAGAAATACTTGATAGGTTTTGACCATTATTCCAAACATAATTATACCCTTGATGATTAGTGCTTCCGATTTGAACACTTTCACCACTGCAAACAATTATATCTGCGCCAGCATTCGCTGAATGAAGCAATGTGATTGGCTCACAAGCCGTCATACTGATATCATCAAGTCCAAAATCATTACCCCCAGGATTGCTCTGGAAATTTTGGATACAGATGTCCACAATAGTCTCTGTACCGCTATTCCATACAAAGGTATTTTCTTGCCAACCTCCATATGCTTGAATGCTCGATCCCACAAGGGTTCCGTTAAAGTTGGCTTGTAATATAGCAAGAGGGTGTTGGTCTGAATTATTAGTAACGTCTCTTACCCAAAATGAAAAAGTATAATCAGTTTGAGGTGTGACGTTAACAGTTTGACACCACACGTTTATACCTTCTTGAGCAGCTGCATTTGCAATAAAAAAATCACCGTTTCCAGTGGTGTGGTCTTGTCCTATAAAATCGCTGTGGAAAAAAAATGCAAAGGTGCCAAGCGCATACGTTCCTTCAGGACATAACGGACAGAAGAATCCGCTGCCAGGTGTCAGCTCTGTTGTGAACCCTGTGTTTCCATCAGTGAAGTCACCGTTAAAAATGACATCATTTTCTTCAAAACAAGCTGCACATTGTGCTTGAATGAATTGGGGAAATACTAGAAAAGCGAGCACTATTAAGAACCTATACATACTAGACGGGCGTATTAGAAAGGTTCAACTTGCTGGAGTTTTCCAACTGTGTCTTTTTGTTGGATACTGGATTGGCATACATTTCTAAAAGAATTTCTTTCACTGCCTTTCCATATCCTTCCTTCGGAAGTCCAAGCTGTCTGCGCACAAGACCAAGTCGAATCACATTTCCTCTGATATAATTAGAGAATGTGATACGTTGAATATTGCTATAGTGGTCTTTATATTCTTTCGTGCCATGAAGCAAGTCATATGCGATGTAGTTCGTTGGCCAAAGTTTATAAATGCGGTGCATTTCTGCATCTACAGCATTTGCAAGATGTAGCACTTTATCGTTTTTATGAGGTATCGCTCTCATTTCCTCAATAGCATCGTTCATATCGCGACCAACGGCAATATTGATTCTTCCTTTGTGACCAGTAAGGCCTCTCATCATGCTTTTGAAATCTTCCCCAGGCTTTTTCTCATATTTTCCAAAGAGCTTTTTCTGAACGAGCTCATTTGCTTTTAGAATATCGCATGGATCATACTCGTAGCTCACACACATTGGTTTGATGTTTAATTCGAGAAGTGCGTCTTCCATAGAGGATTCGCTGCTCATTGTAAACATTTTTAGAAGGCCGCTCGCGGTGCGGTCATCTCCATCCTTGCTTCTGCCTTCGCGCTGCGCAATCCAAATAGATGTGCGAGAATTCTTGATGGTATTGCGTATGTAATTTGAAAGGCGTAATGAATAGAAGAAAATTTCTCTTGCATTAACATTGCGATTAACAATAAAATTCTTGTTAGCCCGCACTATATCTCTGACCGCGGATGTTTGCAATAAATTATCTCCAATTGCAATCTCTGTGGTATCGAATCCATTCTCCATTAGACTCACGTTGAGGAGCGCGCTATCTAATATTATGTCTCGGTGGTTGGATAAAAAAAGATATGGTTTCTTAAGTTCTAATTCTTCAAAATTCGAATAACTCAGTCCGTTCGTGGTCAATTGAGTAACCACTTTAAAAGCAGGAGCACTAACTTGTTCTTGGAAATCCTTCACGGTTTCAATTTCTCGCATCATTTCCTGAATGACCATTTTACCTAAAGAAGGATATACCCATTTCATCATCTTATAGAACATGGGTTCCTGAAGAAGCCTTTCGATGGCTTCTTTCAGCTCGACATCGTTGTAAGGACGGATGTCGTCGAAGTTATTTACATCTATTGGTGAGGAGGACATATTTACGGTTAAGCAAGCTACGAAAATACGTAAAATTTAATGACCGTATCTTTGCACCATGACTTTCGAAGATCTCAAACTTACAAGACAATTCCTTAATGCAATCGAAGAAGCAGGGTATCAGCATCCTACGGAGATTCAAGAGAAGGCCATACCGCGCATTTTGGCCGGTCAAGATTTGGTTGGAATAGCCCAAACTGGTACAGGTAAGACCGCTGCGTATATCCTGCCATTACTGCAAATTCTTAAGTTTCATCAAGGTCCAGAACCTCGATGTTTGATATTGGTCCCCACCAAGGAATTGGTGCTTCAGGTAGACAAAACCTTTGAGGAGCTCTCTAAATACACCGACATAAAGCGCATTGCGCTCTATGGTGGAATCGGTCCTAAAACACAAATAGAGGCCTTAAATGCTGGTGTAGATGTTATTATAGCAACACCAGGTCGATTCTTAGAGATTTATGCGAAAAGAGAAATTGCTCCTAAAAAATTCAAGCATGTGGTGATCGATGAATGTGACCGAATGATGGACATGGGGTTTTGGCCACAATTGCGTGAAATTCAGGAAAAAATCCCTCAAAAGAAGCAACAATTGCTTTTTTCAGCCACTTTTCCGGAAAAAGTGGAGCGCATTGCGGATAACTTTTTACTATTTCCTCAAAGAATCGAGGTTTCTCCGCAATCCACTCCGGCTGAGAGTATTAGTCAATATTTATATGAGGTTCCAAACTTTAGAGCGAAACTCGATTTATTGCTTCATTTTTTGAAAAATGATGAGCAGTTTAATCGCGTAATGGTCTTTGTGAGATCAAAAGAACACGCTACAGGAATTGCAAAATTCTTAGAAGGACAGGGGCTAGGTGAAATCCGTATGCTTCACAGCAATAAGGGACAGAACGCTCGAATTAATGCTATAGATGATTTCAAAGGAGGTGATGTACGAGTGCTTGTTAGCACAGATGTCAGCTCAAGAGGAATTGATGTGGTGGAAGTATCGCACGTGATCAATTTTAATATTCCGACCCATTATGAAGATTATGTTCACCGAATCGGCAGAACGGGACGCGCTTTCAAGACGGGCACGGCAATAAGTTTCATGGATTTTTCTGAGGAATATCACATTGGAAAAATTCAAAAATTGATCAAACAAACCATTGAGCGAATTCCAATGCCTGAGGTTATTAAAATTCATGAAACTCCATTTGACGAATTCCAGGACCAAATGCGAGAAATCGATCGTCAAAAAAAGTTGGAGAACCCTGATTATAAGGGAGCTTTCCACGAGAAGAAACAGAGATTTGACGTGAAGAAAAAGGTCGACAAGAAAGGAAAACCCAAGCGTAGAAAACGCTAATTTGTTAGAAACTTCGTGCAAGCTGTTAAGATTGGTTTTTTCGAAGTATTATATTCGAAGCCCAATATTGATTGCATGACGAAGGAAGCATCTCTGAAAAGATTATTTTTATCAGGACACATTGAAGGTATATCTTACCTCTTATTATTATTCGTGGCAATGCCATTGAAATACATGGCAGACATGCCCAAGGCGGTCTCCATCGCAGGTGGAATCCATGGGGTTTTATTTGTTTGGTTTATCTACGAAATTTTTGAAGCGTTTTCTAGTAAAAAAATAACGTTCGCGAAGTCGTTCCTTGCATTCTTTGCATCGCTTGTGCCGTTCGCGACATTCTTCTTGGAAAAAATCATTCTTGGAAGAAAAGCTCAATAAACACTGAATTTATGGCATCTAAAGAAGAATTTGTTAAGCACATAAGTGAAGGCTATGCCTTCAAAGGTGATTATTTAAGCCTGGGAGCAGCACTCCTTGACGGAGAAGTATGTTCTGATGCCAAGGTAAATATTCCTCTTAAGACCCTTAACCGACATGGATTGATTGCAGGAGCAACTGGTACCGGTAAGACTGTTACGTTGCAAGTGATTGCTGAGAATATGGCGAGCAAAGGAATTCCGGTGGTGATGATGGACCTAAAGGGCGATCTCAGCGGAATTGCAATGCCTGGTGCGATCAATCCTAAAATTGAAGAGAGACATTCCGCTATTGGAATTCCATTTCATGCAGAGGGTTGTTCAGTGGAGTTACTTTCATTATCAAAAGAAAAAGGGGTAAGACTTCGAGCAACTGTCAGTGAATTCGGACCAGTGCTTTTTTCAAAAATTCTGGATATCAATGACACACAAAGTGGCATTGTTGCGGTGTTATTCAAGTTTGCAGATGATAATAATTTGCCTTTACTAGATTTAAAGGACTTCAAAAAGCTTTTACAATATTCTACTGAAGAAGGCAAGGAAGCGATTGAAAAAGATTATGGAAAAATATCAGAGTCATCCACTTCTATTATTCTAAGAAAAATAATCGAACTTGAATCTCAAGGCGCTGATTTGTTTTTTGGAGAAAAATCATTTGAAGTAAGCGACCTGACTCGGATTGATCAATTCGGCAAAGGTGTTATTTCAATTGTAAGGTTAACGGATATTCAGGATAAGCCGAAATTATTTTCAACCTTCATGCTTCAAATGCTCGCTGAGATTTATGCGTCGTTTCTAGAGGCAGGGGATTTGGAAAAACCAAAGCTTTGCGTATTCATCGATGAAGCACATTTAATATTCAATGAAGCGAGTGATGCACTTCTAGATCAAATCGAATCGATCATTAAACTCATTCGTTCAAAGGGGGTGGGAATTTATTTCTGTACGCAAAATCCATACGATGTGCCCGAGGCAGTGCTGTCTCAGCTTGGTTTAAAAGTGCAACATGCATTAAGAGCATTTACTGAAAAAGATAGAAAGGCGATTAAGAAAACGGCTGAGAATTATCCTATTTCAGATTATTATAAAACCGATGAACTGCTTACGAGCATCGGTATTGGTCAGGCTCTTATCACTGGTCTTAATGAAAAGGGAATACCCACACCACTGGCTGCTGTGCATTTGAGAGCACCGAAAAGTAGAATGGGAGTTTTGAACCAAGAAGAAATTGATAGAGTCATCCAATATTCTTTCTTGGCTCCAAAGTACAATGAAGAGGTAGATCGAGAAAGTGCATATGAAATTTTGAATGCAAAAATTTCGAATGCGAAAGCACAGACTGAAGCGGAAGAAGTAGAAGCTCCAAAAGCAAGAACAAAAGTTGCAGAAAAGAAGGAGCCGAATGTGATGGAGCAATTATCTAAAAACACTATGGTTCGCCAGGTTGGCAATACCGTTATGCGAGAGGTTGCGAGAGGTCTTTTAGGAGTTCTTGGATTAGGCGGCGGATCAAAGAAAAAACGAGGCGGAGGCCTCTTTGGATAGAATTAAATCAAGTAATAACAATAAAAGAACATCCGGTTCTTTAAACATTAATCATTATGGAAAAAGACAGTAGAATCGTCAACAAGTTCAAGCAGAGAACTTGGAATGAAGTGAAGAGTAACGACTCATGGTCGATCTTCAAAATTATGGGTGAATTCGTTGAAGGATACGATAGAATGGGATCCATTGGTCCTTGCGTTTCGATTTTTGGATCTGCGCGAACAAAGCCAGACAACCCTTACTATCAAATGGCTCGCGACATCGCTTTCCTTTTAACTCAACGTGGATATGGCGTCATCACTGGCGGTGGTCCAGGTATCATGGAAGCTGGTAACAAAGGAGCTAAGGAAGGAAATGGAGTAAGCGTTGGTTTGAACATCAAACTTCCATTCGAACAACATAGCAACCCACACATCGATCACGACAAAGACATCAACTTCGATTACTTCTTCGTAAGAAAGGTAATGTTCATCAAATACAGCCAAGGATTTGTGGTAATGCCAGGTGGATTCGGTACGATGGACGAATTGTTTGAAGCATTAACATTGATTCAAACAGATAAAATTGGAAGATTCCCAATCATCCTTGTGGGACATAGCTTCTGGGATGGCTTAGTGGAATGGATTAAAAAAGTGCTTTTGGAACAAGAAAAAAATGTAAGTCCAGAGGATATGCACTTGTTCAAAGTAGTTGATACTGCTGAAGAAGCTGTGGAAGAAATTGATAAGTTCTATTCTAACTATCTATTGAAGCCAAACTTCTAATTTTCATTTTTTTTGAAAGCATCTAGAAAAAATAAGTTTCTAATCACAAGCGCGGTAGCCGTAATGGCTATTGCGCTTAGTGGTTGGGCGCTTTCAAAGCAAACTGTTTTAAGACTTCCTCATTTTCAAAGTCCGAGCAGAGATTTTTCATTCATTGAATATGACTTGAATGATCTAGACATCTACAAGCCAGAGGAAAATTTCAATCATCTTTTTTCAAAGATGGAAAAACTCATTTTTGAAGGTGAAGGGAAAATATCCATTGTCCATATTGGAGGGAGTCACGTTCAAGGCGGTTTTCTTACGGATAGAATGAGGCAAAACTTTGCTGGATTAAGCTATGGCTTAAGAGGCGAGAGAGGATTGGTTTTTCCATACAAACTAGCTGGAACAAATAGTCCAAGTTCGATAAAGTGTAAATGGGTAGGCTCATGGTCTGGATGCAGAAATAGCGTAAGCTCACACCAATGTGATTGGGGAGTTTCCGGTATTTCCGCTATCACGAATGATTCAGTAGCCTCGGTTGAGCTATATGTTCAAAATCCCGATAGTTCTCTTTACGCATCCAATAAGATAAGACTGTACTATCAGTCTAGTGGAAACTATGGTGTGCTTCTCGACTCAACGATTACTGCTACGAAAATTGACTATCATACTGATAAAGGCTACATAGAATATCAGCTGGATCGGGATTATAGATCTGTAAAGTTTCATTTCAAAAGACCTGGTGGCGATGCTGGATATTTTGCATTCCAAGGAGTTTATTTTGGGAATGATGAGCCTGGATTTATTTATAATCCTATTGGTGTAAACGGTGCAGGAACATACAGCTATCTAAGATGTGGCTTGTTTGGAGAACAAATGAAAACAATCAAACCAGATCTTGTGTTGTTTGCTATTGGAGTGAACGATGCTAATGTTCCTGAAGGAGATTTTAACGCGGCACTTTTCGAGGCGCGTTATGATTCGTTGGTAGGAATTATCAAGGAGTCTAACCCACATGTAAGTTTCATTTTTATAACTAATAATGACACTTATTACAATAGAAAGTATCCAAACAAGAATGCTATCAAAGTGCAGGAGGTAATGCAAAGCCTTGCCGAGAGGCATAATGGTGCCGTGTATGACTTGTTTGCGATAATGGGGGGCTTAGGTTCTATTGATGATTGGAGGGATAACAACCTCGCAGCTAAGGATCGCATTCACTTGACAAAAAAGGGATACGAACTGCAGGCAGATCTGATGTTTGATGCTTTTCGTAAATCGTTCGGAGATTATTTAAGTGAACCCAAAATAGAAAATTGATGTCTTCAAAATTAATGGCAGTCATTTCGCCTGCCAAATTGCTCGATGATACCTCGAGATATCCTGAATTGAATGCAACTCAACCTCTCTTTCAAGACGAAGCCAAAGCACTCATCCAAAAATTGAAAAAACTTTCTTCAGCAGAAGTTTCTGAGCTGATGGATTTGAGTCCTGCTTTAGGTCAATTGAATAAAGATCGTTTCAATGAATGGCACTTGCCGTTTGATCAATCCAATTCGATTCCTTCGGTGCTGATGTTTAAGGGGGATGTTTATCGTGGTTTAAAAGCTGAGGAACTAGGAAAGAAACAACTAGATTGGGCTCAAGATCATCTTCGGATTTTAAGTGGCTTGTATGGTATTTTAAAGCCGTTAGATCTGATTCAACCTTATCGCTTGATGATGGGAACCCCATTCAGTCCGTCTGCAAAGCATAAGAATCTGTATTCTTTTTGGGGCAATCAATTAGCAGAATCTTTGAAACAAGAGGTTGATCCCAAAGGGGTGGTCGTCAATTTGGCTTCTCATGAGTATTTCAAAGCAGTACCATTGGAAGCGCTCGACAGAAGGGTTATTACTTGCGAGTTTAAAGAGCGAAAAGGAGGGAAGGTGTCTATCGTTTCCACTTACGCTAAGCTCGCTAGAGGAATGATGGCGAGGTATATAATTGATAACAAAATCACCAAACCAGCGGATTTGAAAGGCTTTGATTCAGAAAGATATATTTTCGAGCCGGGGCTAAGTACTGAAAATGAGTATGTATTTGCAAGAGGTTGATTGAAATATGACAACTTAGGTTTAAGTTCGCACCCGAAATTAAAATTTGAAATAAATAACCCATGAAAAAAATCTTCATCGCTGCAATTGCAGTGGCAAGTGCCTTTGCTTCATGCAAAAACGGAGGAAAAAGTGCTGCAAAACTAGAGAACAGCAATGACTCTCTTTCATATGCACTTGGTGTTTCTATCGCTACTAACCTTGCTGAGAGCGGTCTCAACGAAGTTGATTACGATAAATTCTTGCAAGGTATCCGTGAACACATGGATAGCACATCTGCAATGGATGTAGAAACTGCTGAAACTTTTATTCGTGAATCAATGAAAAAAATGGCAGAAGCAAAAAGCGAAACAAACAAAAAAGCAGGCGAAGATTACTTAGCTGCTAACAAATCAAAAGACGGTGTTGTAACAACCGCAAGCGGATTACAATACAAAGTAGTTTCTGAAGGAACAGGAGCACAACCTGACGCTAACGACAAAGTGACTGTTCACTACCACGGTACTACGATCGATGGAAAAGTATTTGACAGCTCTGTAGAAAGAGGTCAGCCAGCAAGTTTCGGTTTGAACCAAGTAATTCCTGGTTGGACTGAAGGTCTTCAGTTGATGAAGAAAGGTGCGAAGTATACTTTCTATATTCCACAAAACTTGGCTTATGGCGCTCGCGCTACAGGTCCAATCGAAGCATATTCTACATTGATTTTCGATGTTGAGTTGATCGAAGTTGAGCCAGTTCAATAATCGACAGATTATTTAAAGCATAAAAAAACCTCGGAATTTCCGAGGTTTTTTGTTTTTGATTATTCACCTTCTCCAAGTGCTTCAACTTTCTTTAATTCCTCATCAAGAATTTCCTCAATGGCTTTTCTTTCTGCTTCATTGAGCTTTGCATCTAGTTTTGCTTGACGCTTCATGAATCGATACATATCTCGTTTATGAATCTCGTAAGCGATAAAGACGGTGTACTTTCCTTCCGTGTTTAAGTATTTTTCCTCACCAATTTTTCTTAGATCAGCTATCTGGGTGTTGGTTACCTCACGAATCAATGATTGAAACTTATCATTGATTTCACTCGAGTTATTCACCTCGGTTTCCGCAAGATATTGGTCTGTTACCACTTTCATTCTTGTTTCAACTTGTTGAGCGAGTTCTTTCTTTGCTTGAAGGTCAGCTTTATTTTTTGCTATGTTTTCATCAGAACTATCTCCTTTGCCAACCGCTCTGAAATAACGATTGCTACTTTCATATTTGTTTCCTGTGAAGGGCTCTTTCACTTTTTCACCTAGAGGTGAAGTCTTTGAACAAGATGCGAAAAGGCTCAATGCTAAAGAAAAAATAATAAAGCTTTTTATGTGTAATGTTTTCATATTGAAAAATTTTAAAACGATGTTCTAAATATTATGCCATTCTAAATCTTAGCGTCTTCAGCCTTCATTTTATATACCGCTGGACTGCCCATGTAAACTGAATGAGGCTCTGTGTTTTTAATGACGTTAGAGGATGCAGCTATCACGGTGCCATCTGCTATTTCAATACTATCACGAATGGTAGCGTTTAGACCAATAAAGCACCCCTCACCAATGATTACATTTCCGCCTATTGCAGCGTGTGAGGTGATGGTTGTATGTTTTTTGATGACACTATGATGGGATAGAATATTTCCTACCCACACTAAAACGTTGTCTTCAATCGTACAGAAAGGCATCAATACATTGTTTTCCATGATGAAGACATTTTCACCGATGTTCATGCTTTGAGGCCATGTGCTGCTTTTTGATGAGACGTAGGATGCTAGTGTATATCCTTTTGCCTTCGCAGCGTTGAATTTTGCGATTCGAATGGCATTGAGTTTACTATACCCAATAGCGACAAAAAGGTGAACATCAGAAGGGGAGTAGTGCTGTTCGAGTTCTTCAAACGGAATACATGGTAAACCTAGATATGTGCTTTCTTTGATGTACTGGGCATCTGCTGTAAAAGCCACTACTTCGTAATTGGAATCGTTTGTAAAGTAGAAGTGTGCTAATTCGCCTAAAAATCCACTTCCGAATATGACAAGTTTTTTCTTCGGATCATTCATATCATTTCATTTTTCGGAGATTGTAAACCTACGGAAAACTCAACGCTCCTCAGCAAGGAATAAAAAAAAGCCTTTCAATATGAAAGGCTTCTTTTTGTTGGCGGTCCGGACGGGACTCGAACCCGCGACCCCATGCGTGACAGGCATGTATTCTAACCAACTGAACTACCGGACCAAAATGCTTTTACTTTCCTTCGAAAGCGGTGGCAAAAATAGATGATTTATCTCGTTCTCCAAATATTTTATAAAAAAAATCTGATATATCTTTTAATCTTCCTATTATCAATCCTATAGCTGATTACTTCGCAGCTAGCTTTTGTGACACTTTCCATCTCCAAAAGAGCATTGCACCTCCGGCAAGCATAAAACACACTGCAATCACTTGCGCTTGTGTTGCTTGAATTCCTAGTAAATCAAATTTATTGTTCACTCGAATCGACTCTATTAAGAATCGCTCAAGTCCGTTGAAAACCAGGTATAATCCAGTAATCACACCTGCAACCTTTATTCTTTTTCTTAATGACCAAAGCAAGATGAAAATTAACGTGGCCATTATTGTTTCATACAACGGAGTCGGCCAAACAGATGGCACTAAATGGGTGCAATAGCCATCCCAGCATGGAACATTTGGATCGGTGATTCTCATACCAAATGTATCTGCACTGGGACCTAACACTTGATTCACATTATTAGGATAGTCATAAGACCATGTCCAATCGGGTAACCAAGACAGCCAACCTGGTTTTGGCGCAGCATTAGCAACACCCCAGTCACCATCACCACTTACCTGACAACCAATGCGACCAATACCGTAGGCGAGAATCATTCCAGGCGTGGCAGCATCAGTCAAATGAAGGAATGGAATTCCTTTTTTCCAGGCAAAGTAAAGAACGCCTGCTGCTCCCATGATTAAGCCGCCGTAAACTGTAAGTCCACTTAGAAAACTCTGTAAGTCTGGACGTGAGAAGAAAGCTATGAACTCATCAGGATTTTCGAAAAGGTGAAAGAGCTTTGCTCCAGCGATCCCGCAAACAGCCGCTATAAATGTTATAGTGCCAGTGTATTCGTAAACATGAAAGTCGACGATTTCTTCTTTTGGCGTTGGTAATTGACGCTTTTTGTAATACCACCATCTCCAACCTCCAAATGCCAACGCAAGAAATATTCCTAGTCCAAAATTACCTTCAGTAGAAAATATATGCTCTTGTGGTGATTGCCCAGGAACAAAGAGTCTAGAGCTATTCAAGAAGAGATAAATGAATTTCCAACCTAGAATGAAACCTAGAAAAGCATTTGTAATGATGTCCATCCAATCTGGACCTTTACCCGTGACAAATTTTCTCTTTTCCCCTTTTACTAGACCTTGCGTTTCTTTTCTTCTCAGCTCTTTTGATAGGGTGTAACTAGCTGCTACAAAAGCTAGCGCAACAAAAAAACCGAAACTGTTTAGCAACTTAGTCCATGGCCAATCTATTCCAAATAGATCAAGTAGTGCGTGATAAATGGTTGGATACATAAGGCAAATATACTCGGCTCTGCAGTAATAGAATCATGCAATTTTTTACAATTCTGCCAGCATCTGCTGGTAATCGTACTGCAGGTCTTCGTGAAGGGTTAAAATGCTTTTACCGATTTTTGATAGTTGACGATCATAAATATTCAATAGAACGATGTTTCGGTATTGAACAAGATCGTACTCTTTCAACCTTCGACAAAAATGAATGAGTAGTTCTATTTCGGTTTCTTTTTTACCGGAATATTTTATGTATTTCGTGACCGTTCTGAGAATCTTTCTTACACTCTTCTTGGCAAGATAAGAATTGCTATCATTGATTTCATCGAACGACGCATCCATCAATTGCTGCACAGAAGAAATAAATCCTTGCTCATCATGTGATTCAAAAAGCAAGTAGGAGAGAAGCTCTTTGTTTTCTTTCTTGTATTTGGCAACTCGTAATAAATGTTCTATTAGAACCTTCTGCGGGATGGTTTGAAGTTCCTTCTTCAGCTCACTCAGACTTGCAGTATCCATATTATTTTACGAGACGTTTACGAATTATTTCAAGATGGTCTTGATCGTGTTGAAGCATCATTTCAAGATGCGCTCTCAAAGTCAAGTCAATTCCTTTGCCCTGATGAAAGCAAGTCATTTCGTCCTGTTTTGGCAGATATTTTTCCAATAAGTTCAAGTGGGCATTTCGAATTGATGCAAAGTCATCCAAAATTTGTGAAATACCTTGCAAATTGAATTGTCCCGCATCAGTATCGGCATTGGTGCCATTCCAAGGTCTCAGGAAGGGCTTTTGCAATACGAAATCATCGAATCGCGCTATCCATAGGCTTTCTATGGTAAGCAAGTGACCAACATGTTCTTGAATACTCCATTTCGAATCTGGCTTTGCCAATAATAGATTTTTATCAATTTTCTTGACCAGATTTGCTAGCGCTGTTGGTGTTTCCCTTAATAGATCGACTGTTTCCATGTGAGCAAAAGTAATACGATGTAGACTCTAAAAAATTTCTTTACCTTTGCCGTCCGTTATATGTCAGAAATTCCGAACATTACAAGTGGAAGGATTGTTGTCATAAGGCGCATCAATTAAAATAACTTTTTTACAAATAATAAAAAACCATGGCAGTAGAAATCACTGATTCAAACTTTGCAGAACTTGCAATGAATTCAGATAAGCCTGTAATGATTGACTTTTGGGCGGAGTGGTGCGGTCCTTGCCGCATGGTATCGCCAATCGTTGAAGAAATGGCAAACGATTATAACGGTAAAGCGGTAATCGGTAAAGTGAATGTGGATGAGAATCCAGATATCAGCGCAAAATTCGGTATTCGCAACATCCCAACGATCATCTTCCTTAAAGGTGGTCAAGTGGTTGATAAGAGCGTAGGAGCTGTTCCAAAGAACGTCCTAACTGAAAAAATCGAAGCATTACTTGGATAATATCCAAATCAACGCATAAAAAAATCCCTCGTCATTGACGAGGGATTTTTTTTTAATACTATTTGAAAAAGCTTACCAGGTTGGCTTAAAGTTTTGTTGGTAAGCTACCCACTGTTCTTGAGTGAGAACTGACTTGTAATCATTGTTTGCAAAGAACTTGACGAAAATCTCCAAGTCTTTTGCCACTTTGTATCCGACCACAGGACCGATATAAGTTCCGTTTTCGTCTAGAAAAACAAGGGTCGGATAGGCAGACACATTCAGATATCTCGCAAATTGGTGAACGCCATTGCGACCTTGCTTAGTAGCATCGTAATCTGGATTTGAATAAGTCTGACCTTTGTATTGAACCGGTTCTGGTGATTCAGCATCGAATTTTACACAGTAATAATTGGCATTCATATACTCGATGAAGGTTGGATCAGTAAATGTGTTTTGTGACATCATTTTACATGGTCCGCACCACTTCGTATAAACATCAACCATGATCTTTTTGGGATTCTTTGCAGCAGCCGCAATTGCTTCCTCAACGGTCATCCAATTGATTTGCGTGGTTGCTACATCTTCTGTTCTCTTGGCCACCGGGGCAGGAGCAGAAGTGGTTTGAGCAATAACAGTAGCGGATACTACTGAGAATCCAATCAAAGCGAAAGCTGCTCGAAAAAGTACTTTTTTCATTAGAATTATTATTTTACTTCCATCATCAATTTTCTGACCAAAGGAGAAATAGCGATCAATACCACACCCGCTACAAGTGCATAGATGGCTAATTGTTGATATCCATCTGTATATGAAATGAGCTTCTCAGCTGCTGTTGCCTCTGGATTTGGAGAGGTCATTCCAGCACCTAATAAACCTGCTACATATTGGCCGTATGCACTTGCCAAGAACCACATTCCCATCATTACACCTTGCAATGGTTTTGGGGCAAGCTTAGTCATTATCGAAAGACCAATAGGAGAAAGACAAAGCTCACCGAAAGTGATAATCAAATATGCAACGGTGAACACGTCAAGAGATGTCATTCCTGCTGCATTAGCAAAGAATCTTGTTGCGAAAAACACATAGAAGGCCATTGCTAAGAATAAGAAGCCAAGTCCGAACTTGATCACTGTATTTGGTTCTTGACGTCTTTTAGACAACCAGATCCAAACTAGTCCAAGCAATGGAGCGAAGATGATTACGAACAATGAATTTGCTGCATTATTCACACCATTTGGGTTCACTTCTAATAGACCTACGAGTTTATTGTCTAGGTTATTTGCTGCAAATAGGCTCAGTGAACCTCCACTTTGTTCAAAGAATGCCCAAAATAGAACAGAGAATAAAATGAAAATGAGCGCTGCGAAAAGTTTTTTTACTTCTGCTGCTGAGTACTTTGTCATTTCATAAAAAATGTACAGTAAAGCAGCAGGTCCTACGATAGCCATAAACCAATTGGTGTATTCTGTTTTAGCCACCAATGTCATGATTACGGGAATTGCAATTAGAGTTCCTGCATAAACAGCATAATCATACCACTTTTTAGCTGATTCATTAGGTGTTCCTTTAAATGGAGAGTGACCAATTGGGCCTAGTGTTTTCTGGGTGAACAGGAAAGTTAGCAAACTGATGGTCATTACAACCGCAGCAAGCCCGAATGCGATATTCCATGAATACGATTGTCCAATAGATACACAGAGATATCCTCCTAAGAGAGCACCGATATTGATCCCACTATAGAATAAAGAGAAACCGGCATCGCGACGACTGTCGTTTTCTTTGTAAAGTGTGCCTACCATCGTTGAAATATTGGGTTTGAAGAAACCAGTTCCGATGATATTGAAGCTTAGACCAAGGAAGAAGAAATTCTTTGGATCAAGCGCCAAGATAAGGCTACCCGTGATCATCAATAGACCGCCCCAAAAAAGCGATTTTCTGAATCCTAGGATTTTATCAGCAAAGAGACCACCAATAAAGGTGAAGGCATATACGAATGCCTGAGTTGCGCCATATTGCAAGTTTGCAACACCTTCATTCATTCCAAGCTGGCTCACCATGAACACCACCAGCATACCTCTCATTCCATAGAAGCTGAAGCGCTCCCACATTTCCGAGAAGAATAAATACCATAATTGCTTAGGATATTTTCCTTGGAAATTCTGAATTTTATCTAACTCAGCATTTCCACTTGATGAATTTCCTGCAGTTAGTTCTGCATCGAGAATTTGACTCATGTTATTAGAAAATTTAATCTATTAAAATACGCCTTTCTCGCGCATGATTTTATTTAACCACTTCAATTGAATAAACAATAGAACCGCTGCAGCCATTACTAAAGCGAAGTTCATGAAGAAGAAGCCACCCTTATCTTCAGTTGCCTCGAAATTACTTGAAAGAATTCCTGCCAGTTTATTACCAACTGAGGTTGATAAGAAGAAACCGCCCATCATAAGTGCAGTCAATCGAGGAGGTGAAAGTTTTGAAACGAGTGACAATCCCATTGGAGACAAGCATAATTCACCAAAAGTGATTACACCATAAGTAGCAAACAACCACAAAGTACTTGCCTTATCAGTAGCGATATCAGTCGAACGAACGGCTAGTACCATTACCAGTGCAGACAAGGCGGTGATCACAAGTCCGATGGCAATTTTAGTAGGAGTGCTTGGTTCTCTTTTTCTTCTGTTAAGAGCAGAAAAAATACCTACCACTATTGGAGTCAAAAGAATGACCCAGAAAGGATTGATACTCTGATATAATTCTGTTGATGCAAGCAATAATGAACTTCCTTTTTCTGGACGACGGTCAGCAGGCAGGTTTTCAAAATATTTGTGTGAAGATTCAACCAATTTGATTTGAGTTGTCATCTGTTCCGCCTCGGGAGATTTTTCAGGGAAACTTGCTTTTACTTGAGATAATGAATCC
Organism: Flavobacteriales bacterium; assembly: GCA_965247015.1. Lineage (GTDB taxonomy): Bacteria > Bacteroidota > Bacteroidia > Flavobacteriales_D > Sanyastnellaceae > JAIXWP01. The sequence continues at coordinate 320 of CBDFGG010000001.1, read as the reverse complement.
ACGTATTGAGTAAACTGTTCTTCTGGCATATCTACCCATTCTCCATAAGTCACCTTTTGGGCCATACCAACCTTATCAGCAGGAGTAGAAATAGCCTCAGGCATTTCTCTATGCGTATATTCTTCCGCCCAAACGGTCAAGGCATCACCATTTTGATGGAAAACCGCCCAGAAGATGATGATACATGCGAATACTGAAAGAAGCGCAGCAACAGGACGTCTGTCTTCTTTATCAGACTTCAACATCATATAAACGAAGAATAGAGCTACAGGGAGACATCCGAAAATGAATGCATCATTGCTATCTGTTCCAAGTAAATT